>JAUIAP010000031.1 GCA_030425205.1 Anaerolineae bacterium
CTGATTGAGTTGACGAGCCACTCTCTACTGATTCAAAAAGGGAACGAGCTTAACCCGCGCTATGCGATTCACAGAATTTCAGAGCAGTTTCTAAAAGTTGAGGTGATTCGATGGCACAAGAGGTAGACCGAGACTTTGCCGAATTCGTCGAAACCAGTTTGGAAATCGGGATCGCGGACACAGTTGATCTGAACGACAAAAAACTGACTGACATGCAGGACGAATGGGAGAGTTTGCTCATTGCCGTTCAGTATGGCGTATCGCTCTATCCAAAACTGACTGCAAAACTGTGTCTGGCACTTTTTCCCCTTTTTGAACGTGCAGGCGCAACTGCAATAGGGATCGAAAATTACACACGCCTGCTTGCTGCAACCTCTCTGCCCGCAGAAACACAGGCTCAAATAGCTGACCGTCTAGGCGTTCTTTATCGCACACGAGGCGACAGCAATAAGGCGATTTTATACCATCAGCAGGCACTCAGCTTAACACAGAGTCGTCAACAAAAAGCGAAGTGTCACGTCCACAGCGCACTGGCCTATTTCGACCAGCACAATTATGCAGCGGCTCAACACCACGCCGACATTGCCACACAGTGTATGGAACAAAGTGACGATCGGAGCTTGGGCTCATTACAAAACATTCACGGCTTGATTGCCCTTCATACAGGGCAGTACGAGCAAGCTATCACCTATTTTCAGCAGGCGATCTCCGTTTGGAAAAAAATTGGCGACAAAAGCTATCATGGCACCACACTTAACAATCTCGGCTTAACACGAACCAAATTAGGACAATACGCAGATGCGTTACAGATTTTTGAGGAAGCGTTACTGATTATAGAAAAGACGGTCAATGAAACAGAGCGGGTGCGCATTCTGTTAAATACGGGCGTAATGTTTAACAGACTTGGTCAGTTTGGAAAAGGATTACAAGCGTTTGAAAAAGCAGACCGCAAACAATTTCGCACAATACCAAACCCGAAACTTCAAGCCCAATTAGATACAAGTATCGGCTACACCTTAATTCAACTGGCACGTCCAGAGGAGGCAATTCTCTCTCTAGATGACGCGCTTGAGAAATGGACGCTGTTGGCGGACAAACTAAATTTTGCCAATGCGCTAGGCGAGCGCGGTCGGGCTTGGATTCAATTGGGGGAGATAGAAAAAGGGCGCGCTGAGTTGGATGAGGCAATTTTGCAGTTAGCTCACTTTCAAGACGATGTTTGGGGCAAACAACTGTTGCAAGAGTTTCAACGTGAGCGAGAAAATGCGGGTCAATCGGCCGATTGACCTGTTTCTCAGTTAGCAGTCGGTTCCACTCCTAAAACCACGACGAGTTATCGCACTCTGACTTTGCGTTGCCGCATAAGGATTATGCGTTTGGGTTGTCCTACCGGGCTGATTATCGAGGCGGCAGGTGCATCTATCATCATCGCAGAAGATGCAGATAAATATGCGTTTGCCAACACGCCCGACTACTCGTTTGCAACCAATCAAGATCAGTCTAGCGGTGTGCACACGACAACACAAAAAAGTATGCCGATCAGAGAGAACAGAAGACGGCTTGGAATAGCTGGATTTTCGGCCGAAAATCCCCCCAACCCCACCGCCGTCGGCACCCCCTCATACTCAAACGCTCCGATGTCACAATCTGCGCCTTGTGGTCGCGCCACGCCGCGCTGATCGATGGCGAGACAAGATGCGCTGCTCGCCGCATTGATGGCGGGGCTGGTTGGCGCGAGCGCATAGGTCTTTGTCGCGCCGCCATTGTCAGCGAGTAGATTGAGTTGGGGATCGGCCGAAATCATCCCCACACAGGCAAGATTGCGCGACCCATTTATCAAGCTGCCACTATTGCCGCCGAGCAACGCACGATTGACACAGTTGCCACCCAAATTATTGGCGACGATGGTGTTATGCAGATAGAGCGTGCCACCGTTGTTATTATGAATACCGCCACCAAACGCATAGCCGTTGTCATCGGCAAAGTTGTCGGCGATGGTGGCGTGGCGCAGCGTTAGCGTGCCGCCATTGTTGAAAATTGCGCCGCCCCCAGCCGTGCCGCGTGTGCGCGTCATCACACGCGCATCGTTGCCGCTAAACGTGCTGTTCTGCACAGAGGCCAAGCCGCCGTTGTAGAGACCCGCGCCGCCACTGCCACCACTCGTCACCTTGTTGAGCAATAGTAAGCTGCGCTCCAGCACCAGTTCGCCCGTTGCGCTGACAAACAGCCCGCCGCCAAAATCGGCCGCCGTATTTTCGTTGATGGTACTGTCCCGCACGATCACTTTGCCAGTCGCATAAATACCCGCCCCTTCCGTTGCGACATTGTTACTGATTTGGACGCGCTCCAGCGTCAAAACGCCGCCGCTGTGCAGAACCGCGCCGCCACTTGTCGCCGCGCCATTGCGTAAGATAACGTTTCGCAGCGTACTCGTCTCAAAACGGTGATCGATAAGGCGACCCTGTTGGGCTGCGTCGAGGATGGTGGGGTTGCTAAAATCGGCCGATTTCCAATTCGCCAGCGAGTACCCCCCTTCCAACGTGTGTGCTGTGATGAGAAAGATCATCTGCCCCGCCCCGCCCGTTCCTAGACAATGACCCGCCAGTTTGACAAAACTGCCTGCCGCATCAATCGCCTGCTGCACGGCCGCGCCATCCACGCTGCTAAACACCGTGACACCATGATCGGGCGTGGCAAAACAGCCGTCTGGCGGTGCGTCCTCCTGCACCTCAAACGCACCAATATCGCACGCGCCGACGTTACGCGGTTCGCCGCGCTGGTCGGTTTCAGGACATTGCGCGTTACTACCTGCGTTAATGGCGGGGCTTCCTTCGAGCAGCGCATGTGTCTGCGTCGCGCCGCCGTTGTCTGCCAGTGCGCCGAGCAGTGGATCACCCGTCAGCGTTGCGCCGCACGAGCCATCTTCAATCAGCGTATTGGTCAGCGTCGCACCTCCCGCGCAGTCGGAGCCGCCGCTGCTGTTGGCAATAATCGTGTTGATCAGCGTCGCCGTGCCTGAATTGGTGAAGCCGATGCCGTTTTGCGGCTGACCGTTTTGCGTCGTTGTGCTGTTGTCGCTGATCGTGGTGTTCGTGAGCGTGATGGTTCCGCGATTGTCGATGCCAGCGATGGAGGGCGCAGAGGGTGAAGAATTGTTGCTGATGGTGCTGTTGGTGATTTCGGCCGATCCCACATTCAACAACGCCCCGCGCCCCAGCCCGTGGGATACCTCAATGCCGTGAATCGTGCTGCCGTTTACGTCAAGCGTCCCGCTGTTGAAAATACCACCCGCACTGTCCAAACTAAAGCTGTTGGCGATCGTTGTGTTTGCCTCAATCGTCAGCACACTTGTGTTGTGAATGGCGCCTGCGCCAAACGTGCTGCGCCCGTCAATCAGCGTGCTGTCACGGATGATGAGGCTGCCGCTGTTGTGAATGTGACCCGACGACTCGCCGCTCCCATTCCGCATTACGACATTCTCAATTCGCCCGTCCCCACTGGCGTGAAGCAGGCTGCCAGCAGCATAGCTTGCCGTATGGCTGAGGATTTGCGTCGAGTCGATGCTCAATTGCCCGACATTAAAGAGTGCGCCGCCCGATCCTTCGCCCGCGCCATTTTCAGCCAGCGTGCTGTCCGATATGGTCAGTGAGCCGCGACTGTAGATACCGCCGCCACTCCCGAAGACGGTGCGATTGTTGTGGATTTCGGCCGATACAATCGTGATGTTTTTATCACCCGCCACGCCACCGCCGTCTCCATTCGTGCTGAAATTATGGCTGACTGCGCCGCCCGTTATGCTGATATCGCCATTTTCAGCCGCTATGCCGCCGCCGCCAGCATTGGTGCTGCTGTTTTGTGTCACCAGCGAATCAGACAGATCGAGATCGCCGTTGCGGATAAAAATACCGCCGCCGCGCCCGCCGTCAATGCCTGTGTCATCCCCCGTGATGCTGTCGCGCACGGTGACGTTGGACAGGTCAAGATCGCCATCCGTCGCAAATATGCCGCCACCGTCCCCCTGAAAGTTGCCGTTTTGCATGACAATATTGCCCATCAAAACATCTACACCGTTGATATAGATGATGCGTCCAGCGCGATTCGCGTCCAGCGTCGATTGCGCCGCAGCGCTCAGCGGCAGCCACGTCGTGCTGTCGTATCCGCCATAAATCGAAAGGGACTTGTCGATGTAGAGCAGTTGCGGCGTGCCGTTAACGATTTGCGTGCCTGTGCATGTGCCAGCGACGCGCACGGTCGTGCCGCTGCTGGCTGAATTGACCGCTTGCTGGATGGCGGAGGCGTCTGCGCTGGAAAAGACGGTTGTGCCATCATCATGGGTGGCGTGGCAGGTGTTGGCCGCTTCGGCCGCATAAACACCAAACAGCCCAATGCTGATCAGGAGCAGTGTGATAAATGCGATGCGTGTTTTCATGGTAGCTGTCGGATCACGGGCAAAAACGTATGGAATCCATAGCGCAAGTTGACGTTCGCCGTGTTGTCCCAATCGGCCGATTCCATCCCCCCATGTGAAATCTCAGCCTGAATCGTTATCGTCGTGTTAAGCGGTTGGATGCGATTATATTGTAGGGTGAGATTGTGGCTATTTTCGGCCGAAATCTCTCCCACCTGCCAGCGCACCACATTGCCTGTCACATTATACCCCGCCGTGCCATCCACCACGGTGAACCCAACTGGTAACGTCAGTGTAACCTCGCCATCCGTCGCCGCAAGCGGCGCATGATTGCCGTAATGAATCGTGACCGCCACCTGCTCTCCGTTGGCGATCATCTGCTTGTCGCTGACGAGCCTCACCCACGTATTGGGTGTGGCGGCTCCCAAGGCGACGTTATCAATCGCCACATTGAGTCGCGGTTCACCCATCGCCTGCTTAACTCCGAACGTCACCGTCACCGTCTTCCCAGCCCACGCCGACATATCCGCCCAAAACGGCTGCCAGCGCATCGTAAGCTGTGGGGCCGCAAGTTCGGTCAGCGCACTGCCATCGTCAACCGTCACAACCATCTGCGTCTCATCATCTGGTGCAATATCCCCCACCCCGCGTGCCAGCCAGCTCAACGTTTGCGCCTCAGCTGTCCCAACGGTGACGACCTGCTGTGCCGTTGCCTCTGTCGCGCTCGCCGCCGGTGTCCGTGCAGTGTAGCGCAATTTGGGGATGTTCGTCTGTGTATCAGGGTCGTAGCCTAAGTATCCCCACGCCACCGTCGCTCCCACCGCAGGAGATGGAATCAGCGTCGGCGTGTTACCGTCATACTGGGTTGTCAAAATCGTCTGGCTAAACTGCGTTGCGCCGTGTGGCAGCTGGTGCTGGATAAGTGACCCTGTGAAGCTGCGATACACAACATACACCGTACCAGTTGCATCGACCGTCATGCGTATCTGATTCGAACCATCAATCTCAATCGGGATGGGCACAGTGGCTGACCCGTTCACCAAGCGTTGATAAAACCGCTCTTCCGACCCAAACTCAGCCGTAATGGTGTGCAGATTGCCGCCTGCGTCCACCGCCATACCGAACAGTCCACGCTGCGTCAGCACGACGCCGTAATCGTGCCAACTGCCAGCCACATCGCGCACGGCATAGCGCACGACGTTCATGTAAAACCCGTTGGCGTCCAGCAAATCGTCTCCCCAAAGTAGATGGACGCGCCCGTATGCATCGAAGCCAAGTCTCCCGCCGCTGCCGCTAGAATAGCCGCTGTGAAATGTGAGCGTTTCGGCCGATTGCCACCCATCGTCATATCTGATATGGACGAGCGACTCTTCAGAGTTGTATAGGTCGAGAACCAGCGCCGCCGCACCGTTCTGTGCCAGCGCAACCGCTCGCAACCCATAGCTCGTCGGCATGACGGTCGTGCGCTTTTGCCATGCGCCGTTCTTGGACTTCGTAAAGTGGTAGAAGCGGGACGGACTGCTGATCGAGCCACTAGAGCCGAGCATGTAGAGCGTATCGCCGTCAATTTGTAGGTGAATGTTTTGCAGGTTGGACGAGTTGGGGATTGCCGTTTGTGTCACCGTGCCATCGGGCGCGATCACCATTTGGGTCAGATTATCGGTGAGCGTTCGGCCGATAATGTGCAGATTTCCCGCATCGTCATACTGCCCAGCATTTTCTAGCACGCCATCCACATCGTATTCGCGGCGCATCACACACGGGTCGGTGCAGCTTGCCCCTGCCAGACCCAACGTGCCGCTGTGAGCAGCCACCGCCGTGCGCGTCATATCCGTCAGTATCCAATCCCCCAGTTGTTCAAAACTCCCTGCCGTGATCGCACTGTCTTGCGGTGGCAGATAGTGCGCCATGTTGTATTGTCCATTTGGGGTCGCTGGAAAATCCCCGTTTGGCAGCGTCACCTTATGCGTGGTTGTCGAGAGCGTATACGCATGAAACTGTCCCGCCGCATCACTTTGCGCTGGCTCGACTGGCTGTGGTGCAATTGCCAGCGGTGCATGAGGCAACCGATTGCCGCGATTGTCCACCACCGTCCCGCGCATTTCACCCGCAACGAGCGTCGTTTTTTCTCCATACGGCGACTCCCATGCCTCATAGTTGTACGCATCATCGCGCGCGCGGCTGCGGAAATAAACCGTCTCGCCCACTGTACCCGCATACGCCTTTATGCTGCCATAAGTCGCTGCGACAAACGGCTGCCACGTCCCGTTTTCACCCACGCGCACCTCTATTTCGATTATCGCCTCGTTGAAGCTGTCGGGATCTTCATCCGTTAACCGCCACTGTATGTAAGGCTGGTACACTAAGCTGTATTGCGGCAGCGGATAAAGCGACGACTGTGGCGCGACCGTGTCAGTACTAACCCAATCGGCTCCTGCACTCAATGGTTGGTTGATAAATGGCTGCGCGTAATGGTTACTAACCTCAATGCGCTCCGTCATGAGGGCTTCTATGTACAACTGCCCCTGATAGACGATGAAATCTACCAGCGAGTAGACGACGTGCTCTCCGCTCGGTGACCAGCCGCTTGCCCACGTGTCGAACATGTGGCCGCGATCTGCCAACACAGTGACCTGCGCGGTCTCTAAATCGACCGTCATCAGCTCTTGCCATGTATCGCCGTCGGGGTCGCCATCAAATGCGATGGTGCGGCCGTCGGGCGACCACTGTGGGCGGAAGCTGTAGGGCGTGTTGTTCACTTGGCGCAGGTTGCCACCGTTCACGTCCAATGTGTAGATGCGATAGCCGCCCGTGCGCCGCGAGATAAATGCCAACTGCTTGCCATCGGGCGACCATGTGGGCATGCCGTCGTAATCTGGGTGGGTCGTCATGCGGCGCACGTTGCCACCGTCGGCATTCATAATGAAAATGTCGGGCTGTCCGTGCAGGTCAGACTGATAGGCGATTTGCGTGCCGTCGGGCGACCATTTGGGGGCGGTCTCATCGGCCGATCCGCTCGTCAACTGCCGCAACCCACCGCCATGATATGCCATGCTGTAGAGATCATAACTCCCCGCCGCATCGCTGACGAAAACGACCATTTCTGCGCCACGTGACAAGTTGGGCTGAATCTCAGACGCTGGTGACCCGGCAATCGTTGCTGGCGGGCCAAAAATACCATCATTGATCATTCTCACCTGCCAGCCACTTTCGTTGTCAAACTGCTGAAAGACGACCCGCGCATCGCGGTACTGATCCCGCGCGCCCGCCGCTGGTGGGACAGGTGACAAATCTACATTCGGGGCGACGGGAAGCGTCGCGCTGATGTGACGGTCGGCTCGTTCGCCACTATCCGCCTGCACCAGCCAAACGCTTAACAACAACATGACACTACCTAACAAAATACAGATTGTTCTGGACACAATATTCTCCCTGATGAAACGCTTTTTGGAACCTAACTTTTATGCGCTACGATTGTCCTGCATGTCGGGTATTTTGAGCAACCCCAAAATTTGGTGCCTTTGTTTGTCCCGCGTTTGGCCGTTGTTTTTCCATTCCACAGTTCTGTCTCCTTCTGCCACTTTTTAGCATGCAAATGCCCCGCAATTGTTTGTGTCCATGCAGCAATAACTATCGCTGCTTGCTATAATTGTTGCCATGTCGTTTACAGCAATCGGTAAGCGAACCACACGTTGAATCAAATTGAATAAGGGTCTCATTTAGTACATCTGTTGAAGATGTGTTGACCGCCTCACACTGAACAGACATCGAGTCGATAGTTGAATGCAGTGAGGCAACGGAGTCGATAATGAAACGAGGTCTGTTGATTTGCTGTAGCGCGATGCTACTCATTTTTTTCGGATGGCAGCACATTTCGGCCGAAACAAGTTCGCTTGCAAAAGTAGACCCAGACATCATTGCGCAATTTCAAAGTCGTGACAGTAGCGCCAGCTATCTTGTTTGGATGCAGGAACAAGCCGACCTAAGTGCCGCCTACACCATCCAAGATTGGGACGCACGCGGTTGGTATGTCTATCACACCTTACGCACGACAGCCGATGCATCCCAACAGCAGTTGCGGGAATTACTCGAAAAGGCGCGTCAACAACAGCCAGCTATCGAATTTGAACCGTACTACATTATCAATGCCGTTGCGGTGCAGTCTGACTTTTCCACCCTGAGTCAAATTGCGACGCTGCCTGAGGTGCGGCATATTTCGGCCGAACCACAACTGACCCTCCCAGAGCCACAAATCAGAACAACGCAACCCACGCGGGCAACGCCTGCCATGATCCCGTATGGCATCGAACAACTGCGCGCCGTTGACGTTTGGGAGCAATTCGGCGAGCGCGGAAAGGGGGTCGTCGTCGCCAATTTGGATACGGGAGTGGCCCACACCCATCCAGCGTTAGCAGAAAACTATCGCGGCCGACTCGGAACGTATGGCTATGACCACAATTACAATTGGTATGATTTTGCCGCACAATCGCCAGTGCCAGTGGATAACGATGGGCACGGAACCCACACAATGGGGACGATCGCTGGCAATGACGCGAACACTGTCTACGGTCTTGCCCCCGATGCATCGTGGATGACCGTGCGCGTTTGTACAACAAGCCAATCCTGCTACAACTTTATCAATGCGGCTCAATGGGCGCTGGCACCCTTCCCGATCAGTGGACAAACAGAGCTTGCCGATCCAGCGCTGCGCCCAAACGTCGTCAACAATTCGTGGGAATACATTTCGACCAATGCCCAGTTTCAGCAGATTGCCGATGCGTGGCACGCGGCTGGCATGATCGCCATCTTTGCTGCGGGCAATCACGGCGGCAGTGTGGGGAGCATTTCAAGCCCTGGCGAATACTGTAATGTGATCGGCGTTGGCGCATCGGCCGAAAATGGTTCGATTGCCTCTTTCAGCGGACGGGGGCCTGGTCACTTTGCCCCCTGTCAAACAAGTAAACCCGACCTCGCTGCGCCCGGTGTTGATGTCCTATCTGCCTATCCACCCGACGACGTTCAGACACTGTCGGGTACGTCGATGGCGTCGCCGCATGTCGCTGGATGTGTGGCACTCCTATTGGGGCTTGATCCGACATTGAGTTATGCTGAAGTGTTCGCATTACTGACAGAAACTGCGCAAGATTTAGGCGCAGTGGGATTTGACTACCATGCCGGACATGGGCGTGTCGATTGCTATGCAGCGGCCAGCAAATTGACCTTTCTGACCGTCCATCCTGAATCACAGGCGGTTTGTGGGGGCGATTCGGCCGAATTTCAGCTCAACCTGATCCGTGGGGACCGCCCCCCCTTTGAAGTCACCCTCAGCCAAAGTGGTGCGCCAGCTGGCGGTTCTGCCAGCTTTACAGCGAACCCGATCTCGGCGGGCTGGCCCGCGACCACAACCTTACTGATTACTGCCCCAGCAACGGCGAGTACCAGCGCGATTGCGCTCACCGCCACGACCCTTACCGAAACACGCCAAGTTACCGTCACACTCAATGTTTTCAGCACTGTCCCTGCCAGCACCACATTATTGACACCAGCTGACAATGCCATCAATGTTGGTCAACGGCCAAACTTGACATGGCAGCCAGTCGCTGCGGAGCGCTACCTTGTTGAAATTGCCAGCGATAGCGGGTTTGCAAATGTTGTTTACTCAGCCACCGTCGCGACAGCAGCGCATCAACCTCATCAAGACCTACCAGCCAATCAGCGGTTGTACTGGCGTGTAACACCCCAAAACCCTTGCGGTGTGGGCGCAGTAACAGGGGGACAACCCTTTCAAACCACGACGCCGATCATCTTTGTTAGCCCGACGACGCATCGCACAATGGACGGCGCGAGTTGGGCAACTGCGTTCAACAGTCTAGCCTTAGCCATGCAAGTCGCCGCGCCTACGACTGAAATATGGGTCGCCAGCGGCACCTATACGCCGGGCAATCGCGCACAGGACAGCTTTGAGTTGCGGGATGGCGTCCATGTATACGGTGGCTTCGCTGGGGATGAAGCGAGCCTCACCGAGCGCAATGCCGATCCAGCCACCAATGCGACCATTTTGGATGGCAACAACGTCAACGAGCATGTCGTCAGCGCATACTTTTTGCAGTCAGCCGCCCGTTTAGACGGGTTTACCGTGCGCGGCGGCAATGCTTCGGACGATGGTGGGGGCATCTTTGTCAGATCCAGCCAGCTTACCCTTTCTAACTTAATCATCGAAGATAATGCTGCCTATGATGGTGGGGGCGGCCTCTACGCATCTGGGCCAATGACAATCACCCTGCAAAATAGTGTCGTGCGTCGCAATCGCGCCACCCGAGGGGGCGGAATCGCTGGACAGGCTTTCGTTGTAAGTCAAACGCGCATCGAGCAAAACCACGCCGACTTCACAGGAGGTGGAATGCATGCGGTTGGCTATCTCGATCTAACCAACGTTCACCTGCGCGGCAATACCGCTAATTTAGGAGGTGGGATGCTACTCAACGACGGCAAGTTCAATAACGTGTTGTTTGTTGGCAACGTCAGCTCCAATCAAGGCGGGGGCATCTATATGAGTGGCAGTGATAGCACCCCGCATTTTACGAACACCACCTTTGTCAGAAATCGAGCCAGCGTGCAGGGCGGCGCGATCTATGATGCTTCTGCGCAATTTGGGAACGCTGGACCACGTGTCACGAACAGCATTTTCTGGCGCAATACACCCGAGAATGTTTACAAATATCGCAACGGTCACTTCTCTCTAAACGATTCCCTGATCGAGGCGGGCTGCCCCAATCGCGTGCTGTGTGGCGGACTTCTTCTGACCAGTAACCCCCTTTTTGTACAGCTCCCCACGGCTGGACCGGATGCCATCTGGGGAACCGCCGATGACGTTTATGGGGATCAGCAGTTGCAGCCAGACTCACCTGCCTTAGACGCAGGCAACAATAGTTGGCTACCTCAAGATACAACTGATCTTGACCAAGATGGCAATGTTAGTGAAGAGATTCCCTATGATCTAGCCAATGCACGGCGACGCATTGATGCAACTGCAACTGATGTCGGATCTGGCTCTGCCCCGTTGGTCGATCTCGGTGCCTATGAATGTCAGAGTTGCGGCATTCCAACAGCGACGACGCTGCAAATGGTCAAGTCCCAAGTGGCACACACGGCCTTCTATTGGGTACTGTTCTGTTTATTGCTTGCCATCACATATCTCTGTTGGCGGCAGCCGATCTAAACCTTTGCGGTCGTGATCGAAATTCCTGCGTCGGCCGATACCTATTTGGCTTCAGATCGGCCGCTTGGCATCTAACTGGAACGAACACCGCTCACACTATCCTACTTCGAGAATCCCCACGCCTTCTGCGCCAAAGAACCCAAGTGGTCAGCAATCCCAGCAAGCTCAGCGGTAGCATACCGCCAGCACGACCGCCCTCAATCATGCCTACTTCACGCAACGCAACTAGCGTGTTTCATTCGTCAAACAGCAAGGTCTCGACGGCGTGGTTGAACCACCGCTGCTTTTGCAAAACTGCGTCTACGTATTGCAAGAAACACGCCGGGCGAATGTAGCCGCCGATATGTCAAATCGCTTGAGACAATGGGTTGAAATGGTCGCGGCTCGGATAAGTGATCCCACCGTGCGGGCTTCTTTTAGCGCGCAATTCAAGGGCCTCTGAGCTGACATAAATTCTGCAAGTGTGCCAAGTTATGAAACTTATCGAGCAAAATCATGGCTTCTTAGCGATCTGCACCATCAGCATAACTCGTATCATAACCGTCATCCGGCATTGGATACGATTGACAGTAACGGTCGATATAGGCAAAGGCAGCATCCAGCGATGGAAAGGGGATGCGCTCGCCGTCGATGGTGACGACAACACGTGGCTCACCTTGCTGACGAAAAATCCGTAGCAAAATGAGCGTATCGGTCGTCAACGGTGATGCTGATCTGCTCCAAGTCATAGTCGAACTCATTGTCGTTTGCCGTGCGCACTGACCAACTAGATGCACGGCTGTCAGTAAATAGCAGTTAATTGCCGTATTGCCCTATAATTGGCACTATAACGATTACTTGCGACCAAGATGCGACCATACCAACCACATCTGCAACCATGCTCAACTTAGCCCTTTTCGGCTCCCCCACAGTTACACAAAATGGCACTTCGGTCACGACTTTTCGCTCCGCAAAAAGCGTCGCGCTACTCGCTTATCTTGTGCTTGAACAGCAAGCGGCCCCGACGCGCTCGACGCTGGCGACGCTGTTCTGGTCTAATCAGGAGGAGCGCAAAAGTCGCCACAATTTGACACAGACGCTGGCACGGCTGCGGCGGGATTTGGGTGACAGGGGCCGTGCATCGCGTTATTTTCAAACAAAGGGGCAAACGATCAGGCTGCGGGAGACTGCGGAGATTGCCTGTGATGTGGTGGTGTTTGAGGGGATTATCGGCCGAATTCACACCCACCCCCACGACGACATCACGACGTGCGACTCGTGTCAAAATGGCCTACAGCAAGCGGTCAAGTTGGCAAGCGGAGAGCTGCTGGCAGGGTTTGAAGTGGGCGGTGGGGCAGAACTGTTTGAGGAGTGGCTCGTGCTGCGGCGTGAATATCTCTATCAGCAGCGGCTCGACGTGCTATACGAGCGAACCGAGGGACTACTGGCGCGAGGGGAGTTGAATGATGCGCTGCGCTATGCACGCGAGCAGGTTGCGCTAGAAAGCTGGCGCGAAAAGGCACATCAACAGTTGATGCGCGTCTTTGCAGGGCGCGGCGAGCGTGCGCTGGCGTTGCAGCAGTACCAGACGTGCGCGGCTGTGCTGCGCGACGAGTTGGGGGTTGCGCCTGAGCGCGAGACGGAGATGTTGCGTGAGGCGATTGAGCGCGGGAGGTTGACAGCGCGGCGTGAATCGACCGAAATCGCCTCCTATCTGCCAGCCCCCACCACACCGTTTATCGGCCGCGAAACTGAGATCGCTCAGCTTTCTCAACGGCTCGAAGCACGCGCCTATCGCCTAATCAGCATCGTCGGACCGGGCGGCATCGGCAAGACGCGCCTTGCGTTGGAGGTGGCACAGGCGTACATCGGCCGATTTGAGGACGGCGTGTTCTTTGTGCCGCTTGAAGGTGTCGCTGCCGCCTCCGACATTCCCGCCGCCATTGCGGCCGCGCTCGGTCTTATCTTTATCGGCGACGGCTCTCCCGACAAGCAGCTGCTCCGCGCCCTCAAAGAGCGGCGGCTTCTGCTAATCATCGACAATCTTGAGCACATTATCCAAGACAGCACACCCCTGCTGCTCCACCTGTTGGCGGGTGCGCCGCACATCGTGCTGCTGGTCACGTCGCGGCAAGAGCTAAACGTACAGGCAGAAGATCTGTTTCGTCTGCACGGTCTGCCCCATCCGACGGCGGTGGTAGACTTGTCCAGCGCGGGCGAGTTCGCGGCGGTGCGGCTGTTTGTAGAACGCGCCCATCGTCTCTCAAAGCGGTTCAAACTGACGGACGACAACGTACGGGCGGTCTGTGATATTTGCCACACGGTCGAGGGGTTACCGCTGGGCTTGGAGCTAGCCGCATCGTGGATACGTGACCTCGATGTACACGGCATTGCGGCCGAGTTGCAGCGCGACATCGACCTGTTGCAAACCGATCTGCACGACATTTCGCCGCGCCATCGCAGTTTGGCGAGCGTCTTTGACTATTCGTGGCAGCTGTTGACGGCGGAGGAGCGCGGGGTACTGATGCGGCTGAGCGTATTTCGTAGCGGGTTTGGATCGGCCGATGCGAACGCCATCGCCGCCGCCTCACCGCTCACGCTGCAACGGCTGCGTAAAAAGTCGCTGCTCCGCAACAGCGGCAGTCGTCGCTACAGTTTGCACGAGCTGATCCGCCAGCTTGCCGGGCGCAAACTCGCCGCTCAACCAGACCGTCTGCAACAATCGCAGCATTCGCACAGCCAGCACTACCTGAAACGCTTGGCAACAGAGGCGGCGCATCTCAACACGACGCGCGCCGCAGCGGTTGCCGCCGTGTTGCGGCAAGATTTAAACAATATCCGACGGGCATGGCGAATCGCAGTCGCCAACGAGGACGCCGCACTGCTGGCGTGCGCGGCCGACGGCATGCGCGAACTGTACTCACACAGCGGCTTCAACATTGAGGGGGCGCAGTTGTTGCAGTTTGCCAGCGAACGCATCGGCGATGAGGATGTGCTGCCGCTGCTTTTGGTCAACCAGTTGCTGCTGCTCGACGGGCGGTCGACGATGGCTGAGTTGGAGCCACTACGCGAGCGGGTGCTTACCCTGACGACGGGCAATCCCCGCTTCATAGACCTGCACATCCAGGTGTTGCTCTCCCGTGCCTACGATGTTCTGGAGGAGCGGCGGGACGGCGTTGCGGCATACGCTATCCTCCAAAAACTGTTAGACCGCTTAAATGAACAGGACGTCGGCCCAAAAACAGTCGCCCGCCTCTATTGTGCTAAAAGTCGCGTGCATCTGTTTGAGGGGGCGTTTGACCAAGCGGTAGAGGCGGCGCAAAAAGCACTCGCTATCTATCAATCGCTCGGAGATTTGCGCGGTCAATCAAGCGCCTACAGTGCGCTCGCGCCTGCCTACGCCGAAGGAAACCGCATCGGGCCGGGCTTGATTTGCGACCGTGAGGCGTTGCGTCTGTGTCAACTGCTCGATGATCAGGCGCGGCTGAGTGCATGCCACAGCAATTTAGCCCACACCTATCTTCTGCTCGGCGCGTATGACGTGGCGCGTTCCCATCTTCTACAAACACTCGAACTAGCGCAAGCGCAGGGGGATGAGTTGATGATTGCGCTTGGCAGTTGGACATACGCCAACGTGCTGATCGGATTGGGTGACGAGCACGCCGCCATCGACTACTTTCAGCGAGCAATCGAGCTGTTACAGACGCTCAATAAGAGCTACTTTCTAGGTGATGCATTGGTCGGTTGGGGGAGTTTGCAGCGGCGAATCGGCCGATTTGCTGCCGCCGAAATCACGTTCAAAGAAGCGATTGCCCTAGAAAAAGACGAAGAACACATGCGGCTGACGGCGCTGATGAAGCTGGCTGAGCTCTATCTGGCGCAAGGTCGTATGGCGGAGAGTGTCGCGCTGGCCGATGAGGTGTGGACGTCCAGCGCACCAACCGGCGGGCGTGATTTGCCATCCCCGATTGAGACGCTGTTTCTCTGTCATCGCGTGTTCGCGCAGGCGGGTGACGCGCGCGCGGACGACGCGCTCGCGCTGGCGGCGGCGATGTTAGAACACACGGCAGTTGAGATCAGCGACCCAGAGATGCGCGAAATTTTTCTCTCGCATGAGCTGGTCAACCGCGCACTGCGCGCGACGCTGGAACGGCACACGAAGGTCACCAATCGCATTGGGCAGTAGCTAGATACGCATCTCGGCAAAATCTGAACAGCCTGTTCGTGCAGGCATGGAACTGCCACGCATTTGACTCTCTCAGTTCCGCTACGCATTCTTGTTGCAAATGCGTAACAAAGCTACAATAGAACATGCGTACCACATCTTAAAACGCTAGCGGCCGTGTCGTAACAAAACATGGTCAGCGCTGAATCTGAACGAACAAAATAAGGAGAACCGCAGATGATAGTGAATCCCCCAAAGTGGCAATCCCAAGATACGACGAATGCCGTTATTCAGTGGCTACTGGATTCTGATCCAGCCATCCGCTGGCAGGTGTTACGTGATCTAACTGATGCACCAGCAGAAGTCGTTGCGGCGGAACGCGCTCGCGTGGCGACGGAAGGCTGGGGAGCGCGGTTGCTGGCCCTGCAAGGGGCAGACGGTCAGTGGGCAGGGGGCGCATTATTCCCTGCACGCTGGTTTGAACCAACAAACAGCGAACGCGGCACTGGGCAGCCTTGGACTGCCACAGCCTACACACTCGAATACCTGCACGACTTCGGTATTGATCCACACAATGACAAGGTGCGGCGAGCGGTGGCGCAAGTGCGCGCAAACTGCCGCTGGGAACATGACGGTCAACCATTTTTTGATGGCGAGGTTGAGCCGTGCATCAATGGGATGACCGTCATGTTGGGTGTTTACTTTGGACAAGACGTTGCCGCTGTGGTTGCACGGCTGCTCGATGAGCAGCTTGCGGATGGTGGGTGGAACTGTGAGGCGAAGAATGGGTCGGTGCGATCATCTTTCCATACCACGATTCGCGTCTTGGAAGGGTTGTTGGCGTATGAACGTGGGGTGGGGGAATCGGCCGAAATCAGCACAGCCCGCCGGCGTGGTGAAGAATATCTACTCGAACGCCAGTTGTCCCGACGCAAAAGCACGGGGGCTGTCGTCGATCCTGCATGGCTTCAATTCTCGTTTCCAACCCGCTGGCATTACGATGTCCTGCGTGGCTTGGAATACTTTCGTGCAGTTGGGGAGCCGCCTGACCCACGGATTGATGAGGCGATTGCGCTGCTCCGCGCCAAACAGCAGGTTGACGGCAGATGGCTGCTGGAAAACACGCATCGCGGCGCAGTCCCCTTTGCGCTTGAGGACGGAGATGGTCGGCCAAGTCGCTGGAATACGCTGCGTGCCTTACGGGTGCTGGACTGGTATTCAGGACATAACACAGGCAAATGAAGGAGACCCCATGTTGACAATTGATAAGGAAATTGCGCGTCGTTTTATTCTCGGCAAACAGGGATTGTGGCCGGGACGACGCTGGCGCGGTAATGCGGGTGTGGCGCAAGCGATGCGCGAAATCGAATATCTGCAACTTGATCCATTGCAAATCATCGCGCGTAGCCACGACATCATGCTGCACAGTCGCGTGCTGGATTATACACCGGGTCTATGGGAAGACGTGACCTACGAGCAGCGCGACTTTTTTGATTGGGGTGGCTGGCTGGCGGTTCGGCCGATGGATGAACTCCCTCACTGGCGCGTCGTCATGCGCCGTGAGCGCGATGAGGGTGTGCGTCTTCGCAAATCAGCGCACGATCATGCCGATGCCATTATTGAAATGCGAGCCATCTTGCGTGAACGTGGCACCGTCAGTAACCGTGATTTCAAGATGGCAAATCGCAAACGGACAGACAACTATCGTGGGCGCAAGGATAGCGCGGTGGCGTTGTACTATCTGTGGCGCACGGGTGAAGTGATGACGCATCACCGCGAGAATTTTGAGCGCGTCTATGCGCTTACTGAAACGGTTGCGCCTGCACACCTCATCGTCGAGAGCAACGAGGATGAGGCTGACCGCTTCTTGATCAAAAAGGATATCAGCTTTTCTGGCTTGTCGCGGCTAAGCCGAGCGCAGGACGTGTTTTGTCGTCCTATGCCATCTAGTGAGTCTAGACAGATACGCGATGATCTGTTGGCTGATGGCGAACTCATCGAAGTGCAGATTGAAGGGTGGAAGGGGATGTATTATGCGCTTGCGACCGACGCCGAAATGCTAAACGATTTGAGCGCGGGACACATCCCGTCAGCATGGACACCGCTGGAAACATCCACAACTGAAGAGGTCATCTTTCTCGCTCCGCTCGATCCCGTCAGCGCACGGGGGAGAGCGAAAATTTTGTTTGACTTTGACTATGTGTGGGAGGTTTACAAGCCTGTCGAGAAGCGCAAGTTTGGCTACTACACGCTGCCTATTTTGTGGGGGGATAGACTTATCGGCCGATTTGACAGCAAACTCGACCGCACCACCAACACCTTCATTATCTTGGGTTTTTGGCTGGAAGATGAAACGCTTCGCACAAATTCTGACTTCGCGGAAGCATTGGCGCGTGGGTTTGCGCGGTTTGTGACGTTCTTGGGGGTGGAGAAGCTGGATATCAAGGCAGCGGGTGAACCGCTCAATCACTTGCTATTGGGATCGCTCCAGGGGCTGATACGAACTTAAAATGTATCGTTGTTTATGACGGGGCTACGCCAAATAGCGGATGAGGTACTCGTTTCTATTTGCTATTGTTAAGGGAAAAACACAAGGGGAAATCCATGAACAATAACAATTACAAGCGATTCGCAGCAATGATCGGGACATCAATGGTCGCAATGTACGTGCTGATGTATCTCAACACCTATCAGCTTTCACACGTCCGCTGGAGCGAAACCGCTTCTTCATGACGTTCATCATGGGCGCCGCAATGGCCGTGATCATGTTGACGTTCATGCGCGGAATGTACAAGAGCGACAAGGCGAACATGGCGATTTACGTGGGCAGCCTCATCGTCTTTCTCGGCGCGCTGTTTCTCGTGCGCAGCCAAACGTCGGTGCAGGATGAGTCGTGGCTGCGGGCGATGATTCCCCATCACTCAATTGCGATTTTGACGAGCGAACGGGCGGAGATTGACGACGTGCGCGTGAAAGAGCTTGCCAATGAAATTATCGATGCACAGCGGCGCGAGATTGATGAGATGAACTGGTTGTTGGAAGATATTGCTGAGAACGGGGCGGCGACGACACAAGCGGAAGCGGATGCGCGGCCTGTTCCCGATTTTTCAGCCAGCCCATAAGAAATGGTTGCAGGAGCTCGCAACTCATAGAGCCAAGTGGCGCATCGGCACAGTTTCTCTTGCACAATCCGCATTGCAACATGCTTTCCGACTTATTTCTCTCCACTCAAACGGTGTTGCGTCCCTCTCTCAACTATCGTTCTGGACTAGTTGCATGATTTGAGAAGCAGTCAAAAGCTGTCCAATCTGCCATGCGTTGTCAAAAGCTGAACCAGCAAATTTTTGGCGTAGCGTCGTTAATAATCGTTCAAAGTGGATGAAATCGCTTCCCTCAACGTCGACATTTCTCCGACTGTTCAGTGATTGCACAAAACTGAGCATTTGCGTCGCCACCTCTAATTTGCCTTCACCGATGTAGACACCCGCAATGGTTTGCAGCGTCCGAGCGACACTTCGCTCATCACCCAGATCAAAACTCAGCTCAAGACTCTGTTGAAAGTTCGTCAGTGCGACTTGATGCTGTTCTTGGCGTCGTGTGACTGCGCCGATGTTGTGTGAATTGATTGACATGAGCCACTCGTAGCCGATCTCTGTCGAGAGTTCCAACGACTTTTCATAATAGCTCAACGCGCTATCATAACGCTGTTTTGCCCGCTCCACGCACCCACAGGCATTGAGTAAACTGGCTGTTAGCCAAGGTTGTTGACTCTCACGCGCAGCGGCAAACCCCTGTTCCAGCCAACCCAACAGCTTTTCATCTTCTTCCACCTCATGGTGGCTCATAACGATTCCTAAATAGGCAAAGGCGATCTCCGCTTGATTTTGTGACGCGACCGCAAGCTGCATAGCTTGGCGTGCATAGTGTGATGCGAGCGCGTTGTTGCCAGCGAAATCGGCTGCCATCGCAGCACGGCCCAGCAGCTTGCCACGCGCAACTTCGAGCGGTAGACCGTCCGTCGCAGCGATCAGATCGCTGGCATAACGTAGCGCCAGTACAGAATGATTGTGATAGACCCAGTACTCGCCCAGTGCGCCCGCGAGTTGTAGCGCCTGCAGCCATGCACGTTTGTCGATGAAATAATCTAAGGCGGCGAGGAGATTGTCGTGTTCGGCCGATAATTCCGCCAATGTCTCCGCTGGCTTACCAGAATGGAGGCGTGGCTCCATTTTTTGGGCAAATTGAAGATAGTAGTTGGCGTGACGCTGCAAAACGGCATCTAACTGAGTCGTTTTGTTTAGTTCAACGAGCGCAAATTCACGGATTGTCACCAACGTGATGAAACGCAAATCGGCCGATTTCTCTGGATCACGTTTCAGGAGACTCATATCAACCAGTGCTGACAACAGATCTAATGCATTTTCTTGCGGCTCTGCGACAAATTGAGCCGCGTCAAGCGTGAACCCATTGACAAAAACACCGAGACGACAGAAGAATTCACGCTCGGCTGCGTTCAGCAAATCAACGCTCCATGCAATCGCCGTGCCTAACGTATGGTGACGCTCGTCCATATCGACGGCTCCCCGAGAGGTCAATATCTCTTGGCCTGTCAATCTTTCCAAAATTTCTTGCGGTTGCAAGAGACGAAGACGGGCGGCGACGATCTCTATGGCCAGCGGCACGCCATCTAAACGCGCACAAATTTCGGCAACGGCAAAGGCGTTCTGGCTGGTTAATTCAAATGTGGGAATCACGGCCGTTGCCCGTTCCACAAACAGTTGCACAGCGGGGTAGCTACCGATGCGCGCATCATAGTGTGTAGAAAGGTAGCCGGGCAATGCCAGCGGCTCAACAGGCAGTTGCCTTTCTCCTCGAATCCGAAGCGGAGAACGACTTGTCACAACGATCTTGAGAAGCGGACAACCCATGAGAAGATCCCGCACGATGTACGCGCCATCGAGTAGCTGCTCAAAGTTGTCTAGGATCAGCAACATCTGCCTTTCAAAAAGGGACTGTTTCAAGCTGTCCAGCGAATCCTTACGGCCTGAAATGACGATGCCCAACGATTGCGCAATGGTTGATGCAATCTGGTCTGTTTTGTGCGTGGCAGTGAGCGGGACAAAATAGACGCCGTTGGGATAATCGAGAATGGCCGTTTCCCCCAATTTAATCGCAACCCGCGTCTTGCCGATACCGGGTGACCCGACGAGCGTGATCAAGCGCACATCATCCTTTTTCAGCAACCTGTGGGCGTGTGTGACGATCTGTTCCCGTCCAATCAAGCTATCAAGCTGTGTCGGCAAATTGCTATCTGGAATAAAGTGGGTGCGCCATGGGGTTTGCGGGGATGAACGGCCGTTTATCTGAAACGGTTTTGTGGCTCTTGCAAATTGGATGAACGCCTCTTGGTCGCCCGCGTCGATACCGAGTTCTTGACGCAACAACTTGGCGATCTGTAAAGAGGGTCGTCTGCGTCCCGCTTCGATTTTGTAAATTGTTTCGGCGGAACAGTGGGTGCGTTCTGCGAGTGACTTTTGCGTGATCCCCAATGATTTGCGGCGACGCTTCAGCCAATCTCCAAATGTAATTTCTCGCTGCATGGTGTCTGTCCCTGTGTTGGGTACGGCTCTGTACGACATTGTACGGATTTTTGTACGACTTTTCCATAGAAATGGATGCCGCCTCTGTGCTTTACTGTCTGTGTCTTAGTACTACAACGAGACTTTGCCAAAATCCTACGGCTAAAGCCGAAGGCTATTATGCGAAACGCGCTCAAGCGCGTTGTTTGCAGTGCGTTTCAACGCACTTTATGTACCAGCCTTTGGTTTTAACCATAGGCTCTTTAATCAGTCCATTGAAGTCTCGTTGTAGTCTTAGAACAGGTGGCAAATAACCAAGGAGCTTAAAAATGCAAGCAATGATTGATACGACCTCAGCGGAAAAACTACAAAGTGCCTCAATAAAGAATATGACCGCATTCTACTCTATTTATGGGCGCGGAGAGGGCGGGGCTCTCGTATCGACCGCCAGCAGTGTCTCCTTTTATTCCGGTCTTCCGGGTCCTGTGTTTAATGGCGTTGTCTCCGTCAATATGACATGTGAGGATGTGCGCGCAACGGCGGACAACCTGCAAGCCAAGCTAAACCAAAAGGGTGGCCCAGCCATGTGGTGGGTTGGCCCGCAAACCACGCCTGAAAACATCGACGCACTATTGGCACAACACGGTTTGCAACCAGCGGGAGAAGCACCCAATATGGTCCTAGATTTGGCAGAGATGCGTTCCGCGCCTTCCCAGATTGAAAACTTCAGAATTGAAAAGGTCAACAAAGTCAACAATGCGGCGGGGCAAGCGTTGTGGGCGCGAACGACGGCAAAGGGGTTTGGCGTGCCTGACTTCATCGGTGCCGAGGTAGCAGCAATGGAAGCGACCTATAACGATTTACATTATAAGGCAGCCCATCATTACATTGGCTATTTAGATGATGTGCCAGTTGCAGCCTCTGCAATGATATTGGATTCTGGCGTTGCAGGTATCTATGCTGTCGCTACAGTCCCAGAAGCACGACGCAAAGGGATTGGGGCAGCCATGACCATGTTGCCATTGTATGAGGCAAAAGAGCTGGGTTATCGCGTTGGTGTCTTGCAGGCTTCAGCGATGGGATTCCCTGTCTATAAAAGGATTGGCTTTCAAGTGATATTTCGGTTTCGGAACTATTTGCAATCTCGACAGGAAGCGTGACCGTTTGCGGGCTACGACCTTTAGGGCTAGAAACTCGTGACTATGCGAAGCAACTAGCGAGAAAGTGACTATGTTGATGGTCAACATAGCCACTTTAATCTGCTCGATTACCCTATTCTCGCTTTTTCCTCGTCAGGACGAACCACCCACTCAATGCCAGCAATAAACCAAACCAGAGGGGTGACAACCTGTTCACCACCCCGAATTCGGTTAGCGTGAGAGCCAGCGAATTCGGGTTAAGAATGAACTTGTTGTTATCGTGTGACGAGTCGGGCAAGCTGCCATCGACCATTGCAGAGAAATATAACGCATCAAATGGGTCACCCGCTTCATTGTCCAACACGATCACGATCACTGCGGACTGCTGCTGCATCAACGTTGGCAACTCACAATCGATCCCTGAGATACTACAGGTTCCCATCGTTGTTGTCACGTGTCGCACAGCCAACGATGTTGAAGCAACAACATGTACATTCTCGTTGGCACTCGGCCCGTTATTGAAGACGGTCAAGGTCACTGTCATGATCTCGCCGGTGCGGACTGTTGTCGTTTGCACCGTGCCAAACAGCGTCAAGTCAGCATAGACGGGAACGGTCACGTGATAAGGGCCGCTCGTTGTGCTGTTGCCACCACGATCTGTTGTGTCGATCCAGAAGGTATGGTCGCCGACAGCCTGTGGGGTGAGTGTGAATGCCCACTCGCCTGTTAGCTCATCAACTGCCACATCTGCCCACAAATTCTGCTCAGCATCAGTGTAGCCGCGCACCACGACATCTGCGGTCGTGCTGTTGTCGCTGACCGTTCCGCTGAGGATCGGAGCGGTCATTTCGCTGGGGGTCGGCGTTGCGATGTGCTGCGTGACGGTGATGACAGGCGCGACGGTGTCGATGTTGAGCGTGAGCGCAACTGGCTCAGCACTGCGGTTGCCCACCTCATCGAGTGATGTAACTTGCAACGTGCGCGTGATGCTCTCCGTGTTTTCTGACACGTTGAGCAGATAACGCCATGGCCAGTTTACGGTGATGTCGTCTCCCGCTTCCGCGAGAATGAGCTGACTGCGTTGGTAGGTTCCAGCATCGTCATCGCCATCGTCGCAGAGTGTCAACTGCCATGTCCCTGCGGCATCTTCACCGACGAACGTGCTGAGCGGTTCGGTGGGCGCAACGCGACGGTCATAGAAAGGTCGTCCAATGTCGTCGCCGCCGCCAGCAAAGAGTGAAAGTCCTGCGGTGTCATCGAGGAGAATGTCAAAATCGGCCGATTCTGCCCCTGCACTATCATCCCCCACAATCACGTTCACCAACGTCCCCTCTGGCGAAATCAGCTCAACCCAAACGTCACCGCGATACGCATGGCTGGCGTTAAAGCCGAGCTTGATATCACCAACGACAAATGAACTGCCGACCTCAAACGTGCGGATGATTTCGCCGCCGCCGCACGCCGCGCTGATTTCGTCAAACGCAATCGGTGTAGCGGGGATGTCGTCGATGATGAGGAGGTTTTCGGCCGATAACGCCGCCACCGTCGCAAGCGTCTCGCACGACTCACTGTTCGCAGTCACCGTACAGACTTCAACCGCCGTTACGCCGCTGTTGTCGTCGGCTAAACCCGTGATGGCAACCGTTTCCACACCAACCGTCGCGTCATCCAATGCGGCACTGTCTGGACCAATGCTGACGGTTGGTCGTATTGCGTCGACCGTCACGTTGTTGGGTGCCGACCAGTTGCCAACGTGTCCATGAATATCGATGGCGCGTGCGGAGAGGGCAAAGTGGTCGGCATTGATCGCGCCACGGTTGTCCCACTCGCACGACCAGAAACCACCCTCCCCTTCAACGACACAGGCCAATGCTTGCGTCGCATCGTCAGCGAGGTTTGTCACGATCAGCTCGACCTGCGCCAGTTGCGATTCGTCATAAACGTATCCCGCAATCGAGACGACATCTGAACCGACCACATTCTGCGGTGTGTCGATGCTCAGGTAGACGGGCGGCACTGCATCAACGGAGTGATCAACCCAAATCCATTCGAGCGGATCGGCCGAAAGTTCTGCACTCAGCCCATCATCGACAAACGCATCAAGCGTCGCCCAGCCAAACTCGTCCGCATCGTTGTAGCAGTCATCGGGGTCTTCTGGCTCGTCCGCCATACATTCCTCATAGACCGCCACAATGTCGCTATCATCCAGCTCACCCACAAACGCAAACGTCGCTGTCTCGCCCGCTGGGATGTCGCCCATGTCGACGATCAGGTTTTCAAACTCGCCCGCATCGAATACGTCTGGCAGATGGAGCGCGTCCCACGCCGCAATATCGACAACGACCTGATTTGCGGGGCGCGTCCCCTTGTTCTCAACCGTCACGGTGAAGTTGATCTCCTCATCAATGCCGACGGCGGGAATGTCTGTATCCAAGAAGCTAAACACGTCATCCTCTGATCCGACATCGTCAAAGATGACGGCATCCCAGAGCCAGAAGAGGCCGCTTTGTAGGAGGCTGTAGGTGATGCCGTCGGGATCGGCCGAAATTGTCACCGCCAAGCGCGAATCGACAAACTGCCCATCACTTGGCGCAATCCCCGCCCCCATGTCGAGCCATTGATATTGATGCGTCATCGCAAAGCGGTGGCTTTCGGCAAAGCCGTTTGTGCTGACAACGCGCTCGCTGTTGGCGGGATTATTGTTCGGCATCGCACCCCACAGACGCAGTTCGTACTCCTCAGAAGCAACCGCCAACATTTTGAAATTGACCGACGTGGGGTCGCCCACGCCCAGTGCATTGAACGGCAGATAAAGGGCTGTCGTGCTACTTTCTGTCTGGAACTGTGCGTCCGTCAGCACGGTGTCCAACACCCATTTATCACCATCCCAGCGCATCAAGTCTGCATTGTCGCTATCTTGAATCCAGACGAGATAGTCCGCTTCATGTGCGTCGAGCGTGCGGGCATTGCGCTGCACGGCGGCCGATTGCTGTTGACGTGCGGTCAACTCTGGGCGATTGCCCGGCAGATAGATCAGCGTGTCAGCTTGCGTCGCGGGGTACGGGTTGTACAGCGTTGTCGCGCCACCACTGACCGTATCGAAGTAGATGAACAGATCGCCGTCCACATCCCAATCAGCCCCCTGCCAATCAAGCCGCACGCCGTCGGCATCCCAACTGCCGTAAAGCTGTTGTTGTGCCGCCAATGTTGACAGCGTTGCGACGGACTCCGTTAGCGCGGTCGTCTGCAACAAACCGATCAGCGTGTCGTCGTTGTGCCAATCGTTGTAATCGAGATTGGTGACAAGATCGGGGGTCAAAACGCGGTCGATGTAGTAGGGGCCAGAGCTGCTGACCGTCTCGTTGCCGACTGCATCGACCCCAATCAGGTGTGCATACATCGTGGCCTGATCATTGACCGTGCCGACGTATTCGCGGTCGGTTGTCGCCAGTTCGGTCAGTTGTTCACGGGTCGCTGTCTCGCTTTCCGTCAACCCCGCATAGAGTTCAACGAGATCATCGTCTTCTATTGTCCAACGCATCCGCAACATAGACGCATCGGTCAACGTCTGATAAGTGTTCGTCAACGTTTGCCATGTGCCATCTTGGTCATAGGAGAACGCCACATCCAAGAAGGTGGGTGCAGCAATATCGACCGTCACCGTTTCTGTGATGATCGTCTGTTGATTTGCCCCATCAGTGGCACGCACCGTTGTCGTCATGCTCTCCGCAGTGAGATAGATCGGCTCCAATTCGAGTGACCAATTTCCAGCGGAAACGGTCGCCGCCTGCCACTCGCCGTTGCTGCCAATTTGCACATCCACGATGGCATCTGGGTCTGCGCTCGTGATGGTTCCGACTATCTCAGTGGTGAAATAGCGACCCAAATCATCGACCCGTATCAGCTCTGTCGTCAACGTCACCTGTGGTGGGGCGATGTCGGTCATGATGGATCGTTCGCTGTTTTGTGACATCCGACTCGCTTGAGCAGGTGCGTCACCCAACAACCCTTGCCAGAGAACAGGTGAATAGGTTTGATTGCCTAGCGTGTCGGTGGCGCGGGTCATGATGGCGAAGCGATCCCTTGTTGTCGGAAGCGGTGCGTTCCACAAAATGCCGTGTCTTGCGTTGATGGCTGGTTCGAGCGTGGCGGGGTGCCACGTTGTGTTGTTGGCTGATTGCGATAACGCTGCCACCTCTGCATCGCTCAACGCTCGCTTGTAGATACGCAGATCGTCAAGCGCACCGTTCAGATAGCCGCCAAGCGATCGGCCGATATAAATCAGTCCGTCATGCTGGGGTCGAACATGATTGGACGTTTGCGCGTCGATTTGCCCATCGACAAAGATAGTTTGCACACCGCTGTTTTCGGCCGAATAGCGAAAGACCACGTGATACCAACGATTCGCGTCTAACACCTGATTGCCAAATGTGTCATTGTCCCAGAACGCCATCAGCCACTTGCGGTCACGCAGAACGAGGTGAACGTTTTGGTTGCTCTCTGCGGTCAATCCGCTCAACAGCGGCTCATCGCCACCGTTAAATTGATCGACGTAGAGCCACGCGGCAACGGTGAAATCATCGCCCCCTTTCAAACCGAGCGTCTCACCTGTGTTCAGAACGACATGATCATCCACGCCGTCGAACTGCATGGCGCGGTCAACTTCTCCCGCCACTGAAACGGGGCAGGTGTTCGTACTACATGTGCCGTGTAGCGCATTGCCAGAGCTATCGGCGAGTCGCTGGCTGGGTTGTCTGTCGAAAGTGAGATGTAATTTTAGGCGGCCTTGCACATCGGCCGATTGCGCCAACCGACCAATCTCCGCCTCGTTCAACGCCCGCTGATACACTCTGAAATCATCAACCGCACCGTCGAGATTTCCGCCCAACGACCCACCGAGATAGACCTTGCCGACATGCTCAGGCGGTATGTGGTTGACCGTCTGGTTGTCGAGTTGTCCATCAATGTAGATTGCTTGCTGACCTGTGCTGACCGTGTAGCGGAAGGCGACATGATACCAGCGGGCAACTTCCAATTCTTGCGTGCCGAACGTGTCGTTGCCCCAGAACGACATCAACCACTTGCGCTCACGCAAAACGAGATGGACATTCTTGTTTTGCTCGCCCGTCATACCGCTGATCAACGGTTCATTGAAGCTGTTGAACGCGTCAACACGCATCCACGCCGCCACGGTGAAATCACCGCTGTTAAAACCGAGTTCATCCCCTGTGGCAAGCTCGACTTGGTCATCCACGCCATCAAATTGCAGCGCATCCTGCCCTTTCCCCGTCGTCGTCGTTGGGCAACCATCGCCACTGCATGTTCCATGTAGTTGGTTACCGGAGCTATCGGCGAGGGGATTGCCGTCGCCGTCACCCGCGCTGAACTGTTCTTCAAAGCGCAGATGGGTGATCGTGTTGGCTTGTGCCTCAATCTGACTCATCGGCACATACGCTACATCGACCGAGCTGATGTCGTCCCTAAACCCCGCTGTCTCGGTGGCGATTCCAGTGATGCGCTTGCCGTGCGCGGGAGTCAATGCGCCGCTGAGTGCCGCGATCTCGCTGTTCGACAACGGGCGTTGATAAATCCGCAAATCGTCAATCGCGCCATCCCAATAGCCGTAGAGGAATCGTCCAACCTGTACCGCATCCGTCTGTTGCGGAGCGAAACGACTCACTGCAACAGCGTCTAGCTGACCATTTAGGAAAAGCGCAAGTTCGCTTGTCTCCGCCGTATAGCGGAATGTAGCATGATACCATTGACCTGTTTGAACGACTGTTTTGCCACCAACCGAGCTATTCCAGAAATCCATGTACAGGCGTTGATTGCGAACGAGCATATGAATATTTTGACCGTCCCCGCGTGTCAAACCACCTACAATTGGTCTACCGATGTTTGTGTCATACGTCTCAAGATTGATCCACGCTGAAACGGTAAAGTCACCGCCGCCCAAGCCGACTATTGGCGCATCTGGCAGTGTCAGATGATCGTCAACACCGTCAAACACCAGTGTCGTACCGTGGACACCCGCGCTTGAACTTGCGGGACACGTTGCGCCCTGACAGGTCGCAACGTGTCCATTCCCACTCGCGTCCCAAGCAAGATTTGTTTGCGTTAGCTGGCTAATCGGCTCATTCAGCGGCAGGTGAACGCGCATGTCGTTGGGCGATGTGTCCCGCGACAGTTGCGCGACATCAAACTGAGAAAGCGCACTGTTGAAGAGACGGACATCATCGATCTGCCCTACCAAGTACGGCTTTTCATGAACGTAACCGACGAAGGCGTAGGTGTCGAAGTTGAAGATGGAAGCAGTAAGCTGCCCTGTTGCACGATGCACGCCATCAACGTATAGGCGTTGTGCGCCAACGTCACCACCGAACGTATGTACCACATGATGCCAACCGTTATCAGCGAACGTTTCGGCCGTGCAGATCGTTTCGCTCGTGAAGACAAAAGCGCAGATACGCCCGCCGCTCGTGAAGATGGTGCGATCAAACGCGCCGCCACGGTCGGTGATCTCGAAGATGCCACAGTCAACACATTCCGTCTTCAGCCACAGCGATGCGCCATAGCTTGTTTCGGAAATATTGACAGGAAGTTGCAGAACATCATCAACACCGTCAAAAAGAACGCTCGCTCCCGTTGAGCCTTGCCCTACGGTGATGGGGCAACTTCCTCTACATGTTGCATGATGACCATTGCCAGTTAAATCTATCCATTTGTTCGTCGCGTCGCGTTTGTCAAAGGGTAAGTTCACCTCTGGTTCTGGTGTCTGCCGCACATTGCGATAAAGTTGTGTGATTTCGTCTACAGTAATGGCATGGTCGAAGAGATGCACGTCTGACATTCGGCCGAAATACATGCTCCAATGTGCGGCCGAAGCATAGCCACCAAGGAAGTGATGGTTTACGCCGTCATAGCGAATGTTGCCGGATGGATCGGCCGATTCAGCGACCAGCACCCCATTTTGATACAGGCGGGTCGTCTCACCATCATAAGTCGCGGCAACGTGGTTCCACTGGTGAGGGGGCGCATGTTGCCAAGCTTCCATGCGTGTCACATCGTCGCCGCCGCCCTCCGTCGCCAACTCGAAGAATAAGTTTCCGTCATGCGTGCCAATCGCCCAGCCCGCGTCTTTCGCATTGACCTTTTCTATTGCGCTCATGAACCCCATGTTCGGCGCGTAGCGGTCTGGGCGAACCCACATCGCCACGCTCATCTCTCTTTCAGGGAGAGCCGCGTTTGTTGTTTCTGCGCTGTATGGGAACACCAGCGGTTGATTATTGAACTGCACGCCGTTGGTGCCGCCGCTACCGACTGGGCAGCCAGTACAAGCTGCTGGCTGAAGGCCAGTGGGCGCACTGTTGACGAACTGCGTCACGCTTGCCACCTCGTTTAACGGCATGGCGATGAGGTCACCCTCTGCAACGACAAATTGATGCAAGCTGGCAACTGGCGCAGCGTTATCAATGGCAAGCTCGCCAACAACAATCGCTGCGCTTTGGTTGCCAGCGCTATCCGTCGCCCGCACCTGCACCTGATACCTGCCTGACGGTTCTGCGCCAAACGACGGCAGTTGATACGCTGGGATTTGCCATGTTCCGTTTGTGACGGTCGCTGCTTGCCATGTACCGCCCGCGCCTTGCAAGCCAACGGGCGACAGTTGCGCCTCAAGGGTTGCAAATCCGCTGACAGCAATGCCACCATCGCTACCCGTTCCAGATAGTGCGACCGTGAAGCTGCCGTCGCTGTGTGGGTCTGCTCTGATCACGTCTGCGGGCAACGCGGCCGTCGCAGTTGGCGCCGTGTTGTCAACTTGGAAAGTGCGAGTCTGAATCGCCTCCTCCACAAATCCGACGACATCGGTGGCGCGTGTCCTAATCGTATAGGTTCCCTCTGTCGAGACAGATAGCGTATGCGCCCAACTGCCGCCACCAATCGCGGGTTGCCACGCGCCGTTGTTGACGCTCACCTCGACTTTGGCGATACCTGAGGTTGTGTCATCGGCCGATCCGCCCACGATCAGCGTCCCGTTTGCCTTGATAATCGCCCCCTCGCTGAGCGATGTGACAGAAGAAGTGGGCTTATCGTTGTCAACAACTAAATTGACCGTTTCTCGTTGTGACGGCAAGTTGATTGGCACGTTTCGGTTAATTGCAACCTGCGTTTTCCGTAAATCGGTGTTGAATGGAGCCGTGTGAACGCACGTAAATTTAGTTACACTGGTTATTGAACCCAAACATGCCAAATCTGTCTGTTGATTCGTCGTGAATGTCCAATTCGTTTTCTCCGTCAACCCATACGCTTGATCGCTAAACGCTCGATAGTGGAAGCGCGAATTGGTTTGCCAACCGACCAGCCACGCGCCTGAGCGCGGATCGAACGCCACTGCGGGAGATTCGGCTGGGGTAGCAGCGAGCTGGCGACTACTTCCAACCCTCTCAAGCGTCGTTGACAACGCTTGGCCTACGATTGCATCGTCCAGATTGTACGCAAGCAACATACGCGCAGATGATGGATTGAAAGCGAGCGTCGTCTCACCGATTTGGGAGGTGGCTGGTTTTTGTATGATGCGACGTTTGGCAACAAGGGAACCTGTCCCATCAAGCGTCGCTCCCCACATCTCCTTGTTGTTTGGTGAATTGTCTTCCAGCCAAACGGTCGTATAGTTGTCGTTTACCCCAACGATTGCATAATCGGAACTCTCTCTAGCGTCCGAAAGAACCGAGGGTGGCTCATACGCACCTGAATTTGAAACTGGATGCTTGATCAAGAGTTGACGGTCGTAATCATGGTGGAAACCGTTATATAGAACCACGAACGAATCACCATTGCTTGCAATACGGGTTCCAAAATCAACGTTGCCTGTTGATGGTGCAGCTTGACTATGAATCTGATCAACTGTTGCTGGATGATGACTGCCTGTCCAAGTATGATCAAAAGCGAGTTTTGAAGGATTGTTTGGGTCTGGCACCAAGCGAAACCGCAGCATCATGAGGTAGTTATGTACGCTAAAAAACTCTGTTCTCACGCTGACAAGCACAGCACAAATGTTGCGGTCGCTTGCACACGCAATCGTGGGTGTTCCATATAGGTCTGCACGGCTTGGGAAGGAAGGATCTTCATTCGGATCGTATATCGTATAACTAAGACCATTTAGGTGAACATTAACCACCCGAAAAGAGCGTATTGAATGCGTTAACTCCGTTATCGTCGCCGTTATGAATGGATCATCAACGTCGGTTTGTGAACTGAGCGCGGCCGTTGCACTGCTCTCATCGAGTAGCTCATTGTACGGATCGGCCGACTGCACGGTTAAATCTTCAGTTTTAAGCAGATACTCTAGCCGAACAGAGGCTGTGCTAGATACTTCAGCAGGCCCAGAGGCAGCGTTAGGATCAACCGTCAGTGAGGTGGTGGCAGATGCGGCCGTGCTGTTGGGCGTGTTAAAACCGAGTGGACGGACGACAGAGTCGTGTGCCAGCGCACCACCATACGTGAAAGTCGCCTCACCACCGCTCCAATAGACATTGGGGAGCGTATTGCTGATAGTCGTCGTCACATTCACATCCTGACCGCCATGCAAGAAACCATCTGCGTCATTGGTGGTCACGTAGCTTGCCAACGGTGAGTCGTTGACAACTCGTGGGTGGAATCCCTGTGAATCTAATGAATACTCAGTATGGTCTGAAATGCCGTCGCCATCTCCATCCTGACTGAGCGGGTCTGACGTGACGTGATACAACGTATTGTTGATCGTAATGTCCCAACCGCTAATTTCTTGGGCATCGGTCAAGCCATCGTAATCGCTGTCTGGATTGGCTGGATTGGTGTTGAGGCGGACTTCTGTTAAGTCATCGAGTGAATCGCCGTCGGTATCGGCCGATTCTGGCGACACCGCAATCCCCTCCGCCCTTAGAGCCAACTCACGCGCATCTGACAATCCGTCCCCATCTGTGTCCCATTGACTATCGTCTGGATCATTCCCATTATGCAATTGGGATATAACACCATCCCCATCTGCATCCAGAAAGCCATTAAATCTGTCATCCCAATTTAGCGTATAACCTTCCCCTTGCGTCTTGTGTAGCGTATAAAACTGATCGACAGTAGCTGGCACAACATCAAAAACATATAACTCACCAATGGAGGAGGTAATGAAGTTGCGCTCCGTTTCATCCCCCTTCACGGTACAGCTTTCGAGAAGAAATTTCACACAGGTAATCTTTCCATTCGCTTGCCCGATATTAAAATAGAGCGGTGCGAGCGAACTGTCGATGCCTGCTTGCAACGTTTTGCTAAACGCGACTGCGTCTTGTTTAGAGACGTAAGATACGTGCGGATTTTCAGGCGTAACTTTGCCAGAGTTTACTTCCCAATCCTCACGCATCTGATTTTGCTCCAGCTCAAACCGATTCAAATTACTGTCACTCAACTCGTAGAACACAGATGCAGAACGCACAATGCTGTCGATATGTTCGACCGATTTTGAATCGGCGAACGGGTTAAGTGTTGGTCTTAGAAGCGGTTCATAACTTCTATAAAAGTTTGCGCCGCCCTGTCTCAAGCCACCGACAGTCGTGATGGGAAAGCTAACCCGTATCGAATTGCCTGCCGCATACCCCTGTCCTCTGTCAAACTCAATATCGGTTCGACCTGTCGTCACTGTGTCCAATTGGAAAAGTGAATTTTCTTCATAAAAAATCGCTACCGCAATTTTGGAGAGTTGGTTCTTGAAGTCACAGACAGCCCGGACACCAGCAGCACAGAGAAGTGACAAAACACCAGTGACCAGACTGTAGAGAATGCCAATCAGCGCGGCAAGCAGGAGTCCAGCCACCGACGTTAAGCTGAGAATAAACAGAGCGAGCGCGAAAATTGTGTTTGCCACGGCTGTCAAAACGACCGTCACTGCGGCTGTTGCCGTCAGCGCACCGTTTGCTGCAAGCAGGATGATTTGAAAGATGGCGACACCCCAAGTCGAGATAGCTGTCAGCACAAACCCAAGAGCGAGTCCAGCAGTCGCAACACCTAATATTTGGGTCGCTCCTCCCAACACCTGCCCCGTCGCTTGTATAGCTGTTGCCCCCGTATTGACGACCGCCACTATCGTTTTCACGACGCTGATGATTGGCTTGACGATACTGATTACAAACTGCACGGCGGTAATGAGTAACAACACGATTGGGACAACCACCTTACTTGTTTTGGGGTAGAAATATAAGATGATGAGTGTGACGATCACTGCCAAGACAACGGCTGCGATAATCACAATGCCTAGCGTTCCAGCGATAATTTTCCCCACATTTGCACGGGCATTTTTTAGTACGCCAGTGAGATCCTTTAATATGGATGTAGCTCCGACAATACCCCCTCGTTCTATCGCCTGCTTACCGATCTGCTTTAAGAGGGGCGTTGTGACGATGCGTGCGAGCGCAACATCATTGACGACAAATTTAATATATGACCTTGCGACAGCACTGCCTATTTTCGTCAAGGTTAGCGCAATTTTACTGTCGGACGACAACCCATTGCTTGGGTTATGTGCGCCATCAACGGCGACCACCTGCGTCACGCTGTTGAAAAGTGTCGTGAAGTAAAGCTGGATCATCAACAGTTCACCCGCCGCGATCTCTGGGTCTTTGCCCGTTACAGATGTGTCCTCCGCATGGAACTGTTCCAGTACGTCCCAATAAGTGTCCAGCTTGCACTTGACCCAATCGCCGCCTTCACGACAGTAGGGAACCATCGTCATGCTTGCGACCGTTTGTATCGATTCGGCCGATTGATTGTCGGGATGCAGATCAACCGAAAGTACGCGACCCGACCAGTTGACATAATCGCCGCTGTGGGCGAGTGCGTCGAGATTGGTGGCGCGGTAGCTCTCCTCACGCATGTAGAGCAAGGTTGGATAGATTGGAGCGGCCTCGCTGTAATGGTGGGTGAACGTATCATCGAGAATCCCACGCGAAACGGACGCGCCTAATTGGTAGATCGCCTTATCCTGATGCTCGTATGTCTCTGTGGTAACGACTTGAAAAATGTTGGGCAGCCCCCAAGTTGGCTCCTTGTCGGCATTGGGATGATTGTCCCGATCTAAGAGGGATGCGATACTGGTGTCGCCAGCACTCGGCCGCACAGAGATGTCGCGGCGACCGTTGTTATCCACATCACGCGCAGACAAAAACGCCTGTTCAAAACCATACGTTGAGGCAAACAGCGCACCTTCATGATAGGAGGTGTCCACATCTGGGTCTTCATAGATAACAGCGGCATCCGTGCCGTGATCCTCGCGCACGTCAAAGCCCGTCATGATCCAATCATCATAATAGACGTGCAAAACTTGCTGAACGTTCGCCTCACCTGTTCGTTGACAATCAGGTTGCTGCTTCTTTTGTGCATCTTCATATGATGCACAGGTGTCAACCAACCCTTGTAACATCCACGCAAGGCGCACGGTGTGATTGTTGCCCCAGTTCGCGCTTTCGGGCAGATAAAGCATTTTCCCCTCAAACGCTTGACGTGTCTGCTGCTCATCTATAACAAGTTGGAGGGGAACATAAATCTTTTTCTCTTGCTCCTTAACCGTTTCACGCACGGTGATTTTATAGGGAGTCAGGTCTGGATAGGTGGTAACTCCATTTGCATCTGTTGTGCTAGGGGGCAAATGCGCCCCGTTCCCTGAGGTGGTGTCTATCGTAATCTCCAGCACAGGTACGATTCGCATGTCGCCGTTGCGCTCAACGGGGGCGGCTGCGGGATTGGTGTCAAAAAAGGTCTTGTCATCATGATCTTGGATGTGGCCTCTTCTATCGCTCGGCCAATCGATGGGATTAAAGGCGTACCAGAGAAATTCGGGGTCGGTTGGACGCAACTGGAAATTGACGTAGGTATACTTTTGAGGGGTTAGATCAGATATTTGGAAGGAGAATGGTGCGGAGTCGGTGAATGTTTCGGCCGATTTTTGATAAGCCGACATATCATAGCGATCCAGCACACCATCTCCATCGTTGTCATCATCGAACAGATCGGGCGTGCCATCCCCGTCTGTGTCGTCGGGAATGCCGTTCTTGTCTGTATCGACCCACCATTCGCGTGCATCGTCCACGCCATCGGCGTTGCTGTCGCGCTCTAGCGCATCGCCGTACCACATCTGACCCGCATAGCTAAACCCCGTGATTTCATCATAGTCAGAGACGGTGTCACCATCACTGTCAACGAGATCGGGAAACGTTCCCAACTGTGTCTCAACGTAATCGGTCAGGCCGTCTCCATCGGTGTCGGTGGCATCATTGGGGACATCATTTGTCGTTGGGGCGGTCACTGCGCCAGTGGCGGCAACTGTGCTGGCGACGACGGCTTGCGCTTCCGCGAGCGCAATCGGTGAGTGATTGGGTTCATGGCTCGCCGTATACAGCTCATCCGCAATGCGGTCACGCTCCTGTTGCTCCGCCTCTTGTGCTTCTCGCCCACTCGCCTGTATCTCCTGAACTGCCGAAAAGTCGGCCGCCTGCGCCATTTGCACAAATGGATTGAACAACGTCGGAACGAGGATGACCCAGACCATCGCCCACTGTCTGCGTCGATTTGATTGCAGCCCGATGACGGCGATGACGCTCAACATGAGCGTCGAAGCGGCAAAAGAAGATACAAAGTTGGTGGGGAAAGAGAAAGCTGGAATGGAAAATGCAAAAGTTGACCAGTGACCATCCATTGCGCCCACGAAGCTTTGCTCAAACCCATGAAAGGCGATGTCGAGCGTTGCGTTGGTACGATGATCAACTCCTTCCCGGGCTGGAAACGCCAATTCGATAAGCTGACGCACGGGGAGACCATCGGCCGAAATCCACAGCTCGCCCGTCCCCGACATACCTGCATACAGCTCCGATGCACTCAACGTCATACCCATAGGCAATTCGCCACTGCGCGTCATCTCTTCCTGCATCTGACTGCGAATAAACTCCGCATAGGCGGGGCCGTCCACATCAAACGTGTAGCGCGTCAACATATCAGAAACGGGCAAAACGCTATTTTCTAACCCGCTCGACGCAGCCCGCTCAATGTTCGTCGCGGCGACTAAAAACGCCATCACGTCGCTATCATGCGAGAAGAGACCCGTAAAATCTTCGATCTCTTCCCACTGTCCACCCGCCTGCCGCGCTCGCGCCGTATCGCCATCGACTTCAATCTGCACGCCGCTATCGGGATTGGTGACAGAGCCGCCGTTGGTGTAGTAGACGAGCGACATTTGATCATCGCGGAGATTGGTTTCTCCTTCAAGATACATGCGCTGCGTTTCAGATTGTCGGCCGACGTTGGTGATGGTGACGAGGGGGATAGTCGTTTGAAGAATATCTGCCGAATACCCATACTCGCCCGCCCGTTTTGCCCGTTCCCAGACGCGCATCACCTCTCCTTCTGCGCTGGTCGAGCGACGTTGGGCGGTTGCCTGCACGGGCAACCATGCAAGAATGATTAAGCCAAAAAATATAGCGAATAAGTTGCGTCTTCTTTTTGCGTTCATCTACCGTGCTCCTTCGATGGTGGATTTACGTTCAACCGATCTTTTTGTGTTGGATAAGCGTAATCGTGTTGGCGTGATTGTCCTACCCTAAAAATGACCATATTGACTGGTCATTTTTGACCAGATCGCACGCCAAAATGCGTCATTCAAGGATTTTTCAGCCGGCTAACTGCCCTATGCTGAGCGAAGTCGTTTATAGGACAGCTTTATCCGAAAAGAGGGTTCCAATAACGCGGCAGACTTTGCCACGTTATTTGGAACCCTCTTTAGATGTGTGCAACCGCGTAACGATTGCTAACGCTGCTTTTGTGCGAGATGTGTAGATCGGCCGATTAGCAAAACCAGTGCCAGCAGCACCAAAGAAATCCCCCAATTGATCTGCTGAGCCGTTTGCATCGCGTTCAGCTCAACCGCTGTTGGTGTCCCTGTGCTGTTCTCTACGATTTCATCGACTACATCTTGGAGGAATGTTTCGGCTGAATCGGCCGAATTGGTCAAAACCACAAACCCGACACCCCGATCTGGCATAAAGCCAACGACGCTGAGATAGTTGTCAAACGATCCCTCATGCAGGACTACATCCACATCACCAACAAGCACTGTCTCCCAACCCAACCCATAATCTTCGAGTGCGGGTTGCCACATCTCCCGAATCGTGTTGGCGGCAACGATGCGTGTTCCATTCGGTGCCACGCCTTCGTTCAGTTGCGTCTGAACATAGATCGCCATCTCGCGCACGTTTGCCTTGATCGAGCCAGAGGGGGCGAGCGGATCGCCGTCGAAATCTTCTGGATCAGCCTCGACCAACACGCCACCGTCTAAGATGTAGGATTTGCCATAGTTAGGATTGTTGGCGACGTCGCTGACGCGCACCCTTGCCGTCGTCATTCCCATCGGTTGCAAGACGGTATCTTCTAGCAGGTCGGCATAATCGTCGTAAAGCGCATCATCTTGTCCACTTTCAGCGATGACGGCTAAGTAACCAGCCGCCGTGGTCGAGAGATTGCTATAGCTAAACTGTTGACCGGGGGCGGCGAGTAGTTCGGCCGATTCTAAAAACGGTAACACATCCTGTGCCGTCGAGTTATCAATGTCAAAATCATCCTCGTTGTAGTCGGCAATGCCACTGCTCATGTTGAGCAGGTGGCGCAGCGTCACCGTATCGGTCGCCTGCTGTGTTTCAAGTGCGAAGTCGGGATAAATTTGAATGGCGGGCTCATCCCAATCCACGACTCCATCATCGACTAGCGTCGCCATCAGCAGTGCGGTGAACGATTTCGTGATCGAGGCAATGTGAAAGAAGGTCTCCTCCGTCACGGGCAGGTTTGCCACTACATCACGCTTCCCAAACCCTTCCAACAGAATGATCTCATCTCCCCGCACAATCGCAGTGGCAACCCCCGCAATCTTGTCTGACGCAATACGATCACTGATAAATGTACGATAGGCGGCAACGTCAGCCGCATTCCAGCCAGCCGATCTCTTCGCACTCACGGTTGTGGGCGAAAAATTCTGGGGAGGCAGTCCCGTGCAAGCCAATAAAACCAGCGCGAGTAAAATGATGTATGCTGTTTTCATAATTTAGTCTCTTATTACAACGCGAGTTGAATCAACTGCACCGAGCCAATGAGCGCCCCAACCATTGCAAATGTGACATAGACAAAGTGTATCCAATTTAATTCACAATGTGGTCATTTGCACGCCAAAAAAAGCTGTTCGCTGTTAACACTTTGGAAATAAAACGGACACAAACATGTCATACCCGCGTAGGCGGGTATCCACTCTTGTGCCTCAGTGAAGAATGGATTCCCACCTCCGTGGGAATGACAATTCTAATACCTATTGTTAACAGCGAATAACTTTGGTGAGGTTACTCGCCGCGCTGGGGACGAACCGCTGCCCAGACTGTTAGTGTAAGCAGTCCAGCAACGAGGGCGACAAGCGTTGTGCGAGATGCCTGGCTGTCTGTTGTCGCGTGGCGGAAGCTGACGGCAAGCGGTGCACCATCAGCTTCATACGCGCCGATGTCGCACATATTGTCTGGCCGTCCGTATCCACGCTGGTCGAGCGTCGCGCATGTTGCGTTGTCACCTGCGTTAACGGCGGGGCTAGGGTCAAGCAGCGCGTGAGTCTGCGTCGCGCCACCGTTATCAGCGAGGGCGGCGAGGTTAGGGTCGACACCGATCTGGTTGTCGTCTGTGCCGTCAACGAGGTTGCAAGCGTCTGTGCCCGTCGCCTCAATCAGCGTGTGAGCAGCGTTGACGCTGCCAGATGACGCATCAATTTGGCAATCGCCGCCGCTCAAGCTGTTGGCGATAATCGTGTTGCTCATGGTGAGCGTGCCAGTGATGACGTGAATGCCGCCACCTGATGTGGTCGCTGCGTTACCTGTCAGCGTGTTGTTGTTGAGGGTGAGGTCTTTGCCAGTGGAGACGCCGCCACCCGACACGCCAGCCGAATTGCCGCTAAACGTGTTGTTCGTGGCGATAACGGTTGTGTCTGTCACAATGATCCCTGTGATAACTCGCAATGCACCACCAAATTCTGCGGCCGAGTTGTTCGTGAATGTGCTGGTATTGAGCGTCAAACTACCCAGTACGTTGAGCGCGCCACCGCGAGCAGACTGGTTGCCATCAAAGGTGCTTCTCTCGATCGTCGTTGTCCCCGTGCTACCCAACCGCGCTGCACCGCCTGCATCGAGTGCCCTATTATTTGTGAAGGTACTATCGCTCAGTGTCAAATCGCCCTGAGCCAACAATCCCCCACCCACTTCAGCCGCGACATTGCTTGTAAAGGTGCTGGTCATGATTGTCGTAACCGTCTCTGAAATTGTTGCCAGCGCGCCGCCATTGGTTGCTTGATTATCAGTGAAAGTGCTATCGATCACGGTTAATTGTCCCGGTGGAAGAGGCGCTTGAAGATTGTTGTTGAGTGCTGCCCCAGCAATCGCTTGGTTTCCTTTGAATGAGCTGGTGCGCACAATCAGCGTCCCGACATTGAGCGCACCGCCGCCAAATCCGGCAATGTTGTCCGTGAAGGTGCTACCATCAATCGTGCCTCGACCCGCATTGACAACTGCACCAGCGGCGGCGGTGTTGCGCTCAAACGTGCTGCCGCTGATCGCCATGAAACCGAGATTGGCGACAGCGCTACCTTGACCGCCTGCGTTGGCGCGGAAGGTGCTATCGTTGACAAAGAGTGCGCCGCCGACATTGGCAATGCCGCCCCCCGCCTCTGTGTTGGCGGCGAGACTGTTGCTGAGGAAGGTGCTGCTGTTGATGGTCACCTGTCCATAGTTGAGAACACCGCCACCACAGGCCGTCGCCGCACTCCCACACTGTAGGGGAGAAACGGTTGTTGGCACGCCGCGCTGGATGGTGAGATTGTTGATCGCCACAACGGTTTGTTGACCGATAATCAATCCCGTAAAGGTATTGTTGGCGTCTAGCACCTGCCCGTTGCCCGCAATGACGAGCGATGCGCCAGCCGTTGCATTGCTGATTGTGGTCGTTGTGCCAGTCAGTACGATGTCGGCCGTCAAGCTGATCGTCGTTGTTCCCGCTGTTGCCGAGTTGTTGAAGCAGGTAATCGCTTCATTCAGGTCAGTCGTGTTGCCAGCCGCCATCGACTGAGAACAGGCGACCTGTGCCGCCGCTGGTGTGACCAGTAGCGCAACGAACGCCAGCAGGAGTCCAGAAAAAAGTAACGTCATCCATAGACGTTTTGAAAGTGATGTAAATCGAGCGTTCATATTATTCCTTTAAAAATAGATACTGCATTTCAGCGTATACGGTTCGTACAGGTCAAATGTGTGTGAACAAAATCCTCAGCTACTCAATGCCCCCGCTTAACCAATCTTGCATTTGCATCGTCAACTCCTGCGTTGTCACGCTTGTGTAGATAATTCCGCTTACCTGCCGGGCGCGGGCAGCCCGTTCCTGTCGCGCAGAATGGACAAGCGCAAGACAGTACGTATCAGGTGTCGCGTCCCACAGACAGTTCAACAAAACGGCATCAACAATCAAAAGTCCAAAGTGTGTCGTTTGCAGCAAGTGGGTCGCCGTTTCACAATCTTGGGTCTGCAAAACGGTGCGGGCTGGATCGGCCGAACGGACAATTGCACACAATCCATTGCCGAAATGTTGATGCGGTGTAGCGATAAGGACAGCCCCAGATTTGTTCATGCACCTAGCATAGATGATGTAAGGCAACTCACCTACCCTAATAATGACCAGATCGACTGGTCATTATTGACCAGAATGAAATCTGGTAAGGGTGTTATACTGGGGTACAACAATGCAGTACATTCACATCTCACCCATCGTCCTCAGCTACTTCCCCATTGTTCTTTTAGAGTTGGCTTGTCTCATCTATCTTGGGACACGCCGCAACAAAGATGCCGCCATTTGGTGGCTGCTGGGCTGGATGGCTGGCCTGACCGTTGTGATGGGGGGGCTTGTCGTCGCCTATTCGCTTTATCATCCCAATACGCGCTTTATCTTCTGGCTGGCTGGAACCTATGGCAAGATGTTTTCCGTCCTCTGCTTTGTACAGTTTGCCTACAACTTCCCCAGTTTTGAACGACCACACGAAGCGCGTCTCGCCTTTTGGTTAGGCGTGATCATCATTGGGGTTGAGATGGTTCTCTCGGTCGGCGAACAAATTCAGGTTAATCAGTCTAGCGTGAGCGGGTTTACGGTCTACAGCTTTCCCCAATTTCTGCATCAAACGGTTTTTGACCTGCATGGGGGGTGGTTCAACGCCGTTATCTTTTTTAACTTGTCGATTGTGGTGGGGTATGCGTGGTCAATTGGGCTATGGGTGCGGCAAATTTTGCGGGGTGGGTGGCGCAATTTCGGCCGAAATATCCTCTCCCCCACCAGCACCAGCATCCGCATTTCACGCAACTATGTGTTGGTTGCCATCCTTGCCATCTGCATTATCGGCACCGCCTTCAACGAAAATATCGTGCGCGTGACCCCCAGCCACTTCTTCACGATTCTCTACATCAGCACACTCTTTTTGTTCATTCTGCTCTACCTCAACGATGCACCGCAGCCGACGAGCTTTATGGTGAAGCTAGGCAGCGGCACGCTCACCATCGTCCTGATCTTGCTGATCGTGGTCAACAGCAACGCACTCGCTAATGTGGAGGCCAACGCCGATGAGCTGCGCCGCCGTGATACGCTGCAAACGATTCTCAATCTAAGCACGGCAACCGACCCGCCGCAGTCAGTTGATTACGTCGCGCTGCGCCCAGCGGCAGGCGGCATCTTTTCTGATAGCTACACGATGCTGTTTAGTCGTGGGGCGATTTCGGCCGAAACGCTGCAAGCCGAAGACGCGCTGTTACGCACGGGGATTACCGCAGGTCACTTTCCGATGGAGGCGGCCACAGTCGCCCAGATGGGCTGGTTGGGCTGGTCAAATGTGCGTGCTCCTGAAATGATTGCCACAGTCACCATGCCAACTGACCAACCGAGTTATCGCGGTGCGCTGGGTGATACATCTGACCACTACATTCGCTATGCTGTGATAGATAATGCGATGCTTTATGAGGTTGGTTTTTCCTATGCCCAGTTCCGAGCCTTTCTCCATCAACAGGCAATGGCACAAATTTGGCTCACGCTGATCGTTTCGATCCTCTCGCTTTTTCTCGTCACTGTCTTCTACTATTACAGTCTGCAACGACCCTTGAAGGCCATTTTGCTGGGGATCAATGCGGTGGAGGCAGGCGATCTCGATGTTTCTGTTCCCGTCACGACATGGGATGAGGCGCGACCGTTGACGCTCTCATTCAACAAAATGGTGCGCTCATTGCGCGACGAAAATCGGGAACGTCTGCGTGCCGAAGCGCAATACCAATCGCTGAACGAATCTCTGGTAGAGCGTATCAGCCAGCGCACCCATGAACTGAACGTCCTATACAACGTCTCGGCGGTCGGGAGTCATGCCGTCAGCATTCAAAATTTACTTGCCGATTCGTTGGATGAGATCGACAAGGTTACATCGGCGACAGTCAGCGCAATCTACTTGCAGGAGGATGCTGGCTTAACACGTGCGGTCGGCACATCGGCACAACTTGACGAGTTGGCGCAGACGCTTGACCTGACCGCATGGATAGATCAACCGCGTGAACCGCGTCTCATCACTCAACAAGAATTAGTTGTTTCCAACGTGCTGTTCATTTTGCTGCTGTCGGAACAAACGCCGCAAGGTCTATTGGCATTTGCCCGTGAAAGCGCGTTTACACTCGACGAGATTGCGCTCTTGATGCTCGTCGGCGAACAGCTAGCGCGGGCATTGGAGACACACCAACTGCGCGAGGTGGCGGAAGAGGCGTCGCTTATCCGCGAGCGTGAGGAGATCGCCCAGCGGCTGCATGATACGGCGACACAATCGCTCTACGGTCTCAATATGTTGACGGAGGCGGGGCAAGCGCAGTTAGAAATGGGGTCGCATGAACGAGTTGAACGGACGTTTGACCGCATCGGCCGAATTACTCAACAAGCCATCAAAGAGATGCGCCTCTTTATCTTCCAACTGCGGCCACCAGAGCTTGAGGAGGAAGGATTAGCAGCAGCATTACAGCAGCGGCTCGACGCGGTGGAAGGTCGCTTTGATGTAGCGACACGTCTGCACGATCAAACGACAGAACGCCTGCCACTATCCATAGAAAACGCCTTTTACTGGATTGCCCAAGAAGCATTGAACAACGTGTTACGCCATGCGAAGGCGACCCAACTCTCTGTGGTTATCTGCTTAAACGATACAATGGCGACGCTGAGCATTCAGGATGATGGGTGCGGGTTTGCGCTCAACGGCGCGTTGCCAGCGGGAATGGGGTTGCAGGGAATTGAGCGCAGATCGGCCGAAATCGGCGGCTCTTGCACATGGCAATCGGCGGTCGGACAGGGAACGATATTAACCGCGACCGTTCCATTGGAGAATTAATCATGCAAGAAACAATCCGCGTTTTACTCGCCGATGACCACGCCGTCGTGCGTGAAGGGCTTGAGGCGATTTTAGAGACACAGCCCGACATTGAGGTGATTGGGACGGCCAAGAATGGGCGTGAGGCGATTGCGTTGGCGCGGGAGCTAGAGCCAGATGTCCTGCTAACCGACATCGAAATGCCGTTTGTTGATGGCGTTGCCGTCGTCGCTGCCCTGCACGAAAGCCACCCACACATCCACACGCTCATCCTGACCAGCTTTAGCGATGATCGGCGCGTCTTTGCCGCGATCAAGGCGGGCGCATTGGGCTATCTGCTCAAAGACACACCCCGCCAACAGCTACTAAAATCACTACGCGAAGTGGCGCAAGGGCAAGCGTCGCTGCATCCCGCGATTGCGATGAAGGTGCTGCGGGAGATGAATGCGGGATCGGCCGAAACAGACCCCGCCACTACCCTCACCGACCGTGAACTAGAGACGTTGCGCTATCTCGCACAGGGGCTGACCAATCAAGAAATTTCAACGGCAATGACCGTCCATGTACGAACCATCGCCAAATATGTCGGCAGCATTCTGACCAAACTGCACCTCGCCAACCGCACGCAGGCGGCACTTTACGCCTTGCGAAACGGTATTTCTGAGCTTGGATAAGTACCATCTATTTGATCGGCGTCATCCCAAATACAACTCAGCACGCAAGGGCGGCTTTTGCCAAAACCATGCGATCCATTGTGCGTATGAAACGCCCTTCTGCTTGGCATCGTGCCAAATCCCGTTGGGCAGGTCATGTTGTTCATCGCGGAACCAGCCTCGCCGTGAAACAAACTGTATTTCACCTTCCCACAGCACGTCATCCCCGTCAAAGATACGTAGAAAATGACCGTTCTTCAACCAGATTGGCAGCGTGCCAGCCTCACGCAGCGCGGGATCGTCTGGATAAAAGGCATACTCAATCCGCCCTTCCATCCCCTGTTCCCAGTACGCCTCCAACTGTCCCGTTAATCGCTTTTGTGTCATGTGATGACCTCTCTATGTACGCGCATCGCATCGGCCGATTCAAGCACCGCATGGCGCAACGCTGCTGGTTGGATAATGCGTGCATCCTCCCCTAACCCGAACAGCAACATCTTCGCCAAATCAACTGTTTCGAGCTGAAGTTGTACGGTAAGCCAATCGTCTGCTTGTGCGATTACGTCTGAACGACCGGGAACGATCTGCTGAATAAATGGCAAGCGCGCCGTACGCACCCGCAGCGTGCAGATAAAGGCCGCGGAGATCTCATCCCGAAAGGTTGTCATATGTGTGCGCCAGTAGGTAGGCAGGTCAAAATCAGCCTCACGCACAAAGTGCTGTTCAAGCACCTCGACACGCCGCAACCGCTGCACGCGATAGGTGCGTCGCGCTCCAGCATGTACCGCGACCAAATACCACACACTCGACTTTGCCACCAAGCTGTATGGCTCCAAAACGCGCCGGACCATCTGCCCATCATACCGTTCGTAATCGACGTCGATCAGATAATCTTCGTAAACGGCGCGTTGCAGCGCATCCCACCATGCGGACGCATCTTGCTCATGCCACCACCATGTCGGGTCGATCAAAATGCGTTGCCGCATCGCATCAACGGCGGTGAGATGGCGTTCTGGCAGAATGGCGCGCAGCTTCGCCAGCGAGCTGGCCCCTGCATCCCCTAACCCCAACTCAGTGAGGATGGGCTGCACGTCATTGAGAAAGAGCGTGCGGATTTCTGCCTCCTTCATGCCAGCCAGCGTGCTGTGATACTGCTCGTCCAACGCAATGCCGCCGCCGTGACCGCCGCTGGCATAGATGGGAACGCCCGCCGTGGATAGCGCATTGATGTCACGCAAGATGGTGCGCCGCGACACTTCAAGTTTTTCTGCCAATGCAGAGGCGGTCATTTTCCCATGTGTCTGGAGCAGTAACATCATGCCCAGCAAACGATCTGCACGCATTTTGACATCTCCTTATCTTGGGTGACAGAAGGTGTCACCGAACGCTCTGTATCATAGCATCAAATATAACCAATAAGGAACAATCATGTCTCAACAATTTCAAATAAACGATGGGTCTCTCTCTTTTGATGTAACAGGTGCGGGGTTACCGCTTGTCTTTATTCATGCCGGTTTTGTTGACCGCCGCATGTGGGAGACACAAGTTGCGGCTTTCTCCAAACAGTATCAAGTGATTCGCTACGATATGCGCGGTTTTGGGGAGTCCTCACCTGCAACGGGACCAATAGACCGCCGCGCCGAGTTGCGGCATCTGCTCGACCAGCTCGACTTAGAGCGCGTCATTCTGGTCGGCTGCTCGATGGGGGGTGAAATTGCGCTCGATGTGGCATTGGAGCAGCCAGATCGTGTCGCCGCGCTCGTGCTGGTCGCCAGTGTGCCGGGTGGATTTGAATTTCAAGGTGAGCCACCAGCGGATATGCTGCAACTATTTGAGGCATTGCAAGCCAACGATATTGAGCGAGCGGTTGCGCTGCAAAATCAGCTTTGGATCAGCGGCCCACATCGTCAGCGAGCAGATGTAGACCCATCTATTTGGCAGAAATCGGCCGAAATGGGGCGCATTCCCGTCACTAATCAGACGATGCTAACGGCCGATATGCAGCCGCTCGACCCGCTCGATCCACCCTCCATCACTCGCCTACACACCGTCTCATGCCCCACGCTTGTCATTGCAGGGTCGCTCGACGACGCAGAACTGCTGCGCGGCAATGTGCTGCTCGCTGAACAGATTCCCCATGCACAGCGCATCATCATGCAGGGGGTCGCCCATCTCCCCAACATGGAGCAGCCCGATGCGTTTAATCAGACTGTGCTCGGTTTTCTCGACGATGCAGTGCAAACAATCTCCAAATGATGGCAACTGGTGTTATATTTAGCGGCACAAATCGACCTTACATGGAGCATTCAACTATGACCCATTTCATCTGCCAAACGTGCGGCACACAGTTTGCCGCGACCGCTACACCCCCTGACCACTGTCCCATCTGCACCGATGAGCGACAATATGTTGGACACGACGGCCAACAGTGGACAACGCTAGCTGATCTGCAAATTACCCATCACAACATCATTAAGACGGTGGAGCCAAATCTGACGGGCATCGGCTCCCATCCCAGCTTTGCGATTGGACAGCGTGCGCTGCTGCTACAAACACCAAACGGTAATGTGCTGTGGGACTGCATCAGCCTGCTCGACGATCCAACAATCGCTGTTGTCAATGCGCTAGGTGGTATTGACGCAATCGCCATTTCACATCCCCATTACTACAGTTCGATGATTGAGTGGAGCCGTGCGTTTGATGCGCCGATCTATCTCCATGCGGCCGACCGTGAGTGGGTGATGCGCCCTGACCCTGCCATCCATTTTTGGGAAGGCGCAACGCATTCGCTCATTGATGGCGTAACGCTGATTCGCTGTGGTGGACACTTTGCAGGTGGTACTGTTCTTCATTGGGCAGCTGGGGCGGATGGCAATGGCGCAATGCTCAGTGGAGATATTTTGCAGGTCGTATCAGATCGTCGCTTTGTCAGCTTCATGTACAGCTATCCTAACCTGATCCCCCTGCCCGCTCGTGCTGTTGAACAAATTGTCGCGGCGGTTGAGCCGTTTGCATTTGACCGTATCTATGGGGCGTGGTGGGGGCGGATTGTTGCAGACGATGGAAAGGCAAGTGTGCAGCGTTCGGCCGATCGGTATATCGCAGCATTGACGTAAATCATTTTCGGCCGAATTATCAATGCTCGATTTAGCACTTTTGTGCTAAAATTACTGCGTTAAAACAATGCGGAGGAATCTCTCAATGTTGACGATTGAAGCGAAACAATTCGGCCGATCTAATCCCAATCTCTATCGTTCCACTCTCCCCATCCCAACAAAACAGACGACCCTGCGTGACTTACTCACCGAGATCGTCAGCGCAGAAGTTGCCGCCTTTCATGACCGTCAGCGCGACCGCGCACTCTTCCGCGTGTTGACCGAGCAACAGATCAACGACGGCGCAACCAGTGGCAAAATCGACCCCGCTGACCATGCTGCCCAAACAGTCAACCTAGCTACCGCGATTGACACAGCCATAAAAGCGTTTGAGGACGGCTTGTTTTTCACCTTTGTCGATCAGGCCCAAATCGAATCACTTGACACACGGCTATCGCTCCACGAGGATAGTCACATCACATTTCTGCGTCTCGTCGCACTGGTCGGAGGGTAAGTGAACGGTGAGGCTACATTGGGATTGTATGATCCGAGGCAGCGGACATCCGTCGTTCCACCACGTGCTCTACGCTTGCCAGCGCAAGGTTCATCTAGCGCAACCCTAATACGATCTCTCAACAATCTCATCGAACAACACAGCGAAACCCCGATCCGCTTTCAAAATTGGCGCGGTGAAACGATTGAGAAGCGGTTGACTGAACAAATTGGTCACGCTGGGAATTTTCCACGTGTAGATTACCACAGGGAACGTGCCGCAAATGTAGCAAACTTCCCGTTGGCGGAGGTGTGGTTGGAATGGTGGGCGGGACAATCGGCCGATCTGCGCGAACCCAACGACTTTGGCCTCTATCGCCTGACTGCGCTTCTATTTGCAACCGATCACTTTTCGCATCGTAGTCAAGTTCCAAGCTGGATTAGGGAGATCATCCGCCTAACGGTTGGAGAGACAGATGGCACGATGCAACAGTCGACACATCGGCGAGTTGCCATCCGCGTCGTCGAATGGCTCTGCTATCTCGTTGATCCCCATCCCATCCTAGACACACTGCTCGATCTCGCTGAACAAGCCAATCAGTTGGCACAAATTCCGCCACTTGACGAGCGCGGAGAATCTTTATTTTCGGTCAACAAACATTGGCAATTTTGGCTTAGACTGTTGGCGCGGCATCGCCAACAGCAACCCAACCGTTGGCAAGATCGCCACCACATTCGCTATTGGCAACTGTTGCACTGGCTCGACCAGCCCGAACCGCACTACCATCGCTGCTGGCCTGATTTTGAGACGTTGATACAGGCGCTTGTGCGTGGTGCAGCGAACGAACATGATCTGTATGACCAGTTAATCGGCCGATGCACCTGCCAAATTTGCCAAACAGACGAAAATGCGCACCGTTTTCTACGTGATCTCGACAATGCCAGCCAGCGACATCCCAACACGAAAAAGTTTCCCCTGAGCGATCACCTTTATGTGCAGACCGCAGTAGAAAACATACGTCGGCGCGTGGTTGAACTCGAACGACAGCGTGATGAGATAGCAACGGCGGCCTCGTCCATCTTGCATCGCCTCAGCGACACAGGTGGGATTGAGACAATGCTGCCAATCGTCGCGGCATTGGGCAACAAGACGTTAGTGCATGGCTGGACGGCTGAACGCGAATCACGCGCCGCCACGTTCGCGCACCTCATACGCGCCAGCTCCCCTCGTCCGAATGACACAATTCCCGCATTCATCACCGCTGTACAGGAGTACGACATTCAACCCAAACAACTACTCCGTATCGCGCTATTTGCACCACAATGGGCGCGGCATATCGAGGCAGTGATCGGCTGGCCGAAATTGGCGGAGGCAGTTTGGTGGCTACACGCCCATCTCGCAAGCGGTGGCTGGCAGGGGGAGGAGATCAGTGACGTACAGGTCGCGGAAATTAGAAAGCGCACTGTCTTGACTGACAAGGAGCGATTGGCGGGAGCGGTCGATGTTGCATGGTTTTGGCGCGTTTACCACGTCCTCGGCGCCGAACGCTGGGCGCAAATCAACAAATTGGCTAAATATACTGCTACCAGCGGCGGACACAAGCGGGCGCAACTGTTCGCGGATGCCCTGCTGGGTAAGTTGGATGAGATCGCCCTGCTCGACCGAGTAATCAAAAAGCGGTATCAAGATGGCGTGCGGGCAATTGGGTTGTTGCCATTGCCAGATGCAGAACGGGATGAAGTCCTCCTACGCCGTTATCTCGCGTTGCAAAACTTTCTCAAAAGCGACCGAAAGATCGGTTCACAACGTCGCGCCAATGAAAAACAGGCGGTCGAGATTGGGTTGGCAAATCTGGCACGCACAGCTGGCTATCTCGATCCACAGCGGCTGCAATGGGCGATGGAGCAGCACGCCGTCGCCGATCTGGCACAAGGTGCAGTCGCAGTCACTATTGAGGAGACGACCGTCACGCTCTCCATCGACTTTCTCGGTGAGCCACAGCTTGCGGTCAACAAAAACGGGCGCACGCTCAAAAACATCCCCGCCAAGCTAAAAAAGCAGCCAGCCGTGATGCAGTTGATTGAACGGCGCAAGACGTTGCGTCAGCAAGTGCGTCGAATGCGGCAGACGTTGGAGGCGATGATGGTGCGCGGTGAGATGGTGCGTGGTGCGGAGTTGCAACCGCTTTTTGGACATCCCTTATTGCAACCGCTGTTGGAGGATCTGCTCTTTGTCAGTGATGATGGGGTTGGTTATGTTGAAGGGACACAATTGGTTGATTATGCGGGTGAATGGGTTGCGTTTTCGGCCGAAACATCTCTACGCATCGCCCATCCCCATGACCTTTATCTGCGTGGTGACTGGCACTTGTGGCAACGCGACTGCTTCCGTCGGGAACGGATCCAGCCATTCAAACAGATTTTCCGCGAACTGTACGTCGTTACGCCAGCCGAACTTACGGCGGGAACACATTCCGCCCGTTATGCTGGGCAACTGGTTTATGCGGGGCAGGCAAGCGCATTGTTAGGGAGCAAAGGCTGGGTCGTGACTTTCAATGAGCCAGCACGCCGCAGCTTCCCAGAGAAAGATTTGACAGTGTGGCTCAACACGTCCAGCGGGTACTATTTTGACAGTAGCGGCACGTTGACGCTCGACACCCTGCATTTTACACGACAGTCCGATCATGCCTCTGTCCCACTAGCAGATGTCCCTGCCCGTATTTTTAGTACTGTAATGCGTGATCTCGATCTTGTCGTCAGTGTCGCACATGCTGGCGGGGTTGATCCGGAGGCAACTGTATCGACTGTCGAGCTGCGTGGGCAGATGGTGATGGAATCGGCCGAACTGCTCAAACTCACCAACGTGCATGTGGATGGCAACCGTGTTTGGATCGACGGCTCACGGAATCGTTACACCGTACATCTTGGCAGTGGTGTGATCCACCAGCAACCAGGCGGCTATCTGTGTATCGTGCCTGTCAGCCGACAGCGTCGCGGGCGGATCTTCCTCCCCTTTGTTGACGATGATCCGAAATCGGCCGAAATTATTGCGAAAGTCATGATGCTTGCACGGGATGAAAAGATAAAAGACCCGACCATACTGCAACAAATACAAACAAGAGTCAGAGAAATCCCATAAAAGCACGGCAAACAATTTCCGACTAGCTCATCCGTGTAACCACCCTGCCCAGAAAACGACAGTGCCATTCTGCTGAGCGTGCAGATAGATGTCGTTATTTCGGCCGAAAACCCGCCCCGCCTGCTTGCCGTCGGTAAAGAAAAGCCGTCGAATCTGCCCGTTGCTGTTCCCCTGCGTCCCATAATTCGCAAGGTCTTGCTTGAGTTTGTGATTCAACCGCTTGCGCTTTCCTGTGAGGCGTGCGTAACGAGTTGTGTTGTAGCTGTTCGGCAAACGGATAGCGGTATAGCTTGCGCCTGCCCTGCCCTGTTTGCCTTGTCGGTCAGTAAATGTAAATGCCGCACGACCATGCTGCCATGCCGTTTCTTGGTCACCAGCATCGGTGACGAGCGAAAAGTTAGCGACGCGCTCGGTATTGTGTACGTCGTCATAGTGACGTTGTGTTCGTTCTGGCACGCCAGTTACTTTATTTAATGTTGCGCGTGAGATGGGGCTAGATTCCCGCCCACAGTGAAAGGCGGTATAAAAAGCATTGCGCACCTCACCCATTGTGCCTAATAGCTCTTGGACGGGTAATTGAATCTCATCACCTGAGAAGTGGGTCACGCCGAGATGACGTGCGACGCGGATATTGCCATAGAGCCATAATCGACCGAAATCATCTCGCTCCCAAAACACACCCTTCCCTGCATTCAAAATCTGCCGCAAACGTCGCCAGCCAACGATGCGCAATGGCGAAGATTTGTCCGTGAGCTGTTGGCGTAGCTCATCAATAGTTAACCAACCGCGTCCGTGTTCGTCTAAGAAACGTGCGAGGAGCCAAATTCGGCCGATGGCCGCCACCTCATTTTTCAAGCAGGCGACCAACAAAGATGGATGAACAGAGCATGTTTGAACCCGTTCAGACTCGCTGGGACCCTTAGATATATCCGCCGCTACCGCGTCTTCATTGACGGGCGTGACTGTCAACGCAATCTGAGGCTTAGATTGTGGTGGAACGCGATTTGGCTGAGTCGGGATGCGGTCACTGCTCCACCCTAAATGGGGTGGCAGGCGTGATGGGACTGGTGTTTCGGTTGCGACAACCGAAATCGTCTGAGCTAAATTGCCCCGTTGTTGCTGCAACTGTTCACGTAATCTATGAAGCTGTGCGTTGGCAACGGTTAGACCACCTGCGCTATTGACAGCGTTAACCAACCGTGATATGTTTCCCACGATATAAGTTTCCTGATGGAGAGGTACAACATCCCCCTCCCCAATCAAGAGGCTCTTGTTAGACAGTTCAGAGATTGCCGCTCATTACTGTCAATCTATATAAGACTATTTTCGGAGACCAACACGGTTGGTCTTTTTCACTTTTAGGGCATTTACCCTAAAGACAGCCTAAACTGCCTATCACTACCTATGACTTTTAACAGCATAAACAGTGATAGATCGTTTAGGGAAAGGATGTTTTTCAAATTTGGATGCAATCATGCTCCATTTCCTTCTGAAATATTCAGTTGTGGATAAAAGAATGGGGCTAAAAAGCGAACGCTTCTTGAGTGGGTTGCAACGAATACACGAAATAGTATAATTCTTTGCAGAAGAGTTATATTTTTTAACCCCCCATAAAAAGCCCCGTGATTTCCGTCGAAAGAGTATCATGGGGCTTTTGCCCTTATATCCAAAATTTAGATCAAGATTATAAACAAAGATCGGAGATTTAGCGAAGATCAAAATCATTTTGCTGTCCCCAAATTAGCTGACCTGTCTTGCTAGATGGTTAATGCCAGCGAGTGTCGCGCCGTAAAAAAGTGTACGTGGTCGTTTGGGAACTTGGCTAAAATCAAAGTGGCCGATGTGCTCATGCATGACAAATCTAGATTCGTCGGCACATTGAAGACGCGAGCGTAATCCCCGTAGGCGCACATTCACTCAACCCCTCACATGATTTCATTGATACTTGAGAAGTTTTATACCCAAACTAAAACGACTGCAAGAATCTCAGTTCCTAGCAGTCGTAATAATTTGATTCGATTTTTTTGATGAGAAGGGATGGTCAATCGCAGAAAGCTGGCAACATTTTGTCAGCTGGTTGAATTAAAAAGGGGACTCTACATCTGTCAGTGATTGCAGCCATTGGTTCAGCCAATTAAGTGCATCCTCAAATTTATTAACAGGTAGTGTTTTATAGCTGTTGATACTGTACCGGCGATAAAGTTCGCCATAGACACCCCCGTACTCATTTCTGCCCGAACGCTTCCCTAGCTCAACCGCGATTGCCTTGACAGCTTGGCTAATTTGCATCGCTTGATCTGGTGTAATATGACGATCTGGGTGGCCTAACTGATTTTCGATCAGTTCGAGCCTTTGTTCATGACTAGATAGGCGGCCTTCATGATTGTTTAGCTGAGATTCCAAAAGAAGCTGTTGACGCGCCATTTTCATAATGGCATTTGCCATTTTATAGGCTTGAGCAGCGGGTGAATCCCCTTCTAGTAGTTCTAAGAAAGTGGGTTCTGATGTCAAACCTCCCTCTTGGAACGCTTCATTCAGCACTTCATAGCATTCACGTTGATAGCGAACAAGTTTGTCAGTGACCTCTGGTTTGACACGACTTGCATTAATGCCAAACAAGAAGCCACTGATGTATTTTAGGGGTAGGCATAGTTTGTTTGGATTACCCCCTAGGGAGTTTGTTGCCGTTACGGCAACAATCCTCACCTCTTCCGCTAAAACGAGGTCACGGCGCATTCGTCGCGTTTGTGCTGCCCAGTCGACGCCGAGTAACTCGCAGATCGGCCGAACTGGAACATATACCTCCCCATTCTCCAATCGGACAGCGACGATTTGATCATCGTAAAATGAAACAGTCTTTTGGTCAACGGGTACAATTGCATTATTACTCATAGCTTTCTCTTCACGGTGTATAGCGAACTGTCAAATTATGATGGATCATAGCGATGGCGAATTTCTTGCGTTGTGGGTGGCTGCACCCCATTTTCAACGGCCTCGATGCCCATATCAACAAACCAGCGAATTAAATCGTTTTTTGACAAGCTTAATTGGGCGGCTAGCTGTTCAATGCTATCGAGTTGTTCAGGGCGATAGGTAAATGATCGCCGAATAAATTTACCAGCGACAGTTGATTGCTTACCCGTCGCGCGAGCGGTGCGCCTGCGATCCGTGCTACTTTCAGCTAATGCACTGCGATAGTTCTTTGTACGTCCTTCACGCTTGCTGGGCGAACTCTTTCTGGGTTTATCCTTGATTGTATCTAAGTCATCAAATAGGTCATTTAGTGGGTCGCTCATGTGCTGTGTATCCTGTCGATAAGTTCTTGATATGCTTTTGCAGCCGCGGAATTTGGACGGTATTCAAAGATTGTTTGCCCCTCAACGGCAGGAGCTTGCTCAAAAACAGTCGAACGTGGAATGGGTGTGGCAACTGTTGCCTTGCCATAGTGCGTTCTTAGCGCCTCTAAGACAGAGCGTGCGATAGTGAGGCGCTTGTCGTAGAAGGTCGGCAAAATGCAGTTGATTTGAATGTCAATGCCATATGATTGTGCGTCCAGAATATCATTGGTGTGACGTGCTGTTCCGACCTCGCCTAGAAAATCTGTCTTGACAGGAACAATTGCCTCATCTGCTAACCGATAGACGGAGTCTGAAAAGACGTCAAGTGTCGGTGGACAATCAATCACGACATAATTAAATAAATCTCGCACAAACCCTAATTTTTCATTGAGAACATTCTCAATCGGCGTCGCCTTTCGACCCCCAATGGCGGACTTAATCATCAGTTCACCCTTCGCTTCGGCCAATGTGTCATTGGAAGGTAGAACAAAGAGATTTGGTCTGGGAAATCCTTCATCAGCACGATCGGCCGAAATAACACAATCCCTAAACTCTGCACGATCGAGTAATAAGTCAGCGAGATCACGTTTGCGTAGTTCAAGCTTGAGCGATGTCGCTACATTACCCTGTGGATCGAAATCGATCAGTAAAACCCTGCCCCCACTATCAGCGATCTTTTGAGCTAATCCATGTGCAACCGTAATTGCCGTTGTCGTCTTGCCCACCCCACCCTTGCGATTGGCTACTGCGAAAATCCTTTTTGACATGCTTTGAATCCATTTGAATCCATGTTGGATGTTTACTTACCCACTATGGATGTTATTGCATCTAACTATGGAGAAGAATAACACAAGTATGCTTCTTTGCCAATAATGAATCAATATGGATGTTTAGTAATTCAATGTGGATGTCTATTGGATTCATTTGGATTCACTTTCGCATTGTTGCTAATAATTGGGGGAATTATGGATACGGTCTGACGTGCAATGCTGCTTCCTCTAAACCATTGACTATCTTTACTCGCAGCTAACCACGCAACCGCACCGTCAATGACCATTTCTAACGGGGCAGGTGGGTTGTTGGGTAGTTTGTCAAAGAGAACCTTGTTCAAATTCGCTACATGCCAAATACACTTTTGTTCGTCAGAGAATGTCCGATCGCCATCCATCGTGGAAACAGAATATGAACATGTTTCACGCGAAACATTTCTGAGCGAAATTAAATTAAGTATGATGTTTGTGTCCTATCAATCCGTTCTGGCAGCTTACGCGAATCGGCCAATAGATAACTGACAACACCACCGCTTTGACAAGATAAAGCCCCCATTGTGCATAATGACAATTCAATGCCAAGTTCAAGGCATTTTCACGTATACTAAATTGCGTGGACTTCACGACGAACGATTAGATTTAACACGTTGAATTTACTTGGAACCGATATGATGTCACTAGAAAAAAGATGTGTGCTGATGGTCATTGGGTTATGCTGTTTTCTCATGGCGTGTGGCGGCGTGTCCAGCGACAGTGCCGTGACAGTTGCGGTCACCGCGACAGTACAGACTGCTACGACACCTGAAACAACTCCCACGACGCATGCACAATCCGCCAGCCCAACCGCTACAACACAGTTTGTAGATGACAAAGCGACGACTCAGCCGTTACACCAAGTGAGCTTAGTTGAATTTCCAAACGCTGGCTCCATCGATTTCACATTTAGCGGGGAGGGACATGTCTATGTCGTGTACGGACAGGAAAGTGATCTCTATGTGACCCAATCGGATGATGGAGGTGCGACCTTTAGTGAACCAGTCGTTGCCACCGATGTGAGTAATGTGTTTGTCTACCCACTGGAAAGACCCGCGATTGCGGTCGGGGCAGACGGACAGATTCATGTGGCATGGCCTGAGGATAACTTTCCCAATCGGATTTGGTATGCAGTATCGGCCGATGATGGACAAACATTTAGCCCCTCCATACCGTTGAGTCAGCCGGGACAAGAAACGGTCTTGGTGCGACTCCTGTTAGGCTCGAATGATTCTCCATTTGCCTTTTGGCTGCAAAACAGCGGATTGTCGTTTGCCAAGAGCGAGGAGGACGCTGCCGGCTTCCTGCCAGACCGCGTCATCGACGAGCAGACGTGCGACTGCTGCCACCCGCAACCGCAATGGCTAAATGGTGAGTTGGTGATCGCCTATCGCAATCTGGTCATTGACGAAGATGGCCGACATATCCGCGACATCTATCTGGTCAAATCAGTGGACGGCGGCGAGACGTTTGCGGAACCGGTTCGCATCAGCGATGCCCCTTGGTATATCGCGTCATGTCCGTTTTCTGGTCCCTCGATGGTGGCAGATGGGGATGGGACGCTGTATGTTAGTTGGATGGATGGGCGCAACGATAGCGCGGGTGACTTCAGTCAGACGGATATTTGGCTGGCAAGTTCGGCCGATGGGGGTCAAACATTCTCCGCAAATCGGCGCATCAACCAAACCACAGACGTTTACAACAATTTGCCATCTATCGCAGTGGACGCGACGGTACGGTTGCACTTTCTCTGGCAGGCACGCGAGGCAAAACGCGACGTTCTCTACTACACCACCTCAAGCGATGGCGGTGAGACGATTGCACCAGCCCAAGTGCTGGTCGATAGTCGTGATAATGCTGGCAGACGACCAACCAACGCTACCTTGTACGTCAGTTCAGAAGGGGTTGTCTACGCTAGTTGGGTTGATAGGGCAGGCGGCTATTTCGCTAGTTGGCAAACAGGTGAATAAGGGGGCGTGATGAGACGACTTGGCTGGATCTACATGATGATACTTTTGGTGGCTTGCAGCGCGAGTGAGCCACAAACTCAACGCGACTTACCCCTGCAAACATTAAGCGGTGAACAAAGCAACCTCAGCGACTACGCGGGACAGGTGGTGATCGTCAATTTTTGGGCGACGTGGTGTGCGCCGTGTCGCGTTGAAATGCCAGAATTAGATGCCTTCTATCGCGCACACCAAGAGGAGGGGGTGGTGGTGCTGGCGGTCAATGCGGGTGAATCTGTCAAGCGCGTCCAAGCGTACATCGATCAGGAAGGCTATCGCTTCCCCGTGCTGCTCGACGCAGATGAAGCGGTTGCCGACTACTTTGGCGGTGTGCGCGGGATGCCAACGACGTTTGTTCTCAATCGGCACGGTGAGATCGCGTATCAACACATCGGTCCGCTTGACCAAGCCATTCTCTCCGAGCAGGTGTTCCCATTGCTTCCGTAATATAGTCCGAACTACACGGTGATGAAGCCAGAGCGCGTGGTGGTGATTTAGATGAGGTTATTCACGAGGCTGCGCTGATGCTTCAAGGGATGCGTGAGGTGCGGCTGGCGTATGAAGCGAACCGTACCGAGTAAAAAACAGTAAAATCTGGAGCGACAACGATGACAATACCCCATCTGCACGAACTGCACAAAGTGGTCGACGACTTGACGCGGCGCAAACAGTACGCGCTGGCGTTTGCGCTCTGTGAGGTCTATCGGCACGTTTTTGACGACGGCTATTTGCATCATCACTATCTGACGTTGCCGTGGCGGATGGGCGACCTCGACAAAACGGTTGCCTTGATGCGGGAGGCCATTGAGCAGAATCGCTGGATTAGCACATGGTACATGCAGCAGTTCGGCACGTTTGCCGAGTTTATGGAGGAGCCATCTTTTCAAGCGGTGCTGAGGGAGATACGCAAGGCGGAGCAAGCGTATTGGCAGAGCGAGCTGGCGCGGCCGATCACGACTGTACCGAATAATGAGGTTGCCCCATTTCCGCTTCTGATCGCCCTGCACGGCAATGGCCTGAATGCGAGACATTCGGCCGAAAACTGGTCAGCCGCCACCGAATACGGCTGGCTCACGACCCATCCCGTCGCGCCGAACATCATCGGCTACCATCAACACTGGTGGAATGAGATGGCACACTCTGAGCAGACTGTTCTTACACATTTGGCAGCAATACAAGAACAGTTCACCATTGACAATAAAGGCATTGTGCTGGCTGGTTTCTCGTCAGGTGGACAGGTCGCGCTTCACATGGCGTTGACGGGAGAGACAGGCGCACACGGGTTCCTGCTCGTCGGTGCGGGTGGGCAGCATTTCAGCAAACCAGAGAGCTATTGGCGATCGCTCATGGCGAATGCACCGGCTGGCTTGCGTGGTGTGATGTGGTACTCTGCCTACGATATGGAGCGGTCTGGTGAGGATGTCAGCCGGTTGCTGCGGCTGTTTGACGAGCATGAAATTGCAGTGCAGTTTGTTGAACTGAACATCGCGGGGCATGGGTTTTCGGCCGATTTTGGCGAGCAGTTGCAATTGGGATTAACCTTCGTCACGGGGAGTGCGTGAACACGGTGACCATTCCACCCAAAGCAACAAGCTAGTCAAACTGTAGCGTGCGGAACCGACAACGTGAGTGGCGTGACAGGCTGTGCGAGATAGGTTCGTAGCAGATCGCCATAGCTGCCACTCGCGCCGAGTCGCGCCAAGACAGCATACAATCCCCACTGGAGTCGTTGGAGCCAAATCCACTGCGGCGCGAACACCAAATGACGGAGGTTCGGGTTTTTGGGTCCAGAGAACTCGAAGGCACGCCGCACAAATTCGGCCGAAAAGTGAAACGATGGCGACCAGAACGGCATATACTGATGGCGCAGCAGTTCCCAGTGCAGGTCGTAATCGAAGCGGTGGTCGTTGTGCACCATCCCGATGTCGCGTAACAGCGGTCGAAAGGCGGCTCGTCTATTGTCGATGATGATCTTTGCCAGTTGGCGTTCTCCTTCGATAAAGTCAGCGTCAAAAACGCGCACCGCACCAAAGTCGAGAAAGGTGACCCGACCATCAGCCTCGAAAAGATAGTTGCCGGGATGCGGATCTGCGTTGATGCTGCCCAATGCAAATGCACAGCGTAGGGCGAATTGCAACAGCACATCCGCCGCCGCATGGCGCTGCGTTGCTGAAGCTGACGCGACAAATTGGTAGAAATTCTGTCCGTCATGCCAGCAGGTGGTCAGCACGCGCCGTGCACTGTGACTGTCGAAGACGGCTGGAATGGCAACCGCTGTATCGTTAGCGAATGCGCTGCGAAAAGCGTTCTGGGCGCTGGCCTCCGCACGATAGTCGCACTCGGCAGCGATGTTGTCGCGCAATTCGGCCGTTACCGCCTGCCCATCGATGGACGTGACGGTGCTAATCAGTCCACTGAGATGCTGTAGGCGGCTGAAATCACGCTCGATGGTGGTGCTGATGTGCGGATACTGCACTTTGACAGCGACCTCGTCGTTGCCAAGACGCGCCCGATGCACTTGCCCAATCGAAGCGGAGGCGACAGGCTCTAAATCGAAGCGGCTAAATGCAACCGCTGGCGGCTGCCCAAGCTCTGCTTCAATCAGTGCCGTGACTTGCGCGGTGGGCATCCGCGTTACGCCCAGTTGTAGCATGCGTAATGCCGCGTGTGCATCGGCTGGTAAGATGCCGTCAAAGTAGGACAGAATCTGCCCGACCTTCATCGCCATCCCCTTCATTTGGTCCAGTTCGGCCGCCAGCACATCCCCCAGCATCCCATCACGACTGCCATCCATCCCCAACCCGCGCCGCACGCCAAGCTGGACGGCAGAGGAGGCGAGACGACGAGTCGTTTGCAGGCGGGAGAGTAGGGGGCGTTTATCGGCAGTAAAAGGATTCATGGACTTAGACCGCTGCGAGATTTTGCACAGCGATTCTAGCCCGTATCATACCATCGTAAGGACAGGTAAAATAGCCCCATGAATATCATCGGGTTGTCCGCCTTTTACCACGATTCTGCCTGTTGCCTAATTCAAAACGGCGAGATTGTCGCTGCCGCTGCGGAAGAACGCTTCTCGCGTCGCAAGCATGATCCTGCCAACCGCTGCTTTTCGTTAATTGTATCAATTGGTGGGAGGCCATGTGGGAGCAGATTCGGCCGATTCCGTTTCCGTCAATTGCCATACTTCTCCATTGCGATACAGCCAAATGTCCTCGTCACGCACAAACGCAACCGTGCCATCATCCGACAAAACGGGGGTTGCTAACTCTCCCTCCGTGAACGCTGTCAGCACTGTTACACGTCTGGAGGCAACATAGGTCGCAAGCTGCGGCACCGCACCAATCGGTTCACTGTAGACAAACACCAGCAATTCCCCATCGGGCGACCACGATGGCCATGCGGCCTGTCCCGTTTGCGTTAGCTGAAGCGGCTCGCCATCAGGCTGTATTAAAGCCAATAGGTGTGGCTCGCTTTTCTCGCGCTCCCTGAAATCATTTCCACTAGATGACCCAAACCCAATTAGCCCGCTCGTCTCAATCATGTCAATAACGGCAATGCGTCCGTCCCGTGAACAGGTAACATGCTTGTAGCCACTGCGCTGGCTAAATCCCTCCGCGCCGCGTCCTGAACTGCGATAAATCCAGTTGAACGTTCGGCCAACGCCGCCACCTGTAAAGTAATAGCTTCCATCACACCACGTGACCGTTTCTATCGAAATCAACCAGTTTTGCCGCGTTTTCGTCATGCTCGTAAGCGTGCGTGTGCGGTTACGTTGCAGATCAATTTCCTCCACCGCCTCCCCATTCAAATAGGCGAGTTCACTTGCCGTTTGCCACATCAGTGTACGCGGGGTATGGTGCGAACTTGGGATTCGCGCTTAATGGACCTCAAACATAGATGATAAAATGATCACGTTCTGTTGGATAGAAAACTCATTGAGAGTTGTTTTAGTTTAACATCATTTTCAACTATCTTGAATTCAATTCGCCACTTAGATATATAGTGGGCTACCTCACTTTAAATGGCGAAATAGCTGCCTCTGAAGATAATCCTAGTTGAGATTAAGCTGTTTAAGAACAAACTTAGTCACGGGGCCGCTGATCTGTTGCAGGATTGGGTTGGCGAAAGTGCTCGCGATGGTTGTAATAGCGGTAGGGACGAGCTTTGTGAGGCTCTGTAGTAACGTTCCAATCTTTTCGTCGTCTGCCTTATCCCCTTTTTTTGCCTCTGCCTTAATCGCTTCGACTTTTTGGATGGCATCGGGCATCGCTGCACCAGTGGCCTCTTTCATCATTGTCCTGATAAGCGGCACGAAAAGCTGGTCGATTTGGTTATTTAAAACGTTTGTGTTGATTTGGTCGCCGCCAACAATGCTGCCGCCCACGGAGAATGTTCCACCGCTACCAACTTGAATATCGACACCCCCTACACGCTTATTGCCGCCGATAATATTGTCGTTGCCAATGATGTTGCCGTCACCCGTGATGATGTTTCCCTGACTATCACCCTGAACGATGACGCTGCGTTCACCACCCGCAATTGCACCATCCCCAATCGCGCCCGCGCCGCTCCCAACGGAGACCTGCATCGGCGGGGGCGGTGTGTTAACAACGGTTGGCTCAGTTTCTATCCTGAGGTCATCGAACGGTAGATCTTTGGGCTTTAAATCCCCGCCAGCGTAGTAAGCGATGACAAAATTATCGGCGCGGTCAAGTTCAAGAACAGGATTTTGCACGATTCCCATTTGTGGTGGCACGAGCTCTGGAACACGTCGGCCGACATACTGGCTTACATCAGTTAAACGCACAAAACCATCCTGTCTGGCAACCGATTTACCCCCTAATGCCTCAAGTAATGCATGGGTGAAAATACTGTGAGGGTAGGCGGCAATGGACTTCTCACTGGCGCGAGAGGAAGCGATAAACGCGACCCCACTACCGCTGCCCAACATGTCGAGAGCCTCCTGCGGCATGGCTGACTTGACAAACGTGAGCGACTCAGCTGACTTAATTTGTGTCGGATCATAGCCACCCGCGTGGCAGCAATCGAATAGTACGAGCAGCTTCTTGGACGGAATTTTTTTGAGCAAGCGTGCGAACTGTTTTCCTGAGAGTGCAGTCTGACGTAACTGCTTCGGATCATAGCCATTCGTCAATAAATAGCCTATGTCGTCATGTTCGGTCTGCACCTCTGTACCGTGACCCGAATAGTAGACAATGACTGTTGATGTTTCGTCCGTGCGTTTTGCCAGACTTTCTAACTCCCTGACAATGCGCTGCACATTTGCATCCTTTTCTGTCAATAAAACAACCTGATCATCTGGGTAGGCACAAAATGCTTCATTGCTTAAAAAAGCAGCAACATCTTTTGCATCAGTGACGGTGCTTGTTAGATCTGCGCCGACACCGATGATAAGGGCATGACCCTGTGTGAATAGTGACATTATGTTCCCCTTTGAAAATAGCCACGAATTGCGCGAATTACGTGAATTGAATAGCTGTTTTCATTCTTTGTTGGTGAGTTGCTTAATTCATGGCAACTTCTGCATTAACCGCTGTTTGATGTTCAGGCAGCATTGTAGTTTAAAAATCGATTTGGGTGATTGTCCCACAGTATATGTTGCCACATGGATTCCAAAAGAACCTTTTTGTTTCTATCTGGCTGGGAAAGGGTTTACAATGGGGGTATGTCGGAGCAAATCGCACAGACAATTCAGACAGGGTCGGGTGCAACAGCGATTGGCGCACATAGTCAGGCGGTGGGAGCGGCTGGCGTGTTGATCGGCGGGTCGAGCTATGGGGATATTACGACCAATGTGGCGATTCAGGGGGCTTCGGAAGCGTTGCTGCAAAAGATCTACGCCGAGTTGAATCGACCAGAAATCGGCGACCTCTTTGAGATCATCGATGATCCGCAACAGCTATTGCCCACGCTATTTGATGATGTAGCACAATTTGCCAGCCCCTATCGCACAGATTACCGTGAGACGGTGTGGCAATTGTCGCCAAAACATCTGCTGCGGCCGCTGCTGCTGACAGGCGTGCGCGGGATGGGACGCACGCGCGAGGTGGCAGCGTTTGCCCGCCGACTTTGTGCTGAACGCGGGTGGACGATCTATATCGCCAAGCCAACGAAAAGCCAACGAATGGGGGAGGTCGCGGGCGTGCCGGTTGATCGAAAAATCTTGCTGATCGTTGAGGAAATCGGCCGATATTCACCCACCTACTTAGACCGTCTCAATGCCTTGATCCGTCAATTGCAAAAAGACCCCCAATTAACGCTGGCCGTGATTGCCACGACGACAGCGAGCGCTGCTGAAACGGGCTGGGAGACAGTCGCCCTGCCCAACTTTTCGACGGCTGGATTGACGCGCTTTCTGGAAGATGTCGCCGCCGTTGCAGGCTTAGCTATCACAACGGCGTCGGCCGAGCTAGTCACCCGCAGCGATGGGACGCCCAAAACGATTATTGAGAACGTGCGCCATGCCCAGCGCACGGGTGGGGAGATCGGGTTGACTGGTTGGGAAATGTCGTGGCGCACGCTGTTGAGCGACCGCTTTTTGCAACTTTACCAGCAGACAAAGGGTCGGATCGTCGCTGTCTTTCAATGGATGCAGGTGTTGGCAGCAGCAGACCTCCCCGCGCATCATGCCTATCTGCAAGAACTGCTTGGCGTGGAGAATACGGACGTACTGGAACGGGCGGTCGCGCTGCAAACGCTCTTTGTCACTGGGGAGATTTACCACCCTTACGATGTCGATCAGCTGGAAAATAGTTTGACCGAATTTGATGAGCCGTTGCTGCCGCTGACGGATTGCGTGCCTGCAATACTGGCGGCGGTGTTGGCGGTTGGGAAGCGGGAGCCACAACGTCTACAGGCAGATGGACTCGACTTTGCCGAATGGTTGTTTGATGCGGGATATTCGGCCGAAACGATCACGCTGCTCTCCGCCTTAATTGGGTTGGATTCTGCCGCTGCACGCCCCTACCAACTGCGCGGGCTGGCGCACTGGCAGCGGCAACAGTATCCCGCTGCACTTGCAGATCTCTCACATGCCTTGGCACTGGACGATACCCCACAAACCCACCTGCTGCGTGCACTGGTTTCCATTAGTGCAGGGGAGATTGCGGCGGCAATTGCGGACGCGACGGCAGCGATTGAGGCGAGCGAGACGTTGGGATATGCATTACGCGCCTATGCCCAACAAGCCGCAGGAGACTACGCTGCGGCTGAAGGCGATTTGAGTCATGTGTTGTCCGTCGATCCGCACGATTCACACGCCCGCCGCGCCCGTGCAATGGTCTATTACGCGCAGCAGTAGTGGGAAAAAACAGCGCACGATTTGCAGGCTGTTGTTACACAGGGGGAGGCGCAATTTATCGACTATTTTCTCGCTGGCTGGATTCATTACATGCAGCATGCATATGCCGACGCGCTGCCCTATTTTCAGGCGTGTATCGAAAGGCAGCCTCACGCCGCGTTTGTGCGCCTGTTGCGCGGCTATAGCCATTTCTTCACGCAAGCCTATCCAGAAGCGGTCGCCGATTTCGATGTCGCGCTGACCTATTGGGAAACGGGTGCGTATCTTGTGACGATCACACAACTCTTTCAGCATGAGGGGGCAGCGCGTGAGGCGTGGTTGACGGCGCATTGGCGTGAACTGCTGCTCTCGATTCCATTTATTGAGATTGATGTCGATTCGGCCGATAAAGGGATGGAAGATTATCTGCTGGCTGTCTTGCGCCAGTGGTTTACAAACGTGCTACCAGCTAATGCGTCCACTGACACGCTGCACAGTGGGGCATTCGTCGGTCGCGGTAGCGCACGCCTGTTGTGCGACGATTATCTGGGCGCGCACGCAGATTTGACGACCGCACTCGATTTGGGTGCCAACGGTTTTGCCAACATGTGGCGTGGGATGACAGCTATCTATCTCGGTGAGTGGCAAGCGGCACTTACCGATTGTGAACAGGCAACAGCACGGGGGATTGACCACCCCATTCTACACTTTGCCCACGGCATCGCGCGGATTGAGACGGGGGATTATGCGACAGGGGAAAGCGACCTAACCCGTGCGCTGGAGGGTGGCTTTGGGGGTGGCAAAGCGTTCTATCATAGAGGTCGTGCACGCGCTCAATTGGGCGATGTGGCTGGCGCAAGCGCGGACTTTTCGGCAGCAGAAGCGTTGGGCAACAATTCGGCCGAACTCTATCTCCAGCGTGGCGGGACGCGCTATGACAGCGGTGATTTTGCAGGGGCGGTCGCCGACTTTGATCGCGCCGTTGCGCTAGGCAGCGTTGTCCAGCCACTCTTTTACCTGTTCCGCGCCAATGCGCTCTACATCTTGGGAGAGTATGCGCGATCGGCCGATGATTTCAGTCAAATTATCGACGCGCCAGTTGGCAACATCGCGGCGGCGCGGGCGCGTTGTTATGTGCGGCTGGGTGAGTTGGAAAAGGGAGCGGCCGATGCTCAACGCGCACTAGCCCGACTGCCTGACGACTTCTTGACAGCCGAGTGTCTGGGTGATCTCGCACTGGTGGCGGCGGAGTTTGAACAGGCGATCGATTACTATAGTGCCGCCTGTCAACAGATTACGCCCGCCCATATCGTCCTCAAAGTTGCGCTATTGCTCGCTGTCGCGGGTGAGGCTGAAGATGCGCACATGCAATTTGCAGAAGCATTGACATTTGCCGAACGGATGGATCTATTGGCCTTCCACAACGAGCTTCCTTTCTGGCGCAGCCGCTTCCCTGCCGCGCCGATCGATTGGTTGATTGCCCAGACTGCACAGCAGCTGGGTTGAAGACCCAACTGAGCCTCGCATTGCCTTACCTGCCTCGAATGTGCATTTATAGTTGACCTCAGTCTGCTTTCCCTCTGTAGTTGGTAGTTTTAATCGTAAACATTCGTCAAAGCGGCTGCATGAGTTCGCTATAATCTGGCGCAATGAATTGGTTGCCCCAATCGCCGACGCGCTTTATCGGCCGATCACGCGACATCGCGCAAATTCTCACCCAGCTTTCCGCTGACGATTGCCGTCTGCAAACGCTCGTCGGTGTTGGTGGGATCGGCAAGACGCGCCTCGCCATCGAAACGGGACGTGCCTATGCGACCGCGACGAACCAGCCAGTCCATTTCGTCAATCTCCAGCCAATTTTGTTCGCTGACCAGTTGCCGACAGCGATTGCGACCGTGATCGACGTTGAGTTGGCGGGGTCGACCCCGCTCAGCGAGCAGTTGCACTACCATTTACAAGGGGAACCGCGCCTGCTGATCCTCGACAACTTTGAACAACTGCTGACTGACGATGAGCAAGCGGTTGCGCGAAACTTTGTCAGCGCGTTGCTGGCGAACACCGCGCAGGTTAAGCTGCTGATCACGTCGCGTGAGCCGCTTGGGTTGGTGGAGGAGTGGCTATACCCTGTGGGCGGATTAACGCATGATGCTGACGACAGCGAGGCGATACAACTGTTTGTACGCTGCGCCAAACGGATGCGACCGCGTTTTGACCCCCAAGATGAGGCAAACGCGATCCATACGCTCTGCACGCTGGTCGAGGGGATGCCACTCGCGCTCGAACTGGCGGCGGCGTGGACAAAATCGCTGTCGGTGGCAGAGATCGTGGCAGAGTTGACCGAATCGGCCGATCTCCTCACCACCAACCTCCACAATTTACCGCAACGCCATCGCAGCATCACTGCCGTCATCGACCAAGCGTGGCAGCGGTTGACCGAACAGGAACAGGCGGCGTTTGCCAAGCTGTCGATCTTTCGCGGCGGCTTCCAGCGTGAGGCGGCCAAGGCGGTTGCCGCTGCGTCGCTACCCCTGTTGGCGGCACTGCTGGACAAGTCGCTGCTGCGCTGGGAGGAGAACAGACGGTATCAGATTCATGAGCTACTGCGTCAGTATGCCGCGCAGAAGTTGGGGAATTCGGCCGAACAGATTCGCCACGTTCACGCCGACTACTACGCCCAACTCGCCCAGCGTTGGCGCGACGACCTGATCGTGGGTGAAATGGCTGCCCTCAACCAAATGCGGCGCGAGTTCGACAACGTGCGTGCGGCATGGCGTTGGTCACTGCAACACGATGCGCACGACACGACGTTTGCGCTCGCCATCGCGCTGGCAAACTATCTGAGCCACCGCAATCTCAACCTCGACTATGTTAAAATGTTTGAAGCAGCGGTGCAGCAGCAGTCAGCTGCCTCAGCGCTGCGAGCCTATCTGTTGCGCTGTCTCGGTCAGAGCTACATTCACATCGGCCGAATCGATCAGGCCGCCGTCTGTTTGGAAGCGAGTTTGCAACTGTACGCAACGTTGGATGTGCCACATCCGCCCGGTTTGGCGACCGATCCAGCCCTTCATCTGAGCATTGTGGCGTGGATGCGGAGCGATTTTGTGCAGGCTGAGCAGGTGGCGCGAGAGGCGTTGGCGCGGGCTAAGTCGGAAGGGCATGACCGCAACGCCGCCTATGCCCACACGATGTTGTCTGGCACATACTCCGCACTCGGCCGCACAGACGACGCAGAACCCCACGCACAAGCCGCCTTCGCCATCGTCCAGCGCATCAACGCACGCGATCATTTGGCCTTTACCCAGCTCGAACTGTCGAAGATTGCGGCGGCACGTGAAGATTATGCAGCGGCCGAAAGTCACATCCGCGCCGCTATCGATATCCGCCGCGTCACCCAACAGATCAACGGCGAAGCGATGGCGCTGGCAGCCCTCGCCAACATCAAATTTGCCAGCAAGGCATATGCCGCTGCTCATGAGGCTTACCAACAAGCCCTCACACTGCATCGCCGCACGCAGGATGCCATCGGTGAGCAGATCACGCTACGCGGCTTAGGCGAGGTCGCCCAGATTGAAGGACGCTACGAAAATGCCCGCGAATTCTATCTCGCCGCGCTCGCTGTCGGATTGGCGCAAAATCTCATCTCCTATACGGGCGGGACGCTGCTCGGCATCGGTGAGCTACTACTGGCGACAGATCACCGAGAACATGGCGGGACACTCCTCCAGACGCTTGCCAACCATCCAACCTTGTCGCAACGCACCCGCGAACGGGCCGCACAATCGTTGGGCGGGATACAGGGGGGTGATTCGGCCGAAATCGACATCCTCACCCTCGCCCAGCGCGTTCGTACCGAACTGGAACACATTTCGCTACAGGCTCCACCCGCGACAGACAAACTGCTCGAACCACTCACCAGCCGCGAGATCGAAATTGTCGAGCGCATCGCGCAGGGAATGACCAATCGCGCCATCGCCGAAGACCTCATTCTCTCCATCGGCACGATCAAATGGTACACCCAGCAAATTTACGGCAAGCTCGGCGTGAAGAATCGCACGCAGGCCATTTTGCGGGCGCGTGAGTTGGGGGTGATTGATAAGTAACCTTCACTCCTCGCCCCTCTCCCCGCTAGAAGGTACAAAATAAACGGAACAAAACCTGTCATACCCGCGTAGGCGGGTATCCACTCTTCTTGCCTCAGAAAAGACTGGATTCCCACCTTCGTGGGAATGACAATCCTTATTTCCGTTTATTTTGTTCATCTGCAACAGGGAGATGGGAACAAGACATCTTCTTCCCCTCAGGCCCTCTGAGAGAGGGGGTCGGGGGTGAGGACTTCCCAAAAACCAACCCTCATTCCCTACTTTCGTCAGGTCACAACCCACCCACAAACCCATACACTGTTCACATGATCAATGTCGCCGCGCTGCTAGAAAGCGCACATGTGGTTTTGCTGGACACAGTTGATGGGCTTTCCATCACCGACTGGAACCGCCCGTTTGGGGACGGCGCGCGCACGAGCCGCGACATTTTCGCGCATGTGACGGCCGTTGAAGTGATGCTGGTTGAGTTGGTGAAGCCCAATGCCACGCAGTCTATGCTGCTGGATATGTTTTGCGGCGATCGGCCGAAATTTGACGCAGCGGCGCGGGAACGTTCGGCCGATTGGTCGCTCGCCACCCTGTTCAACCGATACGAAGCGGCACACGACACCTTGATCACCCACACCACCGAATGCGTGCTGTCTGCGCCCGTACCACAGCACGGTCTACACCGCCGCTACGGACGCACTGTTGCCGACTGCCTGATCGCGCTTGGCTATGGGCATAAGCTCATCCATGCGACACAAATCGGCGCGTTTCGGCAACTGCACGTCAACTGTTTGTAAAAGGAGCTTTTTCATGTTTCGTAAAGTGATTGTCTTGATTTTCCCAATTGTGATTGCCTTGTTTGGATTGTGGGGGATGGTGGCTGCGGCCGAATCCACGACGAACCCAACAACAGTCAACTGCCCGACCGCGATCGTCACCAATGGCGCAGACAGCGGCGCAGGCTCACTGCGGCAGGTGGTTTTTGATGTTTGCGACGGCGGCACTGTGACCTTCGCCAACGATATGACCGTGACGCTGCTGAGTGAACTCTTTGTCGGCAAGGCACTCACCATTACAAGGGGTAATCTTGATGTGGACATTGCGGCGATTGCTTCAACGCGGCTCTTTATGGTCGAGGCGGCGGGGGCGTTGACGCTGGAGGGGTTGACGTTGCGGGACGGATCGGCCGATTTTGGCGGCGCAATTCACAACGTCGGCACCCTCACCCTCACCAAAAGCACCCTCATCGGCAATACCAGCACTGGCAACGGCGGCGCATTGTACAATGAAGGGCGGGCAACGATTTTGCAGACGACCTTTGCCAATAACCACACCAACGAGCGCGGCGGAGCGGTTTATAACCAGGGTGGCACGCTGATTGTGCGTGGCAGCCGCATGGAAGGGAACAACGCCGACTTCAACGGCGGGGCGATACGGCTAGCGGGTTCGGGGAATTCGGCCGAAATCGAAACCACCGACATCATCAGCAACACGGCTGTTCAGCAGGGCGGTGCCATTTTCGCTGACGGCAGTAGCACGTTGACGCTGCGGCGAAGCAATGTGAGCCACAACAGCATCAGCAGTGAGGTCGGTAGTGGTGGCGGCCTGTTCGTCCAGCGCACCGCAATGATTTTGCAATCGACCATCGCGCACAACAGCGCGCCGCGTTTCGGGGGTGGCATTTACTATCAGCGGGCAAGCGGTGGCACGCTCACGCTCCGCAACAGCACGGTGAGTGGAAATTCGGCCGAAATCGGCATTGACGACACGACCAGCGGCAGCGGCATCGGAGCCAACGCCGATATCGAGATCATCAACAGCACTATCGTCAACAACAGCGGCGCAGGCACCGGCATCGACATGACCGACGGCGGACGCGTGACGCTGACCAACAGCATCGTCGCCAACAACGCAAATGCCGACTGCGCGAGTAGTGCAGCCACCGTTAGCCATTCACTCATCGCGGACGGCAGTTGCGCCATTACCGATGGCGTGGACGGCAACCTCATTGCTGATCCGCTGCTGGACGCGCTTGCTGACAATGGGGGGTCAACCTTGACGCACGCACTCCTATCCAACAGCCCTGCCACCGACGCAGCCGATAGCGTCCAATGTCTCGCCACCGACCAGCGCGGCTTTGTGCGCGACGGTGATGCCTGCGACATCGGCGCATTCGAGGTGACCGCTGGCGACTGCACTGTCACACCAGACAACGGGGAGACGGTGTTTCGCTCGGTCGATGCGGCCGCTGTACAAGATGCGATTGATGCGGCGGCCGATGATGCGACCATCAAAGTGGCCGGAACGTGCGTCGGCGTGCAACCAGTTGTTTTAGACACCGGAACCCTCACACAAACTGCCTTGATCACCAAGTCGTTGACCATTGAGGGCGGGTACGTCGCGTCTCAGTGGAACGCCGCGCCGGACAGCACGCTCAACCCGACCATGCTCGATGCGGACGGGCAAGGGCGCGTCGTTGTCGTTCCAAACATCTCGAATGCGGGGAATAGCGTCACTCTGAGCCATCTCACAATCATGGGAGGTGATGGCGTGGCAGGTGGGAGTGCCAACTTCTTACAAACTCGTGGCGGCGGCATTATCGTTCAGGAAGATCACACAATAACCATCGACAACAGCCGCGTGATCAGCAATACGGCCGTCGATGGCGGCGGCATCTTCAACGAGGGGACTGCCACGGTGCTGACGACCACTATTGCAAACAACGTGGGGACGACCAATGGCGGCGGCATGGTGAACTTCAACAGTGCCACGCTGACGGTGCGTGCCAGCACCATTGCCGGTAATCAGGCCGACCGCACCGGCGGCATCCGCAACTTGAGCTCGCGGCCGATCCTGATCGAGAACAGCACATTCAGCGGCAACACAGCCCGCATATTCGGCAGTGCGTTTCGCGCTGGCAATGCTGCAACCCTCATCAATGTGACCGTGAGCGACAACGTGGGAACTAGTGACTCCGGTGCGTTACGCATCCAAGATGGTCACGTGCTGACCCTAACCAACAGCATCGTTGCCAACAGCAGTGGGCAGGCGTGTAGCCGCACTTTAGCAGCCACAGTGCATATCTCCAGTTCGGTGATTGAAGACAACACGTGCGGCATCACGGACGGTGTGGATGGTAATATCATCGCCGACCCGCTGCTTGGCCCGCTGCAAGACAATGGTGGGACGACGCTGACCCACGCACTATTCGCTGGTAGCTCTGCGCTTGATTCGGCCGATAATGCTCAATGTCCCGCCACTGACCAGCGTGGGGTTGCGCGGGATGTGACTTGCGACATCGGCGCATTTGAGTTCAGTGGTGTGCCGACGGCGGTTTCAGTTACAAATTTCACTTCAACAAATAGCGCGATGAATGTTCTCGTGTTGTTTTTGGCAGTCATGGCTGCAATAGGCACGATAGCTCTATTTCACCCATACGTTGACGGTTGAGAATTCTGAGCGCAATCGACGCATATACTGAGGACAACGTAATCGCAAGCCGACCTATACTGGTTTGCAAGGAGATACCCTCATGAATTATCGTTCGCTCCTCAACTATTCGCTGACTCCACCCGCCAGCTCAATTGCCAGCTTGTCAACCACTGCCATCTTGCCTCCGAATTCTGCGCCGCCTGCGAGGAGAGCATATCCTGTTTGTTCGTTTTCTTGCAGATGACCTTTGGCTTGAATAGCGATTTTCACCTCTCGAATTCCAGGAGTACGCGGTGTTGATGCAAAACAATAAGCTGTCGTACAAATCAAGTTCGTACGACAGCTTATTGACGATTATATTCTGTTTGTAGTCAGAGCTTGCAAACGCTGACCATTTTCACCAGTAAGACTTTACTCAACAAATCGACTCACGTTATATCGTTAACGCACCATTGCATCTTCTTGTGTCGTGCGCATACTGTCAAGCCATGGCTGAGCATACATCATGGGCAATGCATTGCTGTATTCGGCAGCACCATCACTCGCATATCCCGCCTGAGCCGACCAGCGTTGTGCATACTCGATTGCCAGAGCGTTGCTATATTGGACAACAATTGCGCTTGCGCTTTGCGACTGAGCCGACCAACGCTGTGCGTACTCTGTTGCCAAGATATTGCTAAGTTGGGGAGGGGCGTTCGTCGCACTTTGCGACTGGACTGACCAACGTTGTGCGTACTCTGTTGCCAAAGCGTTGCTGTATCCGTTTGCAGATGCCTGATAAGTTGTATTGAATGCCAAACCGACTGCAATAAAAAGTCCAATCACTAAAGGCAGAAGCCAATTAGGACGAATTAAGTTGTTTTCAACTGTTCCTGGATGCTCAGCTTCCTGAGCCATTTTGTAACCCGCCACCTTTTCTTCGTAGTCGCGGCGAATGCCTTCTGCCAAGCTTATATGTTGTAGGGGGGAAATTTGCATGATGTATCCTTTGTGTCTATAGCACCGCGAGGTGCGGTAATTTATGATCGTTCTGAATAGGCGATTGCATTTTCAATCGCTTGGTAAATTTGTTTTGCTGCGTAATCAGCAAACGTTATACCGTCGTTGAGGGTGTAGTTATCGACTGCCGTCAATAGTCCTAAATTCCCTTCTTGAATGAGAGTCTCAATGGGCATCGCACTTTTTTGTTGAAACTTCTGTGATTGACCAATGCTTAAGATTTATTTATTTGTCGTTGATAATACAGCGGCAAATTTGACGGACCGCATTTGATAGAGCGCAGTCAGCGATAGAACGAGCGTGAGTGAAACGATGTTGAAAACGAATGTCGAATGATTAAGAAGCAGTGTAGTAAGTGTCGTGTTCATAAGGTTGTTCAATTTCTAAGAACCGTAACCGAGTTGTACAAATACTATACAAAAACATATCGCCTGTCCACATAATCGCAAATCCGCTTACTGTTCGCATACATTTGTACAGCTTCAGTGTGATTTTTGGCTGGAATCACCTGTTTCTAGCCGTGATAAGGCGAAGTCTGTACGATACCTGTACATAATTCGCGAATTCTTGTACAAATATTTAGCTGTTCAACGGGTTGAGAATCAGGTTCAGTTTCCATAAGTCGCATTGTACATATTTTGTATAACATCTATGCGCAATGCAGGAATGTCAGACGGCACAACGACATTGCGCAGGCTACGCGCGCACAACTGTGCGCACGCCAGATGGTCGATGCGGCACCCGCAGTCAACAAACAGTACATCTCGCTAATCAGTGAATTAGCGTACAGCAAGCAATACGAACTACGCTACAAACAAATGGCGACGAACGTCTTGCTCCGTTGTCTGTCCTCCACGGGATGCTAACCTGTCAGAAATAACAGTGAAACGCCACCAATGGCAATCCCTGTGCCAAGCAATGCGCGGGCGGTGACTTTCTCCTTGAGAAAGATGGCGGTCAATGGAATCAACAAGACGGGTGGCAGTGCCATGATAGTTGAGGCAATACCGACTCGTGAATTCTGCACGGCGATCAGCGAAAACCAAATACCGAGAAAGGGTCCCACCAATGCCCCCGCCATGATCGCCAACAGCGCACCACGATCCTGTAATTTATTGATGCTGCTACGCACTTCACCGCGCCAGCCTGCCAATAGCCAGAGTGCTATCAGCGCAACAAAAATGCGAATCAAGGTAGCCGATAGCGCAGAGTAGCCGTCGAGCAGCGCGTATTTGGTGACGACGAGGTTTGAGGTTTGTCCAAGCGCACCGAGCACCGCCATGCCCAATCCGAGCAGGTAGTTCGGGTCTCGCTCCTGTGTTGCGTTGGGCGCGCGCCGTTCGCTGACCACCCAGCCGATGGCAACGATCGTGATACCCATGCCGACAAATTCGATGGGGCGCAGTGATTCACCAAACGCAAGCCATGCGAAAAATGCGCTGAATACTGGGACAAGCGTCATTACCAACATCGATAGGCGCGGGCCGATCAGCACAAAAGCGTAAAACAACGCGCCATCGCCCAACCCCAACCCAAGAATGCTCGACAGGGTCAAAATGCCCCAACGCCACGGCTCGGTGCCAAATGGAAATAACACCCCCTCTACAAATAGATGGAACACGCTGATAAAAACGATGGCAAACAGCAAGCGCGTGCGATTGACAACGGCGGAACCGACGCGGCGACCGCCAATACTAAAAAAAACGGATGTAAACGACCAGCAAACGGCGGTCGCTAAGGCAGCTAATTCACCAACCATGCAGACTCCATCCAGCCTGCGGAGATAGTGGCTGGGTTCATTTATTATCCCCGCGGGGTCTAATACCCGCCCGCTCTGCGGGGTCCGTAACTCTGAGCAAAATCCGTACCCGAAGGGGCAAAATTCCGTAATACTCCGTCCGCTTGCGGCGGAGATAGGAATTTTGAGGATTTTGGTTTTATTCGGCCGATTCCCGCCCGATCTTACACGCTAGGATCATAGGCTAGTGAGGAGCTTTGATCAAACCGATATGTCTATTTTTGTAAGCTGATTTTGCTAACTTTGCTGCCCCTTAGAGTAATCTAGAACTGGATTGGAGGTGGACAACGGCATCATCGTCAACGAATATCTACAAACGAGCGATGCCGATATCTACGCTGCGGGGGACGTAGCCAACTACCCCGATACCCTATTAAAAACACGCCGCCGCATGGAGCATGAAGATGCAGCCAACTCAATCAGAAAGGCATCATCTACTATCTGAGAAACGAGCGCGTATGCGGTGTCTTATTGTGGAACACATGGGACAAAGTCGAGGCGGCACGCAGCCTGATAGCCGAACATGCCCCGCTGTCCCGTGAAGACCTAATCGGCCGATTGTCAGGTTGACCTGAATTTTGGAGATAGAGCTTGACCCAAATGCTCGCTTTGAGTTTCGCTATCTGCTAGATGGCGACAATTGTGTTGTCATGACACCAGCGGGCAACTAATATCAGAGGAATCTTTCAAGTAAACATGCCCATCAGTGAAAGATTCCTCTGGTGACGCAGAGTCCCCGAACCCGCCCTCATCGGTTCAACATCCGCAGAATTTTCTCAAGCGTCTCGACGAGAAATCTGCGTTTGCCATGCTGAACGACACGGAGGGACGGATTTTGACGACATTGTGCTGCGTACATGTGTGTGCCAGTGCGCCCGTCGCCTGTTTGCACCTCATCGGCGATGAAAAAGCCACCCACTGCTCACTGTGACTACTTACTGCTCATCGGCCGAATTCTCACCTCCCCGCCTAATCACGTATGCAGTCAACAGCCAGAGTAACCCAAACAATACCAACCAACTTACCCTAACTGCCTGCGTTGCAACAGACTGTAACTGAACGGCAGTTGGAACCGTCCCGCGCTCCACAATGCTGATCGTGTGCTGATCCGCATTGTTCAGCAAATTGTACTCCCGTGCAGCGGTGGCGACGGTTGCCGCGTTGGTGAACGTGCCAAGTTGGGTCGGGGTGACGACGATGGAGAGCGTCACCGTGCTGTTGGCGGTGATTTCTCTGAGGTGGCAGGTCATGTGTAGGAGGCGCACGCGACAGCCTGTGAAGCCTGGTGCAAACGCATCGTCAAAGGCAAAGCTGTCGGGCAGCACGTCGCGCACGCTGACCAGCGACGCAGGTGACGAGTTAGGATTGTCGATGCGGACGGTCAGCGTCAGCGGCTCGTTGATGTAGCCCCACGGGAGTTCCGCACCCAGCGTTACGTCGAGATCGACGACCCCTGTGCGATAATGCTCAAAGAAGCCGCCTGTAAACAGATCGTGTTCGAGCGCGAGCAGTGCGCCAACGCCATCTCGGCCGCCGATACTCGACCAGCGTGTGCCGTCCCATCGGCCGACTGCTCCCTCGATCACACCGCCCCCTGCGTTGATCCCCTTGCCCAAGATATAGATCGTGCCATCAGGTGCAACGGATGGCTTGGCAAACACGCCCGCCACCATCCCGTCGCCCAACGTCTGCCAGCTTTGGTTGCTAGTGTCTAGTTGGACAATATGGCGTGTCGCAACCGTGCCGCGATTGGGGGTGGTGATCGACGTGAAGCCACCGTCGATGATGAGCAGATCGCCGTTGGCGGTGAGGCCGTTGATGTAGGATCGGCCGAACTCATCCACATTGTCCATCGCGCTAATCACGGGTTCTCGTCATCCCCAGTGCGGGACTAACGGGGCAAATTCCTGCCGAACTGGGATCGCTGCCGCTCAAGGAGATCAATCTGACCGACAACGCGCTGACGGGGCAACTCCCCGCCGCACTCGGTAACGCACGCACGCTGGAAAGCATCGAGATTTACGCCAACCGTCTGACGGGTGAAATCCCCGCCGCGTTGGGCAACCTTCCCAACCTGCAAACGTTGCGACTTGGCAGCAATCCGCTGACGGGCAACCTCCCCGCCGCGCTTGGCAATTTGTCAAATCTGCAACTGCTCGACGTAGCCGAAACGTTGCTCGAAGGCGCACTGCCCGACGCGCTCAACAATCTCGGCAAGCTCGACAACCTGCTCATTTACAACACAACTCTCTGCGTCCCAGACAGCTTGCGCGACTTGTGTAGTATTTACTAAATAGTGAGACTGTGTAAGAAATAATGAGACTGTGTAAGAAATAATGAGACTGACCAAATGAAAAAAATCAGTCAGAAAGCTTGAAAACGG
>JAUIAP010000089.1 GCA_030425205.1 Anaerolineae bacterium
GAGCGGAGTCGTCACAAATCAGGTCGATCTGGTTGGCATCGACCACGCTGACCGCCTCGCTGAAGCTGATCGTGATCGTCGCTGTCACGGATACGTCAACCGCATCGGCGACGGGGTCTGTGCTGACGACGGTGGGGGCAAGATCGTCGTCATTGCGGATCACGCCACTGGCTGTCGCCGTTTCAATCGTCTCAGCGCGTGCGGGAGGCGTCGGCAGCGACAGCGTGACGGTGAACGTCTCGTCTGCCTCAACGGTTGTGTCGCCTGCAACGAAAATGGTGAGCGTTTGCGTCACTTCACCCGCGCCGAGCGTGATGCTGCCCGATGGGAGTGACGCATCTCTGAGTGGCTGCGCGAAGTCATCGCCATCGGCCGAATCACTCGTCACCACATAGTCCAAGGTCGCTGCCTGATCAGCGCCCATGCGCGTCACCTCGAAGGTGAACGCCGTGAAGCCGCTGTCACCTTCTGGCTTGTCGGCATCCTTGGCGGCGATGCTGAACGACGCATCATCGTTGCGGATGGTGCCGCTGGCGGAGGCGTTAGCGATCGTCTCAGCGCGTACAGGCGTTGCCAGCGACAGTGTGACGGTGAACGCCTCGTCCGCTTCGACCGTCGTGTCGCCCGCCACGTCGATGGTGATTGTCTGCGTCACTTCACCGGTCGTGAAGAAGATGGCACCCGTTGGCAGACTGTTGCGCGTACCAGCAGCCGAATCCCCCGTCCCTTGACTGCGACACCGGCTCTGGGATCTGCACACGACACCAGCTGCGAAGTCATCAGCATCAGCCGCATCACTCGTCACCGCGTAATAGAGCGTCGCGGCCTGGTCAGCCCCCGCCCGCGTCACCTCGAAGGTAAACGGCGTGCTGTCGCTGTCACCTTCCGGCTTGTCGGCATCTTTGGCGGCGATGCTGAACGACGCATCGTCGTTGCGGATGGTGCCGCTGGCTGAGGCGATCGCGATCGTCTCAGCACGTTCATTCGTTGTCAGCGACAGCGTGACGGTGAACGTCTCGTCTGCCTCAACGGTTGTGTCGCCCACTACGCCGACAGTGATCGTCTCTGTCAGCACGCCGACGCCAAAGCTGACGTTGCCGGACGGTAGGAATGTTGTGCGACCTGCTAAGGCAAAGTCATCGCCATCGGCCGAATCGCTCGTCACCACATAGTCAAACGTCGCGGCTTGGTCAGCACCCGTGCGCGTCACCTCGAAGGTGAACGCCGTAACGCCGCTGTCGCCTTCTGCCTTGTCGGCATCTTTGGCGGCGATGCTGAACGACGCATCGTCGTTACGGATGGTGCCGCTGGCGACGACCGGTTCGGCCGCAATCGTGCGGACGTCTTGCTGTAGCGTCAACGTGACGGTGAACGTCTCGTCTGCCTCAACGGTTGTGTCGCCTGCAACGAAAATGGTGAGCGTTTGCGTCACTTCACCCGTGCCGAGCGTGATGCTGCCTGATGGGAGTGACGCATCTCTGAATGGCTGCGCGAAGTCATCGGCATCGGCCGAATCGCTCGTTACGACATAGTCAAACGTCTCTGGCTGGTCAGAGATCGTGCGCATCACCTCGAACGTATACGCCGTGAAGCCGCTGTCGCCTTCCAGTTTGTCGGCATCCTTGGCGGCAATGCTAGTCACGTTTCCAACCGCTTGCAGCGAGAATTGTGCGGTCTGGCAAACTTGCACCGTGACCGTGTTGGCAGCTGTGTCGAGCGTGTACGCTTGTGCAGGTGAACAGGTCGAGCCTGCCTCAACCCACTGCGACCCGTTCCATAGATACGGCACGATGGTTGTTTCATCGACCTGTGACAGATCGAGGCTGCTATAGTCGATTGTCAACGTCACGGGCAACTCAAACGCGAATGCGTCGATTGCCGCACCGTCCAGATACGCTTGCAGCTTTGGTGCAAGGATGTGGGTGAGCGTTGCGTCTGTCGGCGCAGGAACGGTTGAGATCGGCTGGTCGCTCAACGCAAGTGTCGGTGTGACGCTCTGCGAAACGGCATTAGCTGGAATCTGCACCGTCACCTGTGCAGGTGTGGTGGTGGTGAGCGTGATCGCTCTGCCAGCGGTTGCCGTTTCGGCGTTGCTGTTATCGGCCGTCGCCAAGTTCAGCGTCACCGTTCGCACATCCTGCGTGTATCCATCGCTGACCGCATAATTAAACGTCACGACCTCGCGGCTTGACGCACGATTGGTGCCGCCATTGCTCGGCATATATCTAAACGCGCCGTTCGGTTGGAGCAGGATCGTTCCGTTGGTTGGCTGCGTGAGGAGGATGGCGGTGAGGCTGTCCCCATCTGGGTCGCTGTCGTTGGCGAGCAGACCTTTTTCGGCCGAAACCACCATCGGCACATTCGCCGCCCCTTCATAGCTGTCATCTGCCCCAATTGGGTCTTGGCTCAACGGCAGCGACATCTTGCGCGTCCCCACGATTTTGCTCTTACCTGCGTCGTCAAGCGCACAGAGCAGTGCGTCTGTTGGCGTACCGTCGCCGCCATCGTTGAAACGTGCCGTCAGGTCATAGATACCTGTTGCGCCGTCTGTCCAGTCATAGGTAAACGTCTCCGACTGACCGACCGCAAGCGCAGTGGTCAACGCCGTTGTGTGAAGTGCCGTATCACCCGCATAAAGCGTCATCTGCGTTCCTGCTGGCATCGTATACAGACCGCTGCCGTTGTTGACGGTGAACGTGATGCGAACCTGTGTCCGCGCCCCGTCGATTGCCTCAACGCTGTCGATCTTAATCGTTGTGCCATGCTCAACACAGGAGAGACGTGCCGTCATCTCGTCACAACCCATCGCGCCATCGCTGTCGGTGACGCAGACGTTGACGTTGTAATCGCCCAACGCACTGTAGAGGTGCGACCCGCTGACGTTGCCATCGCGTGCGACTAAGCCATCATCTATCGTGCCATCACCCCAGTCGATTTTCGCGGTGTGCGTATCGCTTGGGCTAAGTTCGACAAAGGGAGCCGACACGCTAAACGTCTGGTTAACCTGCTGCTGCCTGTTCGCGCCTGCCTCAACCATTGGCGCAGCGTTCATAATCATGATCGTCGTCGTCGCCGTCGATTGTGCGCCTTCGTCGTCCGTCACCTTGACGTTGACAATCTGTGTGCTGTCGCCGTCGCGGTTGGCCGCGCCAAACGTCACGACATTGCCCGTCGCGTCGTCATATTGACCATCGTTGTCCAAATCCCAGACCGTCGTCAACACATCGCGGCGCACGTCATGCGTCACCGCCTGTAGCGTCTTCGACAACCCTTCGCTCATCGTCAGCGTGTTTCCGCCGACAATTTCGATGGTTGGGGCGACGTTGTTGAGCGTCGCGTCCACTTCGGCGGTTGCGGTCGGGTATTCAGTCGCGCCGACTGCAAATACGCTCGACACCACGTTGCTGCGGCTGGCGTTTGTATCGTCGCGTACAAACATCGGCAGCGTCACCCGTGCTATCTCGTTTGGCTCTAGGAAGCCAATAAAGATGTCGCTTTCGAGATCGTAGAACTTGTAGTTCGCCGTCACTTCGCCAGCGGTCACGTACTCAACCAGTGCATCCCCACCCAGCACAAGCTCGGCTGGCGGCGCGTACTGCACGACGATGTCGTTCGCCTCAGATGGCCCCGCATTGGTGATGGTGACGGTGTAGGTGATTAGCTCTCCTTCGTTGAGCGGGCCGTCGGTGAAGTCGATCACTGCGTCGAGCGTCACGTCTGTGCCGACGGATGTTTTTAGCAGGGCGAGTTCATTGACCTCATCTGATGGGTCGAACGAGTCGCTCAGCGCGAGTGCGTCTGCTTCAACGATGCCGCGAGCAAACGGTGGTACGGTGGCGGTGATAGAGACGGAAGCATCTTCCCCAACCTGCAATGTGCCGATGTCGCACAGCACGTCTGCACCTTCTTCTTGTGTGCAGCCGCTATCAACGTTGACGACCGTTGCATCAAAGGGTAACACCGATAGCGTCACGCCGTCGGCAACGCTAGGGCCGTTGTTGACGACCGTCGCGGTGTAGACCATCGCTGCGCCCGCAATTGCGGGGGTCGATTCGAGTGTCACCGCGAGGTCTGAGTCGCGCACCACTTCTAACGCGAGCGTTGCGAAATCGTTGGCAGGGTTGACATCGACTTGTGCTGTGGTTGTGATTTCGGCCGAATGATTGACCCTAAACTGCTCAGGTGCATCCGCAGCCACCTCCCAGACAAACTGTGAGACAACTTCATCTGTTCGGCCGATTTCCCCTAATTCACAGACAAGCTCTGTTACATTGTCCGTACAATAATCGGGCGCATCCACCAGCGTTACGTGTTCTGCTGGCAACGTTTCAAACAGCGTCACGTCGCCAGGGTCGTAATACCCCTGTCTGTAGACAGCGACTGACGTTGTGTACTGTTCGCCAGCCACAATGCTGTTTTGGTCTGGATTATCGAAGTAGTGGACGTGCGCCTCACTTGAAGGGATAAACGCGTCAATAAAGAGGTTGCCGTAGATGACTTTCGTCACCCCGCCACTCGATAGCGTGATAGGCATCCGAAAGACACTGCCTTGCACAACAGATTCATGCGTTCCATCCATTGTGAAGGTATCGAGTGTTCTCGAATAGTTTAGGTTTCCATTGTTACCATGGATCATCCCCTCACCCGGTGTGGATACAAAGGGAACACCCGCGCCAATTGTGTACTCAATTGTCTCTGTCCAACCATACAGCTCGATCTCAACTCGGAAGGATGATCGCCAATTTGTTGTTGGGTAGAGGAGTGGGGTTTCTCGCGGATCGACGCGAACCTCAAACGACGGCTTTTGGACGCTGACGGGGATGCGTGTCACGCGCTCATTTTCGCCGTCCCAACCGATGATGTCGATGTACTCGTCATAAACACCGAGCGGCAGATTGGTTGAGTCGGTCAACGTCAGCGTCGTTGTTTCGCCCACGGAGAGCGTCGCGTCGCTCAACTCGGCGATCAGACCAGCAGGTGCGTCGATGTCAAGCTGGATGTCGTTCTGTTCGCCATCGCTGTACGACGCGCTAATCTGCACCGTTGTCACGCCGTTTTCGGTCACGACGACAGGTTGATCAGTCTGAAGCGTAAAGCTCGGTTCAACGACCGTTACGTTGATCGGCACTTCAACAAAACCACCTGCACCAAACGCCTCAACGATGAGTTGTCCATTACTCTCTGCAAATGCCTCTGCGGGAGCCTGAATCGTCAACGTCGTTTGTACGCCCGCACTGGTGGGGGTCACAAACTCTGCGCCGAAGGTGTAGTCCAGCAGGAAGGCGTTTTCAAGGCTGTCGTCGTTGGCGAAGAAGTAGATACCTTCTGGGTATGGCGTGACGTTGCTGTTGAGCGTTAGGGTCATCGTGACGGGGTCGCCGCCGCTAACCACAGTGACATTGTTTGTCGATGACTCCATCGTGAATGGTGCATCAATCGTCTTGAGAGGCAACGTTTGCGAATCCATCACCCGCCCTGTGTCGCTGTCTACGCCCACAATCGTCACGTAATACTGCTGATTTGGCAGCAAGCCCGTCAGTGAGGCAAACGTCGACGCGCCCGTTGGTACCACGGTGTCGCCCTCTTTTGGCGTGTTCTCTGTGCGTGAAACGACGACTTCATATTCGTCTACGTCTGGGTTGGTGGACGCTTCCCAAACGAGGTCGATGCCGTGATGTTCAATCGTCGGCGTGACGGTCGCCGTCCATGTCGGTGTCCACGGATGTTGGACATACGCCTGACCGTATTGGGTCGTTGCACCTGCGATGTATTGGCGCGTTGGGTTGTTCTCGCCGTCATCGGCCGTCACCCAGAAGAAGTAGTCGCCGCTTTCGAGGTTGCTCAGGTCGAGCGTTTCTCGGCCGACTGCGCGTGAACGTGCCGCCCGATTAATGGTGAACTCGCCGACAAAGATGCCATCGTAGATTGGCGCGGGCAGGTTCTCTGTGACCGTTCGCGTCTGGGCAACGCCGCGTGCGTCGGTGAACGTTTGCGTGTCCGTGACGGGAATCGTGCTGCTGACGGGGCCAGTCGTTGCATAGATGCTGACCGTCGTCGTAACGGCTGCCGTTTCGATGTTATAAACGACGTCAACCTGATTCTCACCCGATTCAGCAAGCTGTAGCTCGTTGATTTGTGGGCCGGGATCCGTGCCGACAACTTGGACGCTAAACGGATCGTCTGCGCTCGACTCTGCTTCGATTTGCAACTTCCATTCGCCCGTGTACGCATCTTCCACAGTGATAACCGTTTCGATTATGTCATTTTCTGGCAGGTCTGGGTCGGTGTAAACCGCCGTGACAAAGGAGACGTGTCCGGGGATGTTTTGCTGCGTGATGATTAAGCCATTCGGCGCAATGAGCGACAGGCCAACCTCGCCAGATGCGGGGTGGACAAAGCCAATCGTGGTTGATGTGGCGTGTTCTACGTTGAAGTTGACGGTTGTTTGACCGGGTGCAAAGCTGAACCCTTCGATGAGGGCGATCTGTTCGGCCGATAATGCCGACCGCGACAACTCACCTCGTGCAATGCGCTGTTGCAGCCCATAAGCCGCCACCGCTTCACGCGCTGTCGCTAACCTGTATTGATCGACGTTGCGTGTTGCAAAGTTGCCGTTACTATCGACATATGCCCCAACGGTAAACCCAAGCACCGAGACCTTTGCCTTTGCTCCCCATGCGTCGTTGCTAAAGCGTCCCGCCTCGACGAGAATCCGCGCCAGCCAGTACGTGCTGTTTGGAATATCTGGTGTACATTTTTGGCGTGTGTGCCAGCCGCGACTCCATGTCCACCACGGATAGGGGAGACACTTCGCCGACATGACGGCCGCTTTTGGAATGCCCACACGCAGATAGCCACGTCCTGTTAGGTAGAATTCACCGTTGCGTTCCCATGCGGAAAATTCGATGCCACCTTCAAAGACGACGGCGCGGATTTGCAGTTCGGCCGTGAACTTGTTGTTCACAAAGTCAAGATTGACACCGGCTTCGGCCGCCTTGAACATCGAGAAGATTTCGACTGCGCCCGTGATGGAAAGCTCTGATTTGCGTGGATCTTTGACCTGTTCAAATTTGGCGTTGCCGATAACGTCAACCGCTCGTTTGCCAGCAATTTGAACCTTGGTTGAAATGGTGATGCCGATTTCGATCTTTGTCACGTTCTCTGTCAACGTAAACGAACCGCTCACCTTCGTAATGCCGAATCCAGTTGTGCCGACGGGGATGTAACAATCTTCCAGCGCAACGCTGATATTTTCAAGGCTAAACCCTTGTACAGCGCGTGCCTCATCGGGGGTCAATGGAGCCGCGTCCACATCGCCAGCAAGTGGGGTCAACACCATCACAACGTCGTTGGTTGAGGTCAGCGCAATCGTCACACCGACGCGGATACCCGCACAACCCCCCGCGCCCGTATTGGGCATTTTGAAGAACCCTTCTGCCTTAATGCGGTAGCCATTGGTGATCTTTTCTAGCTCACCTTTTAGCTCCATTTCGATGTCGCCAATCTTGATTTTTGGCAGTTCAAATTTGCCGCCGCTGATCGAAACGCCGCTGTTGGTAATGCGGAGGTTGTTGACTTCGGCTCCCGCGCCACCCCAACTGTCTGGAATTTTGAGCAGCACCTTTTTGGCAGAGATAACATCGTTAGCGTAGTCTGCCTCTTGAACTTCAATCGTCAAGCCAGCGAGGGTTAGCGATAATCCCTTGAGTTGACCCGTCAGGCTGCCTTGCGAGGTCAGCGTTAGCTCACCTGTTGCGCCCGATGCGACAGAAACGCCGTCCAAAACGACCTGTCCTTCAACTTTGGTGCTAAATGTGTCACCCTTGCGAGCAATCGTGACTTTCGCCTCTTTCAGCTTGAGCGGGCCGCCAATCGTGACATCCCCGATCTCAATCGTCGCGTCGCTCATCTTGACACCATCTTTGTCGATGGAGACGTTCGTCACGCCGACCGTTTTGCCCGCCAAAATTGTTGGCAGGGTCAGTTCGGCCGTCGCCGCTGAAAGCGAATTGGCATCAAACTTCACGGTCGTCAGTTTGAGCGTCGATTGAATAATTTTGACGCTTAACTCGCCCAGTTCACCTGAGAATTTACCCGCCTTGTCCATTGTGGCGGTGATGTCGATGGTTTGGCTTTCGTTGGCGGGGAGCGTCACGTCGAGCTTACCCGTGATCGCCATGTTAAACGCGGAGCCATCACTCTCAACGCCAAGCGTGGCGACCAGTTGATAGAAGCGCACCGAGGAGCCGAGCTTGATTTCTGGCAGCGGTATCTTTGCGCCAATCTCGCCTATGGTGATGCCTGCGCCCGAAATGGCGACTTTCTTGACCGTTCCCGTCAGCTTTTGACCATTTGAACTGGTGATACTGTTGATGATGATTTCGGCCGATTCTGCCGTCAATCCCGTATTGGTAATCTCGACCGCTTTCATCTTGAGCGTGTTGCCCGCAATGGTGAGCGATATTTTGTCGATGGTTCCCTTGAACGCGCCGGTCGGGTCTATCTCAAAAGAGACCTTGATTTTCTGGTCATTGCTCGGCAATTTGAGTTCAAGCTGACCCTCTAGCGACATTTTATATTTGCCGCCCTCAAGTTCAATGGTTGCCTCAATGTCGGTGATTTTCAGGCTGCTGTTCGCCGCTTGCGCCGCATCGACATCGCGTGACGTGCCGCCGAAGGTGATGTCGGGCAGCTTAAATTTGACATTGCCCCCATCAATCGTGATCGCTTTGGTCGTGATTTGCAGCGTTTTGAGCGTTACTTTGCCACCGCCTAACGCGGCAGGTAGCTCAATCTCAACTTCGCTCGACTTGATGCCGTCTTTCTCGGTGAAGGTGATATTCTTCGCCGTGACGGTTAGGCCAACGAGCTTAAACATAAAATCTGTCGTCGGTGCAGAAAATGTGCCGTCTGGCTGGAGAACGACATTGATTTTCTGGATCGAGTCGTTTAATCCAACGCTGGCAGGATCAAGTTGCGCGGCGATAGATGCACCACCGTTTTGTAATTCTAAGCTTGAAATGTCAGCAAATCCGACCAGCTTGTAGTCACCAATTTTGTTGATGGTCGTTGGAACAGGATCGCCTTTTGGCTTGAGGGAGGTTGTCACAAATTGGGTGTCGGAAATGCCAAAATCACCCGTGAAGACGTTTGTCCACGTCACAACACCCGTCGGCCGCACGCGCACCGTTCCTGTTCCCGTGATTTTGCCGTCTGCATCTTGCTCGACTTTGGCATTGGCTCCCGTAATGGTGACATGGTTGGTGTAAACGTCGCTGACGTTGACCGTCAGCGTGATCTCGCCAGTTGCCTCAAACGTGTTGGCCGTTTCGTTGATGGTGGTCGCCTCAATGCGGAGTTTGCCGACATCTTTTGTCGCTGCGTTGACCGTCACCGCCATTGGTTGAGGCGCAAAGAAGGTCGGGGCGCGGAAATCGACGGCGGCGTCTGGTTCTGGGAAGGTCGTTTGTGGCGCGGTGGCGGTGTAGAGATTGGGGAGGATGGGGGCTTGGGGAAGATCGGCCGAAACCACTTCCGCAACCGCAACAACTTCCTCAACCATATCCACAACGACAGGCTCCGCAACAATCGCCTCGACAATCGCAGGCTCCGTCACCTCATCAGGCCACGGCGCGAACGTTTCATCCAGATCGGCAGGCCGAGCAGCAAGCGACATCTCGCCCTCACCCTCTACAAATGGCGCACTGTTGGGTGCTGCCCACTGGACGCTATCTCCAGTGGTGGGTGCTGCAAATGCTGGCAGCGCGGCTGCACGCGCAGCCTCAATCCCAAATGGGTCTGACAACGTTTGCTCAATTGCGCCATTGACATAAAAGGCGACGCGCTGTTCAAGCGCATCTTCTGGCGCGTCTTCACCATACACGCCATTAAACGCATCCTGCACGGCAGCCATGGCCGCGTTTTGGAACAGCTCTGGCTGGGCGTAGGCGACGCGCTCTAAATAAGCGTTAAGCGGTTCATGCGGCGTTTGCCGCAGGTCAGCGATGCTGTTGGACTCGGCCGCATACACAAATGGGGCTGCAAAAACCTGAGCAAGCATAATCACTGTCAACACAATGCGCGTGACAATTTCGACTCTTCTTCGGTACATGATACTCTCCTACTCTATCTAAAAAATCCATCCAATCCCTGAAAATGGATGCGTAAAGCTAGCCGTTGCACAGAGAAGTGAAACAGATAGTCA
>JAUIAP010000032.1 GCA_030425205.1 Anaerolineae bacterium
ATCCATTGTGTTACGAAGTTTTCCACTCGTTAAATCCTCAAGATTTGACGAGAAAACTATTTGGCGGGCGGCTGTTTCCCAAGTGCGCAGTTAATCTCGCAAGTTATCGTTGTGTAACTTCGCCACAAGCGACGAAAAAATGGTTCGTCGGGGTGGCTTGGCGCAGCAAACCACCCCGACTGACAGTTTTCTGTGGGCTTTGCCCACAAGTCAAAACGTTCAGACTTACAAAAACCTCATTGGGGGAACAAAAAAACCACCGATTAAGGTGGTTTTTGTTATGTGTTATGAGAGCGGCGAACGGGATTCGAACCCGTAACGACAGCTTGGAAGGCTGTAGTGTTACCGTTACACCATCACCGCAGAAAATTGTCAACAATCATTTTGTCGGGGCGGCCAGATTCGAACTGACGGCCTCTCGGACCCAAACCGAGCGCTCTACCAAGCTGAGCTACGCCCCGAAAGCGACTTAGGATTATAGCTGGGGAAGTCAAAAAGTCAACCACCAAAATCATGATTTTGGTGGTTGGTTAGTCAGTGCTTTCTACCGTCCCATTGCGGCCTTGATGGGGGCGCAGGCGGGGCAGGAGCCATTCGGCCGAATTAGCGCATACGCGGCCTGTGGATCACCTGCTGGATCGTAGTAAGTGAAATCGACGTTGAAAATGATGAACATGCGAACATATCCGCTGTTGCGTGCGCGTGTGACCGCTTCGGCCAGCCAGTCAGCATGTTCCTGCAATGATGTCCCGTTTGCCCAACCGAAGTTTGCCGGCAAAGTGCCGCCAAAATCCTCACCAGAGACATAACCCATTTCGGTGATGCAGATTGGTTTAGATCGGCCGAATGCGTTGTAATATACATCAACCGTTGGCTGATAGTACCAACTGTAGTGACCATTGCCGCTGTCGGCAGGATGTCCAGTTGTCGCGCTTGGCGATGTCGCCCCAGCGTTGTGATGTACGCCGATACAGTCCATGTATTGCCCAGCACCCAAGCGTGCCAGCTCTTCCATATATGGCTTGTCGTCGCATCCATTGGCTGCACAGCCCCCGCCAAAGAAGCCCGTCGGGGCGGGCGCACCGCTGATGACCATTACATTCGGATTGGCGTTTTTGATCGCAGCATATCCGGGCTTCAACATGCGGTCGAGATATTGTTGCGGGCTGATGGTGCCGGCTGGCCACTCGAAGTCGATATTCATCTCGTTCCAAACTTCGATTGCATCGGGTGGGTCTGATAACGCTGCCACATTGCCCAAGAAGGCGACATACCCATCAAAATCAATTGAGCTTGGGTAGACATTTGCACCCGGCATACTGAGGAGAACCTTCATACCTTGCGCATGGGCTGAACTGATGCGTCCTGCAACCACGTCTGCGCTTTCACCCGGTGACCACTTATGTTGGAATTTCACCCATGACATCCCCGTGTCCTTCATAAGGGCTGGATTGGCAAAGGTGTGCGTTTGTCCACCAAGACCGAAGCCACTGCCCGGATTTGGTGGTGGTGGCACGCTCGTGGCCGTCGGCTGTGGCGCAGGTGGTTGCGTCGGTACGGCCGTTGGTTGCGGATTGGGTGGTTGGGTCGGCGCAGGGGTTGGTTGCGGGTTGCCACCCGTTCCCGGAATGGTTAACACTTGCCCCACGTAGATATAGTTGTAGTTGGTGATGCCATTGACGCGCGCTAACTCGGCGAGTGAGACGTTAAAGCGTCGGGCAATACCAGCTAACGTATCACCGTACTGCACCGTATAAGTTGTTGGGTTGCCAGTTGATGGCGGTGTCGCCGTTGGCTGTGGTGCAGGGGGTTGTGTCGGTTGCGGATTTGGGGGTTGGGTTGGTTGAGGTGTTGGATTTCCCCCCGTTCCCGGAATGATCAGCACTTGTCCAACGTAGATATAGTTGGGATTTGTGATGCCGTTGGCCTGTGCAAGCGCATTGAGCGAAATCCCAAAACGGGCAGCGATGCGCGAAAGCGTATCCCCCGACTGCACAACGTATGTGGTTGGATTACCTGATGGGGGCGGTGTTGCAGGTGGCGTTGGGGCAGGTGGCTGGGATGTTGGCGGAGGGTTTGTGTTGCCATCAGGAATCGTCAGTTGTTGCCCAACATAGATGTAGTTGGGATTGACGATGTTATTTGCCTGTGAAATGGCTTGCACAGAGGTATTAAAACGACGAGCGATCTTACTAAGGGTGTCACCGTATTGAACGGTATAAACGGTATCGGCAAGCGCCGTGGCGACAAATATCAATGTGAAGATGCCAACCAACAGTGCGCTCAAAAGCCAGTGCTTACGCTGCATAACTATTCTCCTTTGGGTACTACTGCAAAGTTAACCGCATTATAACACGGTCTAATCAGATGACTACGGACTAACGCTACTGTATTTTGCTACCGGGATTTGGAGCGTAATGTACACGGGATTGGGCTTAAACTCAAGTTATACGGTCAAATAGCGATCTGCCATCGATCCCTTCTGGCGTTTTTCGCGCAGACGCAACTCTTGGAGTTGCATGCGGGCGCGCCGACCATTATCAGGCAAGGAGTTTTGCATTTTCAACGCAAGTAGCAACCATTTTTCAGCTTCGTCATAGTTGTGTTGCTGGACGAGGATGCCGCCAAGATTGGCAGCCGCCAACGCATTACTAGGGCTGCGTTTGAGATTGTCGCGCAAGCGTGCTTCACGTCTAGCCATTTGTGAGCTACCGCCACTTAACGCAATGCCGAGATCAAAGACAATGTCTGTTAACCGTTCTTCTTCGATAAAGCCGGCTCGGTGACGGATGACGGAGTGGGTGCGCGGAACGATCATGTCAAGAGAGCGCACCACACGTACTGACAATTTCGCGCGTTCAAAGTTCCCTTCGGGATGAAGAACGATTGACTCACCGCTATCTACAACGACATTGAGCAGTTGCTCTGTGCCATCGTAGCGTAATGTCTGGACAAGCATGGGATGGTCACAATCATTTGAGACATGAAGCTCATTGTCCCGCATGATTGCGTGCATGTTATGGGTCTTAACGGTGCCGTCGAGCGTAAGGGTGAGGTCTTGTCGATATGGGAATTGCACATCGAGCAGTTGGATAAAATCGGCCGAATAGCTCTTCAATATCCCCACATGCTCATGAACATTGCCGTCCTCAACAATCTCGACAACCACCTTCTGACCGATGAACGTCTCCATCATCGGGTCATACGAGCGACCGACGTGACCGACAAGATTGGTGCCGAGCTGTTTGAGATAACCCTCGCTTGTGTCGGTTATATAGTGTCCAGCAGGGCGACGGGCGCGACCGATGACGATGCCGATCACATCATTGAGCGATTCTGCTGCCGTGTGCAAAAAGTTGCGCGATTTGCGCCACCACCTGCGCCGTGCCGATGGATTGAATGACCGTGCAATGTCCTCCTCGCGCGCAAGCTTGTTTTCATCCGTCAGCCGGTCCGCATAGCGATAGATCGCATGAATTTTGGCGTACTCCTCACTGTAAAGCACAAAACTCGATTCGACATGTTGATCATCTTGGACAGCATCTCGGTAGCGTAGTTCGAGTGCGTTGGGTGCTACCCAGAGCGTTCCCCACGCGACCTTGTTATCGAGCTGTTCGAGCGTAACCTGATAGCCGTCAAAATCGCGCAGGCAGTGATCTTTGCGGCGGGAGCGCAGCCATGCGCCTGTTGCTGTGACGAGAAAAATAACGGAGAGCGTGATTAGAAAGGAGAAATCAAACATGTCGGTTGAGTATAGGGTGTGCCGTTTGCAAATTGTTTGCAAAGAAAAATGCCACGAATTACACGAATTACACGAAATTCTCTCTGCGCTCTTTGCGCGCTCAGCGGTTAGTTCAGCGGACTCTTGCAAATAATCCCAAAAATCGGCGAACTTCGCAATCATGTTTGTAGAAATGTGCGGATTCTTTTGGTCAATGGTTGGGTGGCAGAGCGTCGTGGTAAGTCAAGGCGTAGAAAGTCAGGAGGGTTTTCTATCGCGTCACTTCTTACCCGCCATCAAAATGATACGAGACAGATACGCGCTTGGTGGAAAATGAGAAGAAGTTGGTCGGGTTGGGTATAATTGGATAAAAGCAGCTAGTTGCTGCAAAAGAGACGCCTATTTACTGAGAAACAATCATGTTACAAAAAATTTCAACTATTTGGTTATTGATACTTCTATTTGCACTGCCGACACTCGCATTTGCCGAAGGGGAGGCCTTTAACCCGCCTAATTGGGTTGGGCGCGGCATGTTTTTGATTGCACTGATCCTGCCAATTGTCGTCGGGATGTGGGTTAGAAATCGCAAACATTACTAAACAGCGATACGTTGGCGACATTTTGTCCACACAAACATTGATTTCCCCAATCTCCGCTACTTGGTTCTTCAAGCGAAGCTTGATTGGTCTTTGGCGCACGCTATTGCTTGCTTGGTTGTTCGTTTTAATCGGCTGCGGTCAGGATGAACTCCCCGAATTGGATACAGCCGAGATTTTGGCAAATTCGGCCGAAAAGATGCGCTCCCTAGCGGGCTTTCACTTCGAGATTGACCGAGATGGCGCACTCGCCTATCTCGATGGCAGTCGGACATTGGCCTTTGGCTCAGGTGGCGGCGATTATGTCGCACCAGACCGCGCTCGCGCCCAAGTCAGAATCATCGCGCCCGGTTTTGTGACAACTGTCAGCGTGATCAGCGTCGGTGAAATCCAGTGGGAGACAAACGTTGTCACAGGCGTTTGGACGGAGTTGCCACCCGATTGGGGGTTCAACCCGACGGTGTTGTTTGACCCCGATGTGGGGATTCAGTCGATTCTGACAAACGACTTAAGCAACATTGTCCAGCAAGAGCCGGTTGAGATTGAAGGGGAGCCAGCTTATCTTATTTCAGCCGATGTTCGTGGGGCAAACCTCCATCAACTCAGCGGCTTTCTGATTGGTCCAGACGACGCGACCATCCAACTTTGGATTAAACCCGAGACATTTGAGATGCTGCGCGTCCAAATTGTCGATCCGCCTGATGGAGATCAGACTGAGGATGCAATTTGGATCATCGACTTTTCAGAATTTGGCAACACGTTGGCGATTGAACCACCCGTTATCAGTGAACAGTAGGCTGTTGACAGTGAACAGACTCTCTGTCTGTTCACTATTTTCTGTTTACCGTTCGCTATTTATAAAACAATGTTTTTTCTACTAATTGGAATGGACGGAACAGATACAGACGCACCAGCACGGCGCCAAGCCGTGCGCGCCGCACATCTTGAGCTTGCCAAACGATTCAAAGATGAGGGCAAAATCGTGATGGCGGCGGCACGTTTGCATGAGGATGGCAGTATGGCGGGTTCGGTGATTATCTATTCGGCCGAATCTCGTGCGCAACTCGACGAATGGTTAACCAATGAACCGTACATTGCGGGTGACGTGTGGCGCGACATTTCGATTGAAGAGGTCAAGGTGCCGCCGTTCATGCTATGATTGAACTATCCAGCTGCATTGGTCAGCGATTCAGTTTATGCACTATTGGCGGGAACAATCGGCCGATTCTTACAACGTAATCCTCGGTTGCAAAAAAGGCAAAACCAGGCCAGTGGCGCGATCTACATCGCGCTTGGGTTAACTGCCGCCTTCTCAGGCGCAAACGGAAAGTAAGTGCATCCTCATTTTTTGAAGTAAATGCGCCTCATCTGACTCTATATTCCCGGTATCGCAAAAGTACAACAAACGGAGATTTATGAGACGCTACAGTATCATCATAGGTGGATTGCTTTTGCTCGTCTACACGGCAATCGCAAATGCACAGAACGAGCAAATTCCACTCTGTCCGACCCACAATCAAATGGAGTGGCACGCCCTCATCGACCCAGTCCGCAATTGCCATTACAATCACGAACATAAAGACAATCCCGGCCTTTTCTATGCGGGAATGAGCGCAGAAGAACGCGCCACTGCTACGAAAGTCAACCAACTCTTTGGCGCACCCGGCGCGTGGTTTGGCGGCACATCCATCTCCTATCCCTGGCAAACATTCATGGGCGCAGGGGAAGATTATCCACCAGCATCATCAAAAACGGAGAACATGATGAAGCATGAAGGATATGGCTGGATTGTGCGCGTTGATATTCCCAAACCAGCCTACAGCAAACAGTGGATCAAGGATTATCGCGTTCAGTACCATGCCATTTTTGGTGCAGCGGGCGCGGTGACACGCTTCCACTCTTTTAGTCTGGAAGCCAACATTTGCAAAACGCTGACCGACTGTCGCATTGTTCAAACGGGCGGCTGGCTCGACTTTGGCAATCTGATCGTCAATCGCAAACCGATTTGGCTGCCCGATCAAGAGGGGGACACCCATCGCCGTCGCATCCATGCCTCTATCAACGTGTATGAAGAGGATTGGGTTGAAAATATCAACCCCTCTGCCTTTTGGTATGGGACATTGACTCGCATGGATCGGGTTGAAGAAGGGTGGCAGTGGGAAGGTGAAGCCCCCTTTAAACTACTACAGGTAGTCCTAGAGTCGCAAGATGTTTGGGGGCCAATAAGCCTGAGCGACCCAGCGCAGTTGCAATTTTATTGCCCAGACTTTGCCTGTAAACAAAATGGCTCGACCGTCAAGATGCACAGATTGCAGATTGCGACTGAGGCAGGTGGCTTTTCGGGATTCACAGACCGCTATGGTGTGGTCAATCCAGACTGTAAGAACGTTGGATTAGATTGCATTCCCACCTTTGTACAGGATGGAGACGATGTTTTGTTTGGGACGACGACAGACGGCGGGCGGCCACTACGTGAGTATGATACAAGCCCTGCTGGCACGTGGTGGATCGAGTATCCAAACTAATTAGACGCGATTTGTTGGTAGACTCGCCGCTTGTGGCGCCTCGTAAAATTTCTAAATGGGTATTTTGTGGACTTTCGCCCACAAAATACCCATCAAAGATTCACACCGCAGACACGGACCTTACAGCAGCCCCGTCACGTTCATATCGCGCGGATGTTCAACGCTGTATTCGTAAGTGATGGTCTGTTCTGACTCGGCTGCCATACGCACTTCCCACTTCAACAAATTCAGATCGCTCTGTTCTGCTGGGGCAGGACGCACACTTTCCAGCTTCACCGTAATCGCCTCATGGCGTGGCACGGGGATGTGATCCTCAACGGTCACAACGGCAGACGTAGGCAAGAGATTCTTGAGCGTGATTTTGTAGCCATAGCCAATTTTGCGACGGTCGCGCATAAAGCGTTTGTCGGTTTGGCGTTTGACCAGCTCACGTTCAACCGTGATGCGATCCTCAGCACCGAGCAGAAATTCGATTTCATCGTTGGGGGCGGTGAAGGGAAGCTGATTTCGGCCGATAAATTCTCCCTCCGCAAACAAGCTCACCTGTCCCTGCAAGAGCGGCGCACCCGTTTTATTTTGCACCGTTGCCCGCCGAAAGACCGAATCCGTATGTTTTGGCACAGCCGCATAGTCGAGCTTCGGATCAAGCTCATGTTCTCCAATCGTCACCTTGCGCGCACTGCCATCGCCGGGAATGTCGCTATTGCCCGATAGTCGATAGGTGACAGCGACACCGCTCGTGTTGACTTCGGCCGTCACAAACTCAGCCTCAACCATCTCTTCCCTTGCTGCGTCAGCCATCATAGGTTCAGCGGCCGCGCGACTCATCATTTTTGCACTGCGAACGCGCGCTTGAACGGGGACTGGGGCGGGTGGTTGGACAAACTCATTGATGTACCAAGTATGTAGTTCGGGCTTGCGCTGGTTCAGGGCGGGCCGCGCTGTCGATAGTGTGAGCGCGACATTTTCCCAATCTTCGCCGCTGCGCTGCGTTACTTGGGCGAGTTGCGTCAGAAAAATCGCGTTCGTTTCGGTCAGGCGCACGTCATAGAGGGGTTGCCAGCCACAGCGATTGACGACATAGGTTAGTTCGGCCGAAAAATCCCCCGCTTCCAAAACTTCAACTTCGACAGTCGCACGATACCGTTGTTTCGACCCAGCCGAAAGGTGTTGCTTTAATTCAGCTTGTAGGTGGCTCAGCGTCTTTTCTAGCTCGCGTTCACGCTGTGCTAGCGCACGCAATTGTTCACGCACCTGTGCATCTTGCGCTTGCAGGAAAGTGAGCAGTTCGATCTGTTTTTCGACGCTTGTTCGGCCGAAAGCTAACCCCCTTGCAAACTGTTCTGTCTGTAAGCGGATTCCGTCCAAATAGACGAGTTGCGCCTCTTGTGTCGCCTTTTCGTCTGCAACCTCTTTTTGCTCATCCTGCGTCGCTTCAATCTCTGCTTGCAACGTGCGGACTTTCTCGGCCGGCACGTCGCGATAATTGCGCTGGCTGACATCGACGCCGCGAATCCGTACGCGCGCCGTGCCGCGCCCATTGACGCGCACTGAATCAATATCGAGCAGGAGGGGTAGCTCTTCGATAACGAGATGGGTCATTTCGGGGATGACTTCGGCCGATCCTGACCGTAAGACCCGCGCCCGATCTGGGTAGACGGTGACGGCTGTTGGTGTTGTAGAAATAGTTTGGTTCATCTGAACATTATACATGTTCAAAGGTCAATTGAACGCGCCAAGATTATTGCAACCAGTGGGAGAGATCGCGTCCGATAATGTCGCTGAGTTGGAGAATGTCGGCGCGATAGTCGTCAATCAGGGTTTGGCGCGTCGTGGGGTTGAGGGTGGGGCGAATGGTGTTGGCACGATGGAGACGGTCACGCAGTGGGTGACGAATGGCGGCTGGAAGGAGCGCGTTGACGATAGATTTGAGCGGATTCGGCCGAATCATCACTTCCTTCAACCATCCGCGTTTTGCCACGCCCCCCACGTTGCGCCGCTCTAAATCTGGCACAAACTGTTTATCTACCCCGACAAACTCATAGACCGACTGGACTAGCTTGAGCGGATCAGCCAGCCAATCTTCAAATAAAAACAACTTGATCTGGTCGCGTGGAAAAAATTCGAGATAACGATTAATTTGTCGCGCATAAAAGCCGATCTCTCGATAGAACCAGTGCGGCCATGGCCCCCAACCGAGCTGGATGCGCTGCTGTTCGGCCGCCAATGCTTGCTCAAATGTCGCGAGCGGCTCAAGCCCTGCCCGTCGGAAGTGATTGTAGTTTGCAAAGGCACGTTCGGCAGGCTGCCGCAGAATGGCGATCAATTTTGCATCTGGCACATGATAGCGCATCCGCTCGGCCGCAAGATCACTACAAAGATAGATTGGTGATCCATCCCCCAACACCTGATCTGGGTGCGCTGCGTCAAATTGGGCATGAAAATCATCCACTGTCCAAACGCAGTTGTAAGCCAGCCAGTGACGATCAGGCGGCGCATTGAAATTGGCAGCGCGGTCAATCGTTTCCAGCGCAAAAAAGCTGTTGCCATTGTTGCGCGCCATGTGAATCTGTGGATGTTGATTAAGGTAATGGTAGAGCGAGACACTACCCGCTTTCGCTGCGCCGAGCAGAACAAAGTTCGGGAGGAGAGGCTGTGGGGGCATGGTAAATTGACCGTATTGCGTGGCGCGTGATAGCCTCTTGGCTCGCACTACGCACAACGTTTTCCACTCCAGACAGATTCCTCAAGAATCATCTGTTGACTGCCCTACTGCCCATTGTCCACCTGTCCCTCGACCGCCTCCGTCAGCTCCCAAACGCGCAATACCTCCGCGACACTCCATGCTTGTGCAAAACAGGCGCGAGGGGTAAATGGTGCGTTTCCATCAAAACATTCGCTGATCTGACCAACGCACGCATCTTTCAAGTGGCGTAACAAGGGGAGCAGGAATGAGCGTGCGGCGATGGGATCATTGTAGACCCGCAAATGGGCGGCAATGAATGGTCCCATCAGCCAACCCCAAACAGTTCCCTGATGGTAGGCCGCGTCCCGAGTGCGCCGGTCGCCACCATATTCGCCGACGTAATCGGGGTCAGTGGGGGAGAGGGAGCGCAGTCCGTGTGGTGTATAGAGGTGTTGGGCGCAGGTTTGCAGCACGGCGCGTTGTTTTTTTGCCGAAAGGGGTGAGAAGTGCAGCGAAACTGCGAATAGTTGATTCGGCCGAATTTTTGCATCAAATCCCTGCATCCCGTTGATCACATCGTACAGACAGCCCGCTTCTTCGTTCCAAAACTTTGAAAATCCCGCTTTGACCCGTGTCGCCTGTTCTGTATACAGTTCTGGCAGCTCACCGACGACCTCTGCAAATTCTGCCATTGAGCGCAATGCGTTGTACCAAAGCGCATTAATCTCGACGGGTTTGCCAATGCGTGGTGTCACGACCCAATCATCGACTTTTGCATCCATCCATGTCAACTGAACGCCCTGTTCACCCGCGTAGAGCAGGCCATCATCACTCTGGCGAATGTTATAGCGCGTGCCGGACACATGGGACTCGATAATCTCTTGCAGGATAGGGAATAACTCGACGATCAGCGAATCATCCCCCGTTGCGGCGTGATAGGCGCGAATTGCTTCAAAGTACCAGAGCGTCGCGTCGACGGTGTTGTATTCCGTCTCTCCATGCTCGTCGGGAAAGCGATTGGGCAACATACCTCGATCTACAAACTGGGCAAATGTCTTGAGGATGTTGCGGGCGATTTTCGGCCGATTGGTCGTCAACGTCAGACCCGGCAGCGCAATCATTGTGTCCCGTCCCCAGTCCCCAAACCACGGATACCCAGCGATCACCGTTCGCCCATTGGGGTTCTCGGCGGTTTCGCGTGCCACGATAAATTGATCCGCGCTCAACACAAGGTGTCGAATGCGATTTAATATCTCAGGCAGCGCATCATTGATTGCATAACTCGCAACATAGTTCTTGTCACTCTTTGTCAACCGATTCGCGGGTTTGAAATGCCACTTGTCTTGAACAGCTTCCAGCAAAGTAGCTTCATGATCCTTCTGAGCGGCGTAGGCGGCCGTACTATCAAGCACGACATTTTCTTCGGTCGTGCAAACAAAACAGACAGAGCCGCCCGGCTCAAGCGATGCGGTGAATTCGGCCGCAAACAGGTTGTCCTCACGATCAAGATAGCCACGATAAACCTCGATCGCATGGTAGTAGTTGCGATACCAACTATGCTGGGGTTTGCTCGTCGCACGGTCGCTCAAGATGAAAAATGGGACAGCTTCAGCATTGGCGACAACCTTGATGCCCTGCTCAACGGCCGCAACATCCATCTGAAAACCACCGCGTGTTGCACTGTGATAACTGCGATAGTTGACCATGCCCTTGACGTTCAGCGAAAGTGGCACACGCCCGCGCACAAGGTCATAACGCACATAGGTTGTGTTTGCGCCTTGCTCCATCCAGACTCGTTTTTCTAAGAGCGCATCCCCGAGTGCATAGCTCCAGACGGGTGTTGTGCCTTCCAAACGAAAGCTGTCGAGATAGATAAATCCGTTGTTAAAGACGGTGTTAGGCGACCAACTGTTTGCAAAGAGCGTAAAGCTATTGCCATCATAATGCGCTGTATCGTCAAATTTGGCGACGAGTAGACTCCGTTTGGCAGGTGGCTCGATGGCTGCGACGAGTAGCCCATGATAGCGGCGGGTCAAAACGCCCGCGACCGTTCCACTGGCGTAGCCGCCGATTCCGTTTGTCACAAGCCACTCATGGTCGAGGGCTGATTGTTGTTGATTGATGGTTGCGCGTTCGAGAGTCAACATGAGAACTTTTCCTGATGCGATGCTGCACTTTAGCTCATATTGTAACCGCTTTTAAGCCAATGTTCAGGAACTAGCCATACAAAAAGTGGTCTGTTTTTGGTGGGTGGATAGTGTTAAAATGCTGGTTTAATAGGGAGCGGCAAGTGTTTCCATTAATCCCGCCTGCATCACGCCGTTGCTCGCATATTCGTAGAGCATATCGGCGATTTGTTCGGCCGAATATTTACCAGTCGGCTGAAACCACGTCACGACCAGATTGATCGCGCCAAACGTCAGCAAGCGCAGTAGGCGCACATCGACGTGCGACTTATAAACGCCCATCTCCTGTGCCTCAATAAACCACTCTGTCCACAACGCCTCATATGCGTCCCGCTTGGCGACCACACGCCCGCGTGCCTCTGGGCTGAGATGGCGAATCTCTTGCAGCAAGACAATGGCAAAATCCTGATAGTCGGTGCTGATGCGCAAGTGTGCGCGCATCGCTTGTCGGATATTTTCAGCGGGGTGAGAATCGGCCGATGTTGCCTCCTCAATTGCCCCACGCAGACGATCAAGCGCAATCTCCATCACGGCTTCAAGTAGCTCATCCTTATTTTTGAAGTGATAGTAAAGCGCAGCGGAAGTTATATCGAGCGCATCACCGATGTCTCGAATAGAGGTGGCGAGAAATCCCTTACGACGGAATAGTTTTGCAGATTCGATTAAGATGTTTTGATAACGATTCGTATTACGTGCCATGTGTGGGCGGCATTATAGAACGTTCGTAGAGGGTGTCAAATTGACCCGATCAATGGCCGACACCGACAAACTGGATTTTGCTGGCTTCGGCTCACCCTTTAATCCAAGTTCGCCTATAAAAGCAAAACGACCCATCCATGCGGACGGATCGTTTTATTGTCATGAAAAGTTCCTGCTATGACCGTTTTAGCCAAGCCGTTGTCCCAACCAGTAGGCTGAACAAAAGGACGTACACAAGTTGTGTGGGGGATGCGGCTGTACTACTGTTTAACGCAACTGCAGTCGGCGTGTAGCTGGCCGGTGTTTCACAAGCCTCCCAATTGCAGCTATTGTTATCAATGAATAGATGGTTGGCTGCAATTTTTGGCATTCCAACGGAGTCGGCAAACTCTTGCGCGCCCCAGTTACCAAATTTGCTGTATGCACCGAGTGATGCGTAGTGCATGAACATTTTGCCACCCTCATCACGCCAGTGCGCATAGTAGTCGGCATACAAATTCGCCATACGCGGATCACGGTTCGCGCCAATAAATAGCTCCGTCATTGATGTGTCATTTACAACGATCTGCTGCACACCGACGAGATGCTGTCCGCCCTCATAGGCAACCAAGTCTAAGTTCAATCCGTCAGCGAGATTGGCGTATTCCGTAATATACTGTTTGGCTTCTTGTAGAGATACTTTTGGATTGTATTGAACAGGTGTGAGAACATTCCCATGTTCCAGTTCTGCAAATAGTTGCCCCAATCCGTTATCAAACTGCCCTGTCCAACTATCGACGACATCGTAGTAGGCTTCACGCCCTAAGTGTTGCCCAAAATAGGGGGCAATGGCAACGGCATCGACATGGTGCGCATGGCATGGGCCCTGATCCCAAAGTGGACAGTTGAGCATCTTTTCGCCAATCCATGGGTTGGTTGCTTGGGTTGCGATGACGCAGGTGACCCGATCCGCCTGTGAACCAAACGCTAGCTCCCAGATGTCACACATTTCGGCCGAACGCTTGCCAAAATAGCTCAAACGCTTTTCCAAGTCGGATGCAGTGCTGTTCGGCCACTCCGCTTTGCCCTGCTCCTCAAACCACTGTGACTGGTAAAAACCACTGTTCCAGACTTCATTGGAAAGTTCGACGTAGACGCGCCGATTGGCCTCAAGTCGACTCCGTACCATCAGCGCGAACTGCATCATGTATTCATCGCTAGCGTGGTGGGGCATGTTGAACCATGCATCTGCGTCAAGCTCATTGGCCAACTTAACCATCAGTTCGACTGGAACACCATTTGTCGTGCTGTAACGCGCATGACTAACTTTGCTGCGGCTGTCCCACTCTGCCGCGCCACCTGCACTGCGTGCGCTATCGGTGGGGTAGACATAATATGGGTTTTGGATTGCGTCATGCAGTGGGTGTGTCCACACTTCTTGCACATCATCGGCCGAACGCATTGGCCCATTGACGCTCCAATTGATCCGCTGCCAATCCATGAAGCGTACCACTTTATATTTGCTGATATTGTCTAAAAACGTGGGGTGGAACGTCTGTGTCGTTGTCTCGTCAAAGCCGGGCATGTAGACGCGGATGTTGCGAATGTAATCACCAACGCCATCTGGATCGGTTGCTGTAATTTTGAGCAAAATCCCGTTAGAAGGCTTTTCGGGATCAACTTTGATAATGTCCTTGCCCGGCGTGTGGCTGACCAGTGTGGCATCGTGGGCATATTCTAGCGTGCCAGTTCCATCGTAGACCACGGTATAGAAACCCTCAGGATAGTGACTGCCCAAGCCATCAAACATCAACGTCGCTATCCATTGATAATCTGAACTACCAGTGGTGCTGGTTAACGAGCGCGGCCAGCCGTCCGCATCAAATGCAATTTCTCCCAACTCGCCAGTATTCCACATGGTCCAGTTTTGCGTTAGCCAAGGGCTAGATTGCTTGAACGCATTGACCATTGTGTATTCAGTTGACCATTCGGAAAAGATGTGGAGGTTTGCACCGAGAGGAGAGTCGCTGTTCGGTGCGTCAGCGGTTGCACGCCCTTGAAACAATATCAAGAGGCACAATACAAGTAGAAATCCAAAAGTCCAAGAGCCGTTACGAGTTTTCATGACATACCTTTACAATTAACATTACATATCTGCACTCGCGCAGATGTTTTTGTACTACGTTCAACGGAAGAACGTTTACCATGCCATACATTATAGTACCCAAGTCCCAACGCTGCATCCAAATTTGCGTGAAATTGGTGGTAGCTTAGTACCAATTTCATGACTGATAGGGGATATTCATGAATTGTCGTAAGGTTGAGAGAAACAAAATGCGCGTTTCGGCCGAAACGCGCATGCAACAGTTCTATGTTTTTGTCTGTGAGAGAACCACTTAGTGATTCAGAATTTGGTTTAGGAACAGCTTTGAACGATCTTCTTGTGGATTGGTGAAGAACTTCTCTGGCGTGTTCATTTCAACAATCTGACCCGCATCCATGAAGATGACGCGATCTGCCACTGTGCGGGCAAACCCCATCTCATGGGTCACAGCCAAAATTGTGTACCCTTCAACTGCCAAGTCGCGCATCACGTCTAGCACTTCCTTGATCATTTCGGGGTCGAGTGCAGACGTAGGCTCATCAAAGAGCAGAATTTCAGGTTCCATTGTCAGCGTCCGCGCAATAGCCACACGTTGTTGCTGTCCACCAGACATCTGTCCCGGATATTTGTCGGCCTGTTCTGGAATACCAACGCGACGCAACCATTTCATCGCTGTTTCATTGGCGCGATCTTTTGCCCACTTGCGCACATGAATGGGCGCGAGCGTCACGTTTTCCAATACCGTTAGATGAGGGAACAAATTGAACTGTTGAAACACCATTCCCACCTCACGGCGGATTTCCGCGATGTTGCGAACATCGTGGGTTAGCTCGGTGCCGTTCACGATGATGTCCCCTTCTTGATGCTCTTCGAGTCGATTGATGCAGCGGATAAAGGTCGATTTACCCGAGCCAGAGGGTCCAAGGATGACGATCTTTTCGCCCTTACCAACTTCCAAGTCGATACCACGCAGTACGTGGAAATCGTCGTACCATTTGTTTACGTTGCGACAGGTGATGATTGAGTTTGCCATGATTTTGTTTAGAACGGACGCAAGTCCGTTCTCGAATTTAGAAGCAGACTAACGCCCACTCGATATTTTTAACGTTGCCCCACTGCGAGTTGTCGTTCGAGACGACGCGAATACCATGCCATAATCCCACTGCCGATAAAGTAGACGATAAATAGGAAGATGTATGGTTCTGTGCGAATTGTCAACCACGCTGGCTGAGAGGAGATGACGTTTGCGACCCGCAGGAAGTCAAACAAACCAACCAGATAGACGAGCGACGTATCTTTGTAGATACCGATAAACTGTCCCACAATCGCTGGGATGACGATGCGAATTGCCTGTGGCAGCACAATTTTAGTGTACTTGTTGAAGGTGCTGAGACCCAGCGAATCGGCCGCTTCGTACTGCCCACGTGGAATTGCCTGTAAGCCACCACGCACATTCTCGGCAAGATAGGCAGCCGAGAACATCGTGAAGGCTGCCATGACGCGCCAAACGTTCAGGACGACGACGCCTGTCGGCAAAAAGATTGGGAACAACACGAGCGACATAAAGAGCAGCGTAATCAGCGGAACACCGCGAATCATCTCAATATAGAGCGTGCAGAATGTGGCGATCACATTCCCCTTGAGGGAGCGTTGGAAGCCATACGCCGCAATTGGCACCAAAACCGGCCAGAATGCGAGCACTTTACCCAATGTGGTTGTCGCAGTTGTGAACAGATAGGGTGTCCCAGTTGCCAAGAGATAAATAGTTGCGATCCCCGCGAGCGGATACGTGATCCACCATGGGATGCCGTTGACTTTACTGCGTCGTCCAAGCGCAAGCAGCACGCCAAATGGGAATGAAACGATGACTGAAAAGACGGTAATCAACACCGTCAGCAGATAGCCACCCCATATTTGGTCGATATCTAGCTTGTAAAAACGGCCAGAACCACTGTAGTTTTGAATGAGCAGAATCACGGCAATCGGTACAACTGTATATTGCACGAGCGTGAGCAGCGTCATTGCAATACTGGCGCCACGACTCTTTTGTGTCGAGAGGAAGCGTTCCTTTACGATGCCTAGCCCGATTCCGATTGCAACCATAATTGCCGCGTAGAACAATCCTGCCCACTTGAATGGTGTGGTTGCCTCTCCCGTTGGCGTTAAGCCACCATCCCCAGCTCCGCGCAATATGAAGAAGATGATGAAGTAGATGCTAAACACCCATCCCCATGTGACAGTGGGTCGAGCGATCGTTCCGCGTGTTTTTTCATTACGAAAGACAGCCACCGATGCGACGATCAGCGCGGCTAGCAGACCAAATGATGTCCACACCCGCACCATATTGTCGGATGTCCACGTGCCGCCGCTCAGCCCTTTCATGCGAAAGACCATGAGATTGGCAATGTTTTCGCGGACTGCGCCCCAGCGTGCGCCAATTTCACCGGACTGTGTGACCTCTTGTGCCACTGCTGGGTCGAGTGACCAACTTGCGTTGGTGACGGCATAACCCCACAAGCCGACCAACGCGCTGCCCAAGACGAGCGACAATAATAGCGTGATCAACATGTTGGACACACTCGTGTACATGTTTTCCTTCAGCCAGATGGTTGCCGTGTTGTGGGTTCGTTTAATTTCGGCCAGCATCGTTAAGCCAACGCTGATTGCCCATACTGCAAAAATCAGTATCGCTGTTAACGGACGTGATCCGACTGTACGGATAAGCGCGAATAGCGTGACAAGTGTTAGCAACGCGATCCAGATCGTCTGTCCACGACTGCCCGTTATGTTGTCAAGCAGAAAGACGTTCCAGTTGAAGGGAGGGCGACCGCCACTTTGTGCAAGTCTTGATGGTCTTTTAACTGATGATTGTGCCATGATTAACGCTCCCGAATGACGATCTTGCTGTTGTACCAGTTAAGGAAGGCTGAGATCAGCAAGCTCAAGGTTAAGAATGAAAGCATCACAATCAGCAATACCTGTAATGCACGCCCTGACTGATTGATAATTGTCTGGGAGACGGCAAAGATTTCAGGATAGGCGATGGCGATACCCAGCGTGGAGTTCTTCGCAAGATTGAGATATTGACTTGTTTGTGGCGGGATGATGACCTGTAACGCTTGTGGCAAAATGATCAGACGTAAACGTTGACCACTTGATAGCCCCAATGCACTGGCCGCCTCACTTTGGCCTTTAGAGACAGATTGAATGCCAGCTCGCACAATCTCTGCGACGCTTGCACCTGTGTTGAGAACCAGCCCAATCAGCAAGGCCGCTGCGGTTGAAGAAATTGCACGCCCACCGATAAAGCCGAGACCAGAAAGTTGAGGGGTTGAAACGACGGCTGGTGGTTCTGGTAGTGAAATGGGAGCGAAGGCAGCTGCGTCTTCAAGTTCGGCCGAAACCAGCCCAATATCCGCAGTTGTGCCCACAACCAAATCGCAATCACCGTCCGCAAGATTGCTGGCGAGATTTCGCACATTACGCGGGCGCATCGTAAATGGCACACCTAGACCCTGTAGCTGTGCAATCATATACTCGGTTGCTTTTGAGTCGCGGAGGCCACAAGCTGCAATACCTGCATCTTCGACCTGATCGGCCGAAAGTTGCCCAGAGGCAATCGCTGCCTCAATTTCGTTGATCTCGATTCCACCGAGTCGTTCTGAAACGATCGCTGTCAGCGAGTCAAGGTCGTTAACGCCATTGTTGGCCAACATTTGCAAGTTGGTGTTGCTGTTTGCACTTGCAATCAACCAGCCAACCAGCGGAAATACGAGCAGCGCAGCAAAAGCTGCCCAGCCTCGATAATAGTTTTTACCCGTTTCAACCTGTTTATTGCCCAATATACGCCACAGTGCGATGGCAACAATGATGCCAATGATGAGCAAGATTAAAATCGTGCGTGACGAGGAGAGCCAGATGATGTTGGGGACTTGTAGTCCCGCGTTGCTCAGGAAAACAGGTAGTGCAAACAGTTGTGCTGCCGACTGAGTTTGGGGTAGAAAGGCGAGAAAGCCCGTGAAGTAGATAAAGACGAGCTGTAGGACGAGTGGTGTGTTACGAAAGAAATCCACATAGAGTTGTGCCAACTTTGCAACGAGCCAGTTGTCAGACAACCGTGCGATACCGACAAAAGTCCCCCAAATCGTTGTCAGGATAATGCCCCACGTGGTGATGATGAGGGTGTTGACAGCCCCTGCGCCTAAGGCACGCCAAAAGCTAGCCTCCTCCGTGAATCCAACGGCATCTTCAGCAAGGGCAAATCCAGCTTGCCCGTTCATAAAGTCGAACAGACAGCGGAACTCAGAACCGTTGCCATTGGCACAAATAAATTGTGCTTCACCAAGTTGATTGATGTTGGCTGCGGTATTTGTGCCGACCCATCCAAAAAAGATGACCACGGCAATCACAAAGGCGATTTGAAATAGCACGCCGATGACGCGAATATCAAAAACGGCCGCTAATAGGTTGGTAGGTCGTTTCATTTGCGGGGGTGTTGCAGTTGTCATTCCAGATATCCCCTGTAGGTTCTAAGGCGTTGCTTACGGTGGTATTTAAAAAAACAGCCCGTCACCGGGCTGTCTCTTTGTGAAGGACTAAGCTTCTGAACGGTTGCACGGCAACCGTGAAAACCTAGTCCTCATAAGATTTAGCGGAATGGTGGTGCGTAGATCAGACCACCGTTTGTCCAGAGGTCGTTGACGCCACGTGCTAAGTTGATGTTGGTCTGTGAACCGAGGTTACGGTCATAGATTTCGCCAAAGTTACCAACTTGCTTGATGATTTGGTAGCAGAAGTCTGCGCTCAGGTTGAGTGCTTGACCGAGGTCATCGCCCTGACCGAGCAAACCTTGAACGACTGGGTCGTCGCTGCCGAGCATGTCGTCAACGTTCTCAGAAGTGATGCCGAGTTCTTCAGCCTGCATCGTGCAGTAGGTTGACCAGGTGACGATATCACCCCAGTTGTTGTCACCATGGCGCCATAGTGGGCCGAGTGGCTCTTTTGACATCGTTGCGTCGAGGATGACGTGCGCTTCTGGGTCATCAAAGGTTGAACGTGTTGCGATCAAACCAGATTTGTCCGTTGTGAAACCGTCACAAACACCATCTTGGTAGGCAGCGGTTGTCGTTGGGTTGTCTGGGTAGGTCAATGTTTCGATTGAAACATCGAGGCCGCGGAATACGTCAGCGAGGTTCTTTTCGGTTGTCGTACCAGCCTGAACACAGACTGCGCCACCTTCGAGGTCTTCGAGCGTTTCGATACCGCTTTCAGTACGAACCATCATGCCTTGACCATCATAGAATGTGGTTGGGCCAAAGTCGAAACCGAGAGAGGTGTCACGGCTAATCGTCCATGTGGTGTTGCGGATGAGAACATCAACTTCACCAGCTTGCAGCACGGGGAAACGGTCTGTACCAGTCGTACCACGAACTTCAACTTGATCCGCGCCACCTTCACCGAAGACAGCCGCTGCAATTGCCTTACATAGGTCAACGTCAAAGCCGCTGTATTCGTTGGTTGCTGGGTCGAGGAAGCCAAAGCCGACGAGGTTGGCGTTACCACCACACTTCAAAACGCCAGCATCACGAACAGCAGCAACGGTAACACCGTCGCCAGCAGGCATCGCAGCACCAGTTTCGCCACCCGCAGCGGGGACTTCAACTTCAACGATGCGAGTGACTTCAACGGTCACTTCAACCGTATCACCAGTTGCTTGGGTTTCTGTGCCATTGCTGCCACATGCGACGAGGACGGCCCCCATCACGAGTACAAAAAGTAGAATTAATCTAGAGCGCATTTTGTTTCTTCTCCATTTGAAACTTTGATCGGCCGAAACCGATATTCTTTAACCGCCAAACACAGGTCGGTAACTAAAAATACCCCAGCACCTTTGGATGTGGGATAGATTGTTGCTACCTAAAGTTTATTTCCGTAAACAAAATATGGATACTCGCTTCTTTACCCTGTGCCAGTGCGTATAGCAATCTGACTATAAGATGGCTACAACTTCAAGTATATAGTGAACATTGCAAAAACGTCAACTTTTGTGTGAAATCTGTTGCGCTTAGTGTGGATTCACTTTATTTCAAGTGGTGAATTGGTACAAAGTTGCCAATAGTATCTGTTCTCTAGGACTCAACAAATTTGCGTTTCCACTCATAAAGCCGATTCAATGCCTCAAGCGGTGTCATGGAAAGGACGTCCATTGCGCTTAATTCGTCCATCAGCGGGGACGTTTCGGGGAAGAGCGCAGCTTGTGTTTCCGTTTTAAATGCAGACGGTTCGACGCTGTGTGTGGGCGCATGGGATTCGAGTTCCGCGAGAATTTCGTTGGCACGGTTGATCACGTCGCGGGGCAGTCCAGCTAATTGTGCGACATGAATACCGTACGAGCGATCGGCCGATCCCGGCACAATCTGATGCAAAAACGCCACATTCTCCCCATCATCAGCGACCGCCACATTGTAGTTTGTAACCAGTGGGAGCGTATCGGCAAGGGTGACGAGTTCGTGGTAGTGGGTGGCGAACAGCGTGCGCGGCTTGAGACGAGGATGATTGTGCAGATATTCGAGCATTGCCCACGCGATGCTGAGGCCATCATAGGTGCTGGTTCCACGTCCGATTTCGTCCAAAATTAAGAGGGAACGCCGAGTCGCATGATTGAGAATTTCGGCCGATTCCACCATCTCCACCATAAACGTGCTGCGTCCTGCGTGCAGCTCATCGTGCGCGCCAATCCGTGTGAATATTCGATCGGCCAGGCCAATGGTCGCCGCGTCGGCTGGCACAAACGCACCCACCTGCGCCATCAACATGATCAACGCTGTCTGGCGGAGATAGGTGGACTTGCCCGACATGTTGGGCCCAGTGATGATGTGAATGCGGTCATCTTTACCGATGCAGGTATCGTTTGGCACAAAGCGGGTGAGATCGAGCGACTGCTCCACGACGGGATGGCGACCATTGATGATGGCAAGCGGGAGGTCGAGCGAAAGAATCGGCCGAACATAACCACGATTAACGGCCACTTCCGCCAACGCCGCCGCCACGTCGAGCTTCGCCAACGTTTGCGCCGTACAAATCAATCTTTCTCGGTATTGGCCGACCTGTTCACACACTTGCGCGAATAGCCGCGCCTCCAGATCCAAGATGCGCTCCTCTGCGTTGAGGATCAGCGTCTCGTACTCCTTCATTTCAGGCGTTATATAGCGTTCCGCATTGACGAGCGTCTGCTTACGAATGTAATTTTCAGGGGCGAGATGGGACTTGGCGCGAGTAATCTCGATGTAGTAGCCAAACACCTTATTGAAGCCGACTTTGAGCGTGTCGATCCCTGTCCGCTCGCGTTCATGTGCTTCGAGATTGTTGATATAGTCTCGGGCATGGGCGGAGGAGCGCATTAAGCCGTCCAATTCGGCCGAAAATCCCTCCATAATCACGCCCATCTTATTAAAATTGGTTGGAGCCTCTTCAACAATCGCCTGTCGGATGATGTCGGCCACGTCGGCGCAATCGTCCAGTTCGGCACCCAAGTCGAACAGATCGGGGGATTGTGAGATCAACCGCAAAATATCGGGCAGCCCCTCCAACGTTAGGGCGATCATCTCCAAATCACGCGGGATCGCCTTGTTGCTGATGACGCGATTAGTGAGACGTTCAAGATCGGCCGATTCCCGTAGCCGCTTGCGCATCTCTGCCCGCAAAAGTCCATCCTCAAAAAATGCCTCCACCTGATCTAAGCGACGATTGAGGCGATCTAGATGGACCATCGGTCGCGTCACGCGCTCACGCAACAGCCGCGCCCCCATTGACGTAGACGTTTTATCCAAAATTCCCAACAGCGAATTTTTCTTGTCACCGCTCAATGATTCGGTGATTTCCAAACTGCGCCGTGTCGCCTCGTCCAACGCCATGTACGCATCGGTGTTGTAGAAGGCCAGCGACTGCACCTGATGGAGCATCCCTTTTTGTGTCTCTATTAAATAGGAAAGGGCCGCACCCGCCGCCCGAATTGCCAGTGGTTTATTCTCGATTCCGTAACCACCTAACTCCTGCACCCGAAAATGGCGGCGCAACGTGCTTTCTGCGTAAGTGCGTTCAAAGCGCAACGTCGGGTAGTGGCTGACGACCTTTGCCTCTTGGCTCAAACTATGTTCAATATCGGGGACAATTAGTTCGGCCGGCTCAATACGACTCAGCTCTTCCAACAGTTGACGGCGTGAATCGATTTGAGTGACGGAGAATTCGCCCGTCGTGATGTCCGCATACGCCAGCCCTGCGCGATCACCGTCGCGCACAACCGCCGCCAGATAGTTGTTGCGCCCAGCCTCCAACATGCCCGGCTCCAACACCGTTCCCGCCGTAAAAACACGCACGACCTCGCGCGGCATCAAGCCATTAATAGGCGTTTTGCCAGTCTGTTCACAGAGCGCAACTTTGTATCCTTTTTGAATCAGGCGGGCGATGTAATTTTCGGCCGAATGGTGCGGAACCCCACACATCGGAATGGCGCCCCCACGCTGTTTCCGCGCCGTCAAAACGATGTCCAACTCACGTGCTGCCGTTTTGGCATCCTCATCGAACATCTCGTAAAAATCACCCAAGCGAAACATCAAAATCGCTTCGGGATATTGCGCTTTAATATCGAGATATTGTTGTCGGGAAGGAGTCGGTTTGCTTGCCATCAAAAAACACTCATGTCAGAACGGCCCAATCCGCATAGCCGAGAATCCGTTCTTCTTAAATTAGAAATCAACTGCGAACAAGTATTCTATTGTGGCTTATGCGGGGAGGCAAACAAATGTGATGAAAACTAAGCTCTGATTGGTCGGTGATAGGTGAATACGATTAATCACTCGTGGTGCGTGCTTCCAACACGCACCACGTTTACCGACTAAGTGCTATTGCGGTTCCTAATACCCTCTTTCTAAATCAACGCGATTCGGCATTGCGTTTCCACGCGCGACCTCGTTCAGCATGTTTGCCAAGTCGTCCATTCTCAAGTAGAGGTCTTCCTCGTCGGCCAATGCGCTGCTGGCGTGTGGGGTCATGATGACGTTGTCCAGCTCGTAGAAGGGAAGGTTGGCAGGGTGGGTCGTGGCGCGGCGTGGTTCATCTTTGGGGTATTGATACCACACATCGAGTGCGGCGGCGTGTAGGTCGCCATTTTTCAGCGCATCGAACAGAGCCTCCTCGTCGATGAGATGGCCGCGTCCGACGTTGACGAGAATGGCACTGTCGGGCAGTGCGGCGATTTCGGCCGATCCCACAATCCCCCGTGTCGCATCGGTCAATGGCAATGCCAAAATCAGCGCGTCCACTTTTGGCAAAAGGCTGGCGAGTTGGTCGCTCGGATAGATTTGAATGCCATCTTCTTCGACAGGTTCGCTAATCGAATTGCGCGTTGCGAGGACGGTAAAGTTAAGTGCATGGAGCATACTGGCGGCTTTTCGGCCGATTGCCCCATACCCCAAAATCAACGCCGTTTTGTTGCGCAGCGACAATGCCCGACTTGGTTCATAGCGGGGTCGCCAATCACCTTGCCGTAGTTTGCGATCCAACGTCAGCATATTTTTCATCGCCGCCAGCAACATCGTCACCGCGAATTCGCCAACGACGGGCGCATTGTAGTGGCTATTGTGGAGCGTGATGTGGCGATATGCTGCTTGCCCTAATATCTCCCGAAACGAGTTTGGAATGCCCGCCCACGGTAAGATCACCTGCTTGAGATTGGGACTTTGTTGCAACAGTTCATCCGTCAACCGACCCGCGATCAGCACGTCAAAGTCGTCGGCCGCTTCGTCCTTTGTCATGACGATTGCATCGTCGAGCTTTGATAGCAAATAGTCGTGTGCCTGCTCCCCAGCGTCATCCAAAGATAAAACCTTCATACACCCATTATCCTCCATAGACCATCTCATAATCCTTCATCGATGCTTCCACCACTTTGAGCGCATGTTCACGCCCGTACGCTTGCAAAATCTGCACGCGCTTATCATCCTCACCCGGAATCATCTTATAGGTGATGAAGTAGTGGCGCAGACGATTGATCAGGTTGTCTGGTAGATCGGAAATGTCGTCCACATCGTTCCAGACCTGATCATTGACGAGAACGGCGATGATCTTGTCATCTGCTTCGCCATCATCGAGCATCTGTAATCCACCCACGACCTTCACGTTTAGAATGATCTCGCCACGATTGATCGGCCGTTCGCTAAAGACACAAATATCGAGTGGATCACCATCCCCTTTGGTCGCGCCCGGCATCAGCGCACGCACATTTTCATCACAATAGGTGCGTGGAACAAAGCCATAGAGTGTTGGCGGGATGGCGGAGGTGCGTTGGGGACGATCAACGATGGTGTAGCCCGTCAGCTTGTCCACCTCATACTTGACGGAATCATAAGGGGTGATTTCGATATAGGCATGGATCAAGTTAGGCGGACTTTGCCCCACTTCAAGTCCATGCCACGGGTGCGGTCGGAAACGATAAAAGGGTTTTGGAAATGTCATAAGACTATTCTACCTGAGTTTGTCGCATCGTTTGACGAAAATAGTGTGTCGTGTTGACGCATCATCGATGGAAAGCTGTATCATTCCAATTTTGCGCTAGGGACGGTGTTAAAATCCCAATGATCGACCGACGATCTCTTTCATGATCTCGTTTGTTCCGCCGTGAATCGGGTCAACGCGCACGTCGAGATAAAATTTTGCAACCTGATATTCAAGCATGTAGCCATAGCCACCGTGAAGCTGTACGCATTCGTCGATGATGCGTTTGGCGATGTCGGTACACCACTGCTTGCACATCGCCGCTTCGACATCGGTCAGCGTCTTGTCCACCTGTTTCATGATGCAGTCGTCGAGGTAGATCCGGCCGACGGTCAGCTCGGACTTCATCTCTGCCAGCTTGAAGCGTGAGTTTTGAAACTTGCCGATCGATCGGCCGAATGCTATGCGACTCTTGCAGTACTCAACCGTCAAATCAAAGGCCGCTTCCGCCGCCACAAATGCGCCCAATGCAATCACCAAACGCTCCTGCGGCAGATTGTGCATCATGTGATAGAACCCTTTCCCCTCACCACCGAGCAAATTTTCGACGGGAACCTGCACATCTTTGAAGAAAAGTTCGGCCGTATCCTGCGCGTGCCGCCCCATCTTCTCTAAATTGCGTCCCCGTTCATAACCCGCCATCCCGCGCTCAACGACGATCAGGCTGATGCCCGCTGCGCCCGCACCCGGCGTCGTCTTGCACGCGACAATGGCGAGATCGTTCATGATTCCGTTGGAGATAAACGTCTTCTGCCCATTCATAATGTAGTGGTCACCCTGTTTGATAGCGGTCGTTTGGATGCCCTGCAAATCACTGCCCGCGTTTGGTTCGCTCATTGCCAGCGACGTGATGTATTCTCCCGTCGCCATTTTGGGCAGCCAGCGTGCTTTTTGTTCCTCCGTCGCAAAGGCGAGCATGTACGGCACGACAAGCTCGTTGGTGATGCCAAAGCCCGGTCCCGACGCACCGACGCGCGCCAACTCTTCGACAAAGATAGCGTTGTAACGATAGTCATCCACGCCCAAGCCGCCGTACTCTTCGGGAACGTCCATGCACAAAAAGCCGTTCTCCCCCGCCTTCAGCCAGACGTCACGCGAAACCAGTCCATCCTTTTCCCACTGCTCGTGATAGGGGACGATCTCGCGCTTAACAAATTCGCGTACTGCGTCGCGGAACATGATGTGTTCATCGTTCAAAAACTTGGATTGCATAGTGTGACTCGTTTGACGACCTCATGCCATTTGGGGACATAGCTCGTGACAGGTTGATTAGGTGTTTCGTTTACGCGCCGCCTGTGGCGTGATAGGTTCGCTCGCGGACAATGCGAGAGAACCGCAACTACATTGACGTCTATCTTGTGATGGCTGTATGATAGCGAGAAAGTTTTGAGAGGCCATTATGTCTAAAATAAGCTGCAAAGTAATCAGACCCAAGAACACCTATGAAGGTAAACAGGCGTTTAGCTATTTTGAAGGGATTTCGGCCGAAACGAGCAACGCAACTGGCATCTGTATGCACCTGCTCACCATTCCGCCGAACGGTCGCGCCAAAGCGCACAAGCATCTTGCCCATGAAACGGCAATCTACGTGCTGGCTGGCACGGCTGGGATGTGGTTTGGCGAAAATATGGATGAGCATTTAGAGGTCAGCGCGGGAGAATATCTCTATATCCCCGCCAATATGCCGCATCTGCCCTATAATGCCAGCGATAGCGAGCCATGCACGGCCGTCCTTGCCCGCACCGATCCAAACGAGCAGGAAAGCGTGGTTTTGCTGCCACAATTTGATGCGATTCACCAATCATGATTGAAGAAAACAACAACCCGCCACAACAAAGCCTGCTCACACGTCCATTTTGGAATCCACACGAAAAACGCATCCGTGCCTTCTGGCGCTTGATATTACAAGGGTTTTTTCTGCTTATCGCGTCAATGGTCGCCAGCATCCCCGCCGCACTATTGGGCATGAACTTTGATGGTTTTGCCATTGGCACGGTGCTATCTGCCATCGCGATTCCCGTCAGTATTTGGTTTGCTGGCCGACTGCTCGACCGTCGCCCATTTGCCGATTTCGGCTTTCATTTTTCAGCAAGCTGGTGGCGACAATTTGGGTTTGGATTGGCGTTGGGCGCCGTGTTGATGGCGGGAATATTCGTCGTTGAACTGTTGTTGGGGTGGGTGACGATCACGGATACATTTTACGTCGTTGAGCCGAACAGCTCGTTTGCGCTGGCATATCTATTGCCCATTATCGTCTTTCTATCCGTAGGCTTTTATGAAGAGTTGTGGTCGCGTGGTTATCAGCTGACCAATGTGGCAGAGGGGTTCAATTTTCGGCCGATTGGCTACCGCACCGCCACCATCATCGCCCTGATACTCACCTCTGCCATCTTTGGATTCCTACACGCTGGCAACCCCAACGCGACCTTTATCAGCTCCTTTAACATCGCCATCGCGGGAATCTTTCTCGGTCTAGGCTTTGTTTTAACGGGTGAACTCGCCATCCCGATTGGTCTGCACATCACATGGAACTTCTTTCAAGGCAACGTCTTTGGCTTTCCCGTCAGCGGAACAGATACAGTCGGCGCGACGATTTTTCGCATTGAGCAGGGAGGCAGCGACCTCGTGACGGGCGGCGCATTTGGTCCCGAAGCTGGGATTATCGGACTGGTTACCATTGGGATTGGCTGCCTATTGACATGGCTTTTTGTGCGTTGGGAGACGGGGCGCGGCCGCATTGAGCCAGCGATTGCAAACTACCTCACGCCTCCCAAAGAGACGGTATTACAGGCGATCAACGATTGATTTTGCGTGCCGAATTTCGTCGTGATTGATTGTGTGTCCCATGTTGGGATAGATTTTTGTAGTGACATCGGCATTTAGTTGACGGAAAATTTCGGCCGATTCCTCCACGCGCCGCAAGGGAATATGAAAATCGGTGTCGCTACAGCCGAGAAAGACTGGCGTGCCAGCCAGATCACCGCTGTCGTCGCGCTGCATGTCGAGTGGTCCAATCACGCCGCCACTAAAGACGAGTAAGCCGCCATAGCGACGCGGATTGCGGGCGACAAATTCGCTGGAGAGACAGGCCCCTTGTGAGAAGCCGCCGATGATGATATTTTCGGCCGAAATTCCCGCCGCCTCAATCTGTGTAACCAATGCCTCAATCGCTGCCAATCCAGACGTAATACCCGGCTCGTTTGCCGCAAGCGGCGCGAGAAAGCTGTTCGGATACCACGTGTTGCCCTGCGCTTGTGGGGCGAGATAAGCCATGCCTGCGCGCGGCAAAACACGCGCCAAGTCGAGAATGCTCTCGGCCGTCGCGCCTCGCCCATGCACGAGGATCATGGCAGACGTGGCGTCTTCTAGTGAGGTGCCTGCCGTTACGACAGGTTGGTTTTGATGTGGGTTCATATTCATTTTAGCGTGGTAATGTAATGTCTAAATCGGGATGTTTAATCTTTGGCAGCGCGTTTTTGATCGAAGCGCGATGCTTTTCATACCAGTCGGGCAGCTTGAGATGGGTGCCGAGTTCGTCCACAGGCTCATCGTATGCGAAGCCCGGTGCGTCCGTTGCCACCTCGAACAGCACACCGTTTGGTTCACGAAAGTAGATGCTATGAAAGTATTGGCGATCCTGCACAGGCGTGACGCTTAACCCCGCTTCCCGCAATCGTGTCAGATACGCTTGCTGTTCACTGTCGTCTACCGTGCGAAAGGCGATATGATGGATCGAGCCAGCCCCCATCCGTCCACGCGATTCACCCGGGCGTTCGAGCAGATCAACATACAGACCGATGTCGTTGGATGCGCCCGCATAGCGATGGCGATGCCCTTCTTGTCCAACCTTTTTGTAGTCCATGCTGTCCTGCAAGACGCGAGCGGTCGCATCGGCCGATTCTACCCAAAGGGTCGCGCTGTGAAAACCCAGAATCGCCTGTTCGCGTGGTACATCACCCGCATCCCAGAAATCAATCGTGGCAGGCTCGTCGCTCGTGATTAGTTCAAGCGGCATTCCGTCAGGATCGTGAAATGGCAACACGGATTGCCCAAAGCGCGTTTGCAATTCGCCAACGCTGACCGCAAATGAGGCCAGACGCGCACGCCAGAAGGGGAGGGCATTCGGCCGAATTGTATAGGCAACCGCCGCCGTTTCGCCGTTTCCACGCACCCCACGCGCCGCGTTCGGCCACGGGAAAAAGGTCATGATCGTTCCCGGTGAACCCGTGTTATCCCCGTAGTAAAGATGGTAGGTGCTGGGATCATCAAAGTTGACGGTTGTCTTGACGAGCCGCTGCCCTAAAACTTTATGGTAAAAATCGACATTTGTCTGCGGATTTTTTGCGAATGCAGTGATATGATGAATGCCTTGAATTGGTTGCATGATTGGTTAAACATTAAGTTGCAAAATGCGGCTTATGTTGCTATGATCTAAACGGACTGTCGTCCACTTATGTAATATGTTAGCGATCTACGATGGCAATGTCAAGTAGGGAGCGATAAGAAGTAGGTCAGATTGAAATGACAAAACAAGAGATAGCTCTCGACATCACAACAGCAACGAGCCGTCGTCGTGCCGATGCGATTGCCAATCGTCAGCGCATCTTGGTGGCGGCCGAAACCCTCTTCGCCAACAACGATATTGCCGACGTGAGCATGGGCGACATCGCTAAGGAAGCAGCGGTGGGCAAGGGGACGCTCTATCGCAGCTTTGCCAATAAGGGCGAGCTGTGTATTGCGTTGATGGATGAAGAGCTGCGCGACTTTCAAAACGGTGTCTTTGCGCAATTTCAGCAACGCCATGAGGACAATGGGCTTGAACATCTCACCTACTTTTTGGACGCGGTCGTGCGCTTTTTTGACCGACATACGCAATTAATGCTGGAGGCACAGCAATTTGGTGTGCGCTTGCAGACCCGCGGTGATCTTGGACAGACGACGATCCACGGTTGGTTCCATCAGACGGTCACGCTATTGGTGCAGCGGGCGCAGCGTGAAGGGTTGGTTTCGGCCGATTCTGATCCCGCCTATCTCGCCGATCTCATCCTCGCACCGCTCAACCCCGTCTTGTTTCGACACCAGCGGCAGGTCGTCGGTCTTGCGCTGGATGATATGAGCAGGAATTTATGCGCCTTTGTGTTGCATGGGATTGAAAAACCTCGCTAAACTGTGCGCAATGCACTCAAATATCCATAAATATATTTTTCCCGTTCTGCTCTTGCTGATTGCTGCCATCATGATCGGCTGTCGGCAAACCGCAGACGACGCGCCACCCACCGTTTCTCCCACGTCTGTCCCAACCGCCACACTGCCTGAAATGACGATGACTGTTGAAATGCCAACGCAAGTGGCGCGTGGCGAGCGGTACAACGTCGTGGTGCGGGTGAGCAATTTATCGGCCGAAACGGTCGAAAATCTGCTGGTTATTCTGCCACTGCCCGCTGATGTGGTCAACGTCGCAACACCTGCTGGCGCGACCGTAGCGGGTTCAACCCTGACATGGACGATTAGCAAAGTTCAGACAGGCGCCACCGTCACCGAGCTTCTCACGTTTGAAGCTCCATTTGAAGTACAAGAGGTCCTTCTACCAGCGGCACAACTGCAAGTTGCAGGAGAAAGCGTTGCCACTGCCAGCGCACAGTCGTTTGCCGTTGCAGGGGGCAGTTTGCCCGTCGAAATTGCGCGGGAAAAACTTGGTGAAACGGTCAGCATTGCGGGTGTCGTGACCCTGTATGCAGGACGCATTTTCTATGTCGCCGACGAGTCTGGCGGCGTGCGCGTGCAGGTTCCCGCCGATGCGCCAAATCTGACATTTGACGTGGGGCAGATGGTGACGGTGACGGGAGAGGTCGTCTCATTTGATGGGAGTGTCGCTATCATGCTCGATGTAGAAACGCTTGCGGCCAGTTTATGTTCAACCTGTGCGCCGCTTGATCTCCCGCCCGTAGCGGACGATCCCGCATTGGGGCAGTTGACGACGCTTACGGGAACCGTGCGCGAAATTATCACGCTGGCGGATGGCACACAGATTTTGCTGGCGGATGACGCGGGGGAGGTAGCGCAGATATGGATCGATGATCGGGTGGGAATTTCGGCCGAAATGCTCACCATCGGTCAACAAGCCACCGTCGTTGGAATCTATGATGATTGGCAAGGCAACCGCGCCGTCGCTCCCCGCCAACAATCGGACCTAGCGGCGATCTTCCCCGCTGCCTTACGCCTCACATTTGCCGCCCCTGCCAGCGTCGCAATCGCCGAGCCGCTTACGCATACATTGACCCTGTACAATGACAGCGCTCAGCCGCGCAGCAACATCGTCGTCAGTGCCGCAGTCCCGCGCTTGGCAGATGATCTCTTTGCAGGAACGGTCATCACCAACAGCGGCAACGGCCGACTCGGCACAGATGGCATCATCTATTGGGGTGTTCCCGAACTGCCGCCGCAAAGCGCCCAAACGTTCAGCTACCAAATTCAATACTTTGAGCCTGGCACAGCGACGACAGTAATGACGGTACGAGCGGAAAATTCGGCCGATGAATTCAATTTGCAAGAGACGATCTACGTCGGGCAACCCGTCCCGATCTATGCCATTCAGGAGGGTGATAGCTCGCCACTGCGGGGGCGTGAAGTCCTGATCGAAGGGATCGTCACCTATGTTGCGCCAGAACGCGGCGGCTTTTTTGTGCAGCAGCCCAGCGATATTTTGGTGCGTGGGGTCGGGGTTTTTGTCGAAACGATTGGGGATCCAACCGTAACAAGCGGCGACGCTGTGCAGGTGCGTGGCACGGTGCGCGAACGCAACCGAGAGACGATTGTTGCCGAGTTGCGCGGGGGAATTATGGTGTTATCGGCCGATAACCCATTGCCACAGCCATTGCCGCTCGACCCGATGGGAGATTCGGCCGATATTCCAGCCTACATGGAACCATTTGAGGGGATGCTGGTTGAGCTAAACGAACCGCTGCAAGTGGTTGAGGCAACATCGCCCGATGGCGTGACTGCGCTCGTTTATGAACGGCATGGATTGGAAACAAGCGCGGCTGGTCAAATTATCTTGGTGCAGGGGCTTGCAGATTTACAGCGCGGGGATTTGGTGGAACCGCTGGATGGGGTAGTTTCGGCCGAATTTGATCGCTATATAATTTTGAAGAAGTGAGCCATATTATGAGAAATTAAGTCACTTTCTTATTGCCAATCTGAACTCGTTATGTTACCATTCCCGTCGCTTAATTGCAGTGCGGTGTCGCCAAGTGGTAAGGCAGCGGACTTTGAATCCGCCATTCGCAGGTTCGAATCCTGCCACCGCAGTTAAGAAAAGTCGAGGCGCAAGCCTCGACTTTTTGTTACCTTCCTCCCGCAAAATCGCTACAATCTATTCATGTCAAAAAACGCGCCAACTGATAATCGCCGAGACCGCAAACGCTTCGATCGCAACTTGTTGATCCTTGTCGTCCTGACTTTCCTGTTTTTGGGAGGCGGATTGATCACGCTGATCTACGGTGTTGGGGGGCTGCTCGGGGCATTGCCCTGCCTGATGGGTGGCATCTTTGTGATGTTGCTGTTGTGGGGATTTTTTACACTTAGCGAGCGTTTAACCGATCGTTTTGATGTGTAGGAATTCTAAATTCGAGCAGTAATCGAGAGTTAGTATAGATAGACGATGAAGGTTCATCGTCTATCGCTTGAAGAATGGATACCTGCCTTCGCAGGTATGACAGATACTTTTCCAGAGAGTCTGAGTAGATACAGTTTGTCTAGCCTTCGGTCACGTAAATTTCAATCGTCTCGATCAGATCGCCGGGTGCCGCGCCCCCACTAGGGTTGCGCAAATCGAGCGATGCCAACACGTCGTCACCTTCAACCAATTCACCAAAGATAGTATGTGCACCGTTGAGGTGAGGGGTTGGCACAAAGGTGATGAAAAATTGACTACCATTTGTTGCGGGGCCACTGTTTGCCATTGCCAGCAGACCGCGTCGGTCAAATGTCAAATCGTTGTCCACCTCATCCTCAAAACGATAGCCGGGGCCGCCCGTTCCAGTGCCCGTGGGGTCACCGCCTTGCGCCATGAAGTCGGCCAGCACGCGATGAAACATGGTGCCGTCATAAAAGCCAGCTTGGGCGAGATTGACAAAGTTGTTGACGGTTATCGGGGCGAGATCGTCAAATAGGCGAATTCGCATATCTCCTTTTTCCGTCTTGAGGACGGCTTCATAGGTCTTGTCCGTGTCGATTGTCATCTCGAATGGGTCGTCATAGTAGTTGTTGCGCTCGGCTGGTTCCAAATCTGTCAAGGCACCATCAGCCGCTAAAAGCTCAAATTGATCGGCGTCGATCGGTTCATAATAGAGGTCAGAATCGGCCGAATCTACCGCCGCGCTGCCCTCATCGCCCACACTATCGTCCACAATGGTGTCTATTTCGGCCGAATTGTCGTTTGTATTTGCGCCAAAATTGAACGAATTGCCCTGACTAAACAGCCACAACATCAGACAGATAACCAACACCCCCGCCACACCAATTAGCGTGTAGGTTAATGCTTGCCGCTGCTCGCGCGCCTTTGCTAATTCGGAGGATTTTGCTCCGTGCTTTTTACCGAAACTCGCACCACGTTTTTTACTTCGCTTTGCCATCTTGCTCCTTTTGATGATTTGATAGACAACGTCCAATAAGGCAATTTGTCGTCTATCTCCAATAATCGTTTTCATTTAAGTATAGCGACGATTCGCCCGATGGCGTAGAGAATTTTCGTCTGTCTAAAAACTGTCCAATGGCAATCTCTTCCGCCATAATCAGACCCATGATTATTGATGCCCACGTCCATTACACACCGCCCGCGCTGCGCGAACAGTTGCCACACATGGATGAACCCTATTGGTCGCTGCTGCTAAACTCGCCACAGTCGATTCAAGGGTGGATTTCGGCCGAAAAAATGCTTTCTGACATGGACGCTGCGGGCGTGGACAAGGTGATCCTTGTCGGTGAATACTTTCAACAACATCGCAACTGCGTTGTCCGCAACAACACCGTTCTCAACCTGATCAACCGCTATCCTGAGCGCATCGCCGCCTGCGCCATCGTCAATCCAAACGTAGGAGCCGCTGCGCTTGCAGAAGTGACCCGCTGTCTCGACGCGGGCATGATCGGTGTGGGTGAACTCAATTTCTACGCTCAAAACTTTACCATCAACACCCCCGCATTCCGCGACATTTGCCAGCTTTGTGCGGAACGGAACCTCCCCATCAACCTGCATGGCAGTGAACCAGTTGGCGGCTATTATCTTGGAAAAAGCACAACGCCTCTTCATGATTACTACCAACTTGCGGCCGATTTTCCCGCGCTCAAACTGATCTATGCCCATTGGGGCGGTGGATTGCCATTCTATGAACTGATGCCCCGCACACGTAAAACGCTCGCCAATGTCTATTACGACACGGCAGCATCACCACTACTTTATCCCACAGCTCGTATTTTCGAGTCGGTACTTTCCTGCATCGAACCACATAAAATCATCTATGGTTCTGACTATCCGCTCAAGATTTACCCGCGCAAAATGCAGGAGCCAGACTTTGCTATGTTTCTCGCTGCAATTCGTAAAAATGTGCCAGATGAAAATCTGCAAGCGCAAATTCTGGGCGGCAATTTCATACAACTGTTGGAGCGAACGGTGACGCAATCGGCCGATATTTCCCAACGGGATGAGGGGCAAATCGTTGGAATGATGGCGGTGCGCACGGCCGTTTCCGTGTGGCCTGAGACGGAGGAGATTTTCGGCCGATATAACATCCCCACCCAAACCACTGCATGGGAACCGATCGCTCAAGCCGCCGCCGTGCAAGGTCTTAACGCCACTCGTCTAAATGAACTGCTTGTTGAGCTGAATGTCGTTGTGCAAAGTTCCGTCTCATAACGACTGAACTCGTAACGATCTCGTAACGGTTGCCAGATAGACTTCTCTCAATTGACAATCGTCAGTCGACTCGACATATATCATGGCTCGTTGTGAAACATCATACTCCTGACAGGACAGAACATAATGAAGAGAATTGTTTTCATTTGCACATTGCTCATTTTATTGACTCATAGTGTGTTTGCCTCAGATTGGCAAGACAAGGTCGCACCATCTATCTTAAGCGAAATTGCACTCGGTGAAGCGGAATTTATCCTCATGCTAGACCAGCAAGCCGACACAGACACCTCCCATCTGCAAACAAAAGAGGCAAAGGGAACCTACGTCTATAACTTGCTGACCGCAACAGCGGCCGATACACAAGCACCGTTGCTGGCTATCTTGGATGTCGCGCAAGTTGAATACCATTCATACTGGATCACCAACATGATCTGGGTCAAAGGGGATTTTGCCTTGTTGCAGACGCTCGCCCAACATCCAGCCGTCGCGGAAGTCGTGCCGAATGGACGCGGGACGCTCGCGTTGCCAGAGGTGGATGAATCTGCTGGATCGACAACCCGAGCGACGCACGAGCCAAATATCTCGCTCGTCCGCGCAACGGATGCATGGGCATTGGGCTATCGTGGACAAGGTGTGACGATTGCAGGCATCGACACCGGTTATGAATGGGCACATCCAGCCATTAAGCATACCTATCGCGGTTGGGATGGAGAATCGGCCGATCACGATTACAACTGGCATAGCGCCGTTACGATATATGCGCCAGAATGCCCCGACGAACCATGTGATGATCATAGTCACGGCACCCACACAATGGGAACGATGGTTGGCTATGATGCCGAGAATGAACACTATTACGGTATGGCTCCCGATGCACAGTGGATCGGTTGTCGTGCGCTGGGTGGGACGGCTGGACTGGGTTTCTACACGACCTACAATGGTTGTCTGCAATGGATGCTCGCGCCCACTAAAATTGATGGCACGGAGCCAGACCCAACCAAGGCCCCTGCCGCCATCAATAACTCTTGGGGATGTCTTGAAGGTTGTACCCCTGAACAGTTGCGTCCCGCAGTTACCAACTTACGCAATGCGGGCGTTGTCGTCGTCGCCTCCGCAGGAAATGATGGGGATGTCCAATGTCACTCGATTGCCAACCCAATTTCCACCTATCCAGAATCATTTACCGTCGGTTCTACGACACTCAATGATGAAATTTCAGGCTTTAGCAGTCGCGGCACCGTCCTGACCATTAACCCACTTGCCCCACACATGAAGCCAGACATCGTCGCACCGGGTTCAGGCATCCGGTCGGCCGTGCTAAATGGTGCTTATGGCAACAAAAGCGGGACGAGCATGGCGGGGCCACACGTGGCTGGTTTGGTTGCGCTGATCGTTTCTGCCAACCCCGATTTGGCTGGTGATGTCGATATGATTGAACAGATCATCCGCGACACCGCTGTGCCGCTCACAACTGAAGATGAAATCCTGCAATGTGGGGATGATACAGAGACATCCGTTCCCAATAACGTCTATGGATATGGTCGGATCGATGCGCTGGCGGCCGTCGAGCAAGCAGCCTCAATGCGTACGCCAACCAACGTGACCCTGCAACAGCAGCAAGGTGAAACCATGTCCGCGCTTAGCAACGGCACACTCGTTTTGATACTCGTCTTGACCGCCTTCAGCGTAGTCAGTGCAGTATTTGTCACCCGCGTCATCCGCAAAAACTAGCCAATGAAAGAAAGAGGTTCCATCTTTGTGGAATCTCTTTTTCATTGAGTACTAGCACTACAACGAGACTTCAATGGATTGATTGAAGAGCCTGTGGTTAAAATAGGGCTACCGCCCCCGCTTCGCGTACAAAGGCTGTCACACAAAGTGCGTTGAAACGCACTGCAAACAACGCGCTTGAGCGCGTTTCGCGTATCAGCCTTCGGCTTTAGCCGTAGGATTTTGGCAAAGTCTCGTTGTAGTATTAGTGGGGGTTTGGCGAGAAAACCACCCAACTCAGTTTAAGAGAGTCTAGCGGGTAGTCTTTGCACGACGGCGCACCGTTCCCACCGTGAGTAACAAAAGTCCAGCCCATAAGACAATCACCCACTGGTGAGTGTATTCAGTTGAGGAAGCGTTCTAGCTAATGCCCCCCGCACCCCATACGCCAAATATCCTGCGTTTGCGCGATAAATTTGTGCGATTCGGTCGGTCCCCAGCTTCCTTGTTCATAGAACATCAACGGCGGAACACTTTCGTCCCACGATTTGAGAATGGGATCGATCAAGCTCCACGCCAGTTCGATATTGTCGCCGCGTGTGAACAGGCTCGCATCACCGTTTAAGGCTTCAAAGAGCAGACGTTCATACGCTTCTGGAATCGCACCCGCACCAAAGGAGTCTTTATAATGGAACTCCATATCAACGGAACGCATCTCCGCGCTGGTGTCTGGCACTTTGGCTTCAACACTCAGGTGAATGCCTTCGTCTGGCTGAATGCAGATGGACAGCATGTTTGAGTTGATATGATATTCGGCTGGCAACGGAAACATCATGTGTGGCGGGGATTTGAAATTGATCGTGATTTCCGTTTTCTTCTCTTTGAGAGCCTTCCCCGAGCGCAGGTAAAAGGGAACATCCTTCCAACGCCAATTGTCGATGAAAAGGCGCATTGCCGCATAGGTCGCCGTCTGGCTGCGGTCGGCAACCCCTTCGGCCTGTCGATAGCCGACATATTGACCGCGCACCGTTTCGGTCGCCGCGTGCATCGGCCGAATTGATTCCAGTACCTTTGACTTTTCGTTCCGAATCGCGTTGGCGGCAAAGGAGGCGGGGGGTTCCATCGCCACAATGGTCAACAGTTGTAGCAGATGGTTTTGGAACATATCGCGCAGGACACCTGATGAGTCGTAATACCCTGCACGACTGCCCACCTCGACGCTTTCCGCTGCTGTGATTTGCACCGATTCGATGTAGTTGCGGTTCCAAATTGGCTCAAAAATGGTGTTGCCAAAGCGGAAAACGAGAATGTTCTGCACCGTCTCTTTGGCGAGATAGTGGTCAATGCGATAGATTTGATCCTCGTCAAGAACTTCGTGTAGTGAGTCGTTGAGGCTGGTGGCGGATTCAAGATCGAAGCCAAACGGCTTTTCAACGATTACGCGCCGCCAGACGTCACCTTCTTCTTTTGTCATCCCCTGATCGTAGAGATTATGCACAATTGGCGGAAAGATTTTGGGTGGTACAGACAGATAGTACATGCGGTTGGCAGGTTGTTCCCCTTCCAACTCAGTCAGCATATCATTGAGCTTTTTATACCCATCTGGCTCCGTCGTGCTGCCTGAGATGTAGTGCAGCCGTTCGGAAAATTCCTTCCAGTCCTCTTTGGTCAACTCTGTGCGCGAATGTTCATCGAGACCTTTCTTCATTTTCTTGCGAAATTCGGCCGAATCCCACTCACTGCGCGAAAATCCAACAATCTGAAACGCTTGCGGCAGCCGTTCCTTCTGCCAAAGTGTGTATAATGCAGGAACGAGCTTGCGCTGCGTCAAATCTCCCGTCGCACCGAAAATTACAATCGTTGTTGGTAACTTGTCACTCATCTACTCGCCTCCACAATGGTTGAATTTATTTCATCATACCTGATGCTTTGAGATAACGCATACTTACTTAATGCGCTTGATGTGCAAGCGAGTTGGCACACCACTCGACATCCAGCTAGAGCGATTTGTGAGCTTCACCCACAAGTCAAATCTATTGTATCTCTACGCAGTAGTGTACACGCTGGCAGGTTATCGAAAGAATGTCAGGTTATTCCCGCTATCTAATGCCGTAAAAAACTTGCATAATTAGCTATAATAGAAAATCCAAAAAGATCGAATCGAATTATCTCCACAAATTTGCTCTGTGCAGAGCGATTTTGATGAGGCCAAGAAAATCTATGATTTCAGAACTCCTCAACTCTGGCACACTTAATATCACTTACGCAGCCATCTTAGGGATCAGCTTTCTGTTTGCCGTGCTGAGCCTGTTAGGGGCTGAATTGGGGGATGTACTCGATTTTGATGTCGATGTTGAAGGTGATGGCATCGACTTTATCAACATCAGCCCGTTCGCGCTGGCGATGTTTGGCTCAATCTTTGGCTTGACGGGTCTGGTCACGCGCACGATGATGGGAATGGGCATCGTCGGCAGCTTGTTCTGGGCAACAGTGCTTGGAACGATTGTCGGAATCGGCGCACAGGTATTCTTTATCACGGTATTGGCTCCCAGCCGTTCTAGCCATTTCTCAATTGAGGAAGATGGCGAGGGGCGCACGGCCGATGTCACAACGACCATCCCCGCCACTGGCAAAGGCGTCATCGCCTATCAAAACCGCAGTGGTCGCGTGCAGCTCGGCGCACGCTCTGTCACGGGGGAGCCTATTAGTACGGGGGAAGCGGTCATCATTGAAAAAGTAGCAGGACGTGTCGCGTTTGTTCGTCCTGTTGATTTAGATACGACCGATTGGAAATCGGCCGAAATAAAGAAACTAGAGAATAAGTCAGTAAACGGTAAACAGTGATCCTTTCACTGCCTTCTGTTCACTAAAACACGGAGACTAACATGGGTGAAATAGTTGTTGTAGGTATCGCAGTTGTCGTATTTGTCCTTGTTGCACTACTGGTGGTCTATGCCAGTCGTGTCCGCAAGGTCGGGCCGAATGAGGTGCTGGTCATCTCTGGTCGCGGGGATGGTGAAAATACGTTCCGCATCGTCACAGGTGGGCGCAGTTTTATCTGGCCCGTTCTTGAGCGCGTCGATAGATTGTCGCTTGAATTGATGACCATTGATGTACGAACCCCAGACGTACCAACCGTGCAGGGTGTTCCCGTCACAGTTGATAGCGTTGCACAGGTCAAAATCGGCAGCGACTTGAGCAGCATCCGCACGGCCGCAATTCAATTCTTAAGCTACTCACGTGAAGAGATTCGCAACATTGCGCATGAAACGCTCGCAGGTCATCTACGCGCCATTCTGGGTACGTTGACGGTTGAAGAACTGTACCGCGACCGTGAAACGTTTGCCCAGCGTGTCCAAGAGGTCTCAGGCGATGACATGGCAAGCATGGGTCTCGCCATCATCTCGTTTGTGATTAAGGATGTCAATGACGCGGAAGGATATCTTGAAGCGTTGGGTCGTCCACGTATCGCGCAAGTGAAACGTGACGCAATCATTGCAGAGGCAGAAGCAGAAGCTGAGTCGGTTCAAAAATCGGCCGAAGCACGTCAGCGTAGCGAGGCGGCTCGCTTCATAAGCGAAACAAAAATCGCCGAAAGCGATAAACAATATCAGGTCGAAAAAGCGGAGTATCAGGCTCAAATCAATCGGAAACAGGTTGAAGCCGAACTAGCACGCGAACTGCAAGAAAATGTCAGTAACCAAAAGGTTCAAGAAGAAGCAGTTCAAATCGACATTATCCGCAAGCAGAAGCAGATCGAGGTTGAGGTGCAAGAAGTACGTCGTCGTGAGCAGGAGCTTGAGGCGACGATTCGTAAGCCAGCTGAAGCGGAAGAGTATCGCGTTCGCAAAATCGCTGATGCGCAACGCTATCAAATTCAGGCCCAGGCACAGGGTGAGGCCGACGCAATTCGAGCACGAGGTGAGGCTGAAGCTGCCTCAGCGCAGGCACGTGGTTTGGCCCAAGCTGAAGTTTTGCGCCAGCAAGGTCTCGCTGAAGCTGAGGCGACACGCAAGAAGGCAGAAGCGTGGGAGCAATACACGCAAGCCGCAATTATGCAGCAATTGATCGATGCGTTGCCTGCTGTTGCCAACGCAATTGCCCAACCCCTTGCCAAGACCGATAAAATCGTCATCGTCAGTAATGGCAATGATGGCGGTGGAGCCGGTGCATCCAAGATTACGCAAGATGTGACCAACATCGTCGCCCAAGTCCCTGCGACGCTCGAAGCGTTGACAGGCATCGACATCATGAAGGCCCTCTCAAGTTTGCCCGCCCTAAAAGGTGCCGTCGAGAGCGACAATGGTAAAGCCCGCGAAAACGGACACATTGAAGATATCGAAGTAAGCAGCTAAAAAACGAGATTCCATTAGGGAATCTCGTAATTAAAATCAATCTCTCCAAAGACGACCCGACAGGTCGTCTTTTGCTTTTGGTCGCATCAATCTGTGCAATCTGGCTGGGAAAAGCGATTTTTAGGATTTTCCAGAATGCAAGAGGTTGGCTGCACGTATTGCGTATTGCGTGGTGCGTGTCCAGCGGTCAATACGCAATACGCAACACGCAATATCACGAAATCCGCAAGCAGCGCTGCTTGATCAGGTGACTTTCACGCCAAATGGCTTTAATTCGTTGCGTGCCACAACGCGCCGATGCACTTCATCAGCCCCATCGTAGATGCGTGCGCCGCGCTCATGGCGATAGAACCACGACAGAAGCGTATCGTCTGTGACGCCCAGTGCACCGTGCGCTTGAATGGCACGATCAACAACGCGCATCAACATATTGGCGGTATAAAATTTGATGATGGAGATGTCATTGCGTGCCGCCTTTGTGCCGACTTCGTCGATCTTGCGTGCCGCGTCTAAGACCAGCAAGCGTGATGCATTGATCTCTGCGCGGGAGTCTGCGATCCAGTTTTGAATCGTTTGCTTAGAGCCCAATGGCACACCGGGTGACAGCTCACGTTCTGCGGCGCGGCTGCACATCAAATGCAGAGACCGCTCGGCCATGCCGATAAAGCGCATACAGTGGTGGATGCGTCCGGGACCAAGCCGCTGTTGGGCAATGACAAAACCTTCCCCATCGCCACCGAGCAAATTTTCGAGTGGCACACGGCAATCTTCGTAGCGAATTTCGCTGTGACTCGCCCAATCTTCGCCCGCCTCACCCATGATTTTGATACGACGGACATGATTGAATCCTTCCGTGTCAGTTGGCACAATGATCATGCTCGCACGTGCATAGACCTTTTCTGCGTGTGGTTTTGTTACCGCCATGACAATGGCGAATGCGGAACCATCGGCCGCTGACGTAAACCATTTATGCCCGTCGATAATCCACGAATCCCCTTCCTTGACGGCGGTGGTACTCATGATGGTTGGGTTTGAACCAGCATGTTCTGGCTCGGTCATGGAGAAGCAGCTGCGTGTTTCGCCATTGGCGAGCGGTTGCAGGAATTGTGCTTTTTGCTCGTCGGTGCCGTATTGGTGCAAAATCTCTATGTTGCCCGCGTCGGGGGCTTGGGCATTGAAGCAGTAGTGACCTGTCGGTGACCACGCGAGGATTTCAGACATTCGGCCGAATTCCGCCACACTCAACCCCAACCCACCAATATCCTTTGACATTTGCGGCAACCACCAGCCTTGCGATTTCACGATTTTGCGCTTCTCGCGCAACGTTGGCAGCACCGCCTCCCAACCGTCCTGCATCAGTTGGTTCTCTAGTGGAACCAACTCTTCGACAACAAACTCACGGACATCATTCAATAGTTGTTCAAGTTCTTTCGTTTCCATTGTATCTCTGGTGAGCAGCTCACATCCTCAAATGCGACTTCCAGCGCGTCCTCAAACACGCACTCCTCACATAAGGTTTGTAGCAATGCGCATGCACTGCCACATCGACACGTTTCAATCTCGTTCACACATAGGTGTGCAAACTATCATCTTCAATATGCGGAATCGCATTGAATTCAGTTAGGGAAAAATCATCTTCACGGAATGAAAATTCAGCGTATGCCGTGTTGCGGACGACCCAGTTGAGCGTAATCGCCTTGACATCTTCGAGATCAAGCGCGTATCCGACGGCGGCCGAAATGGTTCCGCCAGATGTAAAGACAAGCGCACTTTGTCCGCGCCCCGTCTGTTCTTTCACAGCTTCAACGCCACGATTGACCATCGCTCGAAAAGCTTGCCACGTTGTGAATTCAGCGTGACCGACGTCACCTGCTGCCCATTGCAGCATCACGTGGCGAAACACTTTGAGATAGACACGTGGTTCCATGTCGCCATCGTTATAATGTTGTGCAACAAATTGATCTGTTTCGACCAGTTTGGGCAAAACCTCCCGCGTCATCGAAAAACCCTGATGTTCGGCGAAATCAGCGAGAACGGTTGGTTGTGGCAGACGCAAGCCATGCGCCTCATAACCCGTTGCAAATGCGGTGAGCGTCTGCTGGTGACGGCGCAGCGGCCCGACATAGACGTGTTGAAACTGCTTGCCGCGTTTGCCCCAATAGTCGCCCAGCAAGGCGCCTTGCTGCTTACCAATTGGAGACAGTCTGTCGTAATCGTCGCTCATAAACGACGCTTGCCCATGACGGACGAGGTAGAGTTTGCTCATGATTAGTCCAGCCAATCCTACATCGTTAGATAACCGCCATCTACTGTGTAGACGCCTCCTGTGCAATACTTGCCAGCATCTGAGGCGAGGAAAATGGCGATTCCAGCGAGATCCTCTGATTCACCGAGTCGGCCGAGCGGAACGCGACGTAAGAAGCGTTGCGTAATTTTGTCATTTTCCCAAAGAGCTGAGCTAAACTTTGTCTTGATTAAGCCCGGACAAACGGCGTTCACGCGGATATTGTACTTGCCCCAATCGATCGCCATACTTTGCGAAATGCTGATCAGCGCCGCTTTTTGCGCCGAATACATCCCGATCATCGCTTCAGGTTTAATGCCGCCAATACTGGCGATGTTGATGATCGAGCCACCGCCGCGCTCTTTTAAAGAGGGGAGGGCTTGCTTGGCAACTTCAAGACAGCCCTGAAGATTGACCTCAACAATTTTGTTGGTGGCGCGGGTGTCGGTTGTTTCGATCGGGCCAAATATGGGATTGGCGGCGGCGTTATTGATAACGATGTCGATTCCGCCGTAGTGGGCGATCGCTTTATCAACGAGATCATGTGTTTCAGGATATTTGCCAATTTTGGCAGCGATGCCGACTGCATCACCCCCATCGGCGACAATTGACGCGGCAACCGCATCGACTGCTTCTTGACTGCGACTGCTGACGACAACTTGCGCGCCAAACGCAGCGAGTCCACGGGCCATCGCTTCTCCAATCCCCTTGCTAGCCCCCGTGACAAGTGCGACTTTTCCATCGAGACGAAATAGATTTTGCATAATGCTCCAATTTTGTGCGATCGTTCCAGTTAAGCGAGGAAGGCCCATCCACTGAATGTACGGCTTCTCCGCATAGATTTTTTATTGTGCTAGTGGCAAAATTACACCTAACTATTATAAGGGTAATGTGCCTAACAGGCAGAAACTCGGAGTGATAACATGGACAAATGGGAATATTTTACAACTTTTATTGAGGCGAATGTGGCAGACGTGATGGAAAGTGCAGAAATCCCACCGGGCAACCATCCTAAGTTCTCGCCCTACTATCTAATTCCAGAACTCAACGAGTTCGGCGCAAAAGGCTGGGAATTAATAACGATGGAGCCGGTGAGTGTGGGACGCAATCATGATGTGGTTCGCCCCGATGCGAACGCGATGAAGTGGGGGCGACACTACTTTTGCGTCTTCAAGCGCAAGACTTCAACCTTCTAGCTGTTTGATATAGGCTGGGACCTGCCCGATATGGTCGAGTTTGGCAAAGTGCGATTTGTCTAATTCGGCCCGTTCATGCGCCCAAGATAGACCGGCTGGAATGTAGATAGCATTACCGCCAATTTCCACGACGGGCTTAATATCAGAGCGCATGGCATTGCCAATCATCATGAACCGTTCGGGTTGAATCTTATAGCGTCGCAGTACACGTCGATAGGTGTCGGGTTGCTTGTTGCTGACAACCTCGACATGCTCGAAGTATTCGCCCAAGCCCGATTGCGCCAGCTTCATCTCTTGGTCAAGCAAATCTCCTTTGGTAATCAGCATCAACGTGTGGGTGCGATTGAGATTGGCGAGCGTTGTTTCTACGTGGGGGAACGTTTCGATAGGGTGGGCGAGCATCGCACGGCCGAGATCGACTAACTGTTGAATTTCTGCGCCGCTGACCCGCCCTTCGGTGATAGTAATCGCCGCTTCGATCATCGAAAGGACATAACTCTTGACGCCATAGCCCCAAAATTTGATATTGGAAACGTCATAATGATGGAGGCGGTCACGGATGGTTTCGGCCGAATGATAGCCACTCAACAACGCGACTATCTTCTCCTCTGCATCGACAAACTTGCGCTCCTCATGCCAGAGCGTGTCGTCAGCATCAAACGCGATTACGTCAAAGCGTCTCATTCTTCTAACTCCTGCTCAACTTGGCGTAGGTAGCTGTCGTTTGCGGGTGGACGATGCCTATTGTGCGAATCGCTTGGACCCGTTTGGACGGGGCGCGTGGCGGCGGTCCGCAATTCACGCATGTAGCGCACGAAGAAAAAGCCGCCGATTAGCAAGCCAAGTGGCAGACCAATCCATAAAATGAGGGTGAATCCTTGTGCGGGCGGTTGTGCTAAAACACCCGGCCCATAGCGCGCTACAAAGCTAGCATAAATCTCTTGCTCCGTACGACCTGCGGCAAGCTGGTCGCCAATCTCCTCGCGCCAGTCGATGCACGCTTGTGTGCCACACGTGTCGAGTGGCTCGCTTTCACACACTGGGCAGTATAGCCCTTCAGCGACGTCGTTAATTTGGTCGGCCGTCACCGTCTCCTGGGCAGAAACCGTGCTGGACAATAGTAGTGAGAGGCACAATAAGAACAGGCGAATTCGTTTCATGACGTCTAATCTGTACTCAGCGCAAGGGGACGACGCGCACGAATGGCGGCCAACACTTGCTGTTCTTGCGGGTCTTTCCATGCCGCGATGAGCGTTCCCGCGACAAAGATGAACCCGCCTGCCCAGACCCAATTGATGAGCGGATTGATCATGACGCGGAACGTGGCAGAATCGGCCGAAACATCTTCCCAGTTAACCATGTGCGTATAAAAATCTTCTGTGAACGTCGGGCGCAGATCGGGAATCGTCATCGTCTGCTGCGTGCGCAGATGTAGTTCACTGCGCGGCGTGATGCTCGTCACTAGCCGATCACCGATAAATACATCCACATCGGCGATGCGCGCCAGCACATTGTCCTGCAAATCTTCTTCTGTCGTTCCATTAAAGCGCATGGTGTAGCGGCCGAGCGTAACGGATTCCCCCGTGTTCAGACGCACTTGCGTCTCTTGTTGGAAGAATTCAATGCCGATGATGCCGAACGCCATCACGATCACGCCGAGATGAATCAGATACCCGCCATAGCGTCGTTGGTCACGGCGGAAAAGTGTGCGCAGGGCGACGAGATAGTTTTCGCCTCGCTTCATGCGTGCGCGGGCTGCTTTGTGAAACTCAAGGAGGGTAAGTTCGGCCGAAATGACCACACACCAAATTCCGACCAACGCCAGCCAATTGCGCACGCCAGCAATTGCCGTCCCGATGACAATGAGCGTGCCAATCACAATCGGCCAGCGCACGCCCTTGCCAATCCGCTCTATCGCTGTTTTATGCCACATCGTCAGCGGCGCAACGCCCATCAGCAAAACCAATGCGGCAAACAAGGGGCCGTTGACCCGTTCGTAATAGGGCGCACCAACGGTGATACGCTCATTGGCGAATAGCTCCGATAGTACAGGGAAATATACTCCCAATGCCGTCGCCGCCAAGATCGCCAGAATCAAAAAGTTATTTAACAAGAACGCTGATTCGCGCGAGAGCAGCGAGGTAAGCTGATTGTCGGATTGCATCTCGTCTTGCCGCTTGAGCAGCCAATAGAACGAGAAGATCATCATGCCGGAGACAAAGACGAGAAAATACCAGCCAATCGATGACTCCGCAAACGTATGCACCGATGAAACGAGACCGCTTCTCACAATAAATGTTCCCGACATCACCAATAGGTAGGTCAGGATAATAAGGAACATATTCCAGACTTTGAACATGCCGCGTTTCTCTTGAATCATCACAGAATGCAAAAACGCAGTGCCACCCAGCCACGGCATAAAGCTCGCATTTTCGACCGGGTCCCAACCCCAATAGCCCCCCCAGCCCAAAACATCGTATGCCCAGCGACCACCGAGAATTAGACCGAGACTGAGGAACAGCCACGCGACCAATGTCCAGCGGCGCGTTGTGCGAATCCAGCCATCGTCAAGCTGTCCACTAATCAGCGCGGCCATCGCGAAGGCGAACGGAACCGTGAAGCCGACAAAGCCGAGATAGAGCATCGGTGGATGAATGATCATGCCGGGATGACGTAATAGTGGATTGAGACCGGCCCCGTTAAGCGGAACGCTGGCGATGCGTGTAAAGGGATTTTCGATGAAGCCACTCAAGAAGAGGAAAAATGCCTGAGTGAGCGCGGCTGTGCCAATCGCGTAGGGCATCAGGTGGCGTTCGGCATCCCATTTGCGCTGCATTGCGAGGGCGGTAAAAACGGCCAGCAGAAAGTTCCAAAAGAGCAGTGAACCCTTTTGACCACCCCAAAGGGCGGTTACTTTAAGATATTTTGGCGTGTCGATGCTGGTGACGTTGGCGACGTACTCGATGGAGAAATCGTTTGTCCAGATGGCGAAGACAAGCAGGCTGCAAGCCAAAAGCGTTAGCCAGAAGATCGCAGTGACGGCATTGCGTGCCGCTTCGACATAGCGAAAATCTTGTGTGCGCGCGCCATACCAACTTGCGCCAGAGGCAAATAGCGCGGCACAAAAGGCGATCAAAATCGTTGCAAATCCAAAGTCAGCAAGCATAGTTTTGTATGTAATACCAATCGTGACGACAAGTGATGTAAATTATCTCTGAAAAACCGAGTTTCTGTCAGAATCTCGGTTTTTGAAAGTCGAATCTTGTTTTCAGAATTGGTATTGATAGGCGTAAGCCTATTTATCATTATTGGATGCGTTTCATCTCGGTTGGTGCGTGTTTCGGGATTTGGAAATCCCGGAATGTTTAGCCCAGAAGAATGGATTCTCGCCTGCGCGAGAATGACAGTTTCAACTCAATTGAAACACACCCTTTTTTATTAGTGAAAACGGGCATTTGCCCGCTTGACGTTAGTAGTTTGTTTCGTAGACGACCGTCCCATCTTCATAGCGCGTGGGACATTTGAGGAGTAGGCCATCTTTGCCAACGACCATGCGTCCCTCTACGTCAACGCCGCCCTCCATAATCGCTTCCGCTTCATGACGTAAGAGATCGGGCAGCGGTTGATTGTAGGCAATCGCTTGCATAGAGACGGTGGGATTTTCGATGTCGTCCACAACGGTGAAGGTGAGTGTGGAGTTTTGTGCGTCGATTTGGTCAAATTTGATCGAATCGCCAATGACGAAGCCTTTCATGCGAAAGTCTCGATCTGCATACTTTGCAGGTTCTGCATAGTATTCTTCAATGGTGATGAAGAACTGTCCCTCGCTGCGAATCGCCTGAACGACGAGTAACACGATGGCGGTCAAAATTAAGCCACCTGCAATGATGAACTTGAGTCGGCCGCTACGTGCCTTTTCTAAACCAACGCTGTCTGCTGTCCAAGTAGGTTGTGCCATACGCATAATTGTAGCAAAAATGGCACGGTGATGGGGTAAGGAGTTGTTTAGAACCAGCTCAATAGTAAGCCAATAATTCCTAATAGGAGGATTAGCCCAATAACGCCGCCAGCGGCCCAAAGTGGGAGATAAGGTTGTGTTGTTAGGGATGTTTCAGCTTTGCGTTCGATGCCAGAGTTGGCCCGCACAATCATCGTGATCGGCTGTTCGGAAGGGGTTCCGATGAGCGGTCGACGCAACTGCACGCCAAATTGGATGGTGTCACGCTGCTCTGGCTTGAGGATCGATGACCATTGATGGCCAACGATGGAAACGTTGGGGGGTGTCTGAATTGACATTTTGTAGGTGTCATCGACATTCCCGACGTTTGTTAGATTGAGATAAAGGCGGTTGTTTTTGTGAGAGAGATCGGCCGAAAATCCATAAAAAAGTTGCTGGGTGACATCGAGCATCCCGTAAACAGTCACCTTTTCAGCAGAGTTGCCTGAATCTTGGACATCTATTTCAAATGGATGAATACCGGGCGGCGTCCCATCTGGCAACTCAATGCGCATCAGAATTTGCATGCGCGTGTTGGGGTGCAGCAGCAGCTCACTGTGTGACAGTTCATACCAACTGGATGGCATATTCCGAATAATGATTTTTAGGCGTAACGCATCGTCCCCGTGGTTTTTGACAGTTAACTGCGCTGTCTTGCGCTGATTTGGTTGCAACGTGATATTTTCATGGTCCAAAACGGCGACAAAATGGGAGATGCCACGCGAGATTTCGCTGAGGGGTTGCAGAAAGAGTGTAGGGGTTTTACCCGTTTCGTGCGCTTTATGCTGTTTGATCGTGTAGGGGCCAAGCCGTAACGGCAGTGCAGATTTCCAGACAGTTAACACTTTTGGCCGGATCGCCTCATCACCTAAAAAGGTGCCATTGGCACTTCCCAGATCAATGATTTGCCAGCAACCATCTTCAAAACGCAATTTCACATGTTCACGGGAAATCGCAGGGCTATTAAGGGGAATATCGCTTTTAGCGTCGCGGCCTAAAATAAGTTGGGGCGTTTTCGGCCGAAAAAAAACCGGATCTTCCCCCACGCGCAATATGACAAATTCGTAAGCTGCTACATCAGTTGGAGTTTGTAAGGTCGCAGTATCTCGCATGTTCGTTTTCTATCTGTCCACCATTAAATTTAACCCTAAAACCAGTCTGGTTAATTGTAGACGCTAGAACTTACGAGTGACATAAAGATGACGTGAGGATTACTCCTCCTCATCGATGAATTGCTGCGCGGCCTCCTCTAAAATTGCGCGTGCCTCTTCTTCATGCTCTTCTGGAACCAAGACGCGACCCTCGCCCAACATGCCTACTGTCAATCCGAGCGCACGCCCAGCCCCTTCTTGCCATGCCCATGCACGAATCCCGTCACTTTGTAGCCGATCTGCCATAATTTGCGCGGGGATCAGGCCCATTGTCTTGGCGACAACGACCCACTTAATCTCTTCATCACCACCCGGCGTTGTGCTGGTCGTTTTTGACGATGCCCCATCTTCGGGTGCATCGCCAACCGGCTCAAGATTTCCGCTATGTACATAAGTTGTCATGATTCGCTCCTTACTGGTTATCATCGCCTGTCGGCCGATAATCCCCTTCTACCCACACGCTCTTGTCGTCACCTATCTCTTTTTTCCAGACAGGCACAATCTCTTTCAAGCGATCAATCCCATAGCGTGCCGCCTCAAAGGCGCCTTGATCGCGGTGTCCAGCGGCGCAGGCGACAAGCGTAGTGAGATCGCCGATCGATAATCGGCCGATTCGCTGCACAATTGCAACCCCCTTCACGTCTGGCCAGCGTTCCCAAATCTCGTGCGCAATTTGTGCCATCCGCTCATGTGCCATCTCCTCATACGCCTCATATTCAAGGTGTAGCGTCTTCGGGGGCAACCCATCCCGCTGCGTCTCGCCACGCACTGAGCCACGAAACGTGATGATCGCGCCAACATCTGGTCGTGTCAGCCGCTCGTGAATTTCGTTTAGATCAGGTGTCGCTTCTGTCAGCGCAAAATAAGTGGGAAATTTGTATTGCATTTACTCCGTCCTAAAGTTGTCATTTCCGCAATAGCAGAAACTAGCTCTTGTGCCTACCCGCCACTCACAGGTGGAAATAGCGCAACTTCATCGCCAACCTGCACGGGAGTATCGGGGTTGGCGAACTGGCGATTGACGGCAACAACGCATGACGGCAGCGCATCTGCCAACATGGGATAAGTAGAGGCGATGCGTTCAAGCAATGTCTCGACTTGAACTGTTTCACTGAAGGGGAGCGAAAGTGTGCGCGCTCCGACGCGGTCGCGCAGGGTGGCAAAAAGTTTGATTGAAAGCATATTATCCATCCGATCTTAATTGGTCTATCGTAAATAACGGTGTGAGGGTTGTCCCCGCTGCCGTTAGATTTTCGACGCCCGTTGCGAGGCGGTCAATCACGCAAAGCGCATCTGTGACAATGGCACCGCGTGCGCGTAGTTGTTCGGCCGATTTCACAATCTGACCGCCTGAAGTGACGACATCTTCTACAATGAGTAGCCGTAATCCTGCAATATCGCCACCTTCAGCCAGCTTGCAGGTTCCATAGCTTTTTGCCTCTTTGCGCACAAATCGCGTTGGTAAGCCCGTCACCTGCGACAACATTGTTGCCAATGGGATGCCGCCCATCTCTAGCCCTGCCAGCGCATCGGTGTCGGCCGGCACAAGTGGTGCAAGCTGCAAGGCAATTTCGCGCAGTAATTTTGGCTCAGCCTCGAAGCGATATTTATCAAAATATTGATCCGACAGTACGCCTGACCGCAACAAAAATTCGCCCTTGAGATGTGCGATCTGATAGATGTGTTGCGCGAGGCCGTTATTTGTCACGAGCGTGAAAATCAAATTTCCCACCCGTCTTTTCAACGAGTCGAATATCAGTTATTTGCATGGCTTGATCGACCGCTTTTGCCATGTCGTAAATGGTCAGGGCGGCGACGCTGACAGCGGTGAGGGCTTCCATTTCGACCCCCGTTTTGCCGCTCACTTTTGCGGTTGCCGTGATGTCGATGGAGTTTTCGGCCGAATTGGCAACACAACTCACATGCACCTTGTTTAACATCAACGGGTGGCAAAGTGGAATTAGATTACTGGTCTGTTTGGCGGCCATGATTCCCGCGAGCTGCGCCGTTGTCAGCACATCCCCCTTCTTCATATCCCCCGCCACTATGAGCGCGAGCGTTTCGGGCCGCATTATCACCCGCCCACGTGCCACCGCACGCCGTTGTGTGATCGCCTTGTCACCGACATCGACCATCTGTACACGCCCTTGCTCATCTACATGGGTTAATTTGTTGGACATAAGTTGGATTATAGGTGAGGGCAAGGTACGATTGCAATTATAGGTTAGCATAGAACATCGCAAATTGCGCAAGTTGCAAATTGCAAGTAAGAAGTTGATTCGATAAGTTGTCTATTATTTTGGTGACGCGAAGAAACCAGCCCAAACTGATGCGAGAACGTTATAATGCACTTTACATTGCACCCCATCTAGATGATGTGGCACTTTCCTGTGGTGGGCAGATTGCAAAACGTACCCGTCTTGGTGAGCAGGTTTTGATCGTCACAGTGACGGCGGGGGATCCACCCGTTGATGATTTGCCACCGTTTGCACTGGCACATCACCAATCTTGGCAGTTAGATGCGGAGACAGTTGTCGCAGATCGACGGGCGGAAGATATCGAGTCGGCACGCTGCTTAGGAGCAGACTACCATCATCTTGATCTGCTCGACGCAATTTATCGGCGCAGTCATGATGGGCAAGCACTTTACAACAATGATTTGCAGCTATTTAGTACAGTTCCGTCCGCAGAGGCGACGTTGCTCGAACAACTGGCTGTGAAATTACGGGGGCTGCCATCGGCCGATCTCGTCGTTGCTCCTCTTGCAATTGGCGGCCACGTTGATCACCGATTGGTGCGACAGGCAGCGGAGCAAACGTTTGCGACGCTTACCTACTATGAAGATTATCCCTACGTACAATGGGGTGGTTTAGGAGATGCAGTTGCGAGTGGCTGGGAATGCGAGTTGATTTCGATTTCAGAAAAGGACCACCGCGCGAAAATTGCGGCTATCGCAGCCTATAAATCGCAAATCGAACATCTCTTTGAAAATTATACAGATATGCAGATGCGTGTCACCGCCTATGCCGATCAAATCGGTGGTGAACGCCTCTGGCAGAAAATTAGCGGTTAGATTCAATCTAATATCTAAAATCAGAAACAAAAATCAACTGTTTTGCGTAATCTCTGGTAAAATAGGAAAACGCAAGGCAAATGGAAAGTGAACTATGTTGGAAAAAATTCCTGAAACACTAGAACATTCAGCCCCACGACTGATTCTCGTGGTGGATGATGAAGCGCGGATGATTCGTTTCATTCGTATGAACTTGGAGCTTGAGGGCTATCAAGTGATTGAGGCAAACAACGGTGTTGAAGCGCTGGAGCAGGTGCGCCAACACGTCCCCGACTTGATCGTGATGGACGTGATGATGCCTGAACTGGACGGCTTTGAGACGTTGCGCCTCTTGCGTGAATTCTCGACCATTCCGGTTGTTCTGCTGACGGTCAAATCGGAAGAGGAAGATCGCATTCATGGGCTGGAATTGGGCGCAGATGATTACATCACTAAGCCGTTTAGCCCACGTGAGTTGAGCAGCCGTGTCCACGCCGTGCTACGCCGTGCTGACTGGCCAGCACCTCCACCACGTACCATTTTGGAGATTGATAGTCGTCTTAAAGTAGACTTCAATCGCCATCAGGTCATCGTGAATGATGAGCGTGTTGATTTGCGACCGACCGAATATCGTCTACTCAGCCACCTGATTCAGAATGCAGGTTGGGTTGTACCACACGATACGCTGCTGGCGAAAGTGTGGGGTTATGAGTATCGTGATGAGACGCACTATTTGCGCCTCTACATCAACTATTTACGGAAAAAGATTGAGGAAGACCCTGCAAAGCCGAAGTATATCTTGACTGAACGTGGCGTTGGCTATCGTTTTGTCGATTTTCGGAAAAAGGGCAGCGAAGAAGCGGAAACGTCGTCTGAACCTGCTGAATAACCTGTAGGCCAACCACCTACTTTCATCTAATGGGACGATTCTTGGATCGTCCCTTTTGGTCTTTAAGAGAAGGGTTTCGCCGCGTAGTAGTTTCAATTGCGTGCTGATTCTCGCAGGTTCAGTCATTTTCCAACAAGTTGGATTGCGTATGATTACTGTACCGGCTGACGGCAAACTGTTTTTTGAGCGAATTCGCTATCTTGGCGAAGAAGATCAAGCGCGTGTCTATGATGCATTTGACTATGCGTGTCAAATGCATGGCAATGAACTTCGCAAAGATGGCACCCCCTTTTTTACACACCCCCTGACCGTTGCATACTACTTAGCTGAATATAATGTCGATGCAGACTCGCTCATCGCGGCGTTGCTACATGACACGGCCGAAGATACAGCGGCGAGTGTGCCCGATATTGCCAATCGATTTGGTTGGGAGGCGGCTCAGATTGTCGATGGGGTGACAAAATTTGAGCAATCGGCCGAAGATATTCAAAACAACGGCAGACTTGACGCGAAGGAAAAATCGGCCGAAACCCACAAGAAACTGTTCCGCTATATGATCCGCGATGTGCGTGTCGTTCTGATCAAGCTATTTGATCGTCTGCACAACATGCGCACGATTCGCTCGATGAAGCTCTCATCGCAAGTTCGTTCTGCAACGGAAACGATTGAGGTCTACGCGCCGCTTGCCAATCGACTTGCCATCTATCGCCTCAAGAATGAGCTAGAATCGCTCGCCTTTAGCGTCCTTTCCCCGCAAATTTATACTGAAATCAACCGTCAACTGATCGCGCGTGAAGCGGAGCAACGACAAATCGTTGCCGACGTGATCGAACGGTTGGGGGCAAGACTCGCTGAGGTCGGGATCGAGGCGACTATTTGTCGCTCGCCGCGCAATGTCTACACCATTTACAAAAACCGTGACCCAGCGCGTCGGCATAAGCAGCTTGTGGACAATGTGCCACGTCTTGTCATTAGCGTCACAGACCGTTTAGAATGTTACACGGCACTTGGCGTTGCCCACTCGATCTGGAAGCCGCAGCCGAAAGATTTTGATGATTACGTTGCGCGTCCCCGTGCCAATATGTATCGTGCGCTGCACACGACGGTCTTGCACGATAGTGGGGAGCTAGTCAAGATGCGCTTTCGCTCGCAGGCGATGAGCGTCCTATCGGACATTGGCGTGTTGGGACGTTGGGCGGCGCAAGAGGATTTTTCGGCCGAAATGCGCCAAGAGATCAATGAGCAGGTCAATAGCCTTTTGGAAGGCATTGGCAGCAACATTGATGAGGACGATTCTCAATCGGTTGTGGAGGATATTCGCAACGATGTGCTTGCCAACCAAATCACAACTATCACGCCCCGTGGCGACTCTATCGAATTGCCGACGGGAGCAACACCGCTCGACTTTGCCTACAAGGTGCATACCAACATCGGTGACTCCTGCCATCGTGCCGTTGTCAACGGAGAGCTGCGTTCGCTCAACACCCCATTGGTAGATGGTGATCGTGTCCAAATCTACCACGGCAAGGATCGACACCCACAACACATTTGGCTAGATGATGATCTCGGTTTTTTGGCAACCTCCTATGCACGCAACCATGTTCGTCGCTGGTTTCGTCGTCTAAGAGGGGGCGAGGCTCTCCAGCAGGGTCATGAACTCCTGAGCGAAGAGCTCGCCTTGATTGGGTTGTCCGATTATGATCATCTGGAAATTGCCACCGTGCTAGGGAAGGAGAGCGAGGCTGATTTGTATCGCTCAATCGGTCATGCTGAGACGCTGACGACGGAGATAGCCCGTCGAGTGCTGACCCGCATCTGGGAAAATGGGCGTCGCCGGCTTGTCGGCGCAGAGGTTGTCTCAGACGAGGGGGAGAAATATATCATTCTCAACACCTCTCACCTTGCGGAGCCGCTCCATCTTTGTCGCAACTGCAACCCGCATCCGGGCAACGATATTCGCGGCTACATCCGTCCCGGTAAACGCATCGTCGTTCACACGCTTGACTGTTCGCGCCTACCGGCCGATACCCAAGCGTATCAACTACTGCATGTCCGCTGGGGGCAGGACTCCATTGGCGAAGTGCGTGAAGTCTGTGTCAAAATCGAAGTCTATGATCGTCCCGATCTGATCTTTGAGATCAGTAGCTTGTTGCATCGTGAGACGATCAACATTCGCAGCATGGAGACGCCTAGTTTGGCGGGCGAAATTCGCGTCGATCTTTGTATTGAAGTCGGCAGCCCGAAACAGTTGGTCAACATTTTGCATCGTATCAAGTCTTTGGTAAATGTGCGTTCGGTGCGCTCTATTCCAAAGGAGTGAGCGATTCGGCAGTACCATTTTTGGCTCTATAAAACAGAAAACGCGCTCATGGCGCGTTTTTTATATTGGGCATTCGAAGTTGTGACTATAGCTCTTCAACGAAGATGACTTCCGTAGGCGATTCGCTACCGCCCGCTGGTTCGATAGAGATTCCGAGCGTAGAAAAGGACTCCAACGAATCAGATTGAATTAGCAGCTTGCCATCACCCATTGCATCGACAGCGAATGTCCCACCACTAGCCGCACCAGCCTCACCGATTAGCCAGAATTGGTAGGTTTGGTCTTCTGCAAGCGTGTCGAGCCCTGTGACGGAAAGAAAGGCAGTTTCGGCCGATCTGTTAACCGTCAGCAAGCCATGGGGTGAATCGGCCGATCCAAATGAATGCTGTTCGCTATTTAGCGCTGTCAGCGTCTGCATCAAGTTCGCCTCACGCTCAAGCTCTTGCGCCAACGTTTGATTTTGCAACTGTAAACCAGCCACTTCCGCTTCAAGCGCCGAAGTTGTCGCCTCTAATGAAGTCACCTGGGCTCTTGTCTCTTCCAGTGCAGCCACTTCCGCTTCAAGCACAGTTTGGGTCGCTTCCAACGCGGCTAGTTGCGTTTTTGTGTTGTTCAGTGAATTCAACAACGTGAACGCCCAAACAAGAGCGACCGCAGCGAAGGCCAGCCCAACAGCTGGTGTTGCGCGTTGAAACAGTGGTTTCTGCCACCAACGCACCGTCTTTTCTGCCACAGGTGCAGCGGGTACTGGTTCTAATGATTTGGCGACACGCGCCATCAAATTTGTTTTTACGTGCGGGCTTGGCGTAATCGGCTCGATTGTTTGGATCAACTGCTCTGTTGCATCAAACATCTCGGCTAATTCCATCCGCGCCGTCGGATTGTCTTTTAAATAAGCCTCTACAGCCATGCGTTCCTCTTCGGACAGCATATCGAGGGCGTAGAACGGGAGGAGTTCATGTACATTTTCCATCACTCATCCTCCTTGTCGTCAAACAACTTCCGGAGTCGTAGTAACGCTAGCCGTGCCCTTGTGTGGACCGTGCCGAGCGGTGTTTCTGTCTCAGCCGCGATTTCACGACGAGTCTTGCCTTCAAAGTATGCCATTTGTATTACTTCGCGCTGTTCTTCTGGTAGTTCTTCCAGTGCAGCACGAACTTCATAGGCCTCTCCTATCATTTGTACTTTTTTAGGTACATCAACGGATGAGGGTAGTCTTTCCATTAGTTGCTGAGCATCTTCGCTATACGATAGCGGTGGACGCGCCTGCCTGCGTCGATGTGAATCGATCGCTTGGCGACGGGCGATGCTATACATCCATGTCGTAAACTTCCCCTTTTCTGGGTTAAACGTGTTGGCCTTTTCCCAAACGCGCCAAAACGTTTCTTGTAACAGATCTTCCGACAAGCGGCGTTCGCCTGTGACTTTGTAGATCAAGCCTAAAACCATGGCCGAATGACGGTCATAGAGTTGGCTATACGCCTCTTGTTCCCCGCGGGCGACACGTTGCATCAGTTCTTCATCACTGATCATCAGCATGTCTCCTCGCTTTACGACAATGTTGTTCGCTATGAAGTGTTACGTTAACTTTGAAGGTGTGCATTTGCATTTTCTCTAAGTAGTACATTCTGTTTATAAAAATAACAGAAAGTTGAGAATTTGGCGATTGATAGATTTGTTTTAAGTTCGGCCGATAAATGCCGCACCGCGTAACTTCTGCTTTTTCCACTGGTGGCTATCCAACAGTGCCAGATGTTGAGCCAAATCTTCCAAACTGGCGAGATTGTTGACGGGCAAGAAATCGTCGATGTAGGGTAGCGACGCGACAATCCCACGTGTGAGCGGTTCATAGCTGTCCATACCCAACAATGGATTCAGCCAAACAACGCGATGGGAGGTCTTCTTGAGTCTCTCCATCTCTTTTCCCAACAATGCTGGTTCACCGCGATCCCAGCCGTCACTGATCACGAGCGTCACCGCACCGCCGCGCAACACGCGCCGACCCCACTGCAAGTTAAACGTGTGCAATGCGTCGCCGATGCGTGTCCCGCCACCCCAATCTGGAATGGCCGTGGCCGCCTCTGCAATGGCGCGGTCGGCATCGCGATTACGCATTTGACGCGTAATGCGCGTCAGCCGTGTGCTAAAGACAAACAGTTCGACACGTTGATCTAATCCGCCGGCAAGACTGTAGAGAAAGTGAATGAGAAGACGCGCGTATCGTTCCATTGAACCACTGATGTCCGCAATGATGACAAGTGGGCGAGGCTTGATTTTCTCTGTTTGGCGTGTCCATGTCAACATTTCACCGCCAAAACGCATATTTCGACGCAAACTACGACGAAAATTGATCTGTCGGCCCTTGCCGATTTGCAGACGGCGTGTTTTGCGCTGTCCCAACTGCCAGACCAACTGCGCCATCAGCCGCTTGACTTGCTGTAGTTCATCGGGCGACATCTGTTCAAAATCCTTTTGGCGCAGCATCTCGCGGTCGCTAAACGTTTGCGTAATCTCTATGACCGTTTGCCGCTCTTCGTCATCGTCTGACCCATCGGGGTCGGGCGTGTCTTCCGATTCGTCAAGCGGTGGGGGTGTGGCAACTGGTTTTGGCTTGGGTTTGGACTGATCGTTAAAGAGGTCGCTCAGTGTCAAATCAACGCTGGTCAACTCCTCAGGATTGCGCCAAAAGTATTCAAATGCCTCATCAAACAGCGGCAAATCCTCTTTCTTTTGGACAAGAATGGTGCGGAGCGTATAGTAAAAATCTGGCTTTCGGCCGATTTCTACCACCTCCAACGCCCGCATCGCCTCGATCAAGTTGCCCGGATTGACGTTGAGGCCGAGATCGTGCAGGATTCGGCCGAAAAGCAATAAATTGTTAAGCAGATGACCACTTTCCATCAACGTACCCGCGCCCGATTCAACATGTGTCGCGCCCTCTCCCCTTTTACTTCCGCGATGTCATCTTGATATTTCAAAATGACGCCCAGTGTTTCGTCGATAATCTCTTCGGATAGAGCCGTTTGGTCGAGCGCGACTAGCGCAGTTGTCCAGTCAAGCGTCTCTGCAACGCCGGGAATTTTGTACAAATCCTGTTCACGTAATGCCTGAATAAACGCGGTGACCTGTCGTGCGAGTGATTCAGAAGCCTGTGGTACTTTTGCCTCGACAATCGCCAACTCCTTTTCAAAACTTGGATAGTCGATCCAGTAGTAGAGGCAGCGTCGTTTGAGCGCGTCGTGCACTTCGCGGGTGCGATTGCTGGTCAGGATGACGACGGGAGGGGTTCCGGCCGAAATTGTCCCCACTTCTGGAATCGTCACCTGAAAATCTGATAACAACTCCAACAAAAATGCCTCAAACTCTTCATCGCTGCGATCCACTTCATCGATCAGCAGGACGGCGGGCGTTGTATTAGAGGTTTGAATCGCTTTTAGTAACGGTCGGGGCATCAGAAAATCTTCCCCGAATAACTCCGTCTCACTCATCTGCGCCCCTTGGGACTCTGCCAATCGAATGTGCAACATTTGGCGCGTGTAGTTCCATTCGTAGATCGCCTGACTGACATCCAGCCCTTCATAACATTGTAAGCGAATCAATTCGCGGTTAAGTAAATTGGCGATAACTTTTGCCACTTCTGTCTTTCCAACGCCCGCTTCTCCTTCTAGAAACAGCGGTCGCTGGAGCTTCATGGCTAAAAAGATCGAAGTCGCCAATCCACGATCGGCGATATAGGTTTGTCCGTGCAAAATCTCTTGTAACTGATCAATCGAACTGATATTCATGAAGGCGGTGGCTAGTCGCTAGGAAACTAGTGGCTAGCAATTTTGTTGCGCGGCGACTAGCAAATAGTTCCCAGCAACGTTATCCAATTCTGCTTCGCGGCAACGGCCGTTCTGGGACATCTTCCAGCAACCCACCGTGCGCGTACTCTATCATAGCGTTCTGCGTCAAATGATCACCCGCTAGCAGACGTGGCAACACAATATCTACAATGTTGTCCTTGGGGCTACGCGCACAGCCGGGCGCACCGACGATGGGGATCTGGTCTGCATAGGCAAGGAGGAGCAGATTGCCTGGATCAACGGGCGCACCAAAACTTTCGATTGTGCCACCCATGCGCTCGATGGCACGTGGCGCAATGTCGTGACGATCTTGAATCGCCGTCTCGCCAGCCAGAATGATCAAATCATGTTGATGCGTAAAGTCGGCAATTGCCGTCGCCATCACCGCCTCATCTGCTTCATCTTCGAGCGGAACAAAATTTGTCGCGGCCAGCGTTGCATTTAGCGCAGCGAGACGTGGGCGCAGCGCATTTTCAAAGCTGCGCACGATGCGCTCTTTGGCATTTGGGTAGCCCGAGAGGATCAGACCGACACTGCGTTTGGGCAGGGGGGTAAAGGTTAGCAGATTGGCGTATTGCAGGGCGGCATGGAGCGTTTCGGCCGAAATCGAATAGGGAATGATTTTCAGCGTCGCCACCATTTTGCCGTTGTCAACGGCCGTGTTGGTCGGCAATGTTGCCAGCGTCACCCCGCTCAACTGATTGAGTGCAAAGAGTTGCGTCACATCAACGCGCACCAGACCCAATGCGTCAGAATAGATGTTGACACGCCCCGTCGCACCCTTTGAGCAGTGCAAATGGTCGCCGCTAATGCTCGCAGCGATCTGGCGGGCGGCCTCATCTTCGGGAATATCAGTTGGGTCAAGTTGGGCGACGTAGAGGGTGGATCGGCCGATTTTTCGCACCTTTTCCACATCTTCCTCTGTGACGACATGCCCTTTGCGCAAGACACGCCGCCCATCTTCTCCCGTAACATTGTGTCCAAGAATATGTCCAATCGCTTCTGAAAGTGGTACTGAGCCAAATTGCATAATGTTCCTACTCCGTTCGTACCGCAAAGTTTACGTTACTTGATAATTCGTGGTGCGTCCACTGGCAAGCATAATGTATGATGCCGTAAATCCAAAGCCCTTGCGGGTTCCCAAAAATATCTAGCCAGTGAGTAGGGTTGGAAGCAACAGTTTTAGCGAGGGGGGTGACTCATCGGTTGGGTGCGTTGCAACCTGTGACTGCAAAATCGCACCGCTAGCGGGATGCTGTTTAACCAATCCAAACATTGATCGCGCCAATATATCATCTTCCTGTTCAAAAACCCGCGCCATGAGCGCGACAATGTCGAGAGTCAGCGGTGTATGACCGAGTTTATGGGCACGCTGCAACGCATGGCGCAATGCATTCTTGGCGGCAACAAGTTCGCCACGCGCCAATGCCAGTTCGCCCATCAGCGAATCGCCCCATACCATTCCCTCTGCATAGTCGAGATGTTTGCTTAAAGTTTGAACGCGATGGGTCAACTGTGCGGCTTGCTCTGCATCGCCACGCGCCAACGCCAATCGTGCGAGCAAGCTCCACGTCTGAACAACGGGGGCATCGGCACCGATGTCACTGAATAGCGCGTATGCTTGATGCAATGTTGACTCGGCCGCCTGCAAATCGGCGGCATAAAATTGCGCTTGTCCCATCACACAGAGGGCATGGCCGTGCACCTGCGTGGCACCCACCTCGGCCGCCAAGCGCGCGCTTTCTCGTGCTCGTTCTATCGCCTGCGCGAGCCGATTGTGTGCGATGTCGCCGCGCCCTAAATTGAGTAGCGCAACCGCAATACCGCGCTGATCGCCAAATTGCTCAAACTGTGAGAGCGCACGTTTTGCTAATCGCTCGCCGGTCGCATAGTTGCCCGTTGTAAATGCGATGTCTGCCCGATTGATATTCGCCCGCGCCATCCCGATCAGGTCATCCAGCTCCGTTGCCAACTCGTAACTCTGTTCATATAGTTTGATTGCCTGCCTAGATGAGCCGTTGTAATGGGCGACCCGCGCGAGTGCAAATAGACAGAACATGATGCCTTCTGTTTGCTCCAAACGCTGAAAGAGCGTTAGGCTCGCCGTTAAAGTGCTATCTGCGTCTGAAAATTGCATCAGGCGCGTGTGCGCATTCCCAATGGTGGCCAATGCAACCGCCCGAATAAAGAGGATTGTCGGATCAATCCCATTTAGCTGATCGAGAAGCTGCTGATAGAGAGTGACTGTCTCCGTCCAGCGACAACGCATGTCAAAAAAGTAGCCCAACGGTACGACCATTCTTGATAACAGCTCTTGCTCGACTTGGTCGATGCAAAATTCCCATGCAACACGGATATTGCCGATTTCGCGTTGGATGTCATCAAGTGCTGTCGCATCGCCCTGTTGAATTTGAGTGTTGCGTACATTTAGAAAGTGAGCGAAGTAGGCGGCGTGGCGACCGGCGATAGACGGTTCATGCTGTTTTTCGGCCGAAAATTGGCGCAACAATGGGTGCATATCATAGCGTACTTGTGACCGACCATTTACGCGATGTAGACGCTGACGCAAAAGCGATTTATCGACCAGCGGAGCTAAATTTGCCCACGATGCATCGGCGACCTGTTGTGCGGCATCGGCCGAAAATCCCCCCTTAAACTGTGTCAACCGCGTCAATGTCTGTTGTTCGGTAGGCAAAAGTCTCTGCCATGAATGTTCAAATGCTGCCCGCACGCTGCGATGGCGGTCGGGTAGATCACGCTGGCGACTGCTCAGAAAATCGAGATTGTCGTTAATCGCCAGCGCAATTTCATGGCACGTGCGCAATCGCGTCCAAACGGCTGCCAGCTCAATTGCCAGCGGCATGCCTGCCGTCAACGCACAAATCCGTTCGATACAAAGCCTGTTTTCTGTGTCAACGACAAAGCTAGGTCGTTGCCGACTGGCTGCCTGCACAAATAGGTCGAATGCTTCTGGATCGGATAATCCATCAATTTCGACCAACGCCTCCCAGCGCACATTGAGCCGTTCCCGCGATGTCACTAAAAACTGGGTGCGCGGTGCATGTTGCAACAGGTTGAGCAGCAGCGGTACACCAGCCAGCAAATGTTCCATGTTGTCCAACACGAGTAGCATATTGCGGTCGCTTAATGCCTGTACAAGCTGATCTTCGGCCGAAAGATTGCTTTCAATTCGAGCGGTGTTGGCCGTATGCTGGCGCAATGTTTGCAATAGGAGACTGCCCAAACTGCTCGCATTTGCCAATCCCGTTAGATCGACAAAAAGAACGCCGTCCAGGAATTGCTCGACCACCTGTGATGCGGCAGCAATAGCCAGCCGTGTCTTACCCATCCCGCCCGCACCGACGATCGTAACGAGGCGCGAATGTTGATGCAGCAGCGTCATCACACGGTCTACATCGGCCGATCTGCCAACAAGCTCATTGGGTTGGGCGGGCAGATTGTGGCGGGCTTGATTGCCGCTTGCCAAGAGGCGTTGATAGAGTGCAGTTGTCTCGTCCGTCGGCTCTGTGCCCAACTCCTCGGCCAGCAGTCGCCAGCAGCGTTCATACTGCTCCAGTGCCGCGTCGTTGCGACCCAGACGGGCCAACAATGTCATCGCCCAACGGTGCGCGCGCTCCTCCCACGGCTCAAATGCTAGCCATTTTTCTGCAAAAACCAATGCGCCAGCGTAATCCCCCGCAGCATCATGTCGTTCGATCAACGTTTCGAGCGCGGCAAACATTTTGAGTCGCCACGTCTCGCGCTGTGTGATCAACCATGTCTCATATTCGGCCGATTCATCAAAATAGAATCCCGCCAAAAACTCCCCTTGCACATCGAGCAACAGTCTCTCAAGCTGACTATAATCTTTTTCGGCCAATGCCGCCTGAATCGACAACAGATCGACATACCCGTCTGGCGGGAGTTCAAAGTGAACGGTGTGGCGCGTACGCTGGATCGCATCGGGCAGCACGCCCGCGAGATAGGACAACGCCCAGCGCAGATTGCCGCGCCCTTGCTTTTCTGTTTTGTCAGGCCAAATTAGTTCAACGAGTTGGGGACGGGGAATCGGCCGATTTTGCACAATCAAATAGACTAGCAACGCGACTGCACGCCGCGAGCGAAATGGGACATCTTGATTGTCGCTATCTGCAAGTTGAATCGCGCCTAATAGTCGCAGCGCAAACGAATTCATGGAGCTGTTTTCCTGTCGATTATGCAAACGTTCCGCAAACGCTTATTGTTAGACTATGACACAGTTGAGTATGAATGGCAATAGCCTGGATTGCCTAAAATCACAAGGAAGGTTGAGGTGAAACAAAAACCTTATCGTGCCTATTTGATTCGCTGTTGGCATGTCGATCCTGAATCACATCCAAATGCAAATGAATGGCGGTTCTCATTGGAATCAGTCGACGGTCGTGGCGATCGGCACGGTTTTACTGATCCCAATGAACTACTACAATTCTTAACGGCCGAGATCGAAAAGGGAACGATCAAACTTGTGACCGACGAGCAGCCAGCCAGCTTACTATCAGACGATCCAATTTAATCTCTCCTTCCTTCCCTTCCAATTCAAAAGCCGCGCGTCATCTCTTTGATGTCTCGTGGCTTTTTTCTTACATGTGCAGGAACGAATCCCGTCGTCTCACACGGGTAATCAAATCTCTATATGTTCGCTGCGAGATTAGACAGGTTTAACGGTGGCGTTAGCGTCAAAAACTATATCAGCGTGATCAAGACATCTCCTGCCACTGCGAACCGCGATTTGAATGATTTGGTAGAAAAGGGAATTATGCAGCGAACTGGCGAGTACGAATCGACACGCTACTGGCTTATGAGTGGGAAAACTTGAGGTGAGTTAATTTCATGCAAGCATGTGTTTCGTGCATTCGGTAATAAAAACAAAAAACCATCGCATTTGCGATGGTTTTTTGTTTCTGCGGGAACGACGGGCTTCGTATGTTCGGTGGGGTCGATTGTCCACCAGTTTGGACCGCCGTCTATCATAACTACAAACAGGTCGTAAATTTGTTAATTTCACTCAACGAGCCAGACTTTTAGCAGCAAACTCGCTGAAATACAAAGCGCAAGTACAAGACAAGGCTTGCGCTTTCTTTGTTTTGCGGTCTCGTATAGACAGGAAGGCAGTATAGAGAATTTTTGGCGGGCGTGCATTGGTGTGAAGTAGGGGCAGGGCAACGGGATTAACCGAGCGGAAAAGCGGGATTCTCATCTAATCCTACAGTCGACCATACATCGTTAAACAGAATTAGCAGTTGAGATCGGTCGAAAGATTGCATGTCTTTTATGAGAACTATACCTATGACTACCGTGTCGGAGTCAAACTCTATGTCTGTGGTTTGTACAGTCCCTTTAGCCAGATAACTTAGGCGATGTCCTTTCAGATCGCGTAGGCATAAATAAACGTATAGTGGCAGTTCGGCATCCAGATACGACAAAGCTTCAATATAACTATCAATGGCGCAAAAAAATGAATCAACGAATTCATCCCTCAGCACACCCTGCCTGCCCATACGTCGTGCCTTTAGTCGGTTCCGTAGTTTGTCAGCTTCATTCTCTGATTGAAGCTGCTCTGTTTGTGTATGTTCAGACGTAACTGCTTGAAGAATGCCATCCCTAAATATTCTTGTGTGTAAGACCAAATTTTCATCGTCAGACTTGGCTGCAATTTCAGTAAATGATGGTCCCCTGTTAATCTCTGTCGGAAAGTCTGTGCAAGTTGGTAACCTCGTTTTGGCTATTGCTATCTTCATTTCTTCCCAATTAAGATTCAAGTTTGTTGCAGGAGCGATATAAAGCTCTACTCTTCCACCTGCAAAGCTACTATGTCGAGTCATTTTGCTTTGCACTCTATTGCTGACTGCATGGTGTTCGTCCCTCTCGGATAAAAAGACATCCATCAGTTGAGCCACATTCATCTGAAAATTCCCTACTTCATTTCTGGCATGAAAACGCCAGTACTTTCCGTAATGAACTGCGTGGGGGCGGTTGACGCTGCGCGGCACGTTGATAATTAGAACTATCCCATTACCTGCATCGACGTGGTGAAAACGTACTCCTGAGAGTCTTCTATCGGTGTTGTTTTTCAGGAGGTCTTCAAAGCACTGTAATGTTTTATCTAGGTCAACAGAAATGGGTACTATCTCGGTTGCGATAAGCCCCTCTTCACGGACTCCGATCACAATGTTTCCGCCTAGGGAATTTGCCAACGCCGTGACATCAATCAGAAAGTCTCGACTGCCGTCATTACCGCGCTTGTAAAGTTGGCTTTTAAAATCAAGAATCCTAGATTCAGTAACTCCATCATCTATAAGGTCTTGTATATCGCTTAGCTCAATTTCAGATAGTGGCTTGTTAAACATAAGGTTCTTTGGAGACGAGAAAATGGGTTTCAATAACTGCCAGCGTCAATTCCAACCCAGCTTTCTAAGTAAGTAAATGCAAAACGCTACTGGTTTACAGTGGCGTGGAAGTGCGATACATTTTGTGTGTCTCGCCACGATAGCTCTTGTTTTTTTATCAGATACATTTTATCATCATAATAGTGATCTGACTTTCAGCAGGTTATGCGTATTAAGTTCTAGAAAGTGGTGTGTCCTCCAACCCGTTTGAAAAACCGAAATATCTTGCCTACTTTGGCTTGAAAGAAGCTCCATATACGACTAATCCTGACGAGCGGTATCTGTACCTGACAGATAATCATAAGGATGCTATCGACATGTGCGGTCATGTCATCCAAAATCGTGAAGGTGCTGGTCTGATTGTCGGCGAGCAAGGCACAGGCAAAACGACGATCATGCGTCGTATTTCATCGCTGATGCGGTCGTTGCCAGAGTATCAAGTTGCGATTGTCGAAACCGCAGAACACTCCCCCACTTTTTTTCAGTTAGTCAAAGAAATTGTCGAGTCATTTGGACATGAATGCACAGGTCGTGACACACAAACCCGTGTGGATCAGTTGAAACACTTTCTCGTCGATTCACACAGAAACAAGAAAATCCCTGTTTTGTTGATTGATGAGGCACAGCAGTTGCCATCCAAGTTGATGGAATCACTACGTGGTTTACTGAATTTTGAAACGCCACAAGGCGGTAAGATGCTGCAAATTCTTCTATTTGCGATGCCAAGCATCAATCGCAGATTGCCGTATGCACCGAGTTTTCGTAATAGGCTTATCAAAACAGAGCTTGAGAAGATGTCCCGCAATGATGTTGAAAAGATGTTGCGTTGGCGTTTTCAACAAGCAGGTGAAGGCAATGCCTTTCCGTTCACGAAAGAAGCAACAGATGCGCTTTTTGAGCTTACAAAGGGTAATCCACGCACGGTTTGTGGGATTGCACAAATGGCGTTGGAGTTATCGGCTGCACGTGAGCAGCCGATCACGCCCGTAATTATTGAACAAGTTTCAGAAAGGCGATATGTCTAGCATTTTTTCAGAGTTAAACAAAGAAGCTGAACAGCAACAGCAGTCACTTACAAACCAGCAACAAAAATCGGTCGAAAATCATAAACTCAAACGAGATACACAAACCGACGTTCGAACGTCATCAACCGACGTATCTAACCGACGTCGCACAGAAACCACCGATCAAGAAAAACTAAAAATAATCATCACCGAACTATCAACGATACCTGTCACTTCAAGCAATACGCCTGTGCGCTTATCAGCGATTGAAAAGCAAGACATCGAAGAGTTCATACATGGCACGCTTCGTAAGAGGGGATTGCGAGGGAAATCGGTTAGTGGTGCAAAATTGATGCGTTATGCGTTGCGCTACATGATGAAAGTTCAAGACAGAGCGTTTGTCGATGCGATGGTTGCTGCACTGAAAAAGGAGGAAAAATTGTCCATTTAGCTTATGCTTAATCTCAAGGAAGCCCTCAAACAGAAATACGAAAATGTCGAGCGAGAGATTATTCTTGAGGGTGCGGACTTAATTACCCAAAACGGCTACACGCTTGTGCCAAACTTTGTGTTGAATTCAAAAGTACTATCGGGCAGAGCGAAATTAGTCTATGCAATTATGTTGAGTTATGCTTATGGTGGCAAAGCTGCCATCTTTCCCGGTCAAGAGCGTCTCGCAAAACAGTGCGGTAGCAGCCCACGCAGCGTTTGGTCAGCGATTAGAGAGTTGCAAAAAGGCGGTTATATCAGCGTCATCCGCAGGGGAATGACTAAAACGAACGTTTATGTCTTGCACGTCAAAAAGTTGTCCACAGAGTCAAAAGAGTGATTCGCAACTATTGCGAATCATGATTCGCAACCATTGCCGATCAAGTTTCGCAACTATTGCGAACAAAGAAATACAAGAGAAGAAATACAAGAGAAGAAATACAAGTAGTACTGGTGGAATGTGGATAACTCACATTCCATGTTCTTTTTGGGACGGCAAAAAGAACCAAAAGCCGATGCGTTACACGCATCATGGATTCTTTGAATCTGTAGATTTTTGCCGTAGTAACCATATAGAAACCCCCTATCCCCCCAACTACATCGTTTCACCGATAAAGCTCACAAAACATTGTCACCACCCCTGATAACCCGCCTTGTTCGCTCTCTCAATCTTCCTGACCACACCCCCACCGCGTCTGAGTGGCTGTGGTCAGGAAGGAGAGCGGAGGCGGGGGTGGTGGTTGTTGTGGTTGTTAGTGAGTGAGGGTGAGGAGGTGGGGGATAGGGGGTAAGGTAGTAGGTGGGGTGGAGGGAGAGGGTGGGAAGGAGAGTTAAATTAAATATAGGAAGAAAAGAAAAATAAAGATGGAGGAGAGAGAAAAAAGGGAAAATGACGGTGACGAGTTTGTAGAGAAGTTGGCGGTCTGCGTTAAAGTTGCACCCTTTCTGCATGTTTTGTTCGTTCCCCAATAGCTAGAAAACCAGTAGGATCACCGTAGAACTATCCAATTCATATCGCTGGAATTGCGGGTTAAGTTCGGGCTATGATGATCTTATGGAATACGGTGTGCAAGTGAATGAGCGAGTAACAACAAAGCGGCGCAGCCATCACGGTCAGATTGTGCTAACCCCGCGAGACTTACAAATCTTGCAATGGATTGGTGAGCAATTTGCGATTCGTTTTGACCATCTGCAACTTCTGACTGGTAAGTATTCGGAAGTGCCATCGGCCGTGTCTGAAACGGGTTTAAGCTACAAGGCAACGTATCGAATCACCAGCCGTTGGGTTAAAGCAGGTCTGGTGGAACGCAAACGTATTTTCATGAATGAACCCGCATGGATATGGCTCACGGCAAAGGGTTTACAAATGGTTGGCTTAGATTTGGATAGCCGACCGCCAGCGTTGACCCGTTTAGCACACATTCATGCTGTGAACGCAGTGCGCTTGTATGTTGAAACTCGCGTCGGCGATGAGGCTCGTTGGATCAGTGAGCGCGAGGCGAATGCACTTCGTAAACGGGACAAAAAGAAGCGACATCTTGTCGATGGGGAGCTTGAATATCAAGATGGTGTTGTTGTAGGTATTGAAGTTGAGCTAACTCAAAAGCGATACGCTCGACTAAACAGTATCCTACGAGAGCTAAAACGGGATTATGGGAGCGTTTGGTATTTTTCTGCACCTGAATGCTATAACGCAGTCAAAAATGCAGTTGAGCGTATTCCAGAGCATCAGGAGACGTTTATTTTGTATCGTCTTTCATCTATTATGAAAGACAGTGCTTGATCTAGGGAGTGTTCAAAGTAGCTCAAGAAAACTAAATGAGTGGCTCGTTCTAAATATTCTGACGTGGCTGATGCTACTGTTTTATTTTGGAGTAGGAACGCTTATTGCGGCTGGAGTCTTGTATCGTTATCGGCCGAAACCAATCTATTTCCTGATTCTCAATCTTATTTCACTTTTGACGGCATTTGTCGTCATCAAAACATCTGGATACACACTGAAACAGATGACAACACCGCTGATGTCATGGTGGTTTACGTTGCCGTTATTTCCCCCTATCAGCTTATTAATGCAGGGATTTTTAATGTTTTCAAGATTCGCAAAACCAAAATCACAGCAAGAACAATTGGCTGAAATGGAACGTCAAGAAGCCAAACGGCAAGCACAATTGTCACGTCAAGCAAACCGTCGGAGAGAAACGACGGGGCAAAAGGCAATGATACGGCTTGGGTCAAGAATCAAAGGGGATCGTTTCCCTAAACATCTAGGCATTGAAACCAAAGATGGTTGGCTAACACTCAGCGAGGATGTTTTAGATCTTCATCTTTTCGTTCTTGGGACTACAGGCGCAGGTAAAAGTGAGACGATTAAACGATTGGTTTATGAGGTTTTTTCAGCGACTGATCGCAACGTGTATTTAGTTGATGGTAAAGGAGATGAGGGATTGGCAAACGATATTCGGGGATTAGCACATCAATTTGGTAGAGGAATTGCGCCCGTCTTCAAACTAGGCTTTGAAAAAGGTGGCGCAATTTATGATGGGTTTAGAGGTAGTCCTACCGATATTTACAACAGATTATGTGCGCTAATTGGAACGACAGAGGCCGAAGGTGGCGCAGCGTATTATGCAGATGTAAACCGTGATCTATTGCAACTTGTTTGCTATTCACCACTTGGCGCACCGCGAAGCTTTGAAGAAGTTCGTCAGAGATTAAACAAAAAATGGATGATGGAGGCATACAAAGATGATCCGACAGAGCTTGAGGCAATTGATGAACTCGATGAAAGAAGTTTGCAAGGTCTATTGTATCGAATTCGGCCGATGGCAAGAGAGTTTGGTCGTTGTATTGGCGAGGAAGGCTTTGCGCTAGAGGAAACAGCCTGTGCCATCTTTTCTATGCGCGTTCAAAGTGTCGGTGACACCGCTCAACGCCTACTATCGTTTTTTGTTGCTGATTTACTCGACTATATTGGGAAACGGCAAGAGCATCCCGCAGTTTTAATCATTGACGAGTTTGGACAATTTGGAAATGACAATATCACATCCCTCCTGAGTCTCTCAAGAAGCTCCAAATTGGCGATCATTTTAGCAACCCAAGATGTCGCTAGTTTAAAGGATGAAAAGACCAAAAAATTAATTCTCGCAAATACTAGAACGAAAGTACTAATGGCTACAGACTACCCCGAAGATATTGCACAACTAGCGGGAACAAGTCTGCAAGTTGAGTCTAGTATGCAACTCAACGAAGGAGATTTAACAGGTATGGGTTCCGCAAGGGTGCAACATACTTTTCGCGTTGATCCTAACGAGAGTGCGCGATTGAAAGCAGGGGAAGCCTTTCTAATTCGACAACGTTATGCAGCCAAAATTCAGATTCGCCGAATTGAAGCTGTCAGTCATATCCAACCACAGCAAGAAGAAATTCGTCAAAAACCTAAACACGAACCGAAAAAGACAAAATCTAAAAAACGCCCTCGTTCATTGAATTGAGCAAGGCAAGGAGAAATTACGATGACTTCTGATAATAAACCGCATGGGCTATACATTTTGACATTGGCAATTGAGTTGTTTATCTCAGGATCAGCTCGATTTACACTCTATTGGTTAGTTGCAATCATTCCAACCGCCGCAATTGTAGGCGTGTTCTTCTTTACGGGGGATGCAGCATTATCCATGCCGCTCATCAATGCAGTGCTTGGCTTATTGTTGTTTGGTATTTTCATCGGTGGAATAGTGGTTGGTTACGCGCCGATCATTTTTTCACTGGCTGCTTATTTGGGTTATGGGAGTGGACACACGCTAACAAGGTATGCACTTGGCGCAAGAGAGCCAAGCACTCGTGAAAATGAACAAATCTATGAGATGAGAAAGGCTATTTTAGAGGGTGCAGGTCACAAAGAAATGAAGGGTTTTTCAGGCATCTTCATCATTGATTCACCGATAGAATATCTCTATTTGATAGGAACAACGCTGTATATATCGTCTGGTTCACTCCGCAGCCAACATTTCCAAGTGTTATTGGCGCACGAAACGGGACATGCTGATAATGAAGATGGTGCGATGATTTTAGCTTTAAGAAGACTTGTTTTTCCTCTCTCATACATTTTCATTGCAAATGTACGAGATTTTTCAACAGCCAGACCCAATTCAAGAGAAATCGTTGCAGAACGGCCAAATGTGCCAACAAATATCCCTGATTTATCTGGGTTAGATTCTCAACCTGCTACAGTTTTCTTCTCAATTGTGAATAGTGTGCTTTTCTTTATTTTATCGTTTGCAGGGGGCGGACTTGGAGTTTGGATAACTTCTGGACTATGGGCAAAGTATTTCAGAGAACGGGATTATCTAGCAGATAAAACGGTCGTGGAACTTAGCATGAAAGATGAGCTAATTGATTATCTTGAGCAGAAGCGATTTTATGATACGTCCGTTCCGTTTATGCAGAATTGGCAACCAGCAAATGAGCAAAGAATTGATTGGCTTCTTTTAGATTAAACTATTAATTGATACCTATATCACGAGAATTGCTTGTGCCGTCTTTGGACGGTTCTTTTTTTTGAGAATACCAGTTGCAAAGTAGCGGACATCCGCTTAGAATTGTCTTAAAATTCCGCGCTGCTGTTGACGCTTCTTTTCTTGTCTATCGAAGGTGATAGGATTCATGAATATTCTTTCGCACTTACTCAACAAATCATATTTAAGAAGAGTTGCCCAAGTCTTCTTTCCGCTGTTTTTGCTAACGTTTATGGCTTGGCCTCAATTAGCTTCTTCAAGCGAAGTGTTGGTTTTTGTGTTGATAAGAACATTTTTTTCATCATTACTTTCTTTATTGATTGTTGAATTAGTAGTATCTATGCTAGTAGCATTCCCGTTGATATTAATCGACTTTGCGATTTGGGAGAAAAGTATGACCAAACAAGGAACCAACAAATTTGATACGCGTCATTATATAAAGCCAGAGAATGGCGGAGACGGAATCGTTACACCCCCTTTATCATACCAATCTTGGCTAGGTCGGTTTAGGCTAGATATAGATGGCATAACTGATTGTGCTGTTATTGATAGTGCAACAGCTTATCGGAGTAAGGGTCAAATTGTAAGCAAGGGCTTTTTTCAGAAAGAACCAGAAGTACGTCATGTTTTATTATCTCCAACAAGTGCTACTGTAACGTCAAGCGAAACATTGACTAAAGACCAAGCAAAAGTTCAGGTAACGGTTACTATCCGTTTCAAGATTGTCGATCCAGTAAGGGCTGTCGTTGCTTTTGGAGAGTCAATTGATGAGTTGGAAGATGCCGCAGCATTGGTTTTGTCCGAGTATCTAAACAATCACTTTTATATTGATATAAAAGATAATCAGACTGCACTTGTGCGACACTTGATGGCACGTATTGAAGACTATTATCCTGCTGAAAGTCCTCTGGAACTATTAAATGTTACATTTAATTCATCACAAGGACTGGTGGTGATTCAACAACCGCCACTAGATGTTGCACACCAAGATGTGGCTGTAGGAAGGATTCATGATGAGCGTGAAGAGCCGCTTAAGGATGAGGAGCTACGCCGACAAATGGAAATAGAAATTATGAAGGCGAAAACGACACTGGCTAAAGAGGGATTAAGAGCCGTTACCCAAATGGATCATATAAATGCTGAACCAATAAAGGAAACGCTCCAAGGGATGTCGAAGGGTTTAGGACTTGGTGTTGAAATGCTCGCTGCGGGAGCAGATTCAAAAAGAAGTGATATGGAGAGAAGTAAATTGGAACGGATGAAATCTAGAAGTGAATTGATTGATTATACGGTTGAAGTATCGGAGATAGGACGCATTGTTGAGTTTAATGCTAGACTCGTAGGCTGTTCTGTTGAAGCACACTGTGCAGACTATCCCCAAAAGACACCCAAAGTTTATGTTTATTCAGACGGCAAACACACTCCATGGGACATATCTTCATGGTGGGATGGGAATACCTGTACACTTGATGAGGTCGTCAAGGATGTAAATTCAAATTTCAAAGCAGAGCAGTTATGATTCGTTCAGTAATTACGAGTTTTCTACTTTATGTCTCATTTGTAGTGTCTCTTATGAGAGCAAGACCATATGACTTTGTTGGAACTGTTCTTCAAGACTTTGCTGATGGAGATTCACTCTCTAGCTTGACCTACAGCCTGTCGTTTTTCTTATTATTTCTTACCATTTTTGCTATCCTCTATTTGATTAGCATTCCGATTTATTCCGAGACAATGAAGCGTGATAGGTCGAACCCTATTTCATACGTTGTATTACTACTAATCTTTCCTTTCAATTTAATGATATTGACAACTGCCATATTGACGCCCCTATCACAGTTATTTTTTCTTAACCGTGAAATTTTTGAAGCTCCGGCAGACATTCTCGTCACTGATCTGCTCTTTGGTTCAACTGGAACACTCCTCATGTCTATTATGAATGCTTTGACCAATTTTTGGTTTCCCATTGGAAGCAAACCAGCTCTATTTAGCCTTTGGGGTCTTTAGCTTAAAGGTGCTTTTTGCATGTCTATATTATGGGTTGCCGAGGTTCCTTATATCCCCGCACTGCTTTCACAAGAGTTTATTACCCTTGAGAAAGGTACCCATAGCAGAGTAGGTTTAGTTGTAAGACGGCAAGCTAAATTTGTTCATGATTTAACTATTGCAAGCAAACAGTTTGAAGAGCAATTGGCATTTGATTTGAGGTTTATTTATCGGCCAAAAGACCAACAAGTCCGAATTTTCATCCTTTGCTCTATTCAACCACCTCGCGTTGAAGTAACCCAGATGCTAATATCTGAGACGCTGAGAACTTTTGCTAGTATTTTCCCCTCTGAATCCCCGTATGGGTACCCCCTTCAGTTTTTGGACTTCGCAGAAGTCCGCAGCATTGTAATTCCATTCAAAGACCTCAAGATTGATAAGCTTGAGGCTATATCCCTTACAAAGGGTATTAACACAAACCTTATCGCTGGTGACTCATCGTTGTACAAGGGTTTTGTTTCGGGAGATTTTCCCCATAGCTTTGCCCCAGCATTCGATTTGAACGCTATGAATAACTTAGTTCAAGCACTAACAGCCTCAAACTCGGATAGCGTGATTAGTGTTCGGATTAAGCCCTATAAGATTGATGTGAAGTTTCATAGCCAACTTTTGCATGAGATTGGTGTATTTGCAAAGAATGTTACTAAGCGAAATATATTTTTTGAAGTAAAGAGACTTGAGTTATTAGAACGTGCAATGCACTCTTTTCTTTATGACCATAGCAACCTATTTCAATTTGAGATATTAGCTATTTCTGAGAAAGGAGAAGTACGCCCTCTCATTGCTGCAATTGGTTCTGAATTAGTTGGAGCAAGCGACAATGCTGAGCTTGCTGAGTGGCAATCCAAACCTGTTGATGTCAAAGATGCACTTAGTAGACTACGAGATTGTACTTTTGATAGGCTTCCAAACGACTACCTACAGCTAAGTACGTCAATTTGTAATAGTCAGGAATTAGCTGGTATTTTCCGATTACCCATTCCTCCGCATAGTGGGCATATGCCTGGCATTGTTGTCAGAAACGAGCCGTTTGTTATTTCTCAGGAGTCAGCTTTAAATGGCGAAAGAATTCAGAAAAAAATACGTATTGGGGAGTTTTTGCATAGGGGAATTCACAGTGATAAAGCATTCTCAATTTCAAGTGATAGGTTTAGGAGACATTGTCTGATCGCAGGTTCTACAGGAAGCGGAAAGACTAACACAGCCCTACTACTACTTTCCAGACTATGGAAAGAAGAAAGGGTACCATTCTTGATTTTTTATCCAGTTGATAAGGAGGTATTGTCAAATGTTGTGGATCAGAGAAGGGCAGCGACCTCAACAGACAGATTATTTTCGGCCGAAACCACCTCCAAACTGGGCAGGACGCGCGT
>JAUIAP010000090.1 GCA_030425205.1 Anaerolineae bacterium
TTCTTACACGGGGGTAGGGGAGTCTCATTATTTCGTACATAGAAATTAAGGCATGAAACGTCCCCCAGTGGTCGCCAGTCTCATTATTTACTACACAGTCTCATTATTTAGTAAATACTACAATTGCCCGTCAACGGTAGATACTGGCCTTGACTAATTCGCACAGGGCCTGTCGCACGATTTTTCCCCCGCTCATTTCCCCAACCTGGCACTTTGAACTTGATATCATCTTCCGTATCCGCGACGAGCAGGGAAAAGCCGCTTGGCAAGCGATTGTTGTTGACCTGCAACACATCGCGCAGCACGTAAGTACAAACCTTGAGACCACTCCCCCCCAATCCCAACACCAATATGTTACTTGCTTGCATTGCCATGTTCTGCGTTTCCTTCTCAAACGGTTCTGTCACAAACTCAAACGACTTTACCCAATATGTACGAAAATGCCCAATAAGAAAGCAGCTTTGCCGCAACCGTAAAACAAACATCCTGTATTACGACGCACCACTCACAAAATCCCTTCTATAACGAATCGTCTTTGCCGTTCAGCAAAAACTGATCGGCAAAGTAATCTCTCAACAGATCATGGTGGAAAAAGAACGCCCCACCAACACGGTACAGGATGTTATGCTCGGCCGCACAGGTTAACAATGTGACGAAATCTTTGGGCATTAACCCCGCCTTTGTCATTGTGCGGCGCAGGATACCGTGCTTGATGACATATGTGCCGCCATAACGCAATGCAACCAGACCCGCAATTGTGGGAAAAACAGAGACGACGAACACGGCACTGAAGATAAACGAGAACAGGAGCGTCACACTCCAACTAACGACGGGTTCTATTGTCTCGTTGCTCAAAATTGGCTGCAAGATGATGGTGATAGCTGTAAAGATCAGTACGCCAGCTCCCAACGCGCCGACCACACCTCCTCCCAAACCGACCCAAATCAGGTTGTTCCAAGCCGCCTGTTTCCCCTGCTCAACCGCAGCAAGCTCAGGCAATTTTGTCGCTTGCATTCCATTGATAAAGCCAAAAAATAGCGTAAGCACAAGAACACCGACAACCACGATTGCGAGGGCTGCCGTGATGCCGACTTGGACATTGTTGATGACCCCGATCAGGATGCCACATGCGATGCTGACGCAGATAGCCGGCAGGAGCGCACGCCAAACATTTCGTATAATGCCTTGTTGCGCCATTTTCCATGACCACGTTCTGCGCTCAACACGATAAAGTTCATCATTGATAGTTTGCCCACGCTGATAGTTTCCCATCAGCAAGATATAGAGCAAGGCTCGCACGCTGCCTAGCCCAATCAGGTAAGTCAAGATGACGACGACCGTTTCAACCGTTGATAGCGTCAGTAATGCGTCTTGCACCTCTGCAAAATATGACATAGAGAGCAAGCTGCCAACCTGTTGCCGCAGCGTTAAAAACGCGATGAGCAGTGAGATGGGAGCCGTGAGCGCACCAATCATGCCAACTTGGCGCGATAAACGTCTATGATTGTCGTTGGTCTTCCCCTTGCGCTGTTCCTCAAAGTGGCGGTGATAGAGGCGTGCAACGAGCCACCCACCAACCAAGCCCCCGATGGGGTCTCCCGACAGCGTGCCAATGATTCCCCCGATGATGAGGCGGGAGGTGTGCGTGTAGCTGCGTAGCTGCTGCGGCGTTGTCAACCAGCTTGGCTGCATATCCTCGATAAAAAATGGGCTTGCATGGTGTTCGCGCATTTGAAAACCAAGCCACGGTAACTGTTGTCGAATCTGCAATTCTGTGCAGTCTTGACTGTTCTCTCGTACAGCACGCGCAAAAACTCTCGAAACATATTGATCGACGAGCATCCTCTGTAGCTCGGTTTTGTCTTTTGCGCCAGTGAAGTCTGGCGTGGCATTTTGAAATACCAGTGCCATCACGTTGAGCATGAGCGGCAACTGGGCTAATTCTCGCCATGCCTGTGACTCGCTTATGGTTTCGTAAAGGGTGGTGTGGCTAGCTTGGTTGAGGTCTAGGTAGGTGCGTATTTGCGCGTCATTCAGTGGCTTAAGTAACAGGGCATCGTCGAGGTCAAGCCGTTGGCTGCACTGACGATACGCCTCGTAGCGTGCGGTGACGATCAGATGATGGGCGCGTCCGCGTTGGCGAAACTGGTTGATCTGCTCAATGCAACGGTCACGTCACTCGGCCGCCACTTCATCCAGTCCGTCCAATATAAAGTAGGCGCGACCTCTGTTGATCGATGTTGCTACCATTTCAAATGGTAGTTGATAAATCCTCTCTACCTGCTCACGAATGAGCGATTCGATGTCTGTCTCTGCACGCCAATCGGACAAAAACAGAAAGATAGGCAAGGGGGCTTGCGGGTCTTGACGGGCTGCACGATAGGCTCTCTGCAATAGCCGTAAGGCGATCAACGTTTTGCCGCTGCCCGCCGCGCCAAGCAGAACGGCACTGGAAAGTTGATCGACCACCTCATTGATCGTTCCTTCGGGCGGCAGCTTTGATGCAAAGGCGGTTCCCTTTTCGCGCAATGGCCTGTTGACCATGGCGGGGAGAAGTTCATACTGTAGCGGGATGGTAGGCATGTCGTGTAGCAGGTGTGGGACGATTGGCTCGATAAACTTTTCCACTCGGCCGAGAAACAGCATACGGTCTTCGTCGGCCATGATCGTTTCATGGGAAAGGTTGGCTTTTGTTAGCACATGATTGTGATTGTTGGTGATATGGACGTTGCCCGTAACAGAGATGAGTCCGCGCTGGTGGTCGTTTTCAGACACCATTGGTTCCATTTGTCGTTCGGTCAGGAGGTTGAATTGGGCGATTTCGGCCGAATCCAGCCCCACATAATCGACCGCTTTCAGCAACGCATTGGCCTCCTCAATGGTGTCGATTCCGCCGTATTTGGCTAACATCTCAATCATGCCAATGACGATGGGACGCTCTGGCGGTTGCCGCTTGGCGTTTTCCCAATAGCTGATTTGTGTCGCTGAAAAGCCGGGCAACCCACCCATCGTTTCGAGCAACTCGCCCAAATCACCCTGCCGCAGCTTCTGACCGTTGGCAGGGTCACGGGTTTGATTGCGATATTTCTTTAAGAGCTTTCCAAAACCTTTTTGATCCATCCATTACCTCCATTGTTTAGAAAATTCAACACACTGTTCTGGAGTCTCAACACCTGCCCTGTCAGAATGATTGCAGTTGTCAATTTAGAGCAGAAAGAATCGGTCGACCAGCTTCCAACTGCAAGGAAAGGCTCACAGTTGAATATCAAACAAACCGCCGTGACCTTGCTGGTCTGGCTGACAATCGTTGTCATCCTGCTGAGTGTGGTCAACACGCTTACCATCCAGTTTGAGTCCTCAATCGTTATCCCCTTGCCCCTGATCCAAATCAAGTGGGGCGGTGGTGACGACGATTATGAAGGGGTCACAGACGACGGTTCATCCAATTGATCGAGCGGGAGCCGCTTAGGCGGCTCCCGTTTCGTTTTGCACTTTTTCTGATGTCCGATAAGCCCGGTAGATGAGACCGCTTATCACAACAATGTACCCAACTGTAATGAGTAGCGGCGGAAACGTATCGAGCAGCAGCAAAATCAAGGCTGCCAACATCGCAATATAGCCGAGTGAAAGCGCAGGGGGTATCCACCAATAGGCGCGAATGCGTCGTCGTCCCCATCCAATCCACACAAGTAATACAACGCCTAGTAAAGCAAGGCGAGTCGGGATAGTGAAAGGTGAATATGCTAACCCGACGAAGGGAGCGGCAACCATGCCTCCAAAAACCAGAAAACCACGTATGGAAATCTTCGGTGAGTGCCAGAGCATGGATGTTGCGAATACAATTAACATTCCCGCCAATATGAGCATGAGGGAGAGCAGTTGCCCCGCTTCGGCCGATGAGATTGTCCATTGTCCCGTCTCTCGACCAACCAGCACATACGCAACCACACCGACAAAGAACACAAGCGCAAGGCTCATCCCAGTGAGCAGTAGCAGTTGTTTGGAAACATTTTTGCGCTTGCCCTCTTGCTCCCAATACATCATCACCAATAGCAAAATGATCAATCCGACAATCATCCACCCATTGTTGAAGTAGTCGTAGTAAGCATAGAGAAGAAACGCCGTTCCCATAACGAGAAGTGGTATTGCAAACAGCATCAACGTGTCTATTTCGTGCAGCAGCGGTTTTGCGCCGAGCAGTTTGTACCTGTTCGCAGGTGTGCGCCGCGCCATCACGTAGGCGAAGAAAAATGGCACGACAAGCAGCAGCACGTAAAACCAATAGGGAAACACAATCGGCCGAATCACCATATCAACGATACCGACGAGAAAGAGCAGAACCAACATAACAGTGAAACCAACATAGCTGCCCGTTAACCGCATGAGAAACAGGTTGCGCTTATCGGCCGAATCGACCACCTCAAACGGCACATTGCGCGGAGTTGGAATTACGATGGCAAGCAAAAATGGTATTGCCAACAGGCTAATCGTGTAACGAATCGCAACGGCGAGTCGCGTTTCCGCATCCCCTAGCTCTGCCAAGCGCAATGCTGGCACAACTTGGGTGATTGCCAGCCAAATTGCCACAAACAAGATGGCTAACTTAACGCTGTTTTGCCAACTGAATCGACTCGTCAGCGTGGCGAAGCTGTGAACGACGCGCCCTTCCCAACTTGTGCGGGCGTGGTCATCGGCCGATGACCAGCCGATCAATTTGTCCACACGGGCAATCAGTTCAGCGATGGCGGTTTCGGATGGTGGAGATGGAGGCTGACCGATAATCGCCGCAACTTCTGTTGGGTTAAGCACCCGCAATCCCAAGCTCTCCAGCAATTGGTCGGCCTCTGGCAGTGGGGTCATCCCGCCGCACGCAACGAGTACCTTGATCAGTGCAAGCAGAAGTTCACGATTCTCGGCTGGAAATGGGCGGCGACCTGTCTCCCAATAGCTGATTTGTTGGGGGCGGATGATCTGGCCGCTTTCGGCCGAAACCAACGCCGCCAACCGCGTTTGCGTCAACGCACCTCCCTCGTCTGGATCAGTCGTGTTGCGTCGATATTGGCGTAAAAGCGAACCAAATTCATTCATAGCATCCGTTTCCAACACGTTGTGAAGCGAATTCAACAGATGTGTGATTCCGATTCAACACGCCGTTTTCTACCATTGTGTTACGTCGACAGCGCACACAAATTGGGAATGAAGACCGGTCGGACTTCCCTCAATCTTTGAGGAACGTCCAATGTCACACAACAGTTTTGCCTACACATTCAATCATATCATCGTCTCACGTCATGGAGGCGAAGATGACGACTACGAGGGAATCACACAAGATTAAAATGCAAAAATCGGCCGATCAAATTGATCGGCCGATTTCCCCTCGTATAACCATTGCCAGATGTCCAATAAACATCCCTTCCGTGGCAATGCACTCGACTATAGCGCGAACAATTTAACACACTCTATTTGCGCTGCTCTGCGATCGTCTGCGATAGCTTGCGCTTTGCCCGTTCCAGTCGCGCCACATCCCCCACCGCTTGCCATGCCGCCACGCACGCTTCCAAACGGATTTGCGCCACCGCCCACGCCTTCTGATCGGCCGCCAACCGCCCAAAATTCCACCAATAAAATGCCTGTGTTCGCACATTCGGAACTGATTTAATGTCGATGGCGGCGAACAATGTTTCGGCTTGCGCCCATTCACCCTGTTTGGCGTAAAGACTCGCGGCTGAAATCATCAGGCGAATGCGGTCTAGCGTGCTGCCTTCCTGCTCGTAAAGCGCACGGGCGATGTCGTACTGCTCGTGTGCGGCGGTGAGTTTGTCTTGCGTCTGTAGCGTTGCGGCATAGTTGGCGTGGGCGTTGGCGCGGTCGCGTCCCGTCAAGCCGTCGATTGCCCGTTGCAAGAAGGTTTCGGCCTCGCTGTATGCATTGCGCTCATAGGCGAGTAAGCCCAGCAGATTGTTGCATCGGCCGATTCCGTGTGTGTCATTCAACGCTTGAAAGCGGGTGTGTGCTTCTTGGACGGTCTTTTCGGCCGAATCGATCTTTCCCTGCCCTTTCAACGCACTTGCCATCTCCCACAGTGCCTGTGCATGATGTGCCTTATCCTGCGTTTGCTCAAACAACACAATCGCAGATTGCAACGTTTCAACCGCATCCGACCACGCGAAGTTGAGCCGCTGCGTCATGCCATGCAGCAACAAGAGTTGAGCGCGTTGGGCAGAGTTCAAAGACAGCATGGAAACAGCTTGCCCCAGCAAAAGCTGTAATGCGCGGGTCAGCCCATACCGCTCCGCAAATTGGGTGAGCATTGGCAACAGCGACAGCAACGGGGTTCCATCATCTGCGATGTCGATAAACAGGCTGACGGCGTGGAAGATATTCGGCCGATCCTCCACCAACACATGCCAATCTCGCGCCGCCAGTCGCGCAAAACGTCGCTGCCAATAGTCGAGCATCGCAGTCGCTTGTGTTGTCAGTGCCGCCGCATCCTGCTCTAGCACGAAGTGGGCAACCAGCCGATGTGTGTAAAACCAGCCGGGTCGATCCGCATGGGAAACCACCAACATGTGCTTTTCCAGCGTTTCCAGTGACCGCCAAAATTGCCGCCGCGCCAACCCACTGACCGTCTGCAATAGCTCCTCACTCGCCCCCGCCTCTGTCACCAAGCAGAGCGTCAGCAGCAGGGCGCGGGCGGGTTGATCGAGCGTTGCCCATGTGGTCGCCGTCATGGTCGTGTAAAGGTCAGACAAGTCACGGCTGTATTGGAGGGCATCGCGCAACTGATCGGCCGAACGCCGCGTCATAAATGTTGGGATCAACGCCAACGCCTTTGGATTATTGCCGACAAACGCACACAGTTCAGCCAACAACGCATCGTCGAGCGTTTGCGTGATCTGCTGTCGCTGTGCCAGTTTGCGAACATAATCGACGGCGACGGCGCGGCTCCAAATGGGGGGCATGTGGGTGGAAATCGCGGGGAAGTCGGGGCGAGTACGGCCTGTCACCAAAAAGCAAGTCGGTTGCGCCCACGCCATCACTATTTCCCAAAGCGCGGTCGGAACCATCTCCAGACCGTCGATCACAATAAAGTACGCCTGTTGGCGCAAATAGTTTTGAATAGCGTGTTGTGTGGTGGCAAGGTCGGGGTCGCTTCGGCCGAAAATCTGTCGCGCTAACTGTTCCGTCACAGCCTCAACCGCATCGTCTGTATGCGGCAACAGTTGTATCACCTGCTGAAATTGTCCATGCTCGATCATCTGCCGCGCCACAGCCGTTGCCAACACGCTCTTGCCGCTTCCCGCCACGCCAATCAACCCCGCCACCGTCGTTCCCGCCTCGTACATGGCGATGAGGGTGTTTGTTTCGGCCGAAATATCGACATGCGGACTTGGCGCGGCTGGCAACGCCGCCAACTGAACAGCAGGGGTTGGTAGGGCATTCGCTCTCAAGGGCATTATCCACTCAGGGTTAACGGTGCGTAACTCTTCTTCATTGAGGTCGCGGTAATCGCCTGTAAAGAGAAGTTCATTCGCCGTCGCCACATCTTTCACACCCCCACACCGGTGCAAAACCTGTAGCAAGCCAACCAGCAACCCTCTTTCAGCGTGATGAATTTTATGTTCGTCGCGTTCCCACTGACTGACTGACACGCGCTCATAGCGCAACCCCGTAAATTTGGACAGGTAATGCACGAGCCGCTCCTGTGACAATGCACGGCCTGTCTCTGGGTCTTGACACGCTTTACGTCGGTTTCGCAGTAGTGTACCAAAGGTTACCATATCGGAAATGTAAGCGTCGCTTACGGAAATTTGCCCTGCTGCGTTTCCTGTTGACTCCTTTTCCATTTTGCTGTCGCAATGCAGGGGGTGACTGAAATGCAAAGGCGCGTTCTGAAGGGAACGCGCTGCCATTATACAGTTGAAATAGGCAAAAAAGCGGAGCCATGCCCTTCTAGGCACGCAGCAGCACGACAATCGCACAAACACGCACATTTGCGCCTGCTTACGCAGAGAAACGCGCAAATTTCCCCCAGATCAATATCGCTCACCAAGAGATTTTGGTTGAGCGGCACTTTAGCAACAGCTCATGAATCATACCGATCAAATGCAAAGGCAGACGAGAAATAGATGTCTATAGTGAGGCTCTCTATACGGACTATTCCATTGCGTGAACAATTTCATATTTTCATTGTACAACTTGCAAACTGAAAGCAGGATATCGCAGAGATTAGGGAAAAAAAGCAGATCATTTCTTTCACCAAAATGTATGATAGTTAGAAAGGATAACTGTCACAATGAACGGAAAACATCTTGCACTCTTTTTTCTACTTCTAACAATTTTTGCGGCAGCAATATGGTTCTACATCGAGCGAACGTTTGAACCGTTGACGCTATTTTTAAGCTCGTTGACGGCTGTGTTTGGGTTTTTTACTGCATCTAAGTTCAGTCAACGTGTCGGACAGTTAATCTACGTTGTAAGCTTTCTCCTTTTTTGCGCAGCACTGTATTTTGCACTCACCTCCCAACCACCAATACAGGCAGAGGGAATTGAAAAATCGTGCGAACGTATTCCCGTATTGTTTAGTTTAACAGGCAATGCGATTGATGATAGCTTCTTCACCCAACTTGGAAATCCAGAAACTGGGCTAATCGCGGTTAACGATGCGTCGAGCGTCACGCTTTACGCATTCCCAGAGAGCTTCATCGACCCACCACGGCTTGTCGCTTCAATGGGTGGGAAATTTGAAATCATGGTCAAATTAAGTGATCTACAACCAGCGTTTAGTAACGCGCCGATGCAGGCAGGAATCGCCTTCTCGGCCCCCGGTAAACAAACCTCTGATGAATGGATTCAACTGATACAAACTGTATCGAGTAGTGGTTACGGTATCGAATTTGGGAAACATGCCCCTGATATGCCGTTGCCGCGCAACGTTCCATTTTCTCAAAAAGATGTGTACCTGAAGTTAATTGTCAACAATGAGGTGCGAGGTGCGTTTAGTACCGATGGAACAAATTGGGTGCTATTTGAGAATGCTTACTCACTTGGCAACATTTCTCACGCAGAGATCGTGCTATTCGGCTACTCGACTGGGAATGAGATATTAGAAGTCGTAATTGAAGGATACCGTATCGACACATGCAAGGAAGAAAAACGAAATGCTTTGGAAAATAATAACGCTCGTTGGTTTGATGTGTTGCCTACTGGCTTGTTCTCAGAAAGATGAAGTTGTTCCAACACTGTCCCCTACACCTGAATATGTGCGAAGTGATGAACTCCGTGCTTTTGAGCGGCGTTTAAGCGGACGGGGTTTTACGGAACAGCAACAACGAGAGATTGCAGCCATTGTTGCAGAGAGTTTAGAGCAGCACATTTCGACTCCCGCTACGCCCGTTGTAGACGGAGGGATTCCGCTCTTTACAGACCCTATTGAACACGCGCTATCAGAAGGCGGTTATACGCCAGAAGAAATTCGAGCAATTGTTGAGTTGATTCGGGCAGCTGGTTATGTCAATCCATACAATTTGGATCAGACAAATACAATCGTGCCGACTATCGATGTGACAAGACTTGTACAGACGCAAGTGAAACTGGTTGTTGAGACAGAAGTTGCAGAACTCGTTGCTGACGGAACGCGCATTCACGACGAGGCACGTGCGACAGTTGAGACCGAGGTTATACAAACTGCAGAAGCGGTACAGGAAGCAATCTGTATCATTAGCAATGCAAAGTATCATAGTGTTGCTATTCGTGAAGCAGCGAGTTATTATCAAAAGTTGTGGATTAGGAAAAAAGAGAAAGGCAGCGTATCCTCACAGGTGTTCAAACCAAAACGGGGTCAAGAAGCCCCAAGGAGAATACGCTGATGAGCAAAGATACCATAATT
>JAUIAP010000033.1 GCA_030425205.1 Anaerolineae bacterium
GTCAGTCAGCGATCTTTCCTAACGTTTTGGCGGTCGCCGTCTCACAGCGTGGCGAACCCTAATCGTAGGCGATGCACAGGCTTTACAGCAAAACGGGCAGCGAAATTGCTAAACCGTCATACGATTACTGGTGGAACCAATGATGCTGACCACTGCCAGAGGCAGTGGCTTCAATAACATAGGTGAAAGGCGAGACACGCTTCAACTACGTGCTTGATTGGCTACTCTTTGTGTTGTTTGTTATGGCGACATTTACAGGGGTGGTGATTTCAGAGGCCGCACTGCCCGCACTGGGGATTCAGGTCACGATCGACCCATTTTGGTCCTCAATGCACGACTTGAGTGCTAATCTGCTGATGGTCATCATCGGCATCCACTTGGCAATGCATGGAAAATGGATCGTGACCAATTTCAAGAAGTACGTGCTACGGCGGCCTAAACCACGCAGCATTGCACAAGGAGGGGATTAGTTATGCCAACTTTTCGTGAAATGATTCGGCCGATTCTCGCCATCACCATCGCCGCCGCTATCTTGATGCTGCTGCTCGCCCAGCTGGACGCAACCACATGGGCAGATGGCTTTCGAGTTGGGGTGACAAATGAGGGCTTTGAGGGAGATACGCGCAGCGGCATTGTGGCAATTATTGGCCCCCTTATCAAAATTGCCCTACTCATGGGTTTGCCAGCGTTGCTTACGCTGGGCGTTCGCAACTTGATCGGCCGATTGCGCAAAAGCGAAACCAACCACAAGCCTGACTGAAGAGATAGTCAACCTTCGAGCAAGCAGACGCGTTGACTGTCAATGTAACACGGGAAACTGCTACGACAAATGCGAGGAATAAGATGAAACAACAAATTATACTGCCCAACGCGGGCACCGATTACGATTGGACAAACGATCATATCTACGTCAAAACGGTAGGCGCATTTTCAGATGGGCGCGTCTCATTGGTAGAAGACACACTCAAACCCGGCTTCCATCTTGGCCGTCACTACCACAAGAAAATGACAGAGGTGTTTTACATTCTGGAAGGTGAGATGACGTTGATTTTTGACGATGAGACGGTTGTCGCCACAGCAGGGACCACCATCAACGTGCCGCCGAATGTTTGGCATGAAGCGACATCAGAGAATGGCGCGAAGATGTTGAGCTTGTTTAGCCCGGCTGGGTTTGAAGATTATCTCGCTGAGATGGCGACGTTGTCGGACGAGCAATTTGCAGACGCGCCATTTATGCAAGCACTGGCTGAGAAATACGATATTTGGAGTGAGTAGAAAAATAATGAATACCATTCATGCAAACGGCATACCACTTTGGGTCACGATTGTGGCCCTTATAATTGGACTTTTGGGAACAGCCATCGGCATCATGGCATTGCTCGACCCGACGGCGGCATTTGGCTATATCGACGGCGCAGACAGCATTGCTCGCACATGGGCAGGTCGCAATGCGGGCTTGGGTGTGGCGTTACTCGTCGCCGTCGCCCTACGCAACGCGAGCGGGTATGCCGTCGCCTTTGCAGGGTCAATTATGCGCGAGATCAGCGACATCCTCGACATCCTCAATGGCGGCGTTGGGACGCTTGCGGTGATCGGCGCATTTTTGTTAGTGGACGTGATTTGTTTTGGCATCAGCCTACGGGCGACGCGGCGTGGCATGCGTGTAGAAATGGGTTGATCCCATCATGATGGATTAAACAGCTTGTGATACAACAGACAACTCAAGTGACGCAGCCATTGCGCGTCACTTGAGCAATCAAATCGCACTTTGCACACGATGCCGTGCTCGCAATGTGGTTTAATCCAATTCCTTACCCCGCTTCCTGACGAACAACCCAACCCCCACCAACAGCATCGCCATCACAACAGCCGCACGAATCGATACATAAGGTGTCACTTGCCGCATGGCGAGATGTCCAACGGCCAACTCTTCACCGACTTGGAACGTGATGATTTTTCGGCCGATTCCCCCATCATCATCCACAACCGTCAACGTCACCGTGTAAGTCCCTTGCGCGGTGTACACAAAACTCGGTGTGAGCGTGTCTGTCACCGTGATCCCATTTTCAAACACCCACTCAAATGTATGCGTGTCGTCGCTCCCCGCGTCGCTAAACGAGCCAGCAAACGCAATCGGTTCATTGGCGTGGCGTTCCGCTGGCAGTTGAATCTGCACGACTGGCACAGCGTTCGCCACTGGCACAGCCAGCGTGCTTTCCGCATACGCACCGCGCCCGCTGCTGACGCTGGCCGTCACCCCATAGAGCGCATCATCGGTCAAGGTTTGAGTAAAGGTCGCGCTGTCCGTGATCGGAGCCGTCAGCGTGATGCCGTTGCCGAAGTCGAGGTTGAGCGTGAGCGCGTGGGCGGCACGAGTGGGTAAATCGGTCGAAACCGTCACCTCAAACACCGCCGTATCCCCTTCCGTCAACGCGCCCGGATTAACCAACTGCACCGTCGGCGGCGCGAGATAGCGCAGCGTCAGTTGGGCGGTTGTCGTGTTGTTTTGCGGCACGTCATCTGCCAAGTTGCCGTGAATATATGCACTGCTCGTCACCACCACCGACTGTCCCAGTGCAGGATCGACCGTGCCAGAAACGGTCAACACGCCACTTCCCCCAATCGCCAGCGTCGGCAGATCGAACACGGGGCCGACAGGCGCATTGCGTAGCACGGCGCGATTGCTCGTCTCGACCGTGACGCTGACCAATTCTGTCGGGACATAATGCAAGATGTAGCCACCATCGACCGCTTGCTGACCTTGATTGACATAGTTGAGCGTATAGCTGACCCGTTCGCCAGCGAGCACATCGGGCGTCAGCACCGTTTGCGTAATCGCTAGGTCACCCGCCAGCACGGTGATAGCAGGGAGTGTAAACGTCTGCACGGACACCCCATTGCTGGCCGTCACGACAGGGGTGTAGCTCGCGCTGTCCTGATAGACGTGGCTATGCAGCACGCTCAAAACATCCGCACCAACCTGCAAGTCGCCCACAACGGGCGGCGACCCATCCCCAAACGACCACGTGTAGACGACATTGGAGCCGCTGCTGATCGTCGTCGAGAAGATCGTGTTGCCATTGACAAAGTTGACGCCGCTATTGGTCGCCGTCAAACCTTGAATCGGCAGGTCGCCCAGCAGGAGCGTGGCGTCTGCGCGATCATTGCTGGGCAGGTCATCGCGGTCTGCTGTGACGATTGCCGTCGTGGTCAGCGTCTGCGTGCCAGCGACGGGATTGGACAGCACGCCCGTCACCGTAATCACGATGACATCGCCCGCCGCCATATCAGGCAACGCAACGTCAAGCGTCGGCGGCGTGAGCGGCACGGTTATGGGAACCGTCGCGGCGATGCCGTCGATGGCCACGAGCTGCGGAACCGTTTCGCTGAGCGTGATGCCCGTCGCTGTGTAACCGCCGCTATTGGTGATGGTGATAGTCGCCGTGATATCCTGCCCCGGAATGGCGACGGCTGGCTCAAGCTGTTGGCTGACCGCTAAATCGTGCGCCAAAATGACGACCTGTGTCGCCGCTTGTGTGGTGACAAGGCCGTTGCTGGCGGTGACGGTGGCGGTGTAGATGCCCGGCTCGCTGTAGCTGTGCGTCGCCAATGCGCCACTGCCGACCGCCCCATCCCCAAACGTCCAGTCGTAACTGACCGCACTCCCGCTCTGAATCGTTGCCGTCAAGCTGACGGTTTGGTTGATCGGATGGGGGCTATCGTTGGCGGCAATCAAGCCGATGATCGGGTTGTCGCTTGCCAGCGTCGTGACGGTGCTGCTGTTGTTGGCGGGTCGATGGTCAATGGTCGGACTGTCAATGCTGGCGGTGTTCGTGATGGTGACAATGCCCGATAGGTTGGTGGGCGTATCGGCCGAAATCACCAGCCTACCTACCTGCCCAACCGACAACTGTGCAATCTCCCATCCATTGGGTAGCGTCGTAAACGGCAGCGAACCGCTCACACGCACATTTTGCAATTCAGACGGCAACAGATCCGTGATGACAACATCGCTGACGGGATAACCGCCCGCATTGGTGAACGTCAACGTGTACTGAATCGCATCACCCAAGCGCAGTTGATCGTGGGAGACCGCATTGGAAATTTGCAGATCGCCGATGTAGCTATCAGCCATCACGCGCGCCGTTTTGGTCGTGTAGCCATTGCGTGCCGTCACGGTGGCGACATAGTGACCGGGCTGCGCGTAGCTGTGCGTGACGTTTGCGCCACTCGCCGTCGTACCGTCGCCAAATGCCCATGTGTAGGTGACGTGCGAGCCACCCGTGCTGGTCGCACTAAACGACAGCGGCACGTCGATATACGCATCGCCGCCACCCGTCGCACGCAAGCCCGTGATGTCGCTATCACGCGCCGCCACGATTGCAGTGCTTTGGTTATTCGCCGTGTTGCGCTCGACCAGCGGTTGCCAACCGACCACATCATTAAACAGCGTGATCACACCGTCAATCGTTGGCGTGACGGTTCCTGTCAGCGTGATGGCGAGCGACTGCTGTGCCGCGAGCGTCGGCAGTTGCCAAACATACGGATCGCTGCCCGTTTGTGTGATTGGTTCAGAGGTCGTGACCGTCACGTTCTGTAAGGCGGGGTGCAGCGTATCGGTTAAGACGACACTCGCCAGCGGTAGATCATGCGCGTTGGTCACGATGATAGTGAAGCTGAGCGGGGTGTTCGGTTCGGCCGATTGCCGCGTCGCCGTTTGCCGCACAACCAGATCCGTATCGATCACGCGCACCAACAGCGAGGTCACCACTTGCGAAATACTGTTCGTCGCCGTGACAGTCGCCGTGTAGTCGCCGGGTGCGTCATACAAATGGGTTTGCGCCGCGCCTATCGCCCCTGTGCCATCACCAAATGTCCACACAAAGCTGACTGCGCCACCCGCTGTGACGCTGGCGTTGAGGTTGACGACCTGACCAAACGGGACGGGGCTATCCTGTGCGGCAGTAAGCGACAAAATGTGCTCCGCCATCGAGACGGTTGTGCTACTCTGGTTATCGCTCAAATCGTCTTCGCGCTGTGGACTGCTGATCGCTGCGCCAAAGTTGAGCGGCACCGCTTGTCCCGCCGAAACGGTCGCGCGAACCGTGATCGTGTGAACGCTATTGGCTGCCAGCTCTGGCAACTGCCAGCTGTACGGCAAGCCAGCCAACGGTGTGAGCGTCAAATCGCTATGATAGCTGTGATTGGTCAGGCGCGATGGCAGCGTCGCCGTCACGATTGCGCCTGAGAGTGGCAAATCACTGTTATTGGAGACGGTCAGCGTGTAGGTGACCCACTCGCCAGCAACGAGGGTATCAGCAGAAACATCCCCTGCAATCGCCAGCTCAGCCGCCACCACATCAACCGACACAAACCCAATATCGCTGCCCAGACTGCTCGTCGCCGTGACGATGGCCGTGTATTTGCCCGCATCGCTGTAGCTGTGCGTCGTCTGTGCGCCAGTGCCGACCGTGCCATCGCCAAACGCCCAGGCGTATGTCGTCGTCGCACCGCTGGTGATGGTCGCCGTAAACGTGATGGTTTCATCACGGAAGGCGGGCTGATCGGTCTGCACCGTCAAACCGCTGATCGGCTCATCGCTGATCGTCACTAGATACGCCGTCACATTGTCGCCCAAATTGTTTTCGGGGACGGATTGCGTGCCGTTGACGACGCGGATGGTCGTTTCGTGTAGATAGTCACCCGCTGTGGCTGCCGCGTCGATCTGACCTGCCAGCGTTACTTCAAGCGTCGCGCCAGCAGGGATCGCGCCCGTCTGCCAGGCGTTGCCGCCGAGCATCGTTGCGCCTGTCACCTGTGGCGTTGTCAGGTAGGCGGGAATGACATCGCTAATGACGACAGACGGCACGGCGACCGCTGTGGCATTGGTGATGGTCAGCGTGATGGTGATGGGGTCGTTGGGGGTGAGGTTGGTTGCGGGGGTTTCGGCCGAAATCTCCACATCGGCAGGAATCACCGCAATCGTCGTTCCCGTGATTGCCGTCGAATACCCATCGGCGATTTCGACAATCGCCAGATAGTCGCCAACCGTGTCGAATCGCTGCGTGGCGGTCACGCCCGTCGCCGCCGTGCCGTCGATCTCCCATGTGTAAGTCGGGTTGTCACCACCCGTGACGGTTGCCGTCAGATGGGCGGTCGTCGTCGCCAAGATGGGCGCATCGCTGACAATTGCCGCGTCGCGCAACCCAGCGTGCAGGTTGACGGTCGCCGTCGCGCTGCGGGGTGCGCTGGCAAGCGGTGTGCTAATGGTCGCGCTGCTGGTGACGAGACCCGTCAGGCTGTGGTCAAACGTGCCGTCCAGCACAAGCTCAACCACTGCGCCGATAGCCAGCGGTTCCAACTGCCATTCTGTCGGCGTGATCGTTGTCACTGGAACGTTTGTCGTCACATTGTCGAGCGTAAAGCTGCTCGGCAGTGCGTCGCTCAATGTCACGCCCGTCACGGTCAGCGGCGTGTTGTTGGTCACAGTGACGGTGTATTGAATGGCGGATCCAGTCGCCACGTCGGTGACGCTGGCGATGTTGCTTATGGCAAGATCGGCGGCGTAAATCGTCACCGTCGTTGTCACGATGGTTGATGAGACACCGTTACTCGCCGTCAACGTCGCCGTGTAGATGCCCGCGTTGGCATAGCTGTGCGTCGCGGTTGCGCCGCTGCCATTATTGCCGTCGCCAAACGCCCAACTGTAGGCGATACCAGAGCCAGTCGCCGCGCCGTTGAATGTAACTGGTTGCCCGATGAAGGTGGGGCTGTCATTTTCGGCCGAACCACCCCCAATCGGTGAATCACCGGCCGTAATCGTCGCGGTCGCCACGTTATTCGTTGGGTTGCCATCTGGCACGGTGCTGGTCACGGTCGCCGTCACTGCCAGCGACACATTGCCGACCAGTGCAGGATTGACCTGCATGGTGATCGTCACGGTCGCCGCTTGTTGCGCGGTCAGCGGCGCGATTTCCCACGTCGTTGCGCTGGTTGCCGTCAGCGGCACACTGGCCGTGATCGTCTGCAACGTCAGATCGGACGGGATCGCCAGCGTCAACAGCGCGTCGTCAACGTCGAGAATCCCCGCGTCGGTGATATGCGCCGTGTAGGTGATGATGTCGCTGGGAAGCGCGTTTTCGGCCGATGACCGTAACCCAATTTGGAGGTCAGATTGCGTAACCGTCACCAACGTGCTGGCACTGATTTCGGAGAAGAAGTTGGTCGCCGTCACGATGGCAGAATACGTGCCGGGGCTGGCGTAGAGATGCGCGGTGGATTGCCCCACGCCTGTTGTGCCATCGCCAAAGTCCCAGACAAACTGCTCGCTTGTGCCGATACCAGCGGTGATGGTCGCCGTCAGATCGACCAAAGTGCCAACCGCAACAGGGCTGCTGTTTTGCGCTTGCAGTCCGTCGATTGGCTCGATTACGGTGATGACTGTTTTGACAAAGTTGTTGCTGGGATTGTCATCGTACGGTTTGTCGGGCGTGGTGACGGAGTGAGTCAACACGTTCGTGCCGGTGAGCGTGGGGGCCACCGTTCCGTTAATTTCGTAGCGCGGTGACGCAAAGTACATCCACTGAACTTCGCTAAAGGTCATCTGCCAAGTCGTGCTGGTCACTTGGGTGACGGTTAAGTCGTTGTATGTAAGACCATCGACGCTGAACGTGGGGTGCTGAAGTTCAAGTGGCACCGTCAGCGTCATGACGTAACTATCAATTGGGAATAACGCTTGGTATTGGAAGTCGTTGATCGCAAAACAACCGTAGATTGTGACTACGTCACCCGGTCGTCTCGTCAATGCTAAATCACCCACAGCGCCACGTCCAATGCCCGGGCAGCCGGCAAACGTTTGCATCTTCACGTTTAGATCTGCGACGAGCACGTCAAATAATTCTGACGCAGTCCCGACGGAAGTGCTGTTGACGGCCGTCACCGTCACTTCGACATCCGTGGCCACGCTGGTGTAGGTGTGGGTGACGACTGCGCCAGTCGCGCTTGTGCCGTCACCTAAATCCCAACTGTAGTTGATGCCAGTGCCGCTGGCTGTGGTGGCTGTAAAGACAACGGGCACGTTGATCAGCGGATAGCCATGTGGGAAGCTGTCTGCCAGCGTTAAGCGTTCGATGGTGATGCCAGTGATACCGACATCGGTGGCGGTGATGACGCGGGTGGCGGTGTTGTCGAGCAGGGTCGTTTCGGGGCGTGGTTGTGCGACCGAGACCGTATTTGTCATTGGGACGATGCCCGTGATGGTGTTGGTCACATCGGCCGAAACCACCACCACAACCTCCGCAAACGGCGCAATCTCAGCCAACTGCCAAGCGGTGTTGCCTGTCTGTGTCATAGCGTGCGTCGTTGTAAACGTCGGCGTGTGCAAATTCGCATCGAGCGTCACGGTCAAAACGGCATCTGTGACGGGCAGTGGCGTATCGTTGTAAACGTGAATGTCAAACGTGGCCGTGCCGCCAATTGGCACACTCGTCGCGTTGGCCGTCGTGCTGATGACGAGATTGGGATCAACGACGCTGACCGTGCCTGTGACCGTTTGGGTTGAGACATCGTTGCTGGCCGTCAATGTGTAGGGGTAGCTGCTGGCGACGCTGAGCGTCTTAGTGACGGCAGCCCCGACGAGCGTTGCGCCGTCGATTTCCCAGCCAAAGAGAACATCGGTCGCGTCTGCGGCAGCGGCGGTTAGACTTACCAGTTCGCCGGCGTAGATTGGGCTGTTATCGTCATAGATCAACGTCGTAATCGCGCGTTCGGTGGCGTTGATTGTTGCAACTGCTTGATTGTCAGCGAGTGCCGTTTCAGGATGCGGGCTGCTGATGGTGGTCGTTGTGTTGAGCGGGACGCCATCGAGCAGGTTGGCGGCGACGGTGGCGGTGACGACGATTTCGGCCGATTCCCCCGCCCCAAGTTCTGCAACCTGCCACACAAAGCCATCAGCCAACGTCACCAGCGTCCCGTTGGCAACCGTGATCGTCGTTGTGATACCGCTCAATTCGGCTGGCACACTTTCGCTGATCAGCACATTGCTCGCTGGCAACACGCCCGTATTGGTGACGTAAATGGTGTAGGTCAGCAGGTCGCCCGACTGCACGCTGGCGGGAGCCGACTTGCTGACGGCGAGATCGGCGCGGACGATGCTGGTTTGGGTGGTCGCGGTGACGATATCGGCCGAATTTGTCGCCGTGACAACCAGCGCATAGTCGCCAATCTGCCCATAAACATGATTCGCGGGATTGCCGCTCGCGCTCGCGCCGTCGCCAGTTGACCAGTCGTACTCAATCTGTGCGCCCGCACTGGTCGTTGCCGTCACGTAGGTCGTGTCGCCCAGATAGGTGTATTGTGGCGCAGTGGCGGTCAAGTCGGTGATCAGACCGTCGCTGGCCGTGATGAGGGCGGTCTGCACATTTTGGGCAGGATCGCTGTCCCACAGATGGTCTGTGCTGATGGTCGCCGTCAGCGGCACAAAACCGCTCAGCCCATCTGTGACGGTGACGCCCAGCGTGAATTGGATATTGCGATTGGTGAGCGGCTGTGGTGACAGCTCCCAGACGCGCGTTTGCCCTGTCGTCAGCAGGGGCGTGATCGTCTGGCTCGCGCTGAGCGTGTCGAACGTTAAGTCGGCCGGCAACGTGATCGTCACCTGTGTGCCGACGAGATCGACCGCGCCGACGTTGCGAACGGTGAAGTCGATTTCGGCCGATTCACCCGGCACGATCTGTTGGGCTGATGGCGTGATGGACTGGATGGCAATATCGGCCGATTTAACATCAAAGTTCTGGCGGCGCACCGCACTGCCGCTACTATTTGAGATACGCAACTCGGCCCACGCATTCCCCACATCTGCAAAACGCTGGGTTGCCGTGATACCGTTCGATTGCGCCCCGTTGGAGAATGTCCATTCGTAGTGCAAGTTGCTACCAGAGGCGTAGGGTGTCAGTGTAAACGCTTTATTTGTCGTCAAATTTTGTCGATACCAAGAACCGCCCTGATCATATGGTTGCCATAACATACCCGTGAGGGCGGGTGTGCTATCGACCGCCCTGCCCGTCGCGTAATCGGCCGTGTAGGATGAATAGGCATCTAAGGCAGGTGCGCTCAATTTAGCTTGGGCTTGATGGTAGGTGTTTTGCGTCGCATCAGATACAAAGCCGACAACAATTGTGCCGCTCGACAGGTGCGGCAATGGCGCGAGTTGCCAACTGATTTTCGTCGCTGAAATCACAGCCGTCACCGAATGCGTCGAGCTAAACTGCACATCGCTGGCGGTCGATGGCAAGCCTAATGAGATGTTGCCATTTTCAACGTCAAATCCACTGCTGCTGCCATTGCCAAAGCGCAGCGTATAGGTGATGCGCTCGCCCGGCAACACTTGTCTGTGAGCGTCCAGCCGCAAGTAGAGTGCGGGGCGTTCCGCGATGACCTGCATGTTGGTTGTGACAACACTAACCCCATTTTCTGCGCGTAATCTGACCTGCGTGCCATAGCGATTGCCAAATCGCTGGGTAAGTGTCGGCCCCTGACCGATGACCGTGCCATTGCTGGTCAGCCATGTGTATTTGACGTTGCTGCCGCTTGTGACGGTGGCGGTAAAGTGTGTGGCCGCCCCGTTGAGCGTTTGGAAACGGCGTGCGTAGTAATTTGAGTACTGGTTGAAAATCGTTGGGGCATCGCTGACTGGCAGGACGCCCTGAATGACCTCGTCGGCGACCGATGTTGTGACGGTCGTATGGTTGTCAGATTGGTGGAAATCAACTTCGGCCGAATCGACCCCAAATGTCACATCCAGCAGTTGCGTGCCAGCCAGCGGCGTTTGCCATACGGCAGTCATCGTCACCATGTCCGTCGCATTTGGTGCAAGCGTGCCAAGTTGCCAACTGCTCGCCCCAACTGCGCTCAACTCGCTGGGCAGTGTGGCCGTCACGACCGTATTCGTCGCGTCGATGCTGCCGTTGTTGGTCACGACGAGCGTGTAGGTGAAGGTAGAACCGGGCAACGCAGACGGCGCAACAGGGATGGCGACGATTTCCAAGTCGGGGGTTGCAGGGACGCTAAAACTATAAACAGACGTGCGCGATTCCAGCTCATAAATATCCCTTGCGACGACTTCAACCGTATACGCACCCGCAGCCGCTTGTGGCAACCCGAACGCATATGCCCACGTCTGACCAATGAGCGGGATCGTTTCTGTGACGGTTGTGCCGTTGGGCAGGGTGATGATGGCAAAGAGGTCGGCGATGGTGCTGCCGTCGCTGGCCGTTCCGGTCAAAATGGGGGGCGGTGTTTTGTCACCGACGGTCAGCGCGGTTGCCTGTTGGGTTGCGCTCAAGCTGGGCGGCACGTTGTCAACGGTGACGTTCACCCACGGGGATGCGTCGCTTTGCTCGGCGGCATCGTTCGCCACGACGCGAATGCGGCGGATTTCGCCGTCGATTGCGCCCAAGTTCCAGCGCAGGAGCCAGTTCTGCAATTGCGACTTGTTGCGGTCAACGCCAATTGGCACGGGATCGAAGCCGTCAATTTCTAAAACGAGCGCATCGATGGTGCGATCATCATAGACGGTGCCTGTTAAGAGTGGGAGCGTTGTCGTGATCAATCGTGGTGCGTCAAATTTGACAATCGGTTTGTTGTAATCGGGAACAATTTCGATCAGAATCGGCTCGCTTTTGTTGCCGAGCGCGTCCGTTGCCTGAACGTAAGCCCCCCAGACATACGCATTGGCGGCGGCGGAATAGTGCGAATAGCTAAAATGGTAGCCGTAATAGCTGGGTCGGGCGAACCGCGCCCATGCGTCAAAGGATGACCATGCGAGCGTGCCGTCTGCTGCGATGTAGTTGCCTCGCGCATCGGTCATGGCGATCTGTATGACGGCTGTTTCATCGCTGGCCGAACCCGCCACGCGGCGTTGACTGGGTGAGATGTAGAAGGGGGAAGTGACAGCTAATTCGGGGCCGTCGATGTCGGTGTAGTAGGTGATCGTTTCGCGCGTGGGGGAGCCTTGCGGATCGGCCGAAATCACCACCCCACCAATCTCCAGCGCAACCGTCGTCGAAATCGCATCGATCAGTTCGAGAGTGGGCCTATCTTCCGTCAGACCGTTGATGGTGACGATGTGAACAACCCCCGCGCCCAATGTCGGAACGGCCTCAGTCCATCTGCCGTCAATCGAGCTTTCAAATTGCAGTCCCGCCGTCGCGGACAGCACGACGGTCGCAGTCGTGAGCGGCGTTTGCGTTTCATCGTTGCGGACGACGATTTGCCAAGCGAGCGCATCGTCATGGGTGACGCTGCTGTTGGCGGGGCGCGGTGGTATGACGCGCACCGTGGTTTGGTGGTGGCGCGGTTGGTTCGCCGCTGGATCGCCAGTGGCGCATAAATCGTTCCACTGGTACGCAGCTTGCCAGTTGCCCGAAAGCGCGTTCGTGGTTGGGAAGACGCTAAAAACGGTGTCTGCGTCATCGCTGCCATAGGCGATCATTTGCAGGTTGTCGGGTCGGAACGGCAAACGTGCCTCAACGATCCCCGCACTGCCGAGCGCAAAGTCGTTAAACGGTTGGGCGTTCCATGCGCCGTTGTACTCCCAGAGCAGACCGTCGTTTTTGCCGTTGATTTGGAGGGCGTAATCGGCCGAAATCGGCAACCCAACCCCCCCCACAACCGACTGTGCCGCACCGCCTGTCGCCGTGTCAAAATAGACCCACAGCGTGCCGTCGATATCCCACCACGCGCCTTGCCATGCGAGATAAACGTACTGTCCGTCCCAAGTGGTGTAAAGCTGTTGCGGGATCGTTGCCCGTTCGTCATCGTCGATGCGCTCTCTGCTGAGCCATTCGAGCTTCAACAAATCAAGCTGGCCGTCGAGAATGATGCTGCGCGAACGATTGCTGCACGTCGGGTCGGCTGGGTTGTTGACGATGTAGGGGCCGATGTGCTGGATTAGCGTGTTGCCCGTTGAATCCTGCACGCCGATGTGCGCGTACCAGTCACCGATCTGATCGAGATTGTCGGTCAGTTGATTGCCGACAATCGGTTGCGCTGGCAACGTGGTCGCGTTGCGGTCGAGCGTGACGAGCATCGTGACGGGGTCGCCACCTGCGCTGGCGTCCGTCCACGTGACGGTCAGGCTGCTGTTGATCGGGACATGTGTGCCGGGTTCGATGGAAACACCGATGTCGGGCAGCGTCGGTGGCGGTGAGTTGTCCACCGTGATGTCGATTTCGATGACGTGATCGTTGCCAGCGCGGTCGGTTCCGCGCAGCAGGGCGGGATAGCTGGTGCGCGTCTCGACAACGGGCGGCTCCCAGAGGAAGCTCCAGTTGTTGCCGCTCGTCGCTGCGGGAATCCACGTTACCCCATTATTGACGCTAATTTCCACACCGCGTATACCGCTGTCGCTGTCCACAATCGTGCCGTCGAGCTGGACGGCGATGGTGAACGTATTGTTGGCGACGCGGGTGGTGTTGAGGGCGACGGTTGGGGGGGTGAGATCGGCCGAATTTTGCCCCGTCACCGTCAAGTTTTGTATGGCCGATTGAATCACATTGCCATTCGCCGTCACCGCGACAGCGCGCAGTTGGTGTGCGCCATCGCTCAACTTGGCCCATGCGCTAAACGGACGCGCCGAGCCGTCTGGCACAAACGGTGCAACGGCCCACTCGGCCGGAATGCGGTCGCCGTCCACCTCAAAGTAGATCGTATAGTCGCCAAAATAGTGTGGCGTGTAGCCAGCCAGCTCAGCCCGCAGTTCGAGCGGGGCGGCCGCGTTGCCTGTGGGTGCAAGCCAGTTGATTTGTAGATCGGCGGCGGCAAAGCTGCCTTCAAACCAAACGCTTTGAGCGGTTTCGCTGTTGCTTTCCCCGTCACTGGCGCGACTGTAGACACGATAAGTCCCGACTTGGGTCGGCGTGTGCGCCAAATCCCAGTAGCGCACGGCGTCGCTGCCGTTGCCCAATGTGGCCGCTGTCCAATTTGTGGGCAGGGTGGCGGTGATGGGGGTGGCGGGGTCATTGGCAAAGCTGATGCCCACTTCGACCTGAGCAATCCCGCTGCTGGCAAAAACGGCCGATTGTTGGCCGTCGCCAAACAACACGGTCAGCGGTCGCGCTTGGAGCTCCTGATAGCCGATGTCGGCCGTTGCGCCGCCGCCTGTTGGCACGTCGGCGGTTGGGTCGGCGCGATCAATGGCCGTCGCGGATGGCAGCAGTCGATAGGTGCCAGCAGGCGCATCGACAAATTGGGCAGCTTGCGTGATGAGGCTGTGGTCACCAATGGTTTGGCTCGCATCATCCACGTTGTTGACAAACAGGTTGTAGTCGTGTGTCACGTCTGCATCGCCGTTTATGGTCAGCCCTTGCCGATGGCGGTAGATGATGTTGTTGGAAATTTCGGCCGATGTCACCGCATCCCCGTTGCTATAGTTGTTAACCACAATACCGCGTGCGTTCGCGCCGTAGTTGCCATTGTCGGCAATCGTGTTGAAGCGGATGATCGCGTTCGACCAACGGCTGACCTCGATCCCAATCAGATAGGCATCGGCAATCACGTTGCGCTCGATCACGATGTTGTTGCTGTAGTCGCCGACGTAGATGTTGGCATAGGAGGTCGCATAGGTGCAGCGATTGCCCGCGTAGGAGATGGTGAAGTCCGAAATTTTGCTGTGGACAACGCGACCGAACATGATCGCGCGACAGTTATTGCGTGCGATGTGGGTCACGTCTGCGCCGCTGCCTTCCAAATGAACATAGCTTGGCATCGTCAAGTCGCCGCGATAGGTGCCGGGCGCGACGTTGACCGTGACGAGTGGGGCTTGTGCGCTGGCGGTGTCCGTGCGCTGCATGATGTCCGATTTAGCGGCGTTAAGAGCCGCCTGAATGGTGGCGAATGCGTCGCGTTCCCAGACAAGGCCATCGTTTAGGCAGGTGGCGCAGTAGTCGTCATCGACGTAGTAACCCGATCGGCCGATTTCACGATAGCCAATATCAATGCGGTCGCTGTTTGGTGGCGCAGGGTCACTAGGATCACCCGCGTCGTTGGCGGGCGAGTTGAATTGCACGCGGTAGTTATCATTGCTTGGGTCGGTGAAAAGCGGGTTGGAGAAGACGGCGCCGATTTCGGCCGATCCACTCGGAAAATCATTCCCATTCTCAAAGTATAAGTTGTAGCTGTGGTCGATAGTTTGACCGCAGTCGCTATACGCCAACGCCGCGCCCGTCGTCTGGGCGAAAATCGTGTTGCGAACGTCAACGGGGGCGCAGTCGATGGAGACAATGCCCGTCTGATTGCCGACAAAGGTGTTGTTGATGACCGATGTCACCGTCTCGCCGCCCTCGCTCGTGACGGCCGTGCCGTTGTTGCGGAGCAAGCTGCGCGATAGCGTGACCGATGCGCCGTCGCTGCTGACGAGGCCGTTGTTGGTTCCACTGCCATCCAGCGTTAGGTTGGTCAGTCGATTGTGGGTGTTTTCGGCCGAAATCAGCGTCTCACTCCCCGTCGCAATCAATATCACCTGCTCTGCATCACTGCCGTAAACGTCCACGCCATTGACCAGATAGAACGGTTCCCGATATTGACCGGGCAGCAGCGTCACCTCGTTCGCACCACTCAAAATGGCGGCTTGAATCGTGTCAAAACAGCCGATGCTCCCCTGTGGACAGCCCGCGACGCGCACTTCTGCATCGGGTGCAAACGGCTGATACCCCACGTCCACCTGACTGTCGCCACTCAAACGGTAGAGATCGAAAGCGGGTTCTTTGAAGCTCGCCGCCTCAAACGGCAGTGCCGTCGCAAGTGGGATGATGTTCCATGTCGCCGCCGCGCCACTGCCGCCAACCCATGCGTTGTCCGCCAGCGTCACGCCAAAGTCATCCGCCTGTTGCGGCCAACCCTGATTGAGCCACGTTGCCTGTGTCGCCACTTCTGGCGCGACAAACAGCGTGTTGGTAATCGTCAGCTTTTCGGGACGCGCAAAGAAGCGTCCGTACTCGTGAAGCTGGCTATTGGCAGCATCGAACGCGACGAGGCGATTGCCGACTTGGATCAGTTGGCTATCGTCATTGGTCGCAAACGGCATCGCTTGCCCTGTGACTGGCTCCCACAAATCGAGCGTCAGCTCATAGCGCATGAGCGTCTGACCCGCCGTCGTGGCATAGAGGAAATGTGCGCCATCCCAAGCGAGATTCGCACCTGCGCCCCATGTGACACTATCGGTCGGTGGCGTGGCTAGCTCTGACCATAGTTGATCCGATAAATCGTAGCGCCATAAGCGCGGCGTGCCGTCGCTTTTGAGAACATAGACAGCGTCATCGGTGGCGACGAATGCGTTTTCCGCAACATCCATCCGCAACCCAGCTTGTGCACGCTGCCAGTTGGAAGCACCAATATCGTAGAGCCAAAGATCATAAAAATGGACATCGTATTCGGTGGTGCAACGCTCATAGGTGTAGTTGTAATACTGGACCATGCGGCACGTTTTGACATCGCGCACGCCGCCATCAAGCAGGGCGTAGAGGGTTGTGCCATCGGGTGAGTGTGTCAGTGGAACCCGCTCTGGCAGCGTCGGGAAGGGTGGTGATGGCTCCGTCACCCAGTTGCCCGCCGTCGTGCGTCGCTGCATCAACGTGCCGAGCCGCGCCAGATAGTCGAGGTTGTTAACGCCAAACTGAGTGAAGTCGCCCGCAAGCAAGAGTGATCCTGGCTGTTGTCCCGATGGATTCATTTTGAGTGTTGCACCATTGTGCAAGGTCACGTCGGGCAGTGGTTGCCAACCAGCGTCGGCATCCCAACGGGCGAAATGGGGCAGTGGCGCAAATGTGCCCGTTGTTTGGAAGTCGCCGGCTGCGTAGACGTTATTGCCAACCACGCCCACGCTGTGAACCGTGCCAACCACACCCGATCCGAGACGCAACCAGCGTTGATCGACGCGGCTGTATTGGGCGATGTTGCGCGTGGTGGCGCGTTGATCGGCCGTGCCTGCCAGCTCAAAACGACCGCCGACGATGATGCGCGCGGGCGAAATGGCAATATCGAACACTTCAGCATTGCTGCCGATTACGCCTCCCGAATTGACGTGATAGCCACTGAGCGTTGTCGGCTGACCATAGGGTGACGAGTAGAACTGTGCCACATTGTCAACGGCCGATTGCCGACAGGTGGCTATTTGGCAATTTAGGCGGTCAAAACGTCCGCCGAGATAGATAAAGTTGCCTTCGACGCGCATGACGTTGATCCGTCCCGCGTCTGTCGTGCCATTTTGTGTGGCGATTAGCTGCACCTGCCAGTTCGCCGATCCGCTTGGCGTGTAGTACGCACCGACGAGTTGCCCCGTGGTCGTTGCGGCGTACAGTCGGGCCCGATTGAGCGAGCCATAGGAAGTCGTGTTTTCAGCGACAAAGGCAAGCGTATGGACGGGAGATGCGTGGGCGTAGCCAGCGGAAATTGCCCCTGTTGCGCGGTCAATCACGGCGATATTCTGCACGGCGACTGTTTGACCATTTTTGTCGCGCAAGGATTGGAAGTTACCGCCGAGAAAGACGCTTTCGGCCGAAACAAACAGCGCGTCAATTGAACTGCCGCTGACAATGCTAGCAAGCGTCGTGGCTGTGCCGCTGTGCTGCTCGATCAATGTGTTGCTGGTGGTCAGATCGTAGCGAGCGGTCGCGTCTTCGATGCTCTCTTTGAGCGGGACGGTGGGGGCAAGGTTGGGTTGGGTCAGATTATCGGCCGAAAGCACAAACAGCTCGCCCCCCGCACTGACGGCAGGGGTGAATTGATTGACCAAGCCCGGAATATCGGCCATCGGGGTGAAGCTATCGTTTGTCGCGTCGAACAGGTGCAGCGTGCTGCTGTTGCCACCCGCCAGCACCCACGCGGAGGTCGCATCACGGGCGATCACCTGTGCGCCTGCCCCGCTAGTGGTCGGTGGGGCAAAGGGGCCTGACCATGCGGGGAAGAAGGCGGTGTCGGTTCCGCTGCCGACGTGGACATAGGGCTGTGTACTGCTTGTGCCGACCAGCGTGCTGTTGGCAACCGTGACCATGCTCAAGCGGTCGAGCCGCAGGGCGTGCTGGCTAAAGTCGAGGAACAAGATGTGATCGAGATGGTTGATCAGGGTGGGGTCGGCGTAGCCCGTGACACCCGCATTGACCAAATCGAACGCAATATCGCTAGCGCGTACCGTCAAATTACCGAGTGTGATTCCCGTGCTGTTGTCGAGCAATATGGCGGTTCCGCTGCCGCCTGCATCGATAAAGACGGCGTCGGCATGAACGCCGCGCACGGTCAAATTTTGTCTATTGATAATGCTAAACGGGCTGTAGACACCGGGCGAAATCGTGAGGGTGTCGCCATCGGCAGCCGCGTCGATGGCGGCTTGAATGGTGTTGTGACAGGGGGTTAATCCCGCGCAGTTGCCATCGTCATCGACGTAGCGTAGACCTGTGACGGTGTTGCGGCTGGTGTTTTCGGCCGAAACGGGCGGTGCAACTGGCAACGAGCGCGGCGGCACAAAGGGCGACTCCGCATAGCTGTCAAAACCATACGCTTCAGCGGCGGCCAGTGACGGCAGCAGCAGCAGGTCGGACGAGCCATCGGCGTTGATATCGGCACCAGCGGCGAACGGCGTGTTGGCGGCGGCCGCGACCCCGTCAATCGTCGCGGCGATCACGCTTGCGGCGACTGAGGCGGTGGAGAGATCGGTGGAGCCGAGAATGAGGTAGGCGGATTCGGTTGACGTGCCGACCAAAATGTCATTTAACCCACGTGTGTTGCTGCCGCTGTCGCGCACGTTGCCGACGGCGGCGATAAAGCCATCGGCGGCAGGGGACATGCCCGCCAGCGAGAAGCAGCATTGTGTCCCACCAAGATCGCCAAAGACGACCTGATGACCGCCGCTGTCGGCAAGGGCAAAATCGGCCAGCAGATCGCCGTTGATGTCACCCAATGCGGCGACCACGCCGCCGTCTGCCGCGAATGTGTCATTGGCATCGGCGGTGGTCAAACTGGCGGCGAGTGTCGGTGAGCCGTGGAAAAGATAGCTTTGGTCAGCTGGCGTGGCGAGCACAAATTCGCCAAAACCATCGCCCGTTGCGTCCTGCACGCCGACGGCGACGCTGCCGCTTGGGGCGGTGAGGGTGGTGAGGGCGGCAAAGTTGATGTAGTGGGCGGGTAGCCAGCGTGGGCGACCGGGCATGAGGGTCAGCGTCGTGTCGTCACTGCCGATCAGGATGTCGTCGAGCGTGTCGCCGTTGACATCACCTGCGGCGGCGATGCGACCATCGAGCATCCGCCCGTCGGGGGCTTGCAGTTCGATGATACCCGCCGTCGGCTGCGTAATATCCTGGTTGAGACCCAAGCCGCGCACCGTGCCAAAAACGACATAGGCGCGGTTGATTTCTGGGACGACGACGGCGAAGTCGTCAAGCTGATCGCCGTTGACATCGCCAAGCGCGGCGACGTGTTGCCCCAGCGGCGCATTGGGCAACCCACGGAAGCTGGTGCGACTATCGCCGATCGCTTGGGCAAGTGGAGGCAGTTGCCAATCACCCGCCTGTCCATAAACGATGGTGACGGTGCCGAGACCGCCCTGATCGTTGGGCAAGCCGACGACAAAATCGGCCAGTCGGTCGCCGTCAAAGTCGCCGATCCACTCGATAGATACGCCACTGTCGTCGGAATGGATGGAATCGGCCGAAATCCAAACCGTCGCATCATCAATACTCTCCAATGCGCCGACCAGATCCGTTCCGCTGACTGATTGCGGCAAATTACCCGCATCATCGGCGACACCGCGCACCGTCATCGGCTCATTAACAACGACAACGGGCGGCGCGTCGCGGAAGCGGCTATCGGTGAGGCTCGATGTCGGCTCGACCACGTCGATGATAAAGGTGCTGGTCGCACTCTCGCTGAGATTGCCCGCCACGTCGAGAGCCTGCACTTCGATGGTGTGTTCACCTTGTGCCTGTGTCACGTTGTTTAGTTGCCAATCGAACGACCAATCGTTGCCGACGCGCACCGCTTGCCGCCACGGTCGTCCGTCCACGCTGACGCTGACGGCGAGTACGCCCGAGCTGACCCCATTGATGACCGCATCACTAACCGTGCCGTTGAGCGGCAGATTGACCGTGCGGGTTAGCGTCTGGGCGGGCAGGGTTGCACCAGCGGCAAAGTTTAGGGTCACGACGGGGGCGGTGTGGTCAACACGCAACGTCGCATGGGCAGTCGGGCTTTGGTGGCCGACCGCATCGGTCGCAAATGCGCTGATACTGTAGTCGCCGTCGGTTAAATTGTCGATGCGACTGGCCCACACTTGATTGCCCGTCACGCCTTGCGCGTTGCCGTTGACGGTCAGCGCGACGGCGGCGATACCGCTGCTGGGGTCGCTTGCACTGCCGCCCACGATGAAGGAGGTCGTGCCGCTGTTGAGCCAGAATGTGCCGTCGTTGGGGTCGCTGATGGTCACTGTTGGGTCGTCTGCATCAGCCAGCACGGGAATGACGGCAAGCAGTTGACCCGCAGGCGCGGTGGCGGCAAGCGCAATGTGACCACTGCCACTGGTGCTACTCGCCGTTAAGCTGAGTGAGGTGCTGACTTGCTGCGTAAAGTTGAGCGTATTGCTGCCCGTGAAGTCGAACGTGAAGTGGTGATTGGGGGCGGGACATTCGGCCGAATTTCCCGCAACTTGCCCAACAACGGTTCTGTCACCCGTCAATGTCGGTGCGGCTGGCGCATCGAACTGCTGCGGAATGCACAGGCTGGCCGTCGTGCTGAGCGTTTGCGGCATCGGGTTGTCGAGACCAAATGTGATTTCGATTTGGTCGCCAGCCGCCAGCAGCAGATCGCTCATGCGCGGGATGGCCGCACCGAGATCGGTCACGATGAGGTTGGCGGTTGGCGCGGGGTTATAGGCGTGTGGGCTGGTTTGGTTGGTGCGTTCGGCCGAATCGTTAAAGCCGTCCCCATCGGCATCGGGCAGCAGCGGATCGCTGTAGACCCAGAGCGATTGGGTGGGTGTCACCTGCACCGCCCAACCCGTGATCTCTTCTAGGTCGGACAGCAGGTCGCCATCGCTGTCGCGGAGGGATGGGTTTGTGCCAAGCGTTAACTCGCGCCGATCGTTGAGCGTGTCGCCATCTGCGTCCGCGCTGCCAGCATGGGTGAATAAGGTGGCTGCGCTGTCCCGCTCGTAGCGATCAGACAGGCCATCGCCATCGCTGTCCCAACTGTTGCGCTGGGCGGCTGGTTCGGCCGAATCGCGCAAGCCGTCAAAGTCGAGATCGTAGTTGGTCAACCGATCCATCGTCCAGATATCCCCAACGGTGTCGGGCAAAATGTCGAGGTAGACCGTGGTGGGGGTGGGCTCTTCGGGCGAGTCGAATGTGTTGCTTTTGGTGTCGCAATCGGTGTAAACCACGTAGCGTTGACACTGCCGATACTTCGTTTGCCCAACGATATTGGCCGTGAATGTGAGTGGTAAATCGGGCATTGCCTGATTGAGCTCAAAGCGCACGGCGACATCGTTGTCGCAAACGGTGACCATTTTTCCGCCGATCGTCTGGCGGCGACAGTTGCGTGCCGCGTTGCTGGCCGTGCCGTCGCTATCCGTTGTGTTGAAACGACCTTCCAAATAGCTGCCGTCGAGATTGCCATTGTCGCCATAGCTGGTTTTGTCGATGATGCCGCGAAAGTGGCCCCTGACGGTAAACGCATTGCCGATGGTAAAGCCTTTGGCAACGTTGTCTAGCTCTGACTCAAAATCGCTAAATTCGGCCGAATCGACCTCGGTCAACTGATCAAAGGAGGCATCGTAAAAGAGCGAGGCGACGGCCGCGATCGCCGCCGTCATAAAGCTATCCCCTGTGATCACGAAGAAGATAAAGTCGGCCAGCGCGATCAGGGCAGATAAGACGGCCGTGATCGGGTTGAGCTGCATGGCGAAAAAGATGAAGGCGAAAATCGTGGCGGCGACGGCGGCAGCGACGGCATAGCCAACCGCAATTGGATCGTCAAAGTCGGTGGTGAGCGCAAAGACAGTCCAAATCACGGCAAGTTCGAGAATCAACATCCCGACCTCAATTTTAGAGGCAGCCCGCATGTAGGTGTGTGCCTTGTGAACCTGATTGACACGGCGACCGAAAATAAACGAAAGGTCTTCATCGGGCGTTTGGTTGGCCTTGATAAATGCGTTACGCGTCTTGCGGGCATTATTGAATTTGAGTAACGTCTTTCCCCCTTTGTAAGTGCTGAATGCAGCGTGCACGATTCTCTCGTCGCGCCAGTTCAGGTCCAGCCCCAACTTGCCCACATCGATTGACCATGGGGAGAGACCAGACCAATCACGTTCTGTCCCTTCTGCCTCGAAATACTCGAAATTGGTCGCACTGCCCGTGCCGATCAGCAACCCACCACCCGGCGCAGCGATGTCGGTTAACTCGATCAGTGTGGCGACGAGATGGGTGTCGATTCGGCCGAAAAATGAGTCGTAGATCGCCTGATCATCAGCGACGGGTTGCAGCAATCCCGTGCCATCGACCTGCACAGAGGCTCCTGCCCCAGCCAGCCAACTATAGTAAAACGTGGTCAACACCTGCCTCAAACTGCTCTCTGTCAAATCGGGGTATTCGGCTTGCAAGGTGGTCAGAACGGTTGAAAGATCCGCGTATTGTGCGATGGCGGAGGTGATGGCGGTGGCGGTATCGAGCGGTTGCCAATTGTTGTTGGAAATCGGCCGATAACGCGCCAACTTGAGCGCACGTTCTGTAAACAACAGGCCGTCGCTCATCTGCACTAACTCATTCGACCCGACGGTTAGCTTGCCCAAACTGTCCATATTTTGCGCGGATAGCTGCTGTTCGGTGGCGATGATGATCGACACGTCATCAACCGGTAATTCGCGGTTGAGAAAACGCACAATCCGCCCGCCCGCAGTGTCGGCCATCATCTCATCGAGATGACCATAGCTCGCCACCTCTGTGCTGACACCTTGCGCCACACCCCAACGCGCAACGTCGCTTGAATTGGTGTTGAAGCGTTCGGCGACCTCATCAAAGACGGTTTCGCTGCCACTTTGGCCGTCTAGGGTTTCGGCCGATAAGATGCTTTGGTTGAGGCCAAATAGCAGTTGGAAAAGCTGGCTGTCGTCGTCTGGCGTGTCGGGTGTGCGTAGCAGCATCATGCTGGCATCACCGCTGCGTACCAAGTTGTAACCCGTGACGCGGAAGCGTTCGCCGCGATAGTAGTGCAGGACGGTTGTTTGATCCCGCTGCCGTTCCACATCGTTTTTGGCGGTGACGGCCCACACCAATTCAAGCTCCCAACTCGCGTCATTGAGCACCTGTGGCTCATAGGCGATGCGCCCCTGAAACGCCATGATCTGCCCGCCATCCGCCGTCGGCGCGAGCGGGACAACCATCTCATAACGTCCCTCGTCATCCCGCTCTGGAAAGACGGTCACGCCATATCTTTGCGCCAACGTCTCGTTGGGTCGATAGTCACTGTGCAACAGCAACATCGGCGTGATCTTGATGTCGTCGCGGGTCTGATTAAGATCGCGCATATTGCCTCTGTTATCATAAGGCCAATCGAGCGTCGATTGAGTGTAACGCAGTTGCGCGTCCTGTTCGGGGCGAATCTGTACGTCGATGTAATGATAGAATTCATCGGCCGCGCCCGCTGTGTTCAGCTCAAACGTCGTGCCAAAATTGCTGCGTGATTCAGGTGAAAGATCGACGCGGTCGAGTACGCCGTCGTTGTCGTCGTCATCGTCCCACGGGTTGGGAATTTGGTCGCCGTCGTAATCCCATGTGGTGGCGATACCGCCGCTGCTCTCCGCGTACTCGGTGCCGTCAGAACGATCATCCCCGTTGGTATCTGGGTTGAGGGGATCGGTGCGCCACAGTTGACCAAATAGATTAACGCCATCCAGCTCAACCTTGTCGGGAATTAAGTCAAAGTCGGTGTCCGCCTCGTAGGGATTGGTTCCATAGCAGTTTTCGGCAAAGTCAGTTAGGCCGTCTCCGTCCGTATCTTCCGTCTCGCTGCCATCGCCACAGGTGACGGCTGGCGCGGATTTCATAAACTGGGCTGGTTCTTCTGCCTCTGCGACGTCGATGCCCAATGCGGCAAGCTGGCGTTGTTCCTGCAACGCTTGCTCCCCCCGTGCATGGACGATGGAGATCGGGTTTAGCACCGCGGAGCCAAGCAACAAGCCAGCGAGTGCGGCTAGACTATATTTGTAGGTTTGACGTGGATAGTAACGATAGAAGAGAACCCAACCCCCCGCGCCACTGACGACAACAAGAATGATCGAGAGGGTTGTCCAGTCGATGTCGGGCAGATGGAACGTGCTGGTTGCGCGTTGTATGTCGCCAGAAGCGATGGTTGCGCTGTAGCTACCATCGGGGTTTTGCGAGATGGTGGGGACGATTTCGGCCGATCCATAACGACTATAATCGATCACCATGTGCATGCTGGCATCATAGTCGCTGGTGATGGACGGCTGATCGAGGTCGAGAATCTGGCGCACGGGCAAACCCTCTGCGTTGATCCAAAGCTGGCCTGTACCCGATATGTGGTTGAACGTGCCGACAATTGGTTGATCACTGAGCTTTGTCATCGTCAGCGCGGCTTGGCGACCGTCATAGTCAAAGCTGTAAATCTCAACCGTGCCAGCCGCCGTCTCACGACTTTCGACAAACTGGACGTTGGATGCGCCCGCGAGATAGCTCATATAGTCACCGCCCGGACCTGTGCTTTTGACGCTACTCCCGTTGGCAGGGCGCAGTTCGCCATCGTGGTCGATAAAAAGCTGATCGCCATTTTGGATCAGGGTGGTCGGCGCGACGGAGAGGCCACTGCCTTCAAGGGTGAGTGTGAGTTGGCTGTAATCGGCCGATTGGCTATCCCCCTCTACGCGCATGTCGATGCGCTGCGAGCCCTTGCCGATCAGGTGCGGCAGCGGGCGCGGAAGCAGCGTCTGCTCGACATCCGCAACGACATGGTAGGAACCAGCGGCGCGGGCGTTGTCCCATGCGGTTTGGATGTGTGCGGCTGTGTCGGGGGTTTGGGCTGAAGCATTTGATAATGTTAATTTGGTGCCAAAAAGAGCGATGAGAGCAAGAAAAAGAATGAAACTGCTTCCACTACGGTTATACATGTGTGCCTCGCGTTAGAGCCTACGCTTTGAGCCGTACCAGTACGAATGCGGACTTACCAATTAACAGAAGAGCGGAATGCTTTTCGAAGTGTAGCTATTATGATTGTAAAAGGATGAAGGTATCGGGCGACTGCAACTTGTTAGTTTCAGTCGGTTGTGTATCTATTTAGTTTATTGTCGCACAAGGAGATGACTTGAGTTGTTAAGCATGTCACTTATGTCTGATATGCGTCACTTTAGAATAGCAACAAGCCGATCTGGCGGCGATTTCTCCAATGGGCTTGGAAGACGAGCAGCAAAATCGCCAACAGTACAAGGGGGTTCGGGCGAGCTAAACGGTATTGCAGTTTAAACTGGTGGAGATGACACACCGTTTACCATCGCCCTACATCAAATTCGCGTAACAGCGTCAACTAACTCGGCGTGCGCTGAGAGGCTACCACTTCACGTTGACTCAAATGAACTTCACGTCGAATAGCCATCTGCGAAGATGTCAATCATCAGCTTCGCATCCCCCAATGGATACAATATCGGACAGGTTGCGCCGTTGGCAACATACTCACGCACCTTCGCCTTAACCTCTTCTGGCGACCCCGACGCAGTACACATCTGCACAACATCATCTGGAACCAAGTGCATCGCCGCCTCGATCTGCTCATCGGTCGCCGGCCATGTCAACACCTGATGGATTTCGTCGAGCAGCTCCTGACTGACGCCACTCGCCTTCATCAAATGGGGCTGCTGCCCCAGATATTGCGTCATCATTTTGCGCGCGCCGTCTAGGGCTTTTTTGCGGTCGTTGTCAACCGAGCAAATGACGAGTTGCGGCCGATCGACGTCATCAATCGACTTGCCCGCCTTCTTTGCGCCCTTCTCCAACGCATCCATCGCCCGCAAATTGTAGTCGGGATGAACGAGGTAGTTAAGACACACACCGTCCGCGATTTCGCCCGTCAACTCCATCATTTTCATCCCTGTCGCACCGATGTAGATCGGCACATTACGCGGCTCTTTGCGACCATGCACAACATCGAGTTGAATGTCGCGGACTTGGTGAAACTCGCCGTCAAACGTGACGTTTTCCATCGCCAGCAGACGCCGCAGCACTTCCACCGTCTCGCGCATCGCCTTGAGCGGTTTGCGACGCTCGATGCCAACCTTGCTGGCAAGCGGATCCCACCATGCGCCAATTCCACAGATGATGCGGTCTTGTGCCAAATCATCGAGCGTCAAAAATGTGGCGGCAAGCAGTCCAATGTTGCGGGTCCAGTTATTGGTGACACCACTGGCAACTTTGAGCGTCGTTGTGTGCGCGGCAAACGCCGCCATCGGCACAATGCAGTCGCGCACCAGCCGACTTTCCGCTTGCCAAACCGCCTCAAACCCTTTCTCTTCCGCATACTTTGCGAGTTCAATGCCTTCTTGTAATGAATGTGCGTCCTGCAAATATAGAGCGACTCTGTCTTTTGACATCATATTTCTCCCGTGAAAATAGCCACGAATTGCACGAATTACACAAATTGAATGGCTGTTTTCATTCTTAGTTGGTGAGCTGCGAGGTTCATGGCAACTCCTGCTTAATTAATGCGGCTTGTCCTGCGATGGCAGGAATCCATTGTTCATAGAAGGTATGTGGTTAGGAGCGCGACCAGCTTGGTCGCTTCTTTGACTGACGACCAAGCTGGTCGCGCTCCCAGCGTACCTTGTAGTTCTTGTTCAAAAAATTTCGCGGGTGTTTAACCCGTGTGATAGCTGTCCCACACTCGCTTGGCAACAACACGTGAACGCGCTGCAATGGCCTGTTCATCAATGCCCGCAATCATTTTATCGTGCATGACAACCTTGCCATTGATAATGGTCGTATTGACATCGGCATCGATCAGCCCGAATAAAAAATGCCCCCAGAAATTATCACCTGTGAAGGGGGTGGGGGGGAAATAGTCAACGAGAATCAGGTCGGCGAGATAGTCAACTGCAATTCGGCCGATTTTCTGTCCCGTCAATCGCTGATAGATCGCGGGGTTATTCTTCATCGCCATCTGTTCATATTCGACCCAACCTAAATTGTTGTCGCTGGCGGTGTGTTTGTGCATCAGATAGCCCGTCATTATTTCACGGCGTAGATCGGCCGACATCCCGTCCGTGCCAAGTCCCACCGTGACGCCACTGTTCAGCAGGGCAAAAATGTCTGCTCGGCCGACGGCATTGTTCATGTTGGACTGTGCCTGATGTACGACAATCGTGTCGCTGTCTGTCAACAGCTTGCGCCCGTTGTCATCCAAGAAAATCCCGTGCGCGGCGATGCTCTTTTTCCCCAACACGCCAAAGTGCGCGAGCCGCTCAACGACAGACCGACCATACTTTTCTTGGGTCAGTGTCTCATCGACGTAATCCTCAAGCATGTGAATGTGGCAGCCGCGATCCAAATAGTTTGCAATCGCAACCGCCTTTTCAAGCGTTTCGTCATCGACAGTAAACGAGGCGTGTAGCCCCATCATTCCGTCGAAGAGATGGTCGGGGTTTTGCGCTTTTGCCTTGCTGCACTTGCGGATGTAGCGTTCGTTCTCGGCCAAACCTGCATCTCGAATCGCCTTGCCATCACGGTCAGACGTTTCATAGCAGAGCAAGCCGCGCACGCCGATTTCACTCAACGCCTGCTCGATCTGATCAAGACTGCCCGCGCACGCATTGGGGCTGGCATGATGGTCGATCATGCTCGTTACACCATGGCGAACGGCCGAAATCGCGGGAAGCAAGGCGCTGTAATAGACCGCCTCATCATCAAGCACCTTGTCCAATGCCCACCAGAGGTGAATCAGAATTTCGTGGAAGTTGTGCGGCGTGGCGTTGAGCGACATGCCACGTGCATACATGCCGTAAAAGTGCATGTGGGTGTTGGTGAAACCCGGCATGAGCAGGCGACCAGCCCCGTCGATCTGTTCAGAGTTGGGGTATTGATGTTGTAAATCGGCCGATTTACCCACCGCCGCAATTCGGGTTCCCTGAATTACAGCCGCCTGATCGTGCAAGACGGTGTTGTTTTCGTCATTTGTGAAAATTGTAACGTTATGAATGAGCATTGCTTGAAATAAAGATTCGTTAGTGTCTTTAGGTTTTCGCCACCTTAGTGCGTGGTGCGTAGTGCGTGGTACGTTTCTAGTTCACGTACCACGTTTTCTATTGTGGCAATACTTCGTGACACGAACAAGATTCCATTTACCAAACGATGGAATAGCTTTTCCCTTACTTGCGTTTTAACCCACCACGCGGAATCCGCATCGGCAACTCATGCCGCCGCACGCCATCAAACTGATAGAGCGCATTTGCGACCGCGCCCGCCGTCGGGACAAGCCCAATCTCGCCAACCCCCTTCGCCCCATACGGGCCATGCGGGTCTGGCACTTCCACACCGATGATCTCCATTTCAGGCATCTCTTTAGCACGCAGGATACCCATTTGGCGCAGCATGGTCGATTTCGGCCGACCCTCTACCATCTCCATCCCCTCACTAATCGCATAGCCAAGCCCCATGTGGATCGACCCTTCAAGCTGCCCTTCAAACAGGGTCGGGTTGAAAATTTTGCCCGCATCGTGGGCGGCGATGATCTTCTTAACCGTACCGTTTTCCTCGTCCAAAATGACCAGTTGGGTCGCGTAGCTGTAGGAGTAGTGGGTGTAGACTTTCTCGACCATTGCGCCTGGTTTCGTTGTCCAATCGACGATATAGCGACCCTCATAGCTGCGTCCGACAAGTTCGCTCAAATCGTGGGTTGCGAGGTCGGCTTTTAGACCCTTGCACGCATCGATCAGCGCATTGCCAACCAGCGATGTGGCGCGTGATGCGGTTGTCATGCCCGCTTCTTGCTCGGCGTTGGTGTCGATGACCACCTCGATCAGATCGGGCGAAAGCCCTGTTTCATTGCAGACGACTTGTAACGCGATGGTGTTTACACCTTGACCCATCTCGGTCCAGCCGTGATCGATGAGGACTTTTTCGGCCGAAACCACCGTTACCTTCGCACTCGACGCATCGGGCATCCCATTCCCAATCCCCGTATTCTTTATCCCACACGCAATCCCTGCATATTTCGCGCTTTGGAACGCATCTTTGACGGCCAACAGGGTCGCCTTCGCCCCAGCACCCCCTTCGATTACCTGTCCCGTCGCCGTCATATGCCCATTTTCGAGCGCATTATCAAAACGGAATTGCCAGCGATCAAAACCACCCTGCTCACATAGATCGTCGATCAAACTCTCTAACCCAAACGCCGCCTGATTGACACCAAACCCGCGCATCGCTCCACACGGCAAATTATTCGTATAAACGGCTGTTGCCACCACATCGGTCACAGGGAAGTTGTAGGCTCCCGTTGCGTGACCGGCCGAACGCTCCAGCACCTTCATCCCAACCGACGCATGTGCGCCCGTATCGCCGACAAACTCGACCTTGCAATAGGTCAGCATCCCATTTTCATCGCAGCCAATGTCGTACTCCATCCAGATCGGATGCCGCTTTGGATGGAAGGCAATCGACTCATGACGGGTCAGGCGTACCTTGACAGGCATCTGCATCAGATACGCCGCCAATGCCGCGTGTCCCTGCACCGACAGGTCTTCTTTCCCTCCAAAACCGCCGCCGTTTGGAACCATAATCACGCGCACTTTTTCCAGCGGCAGCCCCAACAGTTTGGCAATCTGGGCACGGTCTTCATAAACACCTTGCCCTTGCGAAAGAACCTCGACGCCATCTCCCGCTGGATAGGCAATTGCCGCCTCTGGCTCCATAAAACCATGCTCGATCATCTGTGTCTGAAAAACGCCGTGTGTGGTGAAGGCGGAGTGCGCTTTTGTCTGTTGCCAGTTGCCACGATTTGTGATGCTTTGCGACAACATATTGGTGTCCCCATGCACGGATGGGCTGTCTGGCTTTAGTGCGTCGTGCATATCCGTAATGGGCGCAAGCACCTCGTAATCGACCACAATTTCCGCGACCGCTGCGCGTGCAATCTCATCACTTTCGGCTACGACCAACGCCAGCGCACTACCGACAAATTTCGTTGTCTCACCCACCGCAATCATCTGCGGCCAATCCTGCTTTATCAGGCCAATCGTGCGGTCGCCGGGAAAATCCTCTGCGCGCAAAATGCGCAACACGCCGGGCATTGCCTCGGCCAGCTCCGTATTGATGCCCAGCACCCGCGCCCGTGGATGGTCGCTGAACTTAATTGCGCCGTATTTCATGCCGTCGATGCGAATATCATCGACGTATTTGTGCTGGCCTAAGACCAACTTTGCGGCATCGTATTTGGGTTGGCGCGTCCCGATCTGTCCATTGCCTTTTGGCAGCGCGATCTCTTCTTCAAGTCGAATGGCGTCGGCGGCCATCTGCACCGAATCGACAATTTTCTTGTAGCCCGTACAGCGGCATAAGTTGGGCTGCAACGCCTTTTCGATCTCGGCTCGGCTCGGCTCGGGATTCTTTCCAATCAGTGCATTCGACTGCATCACGATGCCCGGAATGCAAAATCCGCACTGCACCCCGCCACACGCGACAAATGAGTTGGCAAAGACCGCTTGGCGATATTCTCCCAGCCCCTCCGTCGTTGTCACTGCTTGACCGGCAACCTTGCCCATTTTCGTCACGCAAGACAGCACCCCTTTATCACCCATCTGCACCACGCAACAACCGCACGCCGCCTGTGGCGCACAGCCATTTTTAGGCGAAATGATGCCTTGCTGCTCACGCAAATAGGTCATTAAATCTAAATCTGGATCGCCATCATATTCGGTTTCTTTGCCATTAAGTAGAAATTTCATCGTATTTGTCCTTGTGAGTAATGGTGCGCCCAACATCTTGTGACGGATGACATCTTATCGCGTAAAAAATGATTGTCCTACAACTACTTTATCACATGCCGTTCTGTCACACTGCAATATCAATAAAATTGCCGCCCCCTTGACAAGTGACTAGACCGAACGGTACAATTAAACCAATCGGTCTATAATCAAGGAATCCCGTATGGCGTATGCAAAGTCGGAAGAGACTCGTCAAAAGTTGGTCAAAACAACATCCAAGCTAATTCGCACGCAGGGTTATACTGCGACTGGCATTAGTCAGATTATCGCTGAGAGCGGCGTGCCGAAAGGATCACTCTATCACCACTTCCCAGCGGGGAAGAGCGAATTGGCCGCCGCGGCGGTGCGTCATTCAAACGACTATATTCGCAATCGCCTGCGTGAGCTGGTGTCGGTCACCGACCATCCCGCGCAAACGATCGAAGCGTTTTGTAACTACTACATCGATGCGCTGCAAAAGACGGACTTCCATCATGGTTGTCCCATTGCGACGATTACGCTGGAGGTCGCCGCGTCAGAAGACAGCATTCAGACCGAATGCGCGGCCGGTTTTGAGCTGATTATCGCGTTGTTTCACAGACAATTGATGGAGCACGGGATGGCTGCTGATTCGGCCGAATCGCAAAGCATATTAATTACAGCCGCCATTGAGGGCGCGCTGATCGTCTGTCGCGCCATGCGCAGCACAAAATCACTTGAGGTTGTGCGGGACAGATTAAGTGCACAAGTGCGCAGGAGCCTTGACGCAAGTCCATGACCAACGGTTAGGGCTAAAAGAGATATATGACAATAAGTAAGCCAGTTTGTAAACCTTTAGAAGTTGGGTTTGAGATTCCACTGAAAGATGGTGAACGTGCGCAAGTTCGGCCGATTTCTCCCGCCGACGAAGCGATCCTGCTCTCAGCGTTTGAAGAGCTATCATTGGAAACACGCGCCCATCGCTGGCTCACGCCGCTATCGGCCCTGCCAGAGCGCATGGTCTACAAGTTAACCCATGTTGACCAGCACAATCACGTCGCGTGGGGCGTTGCCATTCCCAACGGATCGGGACAACGCGGCATTGGCGTAGGGCGGTTTGTGCGCTTGGAGGATGCGCCCCAAAAGGCAGAATTCGCGCTGACCGTTGTCGATGCGTATCAGGGGAAGCGGATCGGCACATTTTTGCTCGCCTTGCTCTATCGGTTGGCCCAGCATGAGGGGATCGCCACCTTGCGTGGGATTATCGCGCCGGACCACAGAAGCATGATTCTTTGGATGAAGGCTTTGGGCGCAAATGTCTATCATACGCCAGATGGACTTGTGCAGGCAGATTTGTCGGTTGAGACTCAACCCCAATTGCCCAACACGCGCTCGGCACAGCGTTTCGGCCGAATTTTCGATCTCATTCAGGCTGGCGATAACGTCCATCCGCTACAATCACATGTGGCGGGATTGGCTCAATAGCGCGTCTCGCCATTCTCAAGCATCGTCAGAAACTTAGCAAATCGTCTCTGTCGCGTTTCAGCCTTGCGTGCGGTAGTCAGCTGCAACGCGATCACGTATAAATTGCGCTTGTTCAATGTGGCATAGACCGCCTGTGCGCTCGGATTCTGCTCAACTGCGGCGAGAAAATCTGCGGGCATCGTCATCTCACTCGCGGGCGCATAGGCGGCGTCCCAGCGTCCATCCGCTTGTGCAGCGCGCACATGCACCATTCCAGCCTCTTCCATCCGACCTTCCGCAAGCAACTTCTCGACGTGTTGACGATTGCGTAATGACCAATTGCTGCGCTTACGTCTGGGTGTAAAACGTTGCAGGTAGGCTTGATCGTCAAGCGATTTCTTGATTCCATCAATCCAGCCCCAGCAGAGGGCTTCGATCACGGCTTCCCCCCAAAGAATCGTTTGTATTCCTGAACTTTTCTTGTAAATCTTGAGCCACAACTCCGTTTCAGTGGCGTGATTTTCTCGCAGCCATTCCCAAAACTTTGCCGGCGTTTCAAATGCCTGTATACGACTTTCATCAGGTTCGCGCATCGCTTGCCATTCCTTTTATTTATGGGTGCGTGTTTCGGGATTATGAAATCCGTTCGTGTCACGAAGTTTTCGTCACCTTAGGGCGCGGTGCGTGGTGCATGATGCATACATTCCAGCTCACGCACACGCACCACGTTCCTGCGCAGGAATGACGGATTCAACGCCACTAGTTTTTGCGTTGTTCGGGATAGAGACCCAGAATCCCCTCTTCATTTGCCGCACAGACGCCGCGCTCTGTAATCAGCCCCGTCACCAAGCGGGCTGGCGTGACATCAAAGCCAAAGTTTTTGGCGGGGCTGTCCGCTGGTGTCAGCAAGACGGTGGTAATTTCGCCATCCTTTAGCCCCTGAATGCGCTTGACTTCATCCCCGCCGCGCTCCTCGATCGGCATTTCGCGCACGCCGTCGCGCATCTCCCAATCGAACGTTGAGGAGGGGAGCGCGACGTAAAATGGCACACCGTTGTCGTTAGCGGCGAGCGCTTTGAGGTAGGTGCCGATCTTATTGCCGACGTCCCCCGTGCGCGTCGTGCGGTCTGTGCCGACGATGCAGAGATCTACTTCGCCGTGCTGCATCAGATGTCCGCCGACGTTGTCCGCGATGACGGTATGTGGCACGCCATGCTGGCCGAGTTCCCACGCCGTCAGCCGTGCGCCTTGATTGCGCGGGCGCGTCTCATCGACCCAAACATGGACGGGAATGCCCGCGTCGTGCGCGGCATAGATGGGCGCCGTAGCCGAGCCGTAATCGACAAATGCCAGCCAGCCCGCATTGCAGTGGGTCAAAATGTTGACGGGCGCACCATTTTTCTGTTCGCTGATCGCCTGAATCGTGGCAAGCCCATTTTCACCGACGCGACGGCAAAATTCCGCGTCTTCATCGGTGATGCGCTGCGCCATTTCGCGTGCCGTGGCGATCTTTTCTGCGCGTGTGTCGACCTGTGCGATGGCGTCGATTTGACGGTGGCAAGCATAGGCGAGATTGACGGCAGTTGGACGGGTGGCCTTGAGAATTTCGGCCGATTCCAACAAGTACCTCGCAAAATCATCTTCAGGCGCATGTAAGGCAGCCAAATACATCCCAAACCCCGCCGTCGCCCCAATCAAGCCTGCGCCGCGCACGTGCATCTCTTTAATCGCTGCCGCAACTTCCTGCACCGTGCATAAGTCCTCCACAACAAATTGATGTGGCAACCAGCGTTGATCGATAATCTGGACGGTGCTCGCGTCGTTTTCTTTTAACCAAATTGTTCGATAATGTTTTCCGTTGACGTTCATAAATTTAGTGTATCCGCATCATGGATAGCTTGCCAGCTTGCGCCGCACGATTTGCGAAAGTTGATCAAGAAGTGGCGATTAGTGACGTAAATGCTTATTTCGTTCAGTAAAACGGGGTGGTAGAATCGCCGCAAAATGTGGCGGGGCGATGGGTTATTCGCGTGCGATAAAAAAGATTCCGTACACGTCTTGGCCGGGCTGGTTGCCGACAAGCGCGATGTGATTACCCGTGGGCGAGAATGGTGTTGGGGTTATCCAGAAGGGGTCGGTGCTATATCGGCCGAAAACCTCCCCACGTTCCCAATCTTGCCAGACGACAGTCTCCTCTCCCTGAACCGTGACAAGCTGCTCAAATTCTGCATCCCAAACGGTCGCATCGACATCGCTGACAAACGGCTGCCACGTCCCATCGACATCTTCGACACGACGACGCGACAGGTTAAACCGTTCGCTGCCCGTCGTAGAGTCGGGCGTGTTGATGATGATCCAGCCGTTGACGGCCGCGGGTGTCCAGAGATGTGTGCTGGGGAGCGTTTCGACAAGACCCGTTTCGGCATGATAGAGCATCACCGCGGGAAACGCGCTTTCACTCCCAACGCCCGCCGTCAGCAGATGATAGCGGTCGGTTATTGGGCTGGGAATCGGCCGAATGCGCAACGCAAACTCGTCCTCCGCCATGTTGGGAATCTCATCCAGCTCAAACAGCTCCGTCAACACTTCGATCACGACCTCATTCTCACCATCCAGCAGCAGCGGCCCCTGAGAAAACGTCTCGTAAATCACAAATTGGGTTGGGCTAACCCATTCGCCACCGAGAAAGTCGGCATAGTCACCCAGCCGCTCGTCGATTTGCCATGCGGCCACTACAACGGCGCGGTCGCCTGCATACAGCGTCGTTTCAAAGTTGAGAATACCGTTGTCACGACCCTGCTGAACCGTTTCGACACGATAGCTGCCATCGGCACTGAGTGCGGGATCGGGTGTTTGTGAGATCGGGGGTGTAAAGTCGTCCAGTTCGGCAAAGTTGTCGCACGGATCACCTTGATAGGCGGTGTCGTCATAGAAGGCGATGACGCTGCCATCGGGTTGCCAGAAAAGTTCGGCCGATCCCGCCATCTCTGTATGCACTACTGCCACCGTACAGGTTTCCAGTTCCGCCAAATCATAAAACGTCAAGACCCCACCGGGCTGCGACGCTGGTAACTGTGCGGCAATGTCATCGTCATCCGACGTCCAAAAGGCCGCAATCTGTCCATCGGGCGACCAGCTATCAAACAGGATATAGGAAGCCATGACGTCTGGTTCGAGCGGAATAAGGTCGGCTTCGCTCGTCAGCGTGGGCTCGGTGACGGGATAGCCGTCCTCATCCGACATGGGATAGCCGTCCTCGTCCGTCGGGGTTGGCTGGGGGGTGGCAACAGGTTCATCTGTCGCCTCAGGCACAAGCGTTGGAATGAATTCAGCATCGCTCGTCGGCGTTGACTGCAATGGTGTAACGGTGGGTGGCACAACACTCTCTGCCGTCGCAATGGGATAGGCAACCTCCGCTGTGGGCGATGGCAGCGCGGGTGATGCGGCGAGCGTCGGAATAGGCGGCAATGCGCTGGCAGAGAGGTAGCCCCCGTAGATGCCGTGTCTGGTCAACAGAAAAAGGGTGTTGTTGGTGAACACGACGCTGCGCACCGTTTCGATTTCGCCCGCCAGCGGAATGTTGCGAAAGGTTGTGCCATTATCGGCCGAATCAAAGAGCAACCCCGTCAGAGTCCCGACATAGAGCGTTCCATTGGGCAGAATCGTTAGCGTTGTACTCTTGATCGTCTCTTCGGGAACGAGCTGCAACGGCTCCCACTGCATGCCTGCGTCGAGCGACCGATAGAGTTGCCCATCGGCGATCAGATAGAGGGTGTTCGGATTGGTCGGATCGATCACAAATTCGGCCGCCGCCAACGTCGTCAACCGTTGCCAATTGACCCCTGCATCATGGCTGGCAAATATCCCGCGCTGCGCCGTCAGAACGTAAAGCGTCTGATCGACCGCGTAGTTGGGCGATGCGACGATCCGAGCGGGAAAACAGTCAGCCTCCTGAATTGGCAAAATCTGCCAGCTTTCGCCATTGTCACGCGACCGTTGTAGCTGGCACTGGCCGCCGCTGCTGACAAAAACGGAGCCGCGATTGGTGACGGTGACGCTCGGTTGCAGATAGTTGGCGGCTTGCAAGATGGGCTGCCACGTCTGCCCCAAATCGCTCGAACGGTAGAATGTGCCGCGCCCAGCCGCGTACCAAAGTTGACCTTCGATGCCCGCCGTGAGGACGACTGCCTCTTCGTTCAGTGCGTTTGGTTGCCATGTGATGCCATAATCGGCCGAATGCCACCCCGCCGATCCGCCATCCGTCAGCCACAGCTGCCCCGCCGACGTATGCAGGCGCGTTCCGCTCAATTCGCTCAACTGCGCCCATTCGGGCAACACACGTGGCGCAATGGCCGGCGCATTGGGCGTGGTGTCAGCAGTGGGCGGCTCGTCTGTGTTGGCACAGGCGATTAGCAGACAGATGATCAAGAGGACAACATGACGCAACATAAGATTACACTCCAATGCGATAAGCAACTACATCATAAACGTTTTGAGCGAAAAACCTCTATGCCAAATGGTTTGAATAGGCTACGTCAAATGACGTATTGAGCGAAACGCAGTAGTACTGCTTACTACACGAAGTCCTCTTTGGAAACTGCCCTGTAAGGTACGTCATTTGTCGCTTGTGAGGTGGGAGGTGCAGGTTATACTGCCCTGAATGACACCTGAAATCATCACTGTTGGAATCATTTTTATCGCGGCAATCGCCCTGTTTATCACCGAATGGGTGCGGGTCGATGTGGTCGCGCTGCTGGTGTTGGTGAGCTTGATCTTGACGGGATTGCTCAATTCGGCCGATGCGTTTGCGGGCTTCAGTAACCCCGCCGTCATCACCGTGTGGGCGGTCTTTATCGTCAGCAACGCCGTGCAGCGCAGTGGTGCGGCCGACCTGCTTGCCAATCGGTTGCTCGCCATCGCGGGCAACAATGAGCAACGTTTGCTGATCGTGTTGATGCTCACATCGGGCCTGATCTCATCCGTGATGAATAACGTAGGTGCGGTTGCTATTTTGCTGCCGCCAACGATGAGCATGGCGCGACGACTCAACCGCCCACCGTCACGCTTTTTGATGCCGCTGGCGTTTGCCGCCCTGCTGGGTGGCAACCTGACGCTGATCGGCACACCGCCCAACATTTTAGCCTCTGGCCTGTTACGCGATCGCGGGGTGGAATCATTTTCGTTTTTCGACTTCACGCCGATTGGGGCCGTCGCGCTGACGATTGGGATTCTCTATGTGTTGACTGTCGGCCGCTGGCTGCTGCCCAATCGCACGGCGGGCGGTAAGTTGGCAAGTGCCTATCCCCTGCACAACTATCTGACGGAGATGCGCGTGTTGCCCAACTCCCCATTACTCGGACAATCGCTCGAACAGCAACGCATCCGCGAGCAACACGCCGTCAACATTCTCTACATCCGCCGTGAGGAAAACCCAACCTTGCAACCCGCAGCCGATCGGATTGTCGAGGCGGGAGATGTTATCTTGGTTGAAGGAGTGATGGCGAAGCAGTTGGCGTTTGCGCGGCAGATGAAATTGGAAGGGGTGCGGGATTTTTCGGCCGATACATGGACAACCGCCATCGACACCCCCACCCTGCATCTCAGCGAAGTCGCCATCGCCCCGCGCTCGTCGCTCAGCGGCCACACGCTACGTCAAGTCGATTTTCGCATGCGCTATAATCTCTCCGTGCTGGCGATCCGTCACAGCGGCGAATCGGTCATCACCGATCTTGCTAATTTAACGTTGGGGGTTGGCGATGCGTTGTTGGTGCAAGGGACAGATGCCCAAATTGCCCAGCTACTCAACGACCGCGACTTTCTCGTGTTAACACCGCCCGCATTTGAACCACCACCCAACATCCAAAAAGTGACGCTCTCCCTGCTCATTCTCGGCGCGGTGATCGTTTCAACGCTGGTCGGCTGGCTGGCGATTGAGGCGGCGATGGTCGGTGGCGCACTGCTGACGGTGTTGCTGCGCATCCAAACGATTGAAGAGGCGCATCAGGCTATTGATTGGAAGGTGGTCTTTTTGATCGCAGGCATGTTGCCATTGGGGACGGCGTTGGAATCGACGGGGGCGGCGGCATTTTCGGCCGAACTTGTCGTCAAAAACATCGGCAACTTTGGCCCCCTCGCCGTTTTGGGCGCATTCTTCGTTTTCACGGCCCTGCTCACCGAAGTGATCTCCAACGCTGCGGCCACGGTGCTGGTCGTCCCGATTGCCATCGAGGTCGCCCAGCAGTTGGCCGTCTCGCCACAAACGATTGTGATGGCGGTCGTTCTCGCCGCATCGACCTCGTTCATGACCCCGATTGGTCATCAGTGCAACGTGCTGATCTTTGGACCCGGCGGTTATAAATTTTCTGACTATGCGCGGGTGGGTTTCGGGCTGAACATTCTCATGCTGATCGTTGCCGTCACGATTTTGCCGCTGCTGTGGCCGTTTTATTGAGCGGGATAGGTTGGGGTACAATGCGCGGACTTTGCTGAAAATCGGCCGATAACGGAGCATGTTACATGACCACGCAAAACAATGATTCGCTCGAAATTTCCTACGACTTCTTTGACCTTGACCTGTGGCTCGCGCGCATTGGGGGCTTAGACAAGGCACTTGACGCGACCGTGAGCATGTTGCGCAGCGTCTTGTTGGAAATCGACGAGTTTACGATTAAGAAATTCGTCCAGCTGATTAGTGCATCAGGCGGGGAGGATTACGAGACGCTGGTCAACGCATTGGTCGCTGACCCCGATTCAGACACGTTGCGCCAGCAATTGCTCAACCAAGTTGAAAGTGACATCGGCAAGGCAGGCGGATCGAAACATTGGTTTCTGAACAATATGCTTGCACGGTTTCTAAGATCCAAAACCATCCCCGTAACGGCCGATTCAGCAGTGGCCACAACCGATGATTTTGAAGTCAAACAGATCCTAAACCTCTACGTCTTGTGGAATGCCTTAAACAACTTTTTTTGGTCGCCGCTTGTAAATATGATGCGGGAATCGTTGTCAGATCACAAAAAAGCGGGCACATTACCTCCGCTGCACTTGATCCGTGAATGTTTTCGGCACGTGGCGATTGACTTTGAAATTTTACAGCGCGCGATTGTCCAGCGGCGGCGCAAATCAGATAACTTTGTCAACTATGCCACGCCCCTGCTCGTGATGGACAAAATTGCAATCAAGGCAATCGCACCATTCAAGCGGTTGTTGCCCGACCACGCGCATGTCAGCACGATCACCTTCCTGAGTTCGACAACACACATCCATCATCTGCCCTATAGTGACCAATTTATCTTGATCGGTCTCAGCTATGATCGCATCTCAAAGGTGAGCTACTATCCGGGATTTAGTCCCGACCAGCACAAGGCGTTGCCCGCGTTTGAGCTGATGGCAATTCCGCACGAAGTGGGACATTATATGTACCATCAGGCAAAATTGCCCAGCGGCAAGAGCTTTGCTGACGAGAGCGTGCAGTTTGCCAGCAATCGTTACTATCGTTGGTGCGAGGAAATTTTTTCTGACATGTATGGCTGTCTGGTCGCGGGCGGGCTGACGGTATTGGGGTTGCAAGCGTTATTTGCCAGCGGCGATAAAGATAGGGTTTGGAAAGATGATGAGAAACATCCGACCCCCGTGCTGCGCCCCTATCTCTTATCTGAAATTCTGCGTGTTTTTAGTCAGAAAAAACCGACCCACTACGACTTCACAAATGTCGCCAAACTGCTCGACACTAACTGGTCGGCCATCCTGCAACGGTGGGGATATGTACTGCTGGATATTGACGCGGGTCGTCCCAAGCGCATCAAGCTTTCAAGCAAACCCGACGACTTTCTTGAGGAGATGGTCAACATTGATACGGCACTGGAGACGCTTCGGCCGATTATCGATCATTTCGCCCATCTCCTCCTTACAAATGCCGATTTTAATGCATGGGGGACGGGCAGTGCGGCTGAACTATCGGCCGAAATCCCATGGAGCAATGGGGCAGTGACCACGCTAAACGAGTACGACGCCATCATGGAGCAGCTAACCGCAAACAGCGTCGCCTACAAAAAAATCCCCAGCCACACCATCATCGATGCGAGCTACAGCACGGCAAAGATCGCCGCACCGACGGCCGATGAAAAGCTGGCGAACTGCATCACCTATTGGGGGGATAGTGGGCCAAGTAATTCGAGCGTTGGGACATAGAAACGACATAACCGCCAATTGCGTCAATCCATCAATTTACGCAACCACGCACTATTTAGCTTTGCGTTGATCTGACGGGCCGACTGGAGCGCGTGGCGACTCTCTTCGCTTGCGCCTGATTCAGCGTACAGTTTGTGTAGATAGTAGTAGCAATGCGCCTGCTCAAAGGGATCATCTAACGCCACAAAAATTTCGTGCGCGGCCAAGAAAAAAGCCAATGCTGGCTCTGGTTGCTGCATCGCCTGATGCAAAATGCCCAACTGCGTCTTAATCTGCCCTTCCCAACGCAAGCTGCCTAACTTTTGAAAATGGGCCAAACAGTCCTGCCCAAACCGCACCGCCTGCGCCCACTCTTGGCGATGTTTGCACAAAATCATGCGTTCAAATAGCACGGCGGCGAGATCGCCCATATCGTTACGCTGTTGACTGACTGACGCTGCTTCAATTAAGCAGCTTTCGGCCGCTGCGTGATCGCCATCATTGCTGTCAATGCGTGCCAAATAGCGCAACGCCTCGACATACGTGCTGGTCAACGGCGCGGTGCGCTGCAAGGCAATCGACTGCTCAAAATAGGTGCGCGCCGTTTGAAAATCTGGCTGTTGCTTCATGTAACACAACGCGATCATGTTCAAACATTGGGCAATGCCCGCCACGTCATCCTCGTCTTCAAAGATGCGTTGGGCGGCGAAAAACAGGGCCAGCGCAGCCTCATCTTGCGCTTGATCCGCTTTTATTCGACCGAGTAGATAGGTTGCCTGTGCGATGCCTGCGCTTTCTTCCAAGCGCAGGAGCTGATTTTGCGCGACGGTGAGATGCGTTTCGGCCGAAAGATACGCATTCTGTTCCATCTCAATCTCTCCCAACCGCAAAAGCACGTTCGCCAACGCCTCCCGATCTTGCAGAGCGGTCGCCGCATCCACCGCCAGCGCAAGCCCTGCACGCATGTCGCTATAGCGTATCTGTCGAAACCACGCCTCATCCAACACGCGCACAAAATCGATCACCAACTGCCACGCCTCCAGTTGGTGCGCCTTGGCGATCCCCGCCGAAAAGTTGCGCCACTCCGGTTGAAGTCGTGGGAATGCCTGTTGATGTGTCTCTGCGAATTCGAAGAAGTAGTCGGCAAAGCTGCGGTCGATGGCTGGCGTGCGTGCGGCTAATTTATCGGCCGAAAATTGCCGCACCAAACTGTGCATCCCATACCGCTCCGACTCTTGCTGCTGTTGTAGTAGCGATTTTTCACACAGTACGTCGAGATCAAAGAGGGTTGCGCCAGCTATTTTTGAGGCCGCATCGGCCGAAAATGTCGTCGGAAAGACAGACAACGCCGCCAAAATCGCCTGCTCCTCGGCGGTGAGTAACTGCCACGACGTTTCAAAGACCGCGCGCATACTGCGATGGCGCGGGTCGATGTCATGTAGGCGCGTGCTGAGAAAGTCGAGCGATCGGCCGATCGAGTCCACAATCTGTCGCAAAGAGCGACGACGCACCCATGCCGCTGCCAGCGCAACGCCAAGCGGTGAGCGATCGACTAGCTGACAAATTTGGTGCACCTGCGGCCGATGCTGTTCCGTAACCACAAACCCATCTCGCGCCATCTGGCCGCGCTCCGCAAACAACGCTTCAGCCTCATCCAACGACAAGCCATCGAGCAACACCACTGATTCCGCCGCAAAGTTGAGCGGCTCACGCGACGTTGCCAGAATTGCGATCTGGGGCGCACGCATGAGCCATGTGGGGATGAATGCGAGTTCGTCCAGCACCGTTTCGCAATTGTCAAAGAGCAGCAACATTTGCTTGTCGCGCAGAATGGCGATCACCTGCTCGCCTGTAAGCTGCTTGCCCGTCTCCCCCAACCCCGCCGCCTCACCGACCGCAATTTTGATCTGTTCCGCCCCATCGTGCGTGTCTAACGGTACAAAATAGACGCCATCGGGAAAGTTCATGGCGACCTGCTGTCCCGCCTCGATCGCAAGCCGCGTTTTGCCTACGCCGCCCGTCCCGACGAGCGTGACAAGCCGCTTCGTGGGGTTGACGAGCAAATTGAGCAGGTGGGACAGTTCGGCTTTTCGGCCGAAAAATGCCCCTGTCTGCACTGGAAGCGTTGCATGATAGAGAGCGGGAGATGAACCAATCCCGCCTGATTGATCTTGCATCCTTTCAAACAGGCGCGTCGTCTCCGCTTCTGGCTCAATACCTAATTCGTCCCAGAGAATCTCTTGGCATTGCGCATATTGAGCCAGCGCAGCGTTGCGGTCGCCGAGCTGATAGTGGGCTTGCATCATGGCGCGGTGGGCTGACTCCAACCATGCTTCCAGCGTCAATTGCCGCTGTGCGATCGCCAGCACCTCCTCCCATGCGCCATGTACCGCGCTCGCCTCCCGCAGCAACGTCAGCGCATCCAGCGCACGTTGTTGATAATATTCGCGCTGCCCGACGAGCCATGCCTCCCATGTGTCGCTGGGAAAGTTTAGCCCTGCCAACAGCCCACCCCGCACCAGTGCAACCGCCTCCCGCAAATGTGCCAGACACGTCGGGCACCCTGCCAATTGGCGATGGGCGTGCCGCTCGACGGTCGCCAATTGCTGATCAAACTGCATCACATCGATCATGATGTTGTCGTCTGTGCGGAGCGCGATCTGTTTGCGATCAACGACAAAGTAGGAGGGGGTCGCGTCGCTGAGGGTGTCGCGCAAGCGTGTCAGGCGGTTGCGGAGATAGGTGAGGGCGGCCTTGTTCGAGCGGTCGGGCGAGAGCAGGCCAGCCAGCGTGTCGCGGCGTTGTGGGCTGCCCTGATGCATGGCGAGATAGGCCAGCAGCACACGTTGGGCATCGGTGCGAAATTCGGCCGAATTCTCGCCGATCTGAACATGGAGGGGGCCAAGCAGTTTGACTTGTAATTTATTCGTTGCCATTGAAGAAATCGCGAATGACGAATGGGTGCGCTATGGGTGCGTTGCCTCTCTATCTTGTGATCAACAAAACGGCTCACACAAAAGCCGACAAACCAAATCACATTTTACGGAGACAACTCATGCAACAGTTCAACAATTGGAAGTCAATCGCGCTTGCCACCATCTTGACCCTGCTCATCGCATTACAGCCCACTATCTCATTTGCCTGCGCGACAGGTTCACACTGCGGCGGATAGCGTTGTAATTAGTTTAAACGCTCGGCAACGTCACGTGCGCTCTTGAGCAAGGTGGCGTTGTCGAGTTCTGCGGCTAGGGCAAGCGCATCTGAACGATACTGCTTGGCCGCTGTCGCATCCTGTTTGTAATATAACTCAGCGAGATCGATCAACGTCACGCATTCAAGATATTTGAGGCCATCTTGTTGGGCAATCTCCAATGCTTGTTTGTAACCTTGTAAGGCCCCCTGCAAGTCGTCTTGTTGCTTCATTATGTTGGCGAGATGGCGCATGGCGACGATTTTTGACGGGCGATTGCCGATTAAGTCAGTAATTTGTAAGCCACGTTCTAAATTGACGATTGCCGTGGCCGTCTCACCTTGCATAAAGTCGATAATGCCAAGATTGATATAACAATCCCCTTGTCCCGGCAGATTGCCTGTTTCGGTTGCCAACTCCAACCCCAATTTTGAATAGTAACGTGCGGCAAGATAGTCAGTATACTGAATGTTTATGCTGCTGAGATTATTCAACAGCATAAACTTTAGGTGTCGGTTGTTTTGTGACGTACAGATCGCCAATGCCTGCTCCATCGTCTTCCGTGCAGCCTGTATATCACCTTGGTGCTGTTGGACAAGACCGATACTGTTCAGGCTGACGCTTAACGTGTTGGTATTGTCCAATATGCGCCATGCGGCACACGCTTGTTGCAGATGGTCATAGGCCTTATCAAAGCGGCTCAGAATGTCATAGATGATACCGAGTTGATGGTGCGACCAGCCAATGATAAACGTCGAGCCGATGGCATTGGCAATGTTGAGGGCATGGTTGAGCTTATTTTCGGCCGATTTGTACTCCCCCAAGCGCCATAGCGACTCGCCCCACCAGACATGCCCCATCCCTTCCGCCCAGCGATCATCACATTGGTCAGCGAACTGCAACGCGGTCTTAATCGTTCGGATGGCGGCGTTATAAAGGCCAAGTCGATTTTGAAAACGTGCGCGTTCTAATCCGACACGAGTCGCCAATGCCACCTCCCCCATTTCGCGGAGCGCGTTGAACGAACTGTGCATCACCGCTTCCCCCTCATGCGCCAATCCACGCATTTGATAGTAGAGCGAGAGAGATGTCAGTGCATCCGCGAGCATGCTCGTTTGCCGCTGCGCCAACGCCGTTTGCCATGCGTGGCGCACATTGTCAATGTCTGACTGGATGAGCGCGATAGCGTGTTGAGGCGTTTGTTTCTGGAGTGTCTCAGTGTGTTGAGCCAGCAGCGTCAGATAATAAATCGCATGTTTTTGCGGGGTGACATCGCTGGGTTGACGTTTTGCGCGTGCATAACTGCGCACAATCGCGTGGAGCGTATAGCGATCGGCCGATTCATCATAGGTCAACAGGGATTTTTCGGCGAGTGCGGCAAGCTGCTCGGCATCAGCTTGTACAACTAACAGCGCGGCATCTTTTGTAAACCCGCCTCGAAAGATCGAAAGCTGTGCCAGCCGCTGTTGTAACGCCTGCGTCAACGTCTGCCACGACATCTCGAACACGATGTACAGGCTGCGATGACGTGCTGGCGTATCACGAAAGGAGGTCGCCAGCGTGTCAAACCCATCACGCAACTGGTCAGCAATTTCTTGAATCGTCGCGTCGCGTGTCAGGGCGGCTGCCAGCTCAATCGCCAGCGGCAAGCCTTCTACCCTGCGAGTAATTTCCCGCATGGCGGCGAGATCATCGGCCGAAAACGGCTCCCAATGCTGCTGTGCACGGCGTGAGGCAAACAGTTCTAGCGCATCAGAAGGAGAGCTGTCCTGCTTATTCGCTGGGTAAGCCAACCCGCGCAGATTAATGACCCACTCCGCCCGCAAGCGCAGGACTTCCCGCGATGTGACCAATAGTTGAACCGTTTGACACCCTTGAATCAGGTCGATGACAGCCTGAACACCGGTCAGCAGATGCTCAAAATTATCTAGCACGAGCAATATGCGCTTGTGCTGGAGGTGATTTTGCAGCTGTACGATGGGGGGAGACGAGCCGCTCAAACGCAGTTCGAGAATCGTCGCAATTTCGGTCGCAATCGCAGCGGCCAGATCATCATCGTCAAGGTCGATCTCCGACAGATCGACAAACCAAACGCCGTCTGGATAGTGGCTGAGGCGACTGCGGGCAATGGTGGTGGCGAGGCGCGTTTTACCCACACCGCCCGGCCCCACGATGGTAACAAGCCGACACCACGCATGATCAAGCCGTGTCCCAATCGCAAGCTGGACCGCTTTTCGGCCGATAAATTGATCATTCTCGGGCGGCAAATTGTGGCGACTGTGGGTTGAGGATTTCGGCCGAATATCGGCAATCAGTGCCGTCATCGCCGCTGGGGGCTCCACATCAAGCTCCTCCTTTAGCAGCGACACAGTGCGCTCAAACTCGGCGTTTGCCTCCCCCACCTTGCCCTGTTTGACCAGCAGTTGAATCAACAGCATCGCCGCTGTTTCGTCGAGCGGATCGGTCTGATGCCAACGTCGAACGATGGTCAGCCCATATTCGACATCATCTGTCGCCAGTGCATAGCGGGCAAGCTTCTCATAGGCTGCGATAACTTGCCGATAAATATGTTCGCGCGTTTCGATTATCCAGTGGTTAAATTGTGGCGCATCGGATAGGTCAAAATCGGCGAGGAAATCTCCTTGATAGTGTTCGAGTGCGGTCTGGAGAGTGTGGGCTTTTTCGGCCGAATCGACGCGCCAAACTTTATCTAACGTTTGCAGAAGCCGGGCAGAATCGACATTTTGTCTGTTTTCAACTGAAAGCGAGAGTGTCGAGCGCGTCACCACCAGTGAATCCCCAATCTGTTTGCGCAAGCGTGCCAATACAGTCCGCAGGTTTCTTAATGCCTGCACTCTCGGCCGATTGGGCCAGAACAACGCCGCGAGATATTCACGCTCATGCGATTGTCCACTGTGCGCAAGATAAATGAGGAGGGCCGCCTCTTTCTGACTGCGGAAACGGGTCAACGGAACCCCGTCTTTAGTTAGAACAACTTGGCCCAATAACGTGAACGACAACATCAGTTTTTCCCATTCAGATCACTTAGCAGTGAGGTACCAAGCAACCACATTGTGTCGCAACAAGTTATGAGGAGGCAAGACTAATTTTTCGCTGCGCCACAAACATCCACTACTGTTATTATGCCTAATTCATAGGGGGCTGTCCATCTGAGAAGATAGCGGTGATCGCGCCACGGTGCTGCTCTGCCGCAAGCCTTAACATTCAAATGGATTCATATCGAAATTTTCCTAACGACGGTGTTTTACAAGTGCCTCCGCTCGTATATAAGGGTAAAGTATTAGGTAAATTTGAAAATAGCTCTTTATTTACGATTGGAGATTACAAAATGAGTAGCGAAAGTAAATGCCCAATGACGGGTGGATCAAGCACAGCATTTGGAACCCGGTCGAGCCGCGACTGGTGGCCGAATCAGTTGAACTTGAAGATTCTGCATCAGAACTCTGCCCTGTCTGACCCAATGGGCAAGGCGTTCAACTACGCGGAGGCATTCAAGAGCCTCGACCTCGAAGCTATCAAAAAAGACCTCCATGCGCTGATGACCGATTCGCAAGATTGGTGGCCGGCCGATTATGGACATTATGGGCCGCTCTTTATTCGTATGGCGTGGCACAGCGCGGGAACCTATCGCACGGGTGATGGACGCGGTGGCGCATCCTCAGGCTCACAGCGTTTTGCCCCGCTCAACAGTTGGCCCGACAACGTCAATCTGGACAAGGCACGTCGTTTGCTCTGGCCGATCAAGCAAAAGTATGGGCGCAAAATCTCATGGGCTGACCTGATGGTGCTGACAGGCAACGTTGCGCTTGAGTCGATGGGCTTTAAGACGTTTGGCTTTGCAGGTGGTCGTGAAGATATTTGGGAGCCTGAAGAAGATATTTACTGGGGCGCGGAGGATACGTGGCTCGGTGATAGCCGCTATACGGGCGATCGCGAATTGGAAAACCCGTTGGCCGCCGTGCAGATGGGGCTGATCTACGTCAATCCAGAAGGGCCAAATGGCAACCCTGATCCTATCGCATCAGGTCGCGACATTCGTGAGACGTTCGCCCGCATGGCGATGGACGATGCCGAGACGGTCGCGCTTGTGGCAGGTGGACACACCTTTGGTAAGGCGCACGGAGCGGGTGATGCCGCGCTGGTGGGCCCAGAGCCAGAAGGCGCAACGCTCGCAGAACAGGGGCTAGGCTGGACAAGTACGCACGGCACTGGCATTGCGGGCGATCAGATCGGCAGTGGCATCGAGGGGGCGTGGAAGCCCAATCCAACCACATGGGACATGGGGTATCTAAACGTGCTGTTTAAGTACGATTGGGAACTGACCAAAAGCCCCGCTGGCGCACACCAATGGTTGGCTAAGGATGTGGACGAAGAAGATATGGTTGAAGATGCGCACGACCCGGCGAAGAAACATCGGCCGATGATGACCACCGCCGACCTCGCCCTGCGCTTCGATCCAATTTACGGCCCGATTGCACGCGACTATCAGCAAAATCCTGAGAAGTTTGCCGATGCCTTTGCACGTGCGTGGTACAAGTTGACGCATCGCGACATGGGGCCTGTTTCGCGCTATCTTGGCCCATTGGTTCCGACAGAAGAACTGATCTGGCAAGACCCGATTCCAGAAGCGACCTACGAAACAATTGACGCGCAGGATGTGGACAATTTGAAGCGTGAGATTCTCACATCAGGTCTTTCGATCTCGCAACTGGTCTCGACCGCATGGGCTGCGGCGGCGACGTTTCGTGGTTCCGACAAGCGCGGTGGACCAAACGGCGGACGACTGCGGCTTGCACCGCAAAAAGATTGGGAAGTCAATCAACCCGCGCAGCTGGCGACAGTGCTTGCCACGCTTGAGGGGATTCAAACGGCATTCAACGCGGCGCAGTCGGGCGGAAAACAAGTTTCGATGGCTGACTTAATCGTGCTGGGTGGCTGTGCGGCGGTTGAGCAAGCGGCGCAAAATGCGGGGCATGCTGTCAGCGTGCCATTCACACCGGGTCGCACCGATGCGTCACAGGAACAAACCGATGTTGAAGCGTTTGCCGTGTTGGAACCCAATGCAGATGGGTTCCGCAACTATTCAAAAGGCACGTATACCGTTTCGGCCGAAGAGATGCTCGTTGATCGGGCGCAACTGCTGACGCTAACCGCGCCAGAGATGACGGTGTTGCTCAGTGGGCTGCGCGTCTTAAACGCCAATACGGGACAATCTCAAGATGGCGTCTTCACCCACCGACCTGAAACACTCACCAATGATTTCTTGGTCAACTTGCTCGACATGCGAACGATCTGGAAAGCGACTTCGGATGCTGAAGAGTCGTTTGAAGGGCGCGACCGCGTAACGGGCGAACTGAAGTGGACGGCCTCGCGTGTTGATCTGATCTTCGGTTCAAACTCTCAGCTGCGTGCAATTGCCGAAGCGTATGCGTGCGACGATGCGCAGGAGACGTTTGTGCGTGACTTTGTCGCCGTCTGGGACAAGGTGATGACCCTAGACCGTTTTGACCTTGCCTAACGGGTTCTCGCGCTAACATCGCGAGGGAATCCAAGAACCTATGGTTAAAACCACAGGCTGATACGCGAAAAACGCCAAATTACGTTGCTCGCCAGTGCGTTTTAACGCACTTTATGTGCCAGCCTTCGGTTTTAACCGTAGGATGTTTTAATCAATCCATTAAGTTCCAATTGCCAGCGCACCCCATTGATTGGGTGACACATTTCATGTCCGCACCACTGAAGCACCTCAAAATCCTCGATTTCTCAACGCTCCTGCCCGGCCCCTACGCAACGATGATGCTGGCTGATTTGGGTGCGGATGTGTTAAAGATTGAAGCCCCAAACCGACCTGAATTGACGCGGATGTTGCCGCCATTTGATGAGAATGGCGTCTCGGCAGGCCATGGTCTGTTGAACCGCAGCAAGCGCAGTTTGGGACTGAATTTGAAGGCGGAAGATTCGGCCGAAATCGTCCATAAACTGATCACCGAACAAGGGTATGACATCATCGTTGAGCAGTCGCGTCCCGGCGTGATGGATCGGCTCGGCGTTGGGTATGCCGCACTCAAGGCGATCTGCCCCAACATCATCTACTGTTCATTGACTGGCTATGGGCAAAGCGGCCCCCTGCGCGACCGTGCAGGGCATGACCTCAACTATCTCGCCCTCTCGGGTCTGTTGGGTCACTATGGGCGCAATGGGGGCGATCCACCGCCGCCCCTCCCCACACAAGTTGCCGACATTGGTGGCGGCAGTTTGCATCTGGTGATCGGGCTGTTAAGCGCGGTGATTCGACGCATGACAACTGGCGATGGGGGGCATGTCGATATTTCAATGCACGATGGCTCGGTGGCGTGGAACAGTATGCAGGCGGCGGGGGCGATTGTGGGCGATCGGCCGATTGAGCGGGAAGGCTTAACGCTCAACGGTGGCTCCTTCTATGATCTCTACGAAACGTCAGACGGGGGCTGGCTTTCCGTCGGCTCGCTCGAACCGAAATTTTGGCAGCAGTTCTGTACCGCCATCGGCCGCGACGATTTGTTTACACGGGGTCTTAATTTTGAAGTGGGCAACCAGCAAGCGATCAAGGAAGCGATTCGCACAGCCATCAAAGGCAAGACAGTCGCTGAATGGACGACCATTTTTGCCGACTATGATGCCTGTGTGGAACCCGTCTTGTCGACAACTGCCGCGCTGCAACATCCACAGACGCAGGCACGCGGCATGTTGGTTGGCGTGCCACAGCCAGATGGTTCGACACAACAACAGGTCGGCACACCGATCAAGCTCACCGACTATCAGGCTGAGTACAAACACGTCGGCTCGGCATTGGGCGCGCATACGACACAAATCTTAGAAGAGCTTGGTTATGATTCGGCCGAAATCGCCACGCTCAAGGCCAATGGTGTCGTGGCCGGACATTGAGGACGCCATACGTGTGCAACAGTTCCCATGCACGATCTTCACAATTTCTAAATAGCCACGCTGTATAATTTCCCGCATGAAAACAATCTTGGTTGTCGATGATGAGCGCAGAGTACGCGATATGTTGCGACTCTATTTGGAGCAGGCAGGGTATCGCGTCGTCGAAGCGGGCAACGGGCGTGAGGCGTTGTATGTGGCGCGTTACGAGAAGCCCGATCTGATCTTGCTCGATTTGATGATGCCCGAAATGGACGGAACGGAGTTTATGCAGGCCCATCACCGCGAGTCGACCACGCCCGTCATTATGCTCACAGCGAAGGTTGAGGAGTCGGACGAGCTGTTGGGGCTGGAGTTGGGCGCGGATGACTATGTGACAAAACCGTTTCGCATTCGACTACTGCTGGCTCGCATCGCCTCTGTTTTGCGTCGCACAACAGATGGATCACGCACGCATCAGGAAGTGTTGCGAGCAGGTGAGTTGACGCTCGACGTGGCGGGTCGCATCGTCAAAGTCGGCGACCAATCGGTTAGCTTAACCCCTTCCGAATTTGATCTGCTGCATACGTTGATGGCAACCCCGGGCCGCGCCTTCTCACGTCTCGATCTTTTGGAGCGCATCTCTGGCGATGCCTACGAAGGGTATGAACGCACCATCGACGTACATGTGCGCAACTTGCGCGCAAAGATCGAGCCATCGGGCGACAAACCGCGCTATGTGCAGACGATTTATGGTTTGGGGTATCGGTTTTCGGCCGATGTGTAAAATCGGTATGGCGTACCGCATCAAAATGCGCGCCGTAAGTGTAAATAGTTGCTAGTTGCTGGTTGCTAGTGAAGAAACAGCATCAATACATTTTCTTACCCCTTATTGAACCATCTTTGTACGATCAATTATGAAGCATCCCGTTATACAATCCCTGACCACAAAGCTCACCCTCGCCTTCCTGCTAATTGGCATTCTCGGTGCTGCATTGGTGGCGATTTTGACCTCCTACTCGACGCGCGGTGAGTTTGATAAGTTTGTCACGTCGATGGGTGCGGAGCAGATTAAAGCAGAACTGGAAGCGTATTACAGCACGAACGGTGAATGGGGCGATGATAGCGAGCGGAAAGCGGCATTTAATCCGTTGTGGGGGGATATGATGTTGCTCGATGCGACGGGCGAAACGATTTTTATCCCGCCCTATCAAGCACCTGAATTGTTTGTGGAAGAAATCGCGCTAGAGGTAGATGGCGAACCGATTGGAACGCTGTTTACGAAAAGTAATCAACACACCTACGACCAATACGACAAGTGGAGCAACCGCTCCCGACAGGAAACACAGTTTCTCGATAACGTGATTCGCGCCTCGCTGCTGAGCGCAACGGGCGCAGCGGCACTCGCATTAGTGGCGGGTGCCGTCTTGTCACGCGGCTTGACGCGCCCGATTCGCGCATTGACGGAAGCGACGCAAAAGATGACCGACGGCGAGTTGGGGGCGCAAGTGGCTGTGCAGGGCGGGGATGAGATCGGCCGATTAGCCAGTGCCTTCAATCGTATGAGCCATGATCTCGCCGCCGCCAGTCAAAAACGCAAACAGCTTACGGCCGACATCGCGCACGACCTACGCACGCCCTTGACCATTTTAGGTGGGTACACCGAAGGATTAAAAGACGGCACGCTACAAGGGTCGCCCCAACTGTTTGAAATTATGCATGATGAGGTGGGGCATCTCGAACATCTGGTGACAGACCTGCGAACGCTCTCGCTGGTCGATGCGGGGCGGCTGCCGCTGAACAAGCGCAAGGTCGCGCCAAAGGCGTTGCTTGAACGCACAGGCTTGGCCTATATCATGCAGGCAGAGCAGAAGGGGCTTGAACTGCGGATCGAATCGGCCGATTCACTCCCCCCACTCCACGTCGATACAGAACGCATGACACAGGTGTTGAACAACCTTGTCTCAAACGCCTTGCGCTATACGGATCAGGGGCAAATTGTGTTGAGCGCAGCCGCCGACGACGACAAGGTCCTTTTGCAGGTGCGCGACACGGGCAGTGGTATCGCGGCCGATGTGCTCCCACACATCTTTGATCGCTTTTATCGCGTCGATGCGTCACGGCAGCGCGAGCGCAGCGGCAGCATGTCGTCGGGGCTAGGGCTGGCGATTGCACAGGCGTTGGTGCAGGCACATGGAGGCAAAATTGCGGTTGAGTCAACTGTGGCAAAATCGGCCGAAAACAACCCCTCTGGCACAACTTTCACAATCTTGTTGCCTGTCTAATTCTGAACGCCGCTATCCATCGAACTGGTGCAGTTCACAGGGCGTTCAATTCCAAACCCTTCATCCAAAATAGACAGATCATAACGATAGTTAATGTGAGATTCGCCGGTCTGACCCGTGACGGGGTTGCCAGTTGCGAGCGCGTCAATCGTCGCGTGCAGCGTGATATACGCTTCGTTGTTGAAGTGATACGTTTCAACTGTGCCAACAATACCGTCGATTTGGTCATCCGCATCGACTAAGGCACGCTGGGCAAAGGTGTAGCGTTCAGTCGGTAAGTTGTTGGAACGGCCTGCAAACGGATCGGCGGGTTGGAAAAATTCGAGGGTATTGTAGATGTAGAGCCAATGATAGTTGAGGAGGGGTCGCGCATTAAATTCAGCGGCCGCTTCTGTCTCACAGACCCCATTTGCACCCACGGTGTCGACAACCTCATCGACGAGCGTGACCTGCATTACGTAATCTTCAATCCCATTAATTGTGTAGCGAGTCGCAGGTTGCAGGTTATTATGCTCAATTTTCACCGTTTGGATTTGCTGACCCTCATCCGTGGTGACGGTGTAAGTGTAGCGTTCAACGACAAAATCAAACGGGAAATCGCTGCGGTAGAGCGGCAACAGTGCAGGCGGTTGAATATCAGCTGGTGTTGGCGTTGCGGGTTGTGGGGTGGCGGTCGGTGGTGACACAGTGATACGTGCTTCGTTTTCCACAAGAAGCGCATTCGACGTTTGCTGATACGCGGCCGTCGAAGTTGCCTCTGCGTTGGTCTCATAGGCAACACAGCCCAACAGCGTCATCCCAAACCATAAAAGTGCAACAAATTTCAACATGGGCAGGTTCCTCATTGGTGGTTAACTATCATCCTAATCCCCCTGAAAGGAGGCAGTCGTGGTGCTACGTGGTGCGGTGACGGCTTACCGTCACTTGTGATTTAGCCAATTATGCAGCAACAAAGATGCTATGGTGACGAAATGGCACCTAACATAAGAGCAATTTCCTATTTAACGGACTCTTATACACCTAATATAATGACTATAGGTCTTGCATCTATCACAGCAGACCAGATATTGAGTTGCAAATCAGTATCATGGTTCCCTTGTAACGACTCAGCCTTAACGACAAACGTTGAGCTTCAAACTTTGGCAGAAGAATACGGAGCCAACTTTTTCCATCTTGCTCCCAATTAAGACATAGGCATGACATGTTGCGCACTTTCAAATTGACATTCCTGATGGCGTTGCTGCTTGTAGGCAGTGGCGCATGTAGAAGCAAATTAGTCTACACAGTCATATCTGACGGTCAGCTAGCCGCTGGTGATGACATCCCCCCGCTTAACAATCCACCTATCTTGACCGTCTCGGGTCGCATTGATGCGAATGATAACGCAGAGGTGATCGAGTTCGACGTGGCAACGCTTGAATCACTTGGTGTGGTCGAGTATACAGTTCAAGACCCGTTTGAAGATCGGCCGATCACCTATCGAGGTGTGCTGATGAGCGATTTGCTCGATGTCCTGCAAATTGAAGATGGGGCAACCACGCTTGAAGTGCTCGCGCTCAATGATTATCAGATCGACGTGCCAATTGAAGAGATGTACGAATACCCCGTCATCTTTGCGATGATGGCAGACGGTCAATATATGCAGCCCAGCGATCTTGGCCCCGCAATGCTCGTCTATCCGTACGATCATTTTCGCTTTGATCGCGCCGAATACAACAGTCGTTGGGTCTGGCAGATTGCATCGTTGACCGTAAGATGAACGAGGAGTCAACGACAAGCTCACATACAATTCCGCAACCATTGCGCTGGCTTCATCTCGACCACGCAAAGTCATCGCTGATTATCACAGCGATTTTTTTGGTCGTTATGCTTGTTGTCACCGTTTATATGCAACGTAAGATGCAGGACCTGACTTATTTGCAGGACGGTGATGCGAACTTTGCCTTGCGTCCGATTGCGCAACTACAACGTGAGACATTGCTATATATGGTGCTGATTGAAGCAGATGCACCAGCGGCCGATCTACTCCTCCAAGCAGACATCGTTGAAAGCCGCGTCAACATATTAGAACGTCATTATGCCGATGAACTGATTGCGACAAATATTTTCGAGAAATTTTTCGATCTGGGTGCACAATGGCGTGCGACCGATGCACTGCGCATGCAGTTTGTGTTGGGTAGCGCCACTGACATGACGCGCGACGAACTGATAGATCAACTTGAACAACTCGAACGAGCAACCAATAATCTGTTGCGAGAGTACAACACATGGTACGGTGTGGCAGCAACGCAGTTGTCTCGACGATACAGCAGAATGTTTCTCACGTCGCAAATGGTGGCGGCCATTTTTGTTGTAATCGCTGGGGTTGTCACCTCCAGTCTGTTTCAATCTTCGGCCGAAATTCAGTCCAACGAGGCACGTCTGTTGGAGAGCGAGGAACGCTACCTGCTCGCAACACAGGCGGGCAAGCTCGGCATTTGGGAGTATGAGCCTGAGGAACGTTGCGTGACATTTGATCTACAGTCCATCAAGATGATCGGCACAGACACGGCGAATATCCCATTTAGCGCGTTGGTCAAGCGTATTCGGCCAGAAGGACGCGCAAAATTAAGAGAACAAGTACAACGTATAGCGGCTGGACAAACACAGCGGTTAGAGGCTGAAATTGAGTTTGAGACGGTTGCTGATGGAATACGCTGGTATCTCGTGCGGGGACGCAGAAAACCATCACAGCCTAAATTACTGATCGGCACCGTGACCGACGTTTCAGAGCGCAAGGCGACGGAGGCGGCCGCAATGGAAGCGCAACGCCTAGAATCTCTCGGTATTCTAGTCGGCGGCATTGCGCACGATTTCAACAATCTATTGACGGGCATTGTCTCCCAGCAGTCAGTCGCCCTGAGGAAGCTCAAAGAAGAGAATCCTGCGATCAAATCTCATATTATTAAGGCGCAGAATTCGGCCGAACGCGCCGCCACCCTAACCCGCCAACTGTTGGACTATGCAGGCAAGCCGCAGCGTATGGCTGAAGTTGTCGACCTCAACGAGCTTCTGAACGACAATCGAGAACTGTTTGACACCTTTATCGACCGGCGCGCAGAGTTGCGTTTTAATCAATCGTCGCATTCACTGCTGGTCGATGGAAATAGCGGTCAGTTGCAGCAGATCGTTATGAATCTGGTCATCAATGCGGCTGAGGCAATTTCCGGGTCGGAAGGGTGCGTCACTATCAGCACGAGCCTGCTCTCCAACGGTAAAGAACATCATTTACAGCAAGGTCGATTTATCACCGATGAACCACAGGCGATCCCCTATATACGCCTAACCGTCGAAGATACAGGGGTTGGTATGTCGGCCGAAACGCTGCGGCGCATCTTCGATCCCTTCTTCACAACAAAAACACACGGACGTGGATTGGGCCTTTCCGCCACATTGGGCATCATTAAGTCACACAACGGTGCCTTGCATCTGCACAGCGAATTGGGAAGCGGGACACGCATTACCGTCTTGCTACCGCTGAGCAGCGAGCCAGTCGTCGCTGATGAACAAGTGTTGAACGAGTGGGATATTCAGTCAAAGGTAAAGAACGTTCTGGTGATTGATGACGAGAGTCTTGTCCGGCAATCAATTACAGATCTGCTTGACCTCATGGGTATTCAAGCCCTAACGGCCGAAAATGGACGGGAGGGTATCGCGTGTTACCAACAGAACCGCGACAACATTTCGCTCGTCATCGTCGACATGCAAATGCCAATCATGGATGGGGCCGAAACGATTTTACGCCTCAAGCAAATCGACCCAGCGGTCAAGATCATACTTTCCTCTGGCTATAGTGAAACGAGTTCGCTGGATCGTTTGGTCGATGAGCGGCCAAATGCCTTCTTGCAAAAGCCGTATGTGATCGACACCTTTTTTGAGACGATTGATAACGTCTTGGCGGCTTAGAAAGAGGTGTGTTTCGGAAATGACACGCCGAAACTCTGCGGTATGGAAATCCCGGAACATCTAGCTCAGAGAATGGATTCTCGCCTGCGTGGGAACGACAGTTTTCACCCATTTGAAATGTGCCTCGTAAATGCAGGGTGGGAGCGCAAGTTGCCACCGTTCGGACAAACCACATAACAGCCGTGCGATCCACGTGGCAGACTATTCTCCTTTACCTCCGCAATCAAGATGTCAACAGAACCAATAGTGTGACACGTTCTATACCACTTTGAGACGGTGGCGTTTCGTGTTGCTCGCACCATTCACGGCGTAAAAACGGTGTTAGACAGTTCAGCATTGACAATAATCCGATCTGTGATACAAACGTTTGCGCAAACGTTTTTCTGAACGTCTGTAAATCAAGTTGAGAAGGCACAATGAGCACGATCAAGGATGTCGCCAAAGCAGCTGGCGTATCGATTTCCACCGTATCTCACGTCATCAACGGCACACGTTTTGTGAGCGAAGCATTGCACGCCCAGGTGCATGATGCGATGGCGTTGTTAGACTATCAGCCCAATGCGCTGGCGCGTGGCTTACGGCGTGGCGGTCAAACCAAGACGATTGGCTTAGTCATTCCCGATAATTCCAACCCCTTTTTCGCAGAAATTGCCCGCTCAATTGAAGGCCATGCCTTTGCCAACGGCTATGGCGTGCTGCTGTGTAACAGCGACGACGACGAACAGAAAGAGACAACCTACATCAATGCGCTGATTGCCAAGCAGGTGGACGGCATCATCTTTATTGCGGCAGGCGCAGGATACGCGCAGCTCAAGCGCTTGACCAAGATGAATGTGCCAGTCGTCATCGTTGATCGTGAAACCTCCCATGCGCAAATTGACACAGTCATCTTGGAGAACGAAAAAGGGGGCTATGCGGCCACCGACTATCTCATCAAGTTGGGTCATCGACGCATTGCCTGCATTACGGGCCCCTCACAACTGACCCCAAGCGCAAACCGTGTGGATGGCTTTCGTCGAGCATTGACCGCTGCGGGGCTGACGATCCACCCTGAATACATTGTGGCTGGCGACTTCAAGCGACGCGGCGGCGAACTGGCACTGCATAAACTGTTGCAACTGGCAGAACCACCAACGGCCGTATTTGCGTGTAACGATATGATGGCAATCGGCGCGTTGAAAACGGCCGCACAGCGTCAAATCGCTGTTCCCGCTGAGCTTTCCATCATTGGGTTTGATAACATTGCATTTGCTGAAGCCGTGTCGCCCGCACTGACAACGGTGGCACAACCTGTTGCCAAACTGGCGCAGATCTCGGTAGACCGTATCCTGTTGCGGATGAGCGCGGCGGCAAACGCCAACCTGGCCGCACAGCGGATTGTGCTTGAGCCAACTGTCGTGTTGCGCGACTCATGTGCGCCATTGAAGAAAGGAGAATGATGACAGATATTGTTGTCGTAGGCAGCTTGAATATGGATTTGGTCGTCCAAACGACGCGCTTACCCCGTGCGGGTGAAACGATTCACGGGGAAGGCTTGCAGCGTATTCCCGGCGGCAAGGGTGCCAATCAGGCGGTGGCAGCCGCGCGACAAGGCGCAGCCGTTGCGATGGTAGGGCGCGTTGGGAACGACGACTTTGGAACTGAACTGCGGCGTACGTTGGCGGCAGCAGACGTGGATGTGACACACGTCATACAGGATGAAGACGCTGTGACGGGAACGGCCGTGATCATTGTCGATCAGCAGGGTGAAAACTGCATCGTTATTTCAGCAGGGGCCAACGGTCGGGTTGCATCGGCCGATCTTGAACAACTCACCCCCCTATTCTCTCAAGCCAAGCTGCTCCTGCTCCAATTTGAAATACCCCTTGAAGCTGTCGCACAAACGGCCCAACTCGCCTCACAACACGGTGTGCGCGTTATCCTCAACCCCGCACCCGCACATGCAATTAGCCGCGATCTGCTGCAACAGATCGACATTATTGTGCCAAATGAAGGCGAACTACAGATGTTGACAGGGTTACCCGTCACAACGCTGGATGAGGTGACAACGGCCGCCCGTCAACTACGCGCCGATGGGATCGAGACGGTCATCGTGACGTTGGGTGGGGATGGGGCGTTGCTGGTTTCGGCCGATGTTGTCGAGCACATTCCCGCCTATCAAGTCAACGTTGTTGATACGACTGGCGCGGGCGACACGTTTATCGGCACATTGGCCGCCGCCCTTAGTCATGGCCACCCCCTACAAGTTGCGGTCAAACGCGCCACCGCCGCCGCCGCCTTAGCTGTCACAAAATTTGGCGCACAACCCTCGCTCCCAACTGCGGCCGAGCTAGAAACATTCATCTCAGAGACAAAACAGCATGACAAAAAAGAGAATCATCATCGACACAGATCCCGGCATTGACGACGCACTCGCCATCTTGCTCGCGTTGGCCTCACCCGAGGTTGAGCTGGAAGCCTTAACCATCGTCAGCGGGAACTGCACCGCCCAACAAGGTTTGAAAAATGCACAAGGCGTTCTGTCGTTGGCAAACGCAACCCACATTCCCATTGCGCTCGGTGTAGAGCGGCCCCTACTGCAACCGTTATTGATCGCCCCTGAAACGCATGGGGACAGCGGCATGGGGTACGCGACACTGCCTGAACCAGATGTCGCGCCAATTGATAGCCATGCGGTCGATTTTCTGATTGAGCGCATCATGACCGCACCCGGTGAGATCACGCTTGTGCCAATCGGCCCGCTGACCAACATCGCCATGGCAATCCGGCGCGAGCCACGTATCGTTACGGCGGTCAAAGAGGTCATCATCATGGGTGGAGCCATCCGCGCGGGTGGCAACACGACCCCCCTCGCCGAATTTAATATCTTCTGTGATCCCCACGCCGCACACATCGTTTTTCATTCTGGAATGCCGCTGACGCTGGTGCCACTCGACGTCACCTATCAAGTCGTGCTGACTAAAGAGGATGTCAACCGCCTCTTGCAGATTCAATCCCCAATCACCCAGTTCGTCGCCGACTCAACCCGTTTTTACATGGAGTTCCATGACGAGTATCAATCGATCGAGGGATGTGTCATCAATGATCCGCTTGCGTTGGCATTAGCCTTTGCACCCCAGTTGGTCGATGCCGAAGCGCACTATGTCGATGTCGATATTGCGGGTGGGGTTTCAATGGGCAAGACATTTGCCGACTTCTACCGCATGAACAAGCAAGAGCCGAATATGCAGGTTGCATTGGGCGTGCGTCCACGCGACTTTTTAGAACTCTTTCTTGAGCGCATCGAGTCGCTTGCCCACAGTCTGACACCAGCCATTTAGTACAATTGTGATCATTTGCGGCAAGGAGGCTGTCATATGGAAAAAATGTGACCACCGTGCGTATTACGCAATCCACTCGTCGTTTTTGGGAAGATTTGAGGTCAACAGATTCGCCGCAGGCCAATTGTTGACAATGTTGCACCAACATTTTGATAAAGAGTAACTACTCAGACTCTCTGGAAAAGAATCTGTCATACCTGCCTTCGCAGGTATCCGTTCTTCGGCGTGCCAGAGTAGATTCCCGCCTGCGCGGGAATGACGGCTGAGTCGTTACATTTAGGAGACTGTAATGAAATTGCTGGACACGATTAAACGAGACTTTACGACGATGACGTTGGTTTTAATGCCTGTCGCCATCGCCATCAACATTGTGATTGGACAAATTGTGGCGGTTCTAAAACTACCGGTATTCTTGGATTCTATCGGCACGGTTTTGGTCGCTATCGTTGCAGGCCCATGGGCGGGCGCGGCAACGGGTATTTTATCAAACGTGATTTGGGGCTTGGCGGTTGATCCCAATGCGCTGCCGTGGTTCCCGGTCGCCATGATGATCGGGTTTGTCGCTGGCTGGCTGGCGATTGCTGGCTGGTTTAAGTCATGGGTGAAAGTTGCTGGCAGCGGGGTTGTACTCGCCTTGACGGCGGCAATTGTTGGGACACCCATCGCCGTCTATCTTTTTGGTGGCATCACGACCAGTGGCTCATCCTTTATCACCGCATTCCTGCTGCAAACGGGACAGGACTTAGTCTCGGCCGTGTTAAGCACGAACTTTATCGTCGAGCCGATCGACAAGATTGCGACCTGCTTCTTGGCCTATGGCATTGTGAAAGGGTTATCGACGCGCTATCTGTCGCGTTTGCCACGCGCAGCCAACATTGCCACAAGTTAATTTTTTGCAACAACATGCAGGGGCAGGCGGCAGCGTCTGTCCCACTGTTTTGCCTAAACGGAACGACTGACTATGCAAGATCGAATGTCACTTTTTGTCGCTGTAGATGGGCCACTGCATCGACTTAACCCACTCACGAAATTGACGGCCGTATTCACGCTCATTCTGGTTGCCTTTTTGGGGCCCGGCCTTTATCTTCCGCTTGGTCTGTTTCTGTTGGTCGTTGTGCCACTCGCCATCGTGGGGAAAGTGTGGCGACCATTTGTGAAAACGGCTTCGCGCATATTGCTCCCGATCATTCTCTTTCTATTTGTCATGCAGGCATTCTTCTATCCCGGTGGCGAGACGGTCTTTTTTAAGATTTGGGTTTTGGAAGCGACGATTGAAGGGGTGATGTTCGCATTTGTATTGGTCACGCGCATCGCTGTTTTGGTGAGTTCATTCTTGGTGATGTTGTTGACCACACATCCCAGCACATTGATGAGCGATTTGGCGCAACGCGGCCTGCCCGGTGCATTGCCCTATGTCATCACCTCCACCTTCCAGATTGTGCCACAGATGCAGGTCAAGGCCGCGACCATCATTGACGCACAGCGGGCGCGTGGCTTTGAAACAGAGGGCAGCATCCGCAATCGCGTGCGCTCGCTCTTGCCGCTTGTCGGGCCGCTTGTTTTCGGATCGCTCGTCGATGTTGAAGAACGCACCATCGCCATTGAGGCACGCGGCTTCACCGTTCCGGGCAAAAAAACAAGCCTATTTGAAATTCCAGACAGTCGTATCGAGAAAATTTTTCGCTGGCTCTGTCTGGCTATCATTATTCTCACGATAGGGAGCCGCCTATGGCTATCGTTTCGCTAAACGATGTAACGTACACATATCCAGTCACCGACACGCCTGCGCTCAAAAATTTTTCGCTGCAAATTGAGGCGGGGGAGTTTGTCGCCATCATTGGGGCAAATGGGGCCGGCAAATCGACGCTCTGTTACACCATCGCAGGCTTCGTCCCCCATTTTTACAAGGGAGAGCTGACTGGCACAGTCCATGTCGCTGGCAAGGAAACGCAGACTTCTTCATTGAGTGAATGGGTCACCAACGTTGGGTTGGTCTTTCAAAATCCCTTCAATCAGATGTCTGGATCGAAGTACACGGTGTATGAAGAACTGGCATTTGGGTTGGAAAATTTGGGTGTACCCCGTGCCGAGATGAAGCAGCGTTTAGAGCGTGTCATTGAGATGACCAATATCAGCAGCCTGACAGATCGCTCCCCCTATGCGCTTTCGGGTGGGCAGCAGCAGCGGGTCGCGTTGGCCTCGATTTTGGTGATGGAGCCAGCCGTCTTGGTGTTGGATGAACCAACTTCACAACTCGACCCAATTGGTTCGCGCGAGGTGTTTCAAGTGATCAAACAGATGAGTCAAGAGGGGATTACGGTTGTGCTTGCGGAGCATAAGATCGAATGGGTGGCAGAGTTCGCCGATCGCCTCGTGGCATTGGCAGATGGGGAACTGCTGACCAGTGGCACACCGCAAGCTGTACTGACCGACCCCCGCTTGCCAGAACACAACATTGTGGTGTCGAACTACACAACGACGGCGCGGGCGGCACAGGCGCAACAGCTTTGGCCCGCAGAACGACCGTTGCCGATCACATTAGATCAAGCGGTTGCCGGGTTTAGCAAAGGGGAGATGCGCAGTGCAAATTGAGCTACAAGATTTACATTTCACCTATCCCAGCGGTGTTGAGGCGTTGCGCGGGGTTTCATTTCAGATTCCGGCAGGTCAAAAGCTGGCGATTGTGGGTCAAAACGGGGCAGGCAAGACGACACTCGTCAAGCATTTCAATGGTTTGCTCAAACCGACAAGCGGCAGGGTGTTGGTCGGTGATTGGGACACCCGCGAACACACGGTCGCCAAGTTAGCGGCGCGGGTTGGCTATGTATTTCAAAACCCCGATGACCAACTGTTTTCACGCACCGTTGCGCAAGAGGTCGCGGTTGGCCCCAAAAATTTGGGGTATGACGCGCAAAAGGTTGAGTCGTTGGTCACAGATGCGCTGACCCTGACTGAACTGACCGATCAGCGGGAGACAAACCCGTATGATCTATCGCCGACGTGGCGCAAGATGGTGGCGTTGGCATCGATCATTGCGATGGACACCCCTGTGGTAATCTTTGATGAGCCGACAACAGGACAAGATGCGGCGAACATTGCGCGTATCGGCCGAATTATTCAAACCCTGCACCAACGCGGCAAAACGGTCATTGCCATCAGCCACGACATTGATTTTGCGGTCGAAAACTTTACGCGCATGATTGCGATGGGTCAGGGCAAACTGTTGCTCGACGGCTCGGTGCTTGAGGTTATCGCCCAAGCGGAAACGCTGGCAACGACCTATGTCGATCCGCCGCAACTGACACGCCTCGCGACACGGTTGGGGCTGGCCGAAACAGTCTACGATCAAGCTTCATTTCTAAGTGCCTATGCCCGCTGGCGCAAGGACCCTTCCTGAGTATGCAAACCGATCTGCGCCGCACCATCGGCTACTACGCGGCCTTTTTTGGGTTAGGCATAATTTTGGCCTCATTGGGGCCGAGTCTGCCCTTTTTTGCCGATAATATCGGCATTTCGCTACGGGCGGCCAGCAGCTTCATCACGGGGCGTTCGTTTGGTTATCTGCTGGGATCACTGCTCGGCGGACGCTTGTACGACCGGCTTGCAGGGAATCAACTGTTGGCGGGCACGCTCTTGTTGACCGCTGCTGCGCTCCTCGTGTTACCAGCAGTCGGGAGCCAATGGGTGCTGGTCGGCATGCTGGTGCTGGTCGGAATTGGACAGGGGTTTATCGACGTCGGCGGCAACATCTTGCTGGTGTGGACGCATGGGGAACGAGTCGGGCCATTCATGAATGGCATGTACTTTTTTGCAGGGGTCGGCAGCTTTCTCGCGCCACTGATTGTGGCGCAATCAGTTCTGCGGAGCGGGAGCATTAGGGCTGGCTATGCTGTCTTGGCCGCGCTCCTATTGCCGGCCGCTGTCTGGCTATTGCGTCAACCTTCCCCGCCTCGGCCAGTTGTAGACGAGCAGACGGTTTCGGCACCCATCAACTATCGGCTGCTGATCATTTTTGCGATTTTCTTCTTTTTATATGTGGGTGCGGAGGTCAGCTTTGGCGGCTGGCTATTTGCCTACGTGCAAGCGTTGCCTGCGCCCGAAACAACGGCGGGGTTTTTAACATCGCTCTTTTGGGGTGCCGTGACGGTCGGCCGTTTGGCGATCATTCCATTTGTCACGCGCCTGCGCCCCATGCTGATTGTCAGCGGCTGTCTGTGGGCAATTTTGGCGGGATTGTTGCTCGTTGGGTTAGGCAAACAGGGTAGCATATGGCTGGTGGGCGGCGGTGTGTTTGTCGTTGGTGCGGCGATGGCGCCGATCTTTCCCACGACGTTGGCGATGGCCGAGCGACGCATGGTGCTGACCGGCACGGTGACAGGGTTGCTGTTTAGTTCAGCGAGTGCGGGTGGGATGTTTTTGCCTTGGATTATCGGCCGATATTTTGAGAGTGCCGGCTCGCAGAGTCTTGTCGTGATTTTGACCGTTTCAACTATCTGTGCGCTTGCCGTTTTGTGGCTATTACGTATGCGTCCGCAAACCTAGACAATCGGTCGACAGATTGTACTCCCCCTCAACAACATACAGTTTGAATCACTTGACGATGGCATATCGGTGGTAGTTCGCTGGGTCTACCGGTGGTGATCACCGCTACGCCCATCCATGATCTAGCGCACGATCCGCTCTTCGCGCCAAAACAGGCCGCTATGGGGTGATACCCTATGTACCAGCGCCATCAATCTTACTAAATTCAAAGAAAATATGGGGAAATATCCCTATGCACATTTTGTCCAACTATGTTACAATGATTGTAGACATATTTAAGCACTCTAAAATTCAAACCCAAAAGGAAACACCATATGATCAACATCTACATCATTGACGACATTTCTATTTCACGCGATATGACCGCTAAGGCCCTGACGCACGAAGAAGAGATTAATGTTATTGGCCATGCTAATTCTGTCAGCGAGGCTGGCAGGCAACTCACCCTATGTGACATCGTCTTGTTAAAAGCCGAAGTCCCAACGGATGAAGCACTCAAGGCCGTCCATAGCATTGTCAAGGTCAATCCAGCATGTAAGATTTTGGTTTTCGGATTGAAGAAGTCAGAGGCTGCCGCAATGGCATTTATCGAAGCAGGTTGCTCAGGATACCTTTTTGAGCGCGATTCCTATTCAGAGCTAGTACGCAATATCCATGCGATTGAGTCTAACCGCGCTCGTGTTTCAGCACGCATGGCGGCTTGCCTCATGCAGCGTGTCCAAGAGTTGCGCATGATCAGCGCACAGCTCGACCATGTCCATCAATATCGCAGCCAGTATGAAAAACTGTCGAAGCGTGAACGCGAGGTACTCGAACTTGTTGGACAAGGATTGACCAATCGACGGATTGCAAAACGCCTCTATGTTGAGTCTGGCACTGTCAAAAACCATGTGCACAACATTCTCAAGAAGCTGCAAGTTCGCAGCCGTGAAGATGCGGCGGCATTCCTTGCGATAGAAAATTTGTAAGCTAAATCTTTAGCTCTCCTCTTCCCATCAAGCGACTACCGTACAGGTGGTCGTTTTTTTTACATACTTCATGTTACGCGCATCTGGCCTAGAGGCTAGGTAGACGGCATATGACTTCAATCGGTTAATAAGTGAACGCCGTTTATCTCGCCCCGTTCGAGCATTCTGACAAAAAGGCGAGATAAACGGTGTTACAGTAAAGACAAGCTCAAATTAGTGAGGCAGACGCGGACGCAGCCATGCGTACAGATGCATCCCACCCATTGCGCCGATAAAGGTCAACGCTGCGATCCATTCTCCACCACCAATTTGCGCGTAAATTGGTCCCGGACATGCGCCCGTGATCGCCCATCCCATCCCAAAGATCATCCCGCCAAAGATAATGCCTTTGTGGTACGGCTTCGGCTGGTAGACAATCGGCTCGCCCGTCATATCTTTGACCTGAAAGCGTTTAATCAGCAGCATTGAAATGCCGCCGACTACGACCGCCGTTCCCATCACAAGATACATGTACGGCTCGCGGAAGAGGAACATATCGTGGATGCGCTGCCAGAGTACGACCTCAGACTTGACAAGGACAAGGCCGAAATAGATGCCAACGAGTAAGACGCGGATATAGGTCGCGGTTGACATGCCAATGCTAGATTTAGGTTGTGCAATTGTTTGTTGCGCCATTATGCCTACTCCTAGAAAATGAGGCTGCCGAAGCCCCATGTGACGATCAGACCGCCGACGAAAAAGAAGATGGTCGCGACAAGACTTGGCCAGTTAAGATTTGATATGCCCGTGATCGCGTGTCCAGAGGTGCAGCCGCCGGCATAGCGTGTGCCGAAACCAACGAGCATGCCGCCAAACAGCAAGCGCATGGCGCCGCCAAACGAATCATAGCTGGCGGGCAGGAATTCGACAGGTGACGATGAAAAGAAATTGACGGCAAAAAACGAGCCGACAATGATGCCACCGACAAAGACGAGATTCCAGATTCCGCCCCGCCAGTCGTGATTACGGATGTAGTCAAATGAGGTGTTCGGGGTGCAGGCCGCGCCAATGTGTTGCAAGCTGCTCGAAATGCCAAATGCTTTGCCTGCAAGAATGTAGAGTAGTGGAACGGTTAGGCCGATCATGGTGCCAGATAGCCACCACGGCCAAGGTTGCAAAAGAAATTCGATCATTTTATTCTCCCTTCAAATTAGATCTAATTGTAGATTATTTTTGCAATTTGGTGGAGAAATGTCTGTAACAGTTGTGTAAGGATGTAGGGCAATGCGAAGCTACTGTGGCGCAGCGTGCGCGGTCAGGTGGCGACTTGGCTGTCTTCCATTCTCATTGATTGTGTCGCTAATTTGTCTCGGTCACCTTGCGGATTGCACGCGGCGCATCGACATCAAACCCGCGCACGTCAGCGAGGTGCATGGCAAAAAGTTGTCCAGCAACGATGGTGGTGAAGGGTGAAAGCCACTCGGGGAGCGATGCAGATAGTTTGAGCGGAATCGTCGCCGCATCAAGTAGCGCAGCGACATCGCTAATCACAATCGTTTCGGCCGATCGCGCCCCAACCTGTGCCGCAAACGTAGCCAACTCATCCGTTAACTGACCATTGGGGGCGATGATGAAGACGGGAAATCCTTCATTGAGGATAGCGAAGGGGCCATGCAGAAAATCGGCCGAACTATACGGCTCCACAATCGAATAGCTCAACTCCTTCATCTTCAACGCCATCTCAAACGCCGTCGCATAGTTAAAGCCACGCCCGATCACCACGCAATGCTGCATGTAGCGATAGCGTGGAGCGAGCGTCCCAATTGTGTCATTCAGCGTCAATGTTTGCGTGATGGCGGCTGGAACAGTGTGTAATTCTGCAAGACGTGCATCGTCATTTGCCAACGTCGCGCTGAGCAGAGCAATCGCCGCCAGCGATGTCGTATACGTCTTCGTCGCCGCGACCGCCTTTTCATCCCCCGTCTGCAATGCAATCACGTGATCGGCCTGTTGTGCCAATGGCGATGTGGGATTATTGGTGATGGCCGCAGTCAGCTTCCCCTGCGCCTGTGCCGCCGCCAAGACGCTCACAATGTCGGGACTCTGCCCACTCTGGCTAATGCCGAGAACAAGAGCGTTGCCGAACGTAATCGGCCGATCATACAGCGAAAACAAACTCGGCGTTGCCAGCGCAACCTGCAACCCATTAAATGCACCCAGCACGTATTGGGCGTAGCGCGCCGCGTTGTCGCTCGTCCCGCGTGCCGCAATCACGACATGGTCAACCCCCTGCGACCGCATCGCAGCAACCAATTTTTCAACAGCAGGAGCCGCATCGTTCAAAAATCGGCCGATAACCACATCTTGCTCATGTATTTCCCGAAAGAGATTTGTTTCTATAAGCCTCATACCACCTTATCTCCCAATACTAATACTACCACGAGACTTCAATGGACTGATTGAAGAGCCTGTGGTTAAAATAGGGCTACCGCCCCCGCTTCGCGTACAAAGGCTGGTACATAAAGTGCGTTGAAACACACTGCAAACAACGCGCTTGAGCGCGTTTCGCGTATCAGCCTTCGGCTTTAGCCGTAGGATTTTTGGCGAAGTCTCGTTGTAGGGATGTAAATTGTAAGCCCATAAAAACCGAGTTTCTGGCAGAAACTCGGTTTTTGAAGGCCGTGTTTTAGAAATCGCTGTAGTTCCCTGCAATAATGGTGCCAACAACTTGTAGCTCCCCATCCAATAAAACAAGATCCGCATCACACCCCACCGCGATCCGCCCCTTTTCCTTCAACCCCAACAAATCAGCCGGGATTTCCGTCACCGTTCGCACCGCCTCCGCTATCGAACAGCCCGTCCAGTGCCACAAATTTCGCACCGCCAAATCGAGTGTCACAATGCTCCCCGCCAGCGTGCCATCTTCTAATTTTGCGCTCGTCTCATCGACCGTCACAACCCGATCCCCCAACCGATACTCTCCCACCGAACAACCCATCGCCGCCATCGCATCGGTGACAACATTGAGCCGCCCCGCCGCGGCTTGCCAAACCATTTTGACCAGCGCGGGATGGACATGCACCCCATCGGGAATAATCCCAATCGTCACGCGCTCATCTGCCAGCAGTGCGCCAACCAGCGCAGGGTTGCGATGATGCAACGCCGGCATCGCATTAAACAGATGCGTCCCGTAACGTACTCCGACATCAAACGCCGCCATCGCCTCATCAAACGTCGCCATCGAGTGACCTGCGCCGACGACCACACCATTCTCTGTCAGTCGCTCGATCAGCTGATGCGCGTGCGCCAACTCTGGTGCAAGCGTCACGAGTCGGATGCCATTTTCGGCCGACCACCCCTCAATCTCAGCAACATTCGGCTCTCGCAAGTATGCAGGATTATGCGCGCCCTTCTTCTGCCGATTCAGATAGGGCCCCTCCACATGCAACCCCAAGGGGAGCGCAGACGTCGGATTGGGGATGACGGCACGCAGCGCATGTTGTGCCTGTTCGATGACCGATAGTGGGGACGTGATGATGGTGGGTAAGAATGAAGTTACGCCAAACTGCGGGAGTTGGGCTGCGACTTCCACAATGGTGGACGGATCGGCCGTAAAATCACACCCAAACCCACCGTTATATTGCAAGTCGATAAAGCCGGGTGCGAGATAGCGGTCGGTTGCGTCAATCATGCGGTGGGTTTCGGCCGAAATCTCCCCCCCCACTGCCACAATTTTGCCATCTTCAAGCAAACAATCTCCCACAACTGGGCCATCTGGCGTGATAATCGTCGCATTGCGAATAAGTAACACTGAAATTTAATCCTGTTTTTGCGCGCGATGATAGGCGACAAGCGCATTTGCATGACCATGCCCGACGCTATGTTCGCTCTTGAGCCAGTTGACGATCTCCATATGCTTCATCCCCTCTTTCTCTTTGATCAGATTCAGCCAGTAGTCAATGGGGTGACCATATTTTTCCTCAATTGACGGGAAGTAAGATGCGGGACCTTTGACTTTTTTATCTGTAGACATCTGCGTTTCTCCATAAGTTCGAGCGCGACCCGCGTGGTCTTCACTCAATTTTTAGGCACTATACCATCTCCAAAGTTGTTCTGTCCATTGATTGTAACTGGCAGTTTTTTCGTGTGCAGATGAGATGCATGCAGTGCCGCTGCTAACATCTCGCGCCCCATTGCCCTCCCAATATGCTGCGCCAACTCGCTATCGCGTGGTGCGTCGTGCGTCGTGCGTGACCTGGATACATACCACGCACTATTCTCTAGGTCAGCCACTTTCATGAAGACACAACTCACCTTTGCGACCATCAGTGTAAATGGTTAAATACCCGTGATCCGAATGCCCGCGTCGCGCACCTTATTTTTGATGTTGATGAAAATAAGTAGTGAGGTCATGCCCTCCACAACACTTGCATTGCTGAGTCCCCCAGCGTTGACACCGCGCAATCCGGCATCTGCAATCAGCTGCATCGCCACGTCTTTATCAACCGCTTTTTGACCGCACACCAACACATCACAATCGAGCTCGTGATCAAGATCGAGCAGATGGTGTGCGCCAATGTTCTGGAAGGCTGCGACGACGCGGGTGGCATCCCCTAGCTGTTGTTGTGCTTCTTCGGCCGCTGATAGGCCACTCTCCAGCTTCAAAACGCGGCTCTTTTTCTCGCCCGTCGGCGCAACGACGGTGATCAACAATTTCCCCGCCAGCTCCGTTTTGAGCGATTCAAGCGTCGATTTCTGCGCCCAATAGGGCACAGACAAGATAGCCACATCACACGCCGCCACCGCCGTATTGTTGTCTGTGCCAGAGATGGCAAAATCAGGCTGCTTACTCAACAACTCCGCTGCCACTTCTTCGCCCCGTTCTGCCTTGCGTGACCCGATGATCACCTCATGTCCCTGCGCCGCCCAACGGAAACCAAGTCCGCTACCTTCGGGGCCTGTCCCACCAATAATTGCAATTTTCATAATCTATAGTGCCCATTGCATAGCGCGTAAAGTTAACTGTCTTACGCAATACGTAATACGCAATACTAAAGTCCCGTCCGCTCGTTAAATTCTCCAATCAGCTTATCCAACTCATCCGCCTTCCCCGCAATACTCTCCCAGTAATCGTCGTCATACCATTGCGCCTGAATCTCCTCAAACGTTTTGCCTTGCTGTTCGACCCATGTGTAATATTTGAGATTATGGATGCGCTTGCGGTCATAGTAGCCGAGTTCTTGGACATTGGCGATATTTTCGCCGAGCAGATAGCGAGCGTAGGCGGCGGCAGCGTGGGTTTCGGTGAATGCTCCTTCTGCATCTTCGAGTTCACGCAGGCGGCTGGCGTAGAGTGCCATCGAGTCTGTGGCGACGGTCACGACGACGTCGCTGCTACCGAGTTCATAATATTTGGCGAACTTGATACAGGAGAGCATGTTGGCGATGCCGCTGATGCCGAGCAGGTGCAGATTGGTGATGGTTTCGGCCGAAACTCCCACCTTCTCCAAATAATCCTGTCCACTCTCCGAGTTAAACAGACGGATCAACGCCATTGTCGCCGCGTCGTCAATCGCCATCACCATGTCGGTGTTCTTGACGTTATGCACCCACGGGATGTGCTTGTCGCCGATCCCCTCAATGCGATGCGAGCCAAAACCGTTATTAAGCAACGTCGGACATTGCAACGCTTCGCTCGCCACGATTTTGCTGCGAGGATATTGCTTCTTGAGATAGTCACCCGCTGCAATAGTGCCGGCCGAACCGGTCGTGACGCACATGCCGCGATAGCGATCCCCGCTTTCCATGACCGCCTCAACCGCCTCCTGCATCGCCCGTCCGGTAATCTCATGATGCCAAAGATAGTTGCCAAGCTGGTCGAACTGGTTAAAGATCATCAAATCTTGCCCCGATTCGCTCAACTCCCAGCATTTATCGAATATCTCTTTGACATTGCTTTCCGAACCGGGTGTTTTGATCGTTTCTCCTGCCACTGTCGCAAGCCAATCAAAGCGTTCTTGGCTCATTCCCTCTGGCAAAATCGCAATTGACTCGCATCCCAATAAATTTGAGTCATAGGCTCCTCCGCGACAGTAGTTGCCGGTCGAGGGCCAAACCGCTTTGGTGCGCGTCGGATCAAACTGCCCGGTCACCAGCGTCGGAACCAAACAGCCAAACGCCGCGCCGACCTTGTGCGCGCCCGTCGGGAACCAATGCCCCAAGATGACGACAATTTTTGCATCCACCCCCGTCAACGCTGGCGGTAAAACGATGTGATTGACATCCCCATAACCACCGCCCGATTCGGTTGGCTCATTGTGCCAATTGATGCGAAACAGGTTGCGTGGATTCAAGTCCCAGAGGCCAATATCGCGCAGTTCGTTCTTAATTTTGGTGGGAATCTTGCTAGGATCACGCATTTGCGTGAAGGTTGGAATAATAATGTTGCGCTCTTTGGCGCGTTGTACGGCGCGGGTGAGGGTGGCCTCGTCGCGGGTTTTTAAGTCGATCATGTTGCGTATTGCGTATTGCGTATTGCGTAGAAAGATCACCCAATATGCAATACGTCCTATTTGAAAATAGCGTTTACATCTTCAATATTCGGCCGAATCACAAACGGCTCAACCTTCAAACTCGCCATCGCCCCGCGAATATCTTTTAACCCATTGCCCGTGTTGATCACGACAATGCGCTCATCTGAATTGACAAGGCCACTTTCGACAGCTTTTTGCAATCCCGCAAACGCCGCTGCACCAGCAGGTTCGGCAAACACGCCCGAGCCTTGCGCTAACGTTGGAATGGCTGCCAAAATTTGTTGATCGCTGACAGTGATGTAGGCACCGTTTGTTTCGTTGACGGCGGCGAGGGCTTTAATGCGATCACGTGGCAATCCTGCGCTGATGCTGTCGGCCATCGTGTTTGCGGCAATCGCGGGCTTAGATAACACATCTTCCCCATTCTCCCACGCCTCCGCCAGATAGTTGCTGCCCTCCGCCTGCACGCCGATAATGCGCGGCATCTGCTCGATCCAGCCCATCGCCAGCAAATCTTTGAACCCCTTGTGCACGCCGCCAATGATGCAGCCATCCCCTACGCTGACAAAAACGACATCTGGCGCATCCCATCCGAGTTGCTCGGCGATTTCATAGCTGACCGTCTTTTTACCTTCCGTCATGTAGGGATTGTAGCCCGTATTGCGGTTGTACCAGTTGTAGGTTTCGGCCGATTCCAGACAAAGTTCAAACGCATCCCCATACGTCCCGTCAACGAGCAACACAGTCGAGCCATACACCAATAGCTGCGCGATCTTCGCCTCTGGCGCACTTTTCGGCACAAAAATCACATTCTCTTGCCCAATACTCGCACAAATCCCTGCCAACGCTGCCGCTGCGTTGCCAGTGCTGGCGGTTGTGATGATCGTATTGCGTATTGCGTGTTGCGTATTGGCTGATTCCCTTGCCTTGACGACGGCGATTGCGCTGGCGCGATCTTTGAAGCTGGCGGTTGGGTTGCGGCCGTCGTCTTTGACCCAGACGTGTTTGAGGCCAAGTTCAGCGGCGAGACGTTCTGTTTGATAGAGGGGGGTTCCACCAACAGCAAGCGGTGGAACCTCTGCATCTTGGCGAACTGGCAACATTGCCTTATAACGCCAAATGGTTGGATGACTCGTATCCCGCGCCAGTTCCTCCCGCGAAACACGCTCCTTCACCACATCATAATCATAAACAACATCAAGAATCCCCTCATTCCCATGCTTTGGACAAACATAGGCAGCTTCATTGGGTTGGTATGTATCGCCACATATGACGCATTCCAGATGGAGGACATTACGTGGTGCGTGGTGCGTGGTGCGTGGTGTCATAAGGAGTTTGTTGTGTATTCAGGCGATGATTCGCGGAATGTTTTGCTTCTTTCTTTAGGTATTGTCGTCAATAACTGTTTGATAATTTTAGTCAACAGTTGGAGTCGATGTTGAAAGACATCCACGCCAAGAACATGCCGTACTTTGAAAACCAATCGCGGCATTCTCGTGCGGAACCAAGAGAATATTCGTAGAACTTTGCACGATCCCGCCCACCACCGCGTGAATAGCCCTCTACAATATTGACACTGATCGAGCCTGAAGCCCGATACAGTTGGTCACTCACCGACCACATTTGTCGATGTTTGCCAACTTTCAGGACATCGTGCCAAGACAGATCACCCAAGAACAAGGCATGACGGTAAACTTCCATTCGCCACAGTGCATCCCCTTTTATTTCACTTGGAACAGACGCTTCCCACTTCGAATAGTTCATCGCAACCCCTCACGCACCACGCACCACGCACCACGCACCACGCCCTACATCGTCAACGCCATCACAGCCTTCTGCACATGCAACCGATTCTCCGCCTCGTCATAAACGCGACTTTGCGGTCCATCGATGACGCTGTTTGCCACTTCGATCTCACGATCTGCTGGCAAACAGTGCATGTAGATAGCATGGTCTTTGGCGAGTGCCATGCGCTTGTCGTCGCAAATCCAGTCGGTGTACTGCTGTGAAATTTTGGCGGACTCTTCTAAATCTGGGGTTGTCAACGTGCAGCCCCACGCCTTTGGATAGATGATGTCTGCGCCTTTGAACCCTTCATCAAAGTCGTCAAAAATCTCAAACGAGCCGCGTGATTTTTTCGCATTTTCTTTCGCCTGTTCAATGTATTGCGGCATCAGCTTGAACTCTGGGGGTCGCGTCAAGCGCACGTTCATCCCGTAGCGCGTCATGAGCAGAATCAGACTGATCGGCACGCTCATCGGTTTTTGATAACTCTTGGCATAGGCGTAGCTGACGTTGATCGTCTTGCCACGCGGATCACCAAACTCTTCCATAATCGTCAGCATGTCGGCCAATACTTGGAACGGATGAAAATGGTCACACTGCATGTTTAACACCGGC
>JAUIAP010000091.1 GCA_030425205.1 Anaerolineae bacterium
CGATTCGCAAGGAGAAACGCCGCCACTCTTTTTACTGGTATGCCTACCTCAAAAAAGACGCTAAGTTACACAATGCCTATCTGGGCAATTCTGCCCGTTTATCTCATGCCTTTCTGGAACAGGTTGCCAGCCAACTTGTCCAGAAAGCGTATGCTACTCGTCAATACAATGGGTAATTCTAATTGTCGCCAGTGAGTATTTCTAATTGTCGTTGACAGAAGATGGCCAAAATTCGACTGGTGGTGGCTGACCGCCAGTAAATTGGATACGGATGCACACCAACCAGCGGTCGGACTGGCACGCGCAATTGCTGTTGGCGCAAATAGACAACCACCTGCCGCGCTGCACCTAATTGCTCAAATTTGTGAAACACTAGCTCGATGCGTGCTTGGACTTCTTCATCACAATTGCGCGTGACTTCCCCGTTGGGTAAACGCTCTAATCCAACAGGTAATTGCACTTCTAACTCGCCTCGTTTTGCCTTTTCGAGCAGTCCTGTATGCATTCGCAACTGAATTTGATGCAATTCCGCTTCACTCATGATGCCTGATAAGCCCAACAATAAGCGGTCGTGATACTGGCGCGGGTCGTAAACTGTTTGGCTGTCTGCAATTAGCACACCAAATAATGAACATAACTCGATGAGTTGATACCAATCTCGATTATTACGTGCCAATCTTGATGCATCATAACTTAGCACCAAGCCTACATGTCCCAGTCCGATTTCTGCCAGTAAACGCTGAAACCCGGCTCGATCCTCCGCTGAGGCTCCCGATTTCCCTAAATCTTCGTCCAAGACGATAACTCTATCTGTCGGCCACCCCAACTTCACGGCTTGGTCAACTAACCGATATTGCAATTGTGTACTTTCATTGTGCTGTTGCACTTGCGTTAATGTTGATTGGCGGATGTACACGTAGGCCATTTTCGCTTGATGCGTGACAGTTATCTTGCTCTCTTGTTCAGGATACATCGCTATTTTCCCCTCCGCATTGCGCGGTCGCTTGCTGTGCTGACCGTATCATCGCTGCAATGCAGCTCACCAATTGCTTCTGTTGGCTCAGATTTAACATCTGCCACAGTGATGGCGTTACATTTTTCGTTCGATTGTGTCGTTTGTCTCGTTTGTTTGGATTCATCCGTTTGCAACTCCTTTGCCGCTTGTCGTGCGGCAATTAATTTGGCAACGGATAGTAATGTACCAACGGATACTTGGATTTGATTGAATGCTTGCTGGCGCGACTGCTCTGCTCTCATATCCATATCGGTCGATGAACGCAGTATCGAACGATAACTCCCTTCTTCCAGCTTAACACGTACGTATTCTTTACCGACATGGCTTGTCTGCGCCACAACGGGCAGTTTGCGCTTGTAAAACGGATGGGTTGGGTCAATTACCGTGACGAACTGAATAATCCGATCTGGCAATGGGGTATCGTGTTTGGTTCTCTGACCCCACTTTGGCCGACGCACTTTTGGACAGAATTCTGCATTCGGCCTACCGTCTTAATCTAACTGGTGAATCTCGTCGCAAGCTCAATTCCCCCTTGCGCGAGAACGCCCAGTGACGCTATCATGATACTTCCAGCTTTTGCATTTTTAGACGATCGTTTTCAGCGGACAGCATGATCGTTTTCAGCCAGACAACCTGATCGTTTTCACCAGAATAAGCAGCATTCCAGCATCGGCTATCTAAATCCTGTCGCCTTTGAGCAGCGCTATCATCGCTCGCTCATTGGCTCACAACTCACTGTCCATTAGATTGGGGCAATTCCAGTTTTGCTCTCCTCCAGTTTATCCTTTCTGCCAAATCCTCTACACTCCTTCATCATATCGCAATAGGCTTATACCCTAATGTGAACCGCTTAAAATTTGTCAAGCGGCAGATGTATGGTCGCGCCAATTTCGACCTTTTACGCAAGCGCGTTTTGTATTGCTCGCCCAAATTGCCCTTTCACACAAAGCTCGGATGAATCCTTTCTATTTTGTCAAAAACGCCGCGATAACCTGCGTGTCCTGATAAGGCACGTCAGGTTGATGCCATTTTGGGTGGCCTTTTTCATATCTGCAGGGGTTGGTAGTCAATATATATTGCATGGGGCTAGGGTTTCTATTAATGAAGGTTGAAACTAGCGCTGCCAATATTGGGAAATGAGTAGCATACTGCGTGTTTTTCTATGGGGCAATACCGTGCATCAGGAATGACATGATTTGATCGGTGCGCGCTTCTGCCGAAACTTTGCGCGTCCCATGTGACCATTGTTGAGCAGAGCCAAAGATGCTCCAACTCGTAATTGTTGCAAGCGCGTCAGCCGTCCCAGTGCAAATCGTCTGCGGTGTGTCACCTGCCGCCCCCTGCTCGGACGCCTCAATCCAACTCAAAAGCACCTTGTAAATATGCGGCTGAACAATGCGCTCAATTGGCGGATGCCCCCCGCCCTGACGAGGCGAATGTCTTACGTTAAATTCCTCAAGAAATTCGCACGTTGTCAACGTTAGGAGCCGGATGTTTTCACTGTTAAACCCTATGTCCGATCCAATCCGGCTGGTAAGTCTCTCCTCAAACGCACCCAAAACTAAATATTCCAGCAGTGCAAACTTGTCTTCAAAATGAGCATAAAAGGTCGCGCGATTGATAATTGCCTCCTCGGCAATATCTTGAACGCTGATTTTATTGAACGACTTCTCTCGCATGAGCGTACACATTGACGCGACCAAATCTCTACGGGTGCGGATGACGCGTGGGTCTAATTTTTCTTTATTAGGCAACATTTATCACTTTTTGTTGTTTAAGTATCACTTTTCCAAGATTGTTGGTTGTATCAGACTTCAAGCTACACTAGTATTGTACATGACATGCGATAGTTAAACAACGTGCGATGGTTAAGCAACGCGCGATGCCTAGACGAGTTAAAAAGCGAAAGTTTTGGCTTTGTTGTGCTTACCATACATGCATGAACTCAATTATTTTTAAAGAAGCAACGATAATACGAGGATAAAATATGAACATTGTTCTTTGGGTACTACAAATATTATTGGCTTTGTTGTTTTTAATGTCTGGTGGCATGAAAGCATCAAAGTCAAAGGCCGAGCTGAAGGAATCCGGCGGCGAAAATATGGCTTGGGTTGATTCAGTTTCAGACAGTAATCTACGCATGATAGGTATTTTGGAAGTTCTAATGGGTATTGGCCTACTACTTCCACATCTAACTGGGATTTTGCCCTGGCTGACGCCGCTCGCTGCGGTGGGTCTCGTATGCACGATGATTGGTGCAGCCTTGTTACATGTTCAACGAAAGGATGGGGCTATGGCAATCATGATGACCGTCGTCTTGGCGTTGCTCTCAGCATTCGTTGCCTATGGTCGCTTCATTCTAGTTCCAGCCTAAGCGACCACGAATATTGGCATTTACATTATCAATTTTACAAACCGTGAAGGGCTACGATAAGCCCTTCCACTTATAAACGGCATTTTTCAATGTCAGAACAATACGCAGCTTTTTAGCTTGAGAGAATGTAACAATAAGCTGCGCGACTATTTAGGAGAAACAGATGAAATACGCAATTTGGATATTACAGGTATTGCTTGCACTCGTTTTTATTGGGGCCGGCGTCACAAAACTAATCACCCCAATCCCTGACCTTGCGGCCAATATGGCATGGACAACTGAAGTGCCGGCTGCGCTTGTTCGATTCTCTGGCTTGGCCGAGCTAGCCGGTGGGTTGGGTTTGATCCTACCATGGGTGACTGGCATTCAGCCCCAGTTGGTTCGCTTAGCAGCTCTGGGGCTCGTCGTAACCATGATTGGCGCAATTGTTACCCATATCGCCATCGGTGACCCCGTTTCACAAATGATTCCGCCACTCGTTCTTGGCATTCTCGCAGCCGTATTAACTTATGGTCGTACAAAGGTATTACCGCTCCCCGCAGTCGTCTAGAGCCATTCTGAAAACAACGAGTTAGTAAGCTATCGTCATTCGAGGTGATGGCTTGCCGAAATCAGGGCCCGTAATTTATGGCACACACAAGCGCAAGTCAATAAATATTATGACACAACAAATCAGATCAACCACGCGACCAAAACAAAAAAGAAGCAGCACGCAAATTCGTGCTTGGGTCAACTTACTCTTCTTCATAATCATGGTGCTCGTGCTCGCGCCACAGGCAACCGGCATCCCCATCCATGAATGGATAAGTTTTGTCGTTATCATCCCGCTCTTTATCCACTTGATTATGGATTGGAAGTGGATCGTGAACATTACGAAGCGGCTGTTTAAGAAAGTTCCGGCCGATGCACGATTTAACTACGTGTTGGACTGGCTGCTGTTCTTTTTGTTTGTTGTTGCGACCTTTACGGGTGTGCTGATTTCTGAAGCGGCGTTGCCTGCGCTCGGGATCACGATGGTCATCGACCCATTTTGGTCAAGTTTGCATGACATGAGCGCTAATTTAATGACGATAGTAATCGGCGTTCACCTTGCTATGCATTGGAAGTGGATTGTCACGAATTTTAATAAATACGTTCTGCGTAGACCTGCAAGAAGCGCGCAGGTTCAGGGAGGTCACTAGAGATGCCAACGCTTAAAGATGCCGTTCTAGCGACACTGTTTATCACAATTTTCTCAGCACTCATGATGCTTGGGGTTGCACAACTCGACAGTAGCGCATGGGCTGAAGGGGTTCGGGCTGAGTATTCGACCGAAACCACAAGCGGTGAGGCAAAAGGTGGCGACGCTGAAGACGGATTCGAAGGCATGTCTGGCCCGCTAATGATTGTGCTGGGGGCGGTTGCCTCTGCCCTGAAAATATCGCTCTTGATGGGCATTCCCGGTCTCATCACCATTGCGGTGCGGCGCCGCCAGAGCCGTAGCGCAAACCAGTCGCCCGCTGGCACAGCAGCTAGTTAGCTCTAACATTGTTAAACAACGGTATTCGGCTCCCTAATTTTAGCGGCATTGAACACCGCTACTTGAACAGTTAAGAACCAACATGTTTCTTCTTTCGCCTTAGTAGGACATTAAATGATTCATCCGAACACAACAATCGGTGCCATTACACTCAAGGTTGCCGATCTCGACAATATGGTCGCGTTTTATCGCGATGTCATGGGACTTCAAGTACTGGAGCGTTCTCAATCTAACGATGCACAAAAGACCGCGACGCTTGGCACAACGATGCGTCCCTTAATTCACGTGCGCCACTTGCCTGGTGGACGCCGTGTTGGCGGGCAATGCGGTCTTTACCATCTTGCGCTGCGTGTTCCGCATCGTAGCGCATCTGCAACTTGGTTACGCCACTTTGCAAGCCACAAGGCGCCGAACTGGCAAGGGGCTAGCAATCATGGGCCTAGCCGCTCACTTTACATGGCTGATCCGGAAGGCAACGGCCTTGAAGTGACCTATGATATTCCACGCGACCAGTGGACCTACGATAAAAACGGCAAATTTGAGATGATCTCGGAAAAATTCGATGTACAGGCATTAATACGTGACGCGGACACCGGCGTTTTTGCCGGCATTCACCCAGAGACTGTTATGGGGCATATTCATTTGAGCGTGAGCGATATCCCCAGCGCAAAGCGATTTTATGTCGATTTATTGGATTTCGAGATTCAGGTCGAGATACCGAATTCAGCCTTGTTCGTTTCGACCGCTGGCTATCATCACAATATAGGCCTTAACGTCTGGCAATCACAAGGGGGGCCGCTAAATTCGGCCGAATCCCTCGGTCTCGACAGCTACGAGATATGCTTCAATTCGGCCGAGAGCCGTCAGCAAACACTTGACCGTCTCACAGCAAACGGCAATACAGTTGAAACACTCGATGATGTGCCAACCGTTATTGACCCGTTCAATAACAGAATCGCCTTTACCATTGAAAACAGTTGAAATGGGTAGCCGGATTGGCTGACACACATAAGACGACATTTTGGAACGCATTTTCCGATCAAATTTGCCACGGGAAATCGTGCCCTGCTGCAAACCTTGGGTATAAATGTCACACTATTTGCCATTAACTATAGATGTGTGAAAATGCACGTTAAGGCATTCTACCTCTGGAAGCTTTATCAATAGGAGTTTGTGCAAGGAAAATTTGCTGCACAAATTGGTTCATTAACCATAGTATTTACTCTGTTAGAATCTTCTGGGTTTACTTTTTGCACTACTTTTCGCTTAACGTGTATTTTCGCACGGATACGGCTAGGACCTAAGATAGGGGTTTATTTGTAGATAGTGCCCAATGCAGGAGATTATCCACTCCTTCAGAAACAAGCACAAACGCAAAGATGAGGATGATCGAGGTGAGGAGATTTGGCCGAAGCCACGTTGTCCACACTGATAAAAAGTACATCCCCCCCGCTACCAGCACAACTGCGACCACAAACGAGACGAGTGTAATCGCCGCATCGCGCTTCCAATGGTGTTGGTCACGATCACGCGCTCGACGTGCAATCAACACAACACCATAGAAGAGTGTGAATCCGAGAACAGGGAGGAGCTCTTGCATAAGAGAAGCGAGAATCAGCAAACCGTTGTGGCAGTTTGCTGATTATTGAGAAGAGAGATTAGTCAGTGGCAACGGCAACAGCCATCTCTTGGTCAACGGGTTTTTTCAAGACGAATAATAGACCAGTCGTGACCGCCGTTCCCGCGATGATGGCGAGTAGATAGAAGATCAGGTTGCTTGTTGCGTTTGGAATCGGCAATACCCACACGCCGCCGTGCGGTACGCGCAGTTGAGCGTTAAAGAGCATTGACAAGACCCCTGCTGTTGCAGAACCAGCCATGATGGATGGAATTACGCGGAGTGGGTCAGCTGCTGCAAACGGAATTGCTCCTTCGGTGATAAAGGAAGCCCCCAAGACAGCCGCCGCCTTGCCCGCTTCACGCTCATCAGCTGAAAACTTGTCTTTGAATAAGAAGCTCGCCAAGGCTAAACCGAGTGGGGGGGTCATGCCCGCCGCCATCACAGCAGCCATCGGGAAATAAATTTCACTCGCTAACAGCCCAACGGCAAACGTGTAAGCCGCTTTGTTGACTGGGCCACCCATGTCAAATGCCATCATTGCACCTAAAATGAGACCCAGCAGTATACGATTGCCACCTTGCAGCCCTTCGAGCCAAGTTGCCAACGCGGTGTTGATTGCACTTGCAGGGCCGCCAATGACGTAGAACATTAGGAGGCCAGTAAAGATAGAGCCAAGCAGCGGCAGAATCATGACGGGGATCAACCCGGCCATCGCATTCGGCAGCTTGATATTCTCTTTCAACCATTGAACCGAATAACCCGCGATAAAACCAGCGATAATACCGCCTAAGAACCCTGCGCCCGTCTCACCCGCGATGATACCGCCAATCATACCAGGAGCTAGACCGGGACGATCTGCAATCGAGTAGGCGATAAAGCCCGCGAGAATTGGCACCATCAGCCCAAATCCGCCCGTCGCACCGATGCTAAACATGCGCTCCCAAAACGTCGTCCAACCTGTCGCCGTAATTGTTTCACCCGTAATGCTTTGCGTCGCATCAAAGGCGTAGATGCCGCGTGCGGCAAAGGCGACGGCGATCAGCAATCCACCTGCGACCACAAATGGGAGCATGTAGGAAACGCCCGTCAGTAGATGTTTGTAAGGGCCAGTCCGAGCGGCCGAACGCTCTGCTTTAATAGAAGAGACTTGCGAGGCAAGGTCGCCACCTCCTCCGCGCACGGCTGCTTGCGACAACGCTGTTGTGACGAGTGCCGCACCATCTTTGATTGCGGCGTTGCTGGCGGTCTCATAGATGCGCTTGCCCGCAAAACGGGACAAATCGACTTTTGTGTCGGCCGCAATAATCACCAAATCGGCCGCTGCGATCTCGCCTGGCGTCAAGGTGTTTTGGGCACCAACTGATCCCTGTGTCTCCACTTTAATTGTGTGACCTAAACTCTCTGCACCCTGTTGGAGGCCTTCCGCCGCCATAAAGGTATGGGCAATACCTGTCGGACATGATGTGACTGCTACAATGTTAGCCATCTTAACCTTCTCCCATTGTGGGGTTTGGAGCTAGTTGCTGGTTGCCAGTTGCTAGTAGAAATCTCTCTTCACTAGCCGTTAGCCACTAGCCATTTATATTAACTTGCCGTTCAAGACGGCTCTTGACTATCGAGCGGTCGAATGACCACCTGATCGATATACGATTGAAGAACGCCTGCGCTTGGGAGATGTGACCCAATGCGCGTGATTGCGGCGGCGGCGAAGGCGGTTGCCAGCCGTGCCGTCTCTGCCAAACTCAAATTTTGTGCCTGTCCCGCGACGATACCCGCCACCATTGCGTCCCCTGCACCAACGGTGCTTTGGACGGTAACGGAGGGTGGTTGTGCGTGAATAGCTTGTCCATTTTCGACAAAAATTGCGCCATCGCCGCCTAATGAGACGACAGCGAGATCGATGCCGTATGTGAGTAGTTGTTGTGCGGCGTTGAATGTGTCCGCTTCGCTTAAGAGTGTTCGGCCGATTATTTCCCCCAACTCTTCCTGATTAGGCTTTACGATATCGGGCGACGCCGTGATACTCGCACTTAATGCTGCTCGACTCGTATCGAGAACGACGCGACAATCATGTGTCTTGAGTTGTTTGATGATCGTGGCGTAGATGTCGCTTGGAATCGTGGCGGGAATGTTGCCAGCCAGTACAAACCAGTCGCACGTCGCGGCGAGCTGGTTGATGGTGGTGAGGAGTTGGGTGATTTCGGTCGAGTTTGGAACTAACCCCGCCATATTCACATCGGTCGTCTGCTGTTGTGCCACGTCGATAATCTTGACGTTGGTGCGCGTGTAGCCGTTGAGACGGATGAAGTGGTCGGCAATTCCCTTTTCGGCAAACAGATTTTCAAAGAGGGTGGCGTTCTGGTCGCCTAAAAAGCCCGTTACAACGGTATCGATGCCGTAGTCCGCCAAAATCGCAGCGACGTTGACCCCTTTGCCGCCTGCGTTAAACTGCACCGATTGACTGCGATTGACGTGATTCGGCCGAAACTCATCGACCCGCGTCGTCATATCAATCGCTGGATTTAACGTCACTGTTGCCACTCGCATTTTACTGTTCATTATTCACTACCCTCTGCCTACTGAACCAACTTCCGCACATCGGCCGCGTTGCGACATGCCAACGCCTGTTGTGCCACATCCTGCATCTCTGCTAACGAGCGGCTGCGAATCTCTGCCTTAATCGTCGCCACATCGGGCGAACTGACGCTTAACTCATTCACGCCCAATCCCGTCAGCAGAACCGCCCCTGCCTTGTCTCCCGCCACACCGCCACAAACGCCGACCCATTTGTCGTGTTTTTTGGCGGCCTTTACCGTCTGGTCGATCATGCGAAGGACGGCAGGATGTAGGCTGTCGGTGCGTTTGGCGAGTTGTGGGTGTAGCCGATCCATCGCCAAAACGTATTGTGTTAAATCATTTGTGCCGACAGAGAAGAAATCTACTTCCGCCGCAAATTGGTCGGCTAAGACAACGGCAGACGGCACTTCGACCATCATGCCCAGCGGCACAGACGGCGCATTCAGTTCAGCGCGTACCGCCTCCGCCATCCCTTTGGCTTGTTCAAAAT
>JAUIAP010000092.1 GCA_030425205.1 Anaerolineae bacterium
GGACGTTGCGTCGCTTGCGTCACATATTGAAGCGGGGGCGCTTGTTGTCGATACCGCCAGCCCTAACCAATATGCGGACGGTCATGCGCCGGGAACAATTAACATCGAAATCGCCAACCTTGCGACGTGGTTAGGCTGGTTTGTCAACTACGAGAAGCCTGTCTATCTCATAACAGGTGCGAATCATCTGGCGCGTGTCGTGCGAATTTTGCACGAAATCGGCGTGGATAACATCGCGGGTTATTTTGATGCGGATGAGGTTGCGAACGCTGGGATGAATACGCAGACGTATAAAGAAGTGCCAGCGGCCGAGCTTGCTGACCCCATTTTGGACGGTAAGGTAACGCTGATCGATGTTCGCGCGCAAACAGAGTGGGACGAGGGACGCTTGCCCAACGCACGGCACATCATGCTTGGCTACTTGCGTGAGCGGGCAGATGAGGTAGTCAACGGCAAACCAATTGTGGTGCAGTGCCGATCTGGGAATCGCTCCGCAATCGCAGCCAGTATTTTACAGGCGGCAGGGGCAGAAAACGTCATCAATATGACGGGCGGCTATCGGGATTGGAATAAAGCTGGATTGCCAATCGAGAAATAAATTGTCATAGGCAGTGCGGCCTTTACCTACTCCTTCAAGAGGTGAGAGCCTCTATGCGAGGCTCTCATTTTGGTTCATGTTGTCACCCCACGAGAATGCGGCGGCGCGTCATGCGTCTTATGCGCTATTGGCACAATTGTTACGTGAGCCAATTTCGGCCGAAATCCACCCCTACCTAACCGAAATACCCGACTTAACCTTAACTGATCTGAGCGAAAACGCGGTGCAGTTTCAGCAGCTTTTTGGCTTTGCGGTCTTTGCAAACGAAAGCATTTTCCGCGACAGCAGTGGCTTGGTTGGTGGAGAAATTGCAGATCGGGTCATTCAGCAGTACCAGAACTGTGGTTTCCGCTGGCAAGGTGAGGCGGATCACATCAGCACCGAGTTGCAGTTATTGGCATTTCTGGCCGCCGCCGAAGCGGATGCGTTTGCCGACGATCTGCCGCTTGTCGCGGCTCGAATGCGTCAGCTACAGCGCGACTTTTTGCAATGTCATCTGTTGCAGTGGCTCGCGCCGCTGATCGTGGCGATTCAGCGACACGGTGACGACTTTTATAGTAGGGTGGCGGATTTGCTGTGGCAACTGACCGTTGATCACGCGGAACAGCTAAATATAAGCGTAACCGCTAGCTCTCAGTCCACCGCCCTCAGCCTCACCGACCCAGAGACGGCACTCAAAACAATCGGCCGATTCCTGACCTCTCCAGATGAAAGCGGCTGGTGGCTGAGTGCGGAGGAGATGGGGGAGATCGGCCGAAACCTCGACCTGCCACGCGGCTTCGGCGGTCGCATTCAAACAATGATGAACCTCTTTCGCTCTGCAACGCAATATGACGGCGCATCCGCCCTACTCACGGCCTTGCAAGCGGAGGCAGAAGCATGGCAACGCGCCTATGACGAATTAGGGTCGTTTACAGTGAGTTGGCAAACCAAATTAGCCACAACAGTTGCATTACTCAGGGAGATGCAGGTTGAGGTAGCATGATGGAAACGACAACACAGCAACAACCGATGGGATGGCTCCGACGCTGGTTACATGACGTGCCAGCGTTTTTTGTGCATCCTGTCGAGATTTTTCGCAACTACAAACGCTCTGATTTGACCCCCGACTTGCTGGCGGGGGTGACGGTCGCGTTCGTGATGTTGCCACAGGCGATAGCGTATGCGCTAATTGCCGAATTGCCACCGCAAACGGGACTGTATGCGGCAATTGTCGCCTCGATTATTGGCGCATTGTGGGGATCGTCGTGGCATTTGCACACGGGGCCGACCAATGCCGCTTCACTGTTGGTGCTTTCGACGCTTGCCCCCGTGCTGGTGGCAGGTTCGGCCGAATACGTCGCCGCCGCCGCACTGATGGCGTTCCTCGTCGGCATTTTGCGTCTGTTGATGGGATTGGCGCGTCTTGGCGCATTGGTCAACTTTGTCGCCGATTCCGTCATCGTCGGCTTTACGGCGGGAGCGGGTATTTTGATCGGGGTCAACCAATTGCGTCATCTGCTGCGCTTGCCTATCCCAAGCTCGCCCGTCTTTCTCGAAACGCTGTGGGATATTGTGCGCCAATTGCCGCAAACGCACCTGTTGAGTGTTGGGCTAGGGGTGTTGACGATTGTCCTGATAGTCGGGATGAAGCGATTCACGCCGAAACTCCCCGCCACGCTGATCAGTATTATTGTCATCTCTGGTCTCGTTGCGATCTTTCGCATTGACCAGCAGGGCGTGATCGTGCTGGGAGAGTTGCCACGCACGCTGCCGCCATTCAACCCGCCGACATTTGATTACGCGCTGATTCGGGAAATCATCACGGGTGTACTGGCGGTGTCGCTGATCGGCCTGATCGAGGCGATGTCGATTGCCCGTTCAATTGCCGCGCAGAGCGGACAGCGATTGGATAGTGATCAGGAGTTCGTCGGGCAGGGGTTGGCGAACATTGCTACGGGGCTGTTTTCGGGATTGCCTACGTCGGGGTCGTTTACGCGCTCGGCGATCAACTTTTCGGCCGATGGCAAAACCCCGCTCGCCGTCGTCTTTTCAGGGCTATTTGTGCTGATGATGATGCTCGTCTTTGCCCCATTCGCGGCCTTTCTACCGCGCACGGCACTCGCTGGCATCATCTTGGTGACGGCTTATAACATGATCAACCGTGCCGAAATGCGCCGCATCCAAAAGATTTCGCTTGGTGATACAGTCATTATGTATGGGACGCTGTTGGCGACGTTGTTGCTGCCACTCGAATTTGCCGTATTGACGGGAATTTTGATCGCATTCGGCCGCTACATCGCCCGTTCATCAACCCCTGAAGTGTTATCCGTTGTCCCTGACGGGGGTTTTGAGCATCTACGCTATCAGCCAACAAAGCCAGTTTGCCCACAGCTCGCAGTCGTGACGATTGGCGGATCGCTTTATTTCGGCGCAACGTCCCACGTCGAGGAAGAGATTCGCGCCAATATGCTGGCACATCCAGAGCAAAATTACTTGCTGTTGCGAATGCACCGCATTAACTGGTGTGACGTGAGCGGTGTCAACATGCTTGAGACGCTATTGCGCCTGTATCAAAAGCGCGGTGGCGGTATCTTTCTGACAGGCGTGCGGCGTGATGTGCTGGATAAGCTGAGAGCAAGCGGTTTTCTTGACAAACTTGGTGAAGGTCATGTGTTGCCGCAAGAACGCGCTATCTATCATATCTTTCACAAAATACTTGACCCCGCCCACTGCATTTACCATTGTCCCGTGCGCGTTTGGAATGAGTGTCAGACGTTGCCAAAAGCGGCGTGTGGCTGCGCGTTGCCGCCGATGAAGACGACGGTTGCGATTGAGTCGATTTCGGCCGAATCTCTCCACACGCAACTTGAGTCGCCCGACTCACCGCTGATTTATGATGTGCGAGAATCGGCCGAATTCACACAAGGCCACATCGAACACGCTCACCTGTTGCCACTGCCCGATATTCTCGCCAACAAAACACCCGACTGGAACGGGAAAACCGTCGTGCTGGCGTGTCGCACGGGACGACGCAGCGCGCGTGCGGCACAAGCGATCTATGACCAGTCAGGTAGGCACGTACAGATTTTAGATGGCGGCATGTTTGCATGGGAAGCGGCGGGGTTAGCGGAGGTGATCGAATGACGATGCAGGTTCCTATTGAAAAGCCCTCAGCCGAAATCCTTGCCCTGCTGTTTGCCGATGCAGAAAGTCGCCACCACCATCTCTGCCCACGCATCGTGCTGGGTGTGCGGCTTGGGCTATACGGGTTGCGCCAGCTAGGGCTGATTGACGAGTCGTATTCGCGCTACGTCAACCGTCGCAAACGGCTGTTCGCGTTTGCCGAGATCGACGGCTGTGGCGCGGACGGCATTGCGACAGCGACCGACTGCTGGCTGGTGCGCCGCACATTGCGCCATGTTGATTATGGCAAACTGGCGGCAACGTTGGTGGATCGCAAAACGGGTCGGGCGGTACGGGTTGCGCCATCGGCCGATGCCCGCGATCTCGCCCTTCAATACGCACCAACCGCACGCTCACGCTGGCACGCCTACTTAGAAGCGTACCAACTCATCCCCGATGAACTGCTTATCACCTGCAAGCCCGTCACGCTCAACCTGTCGCTTGAGCAGATTGTCAGTCGGCCGGGCGTGCGCGTCGATTGTGATGCGTGTGGCGAAGAGATTGTCAATGAACGTGAACGATTGATCGACGGAAAAACTTTGTGTCGGTCATGTGCAGGAGAAGGGTATTACCAATGACAGAATTTGAGAAACTGCTACACACTGCGTCGCGTGTTCTCGCAGGTGGCTCGCTCTATGAAAGATTGCGGCGTTATGAGGGCATCAATTTTGATCCACATATCGCGCACGCTGCCTTAATCTACGATGCGTACTCAGCACAAGTTCTCACACAGGTTCACCATGATTACCTAAAAATCGGCCGACAATTTCGGCTGCCAATGATTGCGGCGGCGGCGACATGGAGAGCCACGCCAGAACGGATTGCGCGTTCTAGCTACGCTGGGCGTGATGTCATCGCGGACAATGTGCGCTTTATGCGGCGAATGCTGACAGCATTTTCGGCCGATGTGCCGATCTTTCTCGGAGGCTCAATTGGCTGTCGTGGTGATGCGTATAAGCCGCAAGAGGCATTATCTACAGAGCAGGCTGTCTCCTATCACATGGAGCAAGTTGCCCAATTAGCCGCCACCAGCATCGACTACATCTTTGCCGCAACGCTGCCCGCGCTCTCCGAAGCAGCAGGATTAGCATAACTGCTCAGCCAGACAGACAAGCCTTACTTTGTCAGCTTCGTCGTGCGGCGTGATGGCACGCTGCTTGACGGCACGCCGCTCCCAATGGCGATTGCGACAATTGACGGGCAGGTGAACCGTTTACCAACAGGGTACAGCGTTAACTGTGTCCATCCACAAGTTCTTATGCAGGCGTTGAGCGTTTATCCTGAGGTTGCCTCCCGTCTCGTCGCATTCCGCGCCAATGCGTCAGCGCGTGATCCAGAAGAGTTGGATCAGCTTGAGGGGCTAGAATCGGCCGAACCAACCGACCTTGCAACACAAATCTATGCAGCCATTACGGAGTTCGACATTTTGATTGTCGGTGGGTGTTGCGGCACGGGAACGGCGCACATTGCGGAGCTGGCAAGCCATATAACAGTGGGCGTTCTCTAATTCCCCTTTCGCCCCCACCCCATGCGCCTGTTTGGACAACGGATGGACGCTTCATTTCTACGTGCGGAACATCGTAGAACGTGCAATAACCGATGTCACATGGGCTTACAACACAATCGTAAATTGCGTGCCAGAATTGATTGCGTCGGCCGTCGATGTGACCTCAATCTGACCGCCATGCGCTTTGACAACTGCCTGCACGATTGCCAGCCCTAGCCCTGACGAGGCCACCCCATCCGCAGAGCGTGTGCGTGACGTATCGGTGCGATAAAAACGGTCAAAGATGTGGGGGAGCGCATCGGCCGAAATTCCCTGCCCCATATCGCGCACCCGCAACAACACCGCGCCATCTTGCAACTTGGCACTCAACACGATCTCCCCTTGCGCGGTAAAGCGCAGCGCATTCGAGACCAAATTGTTGAGAACCTGCGTCATCCGCTCCACATCGACGTGGATTTCAGGCAGTGCGTCGTCCGCCTCAATGCGGAATGCTAGCCCCTTTTGTTCAGCTTGCATGATATAAGCTAGCCCCGTGCGTTCCAACAGTGAGCGCGGATGGATCGGCTGTTTGTCGAGTGAAAGCTGTCCCGCATCAGCCAGCGAGAGCGTTCGCAAATCGTTGACGAGATGCTCCAAATGTGTCACCTCTTCATACATGATGTCGATGACTTGGGGCGAGTTTTCCACTGTGCCATCCCGAATCCCATCCATGTAGCCGCGTAAAATTGTCAAGGGCGTGCGTAAATCGTGGGCGATGTCGGCCGTCATCTGTTGTCGTTTTTGGCTTGATTGGGCGAGGTCAGCACTCATTTTGTTGAAAGAGGTGGCTAATCGGCCGATTTCATCCCGTCGCCCCGACACCGCTACCTGCGTCCCCAACTCACCATCCGCCATGCGCTGTGTCGCGGCGGTCAATGCGCGGATTGGTTGCGTCAATCCCCGTGACAGGACGGCTCCCACCAGCAATGCGGCGACCACTGCCCCCGTTGCCCTCAATACAGATGCCCGCACCACATTTCTCAAAAACAGTCTTTCTGATTGAGGACGACCCACATGCGGCGGGAAATCATCGTCATGTAGCCCCCACTCATCGTCAAAGCCATGCCCTCGCCTCTCTGTCACAAAGCGTTCAAACTCAGTGCGCGTCGAGCGCGTGTGCAACGTCGTGACCAGCACGATGCCCAAAATGCCAACGAGTAAGAAGGCGAGGGTGAGACGAGATGAAAGGGTGTTGAACTTTTTCATTGAGACAGATTGTAACTGTGTGTGTAGACTAACTGGCTACAAACCGATAACCCATCCCGTAGACGGTCTGAATGTAGCGCGGCGTGTCGCTGGATGGTTCGATTTTGGCACGCAGGTTGCGGATGTGAACGTCAATCGTGCGGTCATTGACCCCCTCGACGTTATCTGTTACCTGTTTGAGCAAATCATAGCGCGAGAAGGTTCGGTTAGGCGACTGCATGAAAGCGTGCAGGAGGTCGAACTCAAAGCGGGTCAGTGTAACAGCGTTGCCGTTTGCGGTGGCGAGACGGCTGGCTAGATCGAGGGTGAGATCGCCAGCGCGAAGAATTTCGGGCGAATGTTCCCACGCATTACCTGCCCGACGCAGTGTGGCGGCGACTCTTGCCAACATCGGCCGAATGCTAAACGGTTTCGTGATGTAGTCATCTGCGCCCAACTCTAACCCCAACACCTCATCCATCTCCTCCACTTTTGCCGTCAACATAATCACGGGCGTTTTCGCCTCCTTGCGATGCAGACGCAGAAACTCGGTGCCGCTCATCTCTGGCATCATAATGTCGAGCAGAATCAGGTCGGGCTTCTCATAACGCGCCACAAACAGCGCATCCCGCCCATTCTTGGCCTCAACCACACGATACCCTTCCTGCGCCAAATACATCCGCAGCATCTCGCGCACCTTGCGCTCGTCGTCTACCACTAGAATCGTTTTCATTTGAACCCGTGTAGCGTCGCGGCTTTAGCCCGATGTTTTAGATGCGAAGCTGGTAGCGCGGGAATTTATTCCCGCTGCTGAATCTGGACATGTACTACGCATCGCACAATTATAGCGGCGAAATATGTAGCAAATATGTAGTTGTGGATCGCGCAACTACACATTTGCTTAACAGTTTTTCTCTACAATCTCGTCTTGTAAATTTAGCGCGGCTTTTCATGCTTGCGTTTATCAAAGGAAGAGTGATGGCTGTATCTACGGCGGAGCGTCCCAAGCGGCGCATGAGCGAGACGCTCAAAAATTATTGGCTCGATGCTGCGCTTCTTTTGGCGTTTATCATCGACATGAACACCCGTTTTACGGGCATTCCCGTGCATGAGTGGCTCGGAGCCGCATTCGGCATCGGTCTGATCTACCACATGATGCTACATTGGAAGTGGATCACGTCGGTGAGCAAGCGACTGTTCGGAAAGCTGCCCACGCTCCAACGGGTGCGCTACGTTATTAACTTGGCGTTGTTCATCATGATGGTGGTCGTTGTGATTACGGGCTTCTGGATTTCGGAGTCGTTGATGGGAACGCTGGGATTGCCGACGACGGACAACCACTTTTTTGAGGAGCTGCATCACGTTTCGGCCGAACTCGTCCCCATGCTTGTCGCCGTCCATCTCGCGCTTGACTGGAAATGGATCGTCACCAACACGAAGAAGTACGTGTTGCGGCAGAGGAGAAAATGATGAGAGGCAATAAATGGCTTAACGGCATTGTCCAGATCGCGCTGATTTTGCTCGCGTCGTTGCTTGTCATTGGCGCAACGTGGCAGATCGGGCAGGGTGCAAGCGCACAGCAAACGTTTGAGCGCGGCGGCGAGAATGACGGAGATCGCCACGAACGTCCCAACTTTGACGAACGCGGCGGCAATTCCCATCAAGCGGAGTGGTTTAGCGCACGCGGCATTGCAGGATTTGGCGAGACAGTCATTAAAATGGTCGTCGTCATCACGGCGATTGTGCTTGGACAACGGGCGTGGGAGACATATCAAGCACGTCGTTCCCGCAAAGAATCGACATGAGATAAATGTAGTCAGATTACCAATCCGACTATACCGAGGAAAACGAAATGAAAAATAGACGACGGAATACACTTTTTGGCATTGTTGCGATTGCGCTGGGCGTGCTTTTGCTGCTTCCCATGCTGGGTGGTGTCGCAATGCGGCGGCAGATGATAGAGCATATGCGAACGGTAGAGATGGGGCATCCGACCGCTGTAACGGCATCAGAATTGCATGAAGAGAGTTCGCAGCGATTTGATCACCATCATGCTGATTTTCGCGGACATCGTGGGCATGGCGGCCCCTTCCATTTGATCGGTGGGTTAATCAGACTCGCCGCACTTGGCGCAGTTGCCTACCTGCTTTATCGCTTCTTCCAGCGGCGACGCAACGGCGCGACCAGTGACAACATCGAGGATGACATCCGCGTAGGCGATGAGATTGACGATAGTCCAAAGGCACAAGGCACGCCCGACCCAGAGGAGATGAGTGTGGATGATCTCGTTGTGGCGATGAAGCGGTTGGGGATCAAGAAGTTGGAGCTTTAATGTGTACACGTATGTGTCAATTTCAAAAATAAATGGGCTCATGCGCACTTTGATGTTGTTGGCGAACTCATAAAGCAGGAGCAAGACGAGCAAAATGTGAAGTGGGCGTAGCAGATCGAGGCAATTTGTAAAGCCAATCAAGAGCGCGATGAAGATTCATAGCAGCGGCAGTGGCAAGATGCTGCAAATGAGTTTTGGTAGTCGAGCGATAACGAGAGCGGCGAGAATTGAAGGCAATGGCAGCCTGGGAGATTTTGCCTTCAACCCCAGCACGGGCTTTGCAAGCCTCCTTGAATGGGGCGGATTTTTGTCGCTGGCGCAACTGTTGCTGTAATTGATAGTGGGATTGTGGCGCAAGCAGCGTTAAGGTTCGTCGCTTTTCACGGTTGCGAGCACATTGGCTAAGCCCATCACAAGTTTGGCAATCGGTGCGGCGAAATATCACTTTAACAACAGGGCGGTGCGCACGGGTGTGATCATCCGACCAACTACTACTGAGCTTTCCGTGTGGACAAGTCACCTGCTGGGTTTCCCAATCGACAGAAAATTGTGTACTGTCATACCCTCCTTCAAGTGCTTGCCAGCTTGTATCTTCAGGCACTGGCCCCATGAGTTGGATACCGTAGAGGTGTTGGGCATCAATCACCTGTGTGACTGA
>JAUIAP010000034.1 GCA_030425205.1 Anaerolineae bacterium
CTGCTGGCATCGCTACTGCATTGTCTCGTCTTTGTGGGTTTTGTGTCTTCATTTTGTTCTCTCATTGACCTGTTTGGACTCTATTTTCCATCGGTCATTCACTTACACAAAATGTAGGATACTCTCTTCTTAGGCGTGAGCGATAATTTGATTTTAACTACTACTAATTAAGTTAGACTGAGTATAAGAGATTCGTATCGTCCTGTAAAGGTACAAAATAGTCCTACTTGGACAGGATAGAACGTGTCCGAAGTGTTAAATTTATACTAAAACTAGCCTTTTATGAGTTTGTTGCTGTTCAGATCTTGCTCTCTGCCTCAGTCATGCTGACCAACATCAACGCCTGCTTGCGCGAGGAATGCTTTTGCATTTGCGTCGATCCGATAGCCATTTTGGTAAATGATACGCGTGATTCCCGCGTTGATCAGCGTCTTTGTACAGTGAATACACGGGAAATGGGTCACATAGCAGATCGCGCCTTTGGTACTGACCCCATGTAGGGCAGCCTGCACAATCGCATTGACTTCGGCATGAATGGTGCGAACGCAATGGCCTTCGATCATGAGATGTCCCGCTTCATCACAGTGGTCGAGACCAGCGGGCGAGCCGTTAAAACCTGTTGAAAGAATGCGCTTTTCACGCACGAGCACGCACCCGACATGAGCGCGATCACAGGTTGAACGGCTCGCTACGGCGTTGGCAATTTGAATAAAGTAGGTGTCCCAATCAGGTCGCATAATCTATCCTTGCGAATTGTCAACTGTCGCTGTGAAGGCTGTTGGCAACTCTGCTTCTGTTATAAGTTGTTCGTTTGGATACCAGTATTGGCGCGCGTTGCCGACAAGATAGAGTGAACCAGTCAACCAGATCATGTCGGCCGGGTTGGCGATTGCCAGTGCATGTTTGATAGCGGCAGTGACGTCGGGTTCTATGGTGACGGGTAAGTTGGGCGTTAGCTCTTGGACGGTGGCGGCGAGCGTTTCGGCCGAAACCGCCTCCCACAACCCCTGCAACTTAAACTCCGTCACAATCACCTCATCCAAATGTGGCAGCGCATAGATCAATGTCTCACGCACATCCTTGCCCAGCTTCATCCCAATGATGCCAATCACACGACTTGATGTGTATGCCAAGCTTTCGGCCGCTGCACGCATCTTATCTGGATTGTGCGCCCCATCCAAAATGACGGTTGGTGCTGTCTGCACAACCTCCATTCTGCCCGCAAAACGTACATTCCTAAGCCCTTCAAGCACCGCATGTTCTGATAATTCTGCATCGAATGCCTGCGCGGCCGCGACAGCCAATGCCCCATTTAACACCTGAAACGAACCAACCATGCCCATTTCGATCCCAAAATAGGTTCTTCCATTGACATAGAAGTTGACCGAATCATCGCTTGTCTCCTCAAAATCGATCTCCGCGCCCAACGTCCAAAGTGGGTTTTCCATGCGACGCGCGCGCCGTGCGATGACGTCGTAAGCTTCTGGTTCGGTCGCGCCCGTGATGACCGTCTGATTTGGCTTGATGATTCCCGCCTTGTTTTGCGCAATTTCGGCCAACGTGTCGCCCAATATTTCAGTGTGATCGAGACCGACACTCGTCACAACGGCGACGCGTGCAGGTAGCACATTGGTTGAGTCAAGTGACCCACCTAGCCCCACTTCAACAACCGCAACATCGACCTTCTGCTCTGCAAAGCAGCAGCAGGAGAGCGCAAACTGCACTTCAAAATAGCTTGGCTTGCCAAAGTCTGGTAGCTCTTGCCCAACTTGTTCGATTAGGGGCAGCATCTCTTCGAGCAAGCGCAAGAGGTCGGAAGTGGGGGCAATTGTGCCGTCAATGCGGTGCCGTTCGTTGAGGATTTGCAGATGGGGGGAGGTGTGTAAGCCCGTTTTGTAACCAGCGGCGGTCAGGATGGCGGCCGTCATCGTGGCGGTGCTGCCCTTGCCACTTGTGCCACCAATGTGAATCGTTGGATATTTGCGGTGCGGATTATCGAGTAGTGCGAGCAGTCGTTCGATGCGCTCTAGTTTGAGATTGATAGCCGCGCTGAACTTGAATTTTGGGATTAAATCAACCAAATGTTGGTTGAGGATTTCGTACTGTTTAATCGGTGAAATCATGGATGGAATCTATGGTATGGGAAGTGTGGGAGTAAATAAACACCAGTTACTCACCAAGTGTCACACGTCCCCACGTGACGGGTTGGCTCCAGCGGCGGCTCGTGACATGGCTAATCATGACCTCTTGCGCTGATTCGCCGACGAGATCGTTGTCGTTGACGTTGAGGGCGATGTTCATGTCGATGCCAGCTTGCGGAATACCGGGAAAGCGCATGTCGAACCACGGAATGCGAAAGGCGATTGCATACCCATCGGTCGTGCGCTGTGAGAGCACCTGTCCGTTTGTCCCCCAATCATCGACCATTGCCCCATTGCTGCCGCGAAAGCGGAAAATTCCAGCGGCGAGGTCGGAGAAGTTGCCAGGTGAAATAATATATTGATAGTCGTCCGATTGAGAGCGTTGCGCAGCGTCTCCTAGCGTGTCGATTTCGAGTTCGAGACTGTCGCCGCGGTAGGCGGTACGGGCAGGCTCTATTTGCGCGATGATGTCGTCTGTCACTTCGACATAGCCATAGAGAAATTGGTCGTCATAGGCTAACTTCCATGTCGCGCTCACGTCGAGAGTCCCATCCCAATCATCGCTGGGTGCGACCACTCCCGTCACGGCGATCCCAGTGATGTCTTCCCAAAGTGCCGCATTGACGGCGAATGGTATTTCTGACTCGCTACGTTGGATGGTGAAATCGGCCGAATTTAATCCCTCAACCGTCGCTGTCGGCTGCCCAATCAATGTTGCCGTTGGCGCAGCGTCAAAATCACTGTCCGTCGTCACAGTTGGGGCAGGGGTTAGGGGAGATGTTGGAATCGCCAACGTCGGTGGGGCTGGGCGATCTGGCCCCTCTGTGCGGTTAAGCGCGAGATTTATCGCAAACAGCGATGTGAAGATACAGACACTGACTGCAACGAGTAGTCCAGCGACAAGCGCAAATTTACCGACATTGCGTTGAAAAAATGAATTGCCTTTTCCCATACGTCGATTGGCGTTGATCCATGCCATCAGATCGTTGCCGTCGATCAGCTCGATTGGTTTATTGGCTGCCCAGGATTCGGCCGAAGTTGATATCCGCCCCGTCGTGACTAGCACAGAGTTTTTTGCCTTTGTGTGTAGCTGTGTGCCATACAGATCGCGCACGGTCGGTTGTCCCACCGTCCCACTGTACCGCTTGCACTGCACGACCGTTGTCTCGCGCCCTTTTTTGAGCAGCAGATCGATCCCCTCGTCTCCAGAGGTTGCCGTCATATGCGCCTTGTAGCCATCTAACTCATACAGCCAACCACAGTAGCGTTCAAAGTCAACGGGGTCCATCTGTTGCAACTGGTCAAGTCGGCGCAGTTTGCCAAACTTCTCGCGCTGCGTTTTGGTGAGCTTGAGGCGGTGGAATTGAGGGCTGGTCATAGAGGGTTATTTTATCGTGCAAATCAGTTATTGCGTATTATCGGTTGCGTAACGATAATCCTGCTCATGCTAGAGATTGTGAGTGGAATTGACGAAGTGACTGCTGATCGGCCAACGGTGTTGGCGATTGGCGTGTTTGATGGGGTGCATCGTGGGCATGAGGCACTCTTGGCGGAGGTCGTGAGATCGGCCGAAAAACAGAACGCCCGCCCCGCTGCCTTGACCTTTTATCCGAACCCACGCGAGGTGATTTCGGGCAAGATCGGCCGATATTACCTCACCTCATTTGAGGAGCGACTACAACGAATCGCGGCACAAGGGATCGATCTCATCATCGCGCATCCTTTCGACGAGGCCGTGCGTCATATACGAGCGGCTGAATTTGTGCGCCAAATGGTCGCCCATCTCAGATTGTGCGAGCTGTGGGGCGGCAACTTTTCGCTGGGCTATCAGCGCGAGGGCGACATCGACTTTCTAAGCGCACAGGGCCAACAGTATGGTTTCTCGGTCAACCTATTCCGACCATTTATGGCGGGAACAGAACGCATTAGCAGTAGCCGCATTCGTCACAGCTTGCAAGCGGGCGACGTGGCCGACGCGACGTGGTGCTTAGGAAAACCGTATTCCGTCGCAGGAGAAGTGATTCTCGGCAAACAGCTGGGGCGCACGATTGGCGTGCCGACGGCCAACGTTGCCGTTTGGGAAAAACAGGTTCTGCCAAAAAATGGCGTCTATGCAACGCGCGTAACGGTTGGGGATGAGTCGTATATTGCCGCGACCAACGTCGGGATTAAGCCGACCATCGGCGGGGAAAATCAGGTATCGGTCGAACCCCATATCCTCGATTTTAACCGCGATATTTATGGCGAGACGGTACGCGTCGAGTTTATTGCGCACGTTCGCGACGAACAGAAATTTGACGGATTGCCCGCCTTAAAAGCACAAATCGTCAGCGATATTGCAACCGTCAGGTCAGTTTTTTCAAATGGTGGTTGGTCATGACCACCGAACGCAAAAAACTCGGCGCATGGGGCGAATCGGTTGCCACGACCCACTTGGAAGCGAACGGTTGGACGATCATCGACCGCAACTGGCGGGTGCGTGCGGGTGAAATTGACATTGTTGCGCAGAAAGAGGGCAAATTGGCGTTGGTCGAAGTGAAAACGCGACGCGGCAGCAGCGCAGGATCACCTGAAGCCGCCATAACGCCGCGCAAAGCTCAAAAGATGCTCCTCGTCGCGCAACATTATCTCAGCAAAAATAGTCTCGACGATGAAACAGAAATCTCACTCGATGTAATCGCCGTCGAACTCGACCATGCTGGCAAACTCCTGCGGATCACCCATCACGAAAACGCGGTCACAGCGTGGTAGGCTTGTGCAGATAATTTGAGCGATTCGATGAAAGTTCTCCCCAACTCTCCATGCCCCTGTCATAGCCAAAAGCCGTATCAGGCCTGTTGTCAACCCTTCCACAAAGGCAAAAACCCACCAACCGCTGTGCAACTGATGCGCTCCCGCTACAGTGCATACGCGCTTGCGCAGGTCGGCTACATCATCAAGACAACCCATCCCAAAAGCCCATTTCAGGAAACAGACCAACGTCAATGGCGCAAACGCCTGCAAGCCTATTGTGCAAGAACGCAATATGTTGGGCTGCAAATTCTAAATCAAGAGACGATCGGCGACACGGCAACAGTCACCTTTCATGCCATGATCCTTGATGGTGGCGCGGATGGCTCGTTTACCGAGAAAAGCGCATTTGAGCGCGTGAAGGGACGCTGGCTCTATCTTGACAGTGTGCGCTAACCCTTGGACAATGGTGCGTGACGCAATACGCACCACGCACTACGAAAACATGTCCTTTAACGACCTACCTGCTGTCGCCAAATAATCCCCGCCGTCAACGCCCCTAGAATCAAGAGCAATAGCGAGAGGTAAAAGACAGTTTGCACAGTCGTAGAGGCGTTTGAAAGCGCAACGGTCAGTGGAATAGAAACATCCTCAGGCCAAAAACCACTCGACATAGTGTAGATACTGCCAGTTGCCGCGCCTGCGTCGTGCTGCCCAAGCGTACCGCCGAGCAGATAGTCGCCCCCAATTGAAATTGTTGTGCCGCCGCTATCAATTGTGTAGGTCTCAATCGTATAATCTTGTGCTGAGACAACCCCAAACGACAAGAAGGCGATCAAAAATAGTAGCAATGTCTTCATGTTCTGCCTCCTATTGGGGATCGACAAGTACCCAGATTAGCCCATCGCGTGAAGCGTCTGTTTCAAGCGCAATACCGAGTGACCCATTGCCGCGACTATCTGCCAGGCCGACTTTGTTGCCAATCTGTGCGCTGCCTAATTGCGTCGCATCGACTTGCGCCATGCCTTCTGTGACAACAAAAAGCAGTGCGCCAGAGGGAGTTGCGTCAGCGGTTCTGATGAGTGCGTCTTGGCGAATTTCGGCCGATCCACTCACAACCCCATAAATCGTATCCCCTGCCGTTGCCTTGCGCACCTGAATCAACATGTCGCCGTTTGCCGCTGCTTCAACACCGACAATAGAAACGACATCACCAACGTTTAATGCAGCGGCATCTCCGTTGACGGCGCGTGCATGGATTCCGCAATTTACCTGTGAACAGTTCAAGGCGCCCTGAATATCGATATCACCGAGAAATGAGGCCGCAAAAAGAGCTGTTTCCGTGACACCGCCTTTAACTTGAATGCCGATGTTGCCATAGGAATCGACTTGCACCCCATTGTTTCCAGCACTAACGACGTGTAGCCCATTTTCCTGCACGCCATTTAGATAGACGCCGTTGGATGAAATTTGGTCCATCTCAATCCCGTTGACGGCCCTGCGAATAAACACGCCGTCATCTTGCGGCGAGCCGATGTTGAGCGCATGACCGCCAGTTGAGGTGATATAAATCCCATTGTCCGCACCGCTCACGCGCATGCCATCATAGTTGCCCGCGACGTTGAGTGCGCCTTCGTTGACATTCGTTGTGCCGCTGATGATCGCGCCGGGACGCAGGCTGTGCGCATAGGGAGCGGCCGTAAGATTTTGGCGCGGTGACAGGGTCGTGAATCCCGCGCCATCACCGGGACAGCGCACGGCCACCTTGAGAAAGCGCGCTTTGCCAGTGAATGGTTTTGCCATCATTTGGCTGGTGCTGTTGAGAATCGTTGTGAAGCGACCACCCACGACTGAAACACCATCGACTTGTTGCAACGCGCCAATTTGTGTGCCGCTGACAGGCTCATCCCAGAGCGTGAATTGGAAGTCACAGCTTGCCGTGATCGCGCTGCCGTTCTTATGTAGAAAGCCTTGATAGGTAAACCCGTTGCCGAGTGGCGCATCGGCACGGATAGAGCCATTTTGTGCTGTTGCTTGTCCAACACTCCAACTCAATCCAGCGACGGCAAACAGAACGACGAGAAGCGTGCATGTGAGAACTATCTTTTTCATTGTCTTTTCCTTAAATTATCAGTTGAATGGCAGCCAACTCTTAACGATACGGGTCTAAAGTTCCACTTCGATGGGGGATGGGCGTTCACACATCAGTCCATCAACGTGAGAATTCCAGGGTACTAGTATAATGGTATTGAATCTTATTGGGTTGGGAGATTAGTACTAGTAGGTAGACCAATCGTGACGACAAGTGATGTAAATAGTAAGCCCTGAAAAACCGTGTTTCTGCTTGCAGTTTAAGACGAAAATTCGGTATCCGATGTTTCGGGAATTGGATTTCCCGAAACCTTGCAATGACATGGGGAAAAAGAATGGATTCCCGCCTACGCGGGAATGACGGGCTATGACCGGGTTAATTTCTTAATGACCAACCAGAAACACGGTTTTTGAAAGTCGAATATCCGACACTTGTTATCAGAATTGGTATTAGATCAAAAAAGGAGGCACGTTTTCATTAAACATGCCTCCGATGAGGTTAAAATGGGTCGTTTGGACGCGGCACAGTGTGCCACATTAAACGAATCCAGCAAATTGGCAAACCTGCACTAGAGTTTCGCGTGGACGAGCGCGGGAACAGCGGCAAGTGCCTCGTCAAGTTTGCTGGCATCACGACCACCCGCTTGGGCGAGATTCGGCCGTCCACCACCACCACCGCCCGTTATCTTGCCCATCTCACGCACCAAGTCGCCAGCCTTTACCCCTTGCTTTATGAATTCGTCGGTCACGGCGGCGATAAACAGTGGCTTGTCGTTGTTGATGGTGCCCAGCACGACGACGCCACGTTTTGCCTTGTCGCGGAACCAGTCCGTCATTTCGCGCAACCCATCGGCCGAAACGTCATCGACTTTTCCAACCATCAGCTTGCCATCCCCAATCGTTTCGGCATTGGCATAGAGCGTCTCAAATCGATTGCGTGCGAGTGACCGACGCATCTGTTGCAACTCTTTTTGTAGCTGGCGATTCTCAGAGAGGATCGATTCAACGCGCTCCATGATGTCGCTAGATGCACTATTGAGCTGACGCGCGACTTGATTGAGCGTTGTGAGGCGTTCGGATGTGTGGCGTTCGGCCGATTCTCCCGTCACGGCCTCGACACGGCGCACACCTGCGGCTGCGCTGCTTTCGCTCAAGAAGCGGAAACTGCCAATTTCGCTTGTGTTGCTGACATGCAGGCCACCGCAAAGTTCAAAACTGTAGCCGCCCTTGTCGTCAATCTGGATGGTGCGCACGACATCCCCATACTTTTCGCCAAAAAGTGCCATTGCGCCGGCTGCGACAGCCGAATCTTTGTCCATGTACTCAGATGTTACTGGCATTCCGCCCAATATAGCCGCGTTAATCTCCTGCTCGATTTTTTGCAGTATTTCACTGCTAACCCCTTCGCCATGTGAGAAGTCGAAGCGCAAGCGGTCGGGTGCGACAAGCGACCCTTGCTGGGTGACATGATCGCCCAAATTGCGCCGCAGCACTTCATGTAGTAAATGGGTGGCCGTGTGGTTGCGGCGGATGTTGGCGCGACGACGATCATCGACCTGCAATTCGGCCGGTTGTCCCGTCTGTATCGTTCCAGTTGTCACTTTGACCTTGTGCAAAATCAGGCCACCATGCTTAACCATGCCGACAACTTCGGCCGATCCTGTCGCCGTTGAAATCGTCCCCGTGTCATCTACTTCACCACCACTCTCAACATAGAATGGCGTGAAGGGGGTCAAAATTTCCGCCTCATCACCCACACCGAGCGACTCGACAATGTTGCCATCGGCAAACATCCCAACGATCAAGCTCGTCGCATTTGTGCCGCTATAGGGGTCATGATCGATCCCGTCGCGATCTAGCGTACCGTTTGCGATGAGTTGTTCAAACGCATCGACATAGATTGCGTCCCCTGCTTCATATTGTCCAAATGCACCCTTTCCGCTGGCAATCGCGTGCTGCCGTTTGGCAAGTTCATAACCCGCCTCATCGACTGTTAGCCCGTTTTCTTTGGCAATATCGCGCGTGATTTCAAGCGGTAAGCCAAATGTGCTGAGCAGGTCAAACGCGACCGCGCCATTGACGACCGATGTCGCATTGGCCTCCATTTCAGCCATGATATCGACAAATTTTGCCTCTGCCTTGTCGAGCGTGCGGTTGAAACGCTCTTCCTCTTGCGTGAGTGTCTTTTTGATAAAGCTGGCACGCTGGCGAATGTCGGGATATGCCTCACCCATCTGGTCGATAAAGACATCGGCGATTTGCGCAAGGAAAGGCTGTGTGAAGCCAATTTTTCGGCCGAAACGAGCCGCCCGCCGAATGATCATCCGCAAGACGTAGGGCGCACCCGAGTTTCCCGGAATCAAGCCATCGCCGATCAAAAATGTTGCGGCACGACCATGGTCGGCAATCACGCGATATCCGATGATATTTTTGACGCGCTGCGCGTTGTTGTCGCCGAGCAGGTCTTGAACTTTGTCCAACGCGCCACTGAACAAATCGGTTTCATAGTTGTTTTGCGCTCCCTGAACGATACGAACGAGACGTTCTAAGCCCATGCCTGTATCGATTGAGGGGCGTGGCAATGGTTTCGTGGTGCCATCTTTTGCCGTTTCATACTGCATAAAGACGAGATTCCACACTTCGACAAACTGCTCGTCTAAATCATCATCGTTGTTTAGCAGGTCGATGTTAACGTTGTCGAGTTCCCCTTGATAGTAATGAATCTCAGAACACGGCCCGTTTGGCCCGCTATCCCCCATCGTCCAGTAGTTGTCTTCGTAGTCGAACGGCCGAATACGTTCCGCTGGCAAATAGCGTTTCCAAAGCTCAATCGCCTCTTCGTCTTTGTGCATAAAAGGTTTGCCCTCTTTTGTGCCATCATAGACGGTTGCGTACAGTCGCTCTGGATCAAATCCAATCACTTTGGTCAAAAAGTTCCACGCAAAATCAATTGCCTCTGCCTTAAAGTAGTCGCCAAACGAGAAGTTGCCGAGCATCTCGAAAAAGGTATGGTGGCGCAGCGATGGCCCTACGTTTTCCAAGTCGTTGTGCTTGCCTGAAACACGCATCACCTTTTGTGAAGTCGTGGCACGTGTATAGGGGCGTTTTTCCTTACCAAGAAAGGTGTCGGCAAACTGATTCATCCCTGCATTTGTGAACAGCAGTGTCGGGTTGTCGTAGTTGGGCAGCGGTGAACTTGCCACCACCTCATGCCCAACCTCGTTGAAATACTCTAAGAATGCTTTACGTAACTCATTGCTCGTTTTCATAATGATCTTTATCCTAACTTCCAGTTCACAATTTTCCCACCCTGTCCGTGGAGTTGCCAACTGTTGTTGCCAACTCTAACGGGTAGGCAAAAAAAATCCGACTTCATATGAAGTCGGATTAAAAATTTCGCGTTTATTGCGTCCCAACTTCACCCATGCGGTAATTCCGCTGCTGCGGCTGCGAATGCAGGGGCGAATGCGACGCTAAACAAATTCATGCCAGCATGATAGCAGGGGAAGGGGGATTGATCAACCTGCGTCTGTCGAGCGTTGCCTTAGTTTTGCTTATGCGGCGGGATTGGGTCGTCATCGAAGCGAATATTTTCGGCCGAATCGAGCACCGTTTCCATGTTTGCCATGCGATCAATGATCAAAAACGAAATGCCGAAACCGAGCGGAATCAGGCCGCCAAGCAGCCATGGGCCGAGAATAGGACTATATGGATCGAGCCCAATTGTCGATAAGCCACACGTCATCACGATACCCATCACGGTCAGGATGACGCCCCAACGCAGCGAGCGACTTGAACGCTTGCCGCCACGTCGCATGTCCGAGCGCAATACGCCCTGTTTGGCTAGCTCGATTGTCTCCTTGTAGCGCAGATAACGCAGAAATGCGATAAAGGTGAGAAATACACCAAAGAAGAGTGAGCCAGCAAGTCCGATGATAATTAGTTCAGGCATGAGTTTGACCTCCAGTAATTTGTTCAAGTTCAGTTTTTTCGCGTTGGGCAATCTTGCGCATGACTGCGACAAAAAGCAGTATCACGCTGAGAAAAATGCCGGTCGCAAAGAGTAGTCCAATCAGTGTGAACATGGTTGCCTCCGTGTTGTTGTGTTCATTGGGTTAGACTGCGTTAAAGGCAAAAAGTTTCAAATTGATCGAAATCAATTTTAGCTGGGGTGCGATGGGTCAAATTTCCCAATCTGAAACTTTTCTTGCAAAATAAGGTCTAATTGAATAGTGGACGAAATGATTGCACGCGCACAACAGGGTGACACGGCTGCATTTGAGCAGCTTGTCGATGCCCACGCGCCTTATGTCTACAACCTCGCACTACGAACATTGCAGAATGAACGTGATGCAGAGGATGTGACACAGGAATCGTTTGTGCGCGTCTGGCGTGGATTGAGCCGTTTTCGTGCGGATGCCCATTTTCGGACATGGCTCTATCGGATTGTGGTCAACCTTTGCTACAATCGACTTCCAAAGTTGAAGCGGGAGCTGCGGGCGGTTGAAGTGGAAGATGTCGTGCTGGTGGATGATACGCTGGGCGTTGAGCGGGCGGTCGTTTCGGCCGAAATCGCCACCCAGCTAAATACCGCCATCGCCAATCTGCCCGACACCCAACGCCTCGTCATCACCCTACGCCATCAGCAAGGGCTGAGCTATGATGAAATCGCCACTATCACTGAGCTACCGCTTGGTACAATTAAGACACACATTTTTCGCGCACGTAAAGCGTTAAAAGTCGCCTTACTGCCTTATCTGGCATGAACGAAGAACAACACCTCACCTCACTGCTTGACGCAATGCCATTGCAACCATTGCCCGTTGGATTGACGGCGCGAATCATGGATGGAATTCGGCCGATTCCGACGTTTGCCCCCTTCCGCCTTACGCTTAGTGATGTGCTGCTTGCGCTTGCAGCAACCGTATTGATGATTATTGCACTCTTCCAGATTGTCATTCCCGTGTTGCAAGGGCTACAACCGACCATCGACTTTTCCCAATGGCGATCCTTCAGCACCAGTAATCTGACCTTTGCATTCTTGTTGTTGCTGGAACTGCTGTTGGGCAGTGCGATCTATCTGAGTTTGCAGGAGCCGTGGTTAGAGGTCTAACGCCATGAATTGGCGTGCATCCTGTCGTACGAAACCGACCGATTCGTAGAGGCGCAGGGCAGGAATGTTGTCTGCCCAAACAGTTAATTGGGCGAATTTGCAGCCTCGTTGTGCGAACGTGTAGAGCAACGCGTTGAGTAAAATTCGGCCGAAACCCTCTCCCCGAGCGGCTGGCACAACCCCCAAAGGTTCGATCTCCGCACCATCCTCCGCATAGTTCACGCCTGCGAAGCCCACGATTTCGCCTGTGCTTTCGAGAAAGTAGATTTCCCCACGATCTCCCAAATTGGCGAGTACATCTTCATCATCGACATACGGCTGATACCACGCCAAATTCTGAAAAGAGAGGTTGTAGAGCTGGCGCATTTTTCTCGCGGCTTGCTGGTGGGGCAAACGCTTGAGACGAAACCCATTCGGCCGAATTTCATCTTGTAGCGAGCATATCATCTCATATTCAAGATGTTCGTCGTAAAAGTGATGCTTGTCTAAAAATGGTTTTACCGCGCTCATGCCCGAATTGACCGGCACAGAAAGCTGAGTGACGCCCGTGATCTGGCGCGCTTCTTGCACCACGAAGTACAAGAATTGGGTGCCATAACCTTGCCGACGATAGGCTGGAGCAATAAAGCCGTAGAGATCGTGGATGTGTGACAATCCCGGAACTGGGTCGATGGCGGCATAACCGATCGGTGTGGGATCTTCCATCACCCATCCAATCGTGGAGCTTGAAAATGGGGGAATGCCAAAAAATTGTGCGTCGGCGGGCAGAATCGGCCGAATTACCATACGTGCGCCCTCCTATTGGGCTAAGTTAATGGGTTGTCGTGATGGCATACTGTGAGACAGACACAGAATAACCAATCGCAGACCAATCGCCAACCGACACGTTCAAATTGCCCACAGAATAGAGCTAATTCACTAACGCTTCTCTTGCCCGCACGCGCCCCGATTCTGTTAAAAAGAGCGTATTATCTCGTCGTTTGACGACCCCATTGCGCTGCGCTTTCCGAATTACCGTGCGCGCAAACTCATGCTCCCAGCGCATGTGTTCGCTCGTATGCTCGACGCGCGCCTCTTCTGGATAGCTCGGTTGTCCTTCATGATTGAGCAGGTGGATCGCCAACATCGTTTGGGCGAACTCCCACTTTTGCCGTCGTCGTCGCTGTGCCAACGCTGCCAACCCACGTGTCGGCGAACCAAACAAGACGATTGCAAACTGAACACCCAGAACGGTGACAACTGTACCGCCAATCGTCGTGTCCATCGCCCGCGCAATTTGGTAGCCAATCAACGCCCCGACGCTGCCGATCACGACGCTCCAATACAACATCCTTGAAAGGCGATCTGTCAGCAAATAGGCCGTTGCGGGCGGCACAATCATAAACGCAATGACCAAAATCGAGCCAACTGCGTCAAATGCGCCCACCGCCGTGATAGAAACGGCCGTCATCAAACCATAGTGCATGACGGCCGGGAAAAAGCCAAACGTCGCCGCCAAGCTTGCATCAAATGTCGAGAGTTTTAGCTCTTTGTAAAATGCGGCGAGCAGAGCGAAATTGAGCAACAGGATCACGCCCATCATGACCAATGTGCGCGGCAGCGAAATGCCAAAGACGTTCATACGGTCAAACGGTGTAAAGACAAGATCGCCTTGAAAGACAACATGCTCATCGAGATGAACGTTGCCCGCATAGGTTGAAATCAAGATAACGGCGATGCTAAATAGTAGTGGAAATGTCAGACCGATCGCGGCATCTTCACCCAACCGTTTTGAGCGCGTCAATGTCTCAACAATTGCGACGGTCAATACGCCTACAAGCGCCGCGCCAAAAATAAGCAGCGGGCTGTTGAGGTCTTTTGTGATGAAGAAGGCAATAACAATACCGAGCAGGACGGTGTGGCTGATTGCGTCGCTCATCATCGCTGTGCGGCGCAAGACGAGAAATACGCCGGGTATGGCACATGCGGCCGCCACGACGACGGCGATTAGTTGGATTTCAAGTTGTGGTGTCATGCCGCCCGCACCTCCCACTCCGCGTTCTCACGACGCAGGGAAATTAGCAATGTTGGCCGTTTATTTAGCTTCAAAATAACTAGCGAGGCAGGATGATTTGATCTATTTCTATAAGCCATAAGCTTGCTCCTCCTCTTTATTGGATTGGGTCAGCGCAAGTTGGGCAAAACTTGTTTCTCGCAATAGTCGGCTTGCTTCGGCCGATCCCTTTTGCGTCAGAACCCAACGGTCTGCCTCAACTTCACGCGCCAAGCCGCTTTCAATCAACCGCTTCAACGTCGGCCGCACGGATGCCAAGCCCACATTCATCGCTTCGAGGGCAGCGGCCGAATGTCCACGCCGCTCTTCTGGGTGTTGCAGCTCAAGCAGTTGCAGATCGATCAAGATAGTCTCCTGCTGTAGCCGTTGCTTATTGCGTTGCTGTTGCAACCAGCCCCAAACCAACCCGCGTTGCGGTGCAAACAGGAGTGACGCGACGGCGATCACGCTCATGCAGACGACGATGACAGGGCCAGTCGATAACCCCGTGCGCGTGCTGCTGATCACGGCCCCGCTCATGCCGCTCACCCCGCCAAACAGCGCTGCAAGCCCCGCCATCACGCTTAATCGATTGGTCCATTGTCGTGCCGCCGACGCAGGCGCGACGACCATCGCGCTCATCAAAATCACGCCAACCGCCTGTAGTCCAATCACAATCGCAACGACGAGCAGCGTCGTCAGCGCAACGCTCAATAGCTGCACGGGATACCCCATGCTCTCGGCAAAATCCATGTCAAAGCTGACGAGCTTGAACTCTTTCCAGAACGCGATGACGATGATGACCGCAACGGCGCCAATGACAGCCATCGTGATGACATCTTGCTCGATCAGCGTTGCCGCTTGTCCAAATAGGAAACGTTCCAGCCCCGCCTTTTGCCCACTACCCACGCGCAGCGCAAAGTCAAGCAGCATCAAACCTGCACCAAAAAAGACGGAGAGCGTGATGCCCAGTGCGCTATCCTCTTTGATGCGCGTGTTGCCTGTGATGGCTAGCACAAGCAGCGTGCCAAGCCAACCTGCGACCAATGCGCCCGTCAATAAGGTCAATGGCCCACGATTGCCCGTCAGCAAGAACGCGATGACCACGCCGGGCAAGGCGGCGTGTGAAATTGCATCGCCCAACAGCGACTGCTTGCGCAAAAATGCAAAGGTCCCCAGCAAACCGCTAACGGAGCCGATGATCAGCGTGCCGAGCGCAACGGTGCGGAGTGTGTAGTTGGTGAAAAGGTCGATTAGGATGTCCACAATGTAGAACGTGAATCGTATGGCGCAAAACGTCGTTTGGTTACGTCTTACGTTTTACGTTTTACGCGGGAATGGGTTCTCTACTTAAAAATGCGACGCGCCCGCCATAGGTCTGCCGCAAATTCTCCTCTGTGAACACTTCGGCGACGGGGCCACTCGCAATGCGACGCACATTGAGTAACATCGTCCAGTCAAAGTATTCAGGGACTGTTTGCAGGTCGTGATGGACAGCGATAACCGTTTTGCCAGCGGCGCGTAGCTCTTGGAGCAGGGCGATGATGGCGCGTTCTGTCGTTGCGTCCACCCCTTGAAACGGTTCATCCATCAGGTAGAGATCGGCATCTTGGACGAGGGCGCGGGCGAGAAAGACGCGCTGCTGTTGACCGCCAGACAGTTGACTGATTTGGCGGTCGGCAAATGGCTGCATACCGACACGCCCGAGCGCATCGAGTGCGGTTTGGAAGTCGCGGGATTTCGGCCGATTAAACCACCCCAACGATCCATAACGCCCCATCGTGACGACATCAAGCACGCTTGTTGGAAAGTCCCAATCAACGCTGCCGCGCTGTGGTACATAGCCAACTCGCTTGCGCTGCGTTTTGTAGGGTTGATTAAAGACGAGAACTTGTCCCGCCGCGGGCTTGAGCAGCCCCAAAATAGCCTTGATCAACGTCGTCTTGCCAGCCCCGTTGGGACCAACAATTGCCATTAGCACCCCTTTTGGAACTTCGAGATCGATATCCCACAAAACGGGCTTATCGCCATATGCAAGCGTGAGGTCGGTGACGCGCAACGCGAGATCAGATTTTAGAATTGGAACTTGAGACATATCGTAAATAGAAAACAGTGCACAAAATTCTTCTGGTAACTGTTTGCCGTCAATCTGTTAGAATGCAAATCATCCCAAGAACGTGGTGCGTGATGCGTGAAATTCTCTAGTATGCAATACGCAATACGCAATACGCTTGGACAATTTTTCTCTTGAGGAGCCTACTGACTTAACGCATCAGCCAACGTCTTTGCATTGTGCCGCAGCATTCCCGTGTAGGTGTCCGCGCCGCTGCCCGGTTCGCCCAGCGCATCAGAATATAGCTCGCCACCGATCACAACTTCGTGCCCACGTGCCTTCGCCGCTTCAATGACCGACTCAATGGTGCGTGGGTTGACGCTTGACTCGATAAACAGGGCGGGGATGTTTTTCTCAACAATCAGGTCGGTCAGGTTGCGGACGTCGGCCGTGCTTGCTTCCGATTGGGTGCTAATCCCCTGTAAGCCAACAACGGCAATATCATAGGTGTTGCCAAAGTAGCCAAATGCGTCGTGCGCCGTCACCATCACGCGATTATCAGTTGGGATGCGCTCAATCTGCTCGCGCACATACTGATCGGTTTCATCAATTTCTGCAAGATAGCGTTCCGTATTTGCACGATAGCTGTCGGCATTGGCTGGGTCTTCGGCGATCAACGTGTCGCGTATCAGTTCGACACCCGCTTTCCAGATCGTCGTGTCGTTCCAAATATGGGGATCGAACAGTTTGGTCGTGTCGTATTCCCAGCTAAGCAACCGATCTTCTGGCACAGAATCGCCAATCGAAAGCACCGTCTTTTGACTCGCCATCTGTTCAAAGATGCGGTTCATCTGTGCCTCAAGATTGAGACCATTGTAGATGATAATGTCAGCTTCGCTAAAAGTTTGTACTTCGCCCTCGCGTGGAATGTGGGTATGCGGATCTTGTCCGGGACCGAGAATGGTCGTCAAGTTAACGTGATCGCCCGCGATGTTTGTCACTGCATCGCCAATCTGCTGCGTCGTCGCGACGACGTTGAGCTTGCCGTTGCTCGTTGTCGCAGGACTGGCGCATCCGATCAGCGTGAGTAAAAGTAGAAGTGTTAGGGTTAGTTGTCTCTGCATTGTTGTGTTACGCCTACATTGAAATTTAGGTATGCCTAAATTTAATCCAATTGCGCTTTTATGTCAACACAAAATTGATAGGAAATGTATAGGCAGTTTGTACACGTTGTGATGGAAAGAGAAAAACCTGGCGATGTTGCCAATAAATTGAGTGGATATGTAGTTTGGTGATGGGCAGTTCGGCCGAAAATCGCCCCATCAGGGGTTAACGACTTCTAGTATCACAATCAACGGATTGCCATAGAAACCATTGATTGATTCGATCTGGCCGCCGGGAAAGCGTTCTTGAATCGACGTGATGTCGCCCAGCCGATTGGCGGTGAAGATGTGGGTGATATTGGTGCTGTTTGGGAAGGGGAGCGTGCTGGAGTCTGGGACATCATGGAGATTGATCCCAGCTTGAAAATTCTCCGCAAGAAATGGGATGGTCGAGAAGCTTGTGTAAAGCGTTGGCGCACCGTGCAGATAGGCTGTCCATTCCCCTTCGAGCGAGTCGAGATAGGTTGCGGCGAGATAGGCAGCTTCGCTGTTGGGGTCGGCAAAGCTGTGCTGGGATTGATATCGGCCGAAATACTGCCCCGTGCCCAGCATTAATAGCACCACACCAAACCCAACCGTCACGAGTTGCCGGTTGCGCCCTGCAACTTGCAACCGCTCCACGCCCCATACAAACGCCCGTGCCGCTAAGAGCAACACAAGCGGCAACGCGATTAACAGGCGGCGACTGTGGGGGGAGTCGATCAAGAGTGCATCCCCAAATACAACCGTCACGCCATATCCGATCAACAGCACAACATAACGCATCTGGCGCAGATGGAAGATCGCCATGGCTAGTCCAAGCAGAAACAGCACCCCGACCAGCGAATTGACGAGCGGGGCAGCGGGATCAAATGAGCCGTCTAGCGTGATGGTTGCATTGTAGCCAACGGCCGAATTGAACAGCCGCCGCCCTAAAATAACGACGACATTTTCGCTGGTGTTGGCGACCTCATTGTGCAACCAGCCATTTTGCAAAATACCCAACGCTTGTGCGCGATCCCAGAATAGAACGGGGTTTTGCAGATAAAAGCGGATTTGTGGCAGTGCAATGACCGTTGCCAGCGTTAGCATTGCCAAGATACCGCGCCCACGTTCGCGCAAGCCGTCTGACAACGCCGCCACGATCAGCCACACGATCAACATGATTGGCAACAGATGCACGGTCGTAAATAAGTAGGCTGACAGCCCAATCGCGATCCCCGTTCCCAGCCATGCGCGACGTGTGTTGTGATGCCATGCCGCGCCGATGCCGCCCATCGAAAGGAGGATCAACAACGGCTCATAGATATTTGTTGTGCCAAGACGGGCAAAATGAATCAGCGTATGATTGAAGGCGATCAGCATGGCAGCCACCAGTCCAACTTTTTCATCATACAGTTTTCGGCCGATCCACCATCCAGCCACAACGCCCGCTGTCCCCACAAATGGAGAAAGGATTCGTAAGGCGAGAGGGTTTCGGCCGAAAATACCAATCATTCCCTTTTGCAAAAAAAGCGGCAAATTCGGATTCGTCAACCATGCCGTCCCAAACAGGTCGCTTACCGCTAGCGCATCAAGGCCAAGCTGTGCCTCAATCCCGTCGATGATCCATGGATGGGACGTTAAACGATAGGCACGCAGCGCAAACGCCAGCAGTGCAGTGACCAACAGGCAGTAAACGGTAAATCTGTCAAACCGATTTTCATGCCCTTCCTCTGAGGTCGTGTTGAGACGAGGGCTTCTTAATGTATAGCCAGCCAATCCTGCGCCAAGCAGCCACAAGGGAAGCCCAATTGGTAATTTGTCTGACTGAGATGCGGCCAAGAGTGACAATAAGAATGCACCTGCAACGCCTACTAGCTTCCACGCGGATTGCCGATCAATAGTAGTCGCAAGTTTTTTTACCTTCGTTGCGCCCAATAATGATGCAAGCGCAAGCAGCCATAGCGTGATCGCACGACCAATGGCGGGCATATCGCTTCGCATAGTCACTTGAGCAAAAAGGGCGAACAGCACGGCCAACGCGATCAATACTTTGGGCAGAATATCAAATGACTGTATCGGTTGTCGGATGGGGGCAATTGGCCCGATGGGTGGAGATGGCGTCGCCACCGCAACCGCCGCAGTTGTTGATCTGTCTTCGCCGAATCCGATTGGCGGCAATGCGTTGACAGATTCGTTTGCACTTTTTGTGACCAATAGTGCGACGTAGGCACCTTGGTCGGTGAGTGGCGCATTGTAGTACGGGCGGAGATGAGTTTCGGCCGAATCTAAGAATCTGACCCACGGCAGCGGCACATAATGTCCCGTTAACGCATACCACAAATCTGCATTTCCACGTCCCACCGCTTCACTCGCATTCTGTGCCGACCCGTCAAAATATGGCTGCCACTGTTCAATTTGCCAGCCATGTGCACGCAATTCCGCACAGACCTGCGTAATGCCTTCCTCTGGTAGCTCCAAAAATAGCAGCACTCCCTCTTTTTGCGTTACTGCCCGCCCGCCAAACGTCTCTAACACCGCTTGAATCTCAGGCGATATGTTTCTTGCCGCGTGACCTTCTACCTCTTCTGGATGCAAAAATGAATGTTCAGAGCCTTGTGGCAAGGATGCGCAAATCCGCGATTCTATCGCCAATTTCAACGCCTCATCCGCCGGCACGCGCTTGAGCCAATACCAAAGCCAATCCGTTTCTAGATTTTGAGTCACGACCCTCTGTTCACCGTTCACTGCTTAACTGTTCACTGTTGCCCCATCCCGCATCTCCCGCAAACGTTCATACGGTGTGGGCTCTGTCAGCACGTTGCTGACTGTGCGCGTTTTTAGGGCTTCATATAGTTTGAGGTATTCCCGTGCCGTTTGCGCGGGCGAAAATGCCGCTGCGATTGTATCAGGCTCTTTGACATATGCTGCCTTATTGCTCAAAACACGCACGACGGCCGCCGCCAGTGCATCATGATCGCCAATTGGCACCACTTCCCCCATGCCCGTCATCGTAACGGGTTGGCGCACGCCGGGCAGATTGCTCGCGCATGACGGTACACCTTCGCCCATCGCCTCAATTTGCACAAGGCCAAAGCTCTCCGTGCTGTTTAAGCTGCAAAGCACCAGCACATCGAGATTCTTATAAAATGCGGTTAGCTCTGCGCCTGATAAGCTGCCGAGCAATGTGTACTCATTGGCATACTGCTCAAACATTGGTTTAAGCTTCTGCCAATACTCTTCTTCCCCCATGATCTCTTTGTACGGGCCGGCGTGCAACACTCTTGCATTGGGAAACTTTTCGAGAATTCCCGGCAACGCCTTGAGCAACACCTCCACCCCCTTTTCTGTTGCGAGGCGCGCTGATATCCCAATGACAGGACTATCACCCAGATCGTGCTTTTCATAGAATTCAAACGCCTCTTCATTAGTACACGCTGGCAAATCGACGGGTGGGGGGATGATGTGTAATTTTCGGCCGATATAGCTCGACAAATACGGCGAATTCTCCCCATAATCGCGTGTATAGGTCACAACCGCATCCGCCAAGCTACCCGCCAATCGATTCATTAAGAGAACAACCCGATCGACGATGCGATTAAACAGCCCGTTTGGTAGTCGTAAGTCGCAGTGATAGGTGAGGACTGTCGGCCGACCCATTACTTTCCCCCGCAAGGCAAAACCGGGTGCATCAAACTGTGGCAAATGCAGATGCAACACATCACACCATTTGACCCACTTCGTTGCGTGCAGCCCCAACGTCGGCATGATCACGCCTTTACTAATCCGGAACGCCACTGGCACACGAATCACTTTGACACCGTGCATCATCTCTTCACGTGGCCAATCCTTTTCCGCTTGCGACGTGAGTACAACGACCTCGTGCCCCTGTTCGACCAACGCCTTGCTCAACCGTTCAACATAGATCGTCAATCCGCTAATATGCGGCCTGTAATAAGTCAATACCTGCAATATCTTCATGTCTGCTCACTGTTCACTGATTTCTGTTTGCTGCTAACTTATACAGCCAGCGCACAATTTATACGCAAGAGTCTGCAACCCACCAGTGAGATTTTGGGAAATGCTCATGTTTGTCTCGCACAGGAGGTCAGAACGTCTATCTCACCTATTTCTAATAAAAAATGCAAAAATGTATCTGAACTGGAATCTATCTTTTCCTATATCTATTTATATACCCTGTTGTGCAGAACGTGCGCGAATTACCCAAAATAGTGTGCGATCTGCCCTGATATGATTTGACGTAGTCAAAATTTCGCCCTATTGTATATAACATATTAACGCACACGCTACTCGCATTAGATGAGTAGCCCCACAGCAGAACTGCAACTGAATAGCACTGCTACGGTGCATTGGCATTCGCCTTTGCTGACTTAACACTGCTTCCACAAAGGAAGTGGCAAATTTACAAATTTGGAGAACTTAGAATGAAAAAGACACGCTCGTTTTATTCCCTTTTATTGACCGCACTCCTGCTGCTCTTTACGGCAACTGCCGCCTCCGCCATTGGATTGCCAATTAATCTTGGTGACCCGATGGACAACCTTGATAGTGGCTCCGACCTAGCTCCAATCCTCGTTGCAGAGGGCGCAGACATTATCCCCAATCAATACATCATCGCGCTCGATAAAAACATTGACCTGAACGGCATCTTGAGCCAAGTTAACGCGCTGCCCGGTGTTGATATCCTCTTCACCTATTCGACTGCGCTCAACGGGTTCTCGGCCGTGTTGCCGCCACTGGCAGTCAATCTCGTGCAAGCCCTTCCCGGCATTGACTATATTGAAGCTGACCAAGTCATGAACGTCGATGTGACGTGGGGTTTAGATCGCATTGATCAACGCAATTTGCCGCTTGACAACGTTTACAGCACATCGGCCGATGGTTCAGGCGTGTCGACCTATGTGGTTGATACTGGCGTTCGCATCACGCACAACGAATTTGGCAATCGCGGCAACGCTGGCTTTACGGCAATCAACGATGGCAACGGTAGTAGTGACTGCAATGGTCATGGCACACACGTCGCTGGTACAGTCGCGGGGAACAGCTATGGCGTTGCCCCAGCTGCTGAAGTCTATGCCGTGCGCGTTCTTGGCTGTAATGGGTCAGGCACGAACTCAGGTGTCATTGCAGGTGTCGATTGGGTCGCCAACAACGCAAATTTGCCTGCTGTTGCCAATATGAGCTTAGGTGGTGGTGCATCAACCGCGCTCGACAATTCGATCAGCAACGCCATTAATAGCGGTGTCACATTCGTTGTAGCTGCCGGTAACGACAATCGCAACGCATGTAACTACTCACCTGCGCGTGTTAATAACGCCGTCACGGTCGGTTCAACTACGTCAAGCGACGCACGCTCATCTTTCTCAAACTACGGGACATGCGTGGATATTTTTGCGCCCGGCTCTAGCATTACCTCTGCATGGTACACGAGCAACAACGCAACCAACACTATCAGCGGCACGTCAATGGCCTCCCCACACGTTGCCGGCGCAGCAGCCCTCTACCTAGATGACAATCCATCAGCGTCCCCCGCAACCGTCTTTAGCGCACTGCTTAACAACGCAACGTCAGGCGTACTCTCTAGTGTAGGTTCTGGCTCGCCTAACCTCCTGCTCTTCGTCGGTGACGGCGGCACAACACCGCCACCCCCACCTCCTCCATCACCTTGCACCTACTGTGAAGAGTACAGTGGCTCACTCAGCGGCACAGGTGATTGGGACGCTCATCCAAATGGAACATACTACTATAGTGGTAGTGGGACGCACGAAGGGTATCTCGAAGGCCCCAGCAATGCTGACTTCGATTTACAACTCCGCAAGTGGAACGGCAATGGCTGGTCACTCGTCGCGCAATCCATCAGCGCAACCTCTAGCGAAAGCATCGTTTACAATGGCAGTTCAGGTTACTACTATTGGCGGATTCTTTCCTACAGCGGTTCAGGCAATTATGACTTCTATATGGATCGTCCATAACTAACTTTATGCTGAATAGTAGCGAAAATGGGGTGTCTCACTTGAGATGCCCCATTTTGTTAGGCGCACAATATAAATTGCTTAGAATGTGAATTTGTGCGCTCATCAGTTGATTTATGCGAAAGTCTGCGTATAATTATGCGTAGGCTTAGTTGGTTATAGAGGAACCCTCCCCCCCTTAACTGGCACGAGAGAAACGCGACTGGAACAAGCCCGCTAAGCTGAGGGAAATGTCTCCCCTCCTCGACTATAGACATTAACCGTTAGTCACCTACACAGTGTTTCCCTCCTGACACTTGGTGACACTAAAAGCGGCTTCTTCGTATAGGAGAAGCCGCTTTCGTTTTAAACTGTTTGAACAAAAACGGCGTTCCAATTTGGAACGCCGTTTTTTATTTGAGTGTGTGGTGTCGGTAACCTCTAGATACGCACCACGAGCAGCTTGAAGAGCCGCACTACCCCAAGTTAGAACTTGTAATTGTAATCGACATCGGCATACATTTGATCGCGCAATGCTGAAATTTCTGCGTTCTCGACATACTCTTCAAATGGCATCCGACGATCTATCACGCCATTCGGGGTGATTTCGATTATCCGATTAGCAATTGTGTTGATAAACTCAAAATCCTGCGATGTGAAAAGGATCGGTTCGGTGTAGGCAACTAAGCCGTCATTGAGCGACATGATCGCTTCGAGGTCGAGATGATTGGTTGGCTCATCTAGCACGAGCGTGTTGCAGCCAAGCAACATCATGCGTGACAACATGCAGCGCACTTTTTCACCACCCGATAAGACATTTGAGGGTTTTAGTGCCTCTTCCCCTGTAAACAACATGCGCCCCAAGAATCCGCGAATCCACGTCTCGTCATCATTGTCTGTATATTGCGCGAGCCACTCGACGAGATTCATATCACCTGTGAAGTAGTCGTCGTTTTCCTTAGGGAAGTAGCCCGCTGTCACCGTTTGACCCCAGTGGATCTCGCCAGCATCAGGTTTATCTTCATCCATCAGCAGTTCAAACAGTGTTGTCTTCACAATATCGCGCGGACCGACCAAGGCGATCTTGTCGCCCTTTTCAACAGTTAGCGAGAAATCATCGAGTAGTTTCTCGCCCTCGACGGTCTTACTAAGATTTTCGACACGGAGGACAGTTCGGCCGACAGGTCGTTTCGGATCAAACGAAACATACGGAAATTTGCGCGACGTTTCGGGAAAATCTTCCAGCGAGAGTTTATCGATCATCTTCTTGCGCGATGTCGTCTGGCGCGCTTTAGAGCGATTGGCACTAAAGCGCTGGACAAACGCTTGCAACTCTTCTACCTTCGATTCGCGCTTCTTGTTCATGTCGCGTCGCTGTTTGGCGATCAACTGGCTGGCCCGATACCACCAATCGTAGTTACCCGTGTAGACGCGAATTTTGCCAAAGTCAAGATCGGCGATATGGGTCGAGACATTATTCAAGAAATGGCGATCATGGCTGACAACGACAACGGTATTTTCAAAGTTCGCCAGGAAATCTTCTAGCCAGCGGATGGTTTGAAAATCGAGTTGGTTGGTAGGCTCATCGAGTAGCAGGATGTCAGGGTTGCCAAATATGGCTTGGGCAAGCAGAACGCGCAGCTTGAGCTGTGCCTCCAGCTCGCTGATGTCACGTCCATGTTGGTCGACAGAGATACCGAGCTTTTCGAGTAGAATACCTGCTTCTGACTCCGCTTCATAGCCGCCCATCTCCGCAAACTCAGCTTCTAGATCGGCCGCGCGAATGCCGTCCTCCTCATTAAAGTCAGGCTTGGAGTAGATCGCGTCGCGCTCTTTCATCACCTCATACATGCGCTTATGACCCATAATGACGGTATCTAGCACTGGGTTGCCATCATACTTGAATTGGTCCTGTTCAAGGATAGCGAGACGCTCATTTTTGCCGACTTCGATATGGCCTGTTGTTGGGTCTAACTCACCCGACAGAATCTTGAGAAACGTCGATTTTCCCGCGCCGTTTGCGCCAATCAGCCCGTAGCAATTGCCGGGCAAAAACTTGACGTTAACTTCTTTAAATAGCGTGCGCTCACCAAAGATCAGTGAGACGTTGTTCGCTGCAATCATCTCTTTTCCTTACACTAAAATGAACCGCTCAGCGGCTCATTATTAACTTGCTTGTAAACTATTGGGTATGTGTTGAATGATACCAGTTTGAAGGCGAGAGGCATTGTTGGAGAGCCTCTTCTAACCAAAATCGATTAGCCCCAAACGATGTCGGAGAGACCCATTTGCCAAAAAAGTGCCCCCAGACCGACTCGAACGGTCAACCTACACTTTAGGAAAGTGTTGCTCTATCCATTGAGCTATGGGGACGCGGGAAAGATTATAGCAGTAAACAGTGGGGTCGTGAACAGTTTGCTATAATTATGGCCACAGGATTTATCCCCTCGTTTTAGATAAAAATGGGCATGATCCGATAAATGTTACGGAGTGAACCGAATGACTAATTTGCAAGAAATGGGCAAAAATGCGAAGGCGGCCGGGCGGGTGTTGGCGACGCTTTCGACCGATAAAAAGAATGCAGCATTGCTACGAATGGCGGCCCGATTAGAAGCGTGTGCAGCGTATGTGATGGAGCAGAATGCGCTTGATGTTGCGCAGGGGCGCGAGAAAGGGTTGAGCGAATCATTTTTGGATAGGCTCACGCTCAACGAAAAGCGGATCGCAGCGTTGGCGAATGATGTGCGGAACGTGGCGACGCTGCCCGACCCTGTTGGCTCGGCCATGGACAGCCGCGTATTGCCAAACGGGTTGCAGTTGACGCGCCGGCGCATTCCAATTGGCGTGATTGGCGTAATATATGAAAGTCGGCCGAATGTGACCATCGACATCGCCTCTCTATGTCTAAAGACAGGCAATGCCGCAATTTTGCGCGGCGGGAAAGAGACGCTGCGTAGTAATGTCGCGCTGCTGAACGTGATTCAAGATGCATTGAAAGCAGAGGGATTACCAACCGCGGCGGTGCAGTATATCGACAATCCAGATCGTGCATTGGTGCGTGAATTTCTGCGGCTCGATAAATATATCGACATGATCATTCCGCGCGGTGGCTTTCGTCTGCATGAGCTTTGCAAAAACGAGAGTAATATTCCTGTGGTGACGGGTGGGGTGGGGATTGTGCATGTCTTTGTGGACGAATCGGCCGATTTTCCAACCGCAATCAACATTATCGAAAACAGCAAAATGCAGAAGCCGAGTGCGTGTAATGCGCTTGACACAGTGCTTGTCCATCGCAACATCGCGGGCGCATTTGTGCCGCAGGTGGTCGCAAAGATGGGGGCCATGAACGTGCGTATGAAGGGGGATGCGGCGGCCCGATCGATGGTTGTTGGCGAGGTGCTGGAACCAATCGAGGAAGGGGATTGGGACACCGAATGGCTCGATTATATTTTTGGGATCAAAGTTGTCGACGGGATCGATGAGGCAATTGCACACATTGACCAGCACAGTCTTGAACATTCAGATGCGATTTTGACGAACAATTGGGCGAACGCACAAAAGTTTATCGACGAGGTAAATTCTTGCGCTGTTTTTGTCAATGCGAGTACGCGCTTTAACGACGGCGCACAGTTTGGTTTAGGCGCCGAAGTTGCGATCAGCACGCAAAAATTGCACGCGCGTGGCCCCATGGGGTTGACAGAATTGACAACCTATAAGTGGATTTGTGTCGGTGATGGACACGTGCGGCCATGATACTCGGACGCTATTTTGTTATGTAGTCGGCTGGTCAGTTAAAAGCAATAACGAGCAGGTCGGGGACGCCAGCCCCATGTGTGCGATGCGACCGCATCATCTTTGCCCAAATTTGGAACGGTGAAGTCGCTGTTAGGTAGTTGTGGCAATGTGAGGGTAACGTAGTGCATTGTATAGTGGGTGGTGACGGAAGGATAGCTCTGCGATTCTTGTAAATAAGTTTTCTGACTGAGGTCGGCTATCTTAATTTCATGGTTCATGATGCCGAGTTCCTCTTGTAAACAACGTTGCGCGCCACTTTCGGCCGATTCCCCCACCAACAGCTTTTCACTTGGCGGCAAGTTGCGCTGGCGTGTTCGTCCATCGTGAAACTGTTGGCACACTTCCATCAGGATGTTCTTGTTACGTTCGATGATCAGCCCGACGACGTGAATGTGGCGTTGAAGCGGTGAGGCAGTTAGGGTGATTTCACCGCGCTGAAGCTCCTGCCACAGCGTTTCAACACTCTTGGCCGCCCCTTGCTCCCAAGTTGAAATGTCGATCTCGTTCTCAAGCAGCCAGACGGCAAATGCTTCTCTATTTGGAAAATCGCTGATAGATATAACTTTATCTTGCATGATCGAATGACAAACGCCGCTATGTGGGCTTGTATTTTGCAGCAGGCATGGTGCGTTCAACCATGCCGCGAATGATAGGACAGCGTCGAACAAACTCCAGTGAGTATCTTAGTTCGTCACTGAGCTTATCAGCTTTTGCCAATATGCGTATGACAAAAGGCTATCAATTGTATGAGATTAGCTAGGGGAGTTAAAACGGTAGCCACTGCCATGAACCGTTTCAATGATGTCTATGGCCTTGCCGACTAGTGCAATCTTGGCGCGGATACGCTTAATGACCTGATTGATCCCATCATCGGAGACATCAAATTCAGGGCCCCAACCGCGAAGGGCAATTTGATCACGACTTACGATGGCATCTGCATCTTGATAAAGACAGTAGAAAACGCGGTGCTCTAAGCTGGTGAGCGGGGCGGTGGGGCGGCCATTAATGAAGATACGCCGGTCTGTTTTGGCATTGTAGCGGACGCCAGATTGGGCAGGTGCATCGAGCATTTTCAGATGAGTGCAGAATAGTGGGCTAAACACATCATCATCTGCGTCGATCAGCCCTTTTTGACGCAGCCGTTTGAGTATGGACTTATCAAATCTGCGCGAATTGTTGGCTAATTGGAAGATGGCAACCTGTTCTTCAAACAAGAGACTGTCATAGATTTTCTGCGTCTCACGCAAGACATTCTCGTTGTCATAAGCGGTGGCGAGAAATGCCGCACGTAATAGGCCAGCATGTCCGCCGCACTGCTCGTAAAGGTGTTGAACTTGGTGCTCAGTCAGGTCGAGTTGATAGCGACGCGCGATGTTGATGAGCATGTAATTGGCATCGGCCGAAACATACGGCTTGATTCCGATAAGGTGCTCTGCCAGCAGCTCATAAAATTCACCACGTGCCTCATCAACTTCGGTCAATATCGGCAACTCATCGCGGGTGAAGGTTAGAAAAGAAACCCGTCGCTTGTAGGTCTCACGCAAGCCGCGCAGGTTTAGAAAGAGCCGTCTGCCTGCTTCCTGCCAAAGCTCCTCAAACTGGTCGATTAACAACACCAACTTGCGCCGACGGTCACGCATAAGCTGACGCACGGCGAGCGTAAAGTGTCGCTGCACCTTTAACAGATCACCTTGTGCGTCGAGCATCTTGTTATGATGCTCTGTTATTTTTACAAAGATGTCGGGATCGAACTCGTAATAATCGGCGTAATCACCGAGCAACTCAAGTTGATCGAGCAGGAGGCTATAAACGCTGCGCAATGTTAGATCGGCGATGAAGTGACAGTTAATGCGAATGACAAGATAGTTAGACGCCTCCGCACCAAACATTTGTCTTTGGGTTTTATGATCGAGCAGATGATTGAATAAATTTGACTTGCCCACCCCGCATGCACCAATTAGGGAGGCTGACTCCCCAGCAGCAATGATCTGTTTGAGTTGGTTTGTTTCGGCCGATCTGAACATCAACATTCTCCACCAAGGACGCGACCAGGAGCCGCGACAAGGCCGTTATTCTTTTGACGAGATCAAGTTTAGTCTGAATACAATCGCTGGAACGATTTGCACACTTTCCGATACTATATTGAGAAGACAAATTCTAACATCTCGCCGATGCGAGATTTGCCAATGACGCTATTTATCGAATTTGCGATGTAGAAATGAGAGCGATATTTTCTCTCCAGAACAGACTCTATTATCCACAGTTCGCATAGCCACGCAATAAAAAAAGGACACCTTCATTGGGATTTAGGTGTCCTTTTTACGCACTACGTCTTAACCAGTCGTGTTAAGTTCAGCGTAAGGTACATTTATGGCGTTGTTATTCCCACCTCTGCGGCCTTTCAGTCTTAGAAAAGAGTGGATACCTGCCTTCGCAGGTATGACAGGACTTAGTTTATGGTGTGTTAAGCCAAGCCAAAAAAGCGAGGGAAGAGAGTTAGTCAATTGCGGCCATCCCCAATGCAATTGCGCCCAGTACGCCTGCCCGATCACCCAATCCCGGTGGGACAATGTACTGATCCATGCCCGCCAGTATCGCTGGTGACTGAACATAACCATTGAGTGACGCTTGTAGCTTTTTCCGAATGAGTGGAAATAGTTGCATTTGTCCCATCACACCACCGCCTAAGATGATGCGCTGCGGTGACATGATCATGACGATATTATGCATGGCGCGTGCAATAGTGTCGGCTTCAATCTCCCATGCAGGATGATCCACGCCCAATTCTTGCCCCTTCACGCCCCAACGCGCTTCAACCGCTGGGCCACATGCCAGCCCTTCAAAACAGTTGCCATGATAGGGACAGATTCCCGCGAAAGTGTCTCCCTCGCGCTGTTGAATTAGCATGTGTCCCATTTCCGGATGCACCAATCCGTGCATCAACTTGCCACCAACCATGCCACCGCCGCCAACGCCCGTACCAATCGTGAAATAAACAAAGGTATCCAAGCCTTGCCCCGCGCCCCAACGATGTTCGCCTAAGGCGGCCCCATTCACATCGGTATCAAATGCCACAGGCACGTTCAACGCCGCTTGGATTGCGCCAACAAAATCGGTGTTTGCCCATTGCGGTTTTGGCGTCGTCGTGATATAGCCATATGTGGGGGAGGTCGGTGTTGGATCGAGCGGGCCAAAGGCAGCAATGCCGATGCTGGTAAGTTCAACCTCTGCCGCTTGTGCCTGAAAAAAGGCGATAGCCTTACCGAGTGTTTCTGCTGGTGTCGTCGTCGGAAAGCGCGTTTCTGCGCGGATGTTATCTGGACTTGAAGCCACAGCACAAACAAATTTTGTGCCACCAGCCTCAATGCCACCGTACCATTTTGTCATAATAAGTCATTTTCCTAAATCTAAATTAACTGCGAAAGATCAATGCGCCTTTGGGCATTTCCGAAAGCACGAGTGATCGATCTTGTATCGTCACCGTTTGGGAAGTGCCAAAGCGGCTTAACTGTAACCCATCTGCGAGATTTGTCATCGCCAGTGAGAGCGTGAAATTTTCGATTGGCGCCCCGCGATTGGCGATGAGGAGGATGATTTCGTCTGGACTTTGACGCAGATAGGCGAAATGGTCGCTTTCGGCCGAAATCACCTCAAAACTCCCCACCTGTAATGCGGAACTTGTCCGTCGCAGACCAATCATCTCGCGATAAAATGCCAGAAGGTCATTGTCCCAGCGATCTTCATCCCAAATCATGCAGCCGCGCTGGTCGAGATGCGGATCGTCCACCATGCCAATTTCATCCCCGTAATAAATTGACGGAACACCGGGAAATGTCAGCAAGACGGCGACGGCAAGTCGATGTAGGGCGTCATCTTCCTTGACAAGCGACCGAATGCGCGGTGTGTCATGGCTGCCCAGCAAGTTAAATTGCTGCAACTGAATTTGCCATGGGATCACGGCCATGCGCTCACGCCATGTGTCAACCAATGCCTGCGTCGAGAAGGGCACGTCTGACCAAATCTCCTCACCCAGTCCCCATGCGCGCAGATGAAATCCGATCAGCCAGTAGAGTAATGGGTGGGTGAAACCCGCGTAGTTCATCGCACCGTCGTACTGATTCCCCTGCAATTGTGAGGTTGCGTCAAAAAAGTTCTCCCCAAGGAGATAGGCGTTCGGATTTGTCTCTTTGACGGCGGCGCGGATTTCTTGGCTGATTTCATCACCAATTTGCGTTTCACCTTGACGGCCCAGCATATTAGCGACATCGACGCGCCACCCATCGGCCGAAAATCCCCCCGTCAACCATTTCCGCAACACGCCATCTGCATTTCCATACATCCTGCGCCGCAGTTCCGCACTGTTGTAATTTAACTTGGGCAATGACCAGACCCCCAACCAAGTCGCGTATTGGTCGGGATGGCTTGAGAAGGTGAAGAATTCTGCCTCTGGCGCAGTGGGATCTTCGCGCGCGGCCGTAAACCACGGATGGGCATACCCACAATGGTTTGGCACGATATCGAGCATATAACGCATATCGCGTTGTGTTAGCTCTTCGCGCAACCGTTCGAGCGCAGCATCGCCCCCCAAACTCGGATCAACGTGATCGTAGTCGGAGCCATCGTATTTGTGATTGCTCTTGCTTGTAAACAGCGGATTAAAGTAGATCGCGTTAATCCCCAGCATTTCGATGTGGCTCAAGCGTTGCCGCACGCCAACGAGATCACCGCCGTAAAAGATGAGCGAAAAGATCGTGTCTGGGTCGGGCGGTTGCTCCCATGCAAATGTCTTAGGGCGTTGGCCACGATATTCAAAATCACTGGGCTTAATATCATTGGCAGGGTCACCATTGGCAAAACGGTCGGGGAAAATTTGGTAGAAAACCGTTTCGTGCAGCCAATCGGGGGCTGTGTAGTTGGCGATGATGCGAAAATCGAAGGTGTCGAGCGGTTCGTGAAGCTGTGCGCCTTTAGCCGTCAGCCAGAATAGCCCATCGGCCGATTCCACCACAAAGCGATAATGCACCACGGGTTCAGCGATGGTTAGTTGTGCTTCATACCAACCATTTTCGGCCGATTTCAGCGGCGCAAAATGCTGTTCACCATCGGGAAACGTGCGCAAAAAGAGCCGTTTAATCGGCACGTCAGGTGCCACCCGCACACGAATGGTGACGCTGTCGCCCAACTTTGGATAGAGGTCAGAAACGTATGGCGTAGCCCCGCTATGAAAAATAGTGTCGAGCCAGTTAGGTAGTTGCTGCATCAACTAATTTTATGTTGTTTTGCTCCATTTCACCACATTGAGGCGAATGCTGATCTATGTTAATGTTACGCAATGCTCAACTCAATCATTCCCATCACGCTTACCAACATCGAGCGTGAACACCCCAACGTCGTCATCTCCCCACGCCGGCAGCATCCAATCTTTTATGGCTGCCTCGATTGGCATTCAGCCGTACACTCCCATTGGCAACTTGTCCGTGCCATTCGCGTCGCTCCAGATGCGCCATTTGCACCAGCCGTCCTTGCGCTGCTCGATAAGCAACTTGGCAATGCCGCAGGACTGGCGCAAGAGACGGCATTCATGACCGCACATCCGCGCTATGAGTTGCCGTATGGGTGGGCATGGTTATTGCAACTGTGTGCAGAATTGCACGAGTGGGGCGGAAATCAAACGTGGCGCGACAATCTGCGACCGCTGGAAGCACTGGCCGCGCAGCGTATCAAGTTGTATCTGCCCAAGTTAGCCTATCCACTTCGATCGGGCATGCACCGACAGACAGCATTTGCGATGACACTTATCTGGGATTGGGCGCAAATCGTTGGGGATGATGCGATGTTGCGCCTTATCGATGAGCATGCGCGGCATTGGTTTGCCAACGACGAAAATGCACCGTTTGCCTATGAACCGTCGGGGACAGATTTTTTGTCGCCAAGTTTAGCAGAGGCCGATTTAATGCGGCGACTGATGTCGCAAGATGCATTTATAGCGTGGTTCGGCCGATTTGCCCCCGACCTCACACGACTGCCCAAACCTGTCGCTGTCAGTGATCCGAGCGATGGGCAGTTGGCTCATTTTGCTGGGTTAAATTTGAGTCGTGCGTGGATGTTGGAAGGGATAGCGGCACAGTTGCCGGTTGGGGAGCGACAGGCAAGCTTGCTCAATTCGGCCGAAAAACATCGTGCCGCTGGTCTTGATTATGCGACCAGCGACGAATACATGATCTCCCACTGGGTTCCGTCGTTTGCCGTCTATCTGTTGACCGCCAATGACGTGGGCCTAAAATTCCGGCAATAACGCCACGTCTATCACATCCTCGATCCGTGATACTTCGACAAAATTGAGTTGCTGACGCAGATTTTTGGGAATCTCCTGTAGATCGCTGTGGTTTTTCTTGGGCATGACGAACGTCTTGATACCGACGCGACCTGCCGCAAGAGCTTTTTCACGGATACCGCCGACGGGGAGGACACGACCACGCAAGGTGATTTCCCCTGTCATGCCGACTGTGCGCGAAATCGGCCGATTTGTAAACGCCGAAATCAACGCAATCGTCAAGGGAACGCCTGCGCTGGGGCCGTCTTTTGGCACGGCTCCTTCTGGCATGTGGATGTGAATATCGGTCGTGTCAAACCGTTCAGGCTCGATCCCAAGCTCTTTGCATCTGCTGCGCGTGTAGGTCAATGCCAAGCGTGCGCTCTCTTTCAGCACATCCCCCAACTTCCCCGTTAACTGCAAATTTCCCTTGCCGCCGGGCATCAGGTTGACTTCAATTGGCATCGTGTCGCCGCCGTTGGCCGTCCATGCAACCCCCATTGCCAGACCAACCTCATCCTCTTCATGCAGCATATCTTCGCTAAATTTCGGTGCGCCGAGCAAGTCTTCGAGCTGTTTTCGACCGATCTTCTTGGGAAACCGCTTCCCCTCCGCCAACTTACGCGCCAACTTGCGACAAACGCTGCCAATCTCGCGCTCCAAGTTGCGCACGCCCGCCTCATAGGTATATTGCCGAATCAACATCTTGAGCGTTGCTTCACTGATCTGAATGCCCTTATCGTCCAAGCCATGTTGTTCCAACTGACGGGGAATGATAAAGCGACGGCAGATTTCGATCTTTTCGTTGTCGAGATAACTGGAAAAGTCGATGATCTCCATGCGGTCGCGCAGTGGGGGCGGGATCGGCCGAAGGTTATTGGCCGTCGTCACAAACATCACGTTCGATAGATCTAAATCTAAATCGAGATAGTGATCGCGGAACGCATAATTTTGCTCAGGATCAAGCACCTCTAACAACGCTGACGACGGATCACCCCGAAAATCTTTGCCGATCTTGTCAATTTCATCCAGCATAAAGAGCGGATTGTTGGTTCCAACCCGCCGCAATGACTGCACAATCCGACCCGGCATCGCGCCAATATATGTCCGTCGATGACCGCGAATTTCCGCCTCATCACGCATCCCGCCCAAGCTCATACGCACAAATTGACGATTCAACGCGCGCGCAATCGACTTTCCAAGCGACGTTTTCCCAACACCGGGCGGGCCGACAAAGCACAAAATCGGCGTTTTCATCTTGTCGGCCGCAATCGCCTTGACCGCAATATATTCGAGAATGCGATCCTTGATCTTTTCTAAACCATAATGATCGGCGTTGAGGACTTTAGCCGCATGGCGCACGTCGAGATTATCTTCCGACATTTTGTCCCAAGGAATGTCAACCAACCAATCCAAATAGTTGCGAATAACGCCCATTTCAGGCGACATTGGGGGCATACTCGCCAGCCGCGCCAGCTCTTTATCTGCTTTCGCCTGCACGGGTTCTGGCAGCTCAATGTTGGCTATCGTCTCTTTTAGCTCGGCCAACTCTTGGGTGAAAATATCTCCTTCACCAAGTTCACCCTGAATGACGCGCATCTGTTCGCGCAGAAAATGTTCGCGTTGGCTCTTATCGATCTCCTGCTGCACCTTATGGTGGATCATCGTTTCCGTTTCGAGCAGGTCAACTTCGCGCCCCAAGAGGACACTGATCGTGCGCAGTCGTTCGACGGGATCGAGCGTTTCGAGCAGGCTTTGCTTCGCCTTGAGCGGTAGATCGAGCGTTGTTGTGATGAAGTCGGCGAGGAAACCCGCGTTTTCCGCATTGAGCGCAAACGCGAAGGCATCGTCGGGAATGCGACGACTCATCTCGACCACTTTCTCGAACATATCGAGCGTAGCACGCATCAAGGCTTCTGTTTGTTCGTTCCAATCGTTGGGCTGATAAATCGGCCGAACACGCACGCGAATGTATGGCTCCCACTGCGTGAACGCGACAATTTCAACACGCCCCTGACCCTGACACAGCACACTCAAGCTGTTATCAGGCAGCCGCAACGTCTTTCCGACCCGTGCATGGGTCCCAATTAGATAAATATCACTCGCGCCGGGATGCAGTGATTCGCCATCGCGTTGCGCGGCTGCAATCAACGATTCGCCATGCTGCGCGGCTGCCTGAATGGCTGCCAGTGAGCTCTCGCGCCCGACAAAGAGCGGTGTCACCATTTGGGGAAACAACACCATCCCGCGCAACGGTAGCAGCGGTCGTTCAAACGTGCCGTCATCATCCAATACGACATCATCGATCACTTCTTCGCTCAACTGCATCACTGCACCGAGTAGATCGGGAAAGGGTGGGAAATCAAGGTCTTCTTCTTCAAACATAGCTGTGCCTTTGAGCTGTGGAACAAAATACGAATCGCCTATTTTTAGGAAACTGCAAATCCCAATACAAATGACTTGATTTGTAAAGCCATAAACTCCCTATTGTAGACGGTTGTGTTGGGGATTGAAAGGATTATTATACGGAATTATCCACACTCATGAAGCCTCTGCAATTGAATACAGACGCACAAACCTGTATCCTTTTCATCGTAAACAAGATTGAGCAAGTTGAGGAGCGATCATGACTGTACTAACCGATTACAACGCATTTGACGGCCGTCACTGGGAAACGGGTTCCGTCCACAACTACTACCGTCACGGTGGCATCGTCGCGCCTCATACGGATGAATCACCCAGCGAAGCGTTGCTCATGGGCATTAGCGGCGGGATCGTTTTTGGCTACTTCTCATTTGCCTACTCAGGATATGACCCGATTTTGGCACTGCTGACACGCAACACATTTGATCCGCTCGAAACGCTGTTCTCACGATTGGGTGTCGTGAAAAAGGTGCAGCAAACCGCAAATGCGGACAAGGGACGCGCCAATCTACTAAGTGCGCTGGAAGATGGCTCGCCTGCAATCGTTTGGGCGGATATGTGGTCGTTGCCTTACAACGGGCTGGTTTATGATGAAGGGATGTGGGGCATGATGCCGCTCGTGGTGTATGGGTTGGATGAGGAGGCATATATTGCCGATCGGTCTGCAGTTGGGCTGCGAGTTTCTGCCGAAAATTTCCAAGCCGCTCGTTCGCGCATCAAGAAGGATAAACATCGCATGATGCTGTTGGAAGCCCCCGATTGGACGATGTTGCCCATAGCCGTCACGGCTGGTATCCATGACACCATCAAGCTATTTACTGAAAAACCGCCAAAAGGGAGTGCCAACAACTTCGGTCTTAACGCCTACAAACAGTGGGTCAAATTGCTGACCAAATCGGCAGGGCGGCAAAGCTGGGACAAAGTGTTTCCATCTGGCATAGAACTATTTGCAGGATTGACTGGTATCTTTGAGCGTACAACGACATTCGGACAAGCTCGCTGTGGTGCCGATCGCCATACCTTTGCCGACTTTCTGGCTGAGGCGAGCATCATTTTGCAAGAAGCAGCCTTGCGGGATGTGAGTCAGCTATTTCGAGAATCGGCCGATGCATGGTGCGCGATGAACCAAATCGCCTTGCCTGACGAACTAGAAATATTGGCGGAAACGCGACGACTGTTATTGGAACGCCAGCGATTATTTATTGAAAAGGGCAACGCCTCGATCGAACGACGTACTGAGATTTCTACTCGTTTAAAGGTGCTGCACGAGGCGTTTGAGCTAAGTTCGGCCGAAATCTCCCAGCTAAAGAATCAAATCGCCGTTCAAGTGATGGTCATCCACGACATAGAGCAGCGAGCGATTGCTGCATTGAGCGATGCAATGGGATAGCTGCTGGCGACTAAATTTGCCGATAGATATTTAGCGTTTGCGCCGCTGTTTGTTGCCATGAGAATTGGGCGGCTTGCTGCAAGCCAAGCTGGGCGCGTTGGGTGAGTTCAGCAGGGTGGGTGAGCAGGTGGTCGAGAGTGTGGGCGATGGAATCGGCCGATTTTGCATCAAAATAAGCAGCAGCCTCACCACCAACCTCTGGCAAGCTCGAACTGTCGCTACAGGCAACCGCGGTCCCACACGCCATCGCCTCAATCACGGGCAGCCCAAATCCTTCGTATAGTGACGGAAAGACAAAGAGTGTCGCACCACTGTACAAGCCTGCCAAATCGTCTGTCTCAATTCGACCCAAAAATCGCACTTGCTCTTGCAAGTTGAGCCTTTCCACAATCATTTTCGGCTCAGGGTGTTCAGGCAACCATGCCCCGGCAATCACCAATAGCGGTGCGTCTGGCAGCTGCGCGACCGCCTCAATCAGCGCAACGATATTTTTGTGCGGCTTGTTGCTACCGAAGTACAGCAGATAGTTTTCGGGCAGATCGAATTTCGCGCGCACAGGCGCGGAATCAACAGGGCGAAAGTGGGGGGCGGCTGCGAGTGGTGTAACGGAGAGTGGCTTTTGTGGGTTGTAGAAGCGGATGAGGTCTTGCTGGGTTGCGTTGGAGATGGAGATGAGGATATCGGCCGATTTCACCGCCAACCCATGTGCGAACCGAAACAATAGCCGTGCGCGTGCCGAAAAATGTTCTGGATAGTACAGCGCGATAAAGTCGTAAACGGTCAAAATCGTCGGCACATTCGGCCGATATGGCATGAGGTAATACGGTGAATGATAAAGCGTTGCCTTCTTGTCTTTCAACAATCGTGGTATTTCCCACTGCTGATTCAAAGAAAAATTCCCGCTATTTACAGTTAACTGCTGACTGTTAATAGTTGACTTTATTGTGCCGATTGCGGTCAGCGACTCGTCTTCTGACAGCAGTGGTAGCAACGCGGCGTGGAGATTGCGCGTGTATCGGCCGATTCCGGGGAAGTGCGGGGTGGCAACGCGGGTGTCAACGACGTATTTTTTCACGCGCATCTTCCTCACCTGTGAAAAATGGGGTCTCAAAAAATTGTTGGTGCAGTATCTCTGTAAAATAGCCCCGTTTCTCCGTTCTTTCGACCAGATAAAACGAGCCAACTGCTGCCATTGGGAATAGACGACTCAACCGCGTGCTGAGAGTGGGAGGAAATGGATAGAAGTTTGACCCTTTGAAATCAACTACTTTGAAATAGTCATTAGTTTCAAGAAAATGGGTAAACGAGCGGCGCGTGAAGGCGCGAACGTGCGGACCAAGTACATCAATTGTTGTGGGCTGTTGACCCAATAACAATGCAATGCGATTATGCAACGATGCGAGATTGGGAACCCCAATAATTAGTTTCCCATTTGGTTTAAGAACGCGTCCAACTTCTGCGATGATGAAAAAAATTTCTTTAGTATGTTCCAAGATTTGATTGGCAACGACGACATCGAAAGATTGATCCTCAAATGGAAAACGTTCTCGTTCAATATCAAGCGACGCGATGGTGATCCCCTTTTCACGTGCGGCTTGGATGTAGGGTGCGTACGACTCAATTCCAAACAGGTGCGCAGGGATGTTGGCTTGCGCTTGGATATTCAGCAAGTCATGACCGTTTCCCAAACCTACGTCAAGTAGTTGAGTGGGATGGGAATGCGCGTTGACATGCGACGCACCCCATGCCGCGATGATCTCACGCCCATAATTGAGCGACTCTGTGCCGTTTTTTAGATTGAATAAAAATCTTCTCAGCATTGATAATATAACCTCTTGAATCTCGACGGGGTTCATTCGCAATAGGAATATTGAGGATTTTGCAAATTTATGGTCGCACCATTAGTTCTTCAGAGTGTCAAATTCAGGCAAATTTTTAGAGCCACGCATTCTGTAGAACGACTGCAACATTGGCGACCGTTTGCTCCATTGTAAACTGTTGTATAACATGTTGACGACCATTCTGACCAAACCAGTGACAACGTTCAACATTGTCCAACAAATCAAGAATCGCGGTTGGCAATTCATCTGCTGATACAAGTAAGCCTGTCTTGTTGTCAACAACAATTTCTGGTAAAGCTCCATGCTTAAGTGCAACGACTGGTTTTGCCATTGCCATCGCCTCGATATTGACCAAGCCAAATGGCTCAGGATCACCGGGATGCACGAAGATGTCAAGGGCAGCGAGTGCTGCTTCCGTATCAGATTGATGCCCCGCGAAGCGGACATGTTCTGTTAAATCAAGTTCCCTAGATGTTGCATGTACCAACTGTTCAAATCCGTCTGCTGTGCCAAATGGTGAGCCGCCGATGATGGCGAAATAGGTCTCAGGACGTTCGCGCAAGATTGCGGCGGCCATCTGTAAAAAGCGCAGTTGTCCTTTCCATGGTCTCATTCGCCCCATCATGCCGATCAGCGGTGCCTCTAATGGGATATTGAAGGATTGGCGAAAGAGTGTGCCATCTGTTGTGGGGTCAAATCGACCGATTTCGATTCCATTGTGAACGACATGAACTTTGGCAGACTTGGGCAAGTGGGCGGCAGTTGCATGTGAGTTGGCAATGACGATACGAGAACTGGTGATGAATAGGTGTTTGAGGGTCGTGTCGATGTGGGGGGATTTCGGCCGATTTTCACTTAGCCAAAAGTCGCGCATGTGCCAAATAAGCGGCTTGCGACTTATTCTTGCAGCCAAAACCCCATAAGTTTGAGCGCGAATGGTGTTGGTGTAGAGGGCCTGCGCGTCGATTTGATGCGCGATTTTTGCGATTGCACTTGCGCCGCGCCAGAGGTCAATAGGCGACTTGGGTGATTTTCTCAAGCGAGGTAGCGGAACGATATGGACGGGAACTCCTGCGTCGCGTGCGTCCCGTGCCAACGTGCCCTCAACGGTTGCAAGCTGCGGCTGCCAGCCGTCGAGCTGGCGCATCAGCATGAGCAGACTATTTTCTGCGCCACCGATGGCGGCGGCGTGGTCGATGAAGAGGATAGGACGTTGATGTGATGGTGGCATTTGCAAAATAGCCTATGTGTCTACTGAATTAGCCGTTGAGAGCGCGAAGGTCGCAGAGAAAATTAGAGATATTCGTGTGATTAGTGGCTTTTCCTATTCTAAAACCCCAATTTATCAAGAAAAAAGACAAATCGGTACAGCGTGATTTCATACCAAGTTGGCGGGTGATTAGCCAAGACAAGGTCAAAACGATAGACGACAAATAGAAAGAAGTTTAGTCCTATCAACGTGCCAATGCCAAGAGCTAGAGTTAGGCGGTGCTTGTGCGCCAACCACCAGCGTATTATGGCCGCCAGCGCAATCGTCAGAAAGGGTAGGCAGACGATAAACATGCGTCCGCCAAACGCATCCCCTTGCCACCACTCACGCCACGCACTCACAATGTAAAGTTGAATGACAAATGCCAGCACGGTAGCGATGGCAACATGACGACTTGAACGATACAAAAAGAAAATCCCAACCAGTGCAAGCGAATAGATTGGGTGCCAGATGATCAGTCCACGATAGCTGGAAAACAGGACTGCCCCAATGCGTGGGGAGAGCCAGAAGAAAGATTGTGTACTTTCGCTTGTGTAGGGGGCGGCAAACGCATCCCCATAAACCAAATACCAAAAGAGCAGTTGAATGGCATAAATGCCTAGTGCGACGATGCCGCTTTCGAGCGCACGCCACGCCGTTTGAAAAAAGGGTTGCCGACTTATTAACTGCATCACAAACGGGATGATGAGAAATAGACCATCTTGCGGCCGAACGAGCGCCATAAAACCTGCGATGATGCCGTATAAAAGTGCCGTTTTGTGCGAAATTGGCTCGTTGCGGCGCGTCAAATAGATGTAGGTGAATAGACCGCTTAAGCAGAGAGAAACGGTGTGCGACATGTACGGCTCGGCCGTCATATAGTAAATTAGATTGCCTGCAAACAGAAAGGAGAGCGTGGCGATTAGGCTGATAAATGGGCGAAAGAAGATCAGCGCACAGCGGTAACAAAGCCACAGACCAATGCCGCCATAGATGATGCTGCCACTCAGGACAATAGCTTGATAGAATTGGCTCGTCCCATCTACAGAGTCACTGCCTCCCAAAACGGCAGCAATATGCGCGATTAGAAAAAACGGAGACCAGAAAATCGCCGTGCCAATAGGCCAGCGATTGCCCGGAATACCGTTGGCAGTCAGCGTTGTGCGGTGTCTCGAATCGGCTGGATAAAACCGTGCATACTCATCTGTAAAATCGAAATCCCTATCTAGCAGAATCGACGGCAGATTACTGTAATACCCAATACCGTCTGAGCCGATCAAATTATTGTCAATACGCGGCAGTGCAAGCGATAGTAAAAAGACCGCTAGACAAAGCGATGTTGCCAAAAATAAGATGTGATAGGGCTTGATGAGACGCATGTTGATTGGTTAGCGAGAAAGTTGGAATAGCGCGATTGCGTTCTGTTCAGTCGGTTTTGGAAATGTTGCAAGTAGCGACATATTATACGGCAACTGTTGATGCCACTCCGCTTTTGTGTTGGGAACGACAAGAATCAGAGCGTCGTGTTGGTCGAGAAGCTGGTCTAGCCGCTCATATTGTTGTGCTTCTGATTGCGCCACGCCGTTCTGTATGTGGATTTGCGATAGTCGTGCGTTTAGGGAGAAATCGGCTGAAAGTGACATTTGCATAAAACTGCCAATCTGTTGATGAATGACAGGTGCATCTGTATTCTCGACAAGCCAGAGTGACGCTTCTTGCACCCCATAACCAGACGGCCATTCGGCAATATATTGTTGATAATCTATTGTTGGCAAGGTGCTGTTTTCGGGTTGTGTTATCAGCTTTGAGGATGAACTAAAAGAGATGGCACAAAGTGCTAGAGTAGCGAGGATTGCGATTGCCTCACTACGTTTACCAAGCGTTTCAACAAGAAAATTTGCGACTGCTAAACAGAATAACGGCGTGAGAAAGAAGAGATAGCGAGGATACCAAACATCGGCCGCCACGCTGAAAAAAAGAATACAAAAGATGGAGAACAAGCCCAAAATGCGGACAGTGCGGTTCTGCAAAAATGAGAAGGGCAGCAGGATGATAAACGGTATACCTAGATAGATGCGCCACCATGCTTGCAGGTTTGTGATGTTTGTCAATAGTCGTTGTCCAAGCTGTCCCGCTGCACGATTGGTTTGGTTGAGGGCGAGTCCAAACCCGAAACCCGGCGATTGATTCAGCGACACTCTGTATCCAGCAATGGCGATGACGGCGAGCAAAGTGAGTGCGAGGGGGAGGTAGAGGGGGATTTGTTGTTTGAGGGGGAGGGATCGGCCGAAAAACAAAACAGGCAAAAGAGCCAATAGTGCGCCTGTCGGCATTGTTGCCATAAATCCAAAGACCAGAAACAACCTAACTGCCCAACGCCAAAATAGATTTGTCTCATGGCGGCGAATCTGTAAACAACCCGCTAAAACGAGCATCATTGCGAGTGCAACATAAATCTCTGTGAGCGCGATGCGATCATGAAAGACGGCATAGGGCAGAACTGTGTAGAGAATAACTGCAACGATGGCGGTTAACTTAGAGAAGAGAACGCTTGTGTTCCAGTACAGGAGGAGAAATGTCAAAAATCCAGCAAAAACGTGAATCAGTCGCGCCCAGAGAAGGGGACGAATTCCGAGCAGCAAGCCCGGCGCAATCAGCATCGGTTCGAGGGGGCGGCCGACATTGAGGGAGCGTAAAAAGTCAAATTCCAAAAAGCGCATTCCCCACCAGATATGGATCGCCTCATCGACAAAAATGGGCAGCCTTTCCAAGAAGATGAGCCTTGTAACCAAATAAATTGCGACGATTATTGCAAATGAAATGGATATATGTCGATTGGTTGCAAGGTCAAGAATTTTCATGCAAATACGAGTGATAGAGTAAATAAATCATTGCTGCTCTTCGAGCGATCAAAAAAGAGTCTCATTGTTTCCAAAAGTAGAGGGCGATACCTCTTATTCGGCCGATGTCTGCCATGATTCGATGTTGCCGCCGAAAACGGACTGGCATAGATACGGCCTTTGGTCGAACGACATGCAAACTGAAGCGCAACGACAAGCGTGCGGCAATTGCAAGCGCATAGAGAACTCGTTTCATGCCACGCATTTGCTCAATTCGCATCTGACTCACTGTTGCCGTAGTATTTTGCACACGCGTCAGCACCCAGTCTGGCGTGCAGCGTTCGGCAGGAACGTAGTGCCAAATACATGCGTTAGGAAGATAGATCGGCCGAATCCCCGCACGATACATACGATTTTGCATAACGCTTTCTTGTCCACGCATACTAGATTGTGAACCAGGTCCATAGTCAGCGTCAAAGCCACCAACAGCCAAAATGTCTGCCAAAAATGCACCCCAATTTGCCCCCAAAAAAGTCTCGGTGACACCAAGCTTGCTTTTGCCTAACCATTCCCAGCCGCGTGCTGAACTCAGCAAAAATGGAACTAGCCATTCAGGTGGGGGGCTTTCATAATCAATCTCTAGCCGCCCTCCCATAAACACGCCATGCTTATGTTGTTGGAGGGCATTCATGTAATGCATTAGTGTGTCCTGTGCGAAACGCACATCGTCATCTGTGAAGAAAAGAAAGGCATTAGGTGACAATTGTGGGATAATGGCATTGAGTGCACGGCTTTTGTTTGCCTCAGAAACATAGTGATACTCAATGCTTAGCGAGATCAGAAATGGCGTGATAACCTTTTCAGCGTCCCCCTTTTCACCATTCTCGACAATTATCGTGCCAGCATAGTTCGTTGGTAGTGTGCAGTTGGCAAGTGATGTCAGAGTGCGATCTAGTAGTTTGCCACGACGGGTTGTTGCAATGACAGTATAGAAGGGGGGAAATGGATGTGACATCGTTACAGATTTAAGCAGTTATGCTGACGATAAAAGATTGCTGTGCAACTTGGAAAAATACTGATCGGAGCCATGCCATGAAAGTTTATTTGGCGGAATCCTTGCTGATGTAGAAACGTAAGACCCTCAGCATACTTTTCCCGATCTGCGTTGTCGAATACAATAATACCGTCCTCTGTCAATGCTTGTAAGCTGTTGAGTGCACAGGTGACGCGCTCTCTCCCATCGATGACGACGATCTCAAAAGCATCTCTATAATCACAAATGCTTGTTTGATAAGCTTTACTTACTAGATCACGTTGCAAAAGGGTCACGTTTGGCAGTAAAGTTGAGTCTATCGTTGCATACCAGTTTGTATCATGTTCGCAACTGACCACTGAGTCAACATGCTGACTCCAAAAGCGTGTTGAATTGCCACAGCCAAACTCGAATAGACGCATATTTAGTTGGAGGCGTGGCGTAAGAAATTGAATCGCAGGATAGGTTAGCCAAGGTATCGGTCGTCCGTCTGCATCAATCGCCATACGTTCTCGAAAACTACGATACCAGCCCCACTGCTGCAAATAGCTGACCTCATTGAGCAGAACGCGGCTACCCCAAACGTTGCGAGTGGGCGGAAATATAGTTGTTTTTTTAAGTAAGCTATATTTCAGTTTATTAATAAATATCATCTGTTTGTAACTTCCAAAATTAGTGTAATAGTCGGTTTGTGGAGTTCATAGTGTGAGGAATGAAGATAAATCACGCTTGGTGATCATTACACTTCGCGCAAATAGCGCGGAAACTGCGTTGCGACGCGAACCAATTTTCCTAAGATACGTTGGCAAACTTTCCGCTGTTGCCAGAACTCATTTAGTTCGACTCTTGAATTATGCTTAATGTTTAGCTCCTGTAAGGCAGCGGAAAAATTACCTGCCGCATTAATAGCGGTCCAGAATCGGCCGAAATCATCACTAATTTTCTCCAAAGAGATCGTCATTTTATGCTCTTTGTCACGTAGAAAAAGTTCATATTTGCGTTTATAGTAGCATAGTAATCATTTGCAATCATCAAGGGGGTGATATGTTCAGTGCCACCCATCAATATGCCTGTACGATATGCCAACATGATGCCACTATTATAGCGACTGGCAAAGCTGCAGGCTGTCGCTTCTTGTTCTCGCAATAAATGTACGTAGAATGCATTACTCCCATAATTTTGGTCAAGTCTGCCCAAATGCCAACTTAGATGATTATCTGCTTCGATATGATCGTTAGGGTAAGAGAAACGTGCTGCCCCCACATAGCGGCTGAGCGATTCGTGGGCTGCACTGTAATTTGTGATATGCGAACACGCTTTGATAAACGTAGTTGTGCCACTTCGGCCCGTGCTTAAAACAAAAACATTCATAAGTCGAGTGTGCCTATACAGATATCCAACCTATTTTATCTATGAACTAGATTGTAGCTGCCAAAAAGAATAATATCGTTCTTTTTTGGCAATTAGTTCCTGATGGGTTCCGCTTTCAGTAATTTGTCCATCCCGCAAAACATGAATCGAATCTGCATGCATGATGGATGAGAGTCGATGCGCGACGATGATGATCGTGCGATTTTCGCGTAACGCGCCAACAGAGTCTTGAATAAATCGTTCTGATTGACTATCAAGCGCACTGGTTGCCTCATCAAGAATTAAGATGTCGGGATCGCGCAAAACGGCACGGGCAATGGCGAGGCGTTGGCATTGCCCGCCCGAAAGTTGCTGTCCGCGATCTCCTACGATGGTGTCATATCCTTCGTTTAGCTCCATGACGAAGTCGTGAGCATTGGCGATTTTAGCAGCTTGTTCGACTTCAGCATCTGTTGCATCTAATCGACCGAAACGCACATTCTCGCGCACGCTGGCGTGCAACACAAACGTATTTTGATCCACAACCCCAATTCGGCCTAGCCAGTCACCACGTTTGAGTTTCTCAACCGACGTGCCATCAACTAAAATCTCTCCACTTGTGGGGTCATAAAGCCTTAGTAATAAACTGACAATCGATGATTTTCCCGATCCTGATTCGCCAACAAATGCGACCATTTCCCCGCGCTTAATTGTCAATGAAATACCTGTTAATGCATCATGCTGCGTATCTGCATAGCGCAAGCGGACATTATCAAGTTTGATACTTTCATTGAGCTGTAAAAATGGCAGTGTGCCAGATTGCAGATATTGTTTATCATCCGTCCGCAAATGGGCAGCAAGACGCGTGGCAAACGGAAATTCTTCATTGACCCGTGCCAGCGCAGCGTTGAGTCCCGTGACGCGAGGTAACATGCGATAGACGATAAAGACAAACGTGACGAAGCGCGGAATGAGCGTTGTATCACCAGTACGCTGCACAGCAAAGTAGCCGACCGTGAGAAATAGGGCAACCCCAATAATCGTTAGAGACTGTACAATCGCTGGCACGCTGGAGGCTAAAATCATGGACTGACGGCGCGCGCGAACACTGTCATCTATCGTGGCCTCAACGCTTTCCCGCGCATAACTTTGTTGATGGAACGTGTGGAGCAGACGCATCCCGCCTAGAAATTCGATGATGCGAGTGTTGATCGAGACATAGGCGTTCATAAAGCGCGTCGAGCGTTGGCGAATATGCCCCCGCACTGATCGCAATGAAAATGAGAGCAGTAGCACACCTAAAAGGGCGATTAGCGTGAGTTGCCACGAAAGCCAGAATAGAATGACTGTGTAGGCAAAGATGATTGTCAGATGCCCAATCAGATGATTGGCAAAGGTGATTAGGTTGCCAACTCGGTCAACCTCGCCGACAAAGCTGGAGAGATCGCCCACTTTGTATTTTGAAATGTTGGCATAACTAAGCGTCGTAAATTGGGTGAAAATACGACGGCGCAAGTCGCCTTCTGACCATGCACGCAGATAAGCAGCGGCTGATTGGGCGGAAAAATCGAACCAAGATCGACCGATTTGCATAAGAACTGCTAACCCAACCAATGCGCCAAATACCCCGCCCATTCCAAAGTGTTCCTCAAATGATTGAGTAATGTTTGAAACTGTGCCAAGCTGGTCGAGTGTATCACTGCTGCCACCGACATACTCTAAGGCTGCCGTCAAGATTGCCATTGTGCCGCCCTCGAACACGGCTGCACAAACATTGGCGATGACGCTGAGAATCAGAAACGTGCGAAATTTCCACGCCAACCCGCGCAACAGTTGCGCCCCAGCCTCATCCCCTCCGCTCACCCCGCGTACGATGCGGCGAATGCCAGATGGAATGGCTGTCGTTGGCTGATCGCGTTGTGTTGCCAGCCGCTCGTTTAATCGTGAACGCATATTCATCGGAGGAGGGTTCTTGCGACGCGCAATCTTTTAGTTTGGGGAAAATCCATCATTGTTTGCTCGCTCTCCTGAAATCGTATAATACAAACCACATGCAAATTCTACACGTCTATAAAGACTATTTCCCCATTTTTGGCGGAATTGAAGGAAATCTTCAACAAATCGCTGAACTACAGGCCGCGCAGGGGCATGATGTCACCGTTTTGGTCACGAACCCAAGTAGACTATCAACCCGTGAAACGATCAATGGGGTAAAAATCATCCGCGCTCAGCGTCTGGCGACCATTGCCTCAACCCCGCTCAGTTTGGCATTGCCGTATCAATTGCGGCGGCAAAAACCAGACATGGTGCATCTCCATTTCCCCTATCCCGTGGCAGAGGTGAGCCAATGGCTTTTTAATCGCAAAATTCCCTATGTCATCACCTACCATAGCGACATTGTGAAACAGCAGTCGATTTTGCGTTTTTACAATCCGATTTTGCGGCGTGTGCTAAGAAACGCAGCGCGGGTTATGCCAACGAGTAAGAACTATATGCTGTCGTCACGGTATCTTCGGCCGATTCTCCACAGTTGTACCCCAGCTCCCCTTGGTATCGATCCCACGCCTTATCTAAGTGAGCAGTCAACCGTAAACAGTCAACAACTGACGGTTTTGTTCTTGGGACGGCATCGCTATTATAAAGGGGTAGATGTGTTATTAAGGGCGTTTGTTGATGTGCCGAACGCAAAGTTGATAATCGGCGGCGATGGCCCCGAACGGCAGAAATGGGAGGCATTGAAAGCGGAACTCAATCTTGGAACGCGCGTCACCTTCTTAGGCAGCATTCCCGAAGAGCAGAAGGCCGCACTCTATCAACGCGCTGACCTGTTTGTGCTTCCGGCCGTCAATCGGGCAGAGGCATTTGGGATCGTCTTGCTTGAGGCAATGGCAAGTGGACTGCCGTGCATCACAAGTGAATTGGGAACGGGAACCAGTTTTGTTGTGCAGCACGATGACACGGGAATCGTGGTGCCACCTAGCCAGCCAGCCGCGCTTGCAACTGCCATTAATCGATTGTCGCAAAATCCAGCGTTGGGACGTGCGATGGGCAATCGCGGACGCCAGCGCGTTCTTGACGAGTTCACAATCGAACGCATGGTTGGGCGGATAGAACGGGTTTATCAGGAGGTTCTCAGCTCATAGTTCCAATCAACCAATGTCAGATGCGTATTTCTAGCGTAGAATTGCGCAAATCGCAGTTGCGGAATGTGAGAACCGCCCATGCTTGACTTTGTAATCGACAACTACCAGTATCTGATCATCCCATTTGTTGCAGCCGTTGTCGGCTGGTTGACCAATTGGATAGCTATTCAGATGACCTTTTATCCGATTGAACCAATCGGCCGTCCGCCTTTTTTTGGCTGGCAAGGCATCATTCCATCGAAAGCGGAAAAGATGGGGCGTATCACAACGCGCTCGATCTTGTCAAAACTTGGTAGCCTCTCTGAAACCTATGCGGCATTGGGACCGAAAGATATCGCCCAGCACATCGTCAAACATTTTGATCCACTGATTGAAGGTTATGTCGATGACTTGATGTTGGCCCATGAGCCGACCGTTTGGGAGTTAACTCCGCTTCAGATGCGGACAGTGATCTACTCGATGGTGCATAAAAAGTTACCCCAGACAGTTGAGGCAATTTCGGCCGATCTGCGTGAAGCCATCGAAGATCTCATTGACCTCGAATGGCTCGTCGTGCGCGAAATCGAAAAAGACAAAACGCTGATCAATCGTATTTTTCAGGAGGTTGGGCAAAAAGAGTTCGACTTTATCATCAACTCTGGCCTTTACATTGGCTTTTTCTTTGGCATTTTTCAAGCTGGCTTTTGGTATTTTGTGCAGCAACAGTTTGGCAGCATCGACCCTGCAACAGGTGCGCAGATCATCGCTGCACCTTGGTTGCTGCCCGTTTTTGGCATTTTTGTCGGCTATGCGACCAACGCGCTGGCGATTCGGATTATTTTTTCCCCAGTGCAGCCGGTGAAGATCGGCCGATTTACCCTGCAAGGACTCTTCTTAAAGCGGCAAACAGAAGTTGCTCATGTCTGGTGTGATCTCGTGGCGCGGGAAGTTCTGAACGTCAGAAATATCGCCAATGCAATGCTCTATGGTCCCAAATCCCATCGTACCATGTCCATCGTGCGCCATCATGTGCGGGAAACGGCCGATGAGGTTGTTGGCCCACTCAAGCGTGTCGCGCAAGCCGCGATTGGGTTGCAAGACTATTCTAAGCTCAAGGATGATAGCGCGCAGCGCAGCGTTGAAATTGGCGTCGCGGCATTTGATGATTTACAGTTTAATCTCAACCGGGCCGTAATCGTCAAGAAAATGCTGGTAGAAAAAATGCTGCTGCTCTCTCCGCAAGAGTTTCAACAGCTATTACGTCCCGCATTCCAAGAGGATGAATTCAAGCTGATCTTACTGGGTGCTGTGCTAGGTGGACTAGCGGGTTTGATTCAGATTTTGACCCTTTACTAAACCATTAGATTAATGCGGCAACGCGACATAAGTAGAAATTATGGAAACCACTTTACGCCAATATCAACATGCAGTCGATCAATGGATCAATTCTATCGGCGTGCGCTACTATGGTGAATTAACCAATACGGCGATCCTGATGGAAGAAGTCGGGGAGGTTGCCCGCATTATGGCACGTGTTTATGGGGAGCAGAGCTTCAAGGATGGGGCAGAACCGCCAGATTTGGCCGACGAAATGGCCGATGTGTTATTTGTCTTGACCTGTCTTGCCAATCAGACGGGAATCGACTTAACGGCCGCATTAGAACGCAACCTCGCCAAGAAAACAAAACGTGATAAAGAGCGCCATGCAAACAATCCTAAGTTACGCGATTAACTTGGCGACAGAATTACATTCTCTTTAGCACAAGAATGAGGTGATCGCCAACAGTTGGAATGCGTTCCGCGCAGGATGCATCAAGTTTTGCGAGGATTTTGAAGCGTTTGACAACCTGCTCTAAATAGCTGGGTGGCAGAAATGTTCCAAGCGATTCAACGTGGGCAAGCGTGAAAGTCGGTGCAAAAACAGCTTGTATTTCGCGTAGCGATGGGTACCAGATGGGGATTTGGGCGTTTCCGATAGTTGCCATTGCGGGTTGACGGTAGCGACGGAAGGCGCGTGCGAACTCGCCATGTGCGGCATACCATGCCACTTCCCATGGACAGTGTTTGCCCATTGGGACGAGCACGAGGGTTCCATTCGGCCGAATACACCCACTCAACATCTCAACCAGCGGACGCAAATTTTCAATCGTGTTTAACCCACCAAAGTTGGAAAGCACACCATCAAACTGCATCGAGAAATGGGGCGGTTGGGCGAGATCAAATTGAACGGTGTCGATAGCAGATTGCAGATGATGTTGTCGTGCTCGGCGGCGCGTTTGATGCAGCATTTCGGCCGATCCATCCCCGCAGGTCATCCGCACCCCCCGTTGCGCCATCCAAACTGCGTCCACGCCCGTCCCACACGCTAACTCTAACCAATGTTCCCCCGCTTGACTTTGCTCTCTTAAGACGCGCCAAACTCGCTCGCGCAAGATCTTTCCTAAAGCGGTATCGCTAAAATCAGCATCATAGCTCTCTGCAAACGCATCAAACGCCCCACTGTTCACTGCCAACGGATTACTGCTCACTGCTGCGACCTACCATGCCTTCTGCGCCCGTTCTCGCGCAAACCAACCGCGCCCACTTGGATTGCCTTCACGTTCATGTTGCGTGAGCGTCATCCCAATTCGGCCGATCTTGCCATTTACCCAGAGCTTCCCCAATCGTTTCCAATCCCCCGAACCGCGCTCCTTATGGAAGTTGACCTCATTCACCATCCAGCGTGTGGCAAAATTGTAGAAGCGGGCAGAATATCGGCCGAAAACCCGATAGTCCCGATCGGTCATTGCATCCCACGCTTCATCCACATGCACATTAGCGGCAATCTTCTCGAAATACTTTGTCCCTTTGATCGGATATGCAACCGTCGTCAAGAATACGTCAGGACTGGCCGCTTTAAGATGGTCAACCGTCGCCGCAATATCTGCAATCTGCTCACCGTCATACCCCAACATGATAAACGTGCCGACCTCAATCCCGCGCGCTTGCAACATTTTTGTCTTCTGCTGCACATCGGCCGCCTCGGTCCGGCGATCCATCGCCTCCAAAATGCGTTGTGATCCACTCTCTGCCCCAATCCACAAGCGGTAACAGCCCATCTCTGCCAGCGCATCGACAACTTTCTCGTTCAAGCGATCCGCACGACTGATACACTCAAATGGAATCCTAAGCCCGCGTCGCTTGAGCTCATCGCGCAGTTGCAGCGTCCAGCGTGGCACAATCGTAAACACGTCATCCGCAAACCACAGCAAATCAGGGTTGTAACGTTCCTTGATCCACGCTATTTCATCGGCCACATCCTCGACAGATCGGCGGCGATGGGTGTGTCCAAAGACAGAATGACTACACCACTCACAAGTGTATGGGCAGCCACGCGCCGTAATCAGCGACACAGAGCTCTGGCCGTGATGTGTTTTCCACGTCTGTAAATAGCGGTCAAGCGGAATCGCCTCGCGGTCAGGCCATGGGCGTGAGGCAAGGTCTTTCTGGAGCGGGCGGGGCGGCGTGCGAAATGGTTTGCCGTCATGTACAAAGACAATCCCTTGAATGGTGTCGAGCTGCGTTAGGCCATGTCTTGCAAGATGTGGAATCAGCTCTGTTAACGTCTCCTCTCCTTCGCTTGCCACAATCACGTCCGCCCCGTGCGCGAGATATTCTTGAGCGTAATTGATCGGTTCCGGTCCGCCTAATATAACCGTCGCACCAACGGCTTGACACATCTCAACCATAGACAATACGTTAAACTTGGTCATCATCAGGCAATAGATGCCGACGACATGTGGTCTATGCTCTGTTACATAGTTGCGAAATGCCGATAGCGATGCAAAGGTCATATCAAACAAATCGACGGAAAATTCGCGTTCCTTCAGGTATGAAGAGATATAGAGTAAACCCAACGGTGGGTATGGCTTCATAATCTGCTGTTCGTGCGCATCTTCTGCAATACAGTAGCCATGGGTGAGAAGAATATCTGACATATTGTAGAGGTTACCCCTAATTCAAATTCGGGCAATGAATTGAGTACAGGCGTCCAGCCTGTTAATGAATTGTAATGGTCTAATAGTTGATGTATCAACTTTATTTATCGCTAACGCAAAAAACGTATAATGGAACCGATTATGTTGACATCAAATGAGCAAACACGAGCGCGAGTCGATGCGACGCGCAATTTTGAAAAAGCAAGACGACAGGCGTTGGTGCAGGAAATTTCTGCAAAGGTGACGGGTCGCAATAATCGCTTGATGCCATTTGAAGCGATTCGAGCCGAACTGCGTTTGCAAAATCCACTGTATCGCGGGACGCGCGAGATTCCAATCGCTAAAATAATCGGTTCTGTCGGCCGATATGACGACTTCAACCGCCAGTTTCTCCCACTGACAGAGAGTATGCGTGAACGGTGGGTTGGGGTGGAAACGCTTGCCGTCTCATCAACAGGCTGGCCGCCCATAGACGTCTATCAGGTCGGTGATGCCTATTTTGTGCGCGATGGTAACCATCGGACTGCCGTTGCACGCAGCATGGGATTGCCAACAATCGAAGCACATATTTGGGAGTTCCCAGAAGATGTCGAGATTGCCTCATCCGATCATCTCGATGAAGCCCTCATTCGTATTGGGGCCAACTATTTCGAGCAGAGAACCCAACTTCGTGAGCTAATTCCAGAGGCCGACATTCGCTTTACGGCACCCGGTCGCTATAGTGAGCTGTTGGCACAAATTGAGCGTCTGCGTGAGCAATTGAGCGAAATTGATGACCAGCCAATCAGCTATGCGGAGGCGGTAGAAAATTGGTATACGCTGATCTATCTACCAACGATTCAAATCATTCATGAAGGTGGCTTGATCGAAAATTTCCCACGACGGACACAAGCTGATCTGTTTGTTTGGCTCTCGCGCCACCGCGATCAACTCGGTGAAGCGTTCTCTGATTACGACAACCTCGTTGATCTAGCACGTGCGCTGGTTGAGCGTTATAAAGAGACAGGGTTTGCCCGCACGACGCGGCAAGTGCGAAATTTACTCGGTGCAGACGAATTGCCGCCACTTGTCGAATAGGGCGAAATCCAAAAAGTAATGTCCTTGTAATTGCGCCCGTTAGTTCGTAGTGCGTGGCACATCTCCAGTTCACGCACCACGCATCACGCACCACTCTTGTAAGCCTTGAAAAACCGAGTTTCTGGCAGAAACTCGGTTTTCGAAGGTCGAAAAAGTTGTTCTAAGAATTGATATTAGTACGCCGCTTCAATTTCCTCGAAGCGATTGTCTTCCACATTTTTGCGCGTTGTCAACGGATCGAAAATCTGCCCATTCATTGCGACATAAACGCCCGCAGGCAAGAGCTGTAACGCCGCAATTGCATAACCGATATTGAAGATCGCATCGGTTATGCGGAAACGGGCGGGTTGCATCGAACCAACGAGCACAATCGTCTTGTCTCCTACATCCCCCAATGCACGCGCCGTGTCAACCATCGTGTCTGTGCCGTGGGTGATGAGCGCCTTATCGCAATCGTCGTTCATAATCGTCTCGACAATTAAGGCGCGGTCCGCATCAGTCATGTCGAGGCTATCCTTTTGCATAATCGGCCGAACTTCATACTCAAAAACAACATTCGCATCATCCAAAAGATGCCCAATCTGCGGCGCACCCACCTCAAACGCACTTTTTGAGTCAAAGTAGATTTTGTCAATTGTGCCACCAGTCGTAAAAATCTTGATCATTTCTTCTCCTTTTAGTTGCCGACAATTCTACCCGACAATGGTAAATCGTGGCTCATTGACCTCTTCGGCAAAAACAACTCTGATTCAGATCGCGTCCACTCGTCGCCGTCCACGCCAAAGGCAAGGCCGTGTTCCTGAAAGAGCGTCGTCGGGCCAATAGAGTCAAGCATAGTGAATCGCTGCGGGGTTGACTATCGAAATGTTGCTCAAAATCGAACGGTTGCCCGCCTACTTACCTGTCCCACTATTCAACTTGGGCAAGAACAGCCGCAATTCGATCCGCGTTATGCTATGATCGCGAGAATGATTTATGTTGATGTCAGCGCGGCCGTGCATAGCCGCGCAGGGTTAGGGCGGTATAGTGAGCGCGTGGCATTGGAAGTGGGCAAAATTCGGCCGATTTCTCTGTTCTATAATCGCGGTGCGGATGGTAATCTACCGACCTCGCTAACCCATTTCTCCAAACGTTCGGTCAATTTAGGCTATAAACCATGGCGCATGTTCGTGCTGATGGCGCACCTGTCGCGGGTTGGCTTCAATCGTTTGTTGCCAGAGGTCAGCCTCTTTCACAGCACGGAACATCTGCTAATGCCCGTGCGCGGCGTGCCAACCGTGTTGACCGTGCACGATTTGATCTTTAATCTCTTTCCCGAATATCACAAAAAGCTCAACTACTGGTTTCTCAACTGGGCTGTCCCGATCTTCTGTGAACGCGCCACGCACATCATCGCCGTTTCCGAGGCGACCAAGCGAGATGTCGTTCAACATTATGGCATTGCGCCGGACAAAATAACGGTCGTCTACGAAGCTGCATCCGACATCTTTCAACCGCCAACCCGCGAAGAAATCGCGCACGTGCGTGTCAAATATCAGTTGCCGGAGCAGTTCTTGCTGCACCTTTCGACGATTGAGCCGCGCAAGAATATCGGCCGATTATTAGACACTCTGCAAATTCTGCGGCGCGATTTTCCCAGCCTGAAACTGCTACTCGTTGGCAGCAAGGGGTGGCTCTATGACGACCTCTTTGCCCGAATCGAGCGCGAAAATCTGCAAGACGTTGTTCTGTCACCCGGCTGGATTCCCGACAAAGATTTGCCAGCTGTGTTGGCGGCCGCCTCATTAGGTGTGCAACCCAGTTTATATGAGGGGTTTGGGCTGCCTATTTTGGAACACATGGCGAGTGGACAGGTGGTCGCCGCGAGTCATGTAGCAAGCCATCCAGAAGTCGGCGGGGATGCAGCCGTCTATTTCGATCCTGAGAGTGTCGCTGAAATGGTGGAGCAAATCGGCCGAATTCTCGCCTCACCCGACGAATACGCCCACCGCCGACAACTTAGCCTCGCGCAAGCCGCCCAATTTAGCTGGCAGCGCACCGCGCGCGAGACAATTGCCGTTTATGACAAAATCAGCTAATCGCGAGACAGTGAACAGTAAACAGAAGTTCATGCTGTATATTGCCTATAGCCTACTGCTCATTGTTCCCCTTCTCTACTGGTTCACTTTGGCTCACACGCCCGTGCTCGGTGATCCAACCGAATACACCTTTGTCGCGCACGTGCTTGGCGTCGCGCATCCACCCGGCTATGCGTTTATGACGCTGGTGAGCAAACTATTTCAGACGGTGATTCCACTGGGAACAATCGCATGGCGCACGCATCTGGTGGCATTAACGGCGGGGACGGTGGGCGTGCTGTGTGTGTTTGGGATAGTGAAATCTGTTGCTCCAAACTATTTAGAGGGCAGGGGGCGATTAATTCTTGCTGCATTGGCCGCGTTAACAGTCGCGGTCGGCGCGAACTATTGGCAGCATAGCATTCACGCCAATCCGCATATTATTACAGCAGCGTTTATTGCGTTTGATTTATTCGTGCTGACCAAGTGGTATGTTACTGGCGGTAGGTTGCAAGGTGCGTCAGGCGGACAGTTCGCCAGTCAAAACCGCTGGCTATATGCGTTTTGTCTGTCGGCGGGATTGGGGGTCACCCACCATCCATTGACGGTATTTGTATTACCCGCGTGCGTCGTGTTTATCTTGGTTGTGCACCCACGCATTTTGTTACAGTGGAAAACTCTACTGACGGGAACGCTGTTTGTCGCGCTTGGGATGGTGGTTTGGGCATATTTTCCCTTGCGCGCCACGGCCTTGGAAGGGACGCAATTCCCCAGCGATATGAACACGTGGGAAGGCTTTCTCAACATCATTTTGGCCCTGCGACTGCGCGAGAATCTGGACAACTTTAACAAGTTTGGTGCTGCCGATCAGTGGGATCGGCTGCGGGTGTTTATCTCACTGTTGCGCGTGCAATATGTTTGGCCCGTCAGCCTATTGTCATTGGTTGGCATTGGCTGGATGGCTAGACAGAAGCAACGGCGGCCGCTGTTACTCCTGTATGCCCTCGCCTTTGTCTGCATCTACGCCTTTGTGATGAACACGGTGCAGGATGTGATGGCCTACTTGCTGTCGTTGTTTTTGATTGTGGGCGTGTTTGCGGGGTTCGGAATGCTTGCGGTTAGAGAAGCCCTTGCCTCTTCCTCTTTTCCCTCAAACAGATTTGGTCATGGGATGGTTCAGGAATCCATGCTTCTTGCCGCATTGCTCATCCTGCCCCTTTGGAACATTGTCCAAAACTTACCCGCTATTTCACTGCGCAACTACAGTGAAGGGAGCGAGTATGTCGCGGCGGTGCGCGAGCAGTTCGCGGGGAAAGGGGAAGGGGCTGCGCTGCTCAATCAGTGGGAGGTGATGACGCCGCTGTGGTATGCGCGAGATGTTGAAGGGGAGTGGTTTGATGAGGCGGATGTTCGGCCGATTTGGGTCTCTTCTACCTCGCCATGGCTCGACCTCGTTTTCCAAAACCTGCCAGCAGGCCCCGTCTATCTGAATCGTTTTGAACGCTCCATCTTTGACGCTGGGTTCCGCCTTCGTCCACGCGGTGATTTATGGCAGGTGGTTGAACCCGGTGATGAGACAATTCCTCCTGAACTGACGCGTGTTAATTTAGTCGGCGAGGGGATCGAATTGGTCGGCTATCATTTGGATAATCCACACTCAAACGGATTCTATGCGCTTCCCCAAGACAAGCTAACGCTCACATTGGCGATGCGCGTACAAGAGGCGACCGATGCTATTTTTATGCCCGTCCTTGTCATTGATGAGTTAGAGATCGCGTTCACGACCGACAGCCATCTCTTGAGCAATCAATGGTTGCCCAACGAAGTGATCGTCGAACAGTTCACGTTCACTATCCCACCAATTCGCTCTGGCTATCGTGGCGGTCAAGCGCGGGTGAAATTACACAACTTGACAACCGATACAGATAGTGGCATTGATACAGTCGTTGGCGAAGTGACCTATGGTGACCTGTTGTTCTCTGGGGCGCGCGTCGCAAATCTGTTGGCAAACTTTCGACAGCGCGTCGGATTGGCGGGAGCGACAGTGCGGCAGGGGTGGGATGTGCGGCGTGATGTTTGGGGGAACGATGATCCGTTGCACGTCAAAAATGGCGAGACAGTACATATTGGACTAAATTGGCGAGTTTTGGCGAAGCCAGAGGAAAGCTATACCGTTTTTGTGCATCTGATCGATGCGGCAAATCGGCCGATAATCGACTCCCTCGATTACACACCACTCGGAGGCGCGTCCCCCTCACACCTCTGGATACCAAAATGGCTGCCCGGTCAAAAGCTATACGATCCCTATCAAATGCATATCGCTGACATTCCGCCCGGCGAATACTATATCGAAGTGGGACTCTATGAGCAGTTCACCAATCGACGGCTGATGATCTATGACGCCAACGGTAACGCGAACAGTGACCGAATTATATTGGGGAAGGTCGTTGTTGAGCCGTAGTCGCTCTGTTAGGCTTTTCGGCCGATGTGTAGTTCACCGCGTTCTTCTGCCAGCTTCACCTGCTTCTGTCGTTCCCGAAAACGCGCCTTGCGGTCTTCGGTCAAATCGTTGATGCAGTGTGGGCAAGAGACACCCTCTTCGTAGTCGGGGGATTGCATTTCGGCCGAATTCAGCGGATGCCAACATGCCCGACAAAGTTGGTAGTTACCCGGCTGTAAATCATGATCAACCGTCACCCGCTCGTCAAAAACGAACAGCTCACCGTGCCATTTGGTCTCAGTTTGTGGGACTTTTGCCAAGTAGTTAAGAATGCCGCCCTGCAAATGGTAGACGTTTTCAAATCCTTCTTTTAAAAAAAAGGAGGTCGCCTTTTCACAACGGATGCCACCGGTGCAGAACATGGCAACTTTTTTATGCTTGGCTGGATCGAGCTTTTCACGCGCATAATCGACGATTTCACTGAATGAGCTAGTTTCGGGATTGACCGCGCCATCAAATGAGCCGATCTGCACCTCGAAATCGTTGCGCATGTCGATTAACAGCAGTTCGGGATCGCTGATCAGCTCGTTCCATGCCTGCGGCGGGACATAGGTTCCGACCTCATCCGTCGGGTCCACATCTTCACGGAGCGTGACAATCTCTTTTTTCAGCTTCACCTTCATGCGGTGAAAGGGGAGAAATTCGGCCGAACTCTCCTTCGCCAACAGATCGCTTAAGCGCACATCTTCGCGCAAATAGGCTAACACCGTGTCAATCCCCATGCGCGATCCCGCGATGGTTCCGTTAATGCCTTCAGCCGCCAGCAAAATCGTCCCCTTGACCTCATGTGCGCGACAAAATGCACCCAACGGCGCACGCATCAGCTCATAGTCGGGCAGGGGGATAAATTTGTAGAATGCTGCAATGATAATCTCGTTCATACTATCTCAAATTGGCAACGTCAAAATGTGCGATACGACTTCATCGGGATCGTGCCGCGTCGTGTCGATTTGCACGGCATCATCCGCCGCCATCAATGGCGAGTGCTCTCGCTCTGAATCTTGTTTGTCGCGGGATCGAATATCAGCCAGCACGTCTTCTAGAGCCAAATCGATCCCTTGTTCTTCCTTATCAGCCACACGCCGACGGGCGCGTTCTTCGGCCGATGCCGTCACATATAGCTTTAGCGGCGCATCGGGCAAGACAACTGTGCCAATATCACGCCCAACCATCACGACGCACCCCTTGTCCCCGATCTCGCGCTGACGTCGCACCATTTCAGCACGCACGGCAGGATAGGCCGCCACAAGCGAGACGTTTTGATCGACGCGCTCGCTGCGTAACTCCCACGTCACGTCTTTGCCGTCTAGCAGCACGGTGTACTGACGACCATCATCTTGGGTGGCGGGCTGGATCTCAATTTCGGCCGATTCCGCCACCGCCATCACCATCACCTCATTTTCTGGATCGATGCCAGCTTCCAAAACGGCCAGCGTCGCCGCACGGTACATGATCCCCGTATCAAGCAATAAATAGCCGAGCCGATCTGCCAGTAACTTGCCGATTGTCGTCTTGCCGCTTGCGGCTGGGCCATCAATTGCAATCACCGATGGTATTTTTCCGTTAAACATATTCCTGTGGTTGAAAACAGACGCTGATTAGCCTCTGCGTTTCTTCGACTTATTGCTGTTGCCGCGTCGCGGTCTTCCACTGCCTTCTTGTCCACGAATAGATTTTGGCTTCTTTTTGCCAAAATGACGCTCTTGTGGACTGCCCACTTTTGCCGTCTTGTAAAGTGATTTCACCTCGCGCTCGGTCAGCTCGCGCCACTTTCCAGACTCTAAATCTTTTAGGGTAAGCGGGCCAATTTTTTGCCGCACCAGTTTGCGCACGGGATGACCTAGCAGTGCAGCAACCTTGCGAATCTGCCGCTTGCGCCCTTCGCGCATCGTGATGAGCAGTTCCGTCGCATAGCCACTATCGTCTAGCACCTTGATTTTGACAGGCAGCGTTTTCTGCCCATCCAACTCAATACCGTTGCGCCAGCGGGCCAAATCTTCATGTGACGGTCTGCGCTCGACCCAAACGTGATACTCTTTCGAGTGTCCATAGCGTGGATGGGTCATGCGATGTGCCAATTCGCCGTCATTTGTCAGCAGTATCAACCCCTCACTCTGCTTATCCAGTCGCCCAACGGTGAACAGATGTCCTTCAACATCGACCAAATCACGCACCGTTTCGCGCCCTTCCTCATCATCTGTCGAGGAGATGATGCCTTTGGGCTTGTTGAGCATGATGTATTGATATTTTTGAAAACGGATTTGTTCGTTGTCGAGCGTGATGGTGTCGGTATTGGGATCGGCCGAATCCCCCAGCGTGGCAACAACCCCATTGACCGCAACGCGACCAGCCTTGATCAGCTCTTCATTCTTGCGCCGCGATCCCACACCCGCACGCGCCAATAATTTTTGTAGTCTTTCTTGCATAGGTTGAATTCTATCCGCCAATCAAAAAATTCAACACCCCCAACTATATATGTGTTTCCGTGCTGAACCGCCGCACAACCGTCTGACCATTGGCGCAATCAACCCAGTTAAACCCCGCCGCAATCGTCTCATCGACAACTTCATCATCGTTCGGTCGCCAAAATTGAAACTGGCGAAAACCACTCTGCACACATGTGTAGGTGATGCCGTCACGCACCACGTGCATTCCCTGATGCAAATGCCCATGAAACACGCCGCGTAGCCGCTCACGCAGTGGCAAGAGTGCCGTGTGCAGAGCCAGCCCATTTTGTAGCAACATGCCATTGTCGAGCCAATCGGTGCCGACCGGATGAACGGCGTAGTGGACGAAAATTGTTAGTGGGCGACCTGTTTTCGGGATTGCATGGAGATAGGCAAGCTGTTCGGCCGAAATCACCCCCTCAGGATCGATCTCATCTGGCCCGCGACCATCCAGCACTAGAAATTCATGCTCTGCCACAGCAAAGCGGTAAAACAGCGCGTCTTGCGCCAGATCTTCGCGCGCCCCAAATGTCATCCACTGTCGCAATTTCGCTGCGCGATCGTGGTTGCCCGTCGCATAATAAACGGGACAATCGAGTTGGCTCATAACGGTTTGCGCCAGTTGATAGGCGGCATCTTCGTCTGGCGAATCGACCAAGTCGCCCGTGTGCATGACAAAATCGGGCCGTCTTGGCAGTCGATTGATCGCCTCAACCAAGCGCACTGCCGCGTCATAAGGATTCGCGTTGCGAAACATCGTTTCCCGCGTTGCACCAAAATGTGTATCCCCAATCTGCACAAAGGCCGTCATCTGATTCCCCTTCGGTCCACCTACCGCCGCATCGTCCACGCCTCATTGCCAAACTTCTCCGCCCGAATCTCGCTTGCCCGCGCCAGCTCACGTTCGCTCAATGGCACAGTCTCAAACGTCAGCTTGAGAGCTTGCGAGAACCCATTGATGAGATTTTCGGTCAGATCGGCCGAATTCCAAACTTTCCCCGTCGCATACTCCAACGAGACGGCACGCCAGCGCAGCCGGTTACGCAACGCCATCCGCTCGCCCAACGTCAAATCCAAACAGTCAACGATGCGCGTAATATCGCCCGCCAGTGGAATTGAGCCGTGCTGCAACACTAAATTTCCCGAGCGCATTTGTGCGCTACCAATTAGCTTGCGCTGTCCAATCGTGATCTCGTAATCGGATGGGCCATCAAAACAGGCTGGGCCAACCTCACCTTGATCATCGTAATATGCCTGCGCTCGCTCGGGCAAGACGCCTATCTCTTTCAATCCGCGCAGCAGTCCCGCCGACAGCCGCCGATAGCTCTCCAGAACGCCTCCCTTCACTCGCGGCTCATCGTCCAACGCCGCAATCGAATAGGTCAGCTCGTCAATATGCAACACGGCACGTCCGCCAGACGCACGACGCACAACATCCCAGCCTAATTTCTGCGTGTCTGGGAAGCTGACAACATCGGCCGATTGTGCCCGTCCAATCGACAGACAGGGGGGCGACCAGCCATAAAAACGCAGCGTCGGGAGTGATTCTCCCGCCTTGACCGACTCCGCCAGTGCCTCGTCAATCGCCATGTTCATCGCGCCGTCATTTTCGGCCGAAATCACCAGCCGCCATGTCGCCGGTTCCAACGCTTCAACGCGCACCTTTTCCCGCCGTACAATCGGCACTTTTCGTGTTAATTCTGGTCTCTTCTTGCGTTCTCGCTTCATGCGTTCAGTTCCTATTTCAAACGACTAAAAATGGTTGTGCCAGCCACTGATTCGGGATCGATCAGCGCATCTCGCACTGCCCCTGCATGTAATCCTGAAAAAATCCGAATCGACATGTTTGGGTGAGCATCGACCAAATCTAACATCGACAGTACCTTTGTGACCATCCCGCCTGTTACGTCAGTTCCGCGTGATCCACCAAGCGCAGCGCGGATCTCGTCTAAATTTGTGCGGCTAATCGTTGGAATGGTCACCCCATCTAAATCGTAAACGCCATCCGTCTCACCCGCTAACAGAAGCCAGCGCGGTTGCAGATCGGCAGCTAAGTAGCTCATTATCTCTTCTGTCGAAACGATTGTACCACCGCGCACGCTATCAAACGCGACATCGCCGTAGAGTAGAGGAATCAGGTTTGCGTTTAGGGCAGATTGGATTGGTTTGGTGGCAAGAGATGTGATTTTTCCGTCGACACAATCGGCCGAACTATGCGCGCCAAAACTGACGGTCGCCAGCCCTGCATCTTGCAATGCTGCGCGCACAATCGCATTCAAACTTGCCGCTGCCGTGCTCACTTCTGCAAAGCCGCGCCACTGCGCCGCCGTTGTCACGCCGTTGCGCGTCCCATACCGCGCCGCCACCACATGCCCAAACGACCCGCTGCCGTTACCTAAAAGCAATCTCAGCGATGGATGGCTGGCGATGCTGTCGCCGATCTCCTCCGCAATGCGCCGCAAAACCGCCCAGCGCACAGCCTCTACCTCTGTCTTATCCGTAATCAGTGAACCACCTAACTTCAGAAAAATCATAAATATGCACCTTGTGATGGCGACAAATTCTAACGCTAAATAGGTTCACGCGCTTTAACAACATCATAGAGCGAGGTCAATGCGTCAGCTAATGTGACCAAGATCGGTTGCCGCTGACAACTTATAATGCATATCAGACAGATCGCGCAGACGGCGGGCGGCTTGTTCGGCCGTCAAGTCGCGTTGTTCTTCCGCGAGTAGTTCAAAACCGACGCGAAATTTTTGCACCGTTGCAGAACGCAGCAGCGGCGGATAAAAGTGGGCATGCAGTTGCCAATGGGAATCATCCTGCCCAAAAGGTGCGCCGTGCCAGCCCATCGAGTAGGGGAAAGAGATGTTGAACAGGTTGTCGTAACGTGTCAACAAGCGCTTGAGAATGTGGGCGAGGGCATCCCGTTCATCATCGCTCAGATCAGGCAGGCGCAAGCGATGACGACGTGGCAAGAGCAATGTCTCAAACGGCCAGAACGCCCAATATGGTACGACGGCGACCCAATGCTCATTTTCGACAACCAGCCGCTCTTTTTGCACTAGCTCTTGCGCCAGATAGTCTTGCAGGAGTGGGCGACCGTGCTTTTGCATATAGATAGCTTGAGCGCGATCCTCTTTGGCGGCATTATTGGGGAGCGCGTCTAATGCCCAGATTTGACCGTGTGGGTGAGGGTTAGAGCAACCCATCAATGCCCCTTTGTTCTCGAAAACCTGCACCCATTTGTATTTTTGGCCCAATTCGGCCGATTGTTCCGCCCATACATCCACAACATTGCGAATCGCCGCCACTTCCATCTCAGGCAACGTCAAATCGTGACGTGGGGAAAAACAGATGACGCGACTTGTCCCAGAGACGGGTTCGGAACGAAAGAGATCATCGGCCGCTGGCGCCGCAAGCACATCTGGCAATACGGCTGCAAAATCGTTCGTGAAGACAAATGTATCGTCGTAGTCGGGATTATGTTTGCCACCTGCACGCTCGTTGCCGGGACAGAGGTAGCAAGAGGGATCGTATTTCGGCCGAATATCCGTCGGCAACGCCTCAACTTTGCCTTGCCACGGCCGCTTTGTGCGGTGGGGTGAAACGAGGACATACTTGCCCGAAAGCGGATTGAAACGGCGGTGTGGGTGTTCTGTCGGATCAAATTTCATTGGAGTAAGCCTGCGCCTGCCGATGCAGAGACAGCATAAATTTCTGGTTCAATTTGGGTTGTCGCGCGGTAAGTTTGCGCGACATAGGCGGAAAATTCAGCGACGCGCTCCTGTTCGACAAGGGCGACCATGCAACCACCAAAACCCGCCCCCGTTTGTCGCGCCGCGACGCTGCCGGGAGCGGAACGCATCGCGGCGATCATCGCATCCATTGCGGGGACGCTGATCTCAAATAGGTCGCGTGCGCCGTTGTAAGAGTCTGCAAATAGCTGCCACAGTGTGTGCTGATCGTTCGCGGCAAGCGCATCGGCAAGCTGCTGCACGCGCTGGTTTTCTTCGATGATAAAGCGACACCGTTTGGCGATGATAGGGGGCATTTCGGCCGAAAATTCTGCAAACTGCGCCACCGTCACATCCCGCAACGCCTCAATGGTCGGATCATGTTGGCGCAAAATATACACCCCTTCCAAGCACTGGGCGCGGCGGTCATCGTATTCACTGCCGACCAGTTGCCGCTTAAAATTTGTGTTGCAAATGACGACGGCAAGCGAGCGATCAATCGGTATCGGCTCGCTGGTCAAATGGCGACAGTCAAGCTGGAGCGCACACCCTGTTTGTCCCAATGCAGAGCTATACTGGTCGAGGATGCCCGTCTTCACGCCGACAAATTCGTTTTCGGCACGTTGCCCGATTATCGCCATTTGCACAGGGTCCATCGAGAGATCGCCCAAGTGCAGAAAGGCGGCGACCGTAGCCATTTCGAGCGCGGCCGATGAACTCAACCCGCTCCCAAACGGCACGGTGCTATCGATCAAGCCATCAAAACCGACTAACGATTCGTTCGGCATAAATCGCGCCACGCCACGCACGTAATTGCTCCACTCGACCTGTGGATCATGTTTGATTTCGTGTAGTGAGAATTGACTATGCCCTGCTAAATTGTGCGACCGCAAATGTACCTCACGGTCATCACGGGGTCGCACAGCCAACCATGTGTCACGGTCGATGGGCATTGTCATCACGAAACCCATGTTGTAGTCGGTATGGCTGCCCATCAAATCGACCCGACCGGGCGCGCGGACAATTGCACTGGGCGGGGTTCCATAGATGGCTTGAAATTCGGCCGAAATCCGCGCCAATCTTGCTTGTTGTGTCATCATAATCTCATCCCTAACCCCCTCTCCGCAGAGTAGGGGGGAGAGCTTTTGGTTCGTTCGGCTTTTGTGGGGTTTCGTAAAATTGCGTATTGCGTATTGCGTATCGACCACTAGACACGCACCACGCAATACGCAATACGTCCTGCCAACCCCTTGTATTCCTAAAGGTCCCACTCTTCTTATCGCTGCGTCAAATCAAACTCAGCGTGCGCTGTTTCGCGTCCCAATACCGCCTCTACAAACTCAGGCCACCAATTTTTCTGCTCACCACACTGCTCATATTGCGCGAGAACGCCCAGCGTTGAGGCACGAATTTCAACCCCTTGTTTGACCGCCTCTTTGGAAGAAAGATTTGTCTTAGGCAACAACCATTCTCTGCCGATATGCACATGTAACACCTCATCCGCCCAGTCGTAATCTTGAATCTGTGCCGCGAGGGGGTCATCAGCGTTGACGCTTATCTCGTATTCGAGTTTTTTACCTGTTTTGGCTGGCATCAAGTTTTGTTCAATGGCATAGAGCACGTTGTGGGCATCGGCCGAATCGAGGGCACCCAAGCGAATCGACATGCCGGGATGGATGGCGATCAGCTTTTTCCAATCGACGGCGCGGTTCTCAAAGTAGATCGTTCCCATGCAGGCGTGCCGCACCTCGTCCCACAGTTGGCGCGTCATGGCGACGTAATACGCCCACGGTTCCTTCTCCGCTTCGGCGATGATGCGCGTCATGTACTCTGGCACATCCATCTCAACGACCCGGCGACACATCAACGCCAAAATGCGCTCGTCAATCGGCACGTCTTCGTTGAGCGATACCTGCCGCTGCGGGTTGACAAAGTTCCACTTCATGGCAAATCGGTCGTCGCGCTGTGGGAAAAAGTCAGGTGCAAATGGTGCGCTGGCACGGGTGGGAGGCAGTTCACCCGTGAATGGTTCGTCGCCCATTATACCGCCCATGTGCGCCAAATACGCTTCCAAATGGGCCTGCCATGCCGCCGCATCACTATCTACCTGCACCGCCGCAACTGCGCGCTCACCCCACGCGACGATCTCCTCTTCTTCAATCAAGATGTGGCGAATCATGCGGCGGGTTGGGTAGTCGATGATGGGGTTGGCGGTGGCATAGTGGCGTTGATAGGCGGCGAGCAGGGCAGGGCGCAACACGCCGAACAGCCCAACAACTTTTTCGAGCGTCGTTTCGGCCGATAGTAGCTCATCAAAAAATTGATCGATCTTTGGGTCTGGGGTGACATCCATGCGCGGCGCAGGGCTACGCATCTCGCCGACACGCTCACGAATCGCCGCCACATGGCTCGCGTCGAGATAGCTATGCAGCCCCAACGCCTCTTTGAGTTCCCACTGCGGTGTGGAGGCCAACCAGTAGAGAGCGACATCCATCAGACGCTTTTCAATCCATGCGTAACGTAAAAAGCGCGTCACGTTTTCGGCGACGCTATAACCGGGAATCGCGGCCTCCGCATACGTTGCAAGGCCAGCAAGTGGGGGAATTGTTGTCATGATTTTGCTCCAAAACAGGTTTGCAGTAACGTCTTGAGGCGGCACTTCATACCCGCGCAAGCGGTTACTACGAACGTGTCAATGCGACGGCAATTATGGTGCCGTACCGCTCGATTTTCTGATAATCAACGTCGTTTCAACGACACGACGGACTGGTTTACTGTCTGGGTGGTCGATTTGCTCAAAGAGCAGTTGGGTGGCAATTCGGCCGATTTCATAGCGCGGCAGTGCCACCGTCGTCAGGGGCGGATCGATCTGTTCCGCCAGCCAAATGTTGTCTAACCCGATCACGGATAGCTCATCAGGCACGCCGACCCCAGCCGCCCGCGCACCTGCAATCACGCCCATCGCCGTCAAATCATTGGCGGCAAAAACGGCGGTTGGTCGCTGTGGCAACGCCAAAATACGCTCGATTGCCGTTCGACCGCCGTCAATTTGCAAGTTGCCTTCAATCACGGGAATGTTTGCCGCATCGAGACCATGGCGTGCCGCACTTTGCAGGAACGCATCGCGCCGCTCGCGTGCTGTCCGTAGGGCGAGCGGGCCACTGACGTGAGCAAGTTGCTGATGCCCTTGCGCGACTAAATGGGCGACCGCTTGCTCAATGCCCGTCGCATAATCGATATTGATCGTGTTGATGTCGTGCGATTTCAGCTCCCAATCGAGGACGACGGCGGGAACGTTGCTGCGGCGCAACTCTTCCAGCCATAGCTCCGACATGCTGCTCGACATAAGCAAAACGCCGTCGACCCGCTTGTCGATCAGTGAGCGCAAAGACGACAGGCCGCGCGCCAAATCGTAATTGGTATTGCAGAGGAAAATGTCATATTGACGCTTGAGCGCACCGTCTTCCGCCCCCCGAATGACATCCGCATAGAACGGGTTTCCGACGTCTGAAACGAGGATGGCAGCCGTATTGGTGCGGTTCGATGTGAGACTACGCGCGACGCTGCTAGGGCGATAGTTGAGCTTCTCGATAGCATCTTCGACCTGCGCCTTTGTCTTGGGGCGCATGTATTCGTAATTTCCGCTCAGCACGCGGCTGACCGTCGCTTTCGAGACTCCTGCAAATTTGGCAACATCGGCAATCGTTGGGCGTGACATATGTTTGTTTTTAGCGATGGCTAGTGAGACGTAATGTGTCAATCACATCACCGCTTAAGAATTGTTCCTGCATCAAACTTTGGTTTCGGATTCATTTTCGGAAACCGATTTCAGAATAACACAGAGGCAAGCTTATTGTCAAGTGAAAAAAGACTCTGTCACTCGAATACTTGACCAAATCAGTTGCTATTGTTAAGCTACGACCAAATTGAGAAACCGATTTCGGAAACACAAATGAAACCAGTAATCGTTATTCCATTTCACGATCCCGACGGTATCTTGTTGCCGTTTTTGGCTAAGATCGAACGGGAGTTAAAGGCAATTTTTGAACAGGCAATTTTGAGCATTTCCCCGCAAACGGCGCAGCGACAGGTGGATGCATTGCGGCGATTATCGGCCGATTCCTTCTACCAGCTCATCCACAACGACCCCAACACCTTACCCGGCGAACATTACATCAACGGCTGGCGTTATGCCGTCGCCCATTTTCCCGCTGACTGCTCGTTTCACCTGTGTGATCTCGACCGCTTCGCCTTTGCGTTAGACAGCTATCGCGCCACATTCTTGGACGACCTGGCATGGGCCAGCGCGCAGACGCAACCTGTATTGTTCCAACGTTCGGCCGCTGCATGGGCGACCCACCCGAGCAACTATCGAGAGCTAGAAGGGATGATCAATCGGGTAGGGGAGCTGTTGTTTGGCACGCGCTTTGACTTTGCATGGTCACACGCCGTCCTGCGCGGCCACCATTTGCGCGATCTGCTCGATCATCTGACGGGGCGCGACTTTGTCATTCTGATCGAGATGGTGTTGCTGTTGCGTGAACAGTTGTTGTTACGCGCTGTCGATTGGTTGGCGTGGGAAGATCCGTACATTTTGGGCGTTTCGGCCGAAACGCTGCGTCACCAGCGCGAAAACAGCCAAACTGAAACAGAGAAGCGCATTCGCGGATTGCTGCCATTCTTCAACGCTCTGCACGCGACGGTCGAGCCACTCTCCCCTGAACGAACATGGAGTCGTCCCACCTTCGGGCAAGCTTAGCCCGCCCAATTTAAAATGTGTGGTTGACAAACAAAAAAACTGTGATTATCATAGCCCGAAATTGGAACGTTCCAATAGAGACGCACCATGAGTTCAACAACTATTATCGACGTTGCCAGATACGCTGGCGTATCAAAATCCACCGTTTCACTTGTCCTCAATGACAGTGAACGTGTGCGCCCCCGCACGGCTCAAAAAGTTTGGGAAGCGATCAACGCGCTAAACTATGTGCCAAATCGCGCAGCACGCGCCCTGCAATCGGGCAACAGCAACTTAATCGGTATCATCGTCTCTGATGTCATCAATCCCTACTACGCCGAACTAATTCGCAGCGTGACAACCCACGCAATCGAGAATGCGTATGACGTTTTCTCAGTCGATCTCAACTACGATGCAGCTGCAATGCCCGCTAAGTTAGCAAGCTTGCTCGAACACAAGCCTGATGGCGTGCTGCTGTTCACGCATCATCACAACGACACAATTTTGGAAACGTTGCGCCAATCTGGATTGCCGACCGTGTTGTTAAATTGGGGAGCGACCGCCAAGAATATCAGCAATTTGGCAATTGATTACAGGTCAGGAATGTGCAATGTGGTCGAGCATTTGACTGAATTGGGGCATCGACGCATCGCGTTTGTGGCAGGGTTGCAAAAGTATGGTGACCCCAGCGGTAAGGCGGAAGCGTTTCACTTTGCGTGCCGCAAATTTTCGGCCGTGCTTGACACACCACTCTTTTTTGAAGGTGACTTGAAACTCAATCACGCTGCCGCAACGGACGTGATCGACTCTATGTTGACCGTCCCCATCGACAAGCGGCCGACCGCAATTATTGCCGCCAACGACCTGATGGCGATCAGTATTTTGAACGAGCTACAAGAGAACGACTTCCAAGTGCCAGCCGATATTTCGCTGGTCGGGATAGATGATATCGAATTGGCGGGGTTTATTCGGCCGAAATTAACCACGCTCCGCCAACCACGCCGCCAGACCGGCGAGATCGCATTTAATCTATTCAAACAACTAATCGAGCAAGAGACGACGACTGGTATCTCCCATTCAATCTCTTTGCGACTGGTCAAGCGCGATTCGACAGGAGTCGCGCCAAGCTAAGTTTTTTTGCACCGTTATAGGAACGTTCCAATTTTGGAAACACCCCGCAATGCCTTGCCTATTATTTGAAGAGCAAGAAGCAAGGTATTCACCCTGGAGAAGATCTGATGAACAACAAAATGACACGACAATTGACCTTACTACTGCTGCTGTTGGCACTGCTCGTTGGCTGTGGCGGCGCAGAGACGACTGACGCACCCGAACCGACAGAGGCGAGTGCCTCAACGGAGACGACGACAGAGGATGTCGTTGAATCGGAAGACGACATTGTGTTAACCCACTGGTATCACCAATATGGTGAAGAGGGGACATTTGAGGCAGTGCAGCGTTACGCGGCAGAGTACAGCGCGCAAACGCCGGGTGTCACCGTCAACGTCGAGTGGATTCCCGGTGACTACAACGGTGCGCTCAATGCGGCGTTGTTGACCGAAGGCGGCCCCGATGTGTTTGAGGTACAGTCGGTCGATTTGGCGCGGGTGAGCGCGGGGCAGTTGGAGCCGCTCAACGATCTGTTTAGCGACGAGGTGCTGGCCGATTTTAGTTCGACCGCACTGGAAATCGTTACGGTTGACGATTCAATCTACAGTGTCCCGATGATTATCGACCCACAACTGTTTTACTATCGCAAGAGTGCACTCGACGAGGCTGGCTTGAGTGAACCGACCACAATCGACGAGTTGATCGCGACGGCGGCCGCATTGGATAGTGGTCGCGTCAAGGGGCTGTATCTCGGCAACGACCAAATCGGCCCACCTTGGGTCACATATGTCAGCACCTATGCGGCTGGCGCGGAATTAACAGAGAACGGTTCGGCCGCGTTTAACACTGCGACAAATATGACGATGCTTGAGAAGCGCAGAGAGTTGGCACAGAGTGGTAATTTGTTGGTGGGTGCGCCGACCGACTGGTGGGATCCAACCGCAATCAACGATGGATTGGCCAACATGCAATGGATCGGACTGTGGGCTGCACCGGCAATTATCGCGGCGCATGGTGATGACATCGGGGTATTCCCGTGGCCCGCGCTCGACGCAGAGAATGAGCCTGTCGTTTGGGTCGGATCGTGGAATCAATCCGTCAACGCAAACAGCCCACATAAGGATGCGGCGAAAGCGTATGTGAGCTGGCTCTGGATTGAGAACACCGAGATTCAGCAAGATTGGGCGTTGTCCTATGGCTTCCACATTCCACCGCGTGCCAGTGCGGCAGCATCGGCCGAACAGCTTCAAGACGGTATCCCCAGTGAGATTGTTGCGCTGACCGAGCAGTATGGTCGCAGCATCACGCCGATGTGGACGGGCGCAATGCAGTCAGCACTGCGCGATGCGCAGGCGGAAGTAATCATCAATGGCGGTGATAGCACCGAGCAGATGAATTCGGCCGAGCAGACCGTTCAATCAGAGCTAGACAGTTTGAACAACTAAGATTCCATCTGATGTGTGAAGCGTAAAACGTAAAGCGTAACCATCGGTCATTGCGCAATACGTTTTACGCATTCCAACGGTGAACAATCATGATTAAACGCACTTCAAGGACGCAAGATCGCAGGGATGCCCTCTACTTTTGGGCGTTTGTCACGCCCCTGCTGCTCGGTTTGTTGTTATTTGTCTATATTCCGATCATCTGGGGCTTTGGTGTAGTATTTACTAAATAGTGAGACTGTGTAAGAAATAATGAGACTGTGTAAGAAATAATGAGACTGACCAAATGAAAAAAATCAGTCAGAAAGCTTGAAAACGGTCAACA
>JAUIAP010000093.1 GCA_030425205.1 Anaerolineae bacterium
GGTTCGCTTTTCGCTCCGTCTCATTTCCGACGGAGCTTTTTTCTCTGGCCTTTTCCACGACGGAACCTGTGTTTTTAGAACATTTGTTGTGTCGAACCCTACCTTAGTTGGGTCGAGTTTGACCCCTTCGCGCTCGTAGGGCTGCATCGCTGCATCCAGCTCATAGGCATCGGTCAGACCGTCGTTGTCGGTGTCCCATTTTGTGTCGTCTGGATCGAGACCTTTGCCGCTTCGCAGCAGGCCGTCGCCGTCGAAATCATCGGCCGATGCAAACGGAACCGTGCCACCCCAATCGCGTGCGAACAAGTCATCAAGCGTCGCTGGCAGCACGTCCAGATAGACGGTGCTGAGTTGGTTGGAACTGCCGCTATAGTTAAACTCCTCGCCAAAGCTACAGAACCCTATGATACAGCTATACAGGGGCAATTTCAGACCCATGTTGAAGTAGACCGGGTACGGTTGATTGATGCCGCTCAGCAGCGTGACGGGGTCTGTTTGCAGCAACTCTGGACGTAGGGTGATGACCCAGCGGTCGATGATATTAGTGAGTGTGCCGCCGCCAAACATGGTGATCGTCTGGAACTTGGCTTGGGTCGCTGGTCGCTCATAGTTGATGATGGGTAATGTGCGTCCTTGTGTGTCGAGCGTTTGCGAGATGGCGGCATTTTCCGTCAAACTCAGTTCGACATCGTAGCGGGTCAGATTGATACTGTCGCTTTCGTAAAACTTAGCGCTACTGCCAGTCTTGGGGAAACTGGGGCCGATTTTGCCGCCCAATTGGGTGCGGAAGCGCACTTGATTGCCGTCGGTCAGTCCATCTTGCGGCTGTACCAAATCGAGATTAAAGTTGGTCAACTGCGGCCAGCGTTGCTCTGCGTGCACATCAGGCGACTCAAAGTTGAAGATCGTATCTGACTGATAGAAAAGCTGAGTCAGAAACTCGACGATGTAGTTACTGATGCCAAAGCAGTAGCCACCGCCAGAAATGCGCGGCACAGCCCGCTCCTCATCTGCTCGGCCTTGTGCGTTCAAAATTTCATCCTCGATGGCGCACGCCAGCGAGAAGAGGGCATCGATCAGGCCGAGAATGGCGGAGATGATCTGACCGACGACCGGAATCGCACTGATCGCCAAGAATAGGATGGCGACGAGGGTTGATGCGATGGCGAACGCCGCCAACATTTTAATATCGGCCGAACCAGCCGCAACGTTGCCCGCGACGACCTCATAGATGAAGTAGCCCCAAATGGCGATGATCGTCAGCACTGTCCCGATTGCGTTGGCGACAGCACCCGCCTTCATGCTCAATTTGAGATTGTTGTAAACTTGAATGTCGTCAAGCGACGTAAATACCTTAAAGACAGTCCGCAAATCCTGAATCGCGCTGCGGACAGCGAGTACGGCGAGTGCGAGAGAGATGACCTGTGTCACCGTGTAGATGCCGGGAACGCTCGAACCGTAAAAGACGGTCGCGAGCAGGGCGACACTGAGTGCGGCCGAGGCGACCGCAAAGACCGCGCCGACAACGCGCGTCGCACGCAGTTGGGCTGTGCCTGAAAATTTCTTGAGTAGCTTTTGCACAACCCCGAAATCGGCCGCCGCCGAGCTTCCCGCATCGTCTAAGGCGTACTTAACATAGCGAAAGAAGCCGAGACCGCCACCGACATCTAAGCGTGCCTGTAGCATGATTCCCGTCGCAAAGTTACCAATGGTCGCCAACTCGCTGGCGATGTAGCGTGTATATTGCAGGTCGGCATCCGTGACCGCATCGGCCGTTTCAATGATGAGGTCGCCCACTTGCACCGTTTGTCCCAAGCCACCAAAAAAGACGACATAGACCAACTGTGTCGCGCCGATCTTGCCCTCTTGCACAACGGGGTCGGGTTCGGCCGCGAAATCATCGGCTAATCGGTCAGCCAGCACGTCCCAATACGCGATCATTTCGACCTGCTCCCACTGGTTCCCATCGTAGCCATAGGGTTTCCACTGCACCGAGTTGCGCGTCTGCAACGGTTCGTGGGTAAATTGGAACGTCATGCTGCGGTTGGTCGCGTTCCAGTCGGATGCACTGGTCAGATTGAGCGTGCGGTAACGCCATGTGTAGGCGGTCATGATCGTTGGGATGACGGGAGCGGCGGCCGACCAAACGGGCGCAAATTCGTTCTCCAGAATGTCGTTGGTCAACTGACCGCTATCGCGCACCATTTCGTCGATGGTGGCAAAGCTGCTCGGCACGACGCGCAACGTATCGCTGATTGTCCAGCGTTCGCGCAGGGTCACGCTGTTGTTGGTGGGGTGGTCGAAGCGGCGGAACAACTCGTCAATGTCGAAGTCGAGCTTGTTGTTTACGTTGGTGCGCGCCGCTAAGAACGACTTGGAAAGGCCGTCCACCAGTTGGAATAGCTGTAAATCTTCAGCGAGATCGGGGTCAACGGCGGGGTCTTCGTAAACGATGGCGGCTCGCACATCGTAATCTTCGCGCACGTCGATGCCGGTCAATTTCCATGCGTCATTGTAGGCGTGAATGATCGCCGGCACGTTGTTGACGGTGCGGTCGCACGACTGTCCGCCGCTCTGATTGATGCGGGTGACGACACACACGTCGTCGTTTTTGAATTGAACTGACCAGACGAGGCGCACCTGATGCGATTCCTGCCAATCGCCTGCGGCGAAGTAGGGCAGTTGACCACCCAGCGCGACGCGACCGCCGCCTTCCTCATCGACGACCATGTGCAGCGGCACGTAAACGGCCAGCACATCGCTATCCTCAGCCACATCGCGCACCGACACTTGATAGGCAGCGAGCAAATCTGTATCGATCATCTGCTCACCGTCAAACGGCTGCAACGGTATCTGACCACAGCCCAACACAAAGCCGTTGTTCGGCTGGTTGGCGACTTGAATGATCGTTTGGCGCGTGGCAAGCTGGCGCAAACGTTGGTTCTCGAAATCGGAGAGCGCGACCGTTTGACCGCTGCCAGTGGTGGCGATGGTCACGGCGGGGCCGATGCGTGCGCCGGGCGAGACGCAGGTTCCCTCACGCAACAGCAAAAAGCTCGCGGCGGTCAAATTTGCATCGATGGCGACAGCAGGTGTGCCGCTGTTGTCGATTTGCGAGAGGGTGAGCGTGCCGGAAATGCCCTCAAGGCTGGTGAGCGGTGGTTCAAGGCTGCCGCCGGGTTCTTCGACATGAGTAATTTCGACTTCGACCACAGGCGCGGTGACGGGCAAATTGTACGGCGCATTGGGAATGATGATCTCTAGCATCGGCAGGAGCGTCAAATCTTCGCGCGACTTATCGACATCGAGTAGGTTGCCTGCAAAATCATCAGGCCAGTCGAGTGGGTGCAGGGCGTAGGTGAGGTGTTTGGGATCATTCGGCCGAAGTTGAAAGTCCACAAACGTCATCTTACCCGCGTTCAACCCATCGAGCGTGAGGTTAAACGGATTATCGCCGTCGAATGTCGTGTCCAGCTTCTCAAACGGCGAGAGGTCGAGCTTGTCTGGTACACCATCGCCGTCGTTGTCTTCATCGAATAGGTCGGGCAAGGTGTCGCCATCGGTGTCCCATGTGGCGTGGGATGAGGATGGGCCGTTGTTCCATTCGAGGCTGTCCATCACCGAGTCGTCGTTGCTATCTTCTTCGAGCGGGTTGGTTGACCAGCGTTTGCCACCATGCAAAAAGCCAACGATCTCGTCGCCGTCGGAAATGGAGTCGCCGTCCGTGTCTGCGGCCGTCGGATCGGTGCCGAGCAGTTCTTCTTCGTAGTCGGTTAGGCCGTCGAGGTCGGTGTCGAGGGTGCTGCGTATTGCGTATTGCGTATTGCGTGTTGTGTCGTCTGTTTCGTTGTGGATGGCGGTGAGATCGGCGGCGGTGGGGTAATCATTGATTTGGTTGGCGCGGGCTTGGCGGAGGTCGGCTTGGATGTTGGATTCGGCCGATAGTGCCTCCTGTCGCTCGCGTAACGCCGTCAGCCGCTCGTGCGCTTCGGCCGCCAAGACCGTCTGCAAGGTCGGCCCCAACACCATCGACCCGATCACGGCAAAGACGACGGCGCGATGACGGTGTGCGAGGGGGAGCGGCGCGTCAGGACGTAGGCGACGGCGAGTGTGAGGGACAAAATGAGCGCAAAGCGCAGCAGGGCCGTGATCGCGGTCGTTAGTTCTTGGGTGGTGGGGAGCGGGATGCGGTCGAAATATGACCCAACCCGCTTGCCAAAGAGCGGCAGGCGTGTGCCAAAGTCGCTAAAGGTGACGGTCATCTCCGTTTTTGACCACGCGCCATCTTCGGCTGGGAAGTTGAGCGTGACGATGTTCCGCACGGGCAGACCGTCGTCATCGACCCACAGTTCGCCGTTGCCAGTCATCCCTTGCAGGAGGGGAGCTGGCTGGATGTTGGCATGGGGGGCGAGCGCACCGCTGGCACGCAGTTGGTCGCTGAGTGTCTCGCGCATCTGCTCGGCGAATGCCTTGCCATCAATGGCATAAGCGTAGCGCGTGAAGCTGATGCCGTTGCGTGTCTCGCGGCCGAGATCGGCAATCTCTGTCGCACCCGCCAGATAGGTCAAAAAGTCGCCGTTGGGTGCAGTCGAGCCGCTGAAGTCGGCGACCTCCTGCCACTCATGATCTGGCAGTCGGGCGAAGCTGCGACCGTCTTCCAGCTTAAATTCGATGCCGCTGGCTTGGTCGAGCAGGGATCCGCCCTGTGAAAATAGGGTTAAATTTAGCCCTGCGTGGGCGAGATCGGCCGAACCGACGAGGCGAATGTCGTTGCGTTCGGCCGATTTGCCGATGTTGGAGGCGGTCGCCACGGGAATCGTGTACTGCGTGATCTCTGCGTCAAAGGCGTAGGAGCCAGCGCGCTGCGTGTTGCGCCACACGTCAGCGACGATGGCGTCGGGCGTGTCGGCGCGGCTGGACAGGACGTGCAGTCCTGTGAGCAGGAGTAAAATCGAGAGCGGGAGTAAAATTCGGCCGAGTTTCTGCTGGCGTATGCGCTGAATAAAGGTTAACACGATTAAATCTCCTTCATTTGCAGTGCCAGCAAGATGCCGCGGCGGGCAGTCTGCAAAAGCCAAAATAAGGTCGCGAGGGGTTAAAGATCGACAGCAATCGCCATTTGAGGCATAGGTCACAAGCGTTAGGATAAAGAGCCGCCGTGACAAAGATGTGACAAGAGAGTGGGTCAGCTAATCGCTAACTGCTGATGACCGAACGGCTGACGTGCTGAATTGCTCCTCTGGCACACTCTCCAGAAAGGCGGCAAGCGCGGCGACATTGACGAAATAGTGCGTGCCTTCGTCAGCTGTGTTTTGGAGCGAGACGCGCCAGCCCGCTTGCGCTGCATCCCACCACAGCCGCAAAAGGAAAGATTGATAGCGTACACGTTGCGGTTCAACAGCCATGTCACCAGCATAGCCAACCGCCGTGACAAAAGCGTGACAGGCGCAAAATGCAACAGTATAATTTTTGGCAGATCCAACATTTTTCGATTCTCTGAGTTTTCATGGGGATAGTTTCGGGAAATCCAATTCCCGAAACACACGTAGGAGATGTTTCGGGAATTGGATTTCCCGATACAAAGCCACAATCCCTCAAAGAACCCATTTTTCTGGACGAGATTTCGTTGTTGATCGACTTTTTTCGGGAGCTAGCACGGAAGGTCGCGTGCAAATCGACACAAGCGCATGGCCATTACCCTATTACTATTTGGGACACTGGAGTTGCGGGCGGATGGACGATCGGTCGAATTCGCCACGGCTGCCGCTCGTGCGTTGTTGGCCTATCTGGCGGCCGAATCAGATCGGGCGCACAGCCGTGAACGGCTCGCCACACTGCTCTGGCCGGAGCAGTCACAAGCGGCCGCCCTCACCAACCTGCGCCAAACGTTGGCGCGGCTCCGCAAAGCCCTTCCCAATCCGCACCTGCTCGACGTTTCCAATCAAACCCTGCAATTTAATGCAGCCCAAGCCCCTGTTGACCTATTGCGCTTTGAAGCGTTGTTGGCGCAAGTAACGGCGCATAATCACAACGCCGCGACGTTATGCCCAGTGTGCGTCAGCAGCGTGCAAGAGGCGATTTCCCTCTATCGGGATGCGTTTTTACAAGGCTTCTACTTGAAGGGGAGCGATCTGTTCGATGAATGGTTGCTATTCAAGCGCGAGCAACTGCATCGGCAAATGCTCTGGGCGCTCGATTTGCTCACATCCCATCACGAAGCGGCTGGCGACTACGCCGAGATGCAGATGCTGGCATACCGCCAGATTGCGCTGGAGCCGTGGCACGAAGAGGCACACGCGCAGTTAATGCGGGCATTGGCTTATCAGGGGGAGCGCGTGCAGGCGTTGGCGCAGTTTGACACATTGAGCCGCACGCTCAACAGTGAGATGGGGATGTTGCCATCGGCCGAAACGGTCGCGCTCTACGAACGCATTCGCGCTGGGGAGCTTGCAGCGACAGAACCCACGTCACCGCCCCATAATTTACCAGCACAATTGACCCCGTTTGTTGCCCGCGCCAGTGACATTGCTGCCATTTGGGAGATGTTGCAACAGCGCGATGTGCGGCTGTTAACGTTGACTGGCGCGGGTGGGATGGGCAAAACGCGACTGGCGATTGAGGTCGGACGCACCTACGCCGATCAGTACGCCGATGGCATTTACTTTGTCGCGCTCGCCGCGCTTGCCAGCCCCGCCGCCATTGCGCCGGCCATCAGCGACGCGCTCAGCGTTCCCCTGCGTGGTGCAGACCCGTGGCAGGAGATCGCGCAATTTCTGCGTGATAAACAGATGCTGTTGATCGTCGATAACTTTGAGCATCTGCTGGCGGGTGCGGACCGTATCGTGGCACTGCTGCAAGCCGCACCGCGTCTCACCATTTTGGCGACCTCGCGTGAATCGCTCAGCGTGCGTGGGGAGCAACTCTACCGCGTGCGCGGATTGGCGTATGAGTCGCTCGCAGAGGGGGGTGAAACGGCCGCCGCGCTGTTGTTTGCCCAGAGTGCGCGTCGGGTTCGGCCGAATTTTCACGTCACTGAGACAACCCTGCCAGCCATCCAACGCATCTGTGCGCTAGTACAGGGGATGCCGCTCGCCCTCGAACTAGCCGCCGCGTGGGTCGATATGCTATCGCTCGACGACATCGCCGCCAAAATTATCAGTAGTGCCGACTTTTTGGCGACGGCATGGCGTGATGCACCAGAGCGTCAGCGCAGTATTCGGTCGGTCTTCAACTGGTCGTGGCAGTTGCTCGACGAACCCGAACGCAATGCATTTAGCCAACTCGCCATCTTTCAAGGCGCATTTACACTAGAGGCGGCGCAAGCAGTTGTCGGCGATGTGTTGCCGATCCTAAGACGTTTAATCCATAAATCTCTGCTCCAATTGCGAGCAACCAGCGATGGTCATGCCGTCTACGAGATGCACGCGCTGTTGCGCCAACTCGCCTACGAACAGTTGGACGCAACGGGGCATCTCGACCTGCTGCGCGAACGCCACGCCACCTATTTTCTCAACTTTGTCGCTGAGCGTGAGACGCGCCTCCATTCAGATGGGGTGCGTGATGTGTTGCGTGATCTGCGTCTTAGCTTAGACGAGGTGCGGCAGGCGTGGGCATGGGCGGCTGCCAACGGAAAAGCCCAATTACTCGCCAATGCCACCATCACGCTGTCGCGTTTGCTTTCCATCATTGGTTTGTCGCAGGAGGGCGTTGTCCTCTTTCGGTTCGCGTGCGAGCAACTGCGACTTAGCGCACAGACAGCGGCCGATCGCGCCGCCCTCAGCAGTTTGCTCGCCGAGTTGAGTCGGCACCTCTGCGTCCAAACGCATTATGCGGAAGCGTTGACAATCGCTCAAGAGGCGCTTGATTTGGCGCAGACGACGGGAAACGTCAGCGCGGAGATCGAGGCGCGACTTCAGATCGGGAGCGTACTGATTCGTCAAGGGCAGTACGCTGTGTTGCAGGGGGTTGCGGAAGAGACCTTGCGGCTAGCGGTCAAGTCAGGTAGTGACTATCTGGAGACAAGCAGCATCATGCAGTTGGGGACGAGCTATCATTATCGCGCTCTTTACACCCAGGCCACTGTCTATCTGGAGCAAGCGTTGCGGCGTGCAGAGCGAGCAGACGATCCATTCACACAGCTCAACCTACTGTCGATATTGGGGGGACAACTTGAAATGCAAGGACGATTTGGCGCGGCACTCGCCATGCGCCAACGGGCGTTGCAGATCAGCGAACGGCTGGGATTCAGTCGGATGGAAGGTAGTGTATACAACAATTTAGGTGGCATTTATCTGTACATGGGTGCATACGACCCAGCCAAAATGTATCTGGAAAAATCGGTGCGACTTGCCCGTCAGATCGGATACCATGATGATGAAGCGTATGCGTTAGATAGCTTGATTCAGCTTTACCACGCATTGGGCTTGTTCGACGATGCGTTTGCATGTGCGAAACAGGCGTTGCGCTACGCACTGGAGACGGACGACCATCACCTACACCCGATTGTGCTGGCTCATTATGGTTATCTGTTGGTTGAGATCGGCCGATTGGACGAGGCGATTGCGACCTATAAACAGGCACAAACGTTGGTCATGCGGCGACAAGAGGCGGCGGGGCCCCTGTTCACCGAGTGTCAAGCGTTTTTGGCACAGGTCTACTTGCTGCAACAGCAGATCGGATTGGCCCAAGAAGTCGTTGATGCAGTCTTGCACTATATCGACACAAAAGGGGTCATCGGCATGTTTGAGGTGTCCGTGGTTTACTGGATTTGCTATCGTGTTTTGCGGGCAAACGGCGATGCGCGTGCGTGGCAGGTGCTAGAGTCGGCACATCAGTTGGTGCAGTGGCGTGCGGAACAGATCGATGACGTTGCGCTGCGCCGTGTGTATCTTGAAAATATCCTAGTACACTGCTGCGTAAATAACTGACCTATTTAAGCAGTGAGAGCCTTACCCTTGGAAGTCCATTGGAAGGGTTTAGCCATGGTGAGATTGAAGTATTGGACAAAGGCGAAAAGTTTAGATTTG
>JAUIAP010000035.1 GCA_030425205.1 Anaerolineae bacterium
GTTGCCTTGACTGCTTGTATGCGAAAAATTCTCACCATTTTGAACGCTGTGATTCGTGATATGCGCTATTTGTCTTCGGCCGAATTAGCGTTACGATAACCTTTTTAATCACAGTTGCTCCCGCGAATGCGGGAATCCATTCTTCTGCTTCCCACAAACGCCATGCCACCCCACGCCCCGCGATCAATCGCAGGGCTACAATCGCGCCACCCCATCAATGGGGTTTTCTTCGCCCACTTCTATCAAAAGCGTACACCCTGTAGCGTCGCGGCTTCAGCCCGACGTTTTCGAGGCTCACCGCCGCCCATTCAACATCCCTACCAACGCCGCAACCCCGTTCTGCTTTTGCTGCCCATTGCCATTCCCGCGCAATGGTGACACCGCCCCCGCCTTGCGATACTCGCTATTGATCCCGTGCTGCAAATGGTCAGTCGTCAGCACGCCGTCACCGTCAATTGCGCTCAGCGTCGCGTGCAGTACGGCGTTGCGAATCTGCCCACCGGTCAGACGACAACGCACGGCGATCTCCTCCAATGCCAACAGATCGACGCTGTGTTGCATCGGCAAATGATTGTGCCAAATTTGCAGCCGTTCGGCCGCTTGTGGCTCGACAAAATGCACCACCACATCCATGCGCCGTTGAAAAGCGCGGTCGATGTGGTCGCTCATGTTGGTCGTGACGAGGATGATCCCCTGATAATTTTCGAGCTTTTGCAGCAGGTAATTCGTCTCCAAATTGGCGTAGCGGTCGTTCGCCGACTTGACATCAGTACGCGATCCCAGCAGCGCGTCCCCTTCATCGAGTAGCAATACCACATCGAGCGCTTCGGCCCGACTGAGTAGCAAATGCAAATTTTTCTCCGTCTCACCGATGTACTTGTTGACAATCGCCGCCAAATCGACGCGGTAGAGATCGATCCCCAACTCGGCCGCCAACACCCGCGCCGCCATCGTCTTGCCCGTGCCGCTCGTCCCCGTCAGCAACGCCCGCACGCCGCGATTGTGCCGCTCTCGAAAAGCGGAGTTCAACGCCGTCAGCAGCCGTTCCCGATGGCGACAACGCCGCTCTAACTCGACCAACTTGCCCATCGTCTCATCGTTGACGATGAGTTCTTGCCAATTACCCTGCACCTCAAGCCGCGTCGCCAACGTGTCGAGTTGCTGCCGATTGAGCGTTCGCACAGCGCGGCGCACGTCTGGCAGCGTGATCGTCGTGCGCTCCTGCACAGCCGCTTCGGTGATGGCGATACGTGCCGCTTGGCGCAGATAGCCAGCAGGGAGGTGAAAGCGGTTGGTGATCGCGTCGAGATCGGCCGCTTCATATCCCTCAAACGCCTGCGCCCAAAGCTGCCGCCGCTGCTCCGCCAGCAACATCGGCAACGTGATTGTCAGCGCGTTTTCGAGAATATCGCCGCGCAAGCCGCCCTCGTTGCCCAATGTCAAGCCGATGAGACCTGTGTAACCGCTGAGCGGGGGGATTTCGGCCGATTCCCCCGGCAACACCTCGTACCGCAAAACGGGAATCGCACCCGTCATCGTGCAGAACGCACCGAGCGGCAACCACTGTTCGCGGTTGTGCTGCGGCGGATTCTCGATGACGAGCAGCCCGCACCCCAACGCCGCCGCCACGCCCTGCAAAATCCCCAAGCGATCACTGCAAGCCGACCCGCGCAACAACACCGCGTCGATCTGCCCCGTCCTGGCTAGTACGGGAATGCGGTAGAGTTGAGCGCGAAAATCGTCGGGAAAGCACAGCGTTTCCAGTGGCGCACAATCGGCGTAGTAGTGCGTCGTCGCCGTTGGTCGTTCCTCCACCTCTCCGCGTACGCAATCCCACAGCAGTGGCGCGACGCACAACACCCACTCCGAGCGCGGCGCGTCACCATTCGCCACCGTCAGCAATCCGTTGTTGAGCAGCGGTTGACAGACGTGCCACGCATCGCTTTGGTTGGGCGCGTCGGGGTCAACCAACATCTGTCCGACCAGTTCAAGCATCGGCCGACGCTCCGAGAGCGGGGATTGCAGTTGGGCAAACAACGTCCCAAAACGCGAATCCTCCTCAACCAACCCGACCAACATCAATGCGAGACGAGTTCGAAACGAGAATCCATAGTCAGCGAGAGCTTGCAATGGCAAATGCTCATCCGTCAACGCCGCCCACTGTGCGATCTCCGTCTCCCACCAATCCAATCCCTGCTCCCACGTCAATTCCTCTGGCAACAGGTCGATCATCTCGTCAAAGTAATGGTGTAGAAACGGGAACTGCTCGAACCATGTTTCCAGCGTCATACCGCTGCGCTCCGCCAATCGGCGCGAGTGGTTGATAACCGCGTAAACGGCGGCGTAAAAGTAGAGGACAAATTGCCCTTTCGGTGTGTGTGGAATGGGATCAAAAATCATGAAAACCCTCGTCGGTAAAGTGGATGTGGATGACTCGGCCGAAAAGCGGTTGCCAACCCGGATCACGATCCAGTCCCGCCATGCGAACGGGCAGCGCAATCGCGTTGAGCGGCAGCACCACGTCGATGTGGCTGCGTGTCAGATGAAGTTTGCCATTCCCCCGCAGGAGCGTCGTCGTCAAATTATCCTCTCCCAACGCGCCCCGCAATCGCTCTCCCACTGCTCCCAAAACAACGCGCAGCCACGCCCACAACTCATCATTGACCATTTGCAACAGAAGCGGCCGCCTGTCATTCTCGCGCAGGCGGGAATTCATTCTTCCAAGTGCGTGTTTCGAGATTTGCAAATCCCGAAACATCAACTCCGTCGGAGCAGGATACGATTCATGTATTTCACGCCCCCCTAACCACGCCAACACCAACCAAAGCGGGTCATGCACCAACAACGCATCACCCACCAACCCCCGCGCCAGTAAATCCAGCACGACCCATGCCCCCAACTGCTCAATCGCCGCCGCAAAATCAAAGTGCGGCATGAGGTTGATGAGATAGAAAACGCCTGCCAATTGGGTTGCAATCGGTTCGTCAATGGGAGTGTAAATTGGGGGTGGTTCGGCCGATCCCACCCTCACATCCGCCCCTTGCCTCTCACTGACGGTATCTGCAATGCGCGGCTCTTCCTTAAGCGGAGCCATCTGCGCCTGCTCTGCTTGCGCTGGCACATCAATTGCAACGACTTCAAATGGCGGTGATGTTGGTTCAGGATGTTCGGCCGATTCTTGCTCAACCGCAGGGACGCACGCCTCAAAAATGCCATTTCTGTCAGAAATGGCATTTTTCTGAGAACGGGTTACTTCGGAAGAGCGAATTGGTTCGGCCGATTCCTCAGAAAAAATCTGTTGCTGCAACAACTCAACGATAACCTCATCCCCAACCATCTCCTCAACCCGCCCATCTATCGGCGCGTCTGAATGCGCCATTTCTGTCGCTTCTATATAGGAAGAAGGCGTGGCAACTTCCCGCAATGGTGTGTCATTTTTGATGCTAGATTGCGCTGGCGCATCCCACCAATCGGTTAGCTGTTGCCAGAAGGTCGGCCGATAAACCGATCGCCTCTGCCTCTGCACAGACAACGCGACCGCCAGCAACGCCTGTTGCTTTTTGGGCAACGGCGGCAACTGCAAATCGGCCGACCACGGCGCAATTTCCCGCTTTGCAACACTCACCGATGGCACAACAACATCTTTTGCGGCAACAGTTGGTGATGTGCTGACCATCGGTAATACAAAATACGCCGCGATCTCTCGCACAAGCTGCACGGCAACAGTCGGCGGGATCGTCTGCAAAACACGTTCAGCCTCCCCCCACTGGTGCAGGTGCGTCATGGCAGCCGGCAAATAGCGCACGTTGTCGCGCCAAATCGTCGCGGGATCACGCTCTAGGGTCGGCGCAACGTGTCGCCACCACCAATGATGCAGCCACCCCCCCTGCTGCGCGAGGGCGAAACAGGCGAGCAGTTCGGCGTAGTCGCTGAAGAGAACGGCATCGGCCGCTGTCGGTAATCGTCCTCGCTGTGGTCGCGCCGCCCGTCGCGCAATTGCACCCAGTCGTTGGCGCACCTGTCGTTCCCAACGTGCTGTCACGCCAAGCGATTGCGCCGCGACGATGTGCTGCGGTAGCGGATCGGGCAGATGGCGCACGACGAGAATCGCGCTCGGCGCAATCCCGCTGGGATGCAGATCGGCTTGGCTTAGGGCGTTGCTCAAACGCGACCGCCACTGCCAGCGCGTCCCGTGCGGCACAGTCGTCGCCAATCGGCCGATCATCACCTCACCCATCCCTATCTCCGCACGATGGCACGGGCGATGCTCATGATCCGCTGTGCCTCAACCACGTCGTTGGTCAACCGCGTCACTGCTCTCGGCTGGTCGAGAATGGCGCGGAAATCGGTCAATCCCGCATCGACCAAACGGCCGACAACCGCCGAATCCTCCTCTGCCAGCACGTCGCGCAACGCTGCTGTGCGAATCTCGGTTGCCCGGTCTGCGCCGACCAACGTTTCTAACTCGTCAGGGTTGGCACGCAGCACGTCGGCATTGTTGCGAATCCCCGCCTCACGCAGGGTGTCACGTGCGCCTGAGTCCGTCACCACCGTTTCCAAACGACCCGACGAGCGATCTGTCGCGGAGAGAACGCGCCGCGCTTCAACAATGCGGCTGACAAATCCCGCATCAGCCCCGCCGCTGCTCAATGCGTCCACAACATCGGTGCGCGTGCGTAGGTCGGCTTTTGTCTCGATGCCAATCGTTTGCAGACTGACGACATCGGCCGAACCCAACCCCAACACCTCGTCATCCAGCGACCATTCCGCCGCGGGCACGGCACGCCGCGCCTCGTCAATGATGCGCGTCGCAAACGCCGCGCTGCTAAATCCATTGTCCGTCAGCAGACGGCTCGTTTTGGCGTTGGCGATGGTGGAGAGGGTCAGGTCAGCCGTCGCAACATCCAAAACCGCCGCCATGCGTTCAATTTCCCCCGCGCCAACCCCTGTCAGCAACAATGGACTCCCCTGCAACTCGCTCACTCGCTCCTGCGCCTGTGCCGTCAACAACGCCGCCGTCCCGACATCGACATTGAGTGCATCGCTGACAAACACTGCGGGCGCGTAGGCCAACTCGTCCAATTCGCTGATATTCCCCTTGTCGAGACGATGCGTCATGTCTACATCGACTCCTTCGAGATTGCCTTTCGCGATGGTCGTCGGCCGATCTAGCGTCCCCTCCTGTGGGATAATCGTCAGTGGAACGGCCGCGCCACCCTTGCCGTACTCGACGTAGGCGATGGGGTGTTCGGGTGCGTGGGTGGGATCGGCCGCTGGGTCGATGAAAATACGCGGCTCCAATGGATCGATCACCTCATCGGGATACTGATCTCCCAACAGTTCGCCGAGTCGCCGCGCCCACACTTCCATCTCCGCAAACTCAGGAGGCTCGATCAACCACCGCTCATCGACCTCTGGTGGTAGCTGTTCCGCCAAGCGGCCTATCCATGCAACCGCCGTTCTCTCCCGCACTGCAATGCGCGGTGGCACCTCCTCCGTGCCGCGCTCCCGTCTTTCTAATGTGAAATTAACCGTCACCGTTGCACCGCTGTTGAGCGTGATCGGTTTTTTGCTCGGCACAAAAGAGGCGGCCGTCATGCCAACAACGTATTTATCGGCCAACAGCGTCGCTAAATAGACCAGCCTAACCGTTTCTTGACGCAGACCGTCAACATTTAGCAACTCCGTTGCACGCATTGAGAATTCGAGCGTGTGCTGAACTCCGCGCGGATTGGTTGCGGTCACCTCGATAAGGTGAATGATGGACGGCAATTGCGGAGGAGGGACAACGGCAACATGCGTGGCATGTGCGATAGCAGCAGCTTGAAAACCGCTTCGCAAAAGTTCAACCGGCACTGTGACATGCGCCCGCACCTCACCCGTGCGGGGCTGTTCCTCGATGGGTGGGTCGTCTGGCTCTTCCACTTCGTAACTACGAGGTAAGCGTGTGAAGATGTGGATGTTGTCGTTGCGTGCGTGGCGATAGACGACAATCGGCGGCGGGTCGTCGAGGTCAATTGGCGGGAGCCAAAAAGAGGCTTGCAACTGTGCGTTGATCGTGTCGGGGTCGATGATGGCGGTTTGGTAGGGAATGCCGTTGAAAAATCGGCCGATATTCTCCACCCCACGCAAATACCCCGCTGCTGGCAAGTAGCGAAAGAGATCGTGCGCCCGTACCGTCGGATCGGCCGCCAGTTGATCTTGAAATTGCAAGAAGGTGGCGTGTGCTTCGCTGGGACGGCGCACGGTGGTGTGGAAGGGGTAGGCAAAATCGGCCGATGGCGCACTCACCGACCGCCGCACCGCCCACATATCGACAAAGCCAATCGTGCCGTTCGTCGCCTCGAGCACCGCCAGTGGCACTTCGCACGGCTCAATCGTGCCGTCATCGCGCAACTTGTCGGCAATTCCGTGTGACACATACGGTGAGCAACCGCTCGTCTTGCGGGCAAACGGCTGTTGCTGTGTGTTCAATAACAGTGCCGTGCCGAGACAGAGGTGTGCGAGTTGGTTGCGAAAACGCGCTGTGCTGGTGTCGAAACCGTGAGCGATGCGGACGAGACGAAACTGCACGGCATGAACGTCGTAGGCGTAGGCGCACTTGGAGCCGTTGCCGAGTCGATGCGTCACCGCCTGTCCCTCCTCCTCAAACGTCGGGGCGAGCAGCAGCAAATATGCCGTCGTGCCGTTCCCACTGAGGTCATCAGAAGCGTCGATGTGGCAGGGGTGGAAGGGACTGTCGGTTGCGCCGTTTGTGGGGGTTGGTTCGGTCGATTCCACCAATGAAACCGTCGCATCCTCCCCCAAGCGCACCAGCGACCCATCCGCCGCAATCGCCGTCCCCGCCGTCACGCCCACCGTCGCCCGCGCCGTCCCCGCCGTCACGCGCAACCCGCGCACCACCCCCGCGCCGATCCCCAACCCCAGCAACCCGTGTTCCAGCACATTGGTGCGCTGTTCGACCGCCATCTCCTCCGCCGTCAGTACGCGCCCGTTGAGAAAGTGCAGGTGTTTGTAATCGCTGCTCGTAATTGATTCTAAAAGATTGACCGTTGCCATCACTGCCTCCTTAGCCGAGCAAACTATCGACTTCAGCACCGTAAATACTGATTTCGAGCATGAAACCGTGTGCAACCCACAGCCCCTCTTGCGGGACACGCCGCACCTGACCCTCTTCTTGCGACCTTTCGAGCAACTGTTGTTTTATTTCAAGTAATCTTTGTAACATTTCAAAGATGTTGCTGTCGTCAAAATCCAATCGCTCAAGGGCGTCTCTCTCTAACTCAAGCATCAGATTTAACCCAGTGCTGAGGTCGGTCACTGATTGACACAACGCTATCGCAACTGCATTTTCCACATCATTAGTATCGATCAAATCCAGAATCGCCTCTGGCTCGATAACCGTGAAAGTTGCACACATGTCGTTTTCAGAAATTTCGTTGAGAAATGGTGTCCCTTTGATAATGAGGGGTAGTCGATTCTCGCGTGCGCTTCTGATCAAATCCGAGCGCACGATGTAAACGATCTCTTCCACACCAGCTACTCTGGAAAAAGTTTGTCGGTCAATCTGTATTTGACCATAAGGGACAGTAATAGGGTCGCCGCTTGCGTCGAAAATGCCCGCACCGATGATGGCATACGGCAGTTCAAGCGCACGCACGAAGTTGCCATCAATCGTGCGCGGTGACCACATACGCCCCTGTGACGTATTGACCCACTGTAAAACCTGTCCCGTTTGAGGCGTTGTTGTTGCTACGCGATTACCCTGAATACGCGCCACCGTTGGATTTGGATAGCTACCGCTTAGGTCGCCGCCAGCGTCTCCCGTTGGGCTACCGCCGCCCGTTTCTGGCGGATCGACGGGTTGCCAACTTGTGCCGTTGAAGCCGAGAAGTTGGTCGGCTTGGGCGTTGGTGGTGTCTACGTCGCGCAGGTCGTTGAGTGCGAGGATTGTGTAGACGTAATAGGCACGTAGTTGGGTGTTGGTCTGGTCAATGTAGTCGAAATGTGGTGAACCACCTTGCGGATCGGCCGAATCCAACCCCTCCGCCAACGTCCCTCCACCCTCAACGTCGATCAGCGTCGTATCAAACGTAACCGTCACCTGTGCGCCATCCCGAATCTCGAACGGCAGCGAGTCGGTCAAAACCAGTTCAAACAGATTTGTATTCCCGATGCGATCAACGGCAACGGGTGGCGTGAACGACGAGCCGCCTTGCTCAATCGTCACCGTAACCGCCTCATTCGGAATTCGCAACAGGTCGGGGTGATGCACCCATGCACGCAGGTTGGGAACGTCCGTTTGGAACAGTGTCGCAAAAGTGCGCGACGGCACACCCTGTTTGCCGACCTTGCGCCCACAAATCAACCACTCTTGCAACAGGCGGCTGTGTAGGAGAATCGACCGATCCCCCTCATCGACCACAACCCCCGTCGGCGGACTGTCTAATACCTCAGATCGCAACGTCGCCAGCAAAACACACGCCTCCTCTGGCTGACCCGTCGCGCAGCTTTGACTCTCTGGCAGCAACGTCGGCCGCACCTCCGTCACCCACACACGCATCATTGTGTCGAGCAGGTCGCACGCCTCATTTGGGTGTAGGAACAACGGGGATGCGTCGTCCGGTGGAGAGGCAGGCGGCGAAAGCAGATCGTCATCCATGCCGAGAGCGCGTACCAGCTCTAGCAATTCCTCTTCGCTAGCGTAGGTGGCCACGTCCGCGCTGACGGCGATTCGTGCGAGTAATCGGCCGAAACGCCCCACCGCTGCCTCTTCCAAATGCACGGGTGGCTCCAACGAGAACGACAGTTGGAAATCATCGACAATGCGCGACGGGATCATCGCCTCTTCCGCCGTGCGGCATGGCGCACCCGGCACGGGAACGATTCCCTGTGGGCATTCGCGGGGACAAAGTGTGACGTAAATCGGCGGTATGTCGTCCCCCTCGACGTTTGCCGTGATCCATGCGTTCAGGTCGGCGCATTGGCTGGTCGGCACACGCACCGTGATCCCCTGCGGCGTAACGGCGACACCGGCCGAAACGGTAACTTCCCCCTCCGCATAGCTCACCCGCAAACCGCACACCGTCCCGTAGCCGTGTAGAGCGCGGTTGTGCAGGTGATCACGGCTCATCATGTAATGTTGTTCCTGACGAAATTCATCGACCCCCAACACCAAACCGAGCGAGTAGTTGACGCGCGTGTTCGGATCGAGCGGGGTCGCGGTCGTTGCTGTGCGAAAATTAGACATCTGGTTGATCTCCTGCGGCCGTGTCGCGGCCGACAACAAAGCGGTCAGCCACATCAAACGGGTGGGCTGCACCGAGATAACTTTCTGCGAGAAACGCATCGCCGAGCATCAGCGCGGTGAAGCGGCTACCCTGTCCGAGCAGCGTATCGTAGCCGAGCCGAGCCGAGCCGATTTGGAATAACGCGAGGAACGACTTGACCTCAAAATTGGTGTGGGCAGGTTTGGCAATCGCAACGATGCGACTCACCAAGTCGAGCCGTTGGCGTGTCGCCACCGAATCCCCAACCGCCGCCACCGAGACGGCGAAGCGATGCGCCCCTTGCTCCTGAATGCGAACGGAGGCGTTGTCGGGGTCGGTCGTGAATAGTGTGTCGTCGGGGCAGTCGTCAATCGCCAAGCGTACCGTGCGAATCAACCCTTGTAGCGTGCCACGCTGTCGGAAGATCGTCAGCGCGTGGCGCATAAACAGCCGCCGCCGTGCGACATCCCACGCGGGATCGAGCGTCACGCCGATCCAACTCGCCAGCCACGGCAGGTATTCCGCATCCAGCGCGTTGACGTTGAACAACGCCTGCACTTGCGCGATGCGCTCCTCGATGTCGGTGTACTGCCCCTCAAAATTGGCGAGGAAACGGTCGAGAAAATCGGCCGAATCGACATCATACCGATACGCCGCCGGCAAATAGCGTATGAGATAGGAAAAGCGCGGGTAGTAGACGCGCAACGCACGCAGTCGCGGGGTGCGCCGCTGATTGCCGCGCAACGTCAGACGCAGTTGTAAATAGCGACCCTGCGCCGCCTGTAGGAGCAACTCCCAAGACTCCACACCGCTATCGTGATAGGCCAACTCCGACCCTTGCCGACGGCGATAGAGCGGCGGTTCATCCTGCCATTCGAGTAATGGCAATGCCTCACGACGGTTGCTGGCGCGGCTCTGCACGCTGATCGCCGTCTCTGGCGGAATCAGCGCGTCGATCAACAGACGATGCCAAACACAATCTGGCTCGCGTCCGTCAAACGCTGCGTTTTTCTCCAATAGGTGTCGCCAGCCATCTTTTGGTTCGCAATCGTCAAGCGACAGCTCTTCTTCGTCGAAATCAATCGGCAATTGCAATGTAGCAAGCGGACGATAGCGACAGCGCGGCTGCTTGACCAGTGGCAGCCAGCGTTCGCCCAAGTCGTAGTACACCTTGTCTGCGTGGGCGACGAGTGCCTTGCCGCTGTACCGTCGTAGTGGGAAATAATTTTGTGTTAGCTCAAACTGCTGGTCGTCGTCCGTCAGCGTTGCGGTGAGGCGGAATGCCTGATTGCCGTCTGTCGCCACGGCGAACAGATCGCCATTGAACGCGATGTCGTGGGCGTGCAGATGGGCGGCGGCTGGATCGGCCGATTTCACTGCCTCATCCAACAAATCTTCCAGCAAATCCTCAAACGAAAACGGCTCACCGATCAACTGACCGCCCCGCGTGCGGTAGAGGGTGGAGAAATCGGCCGAATTTTCCAACAACAACACACTGTTATCGGGTAGGGTTTCGACGGCAATCGGCCGAATCCCTTCCAGCGGCGACCCCATCTCCAAGCGAATGCCCGTCGAAAAGCTCTGCGCCGCCGTGCCGCGTGGGATGTCTAATGGCGGTTTGGGCTGAAAATCATCGGTCGTCTCAGCCGCCAATTCGATCACGTCATCGTGCGCCACGACGCAAAAATCCCGATCCAGCCGCCACAAGCGGCATGCTTGTGTCTCATCTGCTGGACGATCCAAAATCCACACGCCGTCATCTGTCGCCGCCGCCATGTCAAACGGCGCAAACGGCACAGGCCAGCGCAACGCAATCGGCCGACCCCCCGCGTGCAGGTCGAAAATCAGCAACCCCGCCGGCTCCACCACACCAACGACGAGGTAATGGTGTTGGGTAACAGTCAGGCCGCGTAATTGCAGCAGCGGGGGCGGTGTGGGGGGTGGCTGCGGCCGAAATTCCCCCGCAACATCGGTCGATTCCTTAACCTCATCATTGCTCGCCCAGTAGTGAACGGCCGACTGCGCCCCCGCGCTCAAAAAGCGCAACGACCGCTCATCGTCGCCGATCCAGTACCAGTTGCCATAGCGGTCACACGCCGCGCCGCGCCGCTGGTCAGGGGTCAGGCGTTCGGCCGCTTGCCCGCGCTGTGGAAAGCGAAAGACGAGCGGCTTGAGTGTCACTGTCTGCCCTTGCCAATCCAAAACGGGATCATCCAGCAGCCCATTGGCGGCACAAATAGCAGGTCGCCAATCGTTGGCTCCGAGCAGGTGGTGGAAGCGAGTTTGGTTGACGTTCATCAAAATCCCTTACAATCTAAACGGTAGCGTCGCGGTTTCAACCCGACGTTTTCGATCAACCTCAGCAATCAAGCGGCACAACCGGCACAGCCACCGGTTGCAACACATCCTCATCGGCCGAAACTTGCCCCCGCAACGCCGCCAGCGGCATCGGCTGACCCGTCTGCACCGCGATTCCGCGCAGATAGGGCAGTTCAACTCCGTTCATCTCCACGCGGTCGGTGTGCGTCGTGTCTTCGGTCAGCAGCACGTCGTTGACCGTGCGAACCCCCGCGACCCGTGCAGCGACCGACCAGATTTCGAGTGCTTCGAGAGATTTTTCCAAAGGCCAGCCCGTCGCGTGTTGCAAATTGGGCAATGGTGATAAAAATTGAGCGATCTCACGCTCGACCACCTCGCGCACCGTCGCCAGCGACCCACCCGCCACCACATCGATTCCAATCGAGACCCAAATTGGCTTGTAGACTGCCCCGACGACATGCACCGTCGTCGTGATCAGGCGGCGCGGGTTGAGATATTGGCAAATCGTTTCCAAAAACAGGCGGTCGGGAACGGGGTTGCTCGGTTGCACGGGATCGTATTGCGGAATCGTCATCACTGTCACCGCGCCCTCGGCTGTTGCGTTCGTAGGCGGGGTTGGGTCAAACAGTGGCAACACCTCAACGCGCCCAATCGTCACGCCAGGCGTTTGCAAGGTGATGTGGCGAAAATCGTCGGCCGTTACCAGCCGTTCCGCGTGGCGAATTTGCTGCGGGATGCGCTGTTCGGCCGCCGCGACCGACTCCGCCTCATCGCCACCCCATGTCGGCAACGGATTGCTGACCTTGAGACCCGCGGGCAGTTGCGGCCCCTGCTTGATCGCGCCGATCCCGACGTTGCCCGCCTGTCCACCGCCGTAGTCATAGCTGGCGCGGATCGTCGTGTTGCGTGGAGGGCGTGCGCCGTGTGCGCCATCGCCAAAGCGCAGCAGCCCCGATTCACGATCCAGCGTGTAGACAAAAATCGGCAAATTGCCATCCGACAACTCCGCCCCCGCCACGATCAAATCGTCGATCTGCTGCCACACCACCCCATTGACGGTGATGCGTGCCGTGTCGGGCAGAATCGGCGTGTTGACGAGCGCGAATGTCTGATTCGGTTCGCCGTTGCCCGTGCCGACTGGTTCATCGCTGACGCGCACGCGCTGTGTCACCTGCGCCGCGTTGATGCCCGCCCAGCTAATCCGCGCTTGCAGCTTGTGCGATTCATCCGTCTGCTGTCCGCTCTGAATGCGAATCCACGTGATCAGCCGCTCCTGCAAATCGGTCTCCTCCAACGAGGGTGGCAACGCGCCGACTCCGGCTTCGAGCGGGTCAAAATCCTGCCAGATGTGCAGTTGATCTTTGGATGGCAACGGAATCTGCACGATTCCCGGCTGTTGTAATAAGTTGCCGCTGCTCCGCACGTTGAGGGGTAAATACTGTACGTCGTTGACGATGTTGCCGAATGAATCGTAGGTGATACTCGGCCGCTTGAAGATCAGCGTGGGGAGGGTTTCGGCCGAATTGCCCGCCAACAGCACCTTGCCCACCTCCGTCAACGCCGGCATGATGCCGAGCGTCAACACCTTGCCCGCCAGTGCATCGCGCACGCTGTCCAAGAGGCGCACATCGCTTTCCCGCGCCAGCAACGCCAGCCAGAGACCATCGACGGTATCGGCCGAAAGGTCAACGACGGGAAAAACCGCACCCGACGACGGTGGCTCTAACGGCTGCGTCTCGTAGAACATCAACGCTTGACCGTCCTGCAAATGGCTGGCGTAGAGTTGATTGTAGATCGCCTGAAAGTCGTCCTGTTGCGCGGAGTCTGTGATCGGTTTTTTGTAAAACAGCTTGCCCTCAATCGGCAGCACATCCAGCCCGTTCTCGCTGCGAAACGGCACTTTGCCGGCGAAAAGTGGCTGTCCACTCCCGACCGTCTCGGTGCGGATTTGCCCACGCGGATTTTGCAGCGTGACCATCCCCCGCGCCGCCGTCGCCGGTTGCAGTCCCATGCCAAGCAGCGACAAAAATTGCAGCCGATTGCGTTCAGGAATCAAATTGCTGCGATAGAGCAGGTTTTCCGTCATAAACGAAAATAGCTCAATCAGCGTCACGCCTGGATCGCTGGCATTAAAATTCGTCCATTCAGGCGTGTGGACGGGAATCCGCGCCAGCGTCTCGGCACGCAGGGTGTCGTAGGTCAAATCATCGAGTTTCGGTACGATCATTGGCATAGCGTTACCCCGTCAACTGCACAGACAGCCCCAACCGTTCGAGAACGCTAGTTGCGATCAGGCGATAGGTCAGGGCGACCGTGGCGCGTTGACGGTCTGTGTGATCGGCCGCGACAGTCACATCTTCCACGCTGATACGCGGCTCCCAACGGGCGAGTGCCTGTGTGATGCGTTCTTGAATCAAGCGGTGCGTCGTCGGCGTGTTTGGTTCGTATAAAAATGCTTGCAAGCCGCCGCCAAATTCGGGCAGCATGAGCCGCTCGTTCATCTCCGTCAGCAAAATGACGCGGATCGACTCGCGGATATTGTCCGCCCCGACCGACCACGCAAGGCGACCATCCGCCCCGATGCGTGGGGGAAAGCTGATACTGCTGCCGAAAATTTGCGCGTCGTTCATCATGTCTCCGCTTTCAGATTTAGCGGGATGCAAATCTTGAAGAAAGGCAACCACCAAAAGACGATGTTGAGTAGCTGCACGATTATCATGAGCAAAATCATGGCGCAAATGGTGATGATCGGGATGGAGAGCGAGCAGAGCATCCCCAAGTCGATGGTCTGCGCGGCATTGATGTCACCGCTGTCGAGATCACTGAGCGCGATATTTTGCACCCGCTCGATCTGCTTGCGAAGCTCGTCCGACAGCAGAAACGAGACGTTTTTCGGATATTTCCGCAAGCCGCTGATGCTCGTATCGACGGGCATCGTGATGCGAATCGGCCGAGCCGGGGCATCCGAATCGAAAAAGGAAGCCAACTGAAACGCCCGCGTCGGTTCACTGACAATCGGCAACCCCTTGCAGCGCGGTCGCTCGTAGACGCAGCGCACGACGTACTCGGAGCCGGCACGCGGGTCGAGCTTGGGTGTCGGCGTGGTCGATGGCTGCTCTGTTTCATCTTCTTGCGGCAGCGCGGCCTCAACCAGCGTCACCAGCGTTCCCGCCGCCTCGCTCTCAGGAATCGGGATGTCCAAATCATTTATCACGCCATTGATCTGCCCAGTAGACAACTTAAGTTCGGAGAGATCGTCGAAAAGGTCGTCGTAGTTGACAAGCCCCTCTTCAATTTCAGCTTCGTGCCTCCAAACCTGTTGGAGCAGCGACTTGCCCAAATTGGCGACGAGAAAGGCGTGCAGTGCCTCTCGGTCTTCATCGTCAAATTCGATAGGCTCGCCGTCACTCCTGCTGATCTCGCGGCGCACGTCCTTTAGGTGGACATTCAAGAACTGCATCAGGTCAAAGAGCGCAAAGGCAAACACCTCGCGGGCTTCGGCTGCGTCGTCCGGCATGTCGTCGCGCAACAGCGAGAGCGCGGTCACGACCTCTGTGCGAAAGCGCACCATGCGCGGCTCAGACAGCGGGTCGCCGTCGGGAGCCGCGACGATTGGATCGAGGGAAGCGGTTGCCTGAAACGTCTCGCGGCTGGCGACGGGCACAAACCCCGCCAACAAGCGACGCGGCTGTCCCTTCTGCTCAAACCCCATGCCAAACAGCGGCAACTGCTCCTCGCCCTCACAAATTTGCCCACACACCGCGACCGACTGCCAGCCGACAGCGGGAATCCATGCGTACTCCTGCTCATCAATCAGGCGGCGCAACACGAACGTCGTGCGCTCATCTGATGCGACGCGCTTATCGGGCAGACCCGGCACGCGGCAAACGAGGCTGGCGGCGATCAGGTAGAATCGCTGTTGGGTTGGTTGGTAGAGCTTGAGCGCGGCGTTACTCACCGCACTTTCCCATCCCGCAGCCTCTTCTCGCCAATTTTCTGGGCGGGCGACGAAATTTTGTAGCTGATTTGGCCGATCTGCCAACACCCCCTGCAACTCCTCCATAAACGCATCCGTTTTGAAGCGCAAGATCGACGGCTGCCGAAAGCGCTTGCGCGTCTCGTCTTGCAGAGCGACCGACCAGAGGGGGGCGGCGGTGTGCCATGCGGGTGTGTGTGTTCGCATCACCAGATATTCCCCGCGCCCGGCGTATAGCTCGCGCTCACAACCGAGTTCGTAATCACCGTGTCTGCCTGTACGACCCCACTGAACTTCGACATCCCCGCGTTGACCGTCACCATCCCCGCGCTGACTTCAACAGTGGAAGCGTTGATCGTCACCTTCGCGGAGGCGTTGACCGTGATACCGCTCGCTTCGAGCTTGACGGAGTTGCCGCCGCTGTCGCGCAGTTCGATCAGGGTTGCGCCGTCTTGTAACGTCACCGTTTGACCGCCGGGCGTTTTGAGCGTCAGGGTCTCCTGTCCGCTACTGTCGTCGAGCGTGATTTCAATGCCAGAACGGGAGCGCAGTTGCTTGATGTTGTTGCCGCTCTGCATCGACTGGGGCGGTGCGTCTTGCCCGTTCCACAACATGCCGACGACGTAGGGATGGCGCACATCCCCCGCCTCAAAACAGATCAGCACCTCGTCATCGACATCGGGGATAAACCACGATCCGCGCTCGTTGCCAGCCATCATCGTTGCCAGCCGCGCCCACGCTTCGTAGGCGGTTCCCGCGCTGTCGGGCGACCATGGCAGGCGAATGCGAACGCGCCCCTGTCCGTCGGGGTCGTCATTGTCGCTGACGATGGCGGTGTACACGCCGTAGAAGCGACCACCAAAACCGTAGGGGACGCGCTGGGCGAAAAGGGTGTCGAGTGCTGTTGCGATCATCATCGGCCGATTCCCATTCTCTCTACTTGAAAGTTCGTTTTGAAGCCGTCCGCGCCGTTGAAGGTGTGGCGCACTTCGCAGACGTAGTACTCGCCGTTGAACAGTGCGCCGATCCCGTCGAGTGTGACGTGTGTGCCGACGCGCAGATGGGCGTTGCCCTCGGCGATGGCTGACCCCGTCACAAAGCGGCGTGCCAGCGTGCGATAGTGCGCGTCGGCGAGTGATTGCGCCTCGTTGCGCGTGAACGGCGCGAGGTGGACGATCTGTTCGGCGCGGTCACCAAGCGCCTGTTGCAAGACGGCGCGACCACTTTGCAAGCCGTTGAGTTCGGATTGCAGGGCGGATTCGGCCGATTCCGCCGTAATCGCCTCTTTCCCCGCCACATCCCATCCGCTGACGGAAAGCGTCGTGCGCTGATGAGCGAGATCGGCCAACACCGAAAATTCGTGCAGCTTACGCCCGTAGGTCAGCGTCAAACGGTTGCTGTTGCGCTTGGCGCGACTCTGCACGAACAGCTTGTCGTCTGCAAACCACAGTTCTGCGTCAATCGCCCGCGCCCGTTCGCGCAAAAAGGCGAGATCACTCTGGTTCAACTGCGCCAGCACGCGATAGGTCGGCCCCTCGACATCCGTTTCGATCTGCAAGCTGTGTTGCGCCGCGATTTGCTGAAAAACGTCGTCGTCGCTGACATCTTCAAAGGTGCGTGTGCGGCGCGTCATGCGCAAATCTTGAAAGCGATCTTCGAGTAGCAGCGTCAATTCAGGCGGTCGCTGGCGCGGAAAAGCGGCTTCGATCCCCATGATGCGCCCCGCGAAGATCGTCGCCTTGGCCGCTCCCACGCCCATCGACACGCTGACCAACTTGCCAAAATCGAGCAGGTCGCGGTCAAAGTAGAGGAAGTCGGATGACTCACCCGTGCTGCCCCAATTGCCAAGCGTCATCTCGCAGCGATACAGCCCCTCCGTCGTCTCGCAGACGAGCAGGGAGGTGATGCCGCTACTCAGGTTAGGCTCCTCGCGGCCGTCCAGCGTCAGGGATGGGCGCGAGGGGAAGAAGGCGTTGTGATCCATTTTCAGTGCGCTTGTACTCGCTGATGGCGCAAATGCTGCCAGCGGCGAATGTGCTGTATCTTCTGTGGTGTGAGCGTGGGTTGTGGGGGTGGGGATTGGGTTTCGGCCGAGTCCCCGCTCACCGCCGGTTGCGGCGGCTCCACGACAACCTCGAAATCGTTGATAATGACACTCATAAATCGATCCTTGCCGCACCGCCTAATCCGACGGAGACGCTGGCATCAAAGGTGACGGCGGTAGCGAGATTGGGCGCGCTGGCGTTCAAAGATACGCCACCTGCTCCAAACGACGCGCCGCCTGAAATGGAAGCTCCTGCTGAGAGCGACGCACCCGCATTTAGGTCAACGAGCGTGCCGGGCGCAAGCAAACGCGGATTCTCGATGTTGTTGGCGGCGGCAATATTTTTCCAATCTTTGCCTTGTCCCGATTCGGCCGCCATTTGCTGCACCGATTGATTGTCCTTTGCGGCGTTGAGGGGTGACTCACCGGCATTGCCACCACTGCCCCCCGCACCAAATTGAAATTGAATCGTCTGGCTCGATAAACTGATCGAAACAGCGGCACGCAATGGCACGCCGTCTTCCGAAAAGTACTCCAATGTTTCGTTCATCGAGTCCATAATGCCGTCGAATAAAAATGTTCCCCAGATAAAGCGCACGCCTGGCGGAATCCATTTCTGCCTGTCGGACGTGGGTTCGGGCTTGATAAAGTAGTTGACTTTCTCCGTCAGTTTGCGAACGTCGGTGATCGCCTCGTCGCCGGGCAGCGGCGCGGTGACATCGAAAATCAGGTCGAGCGAGAGCTTTGTCGTCCCCGCTCCGACAAACTGAATCGCTGAGCCGCCGCGTTGGTCGCCGCCCGAACTCTGGTTGGCAAAGGCCACCTTGAGCGTTTCGGGGTTGAACTGCACGACGATGGTTTTGTCTTTTTTGATCTCCTGCGCTTGCTGGCTGTCGTTCCATTTGATTTGGCGCAGTTCGGCTTTGACGAGTTTACTCATTAGGCAGCCCTCTTGAGACGCAGCGATTCGTAGGCCAGCGTCAGTTCTTCGATGGCGACGAACCCATCTTTGGCATTGAGCGACGGGGCTTTGAGCTTCGTTGGCAGACAGCCGACCAGTTCAAATTCGGCGTTGACCGTCTGCTGATCGGCACTGTAGAGGACGACCAGCCCGGTTGCGCGGAGTCCCTGTTGTGTCGGCCGACCCAGATGCTCAAACCATTTCCACAAATCGAAATTCCTCGTCATGCCACGCTTGAGGGCGAGTTGTCCATAGCTGATCGGGCCAAGCAGATGGATGTGACGGGCGTTGTTGCCACCCTCGCGGATCGACTTTGGTTCATGCGTCATTTCCAACCCATCGCACTCGGCAAAGGCGGCACTGCACAGCGGTCGGCCGTTTTTCGGATCGCTGTGATCGGTGCGCTCTCCCTCCAACGCATCGACGTATAGCTCAATGCGAAAGTTGAACGCGCTAAAGGGAGGGGCTATCGCCTCACGGTCGAGAAAATTACTCATACGACCTCCAATCCCTCATGCTGGACGAGGCGTAGCGTGAGAAAGGCGAGTGGATGGCTGGGCGCGACGCGCAGTTCGATGATCAGTTGACCGCGCTCGGTTGCGCTGCGCGTGTTGAGCGTCTCGTCGATGACAACGCGGTACGCCTGATCGGGGGTGGCGCCCGCGAACGCGCCACGCCCGTAGAGATCAGCGAGAAACAGCTCAAATTTATGACGGATCAGACGGCGCAGTTCGGTGCTGTGTGCGCCAAAGACGTATTTGTTGCCTTCGCGCAGCGCGAGACGACGCAGCAAGATGAAGAGGCGGCGGACGTTGATCGGCCGAAAATCCCCATCCCGACTCAACGTTTCCGCGCTCAACAGCATGAAACCGCGTGGGTCTTGGCGCACGACATTGATCTGCGCGGCGAAAAGGGTCGCCCATTCGCTGCGTGTCGTTGTCGGCGTGAGCGCGACGACGGTGTTGAGCGGCTCGTTGGCTGGCGCGATCCACGCCCCGTGCGTGAGAGCGCGGCTGGCAAATTGTCCACAAATCGCGCCCGTCGGCGGGATCGTCTGACCGCGCTGTGTCGTTAGCCACGTGTGATAGAGTGCGCCGTAACTGAGCAGATCGCGTGCGCTTTCCCACTGGACGCGGCTGATCAACTGTTCAGCGTGTGCAGTGGCAGCGGCGGCGCGGTAGTGGGCAGGCAACGCGAGGAGGGCGAACAGATCGCCACGTGCGACACAGAGGCGCAGCAAGGCATGTTGCAGCGTCAAAAGCGTTGTGTCGTCGTATTGCGGGTTGCGTTCCCAGCGCGTCGTGACGGGATGCTGATCGGGGTAGCGCACGGTGTTTGACCACACGCCGATCTGATCGCCAAAGTGGGCGCGGACGCGATAGTAGTGGACATCGGCCGAAATCCGCCCCACCCGCACCTGCAACAGATCGACTTCACTCGTCGTGTGGACGGTTGTAAAAAGGGGATCGGCCGATCCTTGCCATTCGTATTTTGTCGCGCCGTCAACGGCCGACCACTGTAAACTCAGTTCGTCAGCGACGAGTCGTTCTAATTCGGTCGCCACATTCAGCGCAAAGCCACACACGTCAAACGAATCGTGCGGAATCTCCACGCCAATGGTGTTTGACCACGCGCTCGTCTCGCTGCCAAAGGTGGCACGGACGCGCCAATACGTCCACGTTGGGCAATCGCCATCAATCGGTAACGCGACCGCCGTCGCCTCTCCCGCGTAGCGTTGGCGCGGTTGGGCAAAGGTCGGCTCCGTTGCCGATTCAAGCAGATAGCCCGTCGCGCTTACAACGGCCGACCAGCGCACGTCGACCATTTCGCTCACCGCGACGCTTTCCAAAACAGGCGGGTCGAGAATCGCCATCACGGGCTGTTCGACCGCACGCCATGCATGCTGAATCGCGTCGGGAATGGTGATCAGCGTCACCTCTGTGAGCGGCAAAACGGTGTGCAAGCCCGTCAGCCGCGCACCGCGCACGTACTGTTTATCGTGCGCTTCGGCCAGCAAAAGCTGGCTGCGCGTGGTGGCGAGATGCGGGTCTAGGAAGAGATCGGCCGAAAACACCCCCAACCCATCCCACACAAGCGCATCGTCCCCTACGTCCGCCCCCGCCGTGATCGTGAAACGCGACTCCATACCAAACGGCAATGTCAACGCGCTAAAGTCGCCAGCCAACGGAAAGCGCGGCTCATCGGCGAGGGAGTCCAGCAGCGTCAACTTGCGCGGTGCGTCACCGATCCGCAAGTCGAACAGGTCGTCGTCACTGGGTAAGTTGCCCCAGAAGCGTGGATGGTCGGGCGCGCAGGCGAGATCGGTCAGTTGGGCGATGATCTGCTGTTCGCGCCAAACCGCCAAGTCGAAACGTAAACGGGTGACGATAGGCGTTTCAGTTGGTGGGATCACGTTGCCATTGACGATTTGCAGCCCTGTGCCACGCACAATCCATTCCTCTTCGGGTGGGGAGTCGGCGGTAAGCGTTGGTTCAACTTCCGCGATGGAGAGGAGCAGCGTCGCGTCGTTATCCAGTCGCACGCGCACGATTGCGCCGCGTTGTGGGAGGTGTGGGGTTGGTATGATGGTTAGCGCGACTTGATCGCCGTCTTTGACTATGCGAAGGGGTGCAAGGGGATGATGGGGGTGGATTTCGGCCGAAACAACCCCCATCCCATCCTCAAACCGTCTAAACCAATGCGGCTGGCTGAGTTCCAACATCAACCCATCGATCCGTGTGACAACTGCGTAGAGTAGCAGCCCTGCCTCTGGAAAGTCGAGTTTGAGCAAGTCGTGTTGCGTGACAAACGGGGCGACGGTGGGGAGATGCAGCGTCATATCATTCAGCGCAAGCGCGGGGAAAATGTCGTTGCGGAGGCGTGTGCCGACCCGCAAGTCGTCCGCCCAACTGCCGGGTGAGCGGGCGGGGGTTGTGAGGGGGGTATGGGTTTCGGCCGATAGCAAATGCGGCAATCCAAAGCGCGTCGTCTGCCCCTCTTGCGCCACGCGCACAACCCAACAACGACGACCCCCATTGGCAAAAAACGCCTCAACCGCTACACCGAGATAGCCGTGTTGCTGCTGTCCCGTCGCCTCATCCCACGCCAGCGCAACGTCCGCGCCGAAGATGTCACGGAAGCGCGTCACATCCTCCACCGCGACGGGAATGTTGACGGGGCCAGACGCGGCAAAGCCGACAAACGCGGCGATGTCCATGCGTGGCAACGTCTCCGGCAGCGGCGGCGGGACGGTTTGGAAGGTTAGGCCGGGGAGGGTGTTGGTTAGCATCTTTGCTGACTCATAAACGTAAAACGTAATTTCTCTGATCAGACGCATTACTTCGTACAACGTCAAAATGTGCGTCGTTTGCGTAAAAAGTTGTGACACAGAGGCTCACGGAGGAGGCACAGAGGCTCACAGAGTTTTTCTCCTTTCTTCTCTCTGTGAATCTCAGTGTGTCCTCCGTGCAACTCTGTGTTACTTTTTGGTTGTGGCTTCGCCACTTTACGTTTTACGCATTACGTTTTACCGACAAGACGTTAGGCGAGTTCGATGCGTTCACACGATAGGACGAGCTCCTCAATAGCGAGGTCGTTGCCTTTGCCGTTGAGCGAGGGGCCGGTGTATTTCATCGGCCGAGCCTCCATCAATTTCCATGTGAGAACGGTACCCGTGTGGGCTTCGTCTTGCAGTTCGATGGTGACGGTGCGGCGTGCATCTTGCGAGCCGTTGCGGATTTGATCGAGCCATTGGTAGAGGTCGAGCGCACCGAGAACGCCGCGTTTGAGCGTTACGTCGGGGACTTTGTATGTACCAGTCACCTTGAGCGGCGCATTGTCGCGGAAGTTGCCAGCGCGATACTCAGCGACGTTGATCTCCATGCCGAGACCGCTGACCTCTTGAAAACCAGCGGTCACACCTTGCGCGTTGAGACCGTCCCAACTGACGAGGAAGTTAAATTGGCTGTAGGGTCTTTCCCGAAATTCTGCCATGATTGTTTCTCCGATTAGTTTGTTATCTGCTCAGAACAGACTAAAGTCCGTTCCACATGGGTGCTAACCACTTGCCGTTGCCGTCCATTGTCCGATGCGGAAGATGACGAATTCGGCGGGGTAGAGCGGCGCGACACCGATCAGGCAGATCAGGCGGCCATTGTCGAGGTCGTTTTGGGTCATCGTGGTACGGTCACAGCGCACGAAAAACGCCTCTTTGGGTTGTCGGCCGAAAAGCCGCCCCGACTTCCACTCGTTGAACAGGAAATCCTCGATGGTGCGTGTCACGTTAGCCCAGAGCGCATCCCCATTTGGCTCGAAGACGGCGAATTGCGTGCCGCGTTCGATGGAGCGTTCGAGATAGGCGAAGTAGCGACGCACGTTGACGTACTTCCATTCCGAGTCGGAGCTGACGGTGCGTGCGCCCCAGAGTCGATAGCCGCGCCCCTCAAAGAAGCGGAAGCAGTTGATCCCTTCGGGGTTGAGAACGTCTTGTTGGGCTTTGTTGAGCAGTCGCTCGAAACCGATGGCGAGACGCACAACCTCGTTGGCGGGAGCTTTGTGAACGCCGTGTTCGACATCGTTGCGGGCGTAAATGCCAGCGACGAAGCCACTCGGCGGCAGATTGAGTTCCTCTTCCGTCACGGGATCATTGATCGTGACCCACGGGTAGTAGAGGGCAGCGTGGGTCGAGTCGATTTGCCCACGAAACTGGCGCACATCGCCGAGCGTTTGACCGTTGGGCGCATCGAGAACGGCGACGCGATAGCGCATGATCCCTTCACAGTGAGTGATGAGATGGCCTTGAATCGCCCGAACCCGTGCCTCGTTCTCTGTTGTATAGTTGTGGGAGTAGCCGGGCGCGGCGACGATGGAGATGTCTTCCAAATCCTCAAACGCACGCAAGCCGCTCTTGAGACCGTCGGTGGCTCCGTCGTCTCCTTCGTATTGAGCAGCGGTTGGGAGTGTACCGTCTGTGCCACCTGTGAGGAAGAAAACGCGCTGGCGATCTTCGGCCGATGTCGCATTGACCAAATTCGTCAGAATGGTCTCACCGAGCAGGTCGGCCGCCAAATCGAACCCGGTCGTCGCGTCGGTGTCGAAGAAGATCGGGATGTAGAGGTGGTCGCGGCGCGTGGCGGGGGTTGCGATGAAGGAGCGCGTCAGGCTGTTGCTGTGCTGTGGATGGAAGCCGTACTCTTGCCACAGTTCAAGCGGTTCGTAGCGGTCGCGGGGGCGTTTCGGCCGATGGCGCGGCTTCTCAACCCCGACATCAATGGTCAACAGATAGACTTCGTTCTCATCAGTCAAGCTGGCGATTTGCGTCACGCTGCCACCGCTGCCGCGCAGTTCGAGATCGCCCTCATCGTTGCGGACGACATCGTGGATTGCGGCCGAAAACTCTGGTGGACTCGTTGTTACTACGCTACGCACCAACACGGTGTCGTTCGCCTGCACGCGCCGCAAGACGTTGCCATCTCCCGTAACCAGCACATTACTGCTGATGCGCGGGAAGAGCGTGATTCGCATGTTGCCGCCGCTGCCGACAAAGCGTGCGCTGATTGCGGCAGCCGGCGCGGGTGGGGAAGCGGGTGGCGACGCGGCTGGCACGCTGGCGCGGGTTGCGTCCGTATTGACGACCCGCGAGACGTAGCAGCGGCTACCCCCCTCTTGGAAAAAGGCACGTACCGCTTGGGCGGTAAAGTTTGTGGTGGCGACTCCGCCGAATGAGAGTTGATCAAGACCGCCGTAGATGCGCTCGAAGTCGGCAAAGCTAGTCAGCAGTTCCGGCTCGCCGTTGGCGGGGCCATAGCGCGTCGCGCCGACAAAGCTGGCCGTGCTGGTGCTGACCCCCTCAATCGACTTGGAGCGGAAGCTGGTTTCCTCGATATAAACGCCGGGAGCTAGATATTCAGGCATAGTGCATTCTCCTTAGCCGATCCAGAGGGTCGGCAAATTGTCTGTGTGAACGATCAGTGGTTCACCCCAGTGCAGGGTCGTCGTGAAATCGGCCGGCGGTGACGCAGGCAGTGGCGCGGTCTGGGTTTGCCAAATCGGGCGTTGTGCTTGGTCGAGCAGCGTGCCGATTTCGGGATAGTCACTGCCGAGTGGAACGCGCACGCTGGCTGGCTGATAGCGCACCGTGAGTGTGACCGCCCATGATTGATCGCTAGGGGCGAGGCCAGAAGGAGGCGATGCGCCCAGCGTTGTTTGAAAAGGTGGATAGGGAAAGATCAGCGTCACGCTGCCATTTTCATCAGCGATACCGAAGTGTTCTCGGCCGCCGATGGTGGCGATCAAGACGGCGTGTTCGGCTGGCGTGTCGGTATTCGCCACGATCAGTTGGGTGTGCAGCGCGGCGTGTGCGGCAGTCGCGGCGCGATTGGGCGCAGAAGCCAGTAGCAAACCCGGCGGCTGATCGGTCGGTGGAGACGTTGGCGTGGGGTTAGGGTCAGGAAAGAGGCGACCATGCGCCAGCGGCACGTTGAGATCGAGCGTTATCGGTATAAAACGTCGCTGATGATCCTCGATTTCGATGACGAATGGGAGCGTGTCGGGTGGCGACGCGCCGTTGTCGAGTTGGCGTGCCAGATGATGGAAGGCGTAAACACCGGATGGCGTGGTGATGGCGGCGATGCGACGCTGGGGACGTTGGTCACGCCATGCCGTGACCGATAAGCCATTGCGAACGATGCGCTCCGTCACGGGGTCGTAGAGCCGCACGCCGAGCCATGTGGTGTGGGTGTTGCGTTCAAATATCATCGGTGATATCCAGCGTGCGTTCGGTGACGAGTGGGTATCGATTCGGCCGATTCCGCAACGACTCGATCCAAACGTTACGAGCGACGTAGGGAATCGACAGTTGGTAGACGTTCTGCACAACGGTGTCCCAAATTCGCAACATATCTTCGGTGCGGAGGTCGGCGAGGCTGAGTTCGACGGTTTCGGCCGATTGGAACGTGCCCGGCGCAACGGTGTTGAGCAAACCGGATGGCAAAATCGGGTTGTCCTCAATCACGCGCATCATCCAGCCGACGATGCGATGTTGTAGGCTGGCATCCGCGCCCCACGCGGTCAAAATGAAATGCAGATCGAGCGGCAACAGCGGTGGCTGGCGGTCGCCATTGGGGGCAACGCGACCCGCCGGGTGGCGGTGTGTGCCGTTGGGATAAACGCGGTAGAGAAAGAGCGAGACCCCCGCCTCCATCGGCTGCCCAAAGTCGGGCGTGAGAAAGACGCGGAATTGGAGTTCGCGGCCGAACTCGGCGGGGTCATAGCTGGTGCGAAGCAGGTAGATAATCGCGTCGCACGTCGCTGAAACTGCTTGATAGCTTGCCATTTATTTGGGGTTTGTAGGATTTAGAGAGCCAACCCGCCAATTCCCACAGAACCTTATCCTTTGATGATCGTCGTAATGTGCTGTTGCAGGTAATTAATTAGCGTATCGAGATCGCGGAAGTGCAAATCATCCTCGCTCATGATGCGTGTGACGTGGCCTGTCCATTGGAACGGCTCGTTGTCTTCAAGCCAAATCCGTAGGACAAAGGAGAGGTTGCCCTGTTCCGCAGTGTTCATTGCGGAGGCATTGTAAGTGGGGGGCGTTGCGAGAGCGTTGCAAATGCGTAGACAATTGCGTTCTTGGAAGAAATTGAGGAGGCGCAGTGGTCTACGGCAGATTAGCAAATAAATTGGGTACAAAGCTCTGGTCGGGCTCCTGACCCTACCAGTGGCAGAGCCGGTCAGGAGACCGTCCGCAGCTTATCTCCGTTTATTTTGTCAACTTACAAATGACCACTCGATAGACGGCGATTTTAAGCTAGGCTGCCCTCAATCGCGTTGATGTGCGTGTCGAGGGTTTGCTGGACGGCGGTGAGGTGTGAGCGCATTTGTTTAAGTTGGATGAGGACGTGGGGTATCGTTGTGGGAATCGGCCGATCAATCTCCCAATTATCAGCAACGATTGTGGCGTAGAGGCGTGTGGTGCGCTGGGCGGGCTGCACGCCGAGTTCCGTTTGCAGCGCATCGACACAACGTTGATGTTGGCGCAAGGCGGACGAGCGATCCCCTGCGAGGTAGTGGAGGCGCATGAGGGCGCGGTGGGTGCGTTCGCGGGCGCAATCGTGCGCCAGAATGCGGTTGCCGTAGTCGATCCCCGCGGAATAGAGGGCATTGCGCTCACAATATTGAACCATCTTGTCCAGCAGCACAAGGTGGATGAAGGTGAGTTGTTCGCGGCGCAAGATGCACCAGTCGCTATAGCAACCGACGAGCAGTTCGTCGCAGCACGCTTGTAATGCAGCTTGGACAGTCGCCGCTTGGTCGGGGGTAAGCGCGGCTCCTTTTGTGTTGCGGCAGAGGGCAAATGCCGCTTCGAGTTGGGCAGTGTCGAGCCAGAGATCGGCCGATTCACACACCCGCACCCACTCTGGCTCGATGTCAAGCAACGGCGCAGCTTGACCAATCGCCTGCTGCAACTGCCAGAGCGTTTTGCGAAGGTTGCGCTTGGCACGGCTTTCGTCGAGGTCACGCCAGAGGAGCGTTGAGAGTTTATCGCGGTGGTGTGGATTGGCAGGGTGACAGAGAAGATAAGTGAGCAGTTCAAATACTTTGATGGTTGCAAATTTTTCAATCGTTGTGCCACAAGGCAACTGGAAGGTGAATCGGCCGAATAAATTCGCTTTGTACATGATCTCCTGAGGACAATAGCGACACTCCTATCTATTGCCCTTGTTTGGTCAAACATTTTTTCGTCATCGCTATCCTACGAAGTAAAATGCTGCCCAGAAAAATGGATGGTCGGGTACGACACCTTTACTTGTGCCGCGTTGAGCATCACGCAGTCGCACCTCAGTTTGCCGCAATGTTTTGAGCGACCATTGTTCGCGCTGAGCCGTTTGCAATGCAGACAGCGTTGACGCTTCATCGAGTAGCGCGTTGTAAAAGTTGAGCATCACTGTCATCGTTGTGCGATCAGATACAGGCCACAACGTCACGATGGCAGAACGCGCACCCGCACCCAACAGGCCGCGCGTCAGCCCGATAATTTCGTCGCCGCTGGTCTGTTCACCAATCCCCGTTGAACACGCGCTTAACACAACGAGATCAGCATTGAGTTCGATGCCAGCTAGTTCTGTGACGGTTAACGCATCCCCATTTGCCAGCAAAATGGATGAGAGTAGCGGGAATTCGGGCGACAGATAACCGTGTGTGGCTAGATGGATGAGACGAGCCGAACCGAGTTGCTGCCGCACAGCCGCTTCGGTTGCGTCTGATCCAATGAGGGGCTGACTGTTTGGAAAGCTTTGCGCGATGAGCATGGCCTCTTGCGACGCGCCGGGCAAGCGACGAGCGGGAATGCGTTCTGCATTGAGGATGTGCGGAACAGACATGTTGATCGGATTGCCGACGATGAGTGCGGGGGTCTCGGCCGAAATTCGCCGCGCTTTCCCCACGCGCAAACTGCTCGCATTCGGCCGATAGCTCACCAAATGCGTCGCCGCCAGCCAACCCCCCTGCCATGTCAGCGCATGGAACGGCAGGCGATGGGTTGAGCCGTGCGGCACAATCATGATGTGTTGGTAGCGGACGAGTTGTGTTTTGATAGGGTCGAGCAGCACTGCGGCGATTGTTTTACCGAGCTGCCTGATCTCGGAAACGCTGGTGGCTGGGTCGCTACACAATGCGTAAAATCGCTGCACCTGCCCGTTTAGCTTGAACGTGTCGCTTGACAAAACCTGTCCAGCGGCTTCTTGACGGCTGATTGCCCAAATGAGCAGCGTCTCATCGTGAAACATGTATTCAACCAAAAGTGTGTCATCGTCTAGCTGAGATTGCATCTCTGCCAATGAGAGCGGGTGCGACTGCGGGTTGATCAACTGGTAGAAGGCGGGGTTATCGGCCGCCAGCGACTGTTCTAACTGCTGGCGTTTGGATTCGGCCGATTGTACCTGTTGCCGCAATACGCTTGCCCGCTCGTTGTCCTCTGCCTCGATTGCCCGTTGCAACAAGCCGCGCCATGTCGCCACCACCATCGTCGCCTCGCGCCACGCCGCCACACGGCTATCTTGGGCGATCTGCTGTCCGCCCGCACTGTTGACACTCGCATCGACCAAATCCTGTAGCGCACGCCCCTTGCCCAACTCCGCATAGCGCAAACTTTGGGTGAGATAGTGGTATCGTTGGTCGGGTCGCAATGCCACGACGCGCAGTGCAGTACGCGCCGCCCCCAAGTAGATAAGGCTAACGGTCAAACTACCCATCAGGGCGACTTTCAACTCATCCCGACTGAGCGTTGCACGGCGTTGCTCCACCGCCTCGATTGCTAAATCGTAGTAGTGCAGCGCATCGTCGTATTGTGTTAGCCCTTCGCACATCTCGGCGTAGTCGAGCAGCGTTTCCCATGGTCGTCGCTCACGCTGCCACCAATCTACGCCAGCAATCCGCTCAATCGTTTGAAACTGCTCATACGCCGCCGCAAATCGCTTAATCCGTGTGAAAAAAATAGCGGCTTGCTGATGGAGCGAGAGATTGCGCGACTGCATTAACTGATCGTACTGTCCCCCCATGCCAAGACGACGCATCGCCGCAACGAGGGGGTCGTCATCGGCCGAAAGCGGTACAGCCGCACGGAAGATGCGCTCAGCTTGATCATACTGGCGCAAGCTGCCGTAAATGCTGGCCTCACGAATCGCACGCATTCGGCTGTCTGACCCTTGCGCTTGCTGTACGATTTGCAATGCTTCTTGATAATATCTGTGTGCCGTCTCCCTATCACCAACGCGCTCGGCACGCTTGGCGCGATAGAGCGGGGCGTTAAACTCGGCTCCTTCCAGCGCAATCCACAAGTGCGACCAAGACGCCACTTGATGCACAGCCGCATCGTTCGTCGTTTCATCCGCTTGGACACGCCGCCATATCTCGCTCAAAAACGCTGTGCCAACATTGCTGGCGGCCGCATAAGACGACCCGCGCCGTGCGTCGAGTTGACGTAGGCGTGTCGCCAACCGCTCGATCTGTTCGGGATTACGGGCAGCCGTGTACAGTTCGAGCATTTCAGTCGATAGGTGCAAAATCCGATACGCCAACGGGTTGCCCGTCTCTGCATTGCCGGGCAGTTGACCTTCAAGCAGGGTTGTCGCCTCGCCGTAGAGCTGTCCTGCGCTGTTGTTTTCGCCCAAAAATTGGTAGACGGTGGCGCGGTCGGTCAGCGCACGCGCCAGCGCAATCGGTGCGTCGAGCGCACGGAAAAGATGTTCGCTCAGTCGGAATGCCGCCAGTGCCTTTTCCGACGCGCCTTCCCGCGTCAGCCAATAGCGGCCGATGCGTAGACAAAAGATACCCAAGCCCAACGTGAAGCTAAACGCCCCATTTTCTTTGCCCCACGCCCCGACTTCCTGCGCCAAATCGCGTCGCTCTGGCATTTCGCCCGCCGCGATGGCGACAAGCGCGCGCTGCATCTTGATGGTTTGGAGCATGGCGGGGTCGCTGTGGAGGACGGTTTCGGCCGCAGCCAACCACTGCCGCACCTCCGCATACGCTCCCTGCAACCACGCGATAAACGCCAGCCGCAGCATCACCGCGCCCGCTTCTGCCGTTGCGCCACGCCGCTCAAATAGGTCGAGCAGCCGTTGATAGTGTGGTTGCAACAGAGCGAGATTTTGACTGCTCGCCCGCACTTCTTGCGCTTCGATTTCCCATGCGAGTTCGCTCGTCGCGCTCCCCTCAACGATGGCACAGTTCCAGACCAGTGGTGTACTGAGCGGCGCAAGTTGGAAGTCGAGTGCCGCCAACTCACAGGCGGCGATTCCCATCTCGTCGTTGACCGCTTGATAGTGCCGCTGTGCCGCTTGCAGATAGTGCTGTGCATGTTGCCAATTGCCAGCGCGATGACAGAGATCGGCCGACAACAAATCACCAATCGGCAACAACTCGCGGTGCATGTGCGTCACTTGTGCGGGGAGTTGGATCAGCGAGAGGGCTTGTTCGAGCAGTTTGGGGCGCATTTCGGCCGAGTCACGCTGCGTTTTGTCCACAATCGAGCGCATCGACAACAAACTCGTCAACCAACGGTCGATCAGCGCGTGTTCCAGCGCAATTGGCTCCCCCTTACGCTCCAATCGCCAGCGCAACTGATCGAGTTGTGGAACGATGCGTTCACCATAGGCCACCGCGTCGTGTTGCTGATCGATGTCAAGTGCCGTCGCCCCTCGCCCATCTGGAAAGAGACCGTAGCGATGGCGCGTCGCCACGTGGGCGTAGCTTTTCGCTCGCCAGACGCGCAGCGTGTCTTGTGGGCGCAAATCTTCGACTTTGGCAAATGCAGCAATAGCTGATTTGTATTCGCTGTGCGAAAGATGCTCGACACCCCGCCGCAAAAGTCGATCACGCCCTAGCGTAGTAGGTAGCGCAACATTTTCCGACAGACCAGCGAGTTGACGAAGGATCATGTCAAAAGCAGAAAGAGTCATTGGGCGGATGATTCTCAGTGGCGCGAAACGCCAAATACGAAGTAGTTGAACGGAATTGGCAAGGCGACATCGGCTGCATTGACCATGCGACCTTTCGCCCGATCAAATTTCCAGCGCGACCAATCCCAATCGTCGTCGCACTGCACGACGACGTAAGAGCCGATGTTGAGCCGTGCGCCGACGGGGTTGTTGCCAAAGTCCAGCCCCAACTCGACGCGCTGAACGGGTACATTGCGATTGCGCTGTGCAATGTGCTTCGCCAACCCAAGCGCAACTGCCGCAAATGGCGCAATGGCGGGTTGGGCGGTCGTGGCAAGTTCAAGCCCCTTGCCCGCCATTTCCGAATTTAACGCCGTCAGTAGTTGCTCGTCGCGGTTATTCTTGACGTTGATCGTCGTGCATTTGAAGTGAACGCCGCTCGCCCCGACCTGCAACCCAATAAAGATAGGGACATTCCGCAGACCGATGAGTTGCCCATTTTGTGCTTGGTAGGTCTGGTTGAAGTGCAGTTGTTCGGGCTTGTCATCGGCCGAATTGACCGCCGCAAAGTTAAACAAAATCGTCCGCTCCCCCCAACCCGGATATTTGGCGATGTGAATTTGGTCGAGCGTGATGTTGACGCGGGTTTTTTGGAGGGTGGTATCGGCCGATTGCAGCCCAACTGGAATAATGTCCAGTTGAGTGTCTGCCGCGCCATCGACAGGTGGTAAGTAGCCGTAGGCGTGCGACTGATATTTCCATGCGGGATATGATAATATGCTCTTGACACTGTCCTCGGTCTGAAAAGTGTCGTCTTGCGGTTCGACTTCGTTCAGTTTGGCGGTCATTTCATCTGCGGGCATCTCTGCGAGGGTGCGAAAGTTGTCGTCTGACATGGGTTGGTCTCCTTATTTGAATTGCCATGTGATTCGGCCGATTTCTTCCCCTGCAAAGGATTGTCGAATGGTCAATTCGTATGGTTGCTGCAACTGGTTAGGAAATTGTACGTCAAATCGCATTGGAATTCGGTCACTAATCACCAGTTTAATGGGGGATGACTGTACGATCTCATGAATTGGTAACTCAATACGAGCTACGCTCGCTCCTGCAAAATGCTCCAATCCATCACCCATACCAAATTCCACAATATCTGGGTCGTGAGGGAAATACTCGAGAAAATCCTCTGGCACATCTAACCAAAGGGTTGCGCCATCTGGTAACTCTGAGATGATTTCCAAACGGTACTCATTTAATCCCTCGGTTACACCTTTCGCATCAATTGTTAAGTTGTCAGTTGACTCCGCATCTGTGTCAATGATATTGAAATTGCGCCATGCGACATTGTTATTGTTGCGGATGTAGTTGCGGTAATCTGCTGGGTTGGGAAAACTGACAGGTGGGAATGGCTGAGGATCGTCTTCTGCATCAAGCAACACCACGAAGCAGTAGTGACCGGGAGCGGGCAAATTGGATGCAGGCCAAGGAATAGGACTAGAGATAACCTCTACGGAACCGCTCGGAACCGTGGGGATGTTAACAGAACCAATTTCAATCCACTCATCTGGCAGTAGGATTGTCGATGAGTTTAAGTAGAATACAGTTGCTGTTACATCATTTATCTCTACGCCCCCACGATTGCGGACACTTACATACACTTCATGGTCATCACCTGCCACCACACGACTGCCTCTTGTCTGTGGATCGCCATTGCGCTCTACCCACACGTCAGGGCTGGACGCGAGACTGCCAAGGTGCGGTTGAGTACCATCATCGTCGACATTGTCGCGGATGTATACATCCGCTATTGTGTTGAGGTTGATCAGTTGACCGACGAGATTACACAATTCGGGCATCGTTCCTATACCTATACCCAGTCTGTCTACACCGAGATTGGGATCGCTGAGTATCTCTCTCAACTGATATCCGTTGAAAACGCCATTTGACCGACATTCCCTTGCAATACCTTGCACTGCACCAGCGACTCCTGCAATAATGGCAGCCGCGCTTGATGTACCGTTATATAGCGACGTGTATTGAGCATATCCCACATTTTCATTAGCGTCACCCGAAGGATCGTTTCCAAGGGTTTGAGCGAATGCTCCGCGCGCAAAGCAATTGACTCGAGAACCATAGTTCGATTGAGGTAGCCTCATGTTAGAGAGGAGCATATTTTGTGTTGCGATACAGGCTCCGACTATAATCGCCCCAGAGTCTTCTGGATGGTCATTAGGATCGCCGAGTAGTTCATCATATGCGGCGGCTGTCAGTTCAGTCCCGCCATTGCCTGCAGCTGCAACAACGACCATTCCAAGTGCCGTTGCCAAGCGCGTCATATCAAAGACACCCAGTTGCGTTTCCGCTGGAAGAATCAGTTGATTGGGCTGAACTTGGTCTTCAATAAGAATGATGTGTCCAATCTCACCCGTATTAACCAACTCTCGAATCGTATAAAGTAGTGACCTGATGCGATTTCGATCACTATTGCCTGTCACGGTGTCGAGATGAAAAATGGACATAACATCGGCCGAAATATTCGGAACCATCCCCGTACAACCAACTGCATTGTCGCCTATTGCAGCAATGACACCCAAGGTTCGTGTTCCATGTCCCCTAAAGTACATGGACAATCTTTGTGGCTCCGGTTCACCCGGCACCTGTACTTCAATGGGATCATTAAGCAAACGAATCGTATTCGCGAGCAAATCCTGATGCTCAACATATGTTCCATTGTCATTCATTCTCCAGCCTTGCTCAATGTCAATGATTCGGATGTTATTCCCATCGCCTCCAGTCCAGTGCCAAGCACAATCCATCTCAACTTCATCGAGATAACTTTGTTGCGTGTGTTCTGCGTCTAATCCTGCAAGCAAAGGTTGTTGCAACCTATTGCAAGGCGGGGAAACAGGCTGCGACTTGATGTAGGCCATCTGAACATATTCTAGGTCTCGCAACTCAGAAACAATGGTCTGCATCTCATCATTACTCAAATCATCCGGCACGAAAAACTGAAAGTACTTGGAGAAGTCCGTCGGCTGATAATCAGGGTCTCGCTCTTGGGCGAGGTTGACTAACTCTTCCGCAATTGCCAAATCTTCTTCCTCTAACGCTGGGCGTAATGTAAAGTCCGGGATGTTCGTTTCAGCCAGAAAGTTCTGCCAGCTAGGTTCAGAAATCTCCCTCTCAGCTCCTATAATGCTGGGTACGGGAGCATCATCGAAAAATTTTACAACAATCGTGTTTGGGAAGATTCCGTCAAGTACAAAATCGTTTGTAGCTAAGGCTTCCTCGTTTTGTCGTAATGGGACATCGGGTTGATTTATTTCAAATTCGGTCATTTATTCCTCTTCTTCTATTGAGATTAGCTCACAAACTTGTAAGTTCGCAGGGCATAAAGGCGTGTGAACGCCCCACTCTAGCTCTAAAAATTGTAGAGTCATGGTTCAGATGATGGTGTGGTCGGACTTTCGGTAGTGGCTAGTGTAGGTGTTTTTGTCTCTGTCGTCGCTGTGGGCAATTCCGGTTCATCTGTCATTGTCGGCGATGGCGTGGTTATTGAGGTCGCTGTTACAACGTCAGGAGTTTTCGTCGGGGTTGGCTCTGGTGATGGTGTCATCGGACTTTCAGTAGCGGGGGGTGTAGGTGTTTTTGTCTCTGTCATTGTCGGCGATGGTGTGGTTATTGGTGTCGCTGTTACAACATCAGGGATTTTTGTCGGGGTCGGCTCTGGTGACGGTGTCGATTGGCTTTTTCCAGTAATAGTAAATAGACCTGTCCGCAGGTCTGCTGAACCGAAAAAGGCCAAAACAGAGTAAGCTCCTGTTTCAAACGTAGCATCCGTTGGTATCTGTACAACAGCAATACTGTCTGAGTCAGTCGTTGCAGAGAGTTGCAATTTAGGTTGATCCGAGTTCGGAGGATAAACGAACACCAACCAAGACTCTTGTGGGCCTGTACCCTTGAAACGACCAACAAACAGAGCCCCTGCAACCCCTTTGTCACAATCAAATCCACTACTACACACAAACTGAATGACAGTACCATCTGGTGGCCCGAGTGTCACCGTCATTGGCGTGTCCGTCGGTGTGGGAGTTTCTGTCGGTGTTTCCGTCTCTGGGGTAACTGTCGTGGGCGATTCTGTTACATTAGGCGATGGTGGTAGCAGAGTGACCGTCAAAGTCGGCGACTCGCTTGTACCTGTTGGGGTCGGTGCAGGTGGCGCAAGAGTAAGCGTAGGTGAATCATCTGTCTCGGTTGGTGTTATGACGATGCGTGTGTTTGTTGCGATTGGGAGTGGAAACGGTAAACCAATCGTTTCGCCAGCGTCAATCCGTTCGTTGATGCGGCAGTTGCTTTGCATGAGCGCGGATGACTGCATGTTGACCGCCTGCGCCAAAATAGACCACACTTGACCACGCTGGACAACATGCGGTACCCACCCCGTAGGAATGGGGCAACATTCATCGCTACCTTGCATTTTGACTACACAAGTGGTTGGCGCGCCGGGTGGAATCGGTGTTCCAAGTGGTGTATTCGTTGGGAGTGGCGGAGCGGGTTCAGTGGTTTCAGTAGGTAGCGGTGTTGGAATAGGTGTTACAGTTGAGGCGGGTTCAGATGGCTGCCCCGCTGTAGGTTCCGTTGCGGTTACGATTTGCGCGACAATTGGAGGCTGTTTCGTTGCGGTTGGTGGCACAGTTGCAGTTTCAGGTACAACAGTCGGCAATGGAACCTGCTGAACTGGTTCCGGTATTGCTGCACCGCTGCATGCAACTGCCATGATGAATAAGAGAAGTAGGGCTGTACGTTTGAACATTTTTCCTCCTTGTTTAGCGGACATCGCCACAGCGGGCAGTTGTGCGTTCATCGTTCAGATCGTGTCGTCGCTGCTCGATGGTGTTTGCCAATGGTGGGGGTTCGACCCCACGATCCCACATCCGCCGTAATAGCGGCAACTCGCGCCGCTGTACCGCTGCCAACTCGTCGAGGCTCTGCACGGCAAGATCAAGGCTGACTGCCGCATCACCAACCTCACAAAGCTCGTGATACACAACTGCCATGTAGTAGTGCGTTTGGGCGACCATAGACAGTAGTCGCTCACCTTCAGCTTGGTTAGCACGCTCATAGGCAGCGAGAACCGCTTCATATGCCTGCAAGCTCGCTGTGCCGTAAATCCATTGTTCTTCAATCGTCGCTCCGCCGCGGCGTACATCTTGTAGCGTTTGCAAATTCACATTGCCGATGTTGAAGGCCGCTTTTTCATTCACGAACGCTCTGGGCGGCTGGTCGGTCAACCCTGCCGCCGTTTCATACGCATCTATCGCTGCAAAATAGTTGTTTTGGTAGTAATGCAAATTGCCTTGTGCAATGTAGCCGCGCCCGTAATTGTCGTTGAGGTCAAACGCTTGTTGAAGGTGTTCTTCGGCCACCTTGTAATTGGGTTCTTCCGCGATAGAGGCAGTGTGCGCTGCCATCAGATACAACAACTCCTTGCCCTCAAACGTTTCTGGATAGAGATCGGCTGCATCCAACGAATTTTGAAACGCCTCGCGTGACTTTTCATTATTTCCCACTTCTAAATAGACAAGCCCTTTGACCAGTTCAGTCAACACAACGGTGCGCTGCTGTAGTTCGAGATTACTTGGATGATTGTTGGAAAGCTCTTCTTCAGTAAATGTTACTGGCAAATCTAAGACATGCTGACCGCCAAGGGGTGTCGAGCCAGTCACCTCTTGTATATCAGGCAAATGCTGCTGTGAAACGTAAAAGTGAGGGGTAAAATCTATGATGTCGTCAGTTATCTTGCTCACGAACCCATAGATAACTAAATTGGCGTTAACCTGCTCTGCCAACGCTTCCGCTTCTGTGTTGTTGACGACAAGTGGCATTTTATTATATGTTACATCTGCTTCGCCTAAGCCAGCATCTGTGAGAGCTTTATCAATTGCCGAATTAAGGTCGCGGGTAAGCTTCGTAGCTGCATCAAATCCATCATCAAACGATTCGTAATTAAATTGTGCAATCGCAACGTTGAAGTCCCCTGTCATTTTCGCTGGCTGACTCTGCCACCAAACCACCCCAAAGATAATCAGCGCAATCAATGCCAAACTGCCAACCAACGTCAATACCTGTGCCACACCACGCCAGAGCAAGGCACGTTGAACGTTGTACGTCACCTCCTCAGCCAAGCCATCGAGTGTGACCTCGATTCGCTGGTTAGGCAGGATTTCCCGTAGTTGCATGTCAAAATCAGGTGAATCCTGTAAAAGCTGTTTGATCGTATCGAGAAACGCTTTACGGTTCTCGTATGGGGCGGCTTGAATTGCCTCCAGTGCCGAACCAATCGTGGGATTTTCCGCTGCTAACTTTTGAAATTCCGCATAAAAATGTCGCGCTGTCTGAGCATTTGTCGCAATTGGGAATGCTAGTTCACCACCGCGATCTGACCCAAATCGGCCGAACTCCGGAATCTGTTTAGAGCCACCAGCCGTGCCAACCCGATCGACGAGCAATTGACCAAGTTGACTACCTGTTCGGTATCGATTGTTGATCGAGTACTCTCCACCGTGTTCCAACGCAGATAGCAAATGACTTGTAAAGATCGAGTGACCGGGTATCGTCCCACCATCTGAGGCGCGTTCATTAGAAAGCGCGGCTGCGATCAGTTTACGACTGCGACGACTTGCTAGCTTTGTCAGATAACGATCTTGATTGAATTTCCGCACTACGTCTCGCTTAACATCGGGCTGCTCAAACCTAAACTGTAGAGAGACATTGAATGCGGCTCCAGCATAACAAGCGTCTAAAATGACTAAAATGTGCTTCGCTGGAAGCGCATCCACTCTTTCGAGAAATGATGTCAGCTCAATGCAACGCGCTAGCTGGTCGGGATCACCATCAACAGGCAGGAGATAGCCGTGATGATCGTCCACAATCCCATGCCCCGCAAAGAACAGAACAAGCGAATCATTTTCAGATAATAAACTCGGCAACTGTTCATCAAGCAGGCGATTGATATTGTCGAATGTCGCCTGCCCATTGAGCAGTGGGGGAATCGGTGTTTTGTAGTCCAAGGAATCATCGAAAAAACGCGCTACCCCAGTCGCATCGCGCACAGCATTGTGCAACCTATTTGGAGAGGGATATTCGTCGATCCCGACAACCGTGATGATTTGCTTGCCTGTCATGCGGTTTTGCGCTTGTTAGCGCACTAACGTGTACTGTCGTTCTTGTGTTATCCAATGTTCGGGAACTGCAACTTTTTTTCGCCGCGCATCTCGATCCCCCGTGCCAGTCAGTGCCAGCGTCATCAATTCCTCAATGGGTGAGTTGATGGCCTTTGCGCGTTCTGCTCTAGGAACCGAACGCCACCCTTCCTGCACCAGATGGGAAAAGTCGGCCGGGTGTGAGGTGACGATAATTTTGAGGCGATCATCGGCCGAATTCCCCGCAAACCCATCTGGAAAATAGGTGGGAATCTCGTCATCATCCGCCACGCCAAACGAGATTTCGTTACCCGGTTTTAGCTCCTCACTCGCGCCTTTAATTGGGTGTAACTGGTTGATCGCGCCGGAGATGCCAAAATTTAGTACCGTGACGTAAACGGACTGCGATGCCGATTCATTTTTGAGGGTCATGGCGAGTAAATCGCCTTCTTCAAATGTGGGAACGGGATCATCGATCGCGAACGCTTCCCAATTGCCAACCCCTGAACGGCGTTTGAGCGTCGTGATGACAGTGTTTGTTAACGGATTATTTACGTCAGCGTTTTTCAGTGCCCATGCGACACGGAATCGGCCGAGTTTCTCCAAATTGTCGACAATGCGCCAGATGGCATCTTTGTCGGATGCGGCTTGTGTGCGTTGCATCCGGCCGTCGCGGGTGACAGTGACCCATGTATCTTCTAATAACACGTCGAGTTCGGGGACATGCTTGCCTGCCTCAGAGCGAGGTGGCAGCAGGTAAACAACACAATCGGCTTGATCATCATTCATCGTCTCGGTCAACAGCGGTGAGTCGCGGATCATCTCTTTCAAAAGTTGCGCTTGCTGTGAAAATGCGGGGGAGAGTGCCACGACCTTGACAGCAAGCGTCATCTCGCCGTAATCATGGACGACCTCGACAGCGCGACAGCCAGCAGCAATTGCGTCAGGATCGTCACATTCAGCAAGCAGGATATCCGCATCGGCCGAAACCGCCCGTACCGTCTTGATCTCAACCAATCCCAAGCGCGGCGTCTCATCCAATACCTCGTTGACCTCTGGCGCGTAGATCGCCCACTGCGACCCAACCGACAATCCATGCGCTGCACCACCGCGCAACGTCACCTTCAGCCTATCGCGTTTGTCGACACCGATATAGCGCATCGTCGCAACAAGGCGGTCGCCAAATAGTTCACGGTCGCGTGCACCCTCCATTTGTGGGTGCTGGGCCGGTTTGCGGGCAGTAACGGCTGCACTGGCGCGTTCAAAGACTGTGCGATAGGAGGTGCCGGCTGCGGCCGAACGCAACGCCTTGCACAGATTAAATGTGAAGATGCCATGTTTTGCGTCGGAGCCGACACGCGCCTCATACGAGCGCTCCTCATCTCGGCAACCAGCTAACAGCACGTACTTTTCGCTTTTCGGCAGCCATCCCTCCTTACCGATGTCGCGTGTCCCCTCGTCAACCGCGACAGGCGGGGGTAGGAGTGCGATGTGTTGTTCGTAAGCGGGATCATCCTCCGCAACGTGATCCCCCTCCACCCAACGATCCGCGTCTCCAAACGCATCCCGCGCCATGGTTCCTGAATGACAGCTATCCACGATCAGTGTAACGTTTTTCGTCTTTTCATTGAGTTGCCTGATAAACAAGGCGATTCTATCGTCTTTGATGTCCCGATTCTCATGACCATCCGATGTGCGACCACTGTCATGTGTGACCAACGTCTCGTCCAATCCGTCGGACTCATCCCCTTCTATATCAGTCATCTGCGATCCATGACCGCTGTAGTAGAACACCACGATATCGTCTGTCTCTGTCGCTGCGACTAACTCGTCAAAGCCAGTCAATATCCCCGCTCGTGTCGCGGCTTCGTTGGTCAGCCGAGCGATGTTTGTCTCGCTGAACCCGAACTCGTTCTGTAGTACATCCTGTATGAGGTCAACGTCATTCACGCACCCTTCTAAATTACGGATGTATGCTCGCTTATATCGATCAATTCCAACTAATAAGGCTCGTTTTGTTTTCATATTAAGCTCCTGAATAATGTTAGCGATACATTTCAAGCGGGAAATCACCTTGATAAGGGACGCTCAGGGTACCCGAGATGCGTTTATTATTGGCAGCAACCGTTAACTGTGCCGTTCCCCCTCCTCCCATCGAGTTGCGAAGCTGGAGGGCTAAATTGCGCCCTTGTAACATTCCTTGCCCCTCGATCATCACCCCCATAAAGTTGCCGCGCAGGTAGACGTGACTACCATCCTGCTGAATTTGGAAGATTGTTCCATCTCGCATCCCCCACTGACCTGCAATCGAAGCTGGCAATGTAGCTAATCGCTGTTCCTCCTCAGCCCGCTCACGCCGCGAATCAAAGTACGCTTTGCCCGCTGCCAAGCCCCATTTGAGGAGCAGCGACCCAACTTCGCCCACAAGTCCCCCTGTGTCGTCATCTCCAGTAGTGGGGGGAGGAGAAGGATCGGTCTTTGGCGGATCGATCTTGATCTGCTGAATATCTAACTCAGCGAGATAATCTTGATATGAACGCTCGCTTTGGAAATGTGCCAGTGCTTCCTTTAATTGTCCCTGTTTGACAATTGCCTTCTGCGAGTGCAGATTGTTTACCTTGAGCAGTTCGCGCTGCAATTTATCGTAATTCGTCTGACGGCTTGCTGTTCGTGAAAGTCCAAATAGTTCGAAGTAATCTGCAACCATGTTGTCTGTTCCTATCGCACATCAAGTCGGGCGACCTTTTGCTTCGCTCGCGCTTGCTCTGAAGCCGACATCAATGCACCGTATTCAATTTCGGCCTTAACTTCTCGACCAGACCCCAACTCCTTGGCGTAAAGACGTACAATTCCCGACTTGTCGTAGCCGAGTGTAATTTCAATGCGCGGCACGCCTCTGGGTTGTGGCGGAATGTTTGATAACATTGCAACATCACCAACAGGGGTGCATTCGTCGGGATCGGCCGATTCACCTTGCAAAATAGGAATCTCAACGACCGTTTGATTGTCAAAGTGGGTTGAGAATGGGTCTGGTGATTTAATCTCGACAGGTATCTTGCTGTTGCGCGGTATGATAATGAAATTTTGTAGCTGGCTGTTTCGATTGTACGCAGAAATCCCGAGCGAGTAGGCAGTCACATCTTGTACTGAAATGTGTCCCAATGGTTGCATGCTTTCATCGCGTAACATTCGACCGGTTAAGCTGGCTGCATAGGCGGCCGCTCCGAGTGCCACGACTTCATCAGGATTGAACCCAACTTCTGGTTCTTTACCAATTAGCTCGGCGACGATTTTGTGAACCAGTGGAATGCGCGTAGAGCCACCTACCAATACAACCTTATCGACCTGACTGGCTGTCGTTTTCGCTTCGGAGAGTGCGTCTTTTGTTAAATAGATCGTCTGATCGATTAGTGGCTTAATCAACTCCTCAAATTTGTCGCGGCTCAAATCAACGTCAATTGTATGCCCACTTGCCGAATAGTAAATTTCAGCTTCCGTGTCGCTAGAAAGGTCGTGTTTAACTTCCTCAGCCATGTTCCGCAGGTCTTGATAACTGCGTGGATCTTCGCGTGGATCAACCCCATGTTCGGCCGTAAAGAGATCGGCGACATATTCACAAATCGCCTCATCAAAGTCAACACCACCCAAGTATTTATTGCCGGCAGATGCCAACACCTGAAAATTTGACTGGTTGACAATTTGCATCACCGTTATGTCAAAGGTGCCGCCCCCTAAATCGTATACGAGGATCGTTTCGTTGTTGCCACCCGAGTTGATCCCATAAGCGATGGCTGCGGCCGTTGGTTCATTAATAATGTCTAGCACTTCCAAACCGGCGATTTCGCCTGCCTGTTTGGTACGATTACGCTCTAAGTCGCCAAAATATGCGGGAACAGTAATGACCGCCTGTGATACAGGTTCTCCTAAAGCCTTCTCCGCATCTTGCTTGAGCTTGCGTAGAATCAACGCCGAGATCTCTTCGGGGCGGTGCCGCTTACTGTTGCTGTCAATGAACTCATAGTCGGGTTCATTCATGCGCCGTTTGATAAATTGCACAACGCTATTCGGTCGTGCAACGGCTGAACGCTTCGCCTTGTCTCCGACAATTCGTTCTTCCCCACGTATCAATACGGCCGATGGGGTGAGTGTTTTACCCTCGGCGTTCTTGACAATTTGAGGGCGATCTGCCTTATCGATGGTCGCAATCACCGACATCGTTGTACCTAGATCAATTCCGATTAGTCTACTCATCTGTTTTCCCCTTTGTTTATGCTGAAACGATCACTTTTTGTGGTCGCAAAAGTTGATTGCCGTAAAAGAAGCCATCTTCAACAACGGCAACGACTTGCTCGACTGCCCCATTGTCGCTCATCGGTTGTGTATCAATTGCCTCTTGGATTCGGTCATTGAAGGGTTTTTCAAGCTCCACGGGAATTCGGATCACATTTTGACGATCTAATGCTTTAAGAAGCTCCTTATCAAATCGCTCAATGCGACGAATTAACGCCTCGTGGCTCATGCCTTTAATGTTTTCTGGCTTTAGGGTTTGCACAAACTTGTCGTGTATCCGCAACAAGTCGTTAACCAAGCGACTCATAAACTGTTTGAACCAGTAATCGTCACGGTACTTTTGCATGTCGGCATGCAGCGTCTGTGCAAGATTGGCTTGATCCCTTAGCACAGCCAGTTGCTGCGTGAGATCGCTCTGTAGCACCTCTATTTTGGTCGTCACCTGATCGATTGATGCCAGAATCGTTTTTCCGTCTTCATTCTTTGAAGATGGCCGCGCTATCTCGTCAGTCGGGTCGTTCTCTGACGAGGGTGATTCTTCAGTAACGACGACTGTTTCTTCCTCGACGACATCTTCTATTTCTACCTCGTCTTTTGTATACATGTTGTCTCCTAATATGAAGTTAGATAGTTTCGCGTGCGCTAAATCTAGTAGCACTAGTAAGCCCTCTCGCATTGTTGTGGATCTCATAGTAAAACCTTTTGAATCTTCGTTAACACATTGATCTAATGTCATCAACAGCGAATGTCGTTAGCAGTTACACCGCTGCGCTTCTCAAAACAGGGCATCTTCGCGTGCTGGCGGCTGAATCTCAACGTGTACATGGTTATCATGTCCCGCTAACACGGTGCACAATCCCATCGCCACTAAATCTGGATCGTTGAAGAAAATGTTTGTGACTTGTGATTGTGAACGCAGCACAGTCAACATAGCGCACATCGCGTTTTGGTCATAAATCACGTCGCTGTAGGTAATGCCGCCGGCTGAACCGCCACTGCTTGGCAATTGTAAGTTGCACGCAAGCCCGCTCTCATGTCCTTTATGTTTCGGTGTGATGCCGCCGTAGCGAGGACTAATTTCATTCAGCGTAAGCGGCACGCTGTTATGATTTTTGCTGAGATAGTCAGCGTGATACTGTTTTCCAGCAGCACGCAACATTTCAAAGAGCCAATTTGTGCCAAAAGAGTAGACATCTTGCGGTTCAAAGAGGGCGATTGTGACAAACCCTTCCTGCCATGAACCGAGTGGCGCAACTTGCCACTGTGGCGCGTTGACGGCATTGAGCCAGTGCTGGGTATCGCCAGCCACATCGATACATCCATCATTTAGGGTCGGGTTGCTCGGGTGCAGTCCATTTTTAATCGCTTGGAAGAGACGAATCGCGTTGATCGTTTTACTATCCATCAGTGCATCAAGTGTCAGCCAATGAAAACCCAATTCGATTAGTCGGGCTTTGACGGCGATGACATCATTGCGCTGATTGGCAGATCTGCGACCAACAGAATCTCGGATAATAAGAGCCATTTTCTTCCTTTAAAAACATTGCGATTTGCATTGTTGCTGTCATTACTTGTGTGTGTTTATCTATCATAGGAGCAAAGTCAGTTCAGCAGGACGCATTGCCAGTTCACAAACGCATCAACTTTGTTCAACTTTGTTCACATAGTTCAAAAACGGCTTCAAATCCGTTACAATAAATTCAGCTTGTATCGGCTTCGGCCGATTTTCGGAACGCATCACACGATAATTTAGGAGAAAAGGATGTCTCGTGTCATACCCAGCGCGTTTACGAAGGAGGTGTTTCGGCCGATCATCGTTGGAACCCTCGACGCACTACGCCAAAGGCAATTGCTTGAAACAGATCATGCCGCTCTAAAGCGTCTACTGCTAATTCATGAACAATGTGCAATCGCCATGCGTCAGCAACAGACGGTCTCGCTGCATCATGCGGCAGAGACCGTCGTCCAAAATGGCATTCAGGCTTTGGCAAGTCGTAATACGTTAGGTGCAGATTTGCTCGATCTCTACTATCTACAGGGTTATACGATTCAGGCGATCCGTAACAATCGTCGTTATAAGGAAAGCGTCGCAACGTTACGCCGTCGCCGCATTGAAGCGGTTGTTCAATTGGCAGACTTGCTCTATTTAGAGGAAGTTGCAGTACGGCAAAGCGCGTTAGAAGCTGTGGCTGACCAGCTACCGCTTTTGAACTATGATCGTATTTTTGGTCGCAACGCTGACATTGCCACAATCAGTGAAAAATTGTGTGACAGCGACTCTTTCTGGCTGCAAAATTTGACAGGAATGGGGGGTTTAGGTAAGTCGGCTGTCGTTCACGCAACGATGCGTCAACTTGTTGCATCACAACGTGTCTTGCATTTTGTCTGGATAGATATTGAATTAGACGTGCGTTCGGCCGAGCTTCTCTGGCATTCCATCATAACCCAACTCGCCCGTGCGCTCCCGACTGTAGCAAGTAACGGCGTTCCATATCAGCAGCTAGAGCGACAGGTGCGACAGACCCTTAAGGCAATTCCCTATCTGATTGTGATTGACAATGTGGAAGCGTTTGATGATACAGGTGAGTTGTCGCAACGGCTCTATGCGCTCACCAATCCGACGCGCTTTTTGCTTATCAGTCGGCAAGAAATCGCGGCAACTCAACCTATCTGGCGCTATCGTCTACAGCCAATTTCACCTCTAGCGGCGGAAAGCTTTGTGCGCCATCGTGCCGAACAATTGGGGATTGTGTCATTAATTGCGGCCGAAGACACCATTCTAAAGCGCATTTATGCCCTCGTCAGTGGACACCCGCAGGCATTAAAACTGTTTATCCAGTTGTGTGGATATTTTGATGTTGCAGCGGTGTTGGAAGAGTTTGAAACGGCACAAACGGCCGATCTTGAAGCACTCTACAACGATATTTTTCAACGCATTCTTGACAAACAAGAGCATCAAACGAGACAACTGCTCGCTATGATGCGACTGGCTCCCGCCGTTGGTTTGCCGCTCGACCTAATAAAAGTTTATAGCGGTATGGAGAAGCGTGATTATTGGGCAGGCCTAAAAACATTATCCCGCATATCGTTTGTTGAAAAACAAAAACTCAATGGTAAGACGCTGCATTATGTTCACAGTTTGACGAACTGTTTTCTTGCCAATCATCAACAATCATCGGAGGAGAAAACAGCATGGGTTGACTCAATCATGCGTGGCTGTCTCTATTGGCAAGCGCAGATTGTCGACATGCAACCAGAAACGTTTGCGGCTAACCATCTCTTTCTTGCGCGACTGATTCGCATTGGCTTGTCTCACACAGAGACATGGGAAATTAGTAGCGAAATTGCACTTGCGCTGTTTTTCCTAGCTGAAAATGGCAGTTATTGGCGCGAATGGCTGGCGATCTATCAACTTGCGTTGCAAGAATCGACACCTCGCAACGCGCCACTATTACTCAAACTGCACTCACGGGCAGCCAATTTACTACACATGGCAAACCGCTACGATGAGGCGTTGCAACATGAGCATCATGCACTCACGGTTGCAGAGCAGTTGAACGACATCAAAGCACTTGGGCGGCATCATGTTCATCTCTGCATCACCCACCGCTATCTTCACAACTTTGAAAGAGCGCAAATGCACGGCGAGACAGCTCTAGACATTTTTGAGGAGTTGAAACTGCCCAACACATTTAGCGTTGTCGCGCTCAACTCATTAGGTCAAGCTGCTTACTACCGCGGTGACTTTGTGAAGGCTGATGGCTACTATCGACGTGCTGCAGAGCTGCACGAAAACGTGCCTGACTCAATGTTATCTCGACTATATAGCAATTGGGCTGATACATTGAGGGCGTTACATCAATCGGCCGAAGCGTTGAAAAAGGGGCAACAGTCGGTACGTTATGCCAATGCCTCAAAGGGTAAAACAGACTTTCTGTTAAGCCAATTTCTGTTATGCGAATGTTATTTGGATCAGGCGGACTTACATGCGGCCTATCAGATCATCAACAGCGCAGAGTTTGACTACACGAGCTTATCAATCGCTCCCGAAATCGCGGCGCATATCGCCAAGACAACGGGGCGTTACTATTTGCTGCAAGGTCAGCCAGTGCAGGCGATTCAGCATTTAGAAGCGGCACTTGTGCGTTTTGACAACATTGCCCATCTGGTCAGTGTTGCCGAAACGAAGGTGTTACTGGCACACGCCTATCAACTTTTGAGCGAGGAGGCGATGGCAAACCAACTGCGCCAGTCGGTTCAGCACGCACTTGTTACTCAGAAATCTGAAAGTTGGATGCGTCTATTTGTCAAACGAGGGGTGCTTGAAGAAGACAAACTGCGATTGCAACCTCGCCAGAGTGAGATTGCAACCGCAGTCAGGGCTTAGTCTGGACACCAGATGTTCCCACAGCTTTGAGGCGCAGGCGGGATGTCTGGAAGTGGGCTGTTGCCAAACTGTCCAACGATTAAGGTTGTAAAAAGAGCAGTGAGCGCAAAGGCTCGCTTGATATTGAGCATCATGAGTTTCATCTCCGTTGTGTGAAACTCGTTAAGGCGGGATCCCCAGATGGTTGTTGCCATCTGCTTGCAAGATACTCAACGAGAAGGGTCTGTGTTAACTGCTTATGTTTGGCCGTGCGTAAGCATGACCATCTTAGCTCGTAGACCGTGAACAGATTGTGAACAGGTTCCAGAAACAAAATGTCGCAGCTATCGCTATCTTTTTTTGGCTCACTACAGGTTTTCCTTGATGGACAGCCAATCAAAAATTTTCGCTCGGCCAATGTTCAAGCGTTGCTTGTCTACTTGGTTCTCAATGCGGGCAAAGGGATACCGCGTGAAGAATTGGCGCAACTGTTGTGGCCTGACGACAAGAATGCGCGAACCAATCTGCGTCAAATCATCTATTTGCTTCGCAAGCTGCTTGGCGACACCAAAAAGCGGTCTGAACCGTTTATTGTGCTGTCGCGGCAAACAGCGACATTTAACACGGCCGCGTCTTACACATTAGACTTAGAACGGCTGCGTCATGCCGCGACAATGGAAGCGTGGTCAACGGCTGTCGCGCAGTGTAATGGTGCATTTTTGGACGGATTCGTCTGTGAGAGCAAGCCATTTGCAGCGTGGCTCAAGCGTGAGTCGGATCAGATTTACGCAGAGGTGAAGCACGTTCACAGCATGTTTGTGGCATTGCAGATCGAGCAAGGTGCATACACGGAAGCAGAAGTCGCCGTTCGGAGAATTCTCAGTTGGCGAGCGTGGGATGAGTGGGCGCATCAACAGATTATGCGGATTCTCGCATTACGTGGAGATCGGGCAGCGGCACTTGCACAGTATGACATCTGCTATGAGGCGTTGCGCGAGGCGGTTGGCGAGGAGCCATCTGATGAGACGAATCAGCTTTATGAGCAGATTGCGCTGTATGTCCCAGAAAGTGGCCTGTCTCTTCACAAAGTCTCACAACCCCAGACTGCATTTTTCGGCCGATCGGCCGAATGTACCCATCTCGTTCAGCTTCTCAACGACCCCGCAGAGCGGCTCATTACAATTACGGGGTTAGGGGGAATCGGCAAAAGCCGTTTGGCGACCCAAGTCGCACTGATCTATCAACAGCAAACCGGCTGTCCTGTACGATTTATCTCGCTTGAGAACGTCGCTTCACACGCCCAGTTTGCCGTGCGCCTAGCGCAGTCGTTGCGTATTCCGACGCTCGATCCAGCCAACGCAATGACGCAAATCGTCGCTTCATTACGTCAGGCGCGTTTTTTGTTGATTTTTGATGGAGCGGAGCGCTTGCTCAGACAGGACCGGCAATCTTTTGTAGAGACCTTACTTGCCATTCAACAAACAGAGCTAAACGTCATTATCACAACGCGGCAACCGCTCAGGGTGGCGCACGAATTTGTCTTGCCGTTGCGTGGATTGACACCGCCTCCCCTGACGTATTGCGATGGATGGCAGCAGTATGCGGCGCTTGCGCTCTTCGTCGAGCGAGCCAAACGTGCGCATGTCAATTTTGCGCTGACAGAGCGCAACTACGCGGCAGTGGCAGCACTTTGCCGTTGGGCGGATGGGTCGCCGCACGTCATTGAATATCTCGCGGCACAGACGGCGCATCTAAACGTCGCAACATTGGTCGCTGGGTTGGTCAATGGTTCTGAGCCACCAGACGCGGTCTTTTCACAGATCACACAACTAGACACAGTCTTGTCATCAGCAATCAATGCGCTCTCGCAACCAGCACAAGCGGCTCTTGCGATGATTGGTGTCTTTCAAGGAGGGTTTACAAGAGCGGCCGCACGTCAAATAATGCAACACCATTGTGGCTATCTAGGCGAGTTGATCGATCATGCGCTGCTGCACGTCGCACAAAACGATGAAAGAGCGATCCGCATCCGTTATCGAATCGCCCCCTATGTTGCATATTATATCTCGACGCATTTGGCTCCATCGGCCGATGTCCGCACACGCCACGCGAATTACTATCTGAGGTGGGCTGTCAAACATCAAGAAGAGCTTCAGAGCGAGTGGGAGAATTTGAGGCACGCATGGGCGTGGGCGCAAACAGAAGCGCAACTCCGCCCACCAGACGAATGGCAGGCCAGTTGGCTGAACCGTAGCCCTCCCCAGATTGAGCGCGAAACGCGCTGGAAAGTCAATCGACCGATCTTCATCGGCCGACACGCAGAGCTACAAACGCTACGCGCCAAGCTACACATTCTGCGACAAAAACAGTTCGCTGGTGTCGTTAATATCATTGGCGCGGCGGGCGTTGGCAAGACCCAACTGATCGCACAGGCCGCCCAGTTCAGTCAGTCGTATAATTGGTTTGGCTGTGCTTGTGAAGAAAACAACGTACAGGCACTGCATCCCTTTCGCTACTGGCTCCGCACCTACTTTGGTCAGGACACACGACGCTCCTATCGCGAAAATAGGCAGCGTTTTGAGACACGCTTCAACGATATTTTAGACGCAACGGACCAACAAGCTGACCTAGAGGAGTCGCGCTCACTGCTCGCCGCGCTGGTCGGGATTGAATTGACCGATTCACTCTATCTGCGTCTGCAACCCCAGCAGCGCATGGCGTATTTTCATCGTGCGGTGCGGGCGTTGATCAAGGCGGAGTGCAAGCTACAGCCGCTGGTCATCCATTTGGAGGATGCCCATTGGATCGATGATGAGTCGCGCAAATTGGCCGTGCAGTTGCTCAAAGAAGGCAACAAATATCCGCTGCTGCTGCTCGTCACAGCGCGACCGGCTACAGATTTTCAACCAATTACTCACCATACCGCACCACAACAGCGTATCGAGTTATCCCCATTTGAACGGTCAGATGTCCGTCAATTAGTCATGCATTACTGCGGGAAGCGGGTATCGGCCGAATTGACAGAGTTGATTTTCACGCATGGACAAGGGAATCCGTTTATCATCACCCAACTGCTGCACTATCTACTCGAAAATGGGCTGATTTACGACGGCAACATACGACGCACAGCACTGGACAAGAAGATAGATACCAACTTACCGCTTGACATACACAACCTACTTGCTGCGCGTCTCGATAATCTCGACGATCAATTGCGTGCAGTTATCTCGCAAGCTGCCGTGTTAGGGCATGAGTTTTCGATTGCAACTTTACATAAGATGTGTGGGCAATCTGATTTTGTCGCGCAGTTACAGCGCGGCAGTGCTGCGGCTATCTGGCATCCCGTCACCAATGACCGCTTTGCCTTTGCCCATATCCTCCTGCACAAATCCGTCTATGAACTGCTCTTTCTCTCAACGCGACAACATTACCACGCAGAAGCAGCGCGTGCCGTTGCCACAACAGCGGGTGGACGGTCACGCTATGGCACGCTGGCTTACCACCACGATCAGGCAAACAATCTCGCGCAGGCAACCCGTAATTATGCGCTAGCTGGATCACAAGCGTTGAGCAATCACTCCGTTCATGAGGCGATCCACTTCTACTCACGAGGGCTAGAGTTGACCGACACACCAGCGCAACAACTCGCGTTTCTATTGGGACGTGAGACGGCGTATAACTGGCTCGGTAAACGTGAGCAGCAACGCGCAGATTTGCTGCGCCTACGCCAGTTGCCGACCCAAGACAATGCGATGTTGGCGACAATTGCGCTGCGCTGGGCGACATTTGGCTTAGCGACAGCCGACTATGAATTGGCGATCCGTGAGGCGCAAAGAGCCAAGCTGTTATCAGCAGCGACCGCTAACCGCGCTGGAGAGGCAGCTGCTTATCAACGGTGGGGGCGGGCGTTGTGGCAACAGGGACGGGCGGAATCGGCCGAACCGCTGCTCCAACAAGCTCTGCATCTTGCAAAAAAGGTCAACGACTCATCCTTGCAGGCGACCTGTCTTTACGATCTAGGCATGATCGCTCGCTACACGGGTCAATTCACACAAGCCCAAAGCTATATCGAACAGGCAGTTGACCGTTTTGCGGCCGATGGGGACAAAACATATCTTATCCGCTGCACCGATCAGCTTGGAACAATTGCCCAAGCACAAGGGGAGTTTGAAACCGCAATAGGCTACTATGAACAAGCGGCCGAATTGTGTCAAACATTCGAGTGGCCTTTTGGTGAGACCTACGTCCTCGCGCATTTGGGAAACTGTTATTTCGATCTGGGCATGTATGATCGCTGCCGTGCGTTGCATCATGATGCACTGGCAATCGCGCTATCTATCAATGATTTGGGCGCAGCCGTCAACAACCACGACACAATTGCCCTCACCTACCACCTTGAAGGCAAACACAAACAGGCGCAGGAACATTACCAACACGCACTCAATCTACACAAAAATGTCGACAACCCACGCGCACGTGCCTTTATCCAGACGCACTACGGCTGGTTATTAACCGACATGGAGGAGATCGAAACGGCTGGCATTTATCTTTATGAGGCGTTGGCATCGCGCAATACCCATAGCACGAAAGAAGTGGCAATCGACAGCGAAACCGCTCTCGCATGGCTGAACATGGCTGAGGGAGATACGGAGTTTTCTCTGGCACGCACACGCAAAATTGTCGCGTGGTTAGCGCAGAATGGGGTTGACGGCGTTGAACTACCATTCAACGTTTATTGGCAATGTTACCTCATTCTAAAGATGAACCATCAACACGATGAGGCGACAACGCTGCTTGAGAACGCGCACGCGCTGTTAGAAAAGATGGCGGGACGTATCGCAAACAAAACACTGCGCCACTCCTTCTTGACCCACGTTCCCTACAATCGCCGTATCTGCGAAGCCTATCGAGAATCGCATATAACCCATGTATGACCATTCGGGCAGCGACGTGGGGGGGCAAAATACAGCACATCGTCCTCCCACAATTGCACCAGTGCCTCGTCAAGCTCAACGAGATAATAGTAACCCGGTATCAAATGAGTTGCTGGTCTGGCATCTCCCAAGCTTACTTCAACGTTATCTCCCTTCAACGTCACATTGACATCGACGACCTTCAGCGCAACACCATATGGCATCAGATTGGTTGTTGCCAACGTCTGCGAAACGGGCAACGAGTAGAAGAAGAGATTTTGACCAGCTTGTAGCTGTTTGCCTTGCACTGTCACCATAAGCGCGTATGTGCCGTCAATCGCGTTGCCCTCCGCATCGAGCACAACCTGTGCTGTTGCAAAATTCTCGACAAACTTTTGCGTTTCTAAACGCTGCCAACGTGAATCACACGTCTCGTCATTGACATCGCACGATGCTAAAAAGTAGAGTGCAAGGGCATATTCATACCCTTCTGGCACATCGCGCTGCAAATAGCTAAGCGAGACGATTTGCGTCTCGCTAATCGCCTCGTTTGCAACAAATTTGACGCGATATGCTTGACCAACAGGATACAGCCAAGGATGTTGTGCAATCGCCGGGACAGTCGGCAACGCCTGAATAGTGTCCACCTCTGTATCCTCAAAAAAGCCGTTCGTATTGTAGATGGCAATTTGGGCATCGCCCGACAGAGCGGGCGCACTAAGCGTTCGTGCAGCCGTTCCTGTCCCAAAGCGTGTTGGTCCGCCAATTCCTGCGTTATTCGGTCCGCCGATGCCTGCATTATTCGGCCCACCAATTCCCGCATTATTCGGTCCGCCGATGCCTGCATTATTCGGTCCACCAATTCCCGCATTATTCGGCCCACCGATTGGCGCGTACTGTAATGGTTTCTGTACTAAACTTCCCAATCCATCATCTGGCACGTCATCATTCTCCCAAGCAGGATTCAGCCTAATCAACGTGATCGCCTCCAATGGACAGCTTTTCTCGTCTTCGCACCCTGCTACATTCCCTCCTGTGATCCAGACACGCACTGCAATATCATAAGTTGGAAGCGTCGTCGTCAATATTCGTGAGAAGGAAGTTTGCCTAGTTGGAGCACGCCCTAGCTCTGTAACTGGTGCATTGCCCATGACCGATGGATAGTGCATGGGAAATAGTTGCACCATCAATGTTTGCGAGGGGGCAAGAGTGGGAGAAAGCTCAACCGTCACCTCAACGGTGTGGGAGGTGATCGCTTGAGCAGAAATATCACGCAACCATGTCACTTGTTGATCACTTAACTTGTGCATCTTAACTTGGGCATCGGTCGCGTCTAAAGAGTGAACACACCCAGTGTAAGCATTAAACCCATCATTTTCAAAAACACATAGGCGATCCCCTGCATTGGCTCCACGCACCTTCAGACGATCTCCCCCGCCCGTCGGGTTGCCTAGCGGGATTAACACATCATCTGTAATGACAGCTGTGTTGGCTGTTTTGAATAGATATGCCTGTGCGTTAGGCAAGCGCAACCGCTGGCTCGTCTCTACATTGCGAATATCGTAGTTGCGACTTCGCAATGCCACACGCTCGAACTCATCTTCAAATACCCACGCGACAACCGTTGTGACGTTTAACGGTAAGTCTGTCGGGCCACCGCTAATCGGATCGGCTGGCACTTGTACAGCGTTATAGAATTCTTTAATTGTTTCCCAGTCACTGCGCTCCGTCGTTTTGTGTGCGAGTGTTTTCAAACAACCCTCTTTCGTTCTCCAAAGGTCTCGGTTGAGAAACTGTGTAAAGCTAGGGTCTTGTGTTGCGGTCATGAAACTGTCTGGACAGGTGATAATCCTAAAGACACCGTTTTCAATACCAAGATAGTTGTCAGGCAAGTAGAAGAGGTAGTGACCTAACTCATGGGTCAACGTGCGCACCCACTCTTCACCTAAATCGGCCGTGCGTTCCCCGTAAGGATCCCACACTGTTCCCATGTGAACTTGACCCGGAAAATAGGCATCTGTGATGACTGTGCCATTCGCCAGCGTGTCGCCAGTGACAGACGGCGTTACGCCACCAATTGCGGCCGATGGGCGCAGACTGTTATCGGCGTGAATGACAATATCGGCAACGCCCCAATACGCTTTGTTGTGGAATAGGTTGATGCGCCCCAATGCGGCCTGACCGTGCGTTACCTCATACAGGAGTGCGGAGGCTCTCCGAAAACTGTCCTCCAATTCCAGCAAAAAGAGGGTGTCGGCGCGTGCATCCCACTCAAGCGACACGTCGAGGTCGAAGAGAATCAGCGGGTTGTTCTTGGTCACGGTAATCACTTGCGTCCCGCCTGCGTCGCCCACAGTTTGAAACTGAACACCATTGACATAATCAGCGAGAGGGCCGCCGTTCTCGGCAATCGCACCGCTCGTGTGCAGAATGGTGTAAAGCGGTCGGAACCATACATAAGCATTACCATTGACCGTTGCCACAGATGCACCACTGGAGAGGTCGTTGATCGAAAGTTTGTCGTCTTCTGTGATCGGCCAATAGCCAACCAATGCTGACGAGAGTAGCTGCTCATCTACTAACTCTTTTTGGTACTGGCTTTTTATGTCTGTTTGCAGTCGTGCTTTTGACCAAAGGCGAATGTCGTCCACTGCTCCACGATAGTTGCGCCCAACTGTGATTTGCTCGATTGTAAATGTGTCCAGCGACAGCGACTCTAACGACTTAGCGTCCGCCTTCTCCCCGTCCACAAATAGCACAAGCTCATCGTTCTCATTCAACGTTACTGCAAGATGGTGTGGAAATCCGTCGTTGAGGGAGGTCGGCAGAACAACGGAGGTTGTCTTTTCATTATTATCACCTAACGTCAACGTCAGTGTCGTTTGGCGTGTCGGTGTTGTGACAGATGAGTAGGCCAGTGCTAATTGGTGGGATTTGTTCTCAATTGATCCTTGGAATTCCCACAGCGAGCCTGTATCTGAATTTGGAAATAGCCACATCTCGGCTGTCCAGTTGGTGCTGCTGATTGGCGTGGAAAGATCGGCCGAAAACACCCCTTCCCCCTCAAAAATAAGCTGTGGTGGCATCCGAAATGTACGTGTCATCGGGACAGCAGCAAAGATACGATCTGCACTGTTTAGGCTTCCGCGACCAACGACAAACCCCTCATCGTTTGTCATTAACGGTCGATTGGTAAAGGCATCTGTCATCAATTGCGCCTGTGCCTCTCCGGGCTGTAGGCGAAAGATCAATGCTGCCTCAGCAGCGGTCGTTGCTGTTTCGTCGACAACATGAAGCTGCGTTCCCCGCGCACGAAATGGGAAGGAGGATGCGCTGGTATAAGCCCAAGCCACTGAATCGATGGTGTGGTTGAAATACCTGATCGTCCCAGATAAAAGTTGCGTCCCGCTCGGAACCTGTGGATAGGCGGAGATGCGAAAAACGACATTATCGCTTTCTCCAAAAAAACCACTGGTATGTGTGTCCCAATAAAAAGTGTGTGATGCGCCAATCGGGGCAACAGTCGGTTGGCTACTGCCTACCCAGCGACCATGCTGCCCGTGTTGACTCTGATCGTAAAGGATACGCTGTGTGGTGGAATCGCTATCTGAGCAGATTTCGTTATTCTGTCCACAGAACAATTTGTTTAGCGACCAAGCCCCCTGTAACCCATCTTCGTCTCCTATTATCCGTCTATATGGCTCTGGTGTATACTCGCCATTCCAGATGTGTACATCACGGATAAATCCATAGAAGGAATTTGGTTCTTCGGAGCCATATCCTATTTTCATTTCGGCCGATGCGTCGGCAAATGAGATATTGGATAGTGACACAGTTTCGATCAACTCACCATTCAGATAAAATCCAGCCTCTCCTTGATTGTATACAAGAGTGACGTGCGACCATTCACCACTATTGACCGATATGTCAGATACAGTATACCATTGGGGCAAATCACCTAACCGCCAACTAATCTGACCACACATGTTCCTGCGAAGCGAAATGACGCTCTCACGTTCGAGAAGCGGTTCGTATTCGGCCACTGCGTTCACGCTACAGTCAACTCTTGTCAAGGGGTGAACCCACATCTCTGCACTGAAAGGAGTAGATGTACTCGGCGCAACGGCATCTGTTATGCGAACACCCCCATCTCCTCCATCGAGATATAGCGAGTTGTCAAACGTGGTTAAGGTCGTGGTCAACGTCTGCCCATCGGGGATCGCTGGCAACCAGTTTCCGCCTCCGTTCAATGAGTATTCTGCCTGCACATACGTCACATCATCCCTGTCAACATCGAACAGTTCGTAAGCGATTGGAATGGTTGCGCCACTGTAAATATCAAATGCTGTGTAATTGTTTGTAATAGCATTTATGCTCGATTGATCAACCTGCACCGCAGGCGGCCTATTTCGGTAGCCAAATTGATTGACACGACGATTCTCATACCAATAGCTTGGCACACGAAAGCTAGAAAAGATGATGTCTAAATCACCATCGTTATCAAGATCAGCTAAATCAGCCGCGTAACTGTCCTCACGTTTAGCGAGGATCGTGGTATCAGCCAAGCTAAAGCGACCAGCACCATTATTCAGGTAGATTAGATTGTTGGGTTGAAACGGCGTTCGCGTGTAATTCTCCCCTGATGTGCGTGTTTCGGCGAAAATCAAGTCGATATCACCATCTAAATCAATATCACCAGACTCGATTTCGTAAGTTAACCCTGTTGTATTTGGAAATAGTGCCGCCTCAACAATGCTGAATCCTCCTAACCCGTCATTCTCATAGAGTCGGTCATTGATATTACCAAGTATAAAATCTAAATCACCGTCGCTATCAAAATCTGCAATTTCAACAGACGTTGCCGACGATCGGCTTCTAACCTGTTCTACTGACCCGATCTCATAAGCATTAGAAAAGTCGCCACTCCCATCTCCATCATTGAAAAAGATATACGACGAGCCGTTACCAACACCAACGAGAATATCCAGATTTCCATCACCATTTAGATCACCCAATTCAATATCTGTTGTTTCAAGAGTTCGAAAAGCATCAGGTAAATCCCTTCGCTCAAAAACAGTTTGGTCTTGTCGCGTTCTATCGCGCTCCTGCCAAACATTGTAGAGAATGCTCGGTGGATGAGCTGGCAAACATATCTTGGTAATCGGAACTATAAACTGTCTATATGGGACTCCGTAAATCGTAGGATTGGGCAAACAACCGTCTCTATCCTCATTTGCTCTATGTGCAACAATATCTATCCATTGATCATTATTCAGATGCCCAACGGCAAGACTGGAACCCTCCCAATAGCTGCACCAATCAAAATGATGAGTTGCAATTAATTTTCCCACGCCATCGTTAAGATAAATAATTCCGTAACCAGAGATTAAATCAATAAAGCCGTCATTGTTCACGTCCACAAGAACCTTGCTCGTAGACTTATCCCGCGCTTTTCGCTCATCAGGTTCACTGTCCCATTGAAGCAGATGTCCTATCTTCACCAAACAATCTGCGCTTAACAACTCTACGTCAAATAAGAGTTCCTGTGATTGAATCATTTCTCCAAAATGATTGATAAAAACTTTATCTCCTGCTATTAAGTCGATAAAACCATCTCCATTAATATCTCCGGTCGTGATGAATCTGCTGCATTCTCCCATGTCTTTGTGTCCAATTTCTAAATTCGTGTAAAGAGATGCTTTTGCAGGATTTCTCAGGAACTTACTCTTCCCTTCACATTCCATATAATCTAGAATTTGCATTGACTGAAAGTTTGCTTCAAACGTATTTTTCAGGACGAAATCCTGCCAAACGAGATGCGATTCTGCCAAATCCAAGTCGCCATCTCCATCCATGTCTCCCAAGTCAACGGCGGTTGAATTTCTCGTCTGAAAAGATGAAGTGTAACTATCCCAATCTATTGTTTCAGTTGATGTCATCGTTGCTGTAAATTTATCCTCAGCAATGATTGTTGTGTCGGATGTCGTCGTTGCTGTAATTTCGTCCTCAGCAGTGATTGTTGTGTCAGATTCTGTTGTGTCCTCTGTCCAAGTAGAGGATGTGTATAGGGGATAGACATTGTAGTTTCCATCTCCATCATTCAAGTAAAGTTGATTTTCTTCTTGCGGTATGATGGTTAAGCTAGAAAATTCACCATTTGCCGTGACGATGTCAGGGTGGTTATCTCCATTGATGTCTCCAACAGCCAAATCGTTCGCGTGAAAGCCTTGTGAGTCTGAAACTGGCTGGTAGTCAAAGTTAGGGACATTCTGCGCCGTTATATTTCTCCAAACAGCAATGGACGGGGAGCGCGTTACGTTGACTGGGCTTGAACCCTCTTGAACCTTGATTGCCTTTCTACGTTGACAGTGATCTTCACCAGATAATGCGATGTTGGTGCTACTTTCTATCAAGTCAAGCGCATCATCACCATCCACGTAAGCCCACGCGATATCCGTCGTCAGGCTGGACACATTGCTGGCGAATGGGTTAGGAGTAACTAGCTCCAGACTCCCTTCATCGTTTTCAAACAGTTGATTTGGTTGGGCGTGATTGCCAACAGCCAAATCGAGGTCACCATCATTGTCAAAATCGCCCCACGCAACGGCGTAAGTCGCCATCGCATCGTCTGCATCGCTCCATTCTTGTAACTGCAACATCCCATGGTTGTTCCGATAAATTTGATTGGGTGACTTGCAGTTTGCAACAATAAGGTCGAGAAACCCATCTCCGGTGTAATCACCCCACGACAAATCAAATGTAGGGGTACCGCTTGACTGTGGAAGCGGCAATCGCTCAAACTTTCTACCCGTCCCATCATTTATTAGGATGAAGTTGCCCGATCCCTTGTCGTTTCCCATTGCCAAATCTAAATCACCATCTCCGTCGAGATCTCCCCAAACCAACTCTTTCGTGACAAATCCACTTGTGTTTGGAATGGGATAAACCTCGAACTCGTCGTTGCCTTGATTGAAGTAGATGTATGACGCGAGAGATCTTGTATGTGTTCCTACAGCAACATCCAAATCACCATCCCCATCTGCATCACCCCATGCAACTGAGTTTGAAGGGATTGCGTTGGCACCATCGGCCGAAAAAATCGGGAAGAACACACCTTCGTTCACCGCTTCAGGCTGGTCTGAGGGTTGAGGGGATTGGGCTAGAGAGTGAGAAGGGACAATGAGAAATAAAAAGAAAAAAGTTATCGATGGGGGTAACGTAATAAGCAGCCAGCGATAGATATTCACAACGCCTCCTTTGCGAAAAGGTTTCAGAATTCTCCAATTGTAATCTTTCTGTATATATGGTCGATTGTACTCTTATACTGTGAAATTTACCGTCTTTTGAACAACAATGAACGAAATTTTGAATATGTGAATCGTTACGTACACGTTCTGACACCCTCTCAAAACAGCCGAAATCCAGGTGCCAAAAAGTCGTTTTTCGGCTATTCTTATAACCTCTTAGATGATCTGTTACAGCAGAACGGAGGTTAAAATGGCATTGGTTGGATACGCACGAGTCAGTTCTGTTGGGCAGACGCTGGATGTTCAGCAGCAAAAATTGCAGCACTGCGACAAGCTATTTGAAGAGAAACAAAGTGGGAGCGCCTATGCTCGACCGCAGCTCAAAGCATGTTTGAACTATCTGCGCGAAGGCGATACCCTTGTTGTCACGCGACTCGATAGACTGGCACGTTCCACACTTCATTTATGCCAAATGGCAGAACAACTCAGTGACAGTGGGATCAATCTCCATGTTATTGACCAAAATATTGAGACGAACAGTGCAACAGGACGGTTGCTATTCAACATGCTGGCTGCAATCGCTCAGTTTGAAACCGAACTACGTGCGGAGCGACAGCGCGATGGGATTGATCGAGCGAAGGCGCGTGGGGTACAGTTTGGGCAGAAGCCTAAACTTTCTGAGGAACAGATTGCGGAACTTCGCCAGCAACGAGAAGAGGGTGCGCTGATTCGTGAGTTGATGGATGAATATACACTGTCGAAGTCGAGCGTATATCGCTATTTGCGCATCAATCTTTCGGCCGAATAATCCTTACCCACACGCATCATGACGGAACACAACAGCATTTCTTATCATCGGCCGAATTTGGAAAAACAAACATTCGCACGCACCAATCGCCAAACGATTGAACAACGTGCAACCTTAATCGCGGAACTATTGCCAAACACCACATCCATCGCAGAGCTATGTTGTGGGGACTGTTCATGGCAGCATCGACACTATTCCGACACGCTCAACATTCAACACTATCGCAGCCTTGATCTCGACCCTGCCATCGTGGCAAGGAACCAGACGGCTGGGATAGATTGCATCTGTGCGAACGTCATGGATAGACATGTCCTTCACACGTTTTTAGCTGCCGATGTCGTCTTCTTCGGCCCACCCTTGTCAGTGGATTGTGATGGTCATCAGCTTTTGTCATTCCACAACGTGACACCAAGCTTCACCGATTTCACGGATCTATTTCTCGGCGAGCTTGATTACAACGGCACGCTCGTTTGTATCTGTCCCAAAACAACCACAATGGGAGATGCCGCGCAGCTTTATCATCCTATTCAACAGCGGCGCAACGATGTCGGACTACGTCTGATTCATCATACCTATGCCACATTAACGGGAAGCGGAGAACAGACAGCACCGCGATTGAAATACGTCGAGCTGTGGTTTTCATCTCAGCTTGCAGACCGCTGGGAGCTGCGAGAGAGTCGGTCGATTTAGCCCCGCCGCCGACAAACCCTGTTAAAATGATCAGCCCATGAAACGACAGCAAGGTGTGCGACGTGGTCGCATGTATCTGAAAAAATATATTAGCTGGCTAACGGGCTACCCAGTTGCGAGGCACGAGACGGGGATCATCTGGCAGGTTGTGCCGCGTGTCGGTGCGCCCTATCAGGTGACGGTTGATAAGAATCGCCTGCATCACACGACGCGCATTTGGACAAAATTGCTGCATCGTTTTCCGCGTGCGCTGCCGCAAATTGTGGCAGATTTACCCCATTGGAAAGATGCTATCCCCTCTCTCATCGGGCAGTTGGGGGCAGCACTACATCACGACCAACCCCTGCCGCGCAACCTACATGGGGAACGGACAAATGATGCGCTGACAGATGCGCTCAGTTGGATCACCTACTTATGGGGGCCTGACGAAACGCTGGCGTGGGTGACGCACAATCGCCCTGCATTGGACATCGTGTGGGATTGGTAACCGCCCTGATGCTGTGGGAGCTGATGCGACGAGATGGAGGCGAGCGCATCGACGCACTGCTGGCAATTGGGACAAGCCAATCGCTCCTTATGTCTGGGTCAAACGCGGCGTTACAGCAGTGGCGCGACAAATTACAGCGCGTTGCGACAGGCAAACAATCGAAAAAGCAGCCAGACCCCTATCAACTTGATCCCACACCACCGATTGCGGACTTTCTCACTTGGTTACTCGACCACCGCACACAGGTGCGGCGCAACTATCTTGACATGCTAACTTGCATCTTGCCAGCAGATCTTTATGTCGCATGGGAGAGTTGGCAGCAGACGTTTGACCGATTTGTGCAAGAGGCACGCTGGGTAATTAGCAGTGACGATTCGCAATCGGCCGAAAATCTACTCACCCAGCTCCCAGCATCACCACCGCCATTTGATGCAACCGCCTTCTTCAATCTCGCACGGCAAGGATTTTACAAGCCGGGTTGGATTCAAACAGCGTTACCCATTCTCACCAAGCTGCCACAACAGCAGGACTCTGTATTGATTCGCCACATATTCCTGACATCTGTCAGTCACTATGCGTATGTGCCAAACTTCGACGCGCTGCTCGCCCAATGGCAAGCACGCATGTTAACGCCCACCATCTTGCCCTACACAGTTGCCCTATTGATTGAGCAGCAGAGCCGTTCGTATCACACCTTTGGCCGTCAATTTGATACGCTGCAAAACAATCATCCGCCTGACAGATGGCCGCTTTTGTTTGACCTGATCACGGCTGCATTTGGGCGCGTCTCGCCCAGCGACATCAACACCGAATTCTTGGCAAATTTGCTGCCTTTTTGGCAGATTGTCGCGGCGGCTGGCACGGATGTCGCCGTGCGCTGTTTTGAGGAGTGGGAATCGGCCGAACGGGACTATCTCTCGTCCAAAGAGCTTTATCTCGCCTATCTAATCGCACGCAATCAGCCGTTCGCGCCCATCGCGCAACGCATCGACAAGCTCGATGTGTGGGATGAGAAGGAGGCGTGGCTTAGCTTTGTGCAATCCGTTGAACAACTGGGTTGGCACGATCTCGTCTATCAGTTGTTCATGGCGGGTCATGCGGAGTCGTTGGGCAAATTGATCTCGACACGGCAACTGTTGGGCGCGATGCAGTTGCAACCCCCACTGACTGCGCCCCCCATCCCACAGCGCGATCCCGCTTGGGCGAGTGACTATCCCGCCGAATTCGGCCGAATTCTCGCCACACTCGCCTTGCTCGCCCCGCACGCAGAGGCAATCGCCCGACGCATTCTCGGCAAGGCGTTTCCGCAACCCGCCGCTCTACAAGCTGAAATCGCGTTCCTGCGCGAGAAGTTGACCCAACCCCCTGATAACCCCAAGCTGTCAAAGCGGATCGACAACTTAGAGGCACGTCTTTTGCAACCTGTCCGCATTTCCGCAAGTCGCCGCGCCAAGCTAGCCGCCAAGCTTGAACACAGCCTGTATGTTGCCGTCCTGAAACAGTGGCAGGCACAAACACACGAGGCATTGCGCCAATTCGTCGAGCGCGTTTTGCCCAGCGAATCCCCCCTACCCGACCACTTTTATGAGCCGCCGTTCTTGCACATCCTCGCCGCGCTCACCAAGCTCGACCCGCGCTTTCAGGCGTTGGGAATGCGCTTGTTGTTGCAACCAGACACGTTGTTGACAGAATCGGCCAACCAGCAATGTATCGCCACGCTGCATCGCATGGGGTTACAGTTGACACAGTGGCTACACCCACTTCCCCCACGCCGCATGGTTGGCGCAAATGGTCGCGTCGTCTATCTTGGCTTCACGACTGATCCAATCGACATTTTTATGATGGGGGAGCATTTCCAAACGTGTCTCTCGATTGGCAGCTTCAACTTTTTTTCGGCCATCGCCAATGGGGTCGATGTCAATAAACAGGTGCTGTACGGCTGGGATGAGCAGGGGCGCGTCATCGGTCGCTGCCTGTTCGCGCTCTCAGATGTGGGGGGATTGTTGACATTTCATCCCTATTGCCATGATGATACCGTCCAGTTTGGGGCGTTAGTCGGCCGATTTGCCAGCGATCTCGCCACGGAACTAAACACAGTTGTCATCCAAAGTGGCAATATCCCGCGCCTCGTTGCGCCCGATTGGTATGATGATGGTGCGCTCGATTTGACGGGTGGGTTTGCCTACTTCAAAGAAAAATCACCGTTTCGCCAATAGCTTGACACGATTTCGGCCGAAACCTTCCCCACCGCCCTCAAAAACCAGCTCGACCCACTGCCGATTGGCACGCTGACCATTCCAATGGTGCTGCAACTCTCCGAACTCCGCGACCGTCCCGAATTGATCGTCACCCTGATCCCGTTTGTGCGCCGCTTGAAGGGGTATACGAATGAGACGTTGATTGCATTAGCGACTGCCGCTGTACAGCAAGCGGTTGAAACGACCTTTGTCTTGCGCGTCGTGAACGAACGCTGTCGGCCGATTCTGCAAACCCAAGCCGACACACTCGATTATGATGTCCAGGTCAATGCATTGCGGCTGGTCACGTGGGTCAACCCATCACGCGGATTGCAACTGTTGCGCCACACGCGCTGGCAGCGACGGGGCAGCGACTTTGACGAACACGGTCAACGGCGTGAAATCGCAGCATTGGCACACGAACGCTTAAATCGGCCGAATCTCGCCGTAAAATTACGTAGTGATTGACCTCTTCCAATTCGGCTATGTGTTCACCAGTAGCTTTCAAAAACTCAACAAGGATAGAATGTCGGGTTTCTGATTGACTGACAATGGTACATCTCCACACATGTAAGGAAAACGTGTCGAGTCCGCGGCGACACCCACAATAGAGTCAAGGACGGGATACGTGCAAAAGTGCGACACGAGGTCGCTCAATGTAGCTGTTGTGCTTGTGGGAACAAGACACAACCCGATGTGCTGTCATCGGTATCCTACCAGAGCGTGCGTCACTGGCAACGGTGGGGTGCGAAGCCTCTGGGACAATGTATGTTTTTGTCAAGACAAAATAGGTTCATCCGAGCTTTGCGTGAAAGTGAAAAATGAGGCGAAAAAATGGACGAGGGAGAGGGGATGTGATCAACTGAGGGGATGATCGAGAGACTATTTCCAGCAGAATGCAAGTTGAAGATTGAACGAATGGAACTATGCGAGACACAATTGAAGCTATTTGGGGTGACAACACAGGATAGTGCGAGTTGCCCCGAATGTGGAACAGAAAGTAGCGGGCAAAACGCAAGTTACACACGCCATCCTGCTGATTTGCCCTGTTTAGGGTATCAAGTGCGGCTGGATTTGCGGGTGAAACGCTACTTTTGTGATAATGACAGATGTCCCAGAAGGACATTTGCCGAACGGTTCCCGCAATTGTTGGGTTACAAAGCGCGACGGACAGAACGCTTAACAAACCAACAATTAGCGATTGGATTCGAGGTGGGAGGAGAAGCAGGACGGCGCGTATTGGAGACAACGAAAATGCCATTGAGCGGGGATTCATTGATCGAAAATATCCGAACAGCACCAGAATTGGTCAAAGAAACACCGCGTGTGTTGGGAATCGACGATTGGGCGAAACGGAAAGGGAAGACGTATGGGACGATCATGGTTGACTTGGAGACAGGGGACCCAGTCGATCTGTTAGATAGTCGCAATGCGACCGCTGTGGAAGCGTGGTTGTTGGCGCATCCAGGGATTGAAATTGTCAGCCGAGATCGCAGCAAAGAGTACAAGAAAGCAGTGACGGCAGGTGCGCCAGAGGCGGAACAGGTCGCTGACCGCTGGCATTTGCTCAAAAATCTGCGCGATGCCGTTGAGCAAATGCTGGTCGCGCAACCAGATTGTTTGAAGGCAGCAACCCAGCCTGAGGCGGTGATTGAAACGAGTCCGTCTGAATTATGTCAATCAAATGGCGATGATTGGCAGTTAAATGACCAAATTG
>JAUIAP010000036.1 GCA_030425205.1 Anaerolineae bacterium
CGCGCGTCCTGCCCAGTTTGGAGGTGGTTTCGGCCGAAAATAATCTGTCTGTTGAGGTCGCTGCCCTTCTCTGATCCACAACATTTGACAATACCTCCGATTTATTGCTGTGTTCGATGATGGACATGGCATGGATTACGCTGGGTTAACTAATCTGTGGCAAATTGGTCGAAGTAACAAGCGCACTGACGAGATCGAAAAGCGGAGTCACAGAAAACAAATTGGAAAGTTTGGCATTGGCAAGTTAGCTACATACACAATTGCGAATCAACTGACCTATGTTACGAAGTCCGATTCTAAGATTTCAGCTGTAACAATCGATTTCAGACAGTTTTCAACAGATGCAGAAGACGACGAGATTGCGAAAGATGCTTCAACTGGGGATTCCGAGTCCGCAACTGGAGCTCCTGCAGTCAACCTGCCTAACGATCAAGTCCGTCCTATTGAACTTCCTGTATATCAGTTTACTGATATTTCTACACAGAGCGGGGATGTACTAGCTCAGGTGCTAGATTCTTTAGAATTATCTCGTGGGATTCTCGATACACAATCAAATTGGACGCTGGTTATTCTTGAAAACCTAAAGCCTAAAGCCCAAGCCATTAAATTAAAGCGTTTGAGGTGGGTATTAAGTACCGCAATGCCACTGGGCACGAATTTTGATCTGTACTTGAACAAGGAGAAAGTTGAAAGTTCTAAAAGTAACTATAAGCGAATAGTTGAATTCAATCTTAGCAAATTGCCGCAGCATCGTTTGGATGATTTGACTAAAACAACTGGAGAAACGTGGTCGATTAAGAATGGCAAAGTATTCTCCGATTCTTTTCCAAGTGGTATAAGTGGATCAGTATTCGTTACTGAGCAAACCCTTTACGGTTCTCAGGGTGTAAAAAGCGATGACATTCACCGGAGTCATGGTTTTTTTGTTAAGGTTCACGGGCGATTAGTCGATTTAGTAGATCCTCTCTTTGGTATGACACCACTTACTTACGGTACGTTAAATCGATTTTATGCAGAAATAATTGCTGATGATCTTGACAGTTTTCTGACCGCCTCGCGTGATACAGTTGAAGAAGGCGAAGTAAAATCAACTTTCAGAAAATTTCTAAGAGTTGTTTTCAACGAAGCTGATGCTCAGCACAATCGACACAAAAATAACAAAGTCACTGGAAAGCGAGGGAAAGAAGGCGAGAAAGAGATAGTTGCGCCTGAATTGGTTGAGAGATCAGTAGCCGATGCGTTGATGATTCATGAATTCGACCAAGGAGGTGCGGAAGCTGATGGCAGTTGGTTTTACATCGATTTACCGAAGAGCGTTGATGTGCATAGTCTTGCTGAACAACTGTATTCTCAACCGAGAAGTAAGTTTAGCTATGTATATACTGACCAAGGGTTTACGAATCGGCTTGTTAAATTTGATCCAACTCAGTCGAGATTCCTTATCAACTCGGAGCACGATCTAGTTAAAGCCTATGCAGGCGACGCGAACTCTAAACGCCTCCTAGAGGATTTTGCGACTGCTGAGATGCTTTTAGAAGTATATTTGCGAGAAATAAACATAAGGCCGAGCGTCATAGGAGAGGTGCTGGCGCGAAGAGATGATTTACTACGTTCTCTGGCAACGGATCATGCAAACGCACACAAACTGATTTCAGATAATCTTCGTGATTCAGCAAGCAATGACAACGATTTAGAAATCAACCTTGTGGTTGCTGCAAGAGCACTGGGATTCAACGCTACTCAAATTTCGGGTCCCGATGAACCTGATGGTATTGCAAGGTATATTAGCCATCCTACAGGTGAACAATTATTGACTTTAGAGGCCAAGTCGTCGAAGAAAGTACCACAGTTGGGAGCAATTCAATTTGCAGGATTAAGACGGCATATTGACGACTATGATGCGCTAGGGTGTCTTTTGCTTGCACCTAGCTATCCGGGTATGACTAAGGTTCAAGACAGTGCTGCATCAAAAGAGGCGATTACGAATCGCGTATCATGTTGGACAATTGAAGATTTAGCACGGGTGGTTGAAGTAGCCGAAAAAAGGCATATAAACGCTGAGGACATTATTCAGATTGTGACCACAAAATTCGCACCTGATGACGTGAAAGCTGCTGTGGATAATCTGCTATCTAGTCCACAGTGGAGTAGCCACATCTTACATCAGGCGATTCTTGATGAACTCAAATTGTCTAATGGCAATTTGAAGAACAGCGTTCTAGATGTTTCCATGATATACGGATGGATTGTTAGAGGACAGGGCTTCCACAATATCGACAGAGCGAGTGTAAAAAAAGCTGTTGCAAGCATGGCAGCAGCAAGTCAAGGTGGAATGCGCTTAGAGGAAGACTCTGGACGTATTCATTTAACAGTTGACCTCGATGAACTTGAGCGCAGAATTGTTCAGCTCACCAAATCAAATCCTAAAACCAGACGAACAAGTAGTTTTCGAGACTCAACATGAAAATGATGAATGAGGTTATTTGTGGCGACGCATTGGAGCAACTCCAATTGCTAGACGATAATTGTATCGACATAACGGTTACTTCGCCGCCGTACAATAAGAAGCGCAGCACTTTCGGCTGGCTCGTGCAAACAAATCGCTACGCCGATTACAATGATAGTCTGCCAGAAGACAAGTATCAGGAATGGCAACTTGCAATTATTAATGAGCTTTTCAGAGTGACAAAGCCTGGAGGTTCGCTTTTTTATAATCATAAACTTCGATGGTCGCATGGTGAACTCTATCATCCAGTAAGTTGGATCGCTAAATCTGAATGGACTTTTCGTCAAGAGATAATCTGGGACAGGTCAATTGCTGCCAACATCCGTGGATGGCGCTTTTATCAGATAGATGAGCGCATTTATTGGTTGTACAAACCTATCGATGGTCATTTAGTAGGAAAAGAGCTTGAGTCGCGCCATGCAAAGATGTCTTCTATATGGAAAATGAAACCAGTCAAGAGAAGCCCAGATCATCCCGCCCCATTCCCATTAATACTTGCTGCAAGAGCTATTTACTCAATGCCAAAAAGTAGTGAGCAAGTTGTAGTAGCCGATCCGTTTTGCGGGACTGGAACTACTCTCGTGGCCGCAAAACTACTAGGCCATAATTATTTTGGGGTTGATGTTTCCGAACAATATGTAGAACTTGCGCGAAACCGCATCACGAATTCAGAATCCGAACTGGAAGATATTAAAAAAGAGATGTCAAAACATGTTGTAAAAGACCCATACAAAGCGCGAAAGAAACGAGGAACGGTAAATTGGCCTTTTGCTCCTAAAAGTCTTGATGGTTCACAAGAAGCTGTCAGCGAGAATTCGGTGAATAAAAGCAATCGTGATGATAAGCCAATCGCAAAAGAAGATGAGCAAACGTCCCGCCCCTCAAGCAAGCGTTAGGCAACACGGTCAATTCATCCCGTATCTTCAACGGAGGACATAATCGGACTCTTGACTTTCAGTATCAACATCACACTGGATGGTTGCGTTGACCACCGGGAAGGAATCGCTGATGACGAGACACACGACTTCTTCACCCACATCATGGATGAAGGCGGCGCGATGCTGTGGGACCGCATCATGTATGAGATGATGGAGAGCTACTAGCCTGCGGTCGCGCGCGGCGATATAGAGGCACCAGCAACGAATTATTGAAAACATCTTCTTGACTCTAGGGTTACCCGAGATGCTATTGTTCAGGCATGTTAAGAATTGGCGAGTTTTCCCGTATAGGTAGAGTAACCATTGAAACGCTGCGTCATTATGATGCGTGTGATTTGTTCAAGCCAGCAAGCGTGGATCCTTCCACGGGCTTTCGTTACTATGCCATCAGTCAATTGCAGTCACTTAATCAAATAGTTGCGCTAAAAGAAGTTGGGTTTTCGTTGCAAGAGATCACCCAGATCCTTCGTAACAATCTCCCCGACGAACAATTAAGTGGAATGTTGCAAGCACAGCTGGAAGTGACGGAAGCAGCGATTGAAAATGCCCAAATACGCCGGGAAAAAATACAGGCTCGCCTCAAGAATATTACGGAGAATAACATGCCTGTCCATGAAGTAACCCTTCGATCAATTGATGCATTGACAATTGCATCGATCCGAGAAACGGTGCCAACCGCTGCGCAAATCCCCCAACGCTGGGGCGTTATGTTTTCTGAAATTTCCCGTTGGCTGTTGTCTAAAAACCTGCCTTTTGGCCCTGTCATGACAATTTACCATAATGAAGGCCATGCTACTGAGAATATCGACACAGAGTGTGCCGTCATCATGCAACATGCTCCGGCTAATGCAATTGCACCCGTTGCGTCTCCAATCGTCGTTAGACAAACGGTCGCCTATTCGCAAGTTGCGACAACCGTCGTGGCCGATTGGAAGATTGATGGCCTCGACTCAGCGTATCACGCGCTTGGACAGTGGTTAGACAACCATTCTTATCGCATCATTGGTGCTCCTCGTGAACTGTACTTTGGCTCTCCCGATCGTGGTGAAAACACCGTTGAAATTCAGTTTCCCGTTGAAAGGGGGCAATGATGACAGTTACAACATATCATCCATTTCGGTCACCAGAAGCAAAAGCAGAATATCTTGCTCATTATGATCAGGCTGTGGAAAGATGGCCAATCCCTTCAGTGGGGAAAATGGTAGAGACATCCTATGGCCAAACCTTCGTACGCATCAGTGGGCCAACTGATGCACCGCCGTTAGTATTGTTGCCGGGAGCTGGTGGCTGTTCTCTACAGTGGGGTCTCAATGTAGAGGCGTTGTCCCAAAACCATAGAACCTATGCTGTAGATGGTTTGATCAACTTAGGTTGTGTCGGACGCAGTGTTTATACGCGGGCAATCACGAATGAACATGATGCTGTGGCATGGCTTGAGGAGTTATTCAACGGGCTAGAGTTGGGTAACAGCATCAATCTATTAGGGGCATCGCATGGCGGTTGGTTGGCAGCCCAATATGCTCTACATGCGCCTGACCGACTATGCGGGCTTATTCTAATAGCACCTGCTGGAACGATTTTGCCTTTTCGGAAAACATATCTTTTCCGCAGCATACTTTTGAACATTTTCCCTTCTCGTAACAGGTTTATTCGTTTCTTTAGTTGGTCTTTCAAAGATCTGGCGAATAAGAATCGTCAGTTTATCGAGGCAATGGCCGATGATTTTTTGCTGTCTGTCCGCTGCTTTGAGCCAGTTAACCCGCAGGAATTACCCAAACTAACGTCGATGAGCGATGAGGAGTTGCAGCGTATCACGACACCCACACTTGTTCTGCTCGGCGAAAACGAAGTGCTTTATTCGGCGCAAAAAGCGGTCAGGCGACTCAAGACATCTGCGCCCCAACTACAAGTAGAAGTTTTTGCGAACGCAGGTCATGATCTATTATTGGTTAAGGCAGAGATGGCTCATCAGAGAATTGCAGAATTTCTGTCAGAGATTTTGAGTGAATAGATATTAGGCTGCCTATAGCTCAGTTGCCTAACAAGGCTGCCAGCCGTTGCCCTAGCGGGGCGCGGCTGGCGTGGGCATTAGAAGCATCAATGCATCATTTATGACGAAAGAAAAGTCGAAAAAAGAAAAATATATTACCGTCTTTGAAGTGTCTGGATCAGCTTTGGCAATACTGTATGCATTATTGATTGCATCCAATACGGGGAACGAAATTCTCGGTTTTACGTTGTTGTTAGTGTCGGCAGGCTTGTTTGCAGCATGGGCAATCATCGATAAACGCTGGGCATTTCTGTTGCTACAGTTCTTCTACGCAGCGTCGGCAATTATCGGACTGGTGCGCTGGGGTTAAACCCAAAACAAGCGTGGCGCATTATTCTGCCAAGACCAAGAATTCTTCGACAACCCACCCCACAGTTCCATCCAATGTCTCAATCTGTTGCCACATGTATGCGCCAGCCGCTTCGCGTCCCGCGAGTAAGTTGACTGGCTGCCCATCATCGAGGCGCACAATCAAATTGCCATTGGGCGCATCGCGGAGATTTAATCCCCCTATGACGCTAACAACAGCATCATAGGGGAGCGGCGTCTCCGTTGGTATTTCGGTAGGCAACTCGGTTGGTTCGGCCGTTGGCTCCTCAACGACAACAATTTCGGTGGGCGGCGGGGGTGGTGTCTCAGTTGGTGAAACAACGGTTACTTGCGGCAGTGCCACATCTTGGGTTGCCACCAGCGTGGGTTGTTCAAGCGGAATGGTGCGCACAACCTCTTGGGATTCCGTTGGGGGCGCATTGGTCGCCGTCGGTAACCCCTCGTCTGAATCGGCCGGAAGGATTGGGCTGCGCCCCTGAAAACCAAGATAGGCAAAAAACAGCAACGCTGCAACGCCGATCAATCCAGCCCCTTGCAAGAGGCGCACATAGGCAGCACGGCGCGCCACCTGCCGCTGAACGCCGTAAAGGGAGGCCGGATCGCGGCCGACAAGACCGCGAAAAAACAAAATGAGACCGACCAGTAGGAACAACCCAGCCAGCACGAGAATACCAAAGTCTATGATTTGCGTGTCGCTCATAAAGCGATTATCTCACAAGGAACGGCCGAATTGCACACCTCACTCATAACCTTGAGAAATGGCTTAGAGGAATAGACCGTAGGCAATTTAACGTTATTCGTCGGTGACACACCCTTCTGATGCCGACTTGACGTTCTTGATATATTTGTAGAGCGTGCCACGTCGCACCTTGTAGGCGGGGGCAACCCATGCGGCACGCCGTTGGTCAAGTTCAGCCGCGCTTACGTGCAGATCAATCGTGTTGTTGACCGCATCAAGCGTGATTTTGTCGCCGTTTTGGACGAGTGCGATTGTACCGCCCGTCTGCGCCTCTGGTGTAATGTGTCCTACGATAAAGCCATGCGATCCGCCGCTAAAGCGACCATCGGTGATGAGGGCGACATCTTTGCCCAAGCCCGCGCCCATGATGGCACTGGTTGGTGTGAGCATTTCGGGCATTCCCGGCCCACCTTTGGGCCCTTCATAACGAATGACGATCACTTGTCCCGCCGCCACTTCGCCATTTTCTAACCCTGCCAACATCGCCTCTTCTGAATCATAGACGTTGGCAACACCTTCAAATAGCTCCCCTTCTTTGCCGGTGATTTTGGCAACTGCGCCTTCTGTTGCAAGATTGCCGCGCAAAATTTGCAGGTGGCCTGTCGGCTTGATCGGCTTGTCAAGTGTGCCAAAGACCGCTTGATTTTCATCCAGACCACGCACATCGGCGAGGTTTTCTGCGAGCGTCTTGCCCGTGACGGTCATCACGCTGCCATCGAGCATGTCGTTGGCGAGCAGATATTTCATGACGGCGGGCGTTCCGCCGACGGCGTGTAAATCTTCCTGAACGTAGCGTCCACTCGGTTTGAGGTCGGCGAGTAACGGTGTGCGGTCGCTAATCGCTTGGAAGTCGTCAACCGTTAGCTGCATGTCGAATGAGCGGGCGATTGCCAACATGTGAAGGACAGCATTGGTGCTGCCGCCGAGCGTCATCAGGGTGGTGATGGCGTTGTCAAAACTGGCGCGTGTGACGATATCGTGCGGTTTTAGATCGAGTTGCAGCAAGTTGTAGATGGCGGCTCCTGCGGCGAGACATTCGGCCGATTTTTCCTCCGAATCGGCCGGCGCACTGCTCGAATAGGGCAAGCTCAATCCCAATGCCTCGATCGCCGTCCCCATCGTGTTGGCCGTATACATGCCGCCGCACGCCCCTGCGCCGGGACAGCTATTCTTGACGATGTGCACGCGATCTTCTTCGGTGATCTTGCCCGCAAGATATTCGCCGTAGCTCTGAAACGCACTCACGATGTCGAGCTTTTCTTTCTTCCAATAGCCGGCCCGAATGGTTCCCCCGTAGATGATCAAACTCGGCCGATTGAGTCGTCCCATCGCCATCACACAGCCGGGCATATTTTTGTCGCAACCGGGAATGGCAATCAGGCCGTCGTAAAAGTGTGCGCCCATCGTCGTCTCGATGCTGTCGGCGATCAGGTCGCGCGATTGCAGAGAATAGCTCATCCCGTCCGTTCCCATGCTAATGCCATCACTAACACCAATGGTATTGAAGCGCATTCCGACCGCCCCTGCCGCGACGACCCCCTCTTTGACGACTGCAGCGAGGTCATTGAGGTGCATGTTGCATGTGTTGCCTTCATACCACATGCTGGCGATGCCGACGAAGGGCTTTTCCATATCGGCCGAATTCAACCCTGTCCCATAGAGCATTGCCTGTGACGCGCCTTGAGATTTCACTTGTGTCAGACGACTACTGTACTTATTTAGCATACCGTGTTCCCGTTTAGTGGCTAATCGCAAGTCGCTAACCGCTAGTAGTAAATTCTTACTAGCAACCAGCAGCCAACGACTACCCCGTTTGACTTTGATTAGGCGAAACGTTAAAATCGCCAACCGTTATTTTACGTCGTAATGGGGCGTTTAACACACGATATTTAACACTAAGGAGCGGGATTCATCCGCTTTTTTCTATGTCTACGGGTTGAGAGAGAAAGTGAATAGCTAACGGCAGTATGATTCAAGCGGTTTGGCTTGTCGCTATGTTCCGTTTTTCCACCTTTTTCACCCAATCTAATACACGACTATCTTTGCAAATTTGCGCTGGCAACCGTCCATTCTCTTATCGGCATGGACGCACGCCTACGCTGAATTGACAGACCAAAATTGCAAACATAGTAAACACGTTTGGAGGTTCAAAATATGAACGTTTTTGCATCGAGCCTATTGGCTCCCATGCTGGCAGGTTCGCCAGCGTTACTCTGGTGGCTCGCACCGCTTGGCGCAGTTGTTGCACTCGGCTTTGCCTACTACTTCTACACAGACATCATGAAGGAGAGCGAAGGCAACGAGACGATGATCGAAATTGCCGCCGCCGTTCGTGAAGGCGCAATGGCTTATCTGCGCGCACAATATCGCGTCGTCGTGGTCGTATTCGCCTCGCTCTTTGTCATCTTTTTGCTGATGTCATTGGCTGGCTTGCAAAGTGGCTGGATGCTCGGCGCATTTTTGACGGCGGGCTTCTTCTCAGGCATGGCCGGTTATGTCGGTATGCGGACGGCGACAAACGCTTCTGCACGGACCGCCAACGCTGCCCAAAAGAGCCTGAACGACGGCTTGCGCGTCGCATTCCGCGCGGGTGCGGTCATGGGGTTGAGCGTTGTTGGCTTTATTCTGCTTGACACCAGCATCTGGTATCTGATCCTCACCTATGTAGCCGATCTGAGCCTCGCACAAATCACGTCTGTGATGTTGAGCGCGGCTGTTGGTGCATCGACGATGGCACTGTTTGGCCGCGTCGGTGGCGGTATTTATACGAAGGCGGCCGATGTTGGCGCAGACCTCGTTGGTAAAGTTGAAGCAGGAATTCCAGAAGATGATCCTCGCAACCCTGCAACCATCGCTGATAACGTCGGCGATAACGTCGGTGATGTGGCGGGTATGGGTGCTGACCTTTACGAAAGCTATCTCGCCTCTATTCTCTCAACCGCTGCACTCGGTGTCGCGTTTGCGACAAGCAGTGGTCTCGATGAAGCGGGACAATTGCTCTATGTTGCCGCACCGTTCATGCTGGCTGGCGTTGGCGTCTTGATTTCTATTTTGGGTGTCTTCCGTGTTAAAGCGCAGGAAGGTGCCACCATGAAACAACTGCTGCACGCGCTTGAAGGCTCGACGCAGTTGGCAGGCATTTTGATTGCAGTCGCATCGCTGGGCTTGCTCTACGCGCTCGGAATTCCCGGACCAGTCGGGATTTGGGTGGCAATTGTCGCAGGTTTGGCATCAGGTATTGCGATTGGACGGGTGACAGAATACTACACTTCGGCCGATTTCAAACCAACGCAAAACATCGCTGAACAAGCCGCAACAGGGCCGGCCACGGTCATCATTCAGGGTCTCGCCGTCGGTATGGAATCGACTGGCTTCCCCGTCATCATCGTCATCATCGGTTCGGCCGTTGCGTTCTTCGCATCGGGCGGTGGCCTAGACGGAACGGAGTTGCTGCAAGGTCTCTTCGGCATCGGTATGGCGGCTGTCGGTATGCTCTCGACGCTTGGCTTGACATTGGCAACGGATGCTTATGGCCCAGTTGCCGATAACGCGGGTGGTAATGCGGAAATGTCTAACTTACCCCCAGAGGTGCGCGAACGCACCGACCAACTCGATGCACTTGGCAACACAACCGCTGCCATCGGCAAGGGTTTTGCCATTGGTTCAGCCGCCCTCACAGCCCTCGCGCTGTTGGCTGCTTACCTGCAACAAATCGCCGTCAGCTTAGACCCGACCGCGCCAAAATCGCTCAACGAAATCGTCGATTTCTACAGCGTGACACCACTCAATCCGATGTTCCTCTTTGGTATTCTGATTGGTGGTATGGTCTGCTTCTACTTCTGCGCGTTAACAATGAGCGCAGTCGGCCGATCTGCTGGTGCAATGGTTGATGAAGTTCGCCGTCAGTTCCGCGAAATTCCCGGCATTATGGAATATAAGGCGAAGCCAGATTACGCGGCCTGTGTCGAAATCAGCACCCAAGCGGCGTTGAAAGAGATGATTGTCCCATCCGTTTTGGCAATCGTCGTGCCACTCGTTGTCGGCGTTCTGTTTGGTGTTCCCGGCGTTCTCGGCTTGTTGGCCGGCGCATTGGGAACGGGCTTCTCACTCGCCGTCATGATGGCAAACGCCGGTGGTGCGTGGGATAACGCCAAGAAATATATCGAGGCGGGCAATCTAGGCGGCAAGGGCAGCGAAAATCACAAGGCAACCGTTGTGGGCGACACCGTAGGCGATCCCTTCAAGGATACCTCTGGTCCCTCGCTCAACATTCTCATCAAATTGATGTCTGTCGTTTCAGTCGTATTGGCTGGTTTGACAGCCGCAATTGGTGGCGGCTTCGGCTTGCTCGGCATGTTGCTCGGCATGGGATAATCCTTCCACGAACGAGCGAATACCCATTTCAAATGAGAGCGCGACCTTTTGGTCGCGTTTTTTGTATCATAGTGTCACCATGATTGACCAAATTCAAACGCTCCTAACCGAAGACCACTCGATTGTTGAAAACGCGCTCATCACGCTTGCCGTGTTTTTTATGCTGTGGCTCGTGCGGCGACTCATTTTGCGGATGGTCTATCAACGCACCGATGATGTAGATTCAGTCTATTCATGGCGCAAGACGACTGAGTTTGTGGTGATTGTGTTGGGAATCATCGCGCTCTTCTCGATTTGGATTGGCGGGGATGGAATGCGCTCAGCATCGACCTATCTTGGTCTGCTCTCAGCCGGGCTTGCGATTGCACTACAAGACCCATTGACCAACATAATCGGCTGGCTTTTTATCCTCATGCGTCGCCCATTTGAAGTGGGCGACCGCATTCAAATTGGTGATGTTGCAGGAGACGTGATCGATATTCGTTACTTTCAAATCAGTCTCTTGGAGATCGGCAATTGGGTCGATGCGGAACAGAGCACAGGGCGCATGATGCGTGTGCCGAATCGCTTCGTTTTTAATCATCCAGTTGCCAACTATACAAGTGGTATTCCGTTTATTTGGAACGAAATTCCCGTTGAAGTGACTTTTGAAAGCGACTGGCGTGCTGCAAAAACGCTCTTAGAGGAGATTGCTGTCACCTATTCGCTACAGCCGACGGAAGAGGAAGTGGCAGAAATTCGCAGCACGGCAAAACGTTCCAACATTCGTACTCCGCGCACAACGCCAATGGTATACACAAAGGTGTCAGCGAGCGGCGTCGTTTTAACGTTACGTTATCTCTGTCGGCCGCGACGCAGACGTGGGAGCGAACAGCAAATCTGGGAAGCGATTTTAGAACTGTTTGCCAGTCGCGATGATATGGATTTTGCCTACCCTACGCAACGGGTTTTTTATCATCCCCGCGAGGGGAAAACACTGCTGACCGATCATTCTGAGGTTGCACACCCACGTTCTCATTTGGTGGAAGACAAATGACGCTATCGGCCCTTCACCCAAACCCCAATAAAGTTGGCGATCGGCCGTTCGCGCATCGGAATCCACGTGTGGAACGGTGCATTGGCGAGATAAACGCCGTATTCACCATCGATCGCCATTGTTGCAGAGCCGCCCCCATCGAGATTGAGCAAGTGAGTGACGCCCAATTCTTGGCCGATGTGTTGTAAATCGGCAAGGGTCGCGCCCTCGCTGTAACCACGTTGGAGACCGTCGATGACGATCAACCAGACGTGTGTGCCATCGGCGTTGCTGGCGATGGCGGTGCGCGGATAGAGGCGCGTGTTGTAGCTCGATTGGGCGAATGGAACGGGAGCCCCATCGCGGATCAACCAGTCACGCCCTGCGACGGCAAAGAGGGTTTCGGCCGAACATCCATCCTCCAGAATCAACACGCGTCGCTCCTCAATACAAAGCTCAACCCAATCATTCGCCGCGCGCAGAATCTCGCCGCGTCCCATGATCATGCCGATCGGCGCGAGCGGATCACCTGTACGTGGGTAAAAGTAGATGGGAACACCGGGTCGGAATGGCTCGAAATAGCCAGCATTGATCGCAAGCAAGCCGTTGGTTTCCGTGAGAAAGGTGGTTGTCTTTTTGGCGAGATAGGGGAGTTGGGCATTCGGCCGATCTGGATAGTTCATAAACAGGGCAGTTTGATCGGAAAGCGTCGCCTCTGCCACGTGGATGACCATTCGCTGGGGTGTCTCTTTGATGATGCGGCGGTAGACAACTTCGGCCGAAAGTTGCTGTGTTTCCGCCACACGATTCGGCCGTCGCAAACAGCCGCGCAAATAGACAATGCCCGCGATCAACAAGAGCAGTGCTATCACACGCAGCACGCTTGCTAACAGACTTTGCACGGCATTAAGCATTGAGCGCATCGAGATTTAGATCGACAATGACGGCACAATGGTCGCTCAGCGCATCACGGCGCTCAGGTTGCGCGGGATCATGTCCCCACTGATGCGACACCTTGACAAGTGCAGGGGCGATAACCGGATTGAGAAACGCCTGATCGAGTCGAAACCCATTATTCTTGTGCGAATACCACGTGTAGACATTCTCCAATCCATTGAGATGACGATGTGCGTCAATCCAGTCACGCGCTTCGATTGCCTCCATCCAGTCATGTTCTTTTTTGAAAACAAGCACATCGGTGCGTTCTTCGTCGATGCCGCGCTTACCCGAATTGGTATCACCGCCAAAAATGATCGGTGTGCGCGTTGTTGAATCAAGCCAGTCGAGAATTGCGGCGTGAAACGGGTATTTGCGACCTGTGTGAAAGTTCGGGATGTGCATCAGTCCGACGGTGAATGCGGCTGTTTGGGCGAGCAACCAGCGCTGCGGTTCTAAGCTATCAAGGGCTGTCTCGACTTTTCGCAGGGGCATGTTTGCGGCCAAGAGCAACGCATTTGTCCGCGCTGCCGTTCGATCGACGCTGTTCAGTTGATGGTTCCATCCCGCGTCATGAAGCTGCATCGCCAAGAGCTGGCTCGCTGGCGTGCCGCGAAATTCGGATAGACCAATGATGTCGGGTTGCCATGCTTGCAGTTGGGCGAATATCCCCGCCCGTCGCTTGCCGCCGCCTGCGCGAATGTTCCAATAAACGATACGCATGGGCAAACTTTAACACAGCGGCGCGGTTAGTCACAGCTCCGTCCGAGCCCTTCTAAAACCCAGCAGCCCATCCCACGTTCAACCCACTTATCCGCCCCAACCCAAGTTTCGGTCACGAGAAAATCCCAATGCAGATGATTGCCCGTCGAGAGCCCCGTTGTGCCGACGCCCCCGATCCGCTGTCCGCGCGTCACCACATCGCCCGCATTAACATTGACCTCCGAAAGATGATAATAGCCGCTGTAAATACCGAGTCCATGATTGATGATGACCGCGCCACCGCGCACATAAAGTGGCTCAGCAACGACAACAATCCCATCGGCCGTCGCGCTCACCTCTGTCCCCTTATACGCCGCAAAATCGACCCCTTCATGATAAGTGCGATAGGTGACGCCGCCATCATAGCTGCGGCGTGCGCCATAGCCGCTGGTGTATTCGACAATATCCACAATCGGGGTTTGAAATTCGGCATGAAAGAGTGGTTGGTCGAGCGCTTGCAACCATATTTGGAATAATCGCGCTCGCTCATCCGCAATCGACTGGTTGTCAATTGCGGCGGCGGCTCCCGTGAAGGTGATCTCTTGAAAATCCCAATCGCCCGCGCTAAACAGCAATGGTTGCGACCAGCGCGTGCCGTCAGCGTGATAGATGGAAATCTCCTGCGCCCCTGTCGGATAGAACGCACCCACCCCACGTAAGCCGACTGCAAACGTGCCGTTTGTGAAGGTGTCAAATGGCAGCGGATCGAGCGTGGTCGTTTCAAGCAGGACGTTGAGGGTGGTCGCGTGGTTGAGGATGGCGCGAAACGCGAAGGCTTGACCGGGAATGGCGGGCGTGTGGGAAAGTTGCAGGATTTGGATGTTGTTGGGCAGTTCTTGGATTTGATCGGCCGATGGCAACAAAATCGGCGTAGACGGAATCGGGATTGTTAGCTCGTATGGGACGCGATTTGCGAGGTAGTGCAGGGTTGGGACGCCTTCCAAGTGAGTCAGGCGACCCGTTTGAATGGGCGTGTCAGGGAGGTAGAGGGAAGAGCCAATGATGGGTTGGCGTTGGGGATTGAGAGAGGGGTTGAGGTTGTGGAGCAGATCGGCCGAAACCGAATGACGCAGCGCCAACGCCCGCCACGTATCCCCAATTTGGACGGTGTAAGGAGTCGTTGTTTGGGCATTTATGGGAGTGGTAAGTGATAAGTGACAAGTGATAAGAAAAATACCTACCACTAACCACTTACCACTTACCACTTTCTCCAACTTACTTATCAATTGATAGAATTCATTGACGTGCATATTTTCCTATGCTATATTTCTTTTAACGCAGTGCGTTATGATCCCACGAAAACGCACACTTATTTGACAATAAAATTGAGCGCACAGTGACCTCAACTATCTTTCTTAGTCTAGGCTCCAACATAGGGAGTCGTCTCGCAAATCTTTATGCCGCACTGCGTCGTATGGCGCAGGTGGGTGACGTTGTGCGTGTGTCGAGCGTCCACGAAACGGCAGCATGGGGCGAGACAAAACAACCCGATTTTCTCAATTTGTGCGCCGAACTGCATAGTGATCTTTCCCCCGAACAACTTCTTCAATATATAAGAACCGTCGAACAGGATTTAGGGCGCAGCAAAACCTATCGCTGGGGGCCACGCCGTATCGACATCGACATTTTACTCTACGATAACGTAGTTACAGACGAAATTACGCTAACGATTCCACATCCTCATCTTCACGAACGGGCATTTGTCCTCATCCCTCTCACTGAAATTGCGCCGCACGTTGTACATCCCGTCTTCAATAAAACGATTGCATCCCTAGAACTGCCCACAGTCCAAGAGTTGGCTCTTGGCAATTCTGACGCCATTGGCTCCCAGTTGCCAATCGCTGTCGCTAAACCCGTTGGCAACGCATGGTGTGAACGAACCTACGTCATGGGGATTTTGAATGTCACGCCCGATTCCTTTTCTGGCGATGGAATCATGCAAGACGGCGTGGCGGCGAGCGTCGAACAGGCGCAGCGATTTGTGAATGACGGTGCGGACATTTTAGATATTGGCGGAGAGAGTACGCGGCCGAATGGCGAGCCTGTGACGGGCGAGATGGAGCGGGAGCGCGTGATTCCTGCAATTCGAGCGGTACGTGCAGCATTGCCCAATGTGACGATTTCGATTGACACCTATCGCGCGGAAACGGCACGACAAGCATTGGCGGCGGGGGCAAACTGGATCAACGACATTTGGGGATTGAAGCAAGAGCCAGATATTGCGGATGTGGCGGCGGCGGCGGGGTGTCCCATCGTCATGATGCATAATGGACGTAATCGGGAAAGGCAAAATAGAGATGACGGTGCGGGCGGCTACTATGGCTACTGGCACTACGATGATGTTGTGGCAGAGGTAAAGGCCGAACTGCTGGAAAGTGCTGAGATTGCGTTACGGGCTGGGGTTGCGTCAGACAATATCATTCTCGATCCCGGCATTGGGTTTGGCAAGACACAGGCACAAAACCTCACACTACTGCGCCGCTTAGACGAAATCGCGGCGTTAGGTTTCCCCCTACTCTTGGGAACATCCCGTAAAGGATTTATCGGTCAGGTTTTAGGCGGACTGCCTGCGCCAGACCGTGTTGAAGGCACGTTGGCGACCACCGCACTCGGTATCGCCAGCGGTGCAAATATCGTGCGTGTGCATGATGTAAAAGAAAACGTGCGCGTTGCGCGAGTCGCAGACGCGATTAAGAAAGGTGGTAAGTAGTAAGTGATAAGTGAAAGTATTGGTTACTACTTGTCACTCGCCATTTATCACTCGTTTCGGAGGAACAAATGCTAGATTTCAGACTAGATGACGAACAACAGATGCTTGTCGATGCGATTGGGCGATTTTCGGCCGATAAAGTCCGCAAGCAGTTCCGTGAGGCAGAGGAAACAGGCGAACTGCCCGCCGACGTGGTGCAAGCTGGCTGGGAGATCGGTGTTTTGCCAACGGCGATTCCCGAAGATTATGGCGGGTTTGGCGAGCATTCAGTTGTGACGGGAGCCGTTGCCACCGAAGCGTTTGCCTATGGCGATTTGGCGACGACGCTCAAGATTATGTCGCCAAACCAAGTTGCCATTCCCGTGATGTTGTGTGGAACGGAGGCACAAAAGGAGCAGTATTTGCCCCTTTTCGCTGATGAGCGTGCGCCAAAATTGGCGGCGGCATTGACGGAGCCAGTCTATCAGTTCAACCCGCGCAAACTCGACACGACCGCCGTACGTGATGGGGATGAATACGTTCTCAACGGCAAGAAGATTTTTGTCGTCGGTGCGGCCGATGCCGAGACGATTCTCGTTTATGCAAATGAAGATGGCGCCACGCAGGCATTTTTTGTGCCAGCGGCAAGCATCAGTGTAGGCGAACGGGATAAGTTGATGGGATTGAAGGCATTGGACACGTTCTCGATTGCGTTGGATGAGGTGCGGGTTTCGGCCGATTCCAAACTCGGCGGCGAGGCAGGTATCGACTTTGGCAAAATCCTCAATCACAGTCGTGTTGCTCTTGGCGCGGCGGCTGTCGGTGTTGCCAACGCCGGATTTGAGTATGCGCGTGATTATGCGAAACAGCGCGTCCAATTTGGCAAGCCGATCGCTCAAAATCAAAGCATTGCCTTCATGCTGGCGGACATGGCTTCTGATGTTGAATCGGCACGTATGTTGGTTTGGGAAGCCGCATGGAAGCTCGACAAGGGTGAAGATGCGACCCGCGATGTGACGGTCATGAAACATTTCATTGACCGCATCGTTGTCGATGTCGCCGACCGCGCTGTTCAAACGCTCGGCGGCTACGGGTACATCCGCGAATATCCGGTCGAACTCTGGCTCCGCAACGCACGTGCCTTCGCATCATTCGATGGCATGACATTTATCTAGAGGAAGCAACATGATCGATTTTACATATCCTGAATCTATCCGAAATCAACAGCAGTTAAACAAATTAGTTGCCGAGCAGTCGATGCGCCCCTATTCGCGCAGCTTGGACGAAAATGAACATGCACGCCCCGATGCGTTTGTTGAAATGACGTGGCCGTTTGTCAAGGCGATGTATCAGGCGCGTCTTGGTAAGAATGGCAAAAATGGCAAAAATGGTAGCAACGGTCAGACCAATGGCAGTGCGCCAAAGCCAAAGAAAAAAATGGATTGGTCAATGCTTGGCATGATCCTGATGATCGAAGAGATGAGTTGGGGGGATGCGGGGCAGTATCTCTGCTTGCCAAGCCCTGCGTTGGGTGGTTCGGCCGTTGAAGCAGTCGGAACACCTGAGCAAAAGGCCCGCATCTTCAGCAAGTGGCTCGACGGCGAACCAAAATGGGGCGCGATGGCGATCACGGAGCCAATGGCTGGTTCCGACAACTCATCCATGCGGACAACCGCCGTTCTGGATGAAGAGACGAACGAATGGATTCTGAACGGCGAGAAAATTTTTATCACCAATGGCATGTTGGCGTTGGAAGAGAGCGATGGCTTTGTCGTCGTCTGGGCAACGGTTGACCCTGCGGCGGGACGGGCTGGCATCAAGTCGTTTATTGTTGAGGCTGGCACACCCGGTGTGAGCATTCCAAAACAGGAAGAGAAACTCGGCATCCGCGCCAGCGATACGGTGGCAATCGTCTTCCAAGACGCTCGTATTCCGTATGACAACATTCTCGGTAGCCCCGAAGTGCGCTCGAAAGCAAGCGGGACAAAAGGGTTCAAGGGCGCGATGAAGACGTTTGATGCGAGTCGGCCGATGGTTGCCGCCAGCGCAATCGGCATCGCGCGCGCCGCGCTTGAGTTCGCCCAAGAAGAGATGGCGAGTGTTGGGGTAGTCGTCGATTACACCAAGCCGCGTCATGAGTGGACTGCGGCCGAAGTCGATCTGGTCGAGATGGAAGCACGCTTTAAGGCGGCATGGCTGTTGACGCTCAAGGCGACTTCACTGATGGTGCATGGCGAAAGCAACCGTATGGAAGCGAGTATGTGCAAATATCGTGCGGGTGAAGCGGTGACGTGGATCACGCAAAAGGCGGTTGAACTGCTCGGCCCCATCGGTTACACGCGCAATACGCTGGCTGAAAAGTGGATGCGCGACGCGAAGATCAACGACATCTACGAAGGCACAAAACAGATCAATCAGTTGATCGTCGCGCGTGTGCTGCTCGGCTATTCGCGCCGCGAGTTGGCATAAATTTGAACACAATCGGTAGGATGACCCCTACCGCTAAGTTAGCAAGCACGCCTAGCGTGCTTCACAACCTAGCCTCGTGCATGAGCGCGAGGTTTTTGAGGAGTTAGCAGATGACATTTCGGATTGAAAAGGTAGGCATTATCGGGGCTGGCACGATGGGCGGCGGGATCGCGGCCCATTTGGCGAACGTCGGCATCCCAGTTGTGCTTTTGGATATTCCAACGCCGGGCGCGGGCGATAGCCGTGCGGAGCGTAATCAGTTGGTCGAGGGATTGTATAAGCGGTTGACGAAGAGTCGGCCCGCCAGTTTTGCGCGACCTGATCGCCAAAACCTCGTCACGACAGGCAACACACAGGACGATTTAGACAAACTCGCCGATTGTGATTGGGTTGTCGAGGTGATTATCGAACAGTTGGAGCCAAAGAAGCAGCTGATGGCACGGCTTGAGAAGGTCGTTAAGCCAACCGCCATTATCAGCTCGAACACGTCAGGCATTCCGATCACGCAAATTGTGGAAGATAGCAGCGACGACTTCAAAGGGCGGTTTTTAGGAACCCACTTCTTTAACCCCCCACGTTATTTGAAACTTCTCGAACTGATTCCAACTGAATGGACACGCTCCGACGTGCTGGATTACATGGTTGATTTTGGCTCGAACATCTTGGGTAAAGGTGTCGTTGTTTGCAAGGACACGCCAAACTTTATTGCCAACCGTTTTATCTCAATCACTGGGTCATACGCGGCAAACTATGCGCTGGATAACGGCTATTCAATTGCAGAAGTAGACGCGATTACGGGACCATTGATCGGTCGGCCGAAAACGGCCACCTTCCGCCTGACTGACCTCGTCGGTCTCGATGTGATGTATCACGTCAACAATAATCTGTATCCCGCAATTCCAGATGATCCCTATCGTGAGGTGTTGCGCAATGAAAAGGCGGTCGGCCTAATCGACGCGATGATGGAGAAGAAGTGGCTGGGCAACAAGACGGGGCAGGGCTATTACAAGCAAGACCGCGTCAATGGTCAGCGCGTTTTCTTGACGCTTGATCCCGAGACGATGGAATATGTCGATGGCGGCAAGCCACGCTTTGATTCGGTGAGTAAAGTCTATAAGATGGCTGATTTGGGCGAGCGTCTGAATGCGCTGATCGAAGAAGATGACCGCGCGGCCGAGTTTGTCCGCAATACGACCTTTTTCAACCTTGCCTATGCCGCTCACGTTGCGCCTGAAATCGCGCATAGCTTGAAAGACGTGGACGATGCGAACCGCTGGGGTTTTGCCCATGAAGCAGGGCCGTTTGAAATGTGGGACAGCATGGGCGTGCGAGAAACGGCCGAAAAGATGCAGGCGGCCGGCTTTGAGATCGCGGACTGGGTGCAGGAGATGCTCGACAAAGGGCATGAGAGCTTCTACGCCAACGGCAGCTACTACGATTTCAACACGGGCGAGTACGCGCTGCTGCCGACTGAAAAGAACGTCATCCACCTGCAAAAAACGGACGTCCTTGAACAAAATCCTAGCGCACGACTGCGCGATATGGGTGACGGCGTAGCGATTGTCGAGTTTACAAGCAAGATGAACGCCATTGACGACGAGATGGTGGCGATGATCAACGTTGCGCTTGACAAGCTCGACACCGATTTTGATGCGCTCGTCGTCGGCAATGATGGGCAAGATTTTTGCGTTGGTGCAAACATCGCAGCGGTTGGGATTGGCGCGGCACAAGGAATGTGGGACGCGATCAACGATAAGGTGCTCGCCTTGCAAAAGACGGTGATGCGAATGAAGCACGCACCGAAACCAGTGGTCACCGCACCACACCAGCGCGTCTTAGGCGGTGGTGTTGAGCTGGCGATGCATGGCTGGGCAGCGGTGGCTGACCATGAAACCTACATGGGTCTTGTTGAGGTTGGCGTTGGACTGATTCCTGCGGGCGGTGGCTTGAAAGAGCTGTTAGAGCGCAAAATCAATCCGGTTGCGGAAACGCCCAATGCAGATTTGCTGCCCGTCTTACAAGAGGCATTTACTCAAGTGGCGACGGCAAAAGTCGGCACAAGCGCATGGGAAGATCGCTCCATGGGTTATCTGCGCGATGATGACATCATCAATTTTAACGCTGACCAGCGGTTAGGACGGGCCAAAGCATTGGCACTGTCATTGGTTGAAGCGGATGTTGCCCCACCAGAGGTGAAGCAGGTTTACGCCGTCGGCCGAGAATTCTACTATACGCTGATGATGGGGTTGAAGAGCTTCCAATGGGGCAACTACGCCACTGAGTATGATGGTGTGGTTGGACAGAAATTGGCGTGGGCAATGTGCGGTGGCGACCTCAGCGCGGGTCAATGGGTAGACCCATGGTACATTTTGGATTTAGAGCGCGAAGGATTTTTGTCGCTGTGTGGTAACAAGCAAACACAAGAACGTATTATGCACATGCTGCAAACAGGCAAGCCATTGCGTAACTAGAGGTGAATCATGCTGCGTAAAATGAACAGAATTAATCATGGCTATTTTCCAAGAATAAATGGTGTGCGGATGCTATCTGGTGCTGAAATGGGGGGGCGGACTAAGGTGAGTTCGGGTCTCTATTCGGCCGAAACTATCGCCACACTTCGTCCCGCCGTGCCAAAGCAGTCCTATATCATGGCGCAACGCATTGCCAGAGAAGAAAAACGGGCAATGATTACGGAGCGACTTTGGATAAAATACGGAACCAACGAAGGTTGATTTTACGCAGCCTGTACCATGACACATACACCGTCGGAACCACGTGACGCGGGGCTGACGCTGGAGAATAAAATGAGCAGAGAAGCAGTTATTGTGGCGGCAAAACGGACCGCCATTGGAAAATCAAAAAAAGGCGTGACGCGCAACTATCGGTCAGATGACATGATGGCGGCGGTCATTAAGAGCTTGATGGAAGAGTCAGGGGTCGAACCTGAAGTGATCGATGATGTGGTTGTTGGGTGTGCGATGCCAGAGGGGTCACAGGGGCTGAATTTCGGCCGATCGATCGCCCTACTCGCTGGCCTACCCGACACCGTGCCGGGCATGACGGTAAACCGTTTTTGCAGCAGCGGGTTACAGACAATTGCACAATCGGCCGAACGCATCATTGCCAATGGCGCAGACGCAATCATCGCGGGTGGTGCGGAGACGATGAGTCTCGTCCCAATGACGGGGTTCCGCATGTCGCTCAACCCGACGATTGTCGAAGAGATGCCAGAAGTGTATATGGGCATGGGCTATACGGCGGAAAACGTCGCAGCAGAATTTGGCGTTTCGCGTGAAGATCAAGACGCATTTGCCACCGAAAGTCATCGCCGGGCATGGGCAGCGCAAGAGGCGGGCAAGTTTAAAGATGAGATCGTGCCACTTGAAATCGAAGAGGTCTTCCTCGATGATGAGCGCGGCATGGTACGCGAGACCGTGACGTTTGATACGGATGAACATTTCCGACCGCAAACATCGGCCGAATCACTCGGTAAGCTGCGTCCCGTTTTCAAGATGGGTGGCAGCGTCACGGCTGGTAACGCATCCCCCTTGAGCGACGGTGCAGCGGGTGTTTTGCTGATGGAACGCGCAAAAGCTGAAGAACTCGGCATGCAGCCGCTCGCACGCTTTGTTGGATATGCCGTCGGCGGCGTGCGCCCCGACATCATGGGTATCGGCCCCATTGCCGCGATTCCAAAAGTTTTGGAGCGCACGGGCTTGACGCTTGACGACATCGACGTGATCGAATTGAACGAAGCATTTGCATCACAATCTTTGGCCGTTATTCGTGAGTTAGGGCTTGATCCTGAAAAGGTCAACGTCAACGGCGGCGCCATTGCATTGGGCCATCCACTCGGCGCGACCGGCGCGAAGTTGACCGTGCAGCTCGTCAACGAAATGAAGCGGCGTGGCAGCAAATACGGCATGGTCACGATGTGCATTGGTGGGGGCATGGGTGCTGCGGGGATTTTCGAGAATTTGCAGTAGTTTGTAGGTACAGCGTAAAGTAAGTTTTATGGCGTTGTCATTCGCGCGAAGACGGGAATCCAGTTTTAGAAAGAATGGATACCTGCCTTCGCAGGTATGACAGGACTTATACCAATTCTGAGAACAAGTTTCAGATGTTCGACCTTCAAAACCCGAGTTTCTGGCAGAAACTCGGGTTTTCAGTGTTTACAATTTACATCACTTGTCGTCACGATTGGTATTACTTTGCGCTGTATTAAGTACTGTGAGGATTGGAATAGGGACGTGATCTTGGTGCAGTACTTATTCGATTGTCCGCAACGTCACAATGCCCCCAACACGCTTCAACTCAATTTGCGCCCCGTGCGTAATTTCCCGCACAATTTCCAAATCAAACCCATACGCATACGGAATCCCCTCTAGCGAACAGGCTGGGGCGGACTGCTGATCGATCTCTGTGTTGACAATTGCAAGTGGCGCGTTGCCTTGATAGAAGAGTTCCAGCAGGACATAGGGCGCGACAGACGAGCCGCTGCCTTTCGGGAAGATGGCGATCTTGCCCGCCACGCTCTCTCCATCACGAGGATGCCCCGCCTCTTCAATCTCACCCGTTGTTCGATTGACATAACCTAATAACGTAATCGGCACCTCAGTAACAAATGCCTCCCCCGTTACAACAAAATCACCTTGCGAGGGCAGCCCACGACCTTCAAAAGCGTTGCGTTCTGAGTCTTGACGTTTTTGATCTACTGCATTGATCTTAGAAAAACGCTTGGCTGACTGTTGACGCCCAATGGCTGATTCTTCACTGCTCGCATTCTGCTCCGCTGCCTCAATCTTGCGCTCCCCCGTTGCCACCGCGATGCAGGTTGCCAACGGCACAACAGCTGTGGGAATTCCATTTAAGCCAGACTTGATGTAGTGTTCTGCCTTCATCGAATTGGTGAGAATGTTTTTGACCCAGCGACGGTCATAGGGAACAACTTCAGGACAGGTGTTAGCGAGAAGCAGTGCCCCCGCATCGTTAATCACCTTTGCCACGCCGACGCTTTCTGCGATCTCCTTGTTTTGGCTGGATGTAAAGACCCACAGCATCGGTGTGTCGAGATGCTCAAGGGTGGGCAAAACGGTTTTGTCCTTGAGCAGCTTGGCAATGGCGCGCAGTTCGCCCATAGAGGCTTGTGGACAGCCTAAAACGATGAGGTCGGGTTGGGCGGTGGGGGCGAGATCGGCGTAGCGTTGGTCTAGCGTGGCTTGCGTGAAGTGCAGGGTGTCTTGGATGGAAGAACCCTCATTTTCCCCAGAGGCGGGCACGCGATCATCACCGATGTAGAGTTGTGGCACGCCATAGTTTGCGGCGGCGGCCGTGAGAGCCTTGCGCTGTTCGTGGGAGAGTTCGGCCGAAAGTCCCCTGATTTGCGGAATTGGGCCGAGCGGTGTGTGCCAACTTGATTTGCGTTGGGTGCCAATCCAGTCGCCGAGAATGGAGAAATCGGTGGGATCGTCTAATTCGGCCGAAACCTCTACGAGTAAGTTCGGCCGATTTGCCCCTTCCACCAGCAAGCCATATTTTGGCGTGTAACCGGTTAGTGCACAGGCCAATGCGGATAGCCCCGATTCCCGATTGGTCAGCATATCGCAGTAAGAATTGCCAAAGCAGATGGCGTTTGACTCTGCCCACGCCGCGACCCCTTCCGTCACCACCCCGTCCCATTCGTAAGGGATGCAGGATTGAGTCGGCCGAATGCCGAGCTTGGTGTAGCTGGCGACGATCTCATTGTTGTGTTCGAGAAAGTCGGGGGCGGTGATGTGCATGAGATCGAACTGTTCGGGATCGCAGCCAGCGGAATTGAGGGTTGTTGGGATGGCAACTTCGGCCGATTGATCCTTCCCCAACCGGGCCAAAAACTGCCGCAAGCCTAGCCCCCCCGTCAAGGGAGATACTCCCGAAATGTGTGCCGATTGAACTGGAATCAGCTCATCTGCCCCTGCCGCCGCCGCCATATCTAACACGAGACGCATAGCCATCTGTTTGGCACGTCCTCGCTCACCATCGAGCATCGCTTGTTGTTCTTCGTTTAGTTGCATAGTTGGAAATGTACCACAATTATGCACAGCATCGGCGCAAGAAATCAGTTATCATTTAATGAAAAGATTGCCAGCGACCAGCATGATTACACCCGATGTTGTGACCATGCGCCTCGCAAGCCAAGAAACCTATGCAAACCGATCTATCCTACGCCCAAGAACTTGACGCACAAGACCCTCTCGCCTCCTTTCGAGATCGCTTTATCATCCCCGATCCCAATCTGATCTATCTCGACGGAAACTCGCTCGGCCGAATGCCTAAAGCGACAAAAACGCTGCTTGACGACATTCAACATACGTGGTCTGAGCGACTGATTCGCAGTTGGGGCGAAAAATATATCCATGTCGCACAGAATATCGGTGCCAAAATCGCGCAAATTGTTGGCGCACAGGCGGATGAGGTCGTTATTGCCGAATCGACCAGTGTCAATTTATTTAAGCTGGCGGTCGCTGCCATACGGTATGCTGGCTCGTCACGTACAAAAATAATCACCGACGACCTCAACTTTCCCTCCGATATTTATATCTTAGATGGCGTTTGCAAATTGTTGGGAGAGCAGTATGAAATTGTGGTGATAAAATCGGCCGATGGTATCCACGCGCCTGCTCAGCAAATCATTGAGGCAATCGACGAAGACACCGCGCTCGTCACCATCTCACACACCGTTTTTAAGAGTGCATACACCTATGATATGGCTGCAATCAATGCGGCGGCCGACAAGGCGGGCGCACTCGTCCTCTGGGATTTGAGCCACGCGGCGGGCTCCGTTCCAGTTATGCTCAACGAGACGAATGCCGATCTCGCTATCGGCTGCACCTATAAATATCTCAATGGCGGGATTGGCTCCAACGCATTTCTCTATGTGCGACGTGATTTGCAGGCGAAGTTGGAAAATCCAATTCAAGGCTGGTTTGGTCAGCAGCAGATGTTCGATTTTGACTATACCTACACACCAAAGTCAAACATTGACCGCTTTCTGACGGGGACGCCAAATGTCCTGTCGATTGCACCGATTGAGATCGGCGTGAACTTGCTGATCGAAGCGGGAATGGAGCGGATTCGGCAAAAATCTGTGGCCCAGACCGAATATCTGATCGCACTGTACGATGCGTTGCTGGCACCTTTGGGCTACCAGCTCAACTCGCCACGGGAGACGGCGCGGCGCGGCTCACACGTCTCGCTCGGTCATCCAGAAGGGTGGCGCATCACACAATGTCTGATCGAGCAGATGAACATCATCCCCGATTTTCGCGCGCCAGATAACATTCGGATCGGCATCACGCCGCTCTACACGTCGTTTGTGGAGATTCATGCAACGGCGTTGAAGTTGCAGCAAATTGTTGAAGAGCGATTGTATGAGACGTTTTCGGCCGAAATCGATCCCGTCATTACCTAAGACCAAAAATCGCGCCGTTGCGCGTCTACTGCATCGTTTAGCCTACCGCTCCACAATCGGCAGAAAGGTCTTTTCCCGCATCAACAACTGATTTAACACCAGTACGCCCACCGTGCGCGTACTGGTATTGTTGTGTCCATCGGTCAGCGTCAAACTGTTTTCGACAAACTCAGTAACGCTATTTACCCAGTTAACGCGCACCCCAAACCCCAGCGTCACCGTCTCGTGCGGTGCCAGACTGCCCGACCAACGCACGACCCCGTTGCTGTGCGTCACCGTCCCCTTTGACGCATACTGAGAGCCGTTGAGGAAGATAAACGGGGCTGGTAATTGATTCACCACATTGACATTATTATTGGTACTGCCAGCGGGGTTGCTGAACTGAATGGTGAAGTTGATGCGTTCGTTGATCGCGGCCGTCTGTCGATCAGCTGCGAGGGAAAGCGTGGGGGCCTCGATGGGCGGTAGCGTGCCGACCAGTTGCGTCGCCGTGCGGATGTTACCGCCATAATCGCGACCCACAACCGTAAACTCTACGCCGTGCTGATAGGGGTCGGTAAAGTTGGCAGTCGTGGCGATTGTGTTGACGAGCCAATCGCGAGATGTGCCGCCATCGACAGCGATACGAATCGTATAATCCTTGATGCCGCTCCCCATCCCATCGTTCCCCCACCAGTTAACCGCAATCGCGCTGCCCTGTTCGGTTCCTTCTATGCCGACTGTTGGGGCTTGCAGATCGCGTTCAACAAGTACATAGGGACGTCCGCCTAGCGGCCAGAAACCATCGTTTGGATTGGGATAGTTGCGGTTTGTTGCAGCCGGCAGCGTTAAGTAGTAGTTGCCGTTGGTGGCGGGTGAGATAAAGCGTTCCGCTCCGTCGGGTGTCATCAGGAGCGCGCCCGTGTCGATGGCTGGAATAACGGCCGATTTTGCCGAACCCGTGCATGACCAGACGGCCATGATACGTTGGTTGGTATTCGGCCGATAAAATGCAATCCACTCCTGATCATTATTTGGCGAACCGTGTGTACAAACCTTGAAGCGAGCCAATGGGGTCACATCTTGCAGATATTGCGCCAACAGCTTGAACGCTGCAAATGCCTCGCGTGGTGTTTCTGCTGCGGAATGCTGATTAAAACAAACTGACTCGGGACTATTGCGGTACAGCCCAAACGCATCCCCCGAACACGGCTTACTCGGATCGCTGACCAACATCCCATCAGAGCGACACAATTCACCGTTATGCGGCGGAAAATTTGTGCCTTGAGGCTGATTCCCACAGCCATCGTAGAGTTGGAAGTGGAATAACGCATTGGCACCCGCATAGGCTGCATAGAAGCCCGACATGACGGTGTAATCGGCCGATTCTGCCATCGTTGCACGATAGGGGCTATAGGCATCCCACACAGGGCCCGGATAATCATCCCAAACGGGGACACCCATCTCATTGAGCCAAATTTCTTTGTCGATGTTAAAGCTATCCATCGCCACCCGTGCCCGATAGACGTGATACCAACTTTGCCATGGATAGTAGTAGCTGTGGGTCGCCATCACATCATGGAAATAGCCATGCTGTTGTGCTTGCGGATCGTTGCTCAAAATACCCAAAACATCCGCATAGTAGTTGAGATCGTCAAAGTTGTTTGCCATCGATCCAAAGAGCACCGTCGCCTGTGGATCGGCGAGCTTGACGGCAAAGTAGCCCACTTTGAGCAACCGCGCATAATCCGCTTTGCTGCCGTCAAAGAAGTCTGGTAGATCGGGTTCATTCCAAAGCTCCCAATGTTGAATCCCGCGCGTATTGGTCCAGCCTTGCTGTTGCGACAAAACGCCATATGGCTTGTAGCGGGCAACGGTCGTATTGATCCAGCGCGCCCACTTATTGTTGGGGTTGATTGTCTTGCCCGCGCCCGGAATGTCGCTCCCATCGCTGAAAATCGGTTCATAAAGCGTGTTGGCAACCGCATTCCCATTGTCAAAATAAAATCCCGGAATGCCCATCAAGACGGCGTTGATAATCAGGCCGCGCTCGGTATCCGCAATGACGACAGGATCGTGAGCGGAAAAGTCATACTGATCGGCGTTTTTCTCAATCGTGTGCCAATAGAGCGGCCAGCGGTTCCACTTGGCGCCAGTGGCAAGGCCATTGTTATAGCGTTCGTTGTCGGCGGGTTCTTCGGCCGAACTGATAAAATTTACCCCGTAGTTAATCGGTCGTGGCGATAGATCCAACATCCCAGCACCCCGTTCTGCCAAAATTACATCCCCAACAGCTGGGTCAAATGATTCGGGAATGACGAGGATTTCGGCCGATTGTTGTGTCACCTGCTCATCAGCGATGAGACTTCCCGTTAATAAAAGCGTGAAAATAGCGCAAAGGATCCAAATAGTCTTTGTTTTTCGCATCTGATCCACCATTTTGTGTATCCGTCTTTACTGAAGTTAGAGTTTAGCAACTTGATAATGTAACGTGTGAAAAACAGGTCACACCGTTTAGAATGCGTAGTATGATCGTTCCGTACGCGTGACCCCTCTCAACCAATTTAACGCATCCCGCAGTAACGAAAAAAATGCGTGAACATCTGTCAGCAACTATAAGGAAACAAGCATGCCTTGTGTTTCCCCATGTTATACTGACGGCATAGGAAAAAGTGTAACTGATGGGCCGAATCGCATCCAACACAATGCAAAAACAACAAGAACATTTGCAACTGCTCTATGTGGTCAATGACATGTTGCGACAAGCAGAAGCAGATGGTCTGAATATTTCAGTAATCTTGCCACGAGTACTGCGTGTTGCCGCTGTCGAACTTAACGCGAGTAGTGGCAGCATTATCATTGCCGATACTGAGAGCGGCGTCGAGTATAGTTGGAATGTCGATGGTGATGATAGCTACCAAACGCACTACCTGCCGTTTATCGGCCAGGTCATGGAATATGGCATCGCAGGACAGGCGGTGCGCTCCCACCAAACGATCTGCATTCAAAATACACTGACCGACCCACGCTGGTGGCGCCGACCTGATCATGCCACCGCAATGGAGCCATGGTCGGCGATCTGTACGCCACTTATTGCACGCAATCGCCCCATTGGGGCGATTACAATTACAAAACAGGGTGTCGGCCAATTCGATTTTAGTGATGTCAATTTGTTAGAGGCAATCGCCCGTCAAGCCGCCAGCAACATCGAAAACGCGCGCCTGCATACAACAACCCAACGCCAACTACGTGAGGCTGAACTATTTAATGCCGCGAGCAAGGCGATCAACTCCTCACTTGATGTCAACGAAATCATGCAGTCGATGTTGCGCCAAATGAACGAACTGCTCAATGCAGAGGCGATTTCTGTGGCACTTGTTGAGGGGGATGAACTCGTCTACCGCTTGGCGGAAGGGGCGGGCAAGGATGAAATAGTCGGCCTGCGTCTGCCGCGCAACCATGGGATTACGGGCTGGGTGATGGAAAATGCCCAACCTGTTATTGTCAATGACCCGCGCAAAGATGCCCGTTTTACGACCATTGGCGATCAACGGTCGGGGTTGCGAACGGACGCCATAATCTGCGCACCGCTAGAGGCAAATGAGCGCGTGCTCGGCACAATTCAGGCGATCAATCCACCCAATGGCATGTTCTTAAATGACGATTTACGTGTATTGAATCGTTTGGCGAGTCTGGCAAGTAGCGCAATTGACAAGTCGGAACAGTACCACCGCACGCAAGCGGCCGAAGCGCGTTATACCAATCTGTTTGAGGATAGCATCGACGCGATCATCATCACTGACCACGACGGCATTATTCGAGAGGTCAATCGGCGTGTACGCTCTTTCCTAAAATATAAGCGGCGTGATTTAGTCGGTGTATCTATCGACAAGCTCCATCGTGGCAATATTTTGGCGGAAGGACGTGATGTGCTAGGGGAGAGCGTCGGTAAAGTGCATGTGATGCAACGTCGAGCCGTCACACAGGACGAGCAGCTCATTCCAGTCGAGGTTCACGTCAAGCGCACAGGTGATGGGAAGTATGACGAATTGCAATGGATCTATCACGACATCTCAAAGCAGGTCGAATTAGAGCAGATGCGTGATGATTTAACCGCGATGCTGTTCCACGACATGCAAAATCCGTTGAGCAACGTCATTTCAAGTCTCGAATTGCTCGATGATGATCTGTTGCCAAAAGATATTGACCCAATCGCCTCGATGATGGTGACGGTTGCCTATCGCAGCAGTCAACGGTTACGCCATCTGATTCGTTCATTGCTGGACATCAATCAGCTCGAAGCGGGACATCCCATCCATGAGCAACGTTGTGTCACAACAGATGAGATCTTTGAGTTTGTTGCCTTGATGATGGAAATGCCGATGCAGACAAAGGGCATGACGCTTGCGCTCGAAATCGCTGACGGGTTGCCACTGCTGCACGTCAATAAGGATATGATCGAGCGGATTATTATCAACCTGATTGATAACGCGGTGAAATTTAGCAAACGGGGCGACACGATTACGCTTACTGCTAAGTTAGATAATGCCCAAAAATACGTCGAAATCTCGCTCGCAGACGAGGGGCCGGGGATTCCCGCGAAGTATCGTCGCTCGATCTTCGAAAAATTCTATCGCACCCCCAATAATACATCTAAGGGGATTGGGTTGGGGTTGGCCTTTTGTCGCTTAGCTGTCGAAGCACATGGCGGGGGCATTTGGGTCACGGAGTCTCCCAGTGGTGGTGCGCAATTCAACTTCTCAATTCCGGCCGATCGCTGTTCAGAAAAACAAATAGAGTCCGAAAATGGGTAATGCACCATTGCAAGACGTGACAGATCGATTTCCAAATTGACCCTACATAGATCTTGAATGTTTGACTGAAATGCAAAATCCCTGTCATTTTGACATAAGTGTTATGTTATAATGACGCAATGCTTCCCCTCATTTTAAGCCTTGTCAGCACGCTTCTCATCGCTTTTCTAGCCGCCTACTTTGGGTTTCGTCGTGCGAACTCCCTTTGGAAATTGACCCGATATGCAATTGTCACAACGATGGCAGGGTTCATCCTGTTGATAATCGGCGTTGCATTTCTGTTGAACAGTCGCGCCGAAAGCGAGCTAGCAACGTTGCCACTATTATTGACAATAGAGGACGCGCTGCGTGCGGAAAAGGCGGGGGAATCAATGGTGCTGCAAGGGCGACTGAGCGCTGCCAATGAGACAGTGGGTGACACAGGCTACGTCGCCTATGTGCGTTCAGGGGAGGATGGCAGCGCAGAGTTTCAACTGCCTGAGCTGTTGTTGGAGTTACGAGGGGGAGAGGTCGAAATTGAGCAGGCAATTTATGAGCAGTATAGCTGGAATGAGGACACAACCGGCACAGCCGAAACAACGCGCTATCTTTTGCCAAATGACGAGGTGATTGTGTATGGACGCGGCTATTTAGGGGAATCTGTGCGTGATGGCGTTGGTCAGGAGCGACTCTTTTTGAGTGCGCCGTTTGTATTTCAAGGCAATGCGGGAGAGTTCGTGAGTGAACTTATTCCAACGTTGCGCAGACAAGCCAACATTGCGCAAGTTGCCAGCATTTTTAGTTTGATCGCCGCCACAGTTGTCCTGCTATCACCGCTACCGAAAGGGTTGCGTCTGCTTAAGGAGCGCAAATGAGCCGCCGTCTAAAAATTGACCGTTCCGACACCGATTACAACACTGTCCAGTGGCAGAACGATCATGTCTCTGTGGCGCGACAGTCACGGACCCATGTGCGGATTAGTCGTCATAAGCATCGACTAGGCGAACCGTTTTGGAGTATTTCGCTTGATGTAACGAGTGGGTATCGCATGTTGCAGGTTGCAGAAGGCAATCGGTTGGCCTGTGTAGATAACACCCATTTATTGGCGATCACGTGCGGCGAATATGGCGGGGGCGGGTCACTCCACAACTATCATTTGCACTACATCCATGAAGAGGGTCGGATATTATGGTCGCGGCCATGGCAGACGATCCAACGCTTTACAATGATCAATGGGAAGCTGTTGGTGATTCGCTATGCGAGTCCGCCAAACTATTGGATTGCGGACGCGCCGCTAGAGGCACATCTTTTGGAGCCGACAACGGGTGAGTCGGTTGGAAATCGGCCGATTCACATCCCCGAAAAGCTAAAATCACACTATCAAAGTTGGCAGGTGACCGACTTAAAGACCTATTTGGTGTGGCGTGATGGAAAGCTGCTGGTGACGGTGCGACCCTATTTTCGGCCGAATTACACCCCTGCCCATGCATTGAGCAATCGCGGTTCCTTCACCAATACCTTGACGTTTGAAAACAGTTAACCTGATTTCCCGCCAAACTGTCCCATTCTTCGCTAAACTCCCTTCTATATGTCCAATTACAACCCTCAATTTAACCGAGAAGCCCAAACCATCTTTTGGCTACAATGGGTTTTCTTTTCCATACTTGGTTGGTCGCTGGGACTAATCCTGACCACAAATATCGCTGAAGGCACACGCGCACGCACCATTTTTGGCATCATGGCGGCCATGATGGGGATTGGCCAAGCATTTGTCATTCGGCGTTATCTGCGTCTGCCCGCGTTCGTTTGGATCATCGCCACAACCGTGGGTTTTATCGTCGGACAGTTTTTTAGTCAGGTGTTGATGACGGAACTATTGGCGCGTAATGTGTCGGTTGGATCGGTGGGCGGCGGGGTCGTCGTTGGGGGATTGATTGGTATCATTGTAGGGTTGAGTTTAGGCGTGCTGCAAGCATTTCTAATTCGGCCGATTGCGCTAGACTGGTATCTATGGCTGATTGTTAGCACAATTGGCTGGGGGTTGGGATTTCAGTTAGCGACATTATTTTTTGATACAAGACCGATGTTGACCTCGCTATTTACAGTGATGGTTGCATCCGTCATTACGGGATTGGCTGTGACACAGTTTTTGAGTGACCCAGCCTAAGATGCCACCAACAGACCTAAATGGGCATCAGTTGGCAACTGAGATGAAACAAAGCGCGAACTTCATGGGGCGGTATGATCAGATTCGGGAAATCGGCCGATTTGTCACGCAAGCCGCCGTTGCCGCTGGTTTTGATGAACGCACCTGCTATCATCTCGAACTCGCCTGTGATGAAGCGTGTACAAACGTCATTGAACATGGCTATAAGGGAGAAGACAAAGGGGAAATCTCGGTTGAATGGCAGCACAATCAGCGAGATTTTCGGATTGTGATTGAGGATAGCGGTGCGGCATTTGATGCCCAGCACGCGCTTGTTGCATTGCCAGCGGCCGACAGCGCACACAGCGAAGTCAAGGTTGGTGGTTTGGGAATGCACTTTATGCGAACGTTGATGGACGATGTGCGCTATGAACGAATTGCAAACAAGAATCGGGTTACACTTATGAAATGGTTGCCATCAGATAAATCAATTGTCGTGCGCGAGACGTTGGATGAGATTCCAATGGTACGTGTTTTCGGCCGATTGGATACGACGCTCACAGATGAGTTGGAAGCGGTGTTGAATGAGTTGGTTTCGGCCGAAAAACCCCACATCATCGTGGATCTCGCTGAAACCACCTACTGCAACAGTGCGGGACTGCGCACGCTCGTCACCGCATGGCGGCACGCGCATCAAAAAGGAGGCGACGTTGTGCTTGTCAATCTCAACGAGCGCGTGCAGGAGATTTTTGCGATGGTTGGCTTTGACAAAATTTTCCGCATCTTCAATTCACGCGCTGAAGCGGTTGCCTTTCTACAACAATAGATCATCAAAATTCGCTTTGTATCCTTCTCCAATTGTCTGTTTTCTTTGCCAGTTCGCACCAACTTGCCGATAATCACTATTCCCAACCAAAACCCTTTAAAATAACCTTTTACAATGTTGAGCGGATATGAGTCCGCTTGTTAAGCAGAATGGAGAGATATCCATTCAACATAGGAGTTCTTAAATGAAACGTAACAAAGTCGTCGTCGCCGTCACAGGCGCGGCAGGTAACATCGGCTATGCCACCCTTCCTCGCCTCGCATCTGGCGAAATTTTCGGCAAAGATACAGAAGTTGAACTACGCCTGCTTGAAATCACCCCCGCACTTGGCGCACTCGAAGGGGTCGCCATGGAAATGAACGATTGTGCATTCCCGCTGCTCACCAAAATGGTCTTGACCGACAATGTCGAAGAGGCGTTTGATGGCATCAATTGGGCGATGTTGATTGGTGCAAAGCCACGTGGCAAAGGAATGTTGCGCTCAGACTTGCTGCTCGGCAACGGCCCCATCTTCACGGGACAGGGCAATGCGCTGAACAAGGCGGCTGATGATGTTCAAGTGATCGTCGTGGGCAACCCTGCCAACACGAACGCGCTGATCGCCGCCAACAACAGCGACGTACCAAACAGCCGTTTTGCGGGCATGACACGTCTCGACCAAAATCGCGCGATTAGTCAGTTGGCAGAAAAGGCTGGCGTTGCGATCAGCGATGTGACCAACATGGCGATTTTCGGCAACCACAGCAAGACGATGTACCCTGACGCGGAAAACGCGCTCATCAATGGCACACCCGCCTATGAAGTCATCAGCGACCATGAATGGTTGCGCGGCGACTTTGTCACGACGGTACAAAATCGTGGTGCAGAAATCATCAACGCGCGCGGACAATCTTCCGCGATGTCAGCCGCCAATGCCGCCCTCGATCACATCGTCAGCATGGAAAACGCGACGCCAGACGGGGATTGGTTCTCTGCGGGTGTCATGTCAGACGGCAGCTATGGCGTTGCCGAAGGGTTGATCTTCTCCTTCCCACTGCGTGCAGATGGCAACGGCAGCTATGAGATTGTGCAGGGATTGGAGATTAGTGACTGGGCGCAGCAGATGATCGACGCGACAGAGGCAGAGTTGATCAGCGAACGCGATACAGTTGCCGCAGAAGGCCTGATTTAGTCAGTAGTCAGTTTGTGGAAACAGTGACCAGCTTTTCTTATTGGACACTGTTTATTCCGTGAAAAAAACCCGACAGACGATGTCGGGTTTTTCGTGTGTGGAAGGAAAAGAACATGACCGTATCAATCATTATTGGCGCACAGTGGGGGGACGAGGGGAAAGGTCGAATTACCGATCTACTTGGCTCGAAGATGGATGTCGTTGCGCGTTTCAGCGGTGGCGACAACGCAGGACACACCGTTACCATTGCCGATCAAATCTACAAATTACATCTCATTCCATCAGGCATTATCCACGAGAATACGACCTGTTTGATTGGGGGTGGCGTTGTGCTGAATCCCAAGGTGTTTTTGCGTGAAGTCGCTGACTTGCGCGAGCGCGGCGTTTCTATTGAGCCTGACAGGTTGTTGATTAGCAACACGACGCATCTCATCACCCCAGCCCACATCGCGCTGGACACGGCGAAGGAAAAGGCATTAGGCGATAAGGCGATTGGTACAACACAACGCGGCATTGGCCCCGCCTACTCCGACAAAACAGACCGCAGCGGTATTCGTGCGGGCATGTTGGCCCATCCCGAAGCGTTGGCGGACGCGATTCACGCCCACATCGCGGCGAAAAACGTGATCCTGACCACCATCTATGGCGCAGAGCCACTGGACGCCGAGGCGATTGCGGTTGAATATCTTGAGTATGCGCGACAAATTGCCCCCCATTTGACCGATGGCGTCGGCTTTTTGCACGAAGCGTTGGAAGACGGCAAGCGTATTTTGGCGGAAGGGGCGCAAGGAACGCTGCTCGATCTGGATCACGGGACTTATCCATTTGTGACCAGCTCTTCCCCAACCGCCAGCGGCGCGATGCTCGGATTGGGATTGGGGCCGAAGGCGGCTGATAAGATTATCGGCGTGACCAAAGCTTTTAGTAGTCGCGTGGGTGCGGGTGCCTTTGTGACAGAGCTAGATGGGGCCGCAGCGCGACGGTTGCGCGGTTCAGGGGAAAATCCATGGGATGAGTATGGCACGACGACAGGTCGGCCGCGTCGCGTTGGGTGGCTCGATCTGCCCGCCCTCAAGTACGCCAGCGACATCAACTCATTCACTGAATTGGTGCTGACAAAGCTCGATATTTTGAGCGGATTGGAGGAGATTCCCGTCTGTGTGGCGTATGAGCACGATGGGGAGCGGGTGCGGTTTTCGGCCGATAATGATCACCTTCTCGCCTGCACGCCCGTCTACGAATCACGTCCGGGCTGGTCAGAAGATATTATCAACTGCACCAATTTCGACGAACTCCCCGCCAACGCTCAAGCTTATGTCAACTATGTCGCCGAACAGATCGGCGTGCCAGTTTCGACTGTTTCTGTCGGCCCAGCCCGTCGGCATACCATCTTTTTATCTTAGAGAAGAATGGATACCTGCCTTCGCAGGTATGACAGGATTTACTTTACTGTTGGTCTTTAAGAAATTAGTTCGGTAATCGATCTGTCATTCCCGCGCAGGCGGGAATCCACTTTTTTGGCGAGGAAGTTTCGGGAAATCCATACCGTAGGGTCACGGAGTGACATTCCCGAAACACGCGCCGATTTGGTTACCTGATCTATTTTTTAAACTGCAACTAAGAATGGACACCTGCCTTCGCAGGTATGACGGGGCTTTGTATTTAGAATGCAGGACGATGCAGTGAATGGCGGGAGATGAGTCGAGAGCAGAGAGATAGGATTCAGCAAATCCTCGCTTGCGCACCTTGTTTCTCGCTCGCCACCCGCCACTTTTCCCCACCCCCTTAGATATGCAATAAGATACATTTTTCAGGTAGTAAAGTCCTGCTAGATTTCACATTTTTAATCGTTTTAGCTATAATAATGTGCAAATAACCCTCGTTACGATAAATTGGCGCATAATGTAATCCAAACTACGCAAGTTGCGCCACAATCCGTATAAGCTAGTTAAAATTTAGAGGAATTCCGCACATGCCTATAGCTACAGATATTGACCCCCTTGCTGAAATCTTGAATGCAGAAAACGTGAAAGCCGCCTATGCACTCGCCTTTCGGAGTCGAGAAGTGAGCTTGCTCGGCCGTCGTGAAGTGTTGAGTGGGCGTGCCAAATTTGGCATTTTTGGCGATGGGAAAGAGACGGCGCAAATTGCGCTTGCCCATGCGTTCCAAAATGGCGATTGGCGATCTGGTTACTACCGCGATCAAACTTGGATGTTTGCGCTGGGGCAGACCACGTTGCAACAGTTCTTTGCCCAGCTTTACGCCAATGTCGATGTCGAGGCAGAGCCAAATTCAGGCGGTCGCTTAATGAACGCCCACTTTGCATCGCGTTCACTTGACGAAAATGGCGCATGGAAGACGCAAACGGAGATGGTCAATGTGGCGGCTGACCTTTCGCCAACGGCTGCACAAATGCCGCGTCTCGTCGGTCTCGCCTATGCATCACGCCTCTATCGTGAATTAGAAGAGCTGCAAGAGCTAACAAAATTTTCGCGCAATGGGAATGAGATCGCATTTGGCACAATTGGGAATGCAAGTTGTGCTGAAGGGTTATTTTGGGAGTCAGTCAACGCAATTGGCGTGTTGAAAGCACCCGCCGTCATTTCGATTTGGGATGATGAGTATGGCATTTCAGTCCACAACAAGGATCAAATCGTCAAAGAGAACTTGAGCGAATTGCTTTCTGGATTCCAGCGCACGGAAGATTCTGAAACGGGATACGACATTTACACGGTGCCGGGTTGGAACTATCCAGCACTGGTCGAAACTTACCAAAAGGCGGCACGCATTGCGCGTGAGGAGCACGTTCCCGCGATTATTCACGTCACCGAGTTGACGCAACCACAGGGACACAGCACATCGGGCAGTCATGAACGTTATAAATCGGCCGAACGTCTCGCATGGGAAGCGGAACACGACTGCTTGAAATGGTTGCGCACCTACATTTTAGACGAGGGATTGGCAACAGAAGAAGAGCTGGTTGCGATTGAAGAAGTTGAAACAACCACTGCGCGTGATGCGATGAAAGCGGCATGGAAGGCAAAAAATGCGCCAATCATTGCTGAGGCGCAGGAAGCGGGCAAGCTCATTGCCAAGCTGGCGCGCAACTCAGAGAAATCGGCCGATTTGCAAACCCTCAGCAAGCAAATTGCCAAAGAGCGCATCCCATCCCGTGCCTCCATCTATCAGGCGATTCATAAGGCGTTGCGTTTGACGGTCAACGAGCGAATTTCTGCGCGACAGGAGTTGGTCGCATGGCGCAAGCAGCACAGAATCGACGTGAATCGCCGCTATTCGGCCGAACTCATCAGCGAACTGCCCTCTTCGCCGCTCAAAATTGACGAAGTCAAACCTATCTATTCCGACGACCCAGAGCGCATTCCGGGATTCCAAATTCTCAACAACAACTTCAACGCGCTCTTTGCCAACGATGCACGTGTGATTGCGTTTGGTGAAGATGTGGGCTTTCTCGGCGGCGTTAATCAGTCGATGGCAGGGATGCAGCAAAAGTATGGCGAACTGCGCGTCAGCGATACGGGCATCCGTGAGGCAACGATTTTGGGGCAGGCGATTGGCCTTGCCCTGCGCGGATTGCGCCCCATCGCTGAAATTCAATATCTCGACTACATCCTCTATGCGCTCCAGCCGATGTCCGACGATCTCGCCACATTGCGCTGGCGCACAAGCGGTGGTCAAGCGGCCCCCGTCATCATTCGCACACGCGGCCATCGACTTGAAGGCGTCTGGCACGCAGGATCGCCAATGGCTGGGGTGCTAAACTGGGTGCGCGGGATGCACGTGTTGGTGCCACGCGATATGACCCGCGCAGTTGGTTTCTACAATACGCTGCTCAAAGGGGACGATCCCGCACTCGTTGTTGAGCCGCTTAATGGTTATCGGTTAAAAGAGCCATTGCCTGACAATCTGACCGACATCACTATCCCACTCGGTGTGCCAGAAGTATTGCGCGAGGGGGATGATGTGACCGTCGTCACCTACGCGGCGATGTGCAACATTGTTTTGAAAGCGGCCGAGCGACTTGCCAGATTGGGCATCGAAGTTGAATTGATTGACGTACAATCGCTCTTGCCGTTTGATGTGAACCATCGCATCGTCGAATCACTCAAAAAGACCAACCGCGTGCTGTTTATCGACGAAGATGTGCCCGGCGGCGCGACGGCATTTATGATGCGCGAAGTGCTTGAGGTTCAAGGCGGTTACTGGCATCTCGATAGCGAACCGATTACCATTTCGTCCTATCCCCATCGTCCCGCCTATGGTAAAGACGGCGCATACTTCTCAAAACCGAACGCAGAAGACGTATTCGATGCGGTCTACGAGATGATGAGCGAAGCAGAACCCGCAGCGTTCCCAACACTCTACTAAATGATGTTTTATGTTTTACGCAGATAGACGGCGTAAAACGTAAGGCGTAAAGCGTAAAATTTAGATGACAACAAATATCATTATGCCCGAAATGGGTGAAGGTGTCATTGAAGGCACAATCGGCCGATGGCTGAAAAACGAAGGGGACAGCGTCGAAGAGTTCGAGCCGATCCTTGAGATTGAAACGGATAAAGTGACCACCGAAGCGGTCGCGGAGACGAGCGGCACGCTGTTAAAAATCAATGTCGGTCCGGGAGAGACGGTTGAGGTTGGCGCGATTTTGGGCGTGATTGGGGAGGCTGGGGAAAGTCAGCCAACCACCGTGATTGATGATCAACCGCTCGTTGACCTCCAGCCGACCGCTGTGGGCGAACAAACGGCGAGCAAGAGTGGATTGGAGCGGACGTCCGTGCATGGCGCGGCCGTTGTTGAGCATCGGCGGCGGGCAAATGGGTCGGGAAAATCGGCCGATGCACGCCGTAAGTTAGGTCGCATCAGCCCTGTCGTCAGCCGTATGGCGGAAGAACACGGCATCGACCTCTACCAAGTTGAGGGAACGGGTCGCAACGGACGGATTACAAAGCATGATATGCAAGCGTTCTTGGACAGCCGCCAGACGAGCAGCGAGCAGTCAGCGGTGGGACGTGAACAGCCAGCAGAGGCGCGTACCACGCAAGGGACGGCAGCACCCGCGAGTAATGCACCAGCAACCAGCAATGTGCAACTGGCCCCTTCTGATACGGTTCAACCGATGACCGCGATGCGGCGCATGATCGCCAAACACATGGTCGAGAGCAAACGCACCAGCCCACACGTGACGACCGTGTTTGAGATCGATTTCTCGGCCGTCGTGACCCATCGCAAACAACATAAGGCAGACTTTGCCGCGCAAGGGGTCAAATTAACCTTTACACCCTATATCATGCAGGCCGTCGCGGCCGCGTTGCGTGAATATCCGATGGCGAACAGTAGCTGGTCGGATGATGGCGTTGTCTTGCGCGGTGCAGTCAATGTCGGGATGGCAACGGCGATTGACAATGGGTTGATCGTGCCAGTCATCAAGGGCGCGGATGAGCTAAATCTGCTCGGCATGGCGCGCCGCGTCAACGATCTGGCAGAGCGAGCGCGTGCCAATCGCCTCAAGCCTGATGAAGTGGCGGGTGGCACATTCACCGTCACCAATCACGGGGTCAGCGGCAGCGTCTTTGCGACACCGATCATCAATCAGCCACAGGTTGGGATTTTAGGCGTGGGGAAAATTCAAAAGCGGGTGGTCGTCGTTGAAGGCGAGTTTGGGGATACGATGGCAATTCGGCCGATTTCCTTCCTCTCCTTCACCTTTGATCACCGCGTGTTGGATGGCGCATCGGCCGATGCATTTGTCGCCGCCGTTGTCAACAAGCTAGAAAACTGGACATAAATCCATAGCCCCCAGCACCAACATCGTTCAATCATAAGTGGTAAGTAATCACCCTACACTTACCACTTACCACTCTCCACTCTCCACTCTCCACTTTTCTCACCTCCACCCTCTTGAGCCAACATAAACAATACTATAAAAATACCAAACGGCACAAACGCTAACAACTGCCACCAACCGCTGTGACCCGTTTCATTCAGCCTGCGCGTTCCCGCAGCAATCAGCGGGACAGCGATAATGAGCGACACGATCTCCACAAGCGTCGACGCGACAGCGGCTGCAATTCCAGAGATTATCAGCACAAAGAGGAAGAACCACCAGTACTCAAAACGCGTTGCTGTCCCTGTGAAATCAGCGAACTTGCTAAAACCTGTAATGACAGCCTCAAGCGGGCTCATCTGCGCTACTTTTTCAATTTCAATCAGTTCATGGGGTTCAATATTGAGCACCGCCGCCAACGCTTTTGCCGATTCCAGCGATGCGTTCCCGCTGCTCTCGATCCGTTGAATCGTTCTTAAATCCAGCCCGCAAGCCTCACTCAGCTTCTCTTGCGACCACAGTCGCTCCGCACGCAGCCGTTTCACTAGGTCAGAATTGATCTTCATTTGTCGTTTCCTTCGCCGTCATAAAATTAGGCAAAGTATAGCTTACGCCCCACCCCTATGATTACGACAGCTTCCCGACACAAAGACGACACCACCATGTCGTACCAACATCCGCTTCAGCCGCGCTTCGCGTCGGCTGCAAGCGCTGGGTTAGGCGGCATTTTCGTAATTGTACCAATAGATGAGATTTTACTAAAGTTACTAAATTATGATGCTTGACCTAATCACTTATGACTATTATAATAATGACCAATGAGCACTGTCAAAGATAAACGACTGTTGTTATTGGGCATTCTAAGCGCGCATAGCTTGCACGGCTACGAACTAAACGAACTGCTCAAATCTCCCTCGACTGCTATCCGCATTGGCAAAGCGAATGCCTATAAAATATTGGCAACGCTTGAAAAAGAGAGGTTTGTTGAGGGACGTGAAGAGCGAATCGCCAAGCGACCACCGCGCACAATCTACACAATTACAGAAACGGGTCGGGCAGAATTTTCGCGGCTGTTACAGGAGCGGCTGGCTGAATTTCAACCGATTGAATACCCTGATGGCACCTCATTGAATTTTATCGACGTACTTTCTCCTGAAACGGTTGTTCCATTGCTGGAACAACGTGCTTCGCGCCTCGCCGCTCGTTGTGCAACCCTTGCTGGTTTCTCAGACGACATCCGCGCATCCCATCCCGGGTTGGATTTTCTAGTCCGTTTATCTGAACTAGAACAATCTTTTTTGCAAGAATTGATTGAGAAACTTAGCAAGGATCAAGAACAATGATTGAAACAGGACAATTTACAGTATATGCCACTTTCCTCGCACAAGATGGAAAGTATGCACAGATGGAAGCACTCTGCCGCGAGTCGTTGGCAGTGACAAAAACTGCGTCAGGCTTGCAGCAAGCGATCTGTCTGGAACCACCCATGCCAGATAAGCCGTTTGTGTTTGTGTCTATATGGCGTGACAAGGCTGATTTTCAGGCGTTTTTGCAAACCCCTGCCATGCGTGAATTTCATAGCAAAACGGCCGTTCAGGAAATGTTTGATACAGCCATGCAAAGGGCAACGGCCGATTATTATCGCGTTATGGATGCGTGGATTCCCACCCAATAGTTTTTGGAGCCAATCAAATGAATCGAATAAAAAATATCGCCAAATGGGCAGGAATTGCCATGCTTATCCTCTTATTGCTAGTGGCGATTGTGCCATTTCTAATCCCAATTTCCCCACTGGAAAACCTGCGTACCCCCCAAGCTATCGCACAGGCAGAGAGTCAATTTGTGACCATCCCCTTTGCGGGAACCGACGGGATCGACATCCACTATCTCGCTGATGAAGCAAAAACAGAAGATGAACCGACTTTTGTATTACTGCATGGTTCTCTCTTCAACTCATTTACATGGAATGAGCTGTTTGACTTTTTTGACGAACGCGGACGTGTCATTGCTTACGACCAAATTCCCTATGGCCTAAGCGAAAAGTTGGTAGCGGGCGATTGGACAGGTGCTAACCCTTATTCGGGCGACGCCGCGATTGAGCAACTGATTACCTTGCTGGACACATTCGGCATAGAGAAGGCGATTCTGGTCGGCAACTCCTACGGTTCTGTGCTGGCACTGCAAACCGCACTCACCTACCCTGAGCGCGTCGAAGCATTGATTCTTGCCGATTCGGCCGTTTATGTTCAAGAGAGTATGCCTGCGGGCATCATCAATGTGCCACAAGTGCAACGGCTTGGCCCACTGTTTGGGCGGATGATTGGCAACAATGAATCTTTTGTGCGCCAAACTTATCTCGATCCATCGGCAATTGATGATGAGCGGATGCGTTTAACGCTCATCCATACTGAAGCGATGGGCTGGGACGAAGCAATGTGGGCATATTTGCAGGAGTGGGGAACCTCTCCCATTGACTTGACAGAGAAGCTATCCGCCATCGCGCAACCTGCACTCGTGATCACAGGCGACGGCGATACCGTTGTTCCAGTTGCCGATAGTGAGCGATTGGCGAATACCCTGCCCAATGCAGAATACGTTGTCTTATCTTCCTGTGGTCACGTTCCGCAAGAGGAATGTCCAGAAAAATTTGAGGATGCCCTCACGATCTGGTTGACGCAACACAGCCAGTGATGTGTTGAATACTGGCATTTTTGAATCACTTTATGGCAGGGGCGTTTCGCAAAACGTCCCTGTATTCAACAGATATTTTAATTTGGCATCGCTCGTTAGAAGCATCGAAAAAAATGCACATCTTTATCAAGTCCGCCATTCAGTTGCTTAGTCTGCGCGCTCGTTTCCTTTGGCGCGTCCGCTTGAACCTGTAGACGTATCTTATAGAATCGAAATGAAGCCCAGCGCATCAATGATGACTGCCAGCCATAACATCGAAAATCCGATAGGAACAAGCATTGAGTACTTACTGGCGGACCACCCTCTAGGTTTTTCAACTCGCGGGGCTAACCGTCCGCGCACGATCTCTTTCAACTGCTCATCTTGTGAAATAAGATAGTCTGCATCGGTTTGCCAGCGTTGATAGTAGAAACTAGAAAACCTTATGGTCTGAAGCCATACCAAAGCCAATAGCAGACCGAATGCAGCTGTAATAGCGGGGATTACATCATTTCCGCGCTCAACAGCAAAGGCAAGAATTCCAAGTAAGCCAGTGCTTGCATAAAGTATTGTGCTAAATCGTGTCCAAATCAAATTGGCTTCTGTCAAGGCCAACTCTGTCAGAATTTCTAAAAGACTTATCCTTTCACCAGTTGTCATTCTTGCTCCTACACTTGTAAGTAAAATAGAAAATCAAGCAAGCCTTTGTTTCGCCCGCCCGCTTAGGTGCATAAGCCGCAAAATCTGTGTGCAGCTTTGTGGGCTTTATGCGCTGTTGGTGTGGGCGTTGCGGTTTCGCGTAGAAAGTTTTATTGAGTTAGTCTGCACCAACATTTATGTTGAGCGTTTGTAAATCCGCTTGAGTAAGTGATTTTTGATGTTGTACAGAACAAAATTCGGCATAAGATCGTAAATCACCTACAATTATCGAAATTTTTTCGGGATAAAACGATATTTTCTTATTTATACGGATTGGTATCTGTATAAGTAAGTTCCTGACTTTAGAAACCCGATTGGCGAGAAGTATAAAGGACACATAAACTGATGGCAAGTCTCATCGCACAATCAGGCCAAGAACCACGTTTGCTAGACCAAGTGCGTCACGCAATTCGGCTCAAGCATCTCGCCTACTCAACTGAACAGACATTTATTCATTGGATCACACGCTATTTCATTTTCCAAGATAATAGTCATCCTGAACAGCTGATTTTAAGACGATGATCTACACACATGACGTCAATCGTAGGACGATGGGGGTATGGAGTCCGTTAGATGACCTATAAAGTTAGAGAGAATGTTTCGGGAATTGCAATTTCCGAAACACGTATTGTGATTGTCCTGCTGTTGTTGTTGTTAATCGGCTGTGGTGAAGCAACTGTCGCGCAGGTGCCCGTTACGTCAACGATAACGAGCAGCTCGACACCGACCGTCACCGCAACGTGGACACATACGCCAACACACACGCCAACGGCGACTGCACCCAAGACACCGACACCTTCCCCGACAAGTACGCCAACGGCGACCGCAACAAACACGCCAACACCGACACACACACCAACCGCAACCCCCAATCCATATGCTGATTTGACGATTGATGCGTTAGCGACACGGACGTATGGGGGTGGATTGGTCGAGATCGTTGAGAAATTGCATGAGACGGAGACGTTTACACGTTATTTAGTGACCTATCCGAGTGATGGTCTGACGATTTACGGGTTTATCAACGTGCCAAATGAAGGGTGGAAGTTTCCCGTTGCGTTGGTGCTGCATGGCTATATCGATCCAGACGAATATGAAACGGAAGCATACAGCACGCGCTATGCTGATGCGTTGGCCGATGCGGGATACTTTGTATTCCACCCGAACTATCGCAACTATCCCCCATCCGACGATGGGCCAGACCCCTATCGGATTGGTTATGCGACCGATATTCTAAATTTGATCGCGATTATTGAGGAGCAGAGCCAAGATGAGACAGGCACATTGCGGCGTGCAGATGCGAGTCAGATTCACATGATGGGGCATAGTATGGGGGGCGGGATGGCATTTCGGGTGGCGACGGTGCGACCAGAGTCGGTCGATGCAATCGTGCTATACGGCGCGATGAGCGGAAACGAGCAGTGGAACTATGAGAAGGTGTTTGAGTGGACGGGGGGGCGTGTTGGCGCATTTGAACTGGCGGCATCTGAGGCACTACTGCGACAAATTAACCCGATCGACAACCTAGATCGTCTCGCCGCCCCTGTGAGCATTCATCATAGTGATGCGGATACGGTTGTCCCAATTGCCTTTTCACACGACCTTTGTGAACGGCTGACTGCGCGCGAACATCCCGTTGAATGTTACGACTATCGTTTTGTTCCGCACACGTTTAATGGAGAAGCGGATCGGGTTTTTATGGAGCGCATGATCCGCTTTTTTGACAATAACTAAAAGAACACGGTTATTTGACCGTGTTGGCGAGGCGGGGGTCGAGTGCGTCGCGCAGGCCGTCGCCGAGCAGGTTGAAGGCGAGAACGGTTAGGGTGATGGCGAGTCCGGGAAAGAAGACGAGATGGGGTGCGCTGAAAATTTGGTTACGTTCGGCCGAAATCATCCAGCCCCACTCAGGTGTCGGTGGCTGCGCGCCTAAGCCAATAAACGACAAGGCGGCCGCGTCTAGGATTGCCGTCCCCACCCCCAACGTCGCTTGCACAATGAGCGGTGACAATGCGTTGGGCAATATCCGTCGAAATAGAATCTGCCACTTTTTCGCGCCGAGTGCATGTGATGCCTCGACAAACTCCAACTCACGGACAACGATCACGCTCGATCTCACAACCCGCGCATAGTGTGGAATCGTCACAAAGGCAATTGCCAACATCGCGTTGGTCAAGCCCGGCCCCAATGCGGAAACGATCGCAATTGCCAGCAAGAGCGATGGAAAGGCAAGCACGACATCGAGCATGCGCATAATCACATTGTCAATCCAGCCCCCCACAAATCCGGCAATTGCGCCTAGCAAGGTGCCCCAAAATAGTGCAAATGCGACCGTGATAAAGCCAACCCGCAATGAGATGCGTGCGCCATAGACGACACGTGAATAGACGTCACGCAGATTGCCGTCGAGCCCCATCACAAATTGATGCTCGTCGGTGCAGCCAAGCAGGTGGATACATGGGCCAGTGCGCTTTTTGAACTCACCCGATAAGCCAGAATCTAGCATCGAGAGCTCGGGGTCGTAGGGCGTGATGAGGGGGGCAAGGATCGCCATCAGAACAATGATGGTGATGATCACGATGCCGATAATGGCGGAACGCTGGCGAAAGACGCGGCGCGTTGTCTGGTACCATGGGCGTTCGCTCAGAGGTGTGGGGTTGACTGCAACTTCTCGTTCTGTGATGGTAGCCATAATAATGATGAGCGGGGATTCACCCGCCGCTGACGAGCGGATCAAACTCCGCTCAAAGATAAAATCCCTAATCTAAACGCACACGCGGGTCGATAAAGGCGTAGGAAAGATCAACGAGTAAATTGACGGCGACATAGCCAACCGCAATGACGATCAGAAAACCTTGAATAATAGGAAAGTCACGCGCAGTGATGCCTTCAAAGAGCGCGAGGCCGACACCGGCCAGACTAAAGATCGTTTCTGTCAAGATTGCCCCCGCAAAGACCGTTCCCAACTGCAAACCTGTAATGGTGACGACGGGCAATGAGGCGTTGCGAAAGGCGTGGATCAGCGTGATGACGAATTCTGATAACCCTTTTGAACGGGCGGTACGAATGTAGTCGAGTCCTAGCACTTCAATCATCGCCGAGCGCGTCATGCGGGCGATAATTGAAAGCGGGATGGAGCTTAATGCAATCCACGGCAAGAGGAGATGTTTGACCGCATCCCACAACACCGCCCAGTTGCGTGTCAGCAAATTATTGAGAATGTAGCTGTTGGCGAGAAATTCTAGAAAGCCTGCACGGAACCCTTCCTCTGAAACGGTCCAGCCAAATACTTCGTAGAACGGCACGGAAATAAGACCCGCCGAAAGACGACCACTGGGCGGCAATGCCAATCCCGTATCACGAAATGTGACGCCAAAGAGGTATTTGAGCAACAGGGCAAGCACAAAAACAGGGATCGATACGCCCAGATTTGCGCCGACCATGACCAATACATCGATGATTGAGTTACGCCTGATCGCGGCTATGATGCCGGCCGGGATGCCCATGATGATAGCGAGGATCAGTGCGCCTGTGCCCAGTTCAATGGTTAGGGGGAGGCGTTCGATCAAGATTTGGGTAATCGGCCGATTAAAGCGCAACGAATTACCAAAATCTCCCTTCGCTAAATCACGGATGTAAATCCCTAACTGCACCGGCATCGGCTGGTCGAGCCCTTTTTCGACGTTGAATCGCTCACAGGCCGCGTCGGTCGCCTTTTCGCCCAAGATGGCGCGACAAGGGTCACCGGGAATCGCCCGCGCAACAACAAAGGTGACGATCAACACGCCAATGATAACGGGAATGGCGGCTAGGATACGGCGGATGGTGTATTGCAGCATAGTTCGTAACTCGTAAATCGTAAGTCGTCAATCAGTGCGTGATGATGAAATACAGTCTACCTAAACGTCGATGTTGACAACCGTTCCACAAAATTCACACTCAACTTGGTGCATACCGCGATAGATCTTGGGGAGTGCGGCCTTACATGTGGGACAGGTTGTTGGTAGGTTTGCTGTGTCGAATTCGGCCGATTTTACCACATCTATCCGCTCGCCTGCGATTTTGCCCGATTTGACGTATGGGAGCAGCGTTTCCGCCCACTCTTCGTTGTCGCTATACTTACGAAAACGCACCGTCACCTTTTCGGGCGCATCTTTGGCATCGTCGGCAAAGGTGAGCATCAACAGATCTTTGTCGCCAATCCCGATAAATCCACCCTTATCTTTGGCGGTCATCTCAACGATTGATCCAATTGGCGCTTGCCAAACGACTTCTGCGACCAGTTCACTCTCAACTGTGAAAAAGAGGCGTTTTTTCGTCGCCTTCTTTTCACGACGTTCAAAGAGAATGCGCTGGTCTGTCAGGAAGAGAATCCCTTCACCTTCATGTCGGCCGATGTTCTCACCCGGTCGCACAGCCACGCCATGCTCATTAGGGAAGAGCTTAAAGGAAGCCTCATTGAGCGCATCGAGCAGCTTCGTCGCCTCTCGCAGCTTGTGTTGAATCTCGTTGACCTCCACGCGCACATCGCGCAGCGACTCATCCACACGCTTCTCGACATCTTCAATTTCGTCCTCCAGCAAATCGAGTTTGCGGTCTACATCGTCGTGCAGGTCGCGCCGTTTTTCTGAAACGCCCAACTGTCGCTCCGCATCGCGTACCAGCTTTTTGAGGTTCGGGTCGGCATCATGAATCACTTTTTTTGCCGCACGCTCTTCTAAATTCCAGCGCGAGCGCAACTTTTTTGCGTCGTTCTCCAAGGTTTTTGCAAAGGCATAGCCACGCTTGCGCACGTCAACCACTTCAGCGGGGAGTTTTTCGACTTGGCTTTCTAATGAGGTGATTGCGGAGCGGGCTGAAGGGAGTTTGGCTTCGGCCGATAATTTCTCCCAGCGATCAACAATCTTTTTATAGGAATCGGCAACGGAAATATCTGGTTTGTTCGATGTTTTACTCATGTCTTGCTCCTGTTGTCAGCGTCCCTGTTGTTTTATCACCGATTTGAATTATGGCAACCGATCACTGATATCCAATCCTACCTTGACCAGCTTTCACGCACTCACCCTATGCAATAGCCCTCATCCTCCTGTATGAGGGCTATTAGTGCAGATGCCTTCCTCCCACTGCACGAGAATGGCTGTGGATTTGCGTATAACCATTCCATCCTCTAAACTTCCTGTTAGCATAATGCAGTAACAACAATCTGTGAGCCGCGTCTGATTAAGGAGAAACGATGACGCAATTTCGGTTTGAAGTTTGGCCGACTGAATATCGCGTGATTACGCAAGATTTCGGCGCACGTCCCCAAGTGTACGCCCCGTTTGGCCTGCCCGGACATGATGGCATCGACATTCGAGCCCGTTCAGGCACGGCTATATTCAGCGTTGCGGCGGGAACGGTTAGTACGGTAGAAGTCGGGCGCAATCTCGGCAACTATGTGCGCGTTGACCACATCGACGGCTTTCAAACCACCTATGCGCATCTCAGTGCTGTAAAAGTTGAACGCAATCAAACTGTCGCGGCAGGTGATTTATTGGGATTGGCAGGTGAAACGGGGAACGCACAGGGCGCACATCTCCACCTCGCGCTGAAAAAAGCAGGGGCTAGCTACCAGAATTGGCCGTACAACTTAATCGATCCCACCCCATTCTTGTTGCCATTGCTCAACTGGGAGCTGCCGCAAGGGGAGACGCTAACGGGTTGGATGCTGGCAAGTTCGGTGCTGCGCAATGTCGAGATGGCGCAAGTCCATGTCGGCGGGGCGCGTCTTTGGATTGGTGCCAACAAATGGCAGCTCGTGCCGGGCAACACGCTGGTTGAGCTGACGGGTGAAAGCAAAAGCGGCTATCTGCTGGTGCGCGTCACGCTGGCAGCAATGGGGCTAACGCCCGATGAAGTGCCGCAAAAACCAGACACGCTGCCGCAACCGACGGTCGCGACGGTCGATGGTTGGGGCTGGGAACGCTTCTTGGGCATTGCCAATGAGTATGCGTTGGTCAACCCACCCGGCGTTAACTTGCGCAGTGGGGCCGCCCTTGAGACGACGAATATCGGATTTGTGCGGATTGGCAGCACGGTACGACTGTTGGGCGAGGCAGAAAATGGTTATCGGCCGATGCGCGTGCTCCTTTCTGACATCGACGGCGCACTCAATCTGCCCGAACTCCCACCACTGCCCAATGAAATCGAACTTTTCCCGACCGAACCTCACGACGACAGTGACGTGCTGCTCGGTTGGGTGCGAAGTGCCATTTTGAAAACTCAGGGGAGCTATGCCCAAATTGACTACCGCTACGGGGCGGCGATTTACCCTGAACCAACGACGACGACGCTGCTCTATGGACGGGTCAAAGGGTTTGCCCAAGTGACCTTAGCGGGCGCGGAAAAGGGGAAATTCACGCCCGTATTGGTGCGGCGCGAAGATACGTTTGGGTTGATTGACCCGCTCCCGGTCATTCAGGCTCCCGAATCGCTGCCCGATGGATTGCAAGATATTCGGCCGAAACCGCACCATGACACGACGCCGGGCTGGATATTATCGGCCGAAATCACCGCCGATAAAACCGTCCCATTCTCCACGTCGCTTTATGCACTCCCCCACCGCGATGCTCCCGTCATCGCCCATGCGGAACCAAATGCCGACCTGTTTATCGTCAGTGCCGCACAGGGAGAATTTACGCCAGTGCGCGTCAACGATGAACAGATTACGTGGCGGCGCGATTGGAATCAGGCGACGGTCGAACCGCTTGCGCCGACCGCCTTTGCCGCACAGGTGCGAATTGGCCTAACTGCGTCCACAGATCAGGCGATCTCGGATGACGAAATTGCGCTGTTTAAAACGGTGCGACCCGGCATAATCAAAATTTCCTCTCTACACGACAATGCAGCAATTGAACGCCTTTGTCAGCAACACAGTTCGGCACACTGGATCGTTCGCGCCCACCATGAATTTAACGGCCAAGCCATTTCACCTGATCAATTCATTAACGCAACGCTCGATAATGTGCGCCAGAAAGCGGCGATTTTACAGAGCAAGCCCAATCTAATCTCACTACACGAAGAACCGAATCTAGCTCGCAACGGGTGGGGGCGTTCGTGGTCGGATGGCGTGGCGTTTAACGGCTGGTGGCTCGATCTGGTGCAAAAATATCGGCGCATTCTGCCCAGCGCGAAATTTATCTATCCCGGCGTTGCGCTTGGTGGAACTGTGCAACAGCAGCAGCAAGATCACATCACGTTCATGGAGCAGAGTCGGGAGGCCATCGAATCGGCCGATGCGCTCGCCGTTCATCTTCACTGGTCATCCCACTTCCCCCTCGTGGCGGCCCTCAACGCGCTGGATGAACTGCTCGCCCGCTTCCCCATCACGCACCAAACGGGAGAAGCCCTGCCCGTCTACATCACCAAAGCGGTCAACACCGATCCCGCCATCTCCCCACGTGAACAGGCGTGGCAATATCTGCAATGCTGGCACGCCCTACAAACACGTCATCGAGTTAACGGCGTGACCTTTTTCGTCGCCTCCTCAAGCGATCCAGTGTTGGCAAATCAAGTCTGGCTCAATCGCGGTATCGCCGAATGGGTCGGGCGACGATAGAAAGCAGGTCAGCATTCTGTCTACTAAAAAGGGCTTTCAGGATGTCGTGGGTATAGAAATATTGCGTATTGCGTATTGCATATTGACCTCTGGATACGCACCACGCAATACGCAATACGTTGCGTCAACGCTCGAATTCCCAAAGACTCCTAAGCTATTTACTGATTCCCCTTGACATTCCCCCAAGGTCAACGTCTACAATACCCCTATTGATCGATCAATTTAGCCAAAGTTGCCAACCTGTCTAACATCTGTTGGCAGCTTAGAAGACACCATGAACGAAACATTACGCATCGGCGATGTCGCCGACATGTTTGGCATCACGCCTAAAACGTTGCGCCATTATGAGAAGCTAGAACTGGTTGTGCCTGAACGTGAAGAGAATGGGTATCGGCTGTATTCGGCCGAAAATGTCCTGCGCATCACGCACATTCGCAGCTTGCAAACGCTGGGGTTAACCCTGCGCCAAATCAAGGCCGTCCTCAATGAGGACGCGGCTCTCGACGCTGATACGGATGGTTCGTTCCTGCAACGCATTTTACAATCGCTATTGGTCGATACTGAAGCAGAACTGGCAGCACTCGAAGAACGCAAACAGCGGCTTGAAGGATTGCTGACGGAGCAACCCGTTGTCGATGCGGTCAGCACGCTGATCGTCACACCCAACGGGGTCAGCAACTACTTGGCGGCACATTTGCCCGCACCGTTGCTGGCGGAATGGCGACGCGAACAGGCCGTCTACGCACTTGTGGGCAACCTGCTTGCGCCGCCCCATCTGCAAATTCGCTTGCCGCTAACGGTCAGTGTCGGGGTGCCACATATCGGCCGATGGCAGGAGCAACCCCTTGTACAATTTAATTCCTACCGTCATTGACAGCGGCGCACGTGGCGACCGCGCCTATGACATCTACTCGCTACTGCTCAAAGAGCGCATTATCTTTCTCGGCACGCCAATCAACGCCCAAGTTGCCAACGTCATCGTCGCGCAATTGCTCTTTCTCAATGCGGCCGATCCTGAAAAGGAGATTCAGCTTTTCGTAAATTCGCCCGGCGGGGAAGTGTACGCGGGGCTGGCGATCTATGACACCATCCGACAGGTGACGTGTCCCGTCAGCACGGTCGCCGTCGGCATGACGGCCAGCTTTGGCACGGTCGTGCTTGCAGGTGGGACGGCAGGACGACGATTCGCGCTCCGCAACGCCACCATCCACATGCACCAACCACACGGCGGTATGGGGCAGGGGCAAGCGTCTGATCTGCAAATTCAGGCCGAAGAAATTCTGCGCTTAAAGGACAAGCTCGAAGGGATTCTTGCCCACCACACAGGACAACCCGCCGAGCGCATCCGCAAAGATTTAGACCGAGACATCTATTTGACCGCCGAGCAAGCACAGGGGTATGGCTTGATCGATGGCATCTTGGAGCGATGATGAATACCCCAATTGTTTATGTCGGTGAAGAAGTAAAGTGGGAGTACAAGATCGTTGTCGCGGAATCGCCAACAGTCGAGATGTTCAATGAACTCGGTGCAGATGGCTGGGAGCTGGCGGGCATCTTGCCAATGCAAGCTGGGGCCAGCTTTTTCTTCAAACGCACAGCCTAAGCGGTTATGTTCAATTGGTTAAGAGTCGCTACACGCTAATACATCTCTGTTCCCACAGTTCGTATAATCGCAACGTAAATGATAGTTTCCACCTATTTTTATTCGTTGCTACATGTCCAAATTTGAATGGCACACAGAAGATGATTGGCAAGAAGAGGTTTTGCAATCGGCCGAAAATAACCCGCGCCGCCGCTGGATCGTCTCCCTAAGCATCATTGCACTCATTGGACTGGTTGGCGCGGTTGTTTTTACGCAATTGCGCCAGACGGTCGATGAGGCGACGATCGAGATTAAGGGGGATGTGCGGGCGACATTTGGATTGCTGCACGAATCGGCCGAAAACAGCGACATCGAACTGTTCAGCACCTATCTATCCGGCCGCGACCGCGACTGGACAACTGGCTATCAACAGCTCGTTGGCAATGGCAGCCTGATCGAACGCGATGCGCTGCGGCTTGATCTTGCCTCCGAGCAATCTGAAATTGTTGATATCGTTTTAGGGGCTGATTTGCGTTCAGCCATCCTCACCGCCACGACCAATTACATCGTCCCCATCGGAAACGGCCTATCCCAAACGATCACGTTACAACAACCCTATCACTTCCGCCAAGGGGAAGTACAGTGGTTATTTGCCCCCCCTGAAGATGACTATTGGGGTGAGGTTCAAACGCATCTCACCAACGTGATGTTTTATCGTTATCCTGAACGAGATGAAAAAATTGTCCAGCGTTTAATGCGCGATTTTGAAGCGGCGTATGGCAATCTTTGTCTACGGGAAAGCCACAGTCTAACCTGTGTCATTGGTCAAATTCAATTTACAACCGATCCCCACCTGCTACTGGGGCCAGAGATGAGCGATGACAGCTTATATTTGCCAACACCGTCGCTTGTCGGATTACCCACCAATCAAGATAGCTATCGCGCACTTTTAAGCAGTTATTCCACCTTGATTTTGCGCAACTACTTAGCAAGGCATAGTGACTTCGCATTTGATCGGTCTGAGCCACTATATTATGCGCTGATCGATCAAATTTCGGCCGAACTTGGTCTCCGCGCCAATCTCGATGCGCCCGAAAATTTTCGGCTGGCACAACAACATCTCGAACCCAACAACTGGCCGTTCGATTGGGACGGCACGTTTGAAGATGCTGAAACGAGCATCAAGATCAACTACACATTTGTCACCTTCATGCGCCGACATTATCCAAGCGTCTCAGCCTATGAGATGTTAGCGTTGCTGCCACGCTATAGTCAGCGTGCCGCATGGATGCAACAGTCGATTGCGCAGGTTGATTCGACGGTCAATAACAGTTCGGAAGAGACAATTTTGGAGACAAATTATGTCGTCTATCAAAATTGGCTCGGGCAGCGACTCGACAGCTATGCGACCATTGAAGGGCGGTAGAGGATGTCAGATTTTGAGTGGCAGACTGAGGAGGAATGGCAGGAGGAGATCACAGGATCGGCCGAAACTAAACGTCCTTGGTGGAGCTGGTTATTGCTGGTTATCACCTTCGTCGTAATCGGCGGGGTCGTCGTGTGGCAGCTAAACAGCCGTGTCCGCACAACTGTTGAAGCGGTCGAAGAGGATATCATCGCCAGTTATGAGCTGTTCTATCGCGCAGTCGAGGATGGCGATACGGAGCTTGCGTTCACCTTGCTATCTGGCAGCAACTCCGATTGGACCAAGCAGGAGCAAGCCAGAATCACGGCCGGCAATTGGTTGCGTTGGCCCGAGTTGGGCTGGCAGCTTGTGGGAGAGCCAGAGATTGGCGAGGTGGAGATCGGCAGTGACTTGAGATCGGCCGAAATTACTCTTGCGCTCCTCTACGAATTTAACGGCACACGATTTACACTGCAACGCACGCTCACCTTCCGACAGGGGACAACCCACTGGCTCTATGCGCCTCCCGCCCCTGAGTTTTGGGGGGAGCAGAAAACGCTGGAAGGTGACGTTACGAATGGGTTGCAACTTAATTTCTTCTATCCCGAGCATGATGCAGAATTAATCGAAACATTACATCTCGACATCAATCGAACGCTTGCCAAAATCCCATCTTTCTCAGGGAACGATCTCTTCAACATTTCCCCAACAGCAACCGTCTTTTTTGGCACGCAATCGCTTCACTTTCCGTACCTACGTGCAACCGCCGACACGGTCGATTCTATCACTCTACCGTCCCCCTCTAATATCGGATTGCCCATTAACAACAGTGGCTATCAAGCGTTGTTAGCGACGTACACCACCCATCTATTAACCTTTCCGGCAGCGGCACAGGCTGGCTACGCCTGTTGTAACCACGCCGTTTTTGGGCAGGCATTGGGTGAACATCTGCTGACAGCGCATGGGGTTTCGATGAGCCAATTGACGGCACAAGATTACACGCGCGTATTACAAGGAAATGGCGGCTTTAATGATCGGCTGCTCGGCTGGGAATCGGCCGAACCAACCCCACCGACAACGGATGAGTGGCGCACCGCCCGTGCACTGGTTGAGTATTTACACGAAGCGATTCCCATCCACGCGGTTTCCCTCCACATGGGCAAAAATCTGCGCGATGTTGCATCGTTCGACGAATGGTTCCAGCATGTCGCTCAAATTAAAATGTTAAGCAGCGTGATGCTAGACGATAGTGAACCATCCTTCGCGGGTTTTCAAGCATTCTTGATCGAACGTGGTGCAGCGATGGTTGATGATTCACCCTATGCGCTGCCAGCAGCCCAACCGGTTGTGGCATGTTTGAAAGCGGATGGGGGCAGCCGCTTGTATGGCTATGATTTTGCGACATATTCGTGGGATGCGTTATGGGAATCGGCCGAACGCATTGAAAATATCACCACGCTCGGATCAACAGACGCACTTTGGATCGAGCAGGCAACGTCATTGGCTGTTTGGCGCAAAGCGTCGTCTGTAACCCAACCGATTGCAAATGTGCTTGATTTTTCGGCCGATTGGCAAACTCCCGACACACCGCTCGTGTTTGTGCGTCAACCGCCAAGTGACGACCCTGAGATTGACAATTTCTACTGGCTCGACCTCAACCAGTGTGAAATCGAAGAACAGACTGACTGTGGCATGACTGCCATAAACGGCATACCCCGCTGGGCCCCTGACCGCGAACATCTCCTATTCATCGACTCATCGCGCAATCAATTGACGCTCACCGATAGCAATCGCAACGTCTTGTATGTGCGCGCAGACATTCCCGATCTCGATAGCGTCCTTTGGATTGACGACACGCATTACAGTTGGCGCAATCCAATCGACGATGCGCACTATCGATCTTCAATCGACAATTCAGAGATAGAACAATGGTTCACCGTCTCGGATTTAGGTCTGCCAACTCCACTTTCGGAGCAACGACTCTACATCTATCCGGCGGGGAGGGCAAATGACCCCTATTTGCTCATCATGCAAATTTTTGAGGGCGATGTCCCGCAGCATCTTTTCAGCTACAACCATGTCACGGGTGAAACACACTATTTGGATGCGTTGAGCTACAACGAATATGTGGGGTTGTCCCCAGAGGGTCGTTATGTGCTAGCTGTCCGCGCACGTCCCAGCACGGTGATGCGTCTTAGCACATCGCTCAACCTATTCGACCGCGTAAACGACACATTCTACAGCTACACTTACGGTGAGCCAGCCGCACTTTCAGACGACTGGCTGCTGCTAAGTCAATCAAATCGATTGCGCTTAATCGCACCGAGTGAACGATATGAGCGATTGATTCCACTGCCCGCCGACAACTGCACCGATGCGGCTTGGCTATTGGAACAGTAGGAGAAGTTTCGATGATTTCAGTTGTCATTCAAGCGGGCGGCCAATCGAGCCGCATGGGACGAGACAAAGGGTTAGTCGAACTAAATGGCAAGCGCATGGTGGAACATGTGCTGTCAGCGGTCGCTGGATTGGGCAATGAACTGCTCTTAACAACGAATAATCCAGATGGTTACGCCTTCTTGGGTTTGCCAATGCTGGCAGATGACGAACCGGGCGCGGGTGCGTTGCCCGGATTACGAACTGCGCTACGCGGCGCACGCGGAGAGTATGTATTGGTCGTTGCGGTAGATATGCCGTTTCTCAATCGCGAGCTGTTGCAATACATCATCGCAGAGCGTGCTGGGGCAGATGTGATTGTGCCGCGCTGGGATGGGCGGTTTCAGCCGACCCATGCGCTTTATCAAAGAGAAAGTTCTCTTGCCGCCGTTGAAAATGCGCTGGCAAATCAGCGGCGGCGCATGATTGGATTTTATGAGGATGTCGTGGTCAGGGAGATTTCGGCCGAAACCGTCGCACAATTTTCCCCCGACGGACGCAGCTTCTTCAACGTCAATACCCCTGAAGAGCTAGAACTTGCAGCCAGCATGCTTTGAACTACACCTTCATGCGTTGCAATAGCTCGCGCTTCATCTCCCACAACTTCTGTGAAATCGAGACATGATAGATGTGCGGGTGGATCAAGCGCTTAACACCTACATCGAGCCGCGCCAAATCAGCATCCCGCGTCGCACGCATTTGATCGATAGACGGTAGATCATAGACCAGTTTCCCGTCCGCAATGATCGTTTCGTGCAGGGGTTCGATTTGTGAGATTTTGCTGGCCGGAAGTTGCCGCCACATATCCGTATAGGATGGATGGCGCAAGGTGAGCGGATCGTCAGTCGGTTCTTCATCTTTTAGGGTAATGAGATCGGCCGAACTCAACCCGCGTTCATCGTAAACCCGATAGACCTTTTTCGCGCCGGGATTTGGCACTTTGGCAGGATTTTCTGAAATTTTGATTGCGGGTGTCCAAGCCCCGTCTTCTTCTACGGCGACCAATTTGTAGACACCTCCCAGCGCGGAGGCACCCTTTGACGTAATCAGGCTGGTGCCGACGCCATAGACTAATCGGCCGATTATCTTGTCCGCATCCATCCCCACCGCGCGCGCTTCTTGATCAATCTGACCCAAAATTTGCAGCAGAGCCATCTCGTTTAAGCTATCTGACAGAACGATGCTGCACTTATCAAACCCTGCTGCATCGAGCATCTGCGCCGAGTGCACGGCCAAATAAGCCAAATCTCCAGAGTCGAGCCGAATACCTGCCGGCTCATGCCCTTTACGCCGTAACGCTTCAAAGACCGTGATGGCATTTGGCAAACCACTTTCGAGCGTATTGACTGTATCGACAAGCAGCAGACAGTCATCGGGATAGACGTCTGCGTATGCACGGAACGCTTCCAACTCGCCTGACTCATCCCCCCCCAGCGCCATAAACAACTGTACCATGCTGTGTGCATGCGTTCCCTTCGGTTGATAGCCAAGCGCATGGGAAACGCCCGCATTGCTCGAAAAGTCTGCGCCACCGATCAATGCGGCGCGGGTTCCCTCGATCACCCCTTCCCCATGCCCACGCCGCATTCCAAATTCCAGCAACGGTCGATTTCGCCCTGCTCGGTCAATCCGTGCAGCCTTCGTTGCAATCAACGTCTGGAAATTCAGCTTATTGAGCAGTGCTGTTTCTAAGATCTGCGCTTGCAATAGCGAGCCAGTCACGATTGTGAGCGGCACGTTGGGATGCACGACACGCCCTTCTGGGATTGCCTTGACAGTCAGACTTCCAAAGTTGCCGTTTTCACGCAAATAGGTGAGGAAATCATCCGCGAAGAGTTGACGACCCGTTGGCGATTGCATCGAGCGCATCGCCGCAATTTCGCTATCACCAAAGCGCGCCGATTGCATCCAGTTGACGACTGTCTCTAGACCCGCGTTGATGCAATAGCCCGCTTGGTGTCCACCATAATCTGGATTTGAGCGATAGAAATGGTCAAACTGTGCCGTTTTTTCATGCAGCCCCATGCGGAAATAGAGCTGGGCCATCGTTAGTTGATATTGGTCTGTAAAAAGGATTCCGTTTGCTAGGGTCATGCTTAACTTTCGGCCGAAACCAGCCCCTCGATGATACGCCGACTGTTGACAAACTCTTCGTCATCTTGATTGGGGTGTCCGTGCAGTACGAGTGTCTTGAGGCGCGTGTTGGCGAGTGGCGCAACTCTGTTGGCCCACTCATCTTCTTCGGGTGTGAGCGCGGTTTCGTCGTCTTCAGCTAAATCATATGCATGGGCGACCGCCAGCCGCTCGCCGCACAGTTCGAGCCACTTATCGAGGTTTGTCGAGCTTGCCCGCCGCAGATCGGCCGACCAACCAATCCCCAAGTCGCGGGTCAATTTTGCCATACGTTCCGCGTTGTTTAGCAGTGGCATCCCCAGCCAATAGCTCATATTGTTGATGGCAAATGTCATGCGGCGGTTAACGACCTGCGCCCATGTTTCGTCATAGCCATCGATTAGGGCGGGAGCGAGACCTTCGTTGAAATAAGATTCGGCCGAATCTTCATCGACAAAAATATGCGCTGGCTCGACCGTGTAAACCTTGGCACTCAAAATCCCCGCAGCCCCCGCAGCATGCAGCAAAATATCCTTGCGTGCGCGTTTTGAAAACATCTGTCGTTGCGTCAGTGGTGGAACTGTCACCGACCAAACGTTGAGACCTAGTTGATCTAATTGTGTTTTGAGCGCACGATAAAAACGTGCATTGGGCTTGCGTCGATAGCCATAGCCAAATTCATCTGCTTGTAAGTTGATTTCAATTGTCTTAAACCCAAGCGCAGCGGCGCGTTCGAGCGCCTGTGGCGTGTCATCGCTCAGGCTGTGTGTGCTAATTGCTAAATTCATAGATGGTTTCTGTCAGGTTCTGTGACGCTTGCCATGCCAGCGCACGAAGATGTCGATTTTATCGTAATGAAAGTTGGGATTGTATCACCACGCGGAAGGGAAAGAAAAAGCGGGGCTATTCTTGGCGTGGTTTCAAGATAAATGCAAACAATCCAGTGATGATAATCAGCAATAGTCCAACTACAGCCCACAGGATTAGTTTGTTCTCGCGCTCTGGCGGCGTTGTTTGTGTCAAAGTATCAGTCGGTTCATTTTCGACAATCTCTGCGACTGCGATAGGCGTTTCTGTGGCAGCGATAGTTGGCTCTACTGACAACGGTGTTTCGGTTGTCACGATTGCGCTGGGTGCGGCGTCTGTCGGTGCAAGGTCGGTCAATGATGTCGGCGTTGCTGGAAATGGTGTGCCTGAAAAGGTGTCTGGCGTTGGCATGTCTTGCGCGGCTGAAATGGGCGGATAGGTTGGCACAGCGGCGGCCACGATGGGCGTGAGTGTTGGGGGTATCTCGCGTGCAGGTGCGCCAAGCGAGGTGCGCCACTTTGTTTCAAGTCCATCCATGTTTAATCCATATACTAATTGCAGCGCATCGTCGTAACTCTCGCCTTCTGCCAAATTCAATATGAGTTGCTGCATCTTGTCCGCCCCGTAGGTATCAAGCAGGAAATCCACGATGCTGTAACTCTGCGAATAGGCTATTTGTGCGCCGCTGCCGTGCGCGGGGAACGCTCCAGTCAAACTGCGAATAGGGGCGAAGATGTTGTCATCAATTCCCCTCTGTAAATCACTCAACGTGATGCTCTCTGGCTCACCTTCTGCAACGGTCGCTAACCCTTCTTCAAGCCATGTGGGACGTGCGCCGCCGACACAAGATCGGCCGAATTGCCCCAACACCAAATGCGCCAACTCATGCGCGACGGTCCGTCTTCCCCACTCAATGTTATTGGGCGCAACCCCGATCAAAATCGTGTTGTATTCGGTGAATGCAACCCCGCCTGCCCAATCACTGATAAACAGCACCGCATCGCGCATCTCACTTGCGCTGCCATAAATCCAAAACTCAGCATTGGTAGCAAGTTCGATCCCCATCTCGTTTTCGAGACGCGCAAGACCAGCTTCGGCCGATTCCAACAAGGTTTGCCCGATGTCGCCACGATACCAGTGCAGGGTAATGCGTTCTGTGGCAACGGTCTGCCAATCATGACGTTCATCGTTTAATGTCACAGTCTGAGGCTCTGTGGTCGTCACATTGCCAGCCGCGTCCGTCAACGTCCATTGCCATGTGACGTCCGTTCCCGGTGGCGGATTACCTGAGCGGTTCATCACCCACTGCCACTCAACCGTCCCATCCCCGTCAGGAATGATGGGAACATCGGCCGAAACCTCGACGCAAGAAAATTTGTCCACATCATACGTCAATACCGCACTGACAGGTTCCGCACCTGTATATGACAGTGTAAAATCCACTGTGTTCGGAAATGCAACCGCCGCTTGATTCTCACCAAACGTTGTCAACTCTTGTGCAGAAACATGAGCACCTCGCTTCAGGGCAATAAAAGCGACCATGAAAATGATCATCCACAACCTTTGCTGTCTCTCCTGCCTATTCAACATAGTTCCTCAAAATGATAATCGCTATAACCACACCGATAAAGATGCTTATTGTGATAATAACGGCCGAGTTATCAAAAGTAGGCTCAACTCGCTCATAGTCAACATGTGGCGTCGCTGTTGGCTCCATCTCTCGCGTCATTTCAATCGTTGGTGACGGTATTGTAGCGATATTTGTCGGCTCTGGTGTTGGAGAACTCGCTGGCAACGTAGGCAAGAGGGCGGTTGGTGAGGGCATTTGAGTCGGCGGGATTGGCGTAGGTTTTGTGGGGTCACGCTGAACGAGATAATACGTATTGCCACCGATCATACAGCCGTCACCAATTGGTTGCGTGCAAGGGGATGCGGGCAGCCCGATTGTATATGCATTGTCAGATGGGGCGACCAAGAGGATATTGCCAAATGTGTCACGAAGTTCGGCCGATTCGCACGCAACCCGACACTCAAGAGTTACTTCAACTGCCGTTTGGCTGCGCGCAAACAGGACATCGGTTGTTCCATTTGGATGGGTTAAGCGAACGTGCCCCACGCTATCCCAACGCAATCGCTCGGCCGCAAGCACATCATCAAACAGTGCGATCAGCGCACGATAAGCCCAAAACCCAACCCGTTCAACCCCATCTGCACGCACCAATCCAAATGGCTCTGGATTCGCCATCCGATCGGACTCAGTGTCGATCAGCTTAAAAACCGCCACGCGCTCTACCCCCATTGTCAACGCCACCGCAATTGCCTGTCCTAGATAGTTTGCCTGATCCATTTGCGAAACAGCAAATAACGGCTCATCGACAAACCATGTGGGATCATCGCTAACAGGCGCGTTTGTCTCCATTAACCACCATGGTTTATTCTCAAGGTTGTACTTTTCCAAAATTCCGCGCCAAATTTCCATAATCGACACGATTTGGTTGGGTTGGAAGTACAAATGTGCAGTTGCAACATCAAAGTAATGATTATGGGCTGGCGCAGCAGGGTCTTTGGCAATTTCGGCGAGGAGGCGGTCTAGGTATTGGGTTCGGCCGAAATTGTTGTCCCAAAAAAACGTCATCGCCGACAGATGAATCGTGATCGCTGGGTTGACTTCTTTCGCTGTCAAATAGGCAACACGCATCAACTGGGCAAAATCGGCTTCGTCTCCATGCCATGTATAGCCCACCGCATTTCCATCCCAGATATCTGGCTCGTTCCAAATGACCCAATGCAAAATGTTCGGATAGCGTGTGATAACCTCGCGGACGTAGTTTGCCCAGAGATTGTCGGGGGCATCATGCGGGAGATAGAGACCGCGGGGAAGATCGGCCGAATCTCGCGCCCACGCAGGAATGCCAATTAAGAGTCCAACAACTTGACGATTTGCGGCAATTTCGGCCGAAATCACTTCATCTGGCACCTTTGGTATCCACTCGTCCGCCCCATTCGGCTGCACCTCTGCCCACGGAAAGCGTACACGTGTCCAACCAATCCCCAATCGGGTCGCCGCATCCGCTGCCTCATAACTTTCAATCACACCAAAACGCGGATTGTTTTCTTGCGCTTCCGCACTTCGCGTCACACACACGAAAATGATGGCCAATAATAAGCAGAGACGTTTCACACAGCCAAGTGTAGACATACATTCTCGATCATCAAAGGCACATTGCTCAAATTATAAGGTACACGTAGAGAAACGGTTGATAGGTTGTAGGTTCCGTCTGGTAAAATAGTCAGCAATGGAGACGATAGACGAAATCATTTCACAGCTAGACAATATTATTGATGATTGTTATAGGTTGAATAGTCGGGCAGGCTTCTTCCCTGCCCTCTATCGAAAGGTAACAATTCGCGTGCGAGATGGCATTCGGGCAGGAGAGTTTGAAGATGGCAAGCGCATGGAAAGACTTGATGTTATTTTCGCCAAACGCTACATCGATGCATATGATGCTCAACGTAACGGTAGGCAACCAACTCGCTCATGGCAACACTCCTTTGAAATGGCACAACACCCTCACCCAATCATTCTGCAACACCTTTTGCTGGGGATGAACGCCCACATCAATCTCGATCTCGCTATCGCCGCTGCCCAATCGGCCCCATGGCTCGATATCGAAAATTTACAGACCGATTTCCATCATATCAACAATATCCTTGCTGAATTAACCGACCAAGTGCAAGCAGAAATTAGTGCCGTCTCTCCCGCAATGCGTCTGCTCGATACGCTGGGGCTAAGTTTTGATGAGATAATTTGTGGATTTGCAATGCAGTTCGCACGCAATAGAGCATGGGATAAAGCGATAACATTAGCGCATACGCCGTCCATCGCCCACCCACCGCTGATTGAGTTATTTGATAAGAAGGTCGCTCGCTATGCGGAGCGGATTTGTCCACTGGAGGAGAATGTGGTGTTGAAGAGGGTAAGATCGGCCGAAAACAATAATATTCAACAAGTCATTGACTGGCTACTCTGAAGATTAGAAAGCACTATCATAAATCCAAGGCAGGGCTGTTCAGTTCTAGGAAAGTAGAGATAGGATGATAAACTTGTGGGTTAAAATCACCTCACCCAGAAGGAATCAATCCAATGCTTCACAGTTTTTTGTCTCAAATCAAAGATCATCGACGTG
>JAUIAP010000094.1 GCA_030425205.1 Anaerolineae bacterium
TTTGCTCACATTTCATCGACACAACTCAGCTGATTCCGTCAAAGTGGGCTGCATTTTGCGTTCTTCTGCCCTGCCTCTGTTTCGCTTTGCCTATTGACAAAGCAGTCCATATTCGTGTTCTGGATTACGCTAAGGAACGGCTAAGTGGGCAAAAATGGCTTGCTAAGTTTTGGTCATTTGCCAAAGAGCGAGGAGTTCGTCATCTTGACGGACAAAGTAGCGGTAAGCAGAGTAGCTGAGAGGCTTGTCAATCTGCTTGTTAATCAGCGAATGGATACGCCGGAGGGGAAGTTGAAGCTGTAGGTATTCGGCAATTTGGTCACGATATGGGTCAAGCGGCCGATGTTTGTCACGACTGCCTTTAGGTCGGCCGATATGTTTCCCACTAGCTTTAGCAGCCGCCATCCCTTGTTTGGTTCTCATCGAAATAAATTCACGTTCAGCCTCAGCAAAATAGCTGTAGATTGCAAGCAACAGCTTGGCGTGGGAACCAGTTGTAGAAAGTTCAGGTTGCCGCACAAAGATGATCCGCACCCCCATCCCCGTGAGCATGTTAATCAAATCAAGCGTTTCAAACATATTGCGGCCGAGCCGACTGAGTTCGGCGACGATAAGCGTGTCGCCATCAGTGAGCAGGGAGACAAGTTCCTCAATTCTGCGCTGACGCAAACTCTTGCGGGTGGAAACTTCAACGCGGATAAATTGGTCGATGTGGATGCGCTGCTGCTGGGCGTACTTTAATAGAAGGTGTTCCTGCTGGTGTAAATCTTGGTCGTCAGTACTGACGCGGAGGTAGGCAATGGTGGTCATAATTTAGCATGTGTAAAGAAGGGTTTTTTGAGGGTGTAGTGTACACCATTGTGTTGCAAAATAGCCGTTTGTTTCCAACACAATGCCGTATCTAACAAGCGACCCCTACATATGTCAACGATCACCTTCTCACGCGACCTGCTTACGCAGTACGCTACCCTTACCAGCACCGACCATGCCATCATTTTGCAACGGCGGCGACCGCATAATCAGCTCGGCTTTGCCTATCAACTCGCCTTCGTCCGCATCGCCAATCGCTTTCCACAAATTGACCCGTTCGAGATCGTGGACAGCTTGCTGCACTATGTTGCCATTCAACTCAGCATCCCTGCTGACGAAATCAGCCACTACGCCCAACGCCAGCCAACCGTTAGTCACCATCAACGCATCATTCTCGATCATCTTGAACTTAATGCATTTGGGGATGCGTCACATGACGCGCTGGAACGATATGTATTTGATGAAGCGTGTCGCCTCGAACAGACGACTGCCCTGATGAACCAAGACAAACTGTTTCTGCGTCATGCCAATATTTTGCAGCCAGCCGAGATAACGTTGCGACGGCTGGTACATCAACAACGCCAAGCGGCTCGTACCCACATTTACAGTCGCATCGACACGCTGCTGACCCAACCCCTCAAATCACACATTGACGAATGGCTCAAAGCCAGCGACAAACACCATTCACCCCTGTTCAGAGTAAAGCAACCCGCTGGTCGTCCATCCCCAAAAGCGATGAAACGTCTTGTCGAGAACCTGCTGGCGGTCGAGCGGTCTGGTCTGCTGTCTATCGACCTGAGTTGGCTCAACAACAACTATCAGCGGTCGCTTGCCAATTACGCCCAACGCTGTTCGGTCGCAAGATTGAACAGACTCTTACCAGCGCGTCGCTATGCTGTGTTGACCTGCTTCTTCCAGCAACTTCATCACACGGTCATCGACCAACTGATCGATATGCAGCACAAGCTCTTGACGACGATCTATCAACGTGCTGACCAAGCGGTTGATGATGCCAATCGCAAACAACGCCGACAGATCAACAGTGCCTTGCACTCCTTCCAAACGATGACGACGCTTCTGCTCGATGAACAAATTGCCGATGCCCAGTTACGTCAAGCGACGTTTGATGCCATTGAACGCGACCAGCTCGTTGCACAATCCGACATGGTCAATCGCTGGCTAACTGGCACTTACAGCGATTCGTTCAATCTTGTCAAACAACGCTACAGCTATATTCGCCGTTTCTCTCCCGTCTTTATCAATGCCGTTGATATTTATGCGCCAGAGGAGGCTGACAGTGACATTCTTGATGCGATCACGCTGCTCAAACAACTCAATGCCAAACCAAAACGCCCATTACCTGACGATGCACCCGTGGGGTTTGTCCCCAAGAAGTGGCTCAAATATGTGCAGGTCGATGGGCAACTCAATCGCGCTGCATGGGAATGTGTTCTGCTGACCGTCATCCGTGATGAGTTGCGGGTTGGCAACCTGCATGTGCGCCACAGCAAGCGCTTCACGCCACTGGCTGACTTCTTCATTGCCGACGCGGCTTGGAAACAACAACGTGACCGCTTCTTCCAGCAAGCAGGCTTGCCCAGCGACCCTGACCGTGCAGTTGAATATCTTACAAAGCGTTTGCACACCGCCTATGATACCTTTCTCTCTGGCCTTGCTGAGAACGATTATGCTGCTATCGAAAATGAAAACTGGAAACTCTCGGTCGATTCGGCCGAAACCCTGACTGATGATGATGCGTCACAACTCAAAAAGCTACGCCGCTGGCTGAAACGACACCGCCGCAAAATTCGTCTCCCCGAACTACTTGTGGAAGTCGATAACGACCTTCATTTCTCATCCGCCTTTCTACTGCCCAATCAAGCACGCGACACCACAACGATTTATCCCATTGTGGCGACGATCATGGCGCATGGTTGCAACATCGGTCTTTACACCATGTCAGACCTGAGTGATGCCGTCACCTATGAACAACTCTCGCGGCTGTCAGATTGGCACTTCACGACAACAGCACAGCGACAAGCTCTTGCCGCTGTCGTCAACGGGATCACGCAACTGAACATTTCCACCGTCTGGGGCAGCGGCAACACATCCAGCAGCGATGGTCAACGCTTTCGGCTGCAAAAACAGGTGTTGCAACAAACGTGGAGTCAGCGCATGAACGACTACGCGCTCGAATTTTACACCTTCATCGCCGACAACTATGCCCCCTTCTACTCCACCGTGATTGAGTGCAACGACCGCGATGCCGCCTATGTCCTCGACGGCCTACTATATAATGAAGGCGACCTCTCCCCTGTCGAACATTTTACCGACACACACGGCTACACCGACATCAACTTTGCCGCCTTTGCCATGCTCGGTCGCCGCTTCTCACCCCGTCTACGTGGCATTCAACATCAGCGCATCTATCGCCTCAATGATGAGTACGATTATGGCAAACTCTCACCCCTCGTCGCACGCCCCGACCGCATCATTCGCTTGCATACCGTTCACGAACGGTGGGACAAAATCGCCCATTTCTACGCCTCGCTCGCCGCTGGACACGTCACCGCCTCGACCGCTCTCAAACGACTCGTCGCATCCAGCGGCAAGAATCGCTTCTATCGCGCCAATCGGGAACTCGGTCGCCTCTTCAAAACTGAACACATCCTCCACTACCTCTCCGATGCCTCCCTCCGCCAGCGCGTTCGGCGCGGCTTACTCAAAAGCGAACAACTCCACGCCCTTGCCCGTCGCGTCGCCTTCGGCAAACAAGGCACCATCGAGGCTGACCAGTGGCGTGACCAGCGCACCATCGCTGGTTGCCTCACCCTCATCATGGCCTGCATCATCTACTGGCAAGCCAAAGAAATGTCTCGCGCCATCCAAGACGGCGACCCCGCTGCGGCTAGTGTCAATCTCGATCTACTCTCTCACATCAGCCCTATCCACTGGGAGAATGTTATCATCTACGGCGAATACTTCTTTGACCCTGACTGGCTGCTTGCATAACTCTGCTCGGCAAAAACGATTTTAGCACGTCGTTTTTGCCGACTTAGCTCTCCCTTAGATACCGTGATAAAAGTCAAGTGGCAATCGGCTGATTGGACAAGTAATCTGGGTCAAAAGGCTGTTGTTTGGTCAAAATCGCAAAAATGTAGTGAAGCAGCTTGCGCATGACGGCAACGACAATGCTCATTTTGCGTTTGCCTCGTTCTGCTAGCCGTCGTGCAAATGCGGCGAGCGGTTTGTTGTGCCTAATCGCAGAGATAGCTGGAAAGAAAAGAGCTGTCCGCAGATGTTTGGATCCTAACTTCAACAAGCCAGCATGATAGTGAGATTGTCCTGATTGCAATTGCTGTGGTGTCAATCCAGCGTAGGCGGCTAATTGCTTGGCGTTGGAAAAGTTGGCGATGTGTGGCAACTCGGCCAACACTATAGCCGCCGTCGTTTCTCCAATCCCATCAATAGACACAAGTAGATCGCGGTCACGCTGTAACTCAGGATGCTGGTTGATGTGGTCGCTGATTTGTTCACCGACTGTCTTGATTTGTTCGCTGAGTAGCTCAATGACCGTGCGGAGCGATGTCGCTACCTCATCGGGGTGTGTGCCCGCTTTGAGTCGGTTAATCTGACTGGTTCGGTTCTCCTTCAGGTCGTCCAAATAGCGGGTCAGTGCTTGTAACTTGCGCTGTTGTGGGGTTGGTGGTTGCCAGCTCCTAGGCTGCTCGCGTTGACAATAGGTCGCCAGCAATTTTGCGTCGAGTTGGTCCGTTTTATTGCGTAATCCTTGCACCTGTGCGTATCGCTTGATGATGCGCGGATTCACAATACTCACCGTATAGCCTGCCCCATGTAAGCATCTGGCGACTTCTTCTCCATAACGTCCTGTTGCTTCTAGACAGACGTGCCCTGCTGCCGCGTCGATTTTTTGCAGCCATTTGACCAACTTGCGATGACCCCCTGCTGTATTAGGAAATTCGTTGCGCCAGCTTTTTACCCCGTCCGTCACATACACGTCATATTTTGCCTTACTGATGTCGATGCCAATCGCTGTTTTCTTTAACATGCTTTTGCTCCTAGATTAACTTGGCTTACCGCGATTGCCCTTTCAACTGGCTTGCAAATTCAGGCTCTGCGCTTTGGCGCGGCCTTAGATACCGTCCGTTCTTTGGCTATCGCTCCTCAGCGGGAACCTGTCTAAGCAACAGGGTTTTTCCCCTAGCGTATATACGGTTTCTCCGCTGAGTGTTGCCTTGTTCAATTATTGCAAGGCATCTGCATCATACAAGCGTATATTTTCGCACCGATATCTCTAATACCCAACATTGTCGCTGACCGTGACGTTGATGAGCGTAGCGGAAACACCGCTAAACAGCGCACTGCCACGCTCACCTGCCGAGTTGCCGCTGAATGTGCTGTTCTCTATCAGCATTGGGTTGCTGCTCAAGTTGCGGATACCGCCGCTACGGGTGGCACGATTGCCGACAATCGCGCTATCACGAATGGTCAGCGTCGCAGCGTCCAAGGTGACAATGCCTCCGCCGCTGGGCACTGCCGTATTGTTGGCGATGGCACTGGCTAGAACGGCTGTATTCCCGAGCGTGGAGATGCCTGCCCCGACGCCGGCGCTGCTGCTGATGACGCTGCTGTGCGCAATCGTCACCGTTTTGTTCTGCTGGATGTAGACGCCGCCGCCACGCTCGATGAACTCCGGCAGCTCTCCGTCAGCTTTGCCGTTGCCATGCTGAATGGTCAGGTGGCGAACGTTGACCTCAAACTGCTCAGTGTCGTCGTTGGAATGGATGACGATAACGCGGCCGAGGTTATCCCCATCTAGCACCGTTGGGTTCGCCACGCCGTCTGGGTCGTCATCCCAATTGGGGAAGGCGTACCCCCCTTGCAGCGTCAATGGTTTAGAGATGTAGGCGGTTGGATTTATTGTGGCGTTTGAAAGCACGAACGGCTGTACCCCCACGCACGTTCCAGCCACCTTGACGACTGCGCCGTTGGCCGCCGCATCGATAGCGTCTTGCACGGCATCGGCATTGGTTGAGGAAAATTCGGTAAGGCCGTTATCTGGCGTGGCGGTGCAATTATTGCTACTGCGTTGCTGGGCAGCGATCGGCCGAACAGCCAACACAAGCGGGACAGCGATGATCGCCATCAGAAACGTAATCAGAAATAAACGGCGTGGGTAAAGCGAACGAACAGGTCGAATGTTGGTCATCTGTTGACTCCTCTAAAGCTAAATTGAAAGTTGAAATAACGCGGATTGCCGTCGCGTGCCGATTTGTGTCGCATGGATGAGCTTATACCCGTAGCCAAGCGCGATCAGGCAGTCGGCGACGGTGCGCCCGTAGCGGTGTAGGCCGCGTTGTGGCACAGGTGTAGACAGCACGCAGTCGGTGGTGTGAGTGATCAAGGTGTCGTGTGCCGCTTCGTATTGGTTGAACAGAGTGGCGAGCGACCAATCGGCCGAATATTCCCGCGCCGCTGAGTGGAATTTCGGCCGATTGCCGCAAAACATCTCCAGCAGCTTAGCGTGGGTGGAATTCGGCTTCACCAACGCAACCAGCATCGTTTCAACCGCTGTCACCTGCGCGAAGATGTCGCGGCTCGTGCGCGTGCCGTCCACAAACGGGCGGTCCCAGTCGGTGATGGACAGTCCATCGACCGTGTCCAGCAAAATCAGATGTGCGCTTTCTAGCAGCGCGGCGACATTGATCATGCGAACAGTGTAGGGGTTTGTGGGTGGGTTGTAACCTGACGAAAGTAGGGAAAAGGGTTGGTTTTGGGGAAGTCGAGAATGTGCAACATTTTGTGTAAATGAATTTTATGGTGCGGGGTTTAGATCGGAAATCTGCCCTCAAAACGAATGGCTAATTGGTTCAAGATTTTCTTCCAGTGCATCATGGGCTTCGTCCACTTCTTGGCGATGTCGCGGTGAGCGAGATAGAGCAGTTTGCGTGCGGCATCGGGGTTGGGAAAGGAGCCTTTGGTCTTGATGACTTTGCGCAGTTGGCGATTGTAGCCCTCAATGGCATTAGTTGTATAAATCGCCCGTCGGATTTCGGCGGGAAAGTGTCACTAACGTGACCGCTGCGCGAACATAAAAAGCAGCCAGTTCAGGCCAGTTATTTTCCCAAGAACGCACGGCAATGGCATATTTGTCACCCCATTTTTCGTCCAATTTGAGCAAATTGGTCTCGGCTTCAGCACGGGTGGCGGCTTTGTAGACGGTCTTGAGGTCACGCATGAACGCTTTTTGGTCTTGTGAGCCAACATAGCGCAAACTGGTGCGGATTTGGTGGATGATGCAGCGTTGCACGATGGTCTGTGGAAAGACCGCTGCAATCGCATCGCTGAACCCTGCCAGCCCGTCCACGCAGGCGATGAAGACATCCTCCACCCCACGTGCTTGCAGGTCTGAGATGACGGTCAGCCAGAAATTTGCCCCTTCTGCGCCATCCCCAACCCAGTGACCCAACACATCGCGTCGACCCGTCAGATCAACCCCTAGCACGACATAGACAGCGGTGTTGATGACGCGTCCCTCTTGACGAATTTTTAGATGGATTGCGTCTAGATAGATCAGCGGATAAATCGCCCCCAGTGGTCGTGTCTGCCATGCCTTGACCATCCCCTGCACTTTTTCGGTGATTTTGCTAATGGTCGAACTTGAGACACTCACCCCATACAGCTCCCCCAACGTCTCCTCAATGTCCCGTGTCGAAACCCCTTTGGCATACAGCCCCAAGATTTTCTCTTCTAGCTCATTGGTGTTGTTACTATAGCGGCTCACCACCTGCGGCTTGTATGTCCCGTTGCGGTCTCGCGGCACTGACACCGTCGTTTCTCCGCTCGATGTTCGCACCTTCTTGGCGTATTTTCCGTTGCGGCTATTGCCGCTATTGCGTCCCCTCGCCTCGTGTTTTTCGTACCCCAGATGCTTGCTCAGTTCTGCTTCCAGCATCTCCTCCAGCGTGTTGGCAAACAGCCGCGCGAATATCCCGTCTCGACCGAAAAAGTCGTCCATCGAACGCGCTGTCGCTAACTGGGGGTTTTTGCACCTGGCCTCGAAACGGTGCAATCCAAAGTTGAACTAAATCGAGAGGCTAACGAATAGAGGGTTCACTCAGAGTCAAGAAAAGAATCATCGTTGATCGGCAAATCGTTGTCGTCAAACTCGAAAGCCTCCTGTGGCAGCAGAGCCAACAACCGACTCAATGTCTTATGGATTGCCTCAGTCGCTAACATCACATCCATCGTTAGGTCTTCAAGGGCAACAGCTAGAAAAGCCATCCTGCGCAACTGACCATCCCAGCCATTGTTGATGACATCCATTGCAAGCTGATGAAGCTGGAGCATGTCGTCACGCATCTGTGGCGGACGAATTGAATCGCGGTCGGAAAGATGTGAGCGGAGGGTATCGATGTGACCGACAGCATCAAGTAACCAAGTCGTCTCGAAATTCTCGTATAGGTTGTGCCATTCCTGTTCTGTCATTTGCTACCTCGCTGTGCCTGCCAAGCGGCATTGAGTTCGTCGTCGTGATGAACGAAATACTTGTACGAGTTGTAGGAGTGTTTTTGACAAAATAAAAAGGGTTCATCCGAGCTTTGTGTGAAAGGGCAATTTTGGCGAGCGATACAAGACGCGCTTGCGTAAAAGGTCGAAATTGGCGCGACCATACATCTGCCGCTTGATAAATTTTAAGCGGTTCACATTGCCTTCGGTGCACCCACTATTCCAGACCATACAG
>JAUIAP010000037.1 GCA_030425205.1 Anaerolineae bacterium
AAGTGGACAAAGCCTATGATGCACTGGACGAAAATCTTGAATCAATTAGCTATCCGTTTTGAGGATAGATTTCCTATCTAGCTGACGTGAACCTAAATCTGTTTACACAAAATGTTGCACATTCTCTACGATCTCGAAAATAACCTGCTTCAGCTAGAGCGCGAACTGCACGCCGAGACGTACCGTCCTGGTGGCTACACCAGCTTCTACATCACCGACCCAAAGCGGCGCAAGATCAGTGCCGCTCCCTTCCGCGACCGCGTCGTCCATCACGCGCTGATGAACGTCATCGGCGACATTTACGAACGGCAGTTTATCCACGACAGCTACGCCAACCAGATCGGCAAAGGGACGCATCGCGCTCTTGACCGCTGCACCCACTTTCTGCGCCGCTATGAATACGTGCTGAAGGCGGACGTTGCCCAATTCTTCCCCAGCGTTGACCATGCCGTCCTACGCACCATTCTCGCCCGTCCATTGCGCGACGAGCGCGTCCTGCGCTTGATCGACCTAATTCTCGCCAGCGGTGCTGGGATTTTGGCGAGTGAGTACACACCGCACTGGCACGTTGAGGATTTTGAAGCAGGGCAAGGAAATCTGTTCGCCCCACTGCGACCGCGCGGCTTGCCAATCGGCAACCTCACCTCCCAATTTTGGGCAAACGTGCTGCTCAACGAACTGGATCAATATGTCAAGCGCGAGCTTAGGTGCAAAGCGTATATTCGCTACGTCGATGATTTTTTGCTGTTCCACGACGATAAACGGCAGCTCCATGAGTGGAAGGCCGCCATATCAGACTATCTCGACAGATTGCGGTTAACGCTTCACCCGCGCAAAAGCGTCGTCTTTCCCGCTCGATTGGGCGTCGATTTTCTCGGATTCCACAACTTCCGTACCTATCGCCGTTTGAGAAAAGGGAATGCGCGGCGCTTCATGCGTAAGCTGCGTCAGCTAGCCGTGGCGTACAGTGCGGGCGAGCTGCCATTGGAGAAGGTCAACCAGTCGGTGCAGAGTTGGGTGGCTCATGCGTCACACGGCGACACGTGGCGACTGCGTCAGCAGATGTTTGGCCAGGTGCGTCTCGCCGCGCCGCCATGAAAGAGTCGCCAATCTTTGTCCGCACCTACGACTGGCTGCGCTGGATGCTGCACACGACACAGAACTTTCCCAAGTCACAGCGGTTTGTACTGGCGCAGCGGCTCCAGCAAAAGTCACTCGACTTTTACGATCACCTTGTGGCAGCGGGAAGGCGCGTGCAGACGTTGGACAACTTACAACAGGCGGACGTACTATTAGAGCAGATGCGGCTAACGACGCGCCTGTGCAAAGATATGAATCTATTGAGCGTAAAGCAGTATGAACACGCAGCACGCTTGCTCGCCGAGATCGGTCGCCTGTTGGGTGGTTGGTTGAGCAAGGTGCGAAAGTAGTGTGGCAAACTGCCACCTATCGGGAACGAGCGGCCGAGTGGTGCGCGGGGGGTCGTGGAACAACAATAACGACAACAATCTGCGCGCCGCCAACCGCAACAGGAATACCCCCGACAACAGGAACAAAACCCTGGGGTTCCGATGCGCGAACACGTCGGGAAACACGTCAAGATGCCGCAGCGTTATCACAGGCGCGGCGGCTAGTGCGTGCAGGAAAGGCGTGCAGCCGCTCGCGTCCGGGTTGATCGTCAACCAAATAAAAAGCGTGCCTGCGCTTGCTGGTAGGTGAGAACCGAACGTCAGCGCAGGCACACCTTGTATTTATGAATGTTCAAACACCATTAGTCACGTTTGCGTTGCAGACGAGCGATCCGCCACCCTATGAACTAGGTTGGGCAGTTGAAAAGGTCAGCGACAACACACAAAACGTCTGGCGTGTGTCGATTCACGGCTCACCGTCGACTGCTCAACCATTCTTAAATCAACAGGCGATCTTTGCGCAACGTTGGGAAGCTTATGCCGAACAAGTTGCGACGAAGCTACGTGAACCATTTCACGCTGTTATAGCTAGCTATGGGGAGGTCGCGCTGGATTTGCACTTGCGCCTACTCGCATTTTTAGATCGGGAGCTACAGCGAACAGTGCGTGTGGAGACGGTCGTTGATGGAACAACAATCGCAGCGACGGTCATTGATTGGCAAGATGGCCAATGGACGAATGAACTGCAAGGCGAGGAATCGTTGGAACTGATGGTACACCATCAGCTCGTTGAAACGGTTGGGACGTTTGGAATTGCTTACTTACGACATGAGAGCGCAGTGGCGGCGGCTGTCCGCAAGTTAAAACGCGAGCAAGATCTCCATCTAACCGCTTGGCAAACAGTACAAGGACAGATTCGGACGCTAGCCGCGCCCGTCATGGCGCCATTGATGACCCCGCCGATAGTCCAGATAAGCCTGCCGTATATTGTTCCTGCGCAAGCACTCGAATTCGACTGGTGTTGGGTTCCAGCGGGGCCGTTTACGATAGGTGGGGACGGCGAGTACGACGGCAAACCAATCCATGAGGTGAATGTAGATGCTTTTTGGATGGCGCGGCATCCTGTCACAAACGTGCAGTTTAGGCAGTTTATGCAAGCGGGCGGATACGCGGACAAGCGATGGTGGACAAAAGAGGGATGGAAAACGAAGAACAGGAATGTTTGGAAGAAGCCTCGCTATTGGGACGATACACAATTTAACGGCGCACAGCAGCCTGTCGTTGGGGTCAGTTGGCATGAGGCGATAGCATTCTGCGCGTGGGCGTCCGAGATAACCGAACAAGAGATTCGGCTACCAACAGAGGCAGAGTGGGAAAAGGCGGCACGCGGCACGGATGGGCACATCTACGCTTGGGGGAACGAGACGCCTAACGAGAAGCTGTGCAACTTTGGCCGCAACGTTGGTCAAACGACCCCCGTCGGCCGGTATAGCCCACAGGGAGACAGTCCACACGGTTGCACGGACATGACAGGCAACGTCCGAGAATGGTGCATGAGTAAAAATGGCAACTATCCTTATTATGCTGAAGACGGGCGAAACACCCAAAGCGGAACAGATCACCGAGTGGTGCGCGGGGGGTCGTGGAACAACTATAACGACTACATTCTGCGCGCCGCCAACCGCATCAGGGATACCCCCGACTACAGGTACAGGACCCTGGGGTTCCGATGCGCGAGCACGCCTTTCTGAAATGCTGATTTCTGTTCTTCTGTTTTCTGTCTTTTCTGCTGTCTTCTGTCTTGGGGGTGTGGGGGTGTCCCCCACGTCTGTTCCCGCGTTAGCGGGTCGCGGCAAATTATAGCCGATATTCATTCTTCAAATTGCGAAGGATGTCATCTCAGTGCAGGGATTTGGGATTTAAAGGTTCCATTTTTGAACACCCCCAATAACGCCTGTGCTATAGTCACGCAATAGTTGTTAGTGCATCTCTTCTCGGGCGAGAGAGTATGGAGGAAAATATTGATGAGTCGATCATTTTACCTACACGCTGGATTGCTGCTGAGCCTATTTCTCATAACAGGCGTGTCATCGGCGAAAAGTCGGATTGTCTCTACAACGAAAACAGTCTCTCCCTCCGACTCACCACAAGGAAACGTTGAAAATATACGAGCTGCGCTGGAATCATCAAAGAGTGAACTAACGGTTATTCTAACCCCTGGTGAGTACATTATCGCTGGTGATAGTCAGATAACGGAAGACCTTTATGACCCTATCTTTAATCTTTCTGGATACGAAAATCTCACGATAGAAGGTTATGGAGCTGCGTTGCATGTTCAAAATTGGGCAACCGTTTTCTCTCTTGCAGGAAGCAGCAATGTAGAAATTCGGGGGTTGACGATTGACTGGCCTGATAATCTTCCGTACAGTTTTGGTACCATTTCGGCCGATGTTACACAGCCACAACCTAACGGAACCGAAGGATATGTCGATGTCGACATGCTCCCCTCGATGACGGCACGTGATGGTTTACGCGCTCACTCATTCTTACAGTACGACTCACAGAAGCGGCGACCTGCCGAGAACGGGTTTGACCATTATCAATCGGAGAGCGTTCCCTCTTGTCAGCGACGTTCAAGCTCTGTGATGCGGTGTTTCAAAGAACACGGCTGGTCTGCCGAGATTGGGGATGAGGTTATCATCCGTCACCGCACCTACAAGGCAAACGCATTCTCAATTACTGATAGCAAAACCCTCACGTTGCGCGACCTCACTGTGTATAGCGCACCTGGCATGGCAACGTTTATCCGTGACGTTCAGGACGTAGTAATTGACAACTTTGCTGTACATGTGAAGGGAGACCGCTGGATGTCTACGGCTGCCGACGGTATTCACCTCGACTCACTACGGGGAGACCTCCATATACAGAACGTCTCTCTTGTCGGTATGGGCGACGATGGACTGAACATTCACACCAACTATTTTAAAGTGCTTTCTAAGCCGAACGCGAACAGCCTTGAGCTTGACAGGCTGCCTGAAGGGAATGCTGTTCCGCAAGAAGTGGTGCCGAACGTTGGGGATGTAATGCAAATTGGATCGGCCGAAAATCCGTTAATTGCATCCGCAACAGCCACGGTCGAAAACATCTCTTTCTCGACAGGGGGGTTCCCTATTGTGACCTTCCGCGACCCGTTGCCGTCGTGGGTTACCGTAGGAACAAAACTCCTAAACCTGTCCGCTCAACCAACTACATCGCTTGTGGAGAATTGTCGCGTTGAGCGCAATCGTGCGCGCGGCATTATTGTGGCTGTTGACAACGCAACTGTGCGCAATTGTCAATTTATCGGCAACTCTGGCCCTTCCATCTTTCTCAGTGCCGACAACGACTTCTTTTACGAGGGCAAACCTGCTCACAACGTCACAATTGAGGATAACGTGATGATGCACTCCAACTACGGTGCAGCACGTCAGCCCGGCATGTTGACACTACGGGCAAGCGTTGGTGAAGAGATCGCAAGTGCGGATACCTTTCGTAATATCACGATCCGAAACAATACATTCATCCACGATAACGAAACTCCCTCTATTTGGCTATCGGCCGCTGGAGATGTACATCTTACAGGCAACAAGACGCTGCCTACGTTGGCACCATCGCTCGGTCTCCATCCGAACAATAGTTGCGATATTACTATTGATGGACAGCCGTGGTGTGCACGTCATTCGGAAACGTTTGCATCACCGCTCCCTCAGGCTGGATGGCGATACTTGTGGAATGCGACAGCACCTATTGGCGATGTCTCTGGCTATACAGCGTTACAGTGGAACGACAATGGACAGTTTGACTCTGATGGACAAGCGGGATTACCTGACAGCAGTGAGATGGGATATGGGCACATTCGCTATACTGGTGGACATCCTGGACGTTCAACAGGGGACGGAGCATCAGCTGACCGCTATGCAATTGCAGCCTACTCCGTTCCGCACGACGGAGAGTACGAAATATTGCGAAGTCACATTTTGCCACACAATCAGGCATGTGAAGGGGCGGACGGCGTTGAGCTAAAGGTGTTTGTCGATGAAGCTGAACGCCATCACCAACATACTCCACTTGGAGAGATACAGCACTTCGATATTGTGCTGGGCAGTCTACATGCTGGTCAGACAGTGTATGTTGCTGTTGGTCCAGGTGTCAGTGACCTGTGCGACTCGTTTGAGTGGGATTTTACAATCGGCCTCTCCACGCGCTATGGCGGTTATTATAGCGACGACTTTGGCCCAAATCAGCCGCGTTTCGGTTGGCAATACTTGTGGAATGCAACAGGGGACATTGGTCAGTCAGAGCAATATGCCACGCTTTACTGGAACGCAGCGCGAGATTTTTACGATGTTGGCAGTACGCATAATCTGGAACATCTTCATCTCTCTCAGATTGGAGGTCATTCTGGCCCTACAAGCAGTCAAGGGCAAAGTCATTCTCGTGGGGTTATTGCCGCCTATACAATTGCGAACCAGAATCACTATATAATTTCTGATAGCTTCATCCTTCCCGACGCAACGTGTGGCGATGGGAATCATGTGAGACTCTATGTCAACGACACACTCATCACGACTATTAACGCTCCAAACGGGCAGAGGACAAGCTTCGATACCGCGTTAGGACTGTTAGACGCGGGCGATGTTGTTTACGTGGCGGTAGATTCAAAGGCAGATGACCGTTGCGACTACTTCAATTGGGATTTTGCGGTTGAGTTAATCGTTGACTTCGACATCTTTCGACATCAACTTTATCTGCCAGCAATTACGACTGAGTAGATTTCTCATTTATATTCCACTATATAGAGTTAGTTTCAGATGAGCGAGAATCGCACGCTGATGGTCGCTGATTGTTGGTTGCCTTTGAGCATATTTGTCAATCTCGCTTGTCGGAATATCAAGCTGGATTGCCACGTATTGTAGGAGGCTATCCACGATTTCAAATGGGTCAATTTGTGGAAAGCGATTGGCGATGCGAACAAATGCAAGTTGGTAGGCAAAGCCGAGTTGATTGTGCTGTCGGCGACGTTGTTGGATGAGTTGGTGGTCATCACTGTTGAGCGTGGCGTACTGTGAAAGCAGTTCGCGTGAGAAGGTGATCGTTGACATATGTAGGGTTCCGTTGTTAGATGCAGCATTGTGTTGAAAACAAACGGCTATTCTGCAACACAATGATGTAAACTACATGCAAAAATTACCCTTCTTTACACACACCAAATTATGACCACCATTGCCTACCTCCGCGTTAGCACCGACGAACAAGATTTGAACCAACAAGAGCATCTTCTATTGAAGTACGCCCAACAGCAACGCATCCACATTGACCAGTTTATTCGCGTCGAAGTCTCCATCCGCAAAAGTTTGCGCCAGCGCAGAATTGAGGAACTTGTCTCCCTGCTCACTGATGGCGACACGCTAATCGTCGCCGAACTCAGCCGGCTCGGTCGCAATATGTTCGAGACACTTGATTTGATTAACATGCTCACGGGAATGGGAGTGCGGATCATCTTCGTGCGGCAACCTGAACTTTCCACGACTGGTTCCCACGCCAAATTGTTGCTTGCAATTTATAGTTATTTTGCTGAGGCTGAACGTGAATTTATTTCTATGAGAACCAAACAAGGAATGGCGGCTGCAAAAGCTAGTGGGAAACATATCGGCCGACCCAAAGGCAGTCGTGACAAACACCGACCGCTTGACCCGTATCGTGACCAAATTGCTCAATACCTCAAACTGCAACTTCCCCTACGGCGTATTCGTGTCCTGATTAACCAGCAAATGGACAAACCCCTCAGCTACTCCGCTTACCGCTACTTTGTCCGTCAGGATGACGAACTCCTTGCTCTCTGGCAAACGCCCAAAACTTAGCACGCCTTTTTTGCCCACTTGGCTCTCCCTTAGGGTGTGTTTTTACATGAAAATCTCTGGTACCCATTGTTCTCTGAATGTTCCAATGATTAAATGAACACTCTCAGATGTTCGGGGTCTGGAGACAACGATCGTTCTCCATCCTCTCGTTCCATCACCAGCAAACTAACCAACTGGTTTTGCACCATTTCGATTAGGTCAGTGTGCGCTTGCACCCTGGCCAAAGCCAATACATCGTTGAATGCGTGGCGTGCTTGGCTAAAGCGGCCGTTAAACCGCGCCCAATACGCCAGATTCAGCCCAATCAACATCATCCCATTCTTATCATCCAAGCGCACCGCCGCCTCAAACGCCGTTTGCAACATCCCTTCAGCAGCCACTATCTCACCCACCCCAAAAGAAACCACACCTAGATTATTTCCCAAGACCATCAACCCCTTATGAAATTGCAGTGCTTGTGCCAATCTAAAGCCCCGCTCAAACAACCCTCTCGCATGCACCGCATCCCCTTCTAAATGGGCCAAGGCTCCCAAACTCTTCAAAAACATCACCGTCTGCGCCTCATTTCCCCGCGTCTCAGCCAAAGCCAACCCTTCTTCATAATAGCCTGCCGCCTGCTTATTGTCTTTGTCCATCAAAGCCAAAATTCCCAACTCCTCCAACACATAAAGCAGACTGTCTCCCACCGCTTCAATATCTAAATGTGCTAAGGGCAATGCCTCCAACAGAAAACGCTTGCCCTGCGCAAAGTCGCCCATACAGTTGTATACGATGCCTAACTCCGCTAAAAGTTGCGCTTCCAACACCGCATCTCGCTGTTGACGTGCCAACTGTAACCCTGCTTGCAACTGTTGTTCAGCGATGTCCAAATAATGACGATCCCGTGCGACTTGCCCCTGTCGCAACAGGAGCCAACTGCGCCCTTTTAAATCATGCGCCGCCTCAATCGCGGCCTGTGCTTGGGTTAGATACTGTTGTGCTTGGGCGTGTGCGCCTCGCGTCAACAGGGTAGGCATGAGCGCATCCAACATATGGCGCAACGGTCGTATCATTTTTTCCTTGACGGCCGTTTGCACCGCCACCTCAATATGCCCCATTTCCCGCGCCACTGCCGCTGGCACGTAACGCTGCGCCAGCAAAAAACTCGTCCAGTAAGCCACCAATCGCTGCGCGACAGGTGCTTGTGTCGCCAAACTCTGGGCAAAATCATGCAGCAAAGGATGGAGGGTGTAACGGCCGTTAGCTCCACTCTGCACCAATGACAAACTAAACAACTGTCGTAAGCCATCAGCCACAGCCTCCTCATCTCGCAACGTCAACGCCGCCAACGCCGCCGCCGAGAAATCCTGTCGCCCCAACTTCCCCGCCATGCCAAACAACTGCTGAGCGTCCTCATCAAGCCAATCATAACTAATCTGAAAAGAACGCCGCACACTTTGCGCCTCATAACGGAGTGCGTGCAAGCGTTGGCTAACGCGCCGCAACCGGTCGCTAAATTGTGCCGTCTCCCAACCCGGCTCGTAGGCAAGTCGGCTCGCCGCAATCACCAACGCCAACGGCAAATGACCGAGTTCCGTTGCTATTTGTGCCAATAACTCAGCTTCCGCCTGCACCCGCTGCTTGCCTAAAATTTGAGTAAATAAGGCGAGTGCTGTCGTGGTATCGGCCGAAAACGGCCGTAACGCCACTCGTTTGGCTCCCACCAAAATCGACAAATCTTGTCGCCGTGTCGTCACCAGCACGGCACACTGTCCCGTCGGCGGCAACAACGGTTCGATCTGTTCACTCGTCTCGGCATTATCTAGCACCAACAGCACCCGTCGCTGGCTCAACAAATCACGCACCACACCACTACGGCTGGCAATATCCAAACAGTTACTCACATCCCGCTGGTAGGCGGCGGCAAAGGCGGCCAAAATGGACATCGTGTCGGAGCTATCGAGCCGCGCCCACAGCACGCCATCCACAAAATGCGCCCGTAGATCATAAGCTACTCGCGCTGCCAAACTGGTTTTGCCCACACCCGCCATGCCGTGCAAACAGATAACGGTCGATTGTGTTTCCGCCTGTAAATCGGCGACCAAGTCTGCCCGTTCCGCCTCTCTGCCGACAAAGTAGGGCGGCAAGGCGACGGTTTGAAAAGGGGGTGGTTGGCTGGCAACGCTCGTTTGCCAAAATGCCAACTGCTCCCTTTCCTCGGCACTTCTTGCCTGTTCGCGTAGTTCATGGATAGTGGGATGCTGCGCCGCCGCTAAAAGCTCATCTGCTTCCGCTTCCGTCAAGCGCATTGCGGTGGCGATGGCCGTAATGCGCTGCCAGCTTCTGGGACGCTTCACCCGACCGTTAAGCCAATTAACAATCGTCATCTTAGGAACGGCCGTTAAGCTAGCCAACTGTCCTGGTGTATACGCAGAGCGGTAGACATATTTGCCTAAAACGGTCGTAAATTGATCAGGATCGCGCTTCATGGGATTTAGGAACTAAGATCCTCAATGGAACTTAGTTCCCTAGCTTAATCTGTTTTGGTACGAATCCGCACCATTTCTTTTTCAAAACATCGTTACCCTATCGTTAATCATCAAATCCATAACTGGGAGAGAACACGAATGAACTTGCCTTACCTGTTTCGTACTGTGCTTTATTTTACTGTATTGTCGATGTTGTTGATCGCCTGCCAAAGTGCTGAGCCAGAAGCGACCGTTTCCCAAGCCACTGCCGTGCCGCCAACAGCCGTACCCCCTACTGAAACGACCGTACCACCCACCGATACACCAGAACCAACGGCCATCCCACTGCCCACTGCCACAGCCACCGAGACCCCTATCTCCACCCCAACCACGGAACCAACGATTACCCCAACACCCGAACTGATGTTTACGCAACTACTCACGATTGATAATAAGCCCGGATCTTTGAAAGACCCCGGCGGCATCGCCGTAGATAGCCAAGACAACTTATACGTATGGGATGCGGGGCATAGTCGCTTACTCAAGTTTGATAGTGAAGGTACCTTATTAGAAACGAGAGATAACAAGGGGAGCGGCGATGGCGAATTTAACTCGCTGGGCTTTGGTGGCATCGCCATTGATGCCAATGACAATTTGTTTGTGGTGGATAATGGCAATTTCCGCATCCAAAAATTTGACAGCGAGGGTAACTATGTGACCCAGTGGGGTAGCGAAGGTAGAGAGGATGGGCAGTTCGTTCGTGCCATCGGTATTGCCGTCGATAGTGATGGCAATGTGTACGTAACAGACGACGGCCGTCCTGAAGTGCAGGTCTTTGACAATGATGGCAACTTTTTGCGCCTATGGGGGGGCTTCGGCTTTGATGATGGCGATTTCCAGCACCCGACGGGTATTGCGGTCGATGCTGAAGGCAATGTGTATGTGGCTGACTATAACAACAAGAACGTGCAAAAGTTTGATGCTGAGGGTAACTTTTTACTGGGTTGGGGCATGACGGTTGAGAGCTATGGTACACCAGAGGGAATCGGGATTGATGCCGACGGCCGTCTCTACATCACCGATTATGACCGCGCCCGTGTGGAAGTCTATGAAGCAGATGGCACATTTACTACCGCTTGGGAAGGAGGTGAAGACGGTCGTTTCAACCGCCCCGTCGCCGTTGCCTTCGATTCACAAGGCAACATCTACATCAGCAACCAGCGCGGCAACACCATCTTCAAATTCGCCCCGCCACCTTTGCCTTAAGGCCCACTTAGACCGCTTATTTAGCCGTTAGTCATAATCGCACATTTATAGACTTTGTTGGCGAAGACATTTTGAGCAAAATTGTGACACATCGGTAACGTAGCGGAATGGTGTTTTGATGAAGCAATCCATCCACCATCAGAATCAAAGAAAGATTATGTGTCAGATGGAGCTTTTTATAGTCCATTGAGATTTGTTCCGTAATGGAAGTTTCCAAGACACATATAAAAGTGATGAGCTAAATTGTAGTTTTCACATGGAAGGACTCGCTCATGAAAGGTATCCACATACTGGATTTCGTGTATGTCTGCGAAATGTTGGTAGTAGTACATCAAACCGTGAACCTTAACATCACCTGTTAACAAGAGTATGAAGCTCTTTGGAGCCGCGACCGCGCTTTTTGGGCGGATGCCAACGTGGGGGCGGAAACGGATGAGTTGGCAAATCAGAGAATGAGCAGCGTGACAAAAAAGGCGTTGCAGATAACACATCCAACAACCTCCATCATTTGACGTAGAAAAGTTACAGTAAAAAGCCGAGTTTGTTTCGGCCGAAACGCGCTATCCTTTCCTTTTCTACAAACAATACAAAGTTGATAAACAACACAATGACCCCCCAATTTGACGTTCTCATCACACAACTAAAATCAGTTCACGACATCCCCAATGCGTTGACGGTGGAAACCTATCGCCAATTTTTGGAAGCGGCCGAATTTGACGACATTGACGACATCGAGCCAGTCGATATGCTCGACATGGCGATTATGGCGTTGCAAGATTTGGAGCCAGAAGAATCGGCCGAAATTGTTCTCGCCACAATTTTAGGCGACCGCTTGAGCAAGGGCGTGCGTCAAAATCTGATCCACGACATGAAAGAGGAAGCTCTATGGGAACAGTACGCCGAAATCAACTGTCACGCTGATCTGTTTTTGGCTGGCGTTGTGTTAAATCAAGCGTTTCCCAAGGTCTTTACCTATCCAGACATCGGCCGATTATCACTGACAATTACGGCGATCAATGAAACGGCCGAAACGCTCCTACAACAGACACCCTCACCCGCATTTCTGGCGCGTTTGCTTGCCAACGGCATGGGTGAACGTGGGTTGATCATACGCCTTTACGAAGAACAGGTCACGGGAACCCATTTCTCTGCTGCAAGTTCGATCATCTGGCGCAGTGAAGCAGGCGAACCCATCATGACTGATGGCGAACTAACCCGTCAACTGGTTATCTACTCCTCGTGGGAGTGGCTGCGCCCACTCAAAGAAATCCATGAATTCCAAGCAACCGCGCACAACGATACGAGCAAACTTGTATAAACACCTCAAGTTACCAGCTTGCCAACACCACAGGCTCAAGCCTGTGGCTACAACGCAAAAGCCTGCTCAAGCAGGCTAAAAACGGACATCTTGAGTGCGCTTGAGCGTACTTTTGTCAATGTAGCCTACGGTTTGAACTTTTCTGCTACGCCCCCCAAGTCACCCCAACCCACAAATCCGCTATCCTAGTCACATCTCCCGCATCAATATAAAGCGTCAACCACGCCGCATCATCCAGCACCATCGGCTTCTCAGGCCGCATTGCAGGAGGCAATTGACCGACAAGCAGTTCACCCTCCTTGACTAGGGTAAACGCTGGCTCCAGCGCATCGCTTTTATCGGCAATGTTGAGCATGTTAGCTGAACTGCGTGCGAGTAAATCGACCCGCGCCACGCTGTTCAAGCGTCCCTGACTCCAAAACGGATAATGCTCAGGACGCAACGTGATCGCTAGTGGTACGCGCTGATTGGCGACAGGTGTTTGCCCTTTGAACTTCGCCCATGCCGTGGGGAACTCATGCCGCAATGAGAACAACCGCAGCGATCCCGGTGCTTGTGCCGCATTGATCGCATCTTGAAGATGGGTAATCGCCGCTTCACGCAACAGCCCACCCCCTTCACGCGCCGTGTAGCGGATGTGCAGGATCACGTCGCTGATGGTGTCGTAATCAAATTGGCGCACCTTGTTAGGTAACGAGATGTTCCACTCACTGACGACACCCGAATTTTCAAACGGTAGATAACGTTCATCGCGCAGATTGGTCTCAAACAGACCGCTGTCATTTTGTGCGGAACTGGTGACGATGGCTTGCAGACTGCCAAAATGGTCGCTAAAACGGCTGTCCTCTGATCCGAGTCGCGTATATCCATCGCCAACCCCGACCTCTTTGCGGATCGCACTTTTAGTTAGTTGCAGTGTGCAGTTGACCGACGTGTACGGTCCTGTCACGCACGGAATCGAAACGGCGACGTTTTTGATGCGGCGGAAATAGTGTCCGGGGCCGTCCATGTCGAACAGGGCTTCGGGCAGCGCAACCGTGCAGGAACCTGTTGTGCGGAGTTGCAGCAACGCCAGCGGGTCGATTTGCATGAGGCTGACGTGTTTGGTTAGCTCATACTCGCGCTGGTTGAGTTCGAGATACGCCATCTCCATGCGCTTGATGTCAAAGTAGAGCTTTTCACCGGCCAGCAACCCCTCTTTGCCCCCCATGTAGCCGAACTGCAAAAAGGTGAGATCGGGTTTGCCTAACTCGTGTTGCAGGGCGCGTTCCGCCTTCTTCGCCACGTCATAGGCAAATTGGAACACCTGCCCATACAGGCCACGCACTTCGCGCTTCATCCACGCATAGAGTGCCTGACTGCTCTTTTTGCCGCTCTTTTCATTGGTCAGGAAATGTTCGATCTCTGCGGCGTGCTGCATCTGCTGTTGATGGTTGTGCCATTCGCGTTCGGCGATGTTTTCGCGGATTTGCGCCGCCCGCAGTTGCTTAAACATTTGGGTGATCTCGCCAGCGATGGTGCTGCTTTGGAACGCCCACTCTTGTTCTCGACGGGCAAATGAGCCGATCTTTGCGGCGGAACTCGCCTCATAGCTATCTTGTGTAGCTAGGGAGCGTTGATATTCTGCAATCGCTTTAAAAGCGGGGCCAACATGTTGCCCACCAAACTCAATTTCCCCGCCTAATCCCAAAGGCTTAATCGAGGCGGTGATAGAGGGGATATAGTGTGAAAGCGAGGCAATTGTTTCCGTCGCGCTCGCCCGCACTTGCCAATCGCGCGCTGAATGAGCTGATTGCAACTCAGCGACCTCATAGCTGCTGGCGATTTTGCCCCCTGAACTACCTAAATCTTGAGCGATGTCCATGTCGATGGGACGACGTTTGAGGGTTGGTTCGGCCGATCCAAATTTGAACTTTTCAAGACCGTCACCATCCAGCCCATCAAGTTCAGGTATCGCAATATCCCCCTCCTGTTTGCCCAATAGCCGCTCATAGTAGATGTAACGCTGCACCGCATTTTCGAGCGACAGTTCCAGTCCCTCACGATTTTTGATCGTTTCCTGCCACTGCCCATACTTGACCGTTTCCGCCAACCCCAAAATCACCTTTTCGTGTCGTGCCCGCAGGATGGCTAACGCCTCGTTGTCCTCCTTTTCAATCGCGGAAAGCAAGTTGTTGCCCAACGATTTGACCTCTTGGCAAATTTCGCTCGCCTTTTGCGCCAACAGTTGAAAACGCACCAGCGGCAACGGCTGATTGACCCCCGCCACCACTGCGCCGATGTCCAAACCAGCCGCGGCTGCCCGTGCCAGCAGGGCCGGGTCAATCGGTGGCTCAAAGAGCGGCAGTTGGCGGAAGATGCCTTGCAAATTGAGGCTGTTGCGAATCTTGAACAGGCGGTCGGCGACAGCGTCCCAGTAGCTCAACAGCTTGTCGTTGCGCGGCACGCAGAAGTAGAGCGATGTGCCGATGCTACGCAGTGTGGCGAATTTGTCGTCTGCCCCACCGCTGGGTGGGAAGGGAGCGAGATCAAAGCCGATTTCGCTCTCTAGCTTTTCGAGCGTGTTGCCAAACTCATCCCATTTATCGCGCCGACTGGCATAGGTCAGCGGAGCGAGCGATCCCTTTTTGGGAATCGACTGGGGCCGTTCGCCCAAGATCAACGCCGCTAACACGTAAATTTGTGTCGCCTCGTTGATCGTCTCGCCCGTGTCCTGTCGAAAGAGGTCATCTCCCCACGCGATCAGGTTGTCGAGATAGGCCATCACCGTCTTGTACATGTAAGCACTGTGCCGATAGCGGGCGATCAGATGCGGCCGAAATGGATTGTCTTTCCATGCGCCGATGCTGTTGATCATCTCCTGCTTGAGCAGCGAGTCGCTGCCAGACGAGAGGTTGACGAGCAGCTCTTCGATTTGCCTAACGGCACTGTATTGAAACGGCTTGACCTTCCAGAAGCGGTCGGGGGTGGCTCCATCGCTGCTGTCGGTGGGGTCGAGGATGTAGTGGAACCACTTTTGCGCTTCCTCATAGCGTTGATTTTTGCTGAGGTGGATGGCGATGGTCTGAGGGATATGATAGAACAAATCCCAGTTGTAGATGGCATACGCGCCGCTGGTGGAGAAGTCGAGATCGCGCACGGGGTGCGGCTGTTGGACGAGTGCGGTAGGGGCGTAGCGGTCGGCCGAAAAAATCTCCTCGTAGAGCGTCGGGCGCGGTCTGCCGCCGAGTAATTTGATGCGTGTGCCAGCTGGGACAGTGACATCGGCCGATTCCGTCAACCGCCGCAACTTGCCATCTGCGCCCGTCATCACGATTGCTTCCGGCAAGGTAACTGCAAGTGGCTCACTTAATGTGACTTCTGTGCCAAGCGGCAAATCGGCCGATCCACCCCCAGCCAACCCAACCCGCACCCCCTTCTCCTGCTCTCGCGCAATCATGCTGCCCGGCAGTTGCGCCGTGTTGCCATCATCGAGCAAAACGTGTGCCACGGAGAGCGTGACCGTGACGCTGCCGGGCAAGGTGATCGCCTCTAATTGACCCGGCTCGCCCGGCTTGGGCAGATCGAGTGCCAAACCAATGGGCAGCGCGATTTGGAAGCTGTGGGGCAAGGTGGCAAAGGTGCGGTCGCTGTTCTGCACGTAATCGGTATCGGCCGCTTGTAGCCCGTCCACTGACCCCTCGATCAGCCGCTTGCCCAACTCGCGCACATAGGGGTGAAAGTGCGGGTAGACGCGATAGCGCAGCGTGCGCGTTTGGGTCACGATGTGGCGTTCGCCCGTAATCGGTTCTGCGCCTGCCCCAACTTTGAGATAGGGGGAATCGTATAGGCCATGAAAGGCGCGGACGTTAGAAATGATTGAGTTGTTCATTTTACTGTTGCCCTGTCCGATTCAGCGCGGCCGATTGTGCGATTACACCTGTCGCGCCGATCAAATTGCCGTCAAATAATACGGCACGGTCTACCTGCGTCAATGCGTCGCGGTTCGGTTTGAATCCGTGACGCGCCAGTGGGTCAATCGGTTCAGGCTGCACCAGATGGTCTGGCAGCTTAAACGCTTCTTGCCAATATTTCGGTGGAATCTGCACGCTGATGGGTGGGGGTTCCACGACATAATCCTGCCATTTCCGTTTTTGCGATGGTTGTGGGATGGTGTACCCCTGCCATAGATCGACCGTCGTTTCGGTCAGCGACGGCTCGACAAAGAAGGTGTAGAGATCGTCGGCAAAGAAAAGCGGGCTGACCAGCGGCGCAAACTCGGCATTGGGATAACGCATCTGATTGCTTGTCGGCAACAACGTGTAACTGCCATAGCCGCCCTTGTTGAAGATCGCTTGCGGCGCAGACGGTGTCACCACTTTGTTGCCGTCTGTCGTCACGATCTGCTGGACAAAGCTGACGCTCAACGCACCTGCCCCCGTGTGGCGGTTATATATTTTGCCTTTTGCCGACGGATAGGGGGAGTTGGGTGGGGCATCGCTGCGCTCCTTAAACAGGGGCCGGCTATTTTTGCTCAGGACGCGGAACGACATGGGCGTGCCTAAGCCGTTCAAGTTGATGTTGACCGCTCCCCCATCCTCAGCGACGCTGACGGTGACAAAAATCGTCTCAGGGGCTGTGCTATCGACCACGTTGCCAAAGCCGCTCGACTCGCGGGTTGTCCACGACCCTTGAAAGTATTCAGACCAGTTGAGCTGGATATCGAGTTTGCGTTTGGCCGCTGCGCTGGCAGTCGCCCCAGCCGACGCAACCAACGAGTCAAAGCTCATTTCCATCAGCGATTCTTTCTTTTCATTTGAGGGGGGGCGCAGTATCGTAGCACGGTTGCCTGAGCCAATTCGTATGTTCGCGTGAGTCTTATCCCAGTTGCCTGCCTGCCACTCGTCGAGCAAGTCTAAACCGTATCGCGTGGTCAGCTCAACCCTATCCGCTATCCCTTGACCTTGCGGCAGGCTCCCCTGTTCGACCTTTTCCATCAGGCTGAGCCAGAAGAGATGTAACCGCTCACGCCAAACGACGGCGACGATGTGCTGTCCGTCGATCTCGGCCGAAACCGGCTCCCACGCCGTCCACATCTGATGGGCATAGCGACGGTAGAAGTATTGGTGGGGCAGGGTGTGAGTTCGGCCGATGACATGCAGGATCGGTGGCGACTGCGGCCGCTCCTCAGCATACATCGTCACAATTTCCAGCCGCGCCAACTGGTCGAGCTTTTTCAAATAGACGTAGAGCGCATCTTCGGCAAGCTGGTTGGTCACATCCCCCTGCAATAAACTACTTTCTAACTCCTGATAGAGATGGGTTTTGTCATCGCGCCACTCCGGTTCGAGCCAATTTTCGGGAAAGAGGAAAATTTTGCGGTTGGCCTCCCAGACGCGATACCGCTTCATCCACTGCCAATGGTCGGCGTTGAGCATCGACGGATGCACGCGCAGTTCCAGATTCAAAAAGCAGCGTTGGATAAAGGTTTGAAGCGACGAAATCGCCAGCCGCAGTCGCGAGGTCTGCACGACCGGCTCCATGCCGGGATCGATCAGGAAGTACTCAAACAGTTTTTCAAGGCTATCCAATTCGGGCGTGATGTGGATGATGTAGGCGACCAGTGCATCGCGTTGTTTTTGGCGCAAGGGATCGAAGATCGCCTTGGCGATGCGCTGCCACGTCTCCGGCTCATAACGCGCTTTGACGGCGTTGCGAACGGCCGCAGCTATCGTTGCATCGGGTGTCGGCGTAAGCCACTTTTTGACGGTCGCCATCGGTAGGCCAAAACGTTCGACAACTTGCAACGCTTGCCACAGACGTGTCAGGCGATCTAGATCGGTGAAGTGGGCTGGGTCGGTCATTCGCAGTTCGGCCGAAACCGCCTCCACAGTGGCCTTCTTCCGCCGCGTCAACGTCGCCACCTGCTCCGCCAACACCTCGACAGCATCAACCGCCGCATGTTCAAACAGCGCGATCAGATCGTCCCCCCCACCCGCCATGTCGCGTTTGAGTGCGGCGTAGTCGAGCAGGCGCAGTAGCCCCGTGAATTGCGTCGCTTCCTCAGCCGGCAATTCTACGGTTGGTAGTTTGGTTAAATCGAAGGTGAAGTTGGCCGCATGTGCCAACAAATACCCGACCTCCCGCGCACTCAGTCCGACCTCCTGCACAACTCGCAACCCTTTTTCCAACAGCGTGTACGCTGTCAGCGCATCCGTTACCGTCGTCTGTGGCAGGAGGATAAATTGGCTCAAGGCCCCCTTCGCCGTCATCTTTTCCCCCTTGACCAGCAACGCACATGCGCTGCCCTGCAAGTTGCCAACCACCAATGTAATGGGGTGCAGCACGCCCGCTTTTAAGGGCAGAACGACTTCCCACTCAGCGTCATCTTGCGCCGCCGTCTCGGTCAATAGCGGCGTGGACAGCGTTGCGAGGTGTAGGGCAATCGTCGCGTCCTGCTTGCCTAGCTTGGCAAAGAAACGATAGTCGCCATCTTGCGGCACGACGAGATAGCCGCGCCAACTCGCGTTCGTCAGGTTGTCCGCTGCCGTGACCGCCACATCGCTGACGATGGCGGGTTCACCCGGCGTGCGTTCGATGCTGAGACCGCGCTGGCTCAATGCGGCAACCGGCATCAGCAATGGCTCTTGCAGCGCTTCAAGCAAGGCCGCATCTGCGCCAAATTGCGTGGTCGCGGCTTGCATGATCGCTTGCCGCGTTAGCTTATCTTGTAAAAATGGCAAAATTTGTTGGAGGTGGGTGAGTCGTTCTTCGACCGAAGTCACCCGCACTGCATCCTCAAAGATCGGCGCAAACGGGGCGTAGACGAGCGCGATCTTTTGTTGCAACGCCTCAGCGGTCAGATTTTCGGCGAGCGTGGGGATGGCATAGTCGGCCGAAATTTGGTGTAGTTGGACGGCTAATCGGCCGATCCAGTCGAGCATCACCGCCACGTCTGTCTGCCCTTTATCCAGCGGATCAACCTGATGGCGCAGCCAATAGTCGAGATCGCTGATCTTAAATCGGCTCGCCTTGATCTGCTGCGCCAGTCGCACAAAGGCCAACGTCTGCCTCAGCGGATAATCCTCCTCGATTGTGGTAAGCGGAGTCGGGTGCAGGGGGTGGAATGGATTGAGACCACTCAACGTTTTCAACGTGATCAAGTCGGCAATCGACAGCTTCAACCCCTTCGCCAGCAGCCCATAGCGATAGAGCAGCGAAACATTCGCCAGCGACAACACGGCATTGTCGAGCGTTTGCCCCGCATCCTGCAAGATTTGGCGTATCTCATCGGATGTCAACGTCAACGCCGCTTGCAGAGCTGGCAAATGGTCGATGACAAACAGATTGGGATTGCTCAGATATTCGCCGAATGGATCATCAAAGGTGGGGTCATCTTTGAGAATGTTGCGCGTCAAAAAGAGTTGGGCGTAGAGCGAATTTTTGCCGTATGTCGGCAAGTCGCCCCATAGCGTCAACAGCTTGAGACGACCATTTTTGCCCATGTTGAGCAGTCCGGTCAGCTCTTTGAGATGCGCCAAATAGACCAACGCCGTTTGCATCGCCGTGCCTTGCGTCGTTGCGTCCAACTCGCGGAAATCCGGCAGGAAAAGGCAGAGTGCGCGATCCGTTTCTGCAAGCGACCAGCCCAACCGCCGCCACAAGCGCACGAACAAATTGATTTTGAGCAGGTCGAACTTGAGCAGATCAAGCAGCGTTTCTGCGTTCTCGTCTGCATACCCTAGCTGTGTTGCTGCAAAGCTACAGCCACCGCTGTCGTCGCGCAGCAGCAACACACGCTTAAATTGTCCGTCGTTCCAAGCAGCTTCCAGCCAAAGTGCCGCATCAAAGTCCGGCCGCTGTGACTTGTATTTGTCAGTCGCTTGCACCAATCGCATTTCAAATTCAGCTTTCTCAAGCTGCTGCTCATCCGTTAGCGCAACTGCTGCCGCAAGCTCCCTGTAACGCAAGACATCGCTCACCCCAACCCGCAGTTTATGCAGCGTGATCAGCGTATCTATGTTGGGATTGATAAATTCCGTCTGGATAAGGTCGGCGAGTTCTTGGTAGCTGATTCCCAGACGCTTGGCGAGCGTTTCGGCCGATTGCAGATCCTCCACAGGGATCGTTGGGGGTAAGCCATAGAGTTTGGCGAGATCAGTTTCACCTGTGTAGGTGGCGTACTCAGTTGCCGTCAACCCCAGATATTCGGCAAAAATGGCGGACAGGGTGTAACCGTCGTCGGTGGGGGGGAAGAGGGTGTTATTCGGCCGAAAAACATCCAATAGCTGCCAGAATGGTGTCTCGAAATAGTCGCAGAAGCGGCGCACCGTTTCCAGCCACAGGTCAAACGGCAAGGTGAGCGGGTAGTTGGCCTTTCTGAGCGGGGTGTACGCATCGGCAATAAGGTTGTGCGGTTCGGCGAGCAGTTCGGCCGAAGTCGCCTCCCCCGTATCATGCACTGCCTGTGCATCTAACCCCTGATGGACAACGTAATACTCCAAAATTTCGTTGACCAGATCGATGTAGGGCAGGGCGACGTTCGTGTTTTCACACGTCAGCGGCAGATGGGGAATGTCGGGGCGACGGGCAATCAGTGCGTCGTAGGGCTTGAGAAAGTTGTAGGGCGGATCGCCGTAAGCCGCTTGGTGAGTGTCCTGCCAAAATTTGAGTGTGTGTTCCCAATCTTGGGCGGGTGGATCGACGAAGCGCAGCAGATCGACCAGATAGGCAGCCGGGCTGAGAACGGAACGGCAATGCTCGCACGCGCAAAAATCCTGTGACCCAAACAACGCCTGCACCGTTGGATACGCTTTGAGTAGCTTGTTTAGTTTCTCCTTTTCATCAGCGTGCGTTTGCGGCGTTCCCGAAATTGCCAGCAGCGGTGGGTCGCTATCCGTCCTCTTCGCCAGCGAGTAGATGTTGAACGTCATTGACGTGATCTGCTGGCTCTTGTCCCAGACCAATTCTGTTTCTTGGCGCGAGCCAAAGCGTTCCCAATAGCGGTCGATAAATTCCCGTCGCGGCAGGGCTGTGACCTGTTGGGCAGAGGTGAACCCCAATTCGAGCAGGGCGGTCATCGCCTTGTCGCTGGGGGTCATTTGGTAGACGCGGGTGAGCAGTTTTGCGCCCGTTTCGGCCGCCATCTGCTCGCTGGCCTCCATTCCCGCAAATAGCGATTCGCGGTGCTGTTCGATAAAGGATTCGACAGGGGTTCGGCCGAGTTGGAATCCCTGCTCAACCGCCTGTCCTAAAAATCGCTGCACGGGTGCTTTGAGCGCATCATGCTGCGACCCCAACGGCAGTTCATCCTTGCCGATCATACGCTGCACAACATGGGTCGGATAGCTCTGGCGCACCATACGCGCCATATCTTCGGCGTAGGCATCGCGCCGCGCTGTAACGGTGGGTTGCGTGTAGGCGGGTGGGATCAATTGTGCCAAGCGAGCGAGGTCTGCCTCTGTCATTTCTTCTGGCTGATCTTCGTCCTCTTTTGCCATCCGATTCAGCCGCGTCACCCACTGATCCTGACGATACAAATCTTTTTCCACCAGTTGCGACAACTGATCCTGCGTGCTGATTTCGGCTTGCAGCGTAGCGGTCAAGGGCGCATTGTTTAGCGTCAGAAATGCGAGCTTGCCTTGCAATTGTAGCGTGCTGATCTGGTCCTCTGGAATCCCTGCATCGGCGGCGGCCTGCCATAACTGCGTCCCTGTGCCGTCGTGTTGCAACGCTAACTCCGCAAATTTTTCCAGTTCCACCGTGTCAATCGTCGCCGTCGCCAGCATCTCGCCCATGCTCGACAGTGCGCCGGGAACGACCATTTCGTGACGTTCCTTCAGCCGAAACGTGTCAAACGCATTCAGTGCGCTGGTCATCCGGTCTTCATCCAACGCGATCACGCCCGCCGCATTCGCCTGTGACAAGGCACTGGCAAACGCCTCATGGCTGACCGCCGCCAATGCTTCCCGATCTGCTGGCAACCCCGTCCGCAACGCGCCGTACAGCACATCATGGGCGATGGCAGTCTCGGCTGCTACATTGGCAGCGGTGGCGGCGGTGGCGATCAGACGGGCATCCCACTGCGTCGCCTCATGCAGCAGCGAAATATCTTGACCGTCTGCACCCTCACGCGCCTGCGCCAAGCGGCTCATATCGCCAACGACGCTCGTCAAATCACGCGCCAACAGTTGCCACTCGTTGGCTTGCGTCTGCACAGCGGCGGGGGCGACGAGGTTGAGGATGGCCGTGCGGTCGGCGTTGACTTTCGGATTGGATAGCTTGATCGCCGTGCCATCTTGGGCAATCGCCTGCACTTCGATGTTGGCCGCCGTGCCATCATACGGCAGCGCGTAATAACCGCGCTCATCCGTCTCGATTTCGCTGTCGCCCAACAGGGTTACGTCATCACCAAAGCCTCTGTTGACAATACGCAGCTTGATGTTGGCGGCGGGCAGACCCGTTTCGGTAAAAATGCGCCCTTCGACGCGGCTGCGATTGGCGGCCGTGCTGAGGGCGAGCGTGAGGGCGTTGCGCGTCGCCTCATCAAAAATGCCCGTTTGGGAGAGGTCGTATTTGGCTTGTAGTTGCAGGATTGCGGCGCGTGTGCCGCTACCGAAGATGGATTCGGCCGATTCTTCCCTTGGCAACACCACCCCCAACTGCCCCAACTGTGCCTGCAAATCAGCCACAGCTGCGCCGCGCATGTTGAACGTCAGTGCGGGTGGCTGCCGCAATGCGCCGATCTGCGCGTCAATGTTCGCCAAATAGTCAGTCCCCGCATTGATCGCGCTCAACGTCTCGCTCTGCACCGCCAACGCCTCCACCACCCGCGACCACCCCTCAAACCCCTGATCGACTAGTCCCATCTCCTGCAAGAAGGCGTTGAGTGCCTCCGCCGTCACCCCGTCAACCTCCCCAAAGTTCTCAACCTGCAACCCCCAGCGTTCTTGTACCAACACGACCATCCGTTGCGTCGCGCCCTTGTAAGCCTGTGATGCGCTTTCCAGCCGCAACCCGCCGTCGAGTTCCTCCTGCTCGCCCGGAGCAATATCCAACACATTCCGATCCAACAAAACGCGCAAAGCCGCCTGCAAATCAGCCACAGTCGCCCCGCGCATCCCATCCGTCAATGGAAAGATTACTTTCTTCATTGTTTGTCTCCAGTTACAACTCGTTCCGACGGTCTCCGTCGGAATGCCTATCTTGACGCTCCGCGTCTTTTTTGTGACTCTGCAAGCAGAACGCAGAGGGTCCAAAAGTGCATTCCCACGCGGAGCGGTGGGAACGAGCTAAAAATTCGGAAGTAATTAAACGGAAATCAGGCGCACATCATGCTCGTTTAATGTATCTTGACTAATTTCGATGTGCTGATATGTCCACAAATCACGGTCTGTTCCGTTACTGAAGACCTCCCCACTAATTTCAATATGATCAATTTCAACGTCGTCGAGCAAAAGACGACACATTACGGCTGATACAATGGGCATCGCTGTCGTAATGTCGCCTGTGAAGATGGTTTTTTTATGGATGTTAAACACCTTTTTGACCTTCATCTCTAGTTTCATTTCATAACCCCTTATCACGAAGGATTTGCAAGCGTCTTACATCTTCAGCACCTAAACCGAGCATTTTCTGATGACGTATCATGAAATTTTTTACGTGTGTCTCTGCACTGCCTAGCCCTGTTGTCCCTAAACGATCTGTGATTCCTAACTTAGTTTGTGTGCCGTGCAAAAACTCTTCCAAAACGGCCGCCTTGCTAGGATTCGGCCGAAGAATAATGTCCTCGGTACCAAAAGAAGCTGCCTCTGCATTTCGCATGTCCAAAAACTTAAGTTCATCGCTACCTTGTACTGCGTATGAGACGGCTCTTTTCTTTCCAACTGCCTCCAATAATTCTGGCGTTGCACTTTCAACTCCCGCAAGTTCACCCGAACTAAACATCGGCCCATTTTTTGGAACGACAGGCGTTTTCGTCGCTGCACCCAGCGTTCCCTTCGTCAAATTTGCCGCGCCCTCAACCGCCAACACAATTTGTGGGCCATCAAGCACGATGTCGGTGATTGCATTGGCGACTTTGGCATCCGCTCCCGCTTCCTTACTGTGTGACGGCAATGCCATACCTGCCGCCCCTAACAACTCTGGGCGATAATAGGCAACTGTTCCAAGCCCTTCCCCAACATTTTTGACCTGCCCCGCAAACCCTTTTACCATGCCAACCGCCATCTTTGCTGGGGCTTCCTGTCTGCGTTTGACGGCAGCGTTTACTTTCTCCTTTGCACCATGGGTGTCTGAATGGGTCGCATAGAACGCGATATCGGCGTAATCTTCGGCCGATTCCTTGAGACCCTGCTTTGCACCTTCCACCATCCCCTCTCCACGCTTTGCCATATTGTTCAACACAGCCGCTGAAACGGGATGCTCATTTGGGTTAAAAGCACTATCGACCGCCTCAAACACCGCTCCACCCGGTTTGACCGCTGCTTGCGCCCGATCTATCCCCTTTGAAACGCTGTTTTTGACGCGATCAAATAGATCGCCACCCAACGGATCGACATTGCGGATCGGGTTGGCCGCAACGTATAGATAAAGGTTGGTGGAATCGACAAAACCAGCGGGGTCGCAGCGCGTCCACCGTCCCAACCACGGAATGTAATAACGTGCGCCGTGATAGGTAAAGCCCGTTTCTTCGTCGCGCTCTTTGCCCGTGTAGCGGTAGCGTTTGGGGGTGTCAGTTTGGCTGCGACTGGCTTGGTAGGCGGTCGTGCCATAGGGGTGAAATTCTTCGTAGGAGATAATTTGGGCTGCGTCGTTTACTTCGAGAGCGGCCGAGCCGAGATGGTTGCCCAACTGATAGCGAATCAGTTGACGTAGGGCGGGATCGTTTCCCTGTAATTTGGTACGCGTTTCGATTAGGGCGACGCGCTGTTTGTCGTCCATGACGTGCAGGGTTTCGCGTTCTAGCGCAACCGACTGACCACTGTATTTGCGATACAGTTCAAAATTGCCGAGATAGATGCGCTCCTCTTTGAGCTGGCCTACTGCCGATTCGGTCACTTTACGGACACGCTGACCGCTGCCATCGTAGACGTAATACGTTTTCTCTGCGCTGCCCCCAGCGTTGACCGCTTGCTGCTGACTGGCACGCAATTGATCTTTGAAATCCCATGCCATCGTCGGCAAATGGGGCATGGCGATTATGTTGCCGTGTGCATCATAGCTGTAGCGGGCGGTGTAGCTAGGGGCAGCGACGTAGGTGGGCTGGCTGGCGAGGTCGTTGGGTAGGCGCGTGGCGAGGAGGCGGTTGCTGTCGAGCGCGTATTGATAGTCGCGTGTCCAGCGTGTGATGTCGCCACCGCTGTGCTGCATCTGCACGATGTTGCCAACGGAATCGTAGATAAATGATTCGGCGTAACGTTGTAACGCTTCGGGACTGTTGGGAAACGGGATACCGATCACAGGATCGAATGGTTTGTCATCACGCTGGCTATTATTTTGGACGGCATGTTCGCGCCCTTCGGCATGAATCAGGCGATAGAGCGCATCGTAGGTGTAGGCGTTATGCGGTTCAATTTGGCCGTTGTTGAAAAAGACAGTTTGCTGCGCCGCGTCGCGGATGTCGGTGATGTTGCCGACGGGATCGTAGGTGTAGGTCAGGTCTTGCAGGATGCGCTGGTCGCTTGTGGTTTTCAGTTGGCGCAAGCGGAATGTTTGCTCATCGTAGTCGTACACTGTGCGGAAAGGCTGGCTGGCGGTGTTGTATTCGATCAGTTCGCGCTGCCCTTTGGCGTTATAGTTGATGTTACCGATGGCGTGCAACGTGGCTGTCGCTGGATTGAGTAGGGTGGACGCTTCGGCCGAAATCTCCAACCAAACCGCCACTCCCTCCAACAAATTCGCCTCATTGTAGGTAGGTTGAGTGACATTAAACTTAGTATCGGGTTGATTGCTGTGGGGAGCGGTGAGTTGAATCGGCCGATTCAGACCATCATAACGTGTACTCCCCATGAAAATCTCGTCTGCCAACGACGGGTTTTGCGACCAATCTGGAGTCCCCTTGTAATCCTGCACCAGTTGGCGCGTGCTGCGTAGCGCATTGCCCTTAAAATCAAACGCCTCATCCGTGTTAGTCAGCGGATTGCGCCCCATGCTCGTCACGATTCCCGCGCTGTCAAAATGTTGGTACGGCTTGCCGCGCAGGTTGAGCGCGAGCTTCTGCTGGTCGCTCAACCCATTGTTAGGTGTGTCGCCATAGATGATTTTTTCGTACTGGGTCGTCGTTGCGCCATCGGTGACATAGGTGGCAATCGGCCGATGTAACCCATCATAGTCGCTTAAAAAGGTGTGACCACGACTATCCCACGCCAAGAGCGGTTTACCCGCCGCATCGTTGAGCATCCAGCGATCCCCCGCGTCCATACTGTGCTGAAAGAGCAGATTGCCCGCGATGTCGTAACAGGACGTAAAGCCATTGGCAGGATCGTTGACCTGATTGTTTGGCACGGGCGGCGTAATAAATTGCATCACCAAGTTGCGGCGTGCATCGCGTATCCAAAGCGGTTTGCCCTCTGCGTCCAGTTTGGTATAGGTTACATATTTTTCGCCGCCATTATCGGCAATGCTGATGACATCGCGCCCCAAGCTGTCGAGCAGGGTCAGGGCGGGGGTGTCGGCGTGTTGGGCGGCAAGCCATGCGGCACGCTGATCACGTGTGACCGCCAATGCGCCCGTGAGCGGGTTGCGCGGCAACGGCTGGTCGGGATCGACGGGGTTGCGCTCGCTGTACCATGCGCTCCGTTTGACCGTATCATTGGGGTCAAACGTCTGGACGTGCCACGGCGAAAACGCGACGTGGCTAAAGCTGCCATCGGGGAGTTCGGTGCGGATGGTTCGGCCGATTGCGTCATAATAGACGACTGGCGTAACCCCGACCTCCTGCGACTCTTCAAAGCGATGGCCGACTTCTGGCGCGCAAAAATAGGGTTCGTACTGCTTGACCGGCTTGCCCTTATTGTTGAGAATCGTCTTGCCATTGGCGACCCAGCGCAGCGGTTGACCCGCTTGCTCAGGTTCTGCCTGTACCTTTTTGGCGACGACACTGCCCATGCCATCCGAATACTCAAAACTGGCCTGAATGGGGCTTTGTTGTCCCGCCGCCAACTGGCTAACGTGCTGTTCGCGCACGATACCGCACGCACAGGCGGGGTGTTCACCCCAGATGGTTTTGCCATCTTTGACCATCTCACCAAAGTAGTAGAGGTGGCGTGCGGTAGCGTTTCCTAGCCATGAACGGGCTTGTGTTTCGTTGAGGTTGGGTTGATCGAAAAATGGGATCAGCTCGGCCGAAACTGGATTCGCCAACCCATCGTTAAACCCACTCAAATTATCCCCTTCCGTCCCTTTGCCCTTCACTGCCAACGCCGTGGGCAGCCCCAACACGTCAAAGAATATCTCTGACAAATTGTCGTTGCTATCCTGCATTGCGCGTGGCGCGAGAACGCGATAGTCAAATTGGGTGACGCGGGTGGTGTTGCCGAGTGGGTCGCTGCTCGATTCGATAAACAGGTCGCGCACGTCGTATTGCAGCGTTGTGACGTTGCCAAACGGATCGCTGTATTGTTCGGGCAGGTAAAAATGGCGTGCCGCGTCGGGCGCAAACCCCGCAATGCCAGAACGTATCCAATACGCCCCAGTTGCATCGCGCAAATAGCCGCTGGTCGTCGCGTTGTCTAATCGGTCGCGCACGCTGACACCATTGACAACCTGCGCCAGTTTTTCGTCTTGAAAGATGGCGGTTAGCAACTCGTCGGTCAGTTCCAGCTTGTAGCTCTCATATGTCAAGCCCACCCGCCCGTGTTCGCCAAACGGCAATGGGTTAGTTAGGTCGTCGGCAAAAAAGAGCGTGCGTGCGTGTTCGATTAGCCGTTTTTGGCGTTGGGCGGGAGTAGCGAGTTGGTGATAGGCGATCTCGTTGACGGGCAGCCCAGCCGTTTGATGAACAGCACTGAGTCGCAACGCGTGTAATTCACTGAGGGTGAAGTAGTCGTCTTGTGGCGCGATCCCCGTCAATTCATACGTCAGCGTTTCGCAGGGGAGGCGCAGACGGAAGTTGTCGAGGGATTGGAAATCGGCCGAAAAACGACTTTCCGTATACGTCAAATGGCTTTCTGTTTGCACCCGATCTATCAACGGCAACTGATCTGCTAACCCGTTCGCCAATGCAACGTCATCCCCAAATTTGCCCCGTCGCGGATACACAGCCGCCACCGCTTGCAGCGTGTTGCCATACTCGTCCGTTTGCAGGTTGAGCGTGTGGGCGATACGCGGATCGGGGGTAAGCGTGGGTGTCCGCAAATCGAGATCGTAATGAAAGGTGATCGCCTCGCTTTCCGTCACCAAAAAGACGGCGTGGCGGTTGTCGGCTTGCGGCTGCACACGCTTAATTTGGCAGTTGTGATATGCTGTCGTGAACAGCTTGACAGGCAGGTGTTCGGAACGTTCCAGCGCGTCAACGTCGAGTTCGACCACCTCTTGTCGCAGCAACATTCCCTTGCACGCCCGCAACGCTTCACGCCACTCTTGGTCGTTGAGATCGGTCGATAAAGTCGGCTCTGGCAACTGCTTCTCCACAAAGCCAACGGGTCGAAAATACTCATGCGCGTACTGCGAGAGAATGCGTTCACGGTCGAGAAAAACACCCGTGTGATACCAACTCGTCGTCTTGACAGGGGGTTGATAGAGGGTTTGGTCGTCGGTGATGTAGGGGCTGTCGCTGTTGCCCTGCTGGAATCGGCCGAATGTCTCGCTGTCGATCTGCTCAATTCGGCCGAAGCCGCGAAACTCGCGCTCAACCCCATCAAAATAGCCATGATGGTAGGAATAGCTGCTGGTAAAACGGCTCTTGCGCCACTTGTCCACAACGGTCACTTTTTCCACGACATGCACGGGGAATGGCAATTTGCTGATCCACGGTTGACCATCGCGCTTATCCTGTAAATAAAATTTGGTTGATGGCGCATAGCTGATCTCTGTTTCTGCGCCGAGATTGTTGCGGCTTTTGATGAGCAGGTGCGGCTTTTGTCCACCCATCAGATTAACGTAGCGCATCGGCCGATTTGCGTCATTGGGCAGCGGCGACGACCAGACCAAACACGCCGTCCCATTGCCCAGCAGATCGGCGGTCATGATGTTGACCAGATCATCGACACGCGGAAAGACAGCCAGTCGTTGCACCTTACTCCAGCCATTACCCGACTGATTAAAGTAGACGCGCACACCGTCACGGTGTAGATAAATGATGTCGGTCGTGCCGCTGCCGTCGATGTCGGCGAGACGAATGCGCTTGTGACTAAACTGGTCGCTCTGGTCAAAGTTAGGCGCGTCATCCATCGCCACCTTTGCCCCAAAACGTCCATACCCCAGATTCGGCCAGTAGCACACCTCGCCACTGCGGATACGCACAAGATCGGTCAACCCGTCGCCGCTCATGTCAGCGAGATAGATCGATTGGGTCACGTCAGCAAAGAGGATGCGTGGGGCTTTTTCTTCGTCCCATGCGTGAAAGACGCGCCGTGCCGTAGCAAAGCCAGACTCCTCTAAGGATCGATGCCAGACAAACCCCGCCTCGTCGCTGACCAGCACATCGGCGTGACCATCTCCGTTGAGATCGATCAACTTGAGATTGGGATCGCGCATGTCGCGGTTGAGCGGGGCGCGAAACGGTTGGAATGGTTGCCACCCTTCCACGTCGTCATGCTCGTAGAAACCGCCCTCTGCAAACAGCACCAAATCGAGCTGTCCATCCCCTGCCAAATCGAGCAACTGCCCACCCCCTGCCAGCGTCGCGTTGGGCTTGTGCGCGACCTGTTCCAGCGGTGCAAAGCGCACAGATTGTTCGCTGATTGGGCTAAGGTTGCGCTTGTAAAACCATGCCGTCGCCTGTTCGGTCAGAATGCCGGGAATGCCTTCACCGTGTAGGTCTGTCCATTGGTAGGTCGCGCCGTCGATGCCGCTGGGGAGATTTTCGGCCGAAACTTCCTCCACCACATCCTGAACAAGCGGCTGCGAATACGCAAATTCAACGGGCGGCAAGCTGCGCTTCAGATAACCTGCGCCGCTGCGCTTGTAGCCGCATTGCGTCACGGCGTTGAGAAAGGTGTAGACGGCGTTGCCATCGCTATAGTGAAAATCGGTCGAGCGCACGAGGCAATCATTGCCGACACCCGCCTCACCCGCAAAGTGGTGAAACATCAATACCCGCCGACATTGGCGCATCGTGCGAATCTCAAAGCTGGCGCGATAGGTTGAAAATGGATCGTCGCGCATTCCCCACACACCGGGATCGTTTGGGGTCGGTGCGTTTTCGTCATGTTCGCCATAATCAAAGACGACTTCAAACATCCAGCCTGCGTTATCGATTTGTGCGTCAGTCAAGAAGATGGGTCGCAGATTATCCGCGTCGAGCAACGTGTGCTGGTTGCCGTAGCGAATCCGTTTGAGGTAGCGGTTAGCCGTGCGCTGCTGGCGATTGCGCTCATGGGCGTGCGTCAGATCGACCCCGCTATCGTCCTCTGCTTTGTAGATGTAGAGAATAGCGTTGCCCTTGTCGTCGCGTGATTCGCAGATCAACCAGCTAAAGATGTGGTCAGGGGCGGTGGGATCAAAGATGCGAGCATTTTCGCTTTTGCCGTAGAGCGTCAGGACGTTGTCTTTGGAGAGTGACCGCCAGTGAACGTCGTGGGAATCGGCCGAATTTGACCAGCGTTCGATGCGTGCAAACAGCCCCTCAATGCGCGGCCGATACGCCCGCACTTGATAGCTGATCCCATCCACAATACGCGGCGCATCTGGTTGCTCAAGTAGCGGCACCAAATCCTCGGAGCCAGAGAGAGCAAATACATCCGACTCCAGCGCGTCATCATATTGCGGCAGACCTTTGTCTGTTTTGCGCGTCATCGACGGCGTGGACAAGCTCCACCCCATCCCAAACACGCCATTGCCACCGCCTGAATCGTAGGCCAGCGACAACTGTGGCGTAAAGCCTGAACGGGCGGGGCTGGTGGCGATTGGCACGCTCATCGAGCCTGTGCCAGTGACGGGGTTGGCGGCGAACTTCTCGCCAATGCCGCGCAGTGCGCCGCCCCCTTTAGGCAGCGTGATGCTGGGAACGGTCGATGGTGAGTCGCCTTGATTGGTCGGGGTGTGTTCCGCTGATGACATGAGACAGCCACCTTGTGCGGCTTTCGGCCGATTTTCTGCACGAAAGAGTCCGCACACAACATCGCACCACTGCTCACGACATATTTTGGAATAGGGGATCCACGCTGGGGGATGACCGACACCAATTTGTGCCGCTCTGTTTTAGGGGTTGCTGGCTTCTAACAACCGATAATTTATCAGTGTAATCCTGTTTCTCTGAGATGCAATACGTCAAATGACGGTATTGTGCGTTGGCTTAATAGGATACGTCATTTGGCTGATGACTTACTGCAACATTTCGCCATAATCTATCCTATGGAAAATAGGAGAGGGTGGTGTGCCAACCGTCCATAACTGACCTCCCTCCCGCGAAATCCCCGAGAAAACAACTGGCTCTTTAGGAATCTGCTTGGAAAGAGTTGCGTATCGCGTAACGGTCACTGGTTACGCAATACGCAATACGGTCGATCCATTTCAAATTCCCAAGACCTAAATAATTTCATGTCAATGGAGGCATCTCATGTCCCGTTTTTGGCAAACTTCCCTCAAGCAAGCAGTTCTCCTGCTATTTCTGCTGATGCTTGGCAGCACCCAACTTACACAAGCCGCCGACGAGCGACCCTCGTCTAAAATTGATCCGATTCTTTGGTCAAACGTCCAGAATCGGGCAACGACTGAATTTATCATTGTGTTTGGCGAATCGGCCGATCTCAGCCAAGCCAACACGTTCCCGACCAAAGCAGAAAAAGGTCAATACGTTTACGACACGCTCCGCGCTCACGCAGATCGCACCCAAGCAGCTGTGCGTGCCATGCTGGATAGCAAAAACGACGACTATCAGCCGTTCTATATCAGCAACAAGATCTATGTGCCGAGCGGTGACGCAGCGTTGTTGACTAGCTTGGCACAGCGCGACGAAGTGGCACAACTCGTCCCCAATCGCCAATATCAGCTCGTTGAGCCGTTCGATGGCATTGAAACGGCTGGCCCCCGCACCATCGAAAGCAACCTCACCTTTATCCACGCCGATCAGGTGTGGGATTTGGGCATTACGGGTGATGGCGTGGTGTTGGCGGGCAACGACACGGGGATGCAGTGGGATCACCCAGCACTCAAAAATCAATATCGCGGTTGGGATGGGGTTTCGGCCGATCACAACTACAACTGGTGGGACGCAACGGGCCGCTACCCAACCGCCCCCGGCGACGGCAACGGACACGGCACGCACACCAGCGGCACGATGGTCGGCGATGACGGCGGCGAAAACCAAATCGGTGTCGCACCGACCGCTCGCGTCGTGCATTGTAAAAACTTGACCGACGACGGCTTTGGCTCCGACGCGGACATCATCGAATGTTTCCAGTGGGATTTAGCCCCCTGGGATTTGAGCGGCAACAACCCGCGCCCCGATCTCGCGCCCGATGCGATCAACAACTCATGGGGTGGGTACGGCGGTAATCCCGTCTTCATGACCGAAATCGACGCGCTGCAAGCGGCTGGCATTTTGGTCGAGTTTAGCGCGGGCAACGCTGGTCCCTCATGCGGAACGCTTGGCTCGCCCGGCGACTTCCCGCAGGTGCTGACGACTGGCTCCGTTGACCACAGCGGCGGCACATTGCCCGGCACAATCACCTATTTCAGCAGTCGTGGCGCGTCGCCATTTTCGGCCGAACCGCTGCCCGACATTATGGCGCCCGGTGAAAATATCCGCTCCAGCTTTCCCGGTGGACAGTATGGCAGCATCAGCGGCACGAGCATGTCGGGGCCACACGTCACGGGCTTGATCGGCTTGATGTGGTCGGCCAATCCCGGTTTGCGCGGCTTCATCGAAGAGACACACGCCATCATCAAGCAGACGGCCGTCCCGCTGACGGGTCAAACTGGCTCCAACTGCGGCGGCGACTACACGGAAGGCCCCAACAACGATTGGGGGGCTGGCACGATTGACGCACTGGCGGCGGTCAATGCGGCGATGCTCTACGGCGACCCCGGTCAATTGACAGGCACGGTGACGGACAGCGCGACAAACGACCCCATTCCGAACGTGACCGTCCGCGCCACGCTGGGCGATGACCTCGTTTGGAAACGACGCACCGACGCAAGCGGCATCTATTCCCTGACCGTTTTTAGCGGCACATACACCGTTGAAGCGTCACTTTATGGCTATTTCCCAACTGTTGTGAATGATGTGGAAGTCGTCGCGGATGAAACGACAACGCTTGACATCGCACTCGACCCCGCACCGTTCTACACCGTCTCAGGAGTCGTCACCGATGCCAATTCGGGCTTGCCGCTCTATGCTCAAATCAGCATTGACGGCTATCCCGGTGAGCCTGTCTGGACAGACCCATTGACGGGCGCATACTCAATTGATCTCGCGGCTGGCGTGCCATACATTTTCCGCGTTGCGGCGTGGGTTGATGGGTATGTGCCAGTGGTTGAGGCGGTTGGGGCGTTGGATGGGGCGATTTCGGCCGATTTCACCCTCACCGTCGATACCCTCCTCTGCGCCGCACCCGGCTACGAAGCGCAATACGCATGGTTTGAAGATTTTGAGACGGACGACGGTGGCTTTGTCGCGGCTGGCAACAACAGTAGTTGGCAATTTGGCACACCGACCAGCGGCCCCAACGCCGCCCACTCTGGCAGCAACGTCTGGGCGACCAATCTCGCTGGTGCATATAACGATAACGAAATCAGCACCATCACTTCTCCAGACATCGACCTGAGCGCATACAGCGGGCAGACGATTATCCTGTCGTGGTGGGAGTGGGTGCAGATGGAGTCGTGCTGTGATTATGTCACCGTTGAGGTCAGCAGCAGCGGCGGCGACTTCTGGTCACAGTACTATCAATTCACCCAAGACACGGCGACCGGCTGGACAAAACAGCAGATCATTCTCGACGCATCGTTTGCCGTGCCAAACTTCCGCGTCCGTTTTGGGCTGTTTAGCGATGGCAGCATCACGTTGCCCGGCTACTACGTCGATGACATCGGCGTGGGCGCACTCAGCACGCCACCCGCGCTGTACAGCACCGACTTCGAGACGGACGGCGGCTTTGTCGCCAGTGGTGGCAACAGTTCGTGGGCGTGGGGCGTTCCGACACGCGGCCCCGGCTTTGCCAATTCGGGCAGCAACGTCTGGGCAACCAATCTCAACGGCAACTACAACGATTTGGAGCGCAGTCAAATCGAATCCCCAACCATTGATTTGAGCGCAGGGACAGATAGCTTGCTGCAACTCTCATGGTGGCAATGGCTCCAATCAGAAGCCAATGTCGATACGGTCAATATTGACGTGAGCAATGACGATGGCGCGACGTGGACAACGCTTGTTGGCCCCATGTCGGGCGCGTTTGAAAGCGGTTGGACGCCGTTCTACACCATTCTTGACCCGTCCTACGCCGTCAGCACTTTCCGCATTCGCTTCACGCTGACGACGGATGATGCCGTCACCTATCCGGGCTTCTATCTCGATGATCTTGCCATTTCCCGTTTTGTCGAAAGTGGCCCCGCGCTGGCGTGTGAGCCATTGAGCGGCGGTCTTGTGATCGGGCATGTGCGCGATGCCAACACCGACGCGCCGATCAACGGGGCGCGGGTCAGCAGCGATGTGATGCGGACGCGCTCTCAGGCAACGCCCAATGATCCAGCGGTTGAAGATGGGCTGTTTATCCTATTTGCGGAAACGGGATCGCAGACAATTTCGGCCGAATTCCCCCGCTACACCCCCACCAGCCAAACGCTGACCATCACCGATGGTGAAACGCACGCGCTTGATTTGAGCTTCGGTGCGGGGCTGTTATCGGCCGATCCCAACCCCCTCACCGTCACCCTGCCATTGGGCGATAGCGAGACGGTCGATCTAACCATCAGCAACGATGGGGCAGCCGATTTGACCTACGTTTTGCGTGAGCGCAACGGGGAATTTACCCCTGCACGGCGCAACGCAACGGGGCAGGGCAACTGGCTCTATCGCGCAACCGAAGGGGTGTTATTGGAAGCAAACGGTGGTGAGATGAAGTTGGCGTTCCCGTCCGCTTATCAGTGGGAGCCAGATGTGATTTCAGCCGATGTGAGCGTCTTGGTCTACGCCGATGATTTCATCCACACCGCGCCCAACACCTTTGTCGATCAAGCTCTGCAAACGTTGGGCTTGCCCTACACCGCCCACTACGATGCTGACTTTGACGGCTTTCTCAACTCGCTCAACGGCAGCACATGGGACATCGTCATCTTCGCCGATGACAACTGGTATCCACCCGAAAGCGTTCTCAACGCCTTGACCGGGTACGTCGCAGCGGAGGGAAATCTGATTTTGCATAGCTGGACGGTTGGCTTTAACCCCACCGCCGCACTTTGGGAAACGCTCGGCGTGCGCTGGCAAGCGGATAATTATGAACCACCTGTCCCAATCTACTGGTGGCAACCAGACCATCCCATTTTCACACGCCCACAAGAAGTGCCGCAACTGCTCACCCCCACGGGTGGAATCTATGGCATTTATGGACAGCAGGTTGAACCGCTTGATGGCGCGGTTGCATTGGCTGGCGTTACCGAAGTTGAGACACCCAATCAGGCCACGCTTGTCTTGGGCAACGATGGGCGCACCGTCTTTCGCGGTTTCAGCGATGGGCAACACAACGCCGATCTCGATGGCGACGGGCTGATCGACGCGCTCGAACTGTGGATCAACCTGCTCGACGGTATCCAAACCAACTTCCAGTATGATGTGGCGTGGCTGGCGACCGACGTGGTCACTGGCACGCTGGCGGCCAATGGCACGCAGATAATCCAAGTCACGTTTGACAGCGACACGGCCGAGACAACACAGCCAGGAACATACGACGGCAGCTTGCGCTTTGGCAACGACACCCCCTACGGTGCGCTGACCGTTCCCGTGCAGATGACGCTGCTGCCACCCGCCAACTGGGGCAAGTTGACAGGCACCGTGACGGGGTTAACGCGCTGTGATCAGCCAGGTAGCCCGTTGCGTGGTGTTTCAATCATGATCGATGATTTGATTGAGTTGAAGACACGCGGCGACGGCGCGTTCGCCTATTGGTTGCCCGATGACAGCTACAGTGTCACGGTTAGCAAAGAGGGATATGCACCCCAGACGTTTGTCGCCAACATCGCGGCTGGCGGTACGCAGCTCAAGAATATCGAGCTGCGCCGTTTGATTCCGTGCGGTGATGCAACGCCAGATGGTTTGTCAATGACGCTGAACCAAAATGAGCAGCGCACCGTTGCGCTTGATTTGAGCAATGACGGCGCGGGGGATTGGACGTACAGCATCTTTGAGTCGCCGTTTGAGTTAGTGCAGGTGGATTTGAGATCGGCCGAAATCCGCCACACAGATCGCTACTCTGCACCCATCACAGGCGTGACCTCTGTGCAGACGCAATTGCTGACGACGGGCGAGGCGACCGCGCTCCCACGGTCGGGCTGGTTTGGTGGCGCGGAGAATCCCGGTGGCGCGATCCGCTATGCGTCGGCGCAATGTGCGGAAGAGCCAAATAGCTTTTACGTCATCTCTGGCGTGGATCGCTTCTCTGGATTGAGCAAGGCGGTTTGGCGTTATGACGCAACGACGAATGATTGGACGAGCTTGCTGCCGATTCCGACCGCCGTTGAAGCGGCTGCTGCAACCTGCTATCGCGGTCGCATCTACGTGCTGGGTGGCAGTGGCACAGATCAGTTCTACATCTTTGATTTGGCGACCCGTGAATGGCTACTCGGTGCGCCGTTGCCACGCGGCACAGAAGGAGCCGTCGCCGCCGCATGGGATGGCAAAATCTACCTGATCGGCGGAGATGATGATTTCTTCCCTGCCAGTGGGGTCAGTGCAGAGGTCAACATCTACGACATCGCCAGCGATACGTGGGGCGACATGGGGCCAGAGATGCCGTTCCCCGTCAGCAATGCGGGGTCGGTGCAAGCGGCAAATTACGTCTACATCGCGGGTGGTTGGAACGTCAACAGCCCCGCCAGCAACGAGACGGCGACTCAACGGTATGACCTGCTGACCGACACATGGGAAGTCGGCGCACCGTTGCTCGTCGGCCGTGCCGACTTCGCGCTTGCCGCAACCGACAGCGCACTCTACGCGCTCGGCGGTGATGCAGATGGCAACGAATTCTTTGAACCAACCGCAACGGCGACACGTCTACCGCTGGCAACATGGCCGACTGGAGCGTGGACGGCGTTGGGTGATCCGTTACCCGTGCCGCTGCAAGCGAACAATGCGGGGTTCTGTACGACGGCGTTGTTTGATGGGAATTCGGCCGAAATCTGGAGCGTCGGCGGTCTCGACCTAACCACCATCGGTGGACGCGCCCTCTTCCGTGAGCAAGCGGGGGAGCGTTGCCCGTCGGTCTATGCGGATGTGTCGTGGTTGCGGGTGAGTGATGTGAGTGGGGTGGTTTCGGCCGATGGCACAAAAGCCCTCGCCGTCACCTTCAACTCGCGCAATCTCGCGCCGGGCAGCTACAGCGCAACGCTCGTCGTCGCTGGCAATGATGTGCAGCAGTGGATCCCCGTGACGCTCATCGTAACGGGCGAACACCGCATCTATCTGCCGATCATTTTCAAGCAGCCATAGCGATTAAATTTAATTGGATGTATCGGGATTTGGAAATCCCGATACATCTGATGAGTGGAATCTCTCCCCTTTTCAAGTGTGAAACGTATAACGCCAAACAAACGATTGGCATGGTATCTGTGAATCTATATACTTCATAGATGAACATCCTGTCTCAAAACTAAAATAGCAATGGACAGGTGGTTTTTGTTCCAGCAAAAAAGAAGTTCATTAATGAAGAATTTGCTTTATTCATCCAAGTTTCGTAATCTAATTCGCTTTTTCGTTGCCTTGTTTGCCATTGCCACGTTACTATATTTTCTCTCCCCAGCGGGAACATCTGATTCATCCATCAATTCTATAGACTCGCAGCCGATTACTGGTAAGTTGCTATCTATCGTATTGCCGATAGTGACACTTGTCTTTTCTGTAGTTCTCCCAATCTTTGGTTCCCTTGCTGATGCAACAGGGCTATCGCTTAAAGATTGGCTTCCAAATGACACACCAAATGCAGATATTGACAACTTCCCATTTGAAGTCGCAAACTCATACGAACATTTGCTAGAGATATTATTTCCTAATCCAACTAAACCAGTTTTGCCAGATCGAGATATTCACTATATGCGACGTTCGGAAGAACCACTTGATACAGCATTATCAAGAAATCAGCGTTTGCTTGTGCGTGGTCGTTCAAAAACTGGAAAGAGTCGGGAGGTAGCAGAATTATTACATCGTCACTGGCATAATGGGGCAACCGTACTCGTTGTTAATAGGCACGCCGTACTAACAGGGACATATGATGTGCCAGATTCTCTTCCCAGACGCAATTTGATTTTAGTCATTGATGATGTCGATAATTATTGTCGCGGAGAAGAGGCTACACGTAATCTAGAACGCACGATCTCCTTCTTTGAAAATTTGTGTCAAGATCGAGATGAACTGCGTGTAATAGCGACAGTTCGGCAAGAGTATGAATTCTGGAATAATCTTCACTATGATGAAAGTAGCGAACTGTGGCAACCTTTTCATCTGGTGACCATTCCGCTGCTCAGTCCAAGAGAAGCGGAACATTTGATACTACAGTTATCGCATGTCTGTCAATTTGAGATTGCAAGGCAGGTTGTCACTAGAATTGCCCAAGTGAACGATGGAACATTTCTAAACATCTTATTGACAGTGCGTGATTGGATAGCTCGCGGACGAAAGTCGATAACGATGGCAGATGCTGATAATTTTGTTCATGATCTAGAGCATACTTGGAGCAAAAGATACAAACGAATTTGTGAAGAGATTCCAGCCGCTCCTGCAATATACGGCGCTGCACATTTTCTTGAACGTTCCGACATACCCATTTACATTCCCGCACTGAAGGCAATAGCAGAGGATATGTTCGCTGGAAGAAAATTACATTCACTTATGGGGGCATCTCTTATTCTGCGAGAAAAAAAACAAAATCTCCTTAGACAAAAATGGCTAGAAAATATAGTTGCACGAATTATTATCCAATTCGGATTTGTCAACTTTGGGATGATTTACGCGACGTTTTTATTTGTACTGTTGTATTCTTTGCCTATTGTATTGTTCATTTCTCAAAGTATCAGAAGTTTTATTCCAAGCATCGTTATAAATTCTGTGTTTTTCGTATCATTATTTCTAGGTTGTATTGCTATGGGTTATGTTATCTTTATAAAAGTAACCTTTATGATATGGAGGCATTCGATATCGAAGGTCATCGACCATAGTTTGACACATCTCCTCAGAACAGAATTTCGCGTAATAGATGATAAGAACATAATTCGTGGATACGAGGGACAGTTTGGGGGTTTTTGTTTTGATGAACGCAACAATCTATTAAGTAATACGGCATTTGAAAGTCAAGGTTTTCTCGAACAATTAGTTTGTCGAAGTGTTAATGGTGGCATATTAATCGCATCGTATCGTCTTCGTGACGGCTTGAACGAAATTGAATCTTCAACCAAATTTTTATCGCTGCAAATAAATAGATGGGAGTATCTAAAATATACTTATTTCCGCTTTAAAGCAATGGTTTCCGAAAAGCAAAGGCATTTCGGAACTGCATTACGATGTCTCGAAAAAGCAATGACTTACTCCGATTCATCTTTCGCAAAAGCGAACAATTTGCTCGATAGTGGATGGATCTATTTTCGTCTAGGCAATTATGATTTAGCTACTCAAATGGCAGAAGAATCCCTCATTTATGAACCCTATCTTTCCTCTAATCGCTGGTTAAGGGGTTTGACTTATTTGCAACAGGGAAAATCTGATGAAGGAATCGAGGAATGTCGCTATGCCCTTTTGCTAAATCCTTTTATACCTCCAGTAGTTCAACGAGAATTTGAGCAATCACAAAGCGTTTGGTGGTCACAATTTTTAAGCAGGTTAGGAAGAAACGCTCGTCAGAAGCAAAAAAATAGCAAGCTGTTTGAGTTGAAACTAAGATACGGAGTTATTCTATTTTGGCTGCTTTTTTGGCTAACTGCGTTTACGGCGCATAGTTCAGACCGAAGCAAATTTCTTCAATCGAACATGCCGTACACAATTGCATATCCATTTTCGTCTACGGCTTGGTTTGCACAAGGGCAACGTAATTTCAATTTGGGAAATTACGGAGAGGCAATTGAGTCTCTATCTTCTGCTATTAAGATCGACCCACATTATGCAAGAGCTTACGGTCAGCGCGGCATCTCTTATGGAGAAATTGGAGATTTAGAGAGCGCAATTGAAGACTTATCTCGCACAATTGACATAAACCCAGATTATGCTTGGGCATATGTGGAACGCGGGATCGTGTATCGTTTAGACGGGAACACCGAGAGTGCTTTGGATGATTTTACCTCTGCTATTGAAGCTGCGCCTAACTATGCGGCACCCTATCTCCAGCGTGGTATCACGAATCGCGTGCTTGATAAATTTGATTTGGCTATTGAAGACCTTAGTAAGGCAATCGAAATTAATCCCGATTACGCACAAGCTTACAGTGAACGTGGGATTGTTCATCGCATTATTGGAAACAGAGATAATGCTATTGAGGATTTGAGTCAGGCAATTGAAATTCTGCCCGATTATGCACGAGCTTATGTTGAACGAGGCATCGCGCAACGGCATGTTGGAAATAATGATAGTGCTATTGAGGATTTGAGTCAGGCAATTGAAATTCTACCAAACTACGCTTGGGCTTATGTTGAGCGCGGAATTGCCCACTGGTCAAATGAAAACAACGAAAGTGCGTATGAAGATTTAACAAAAGCAATCAGCATTGACCCTGAGTATGCAAGAGCCTATTTCCAACGAGCAGAGTTCTATTATTTTGATGGTGACAATGCCAATGCGTTAAAAGATTTAACAAAAACAATCAGCATTGACCCCAATTATTTCCAAGTTTATTTTGGGCGAGGCGAAATCTATAGTGAGTTAGGTGAATACGAGTTAGCAGTTGCTAACTATTCTGAAGCTATAGCCAATGCTCATCTGACTACTTGGAGGACAGTTGAAGGACTTTATGCCAGTCGTGGAGTCGCGTACTATCGGATGGGATCTCATGAATCAGCGATCGCAGATTTTATGTTTCAGACTGAAACAAACACTGATACCCAACCTCAACAACAAGCAGCTAATCGGCTACTAAATTTAGCAAATGTGTACATTGATGAATCGAATTATGAAGCTGCTAAAGTTGCATTTGCCCAAGCCGTGCAATTAGATCCTGAGTTAACTATTGTACCTACAGCGGAAATCTTAAAGTCACAGGGTCGCAATGCGGCAATAGAACAGGATATAGAAACAGCTTTATCTCTTTATAATCAGGCAAACCAAGAGAGCGAGAACTATGCTCTTAGCGCAGAATATCAAGTTGCGGAAATTTTGTTGAGGCAGATAGGTACATATTTGGATCAAGATAAAATGTTAAAGGCTGAATCCGCTATTCTTGAGGCTTTAAAACTTGCTCCAGATTTTGAAGATGCGCGTTCAAAAGAAGTGGCACTCCTGTTTTTTGACATTTGCGAAAAAAGTTTTAAGTTGGAAGTCTCTCGAGGAAATGATGAATACTGTGTTAGAGCAAGCTCCTTGGCACAAGAGGAAGATGCCGTATTTAATTTGAAATTATGTTGGGAAAGTAATCAGTTGGCGGTACTGCGTCGATATTTCGATCCACAATGTCAAATTGCACGCAATGAGGCTATACCATTGTCATTTGACGAATACGATGGCGGTATTATCTGGCAAGATCAGGGTGAGATTTGGTATTTCTCGGGCGACGTAGGTGAAACTGTAATCATTGAAATGACTAGAGATGAAGATAGCACACTGGACAGCTATTTGACGCTTTATGATCCGAGTATGGTAAGACTTGATGTTGATAATAATGGGGGAGGTAATTCAAATTCTCAGATTGAATTTACCATCGAGGAAACTGGGAATCACTACATTCTTGCAGAGGGTAACTTCAACAGTTGGGGGACTTACAAATTGCAAATATCTCGGCTTGATATGTCAAATGAAGCCACCTCAGAATAATAGCAACAGAAATTGTACCAAAGATCAAGCTGAGATTGGGGAATGATGAACATCACCCAGAACTGGATGTCACCCTGCATAAAAATGCGAGCAAGCGAGTCACGACCCAAGTTTAGAACGTACAATCAACAGCGGCGTATCGGCCGAATGCAACACCTTCTCCGTGACGCTGCCATACACCCAACGCCGCATCCCGCTGCGTCCGTGCGTGCTCATCACGATCAGATCGCACTCTTCGTATTTAGCCACGTCCAAGATATTTTCTGCTGGCTTGCCCACTGTCGTGAGGATGTTGACCGGAACCAGCGTGTCAAGTCGTGCGCGAATGGCCGCCAGATACTCCTCACCTTGCTGAGCATAGGCGACGCGCATCTCTTCCGCCATGCCGGGCTGATATTGATCGAGCGCGGTGAGCGATGAGTGATCCAATCGCGAAAGCGAATCATTGACGCGCAATAGCGTCAACGTTGCATTGAGTCGTTCGGCCACTTCAATTGCTGGGGCGAGTGCCGTTTCCGCATGGGCAGAGCCGTCGAGCGGGACGAGGATATGCTGAATCAGCCGATCCTTTCTCAATACCAATACAGGACACGACGCATTCCGCAGCACGCGCTCCGTCACGTTACCCAATAACCAGCGCGTCAGACCGCGATAACCATGCGTCGTCATCACGATCAGATCGCACGCTTTTTCAGCAGCCGTGTCGAGAATGACCGCGGCGGGATTGCCAGCTTGCGTCACAATTTGAGTCGGGATGTCCTTGCACATCTCGGATGTCTGAATCGCTTGCAGATAGGCACGCGCATCACGCTGGCGTACTGTCTCCGCTTGCTCATGATAGATGATCTCAAACTCAGCAGGCATCACCATCATTTCAACTTCAACCGCCCGTGTCAGCACCAATTCGCTGCTGGCTACCCGCGCCATGCGGACTGCCAGCCGCAATGCTTCCTCCGCCAATTTTGAACCGTCAAGGGGAACTAAAATTCGTTCAAACATGGGAAACCTCCGTGAATACTAACTTGGACAAGCCAGAGCCAAAAAGGATTCATCCGCAGATTGCGCAGATAGAAAATCAGCGTACATTTCATCAAACACTCTCTTTACGTCGTTTCGAGCCGAAAGGTCGTAGGGCGATAGAGCGAGCGATCAGGCCGATATTGAATCGATTATGCTTTGTTACCGCATTAATTTCTTAAAAGAGCAATTGCGGGATTTGGAAATCCCGCTACAGCCAGTCACGATAATAAGCATGGTGAATAGGGAGAGATGGAGGAGATGCGTGGAGGATTCGGCCGAAATCCCGCGCACCTGCACCGCCGTCGGCACACCCAACCGCTCAAACGAGCCAATGTCGATCAACGCTGTCTGGTTGCCATCCCCATCAACCGGTCGAGCCGCGTGGCGTTGGTCAAATAGCACCAATCCACCCGTCGAATCACAGCAGCGACCACTGTTACCCGTATCAATCGCTGGGCTGTTGACCAGCAACGGATGTGTCTGTGTCGGCCCGCCCGCATCCTGCAACATGTCGAGTAGTGGGTCGCCAACGATATTGGTTGCGGTTGTGCCGCTCACGGTGCAACCTGTCAGACTCTTAAATAGATTATTGCCATTGGAGGCGAGATTCCCCGAACAGTCGGCATGAACGGAACCTACGCCACGATCTGTATTCCCCGCGATAATCGTGTTGCGACTTGTTGCGGTTGCGTCACTGATATAAATACCACCCCCATTTCCCGCTGCGCCAAACGTATTGTTGGCAAAGTTTTGTGTGAGCGTCGTGCTAAACAGGTGGGCAAAGCTGCCATTGGTGACCGCCAGACCGCCGCCATGGCGCTTCGCCGTATTGCCACTGAGCGTGCTGTTGTCGATGATCGTTGTGCCACCATTGCTGATGATCGCCCCGCCGTCTAGTGTCGTCGCCGAGTTATTGGCAAAGGTACTGCCGATGATGGTGGTCGTGCCACCGATGACGGTAATTGCGCCGCCCGATTCGGCCGAATTGTTGTCAAACGTACTGTCGATGATGCGTGTCGTCGCACCAGCAAGGCTTTGGATTGCCCCGCCCGAACTATTCGCCAGTGTGTTGCTGTTGCTGCTAAAGGTTGAGCGGGTGATGGTCAGCGTGCCTTGCGTCGTAATAGCCGGGCGGGTATAGGTATTGTTCTCAAACGTTGAATCGCTGATCGTGGCAGTTGCCGTCGGCTGTAGAAAAATCGCCATACTGTCCGCTTGCGCCAGCGTATTGTTGCGAAAGGTCGAATTGGTGATCGTCAACGACACGCCTGAGAACGCTTGGATAAGCGTGCTGCTGTTGGCATCAAAGAGACAGTTTTCGATGGTCATTGCGCCAAAGGTGGCGTTAAGCAAAATCGGGAAAATGTGATTGTCGGTGAGGTGACAATTGCGCCAGTGGATTTGTCCGCCACCCGATGCGAACAGTACACCGCCTGATCCACCACTTGGCGTTCCGCGCTTCAACGTCACATCAGAAAGTGTAAATAGCCTGCCATTCGTGCCAAAGTAGCGGAAAATGCGTTGGCTATTCGCGCCGCCATTGATTTCGGTAATGCCGCTTGTCGCGCCCTGAATCGTCAGCGAACTGACAATTTCCAGTTCACCCAATGTGAGTGCATAGACACCCGCTGGCAGGTTGATCGTATTGGCAACTGTAAAGTTGCTGTTGGCTTCTTCGATGGCGGCACGCAGGGTGCAGACATTTGTGGCAGTGGCACAAATGCCGTTGCCGATATTGGCATCGGCCGCATCGGCCGTTGAGTTAACGGTGAACGTGGCGGCGGGGGTAGCGGCCGAAACCTTTACCGTCAACAAAAAGAGGGCAAGCAGTGCGATAAAGAGCGGTTTAAAGTTAGACATGAATCGAGCTCCTCACGTCAGATAGTTGACGCTGTGCTACTGAAGCGAAACCAACATCTCAATCACGCCGCTGCCACCTTCAAACGGTTGTAACGCCTTGCCGATGGTTCGGCCGAAACACGCCTCGACCCCCTCACATCGCATCGCACCCCCCGCCGTTGAGGAGGCGACCAGCCAATCTCCGACCGCAATCGCGCCGTTTTCTGTGCTGACTTTGACGGGGACGATCCCGACGATGGCGACGGGGATTTTGTTTGTGCCAACTTCTTGAATGGTGGCACGTTCGGTGGTGGCGGTTTCGGCCGCAATCAAACCAGACGTGACAGCAGAATCGAGAACCTCAGCGGGATTTTCGGCCGAACCACCCAGAAACGAAGGTTGGGTCGAATAAACGCCGATCACGCTTTGCTGATACGCCATCGTGCTGCGCGTCACGTTGCCATCCGTACCGATCACAATCACGTCCCCCGCCTCAAGCGTCACGTCGTCAGCCGACATCAACTCGGCAAAGTCACGCGCCGGTGAGTTGTACGTGCCGTTGGCATAGACATTGCCCGCAGTGTTGATGCGAAAGATGCGGGCAATTGGCGAGAGTGTCCACAGTTCCATCACGTTGCCCGTTCCCGCGTTGCGGATGGCGTAAAGCGGCACGCCATCGGCCGATGAAAAGTAGCCACCAATCCCAAACCCATCATTTTCGCCACGCAGGGCTGCCATATAGCTCAAGTTGCTGCTCGTCTTGCCATAGACGCCGACCCCATTTGAACTGCGACCATACACGCCGGGCGCCCACAGGTTTTGTGCGCTGCTGACCGCATTGGAACGCCCATAGGTTCCTACGCCGTTCTCACTGTAAAAATAGCCACCGTACCCACGTGCGTCGGTTGTGCCGCCGTCGTACCCATAAATGGCATAGTTGTCATTGGTAAACCCATACACGCCAACTCCAGCCGCCGATTCACCATAGAGTGCATTACCCGTGGCGAGGTTGCGAACGGTGATGCCATTGCCTGAAACATCTTGATCGATCAGCGCACCTGGTCGCAAGCTAAGCGCGTAGGGAGCTGGCTGAATTTCCTGTCGCGGCGTGAGCGGCGCACCGTTAACCAACACCTCCACCCACAATGCCTTGCCATTAAAATGGGACGCTGCCACCCCCAGCGTAATGGAAAAGACCCCGTTGGTGACGGTCTGATTAAAAAAATCTTGATCGTAGAGGGTCGCTCCGCCCGTCGCCGCATTGTAGACCTTGAAGCGCAGGTTAAACGTGCCATTTTGGGGTGTGCCGCTGGTATTGGTCAGGTAGCCTTGATAGGTGATGTTGCTTGTCACAGCGGCTAGGTCGCGGCTTTCTTGTGCATCGTCGGCAAAGAGGCGGTTGGCATTTCGGCCGAATAAGCCCCCTCCCAACACCAGCACAGCGATCACAGTCAGTCCACGCCACTGAAAAGCAGTCGCCTCTTGTGACACAGGTTTACGACGCAGAAAAATGAACATGACGAATAATAACAGCGCGCTAACGAGCAAGATCGGGAGCAGGGGTGACGCGGCTAGGGTGTGATTCTCTGACAAGGTGATGTTGGTTGGCACGGCACTATTGGGCAACCAAAAGCCGCCGCGCACGCGATATGCGCCGCCGGTCAGCGTCTCTGTCGCAGGTTGCCCCGTACTCCCCTGCACACGATACACGCCGCCAGCCGACGTGCCGCCGCTTCCGAGCCAATATCGGCCGATATTAAACGTCTCTGTCGTCGCGCTAACCCCCGCAACGATGACGAAAAGCGCAATAAGCAGAACGACAGCGATGATTTTTCGATTCGATTGCATTTTTTCTAACATCTCTTAACTCCTAAAGTAGACCAGCCAGAACCAAAAAGGGTTTATCCGCAAACAATTTTGACTCTTTCGGATTTCGTGGGGTGGCGCGTTATTGCGTATTGCGTAATGACCTCTGGATACGCAACACGCAATACGCAATACGTTTCGTCAAGCCCTTGTATTCCCAAAGACCCGCAAATTCTTCCATCTGCGTAATCTGCGTAATCTGCGGACAATTTTCGTGTAAGAGTCGCTAACATCAGGAACGCCAACGCGAAAAAGAGCGGGCGACTGTGCGCCACAATCCCGCTGTGTGATAACGTAATCGCCGTCGGGACACCGCCCGCCACACTCATCTCTGGCGAATGGTCACGCTGCTGATGGTGTTGGCGGAAATGGCGTCCTGATTGTCTTGGATGACGTTGCCAGCCGCTGCTGAGGCGGGGGTGAGACCGATAAAGGCACTGTTCGACTGCAAGTTGATTCCCGCAAAGGCGTGACAGCGAATCAAGTTGTTGTAGATGTACGTTCGCACTGCGCCAGCCCCACCGATGGAGACACCGATATAGCCGCCGTTACAGCTGCTGCACGTCGCGCCATCGGTTGCTGTGCCAAGCCGATTGCCAAAAATTTGACTGTCTTGCGCCGTCGCGTTGACGTGAATCAGTGCGCCTGTGTTGGTCGCCGTGTTGTAGAGGTTGAGACCAGCAATCGTGTTGCGACCCCCGCCAATGGTGAAGATGTTGGCTTGATCATTGCCGTTGATGTTGACCCCGCCCAGTGCGGTGATAGCGAGATCATCGGCCGAAATCAGCGGCAACGCCCCCGCTGTCAACACAATCGTCATGTTGCTGTTAAAGGCGATTTGGTCGATGGTAGCGGTGGCGTTCGCCTCTTGGATGGCGGCTCGCAGCGTGCAGGTGTTGGCGGCCGTTTTGCACACGCCGTTGCCTGGCGTGGTGTCGCCGCCGTCGCCGTTGCTATCGACGATGATGAGCGTTTGGGGGGTGATTTCGGCCGAAACCAACCCATACACAAAAAACAAAAACAATGTACACAGTGCGATGTAATATCTATGCTTCATGATTTTCTCTCTCCTCAGCCAAGCTACAATCGTAGTAATGATGGCGAAACTGAGCAGTGAGCAGGAGCGTAAGCACTATGAGGGCAAGCACAGGAAGCCAGTGTGTGGACGGAGAAGTTTCGGCCGAAATCGCCGTCATCCTCACCGCCGTTGCAACTGCCGTATATTCATAAGACCCCGCATCACAGGAAAAGCCGCGCGTCCTGCCGCGCTGGTCAAAATCAACCGTACAGCCAAATTTAGCATTGTATGCAGGACTACTTTCGTCGATGGCGTGGGTTTTGGGCGCGATCAACGGGGCGGGCAATCCACCATTGTCGGCCAGTGCGGGCAAGGGTAGACCTGTCATCTGTTGGTCGCTCGCCTGATTGAGCTGCGTCGCGCACCCATTGGCGATATTTGCGCCACCTGACGTAATGACGTTGTTGCCAGCCGCATTGACATGACAGCTTGTCGCCACATAGGTGATCTCACCCGTGCGCTTGACGATGAGATTGGCGACTAGATTGACCCCATCGGGGTTGGCATCAAAGTAAATCGCCTGTCCCGGATTAGGAGCCGTATTGGCGAAAAAAGTCGAGTAACCGATTTGACCCGCCGAAGCATCGTCTACATCGGTGGTTCGCAACCAGAGTGCACCCCCATTGTTCGTTGCGTTGTTATCGCTAAAGGTGTTATTGATTGCCACAAAGCGCTGGGCATCTCTCACCAATAATGCGCCGCCGTCTCCGAATGCCCCACCACTTTTTCCAGCCGAATTGTTGGCAAACGTCGTCCGCTCAACCGACGGATTGGATGCCTCAAAGAGAGCGACGGCACCCCCGTTCCACACGGCAAGATTATCGTTAAAGACGCTGTTAAAAATGGAAAAAAGCGAATAACAGCTATCGCATTGATAAAGCACAGCCCCGCCAGAACCATTTTCTGCCACATTACCAACAAAGGTCGAATTGGCGATTGAGACCTTGTAACCAGAGCTTCCGTTGATAACAGCGATTGCGCCACCGCCGGAATGTGCGAGATTGTTCTCAAAAATTGTTTTCTCCACAATTAAGTGACCAAAGCCGTCTTCGAGATAGATCGCCCCGCCAGAAAAGGCTGCATTATTGCGAAAGGTCATACCGTCCAACGTGATTTTGTCAACGCCAGCAATGTGAACAACCGCGCCCCGTGCGGTTGTATCGGCATCTGCGACCGTGAAGTTTTTGAGGGTTATTTCTTGAGTGGATGTTTGCACATCAAATGTGGTATCGGTCGGGCTGGTCGGCACAAGCGTCACCTGCTGTCCGCTGCCGTCAATCGTTAAACTTGAGGTGATTGAGAACTGACCCAGTGCTGGGTTGAGGGTCAGCGTAGTGGGTGCGCCGCCAAAATTAAAGACAATGACATCGGCACCTGAACCAGCGGCACAATCGGCCGAACCAACCTGAGCATTGGCATTTGCATTGACAATCGCCTCGCGCAAGGTGCAGAGACCATCCGCAGTGGCGTTGTCCAACGCGCTGTTGACGGTTAGGGTTGCGCTGGTTTCGGCCGAAACAATCGAGCCAAAAATCGCCAACATGACAACCAATCCAATACCACACAGCCCTTGTGCAAAATGTCGGAAAATCATCTTTTGACTCCTTTCTGTTACCCCACAGTCAGCGGTGGGCCGAGCAGTTTCATGCCATGCTCATGCCACACAGCAGGGTCTTTTGGCAACGCGTTGGTTGTCAACATCAAGTCAAAGAACGCTTGCATCTGACCTGCTGGCGAGAATCCGACTAAGATTTTTCCTTCACCCTCACCCCTAAATGCCCACACATGCGGCACATTACGCGGCGCAAGTAGCGAGTCGCCGGGTTGCAGCAGTCGTTTTTCGTCTCCGATTTCAAACACAAATTGCCCCGTGATGGGATAAAACCATTCATCCTGACGATAGTGCAGATGACGGGCTGGCCCTCCTGGTGCATAAAAAGTGTTTTCAATGATCAAGATATCCGCCCCGTGCTGTGGCGTCACTTTGAAATCGATCCGATTCATGCCCATGCCGCGCCGTTCACCGTAGCGATCTGTGCCAGCGGCAACAAATTGAATGTGTTTGTCTAAATAGTCGTTCATAATAATCTCTCCAAGCGATTGTGCGATAGCCAATTAAAATCCAACAGAGGGCGTATGGGAGTGACAGAAGGTTATATTGCAGGAGCGATGGCGATTGCCCTGCCAAATAATCGCGTAGAAAAAGGGTCGGGAGCAGCAACAAGCCAATCAGGAGCGGAAGTTGATTCCAACGACGAAAGCGTGGTTGACGCAGCCACATCACACCAAAGAGAACCATGCCAACACTCTGCACGACAGGGGCGAGTTGGAGCAGGAATCGGCCGATATGCACGACGGGCGAATAGATATAGAAATCGGGATCAAAAATCCACACATACAGGATCGTCCCGATAATAGCGAGTGCGTAGCCAGCCGCGGCCGTCAAAAAGCCAAGCTGTTGCCAACGATTGTCCTGTTCTATTCGCAATGCGTTGAGACCAATCAAGGCAAGCAGCAGACAAATCCACATCGGTGTGTCTACTGTTTGCGCGACCTGTCGCGCTGATAGGCCGAGAAAACGGGCGTATGAGTTGTCTGGCTGAATACCGTGCGTCAATGACCATGCCACCGTCTGCAACACAAAAAGCACCCCACCCAAAATCGCAGCAAGCGCACCCACTTTTATCTTCATCTCGATGACTCCTAGCGATCAGATTGGGGGTTTGTAAAACTGCTCCCGTCGCAATCGCCAACTGGCGAACCCTGTAACCACCAGCAGCAGCGACACAATCAACACAAGCGGCGCGGAAAATGCGGGTGTTGCGTTACTTTGGCTCAACCCAATCGCCGTCGGCACACCACAATCGACCCCTGCCTGCTTGAGAACGTTGCACACGATTTGCTGAATCACGGGATCAACAGCCAAACTACCGCCAAAGTTGAGCGACCCGACCGAGAAGACCACGCCGCCACCACTATGAACGTAGTACGTCATCTCGCCACCAACACCGCCCGCATTCGTCCCTTTTGCCAGCACGATAAAGCTGGCGGGCAGCGATGGATAGGGTGATACGGGATAGGTCGCCGTCGTTCCCATATCGCAATCACTCGGAATGCCCAACGCGCCCGCACCCGTGCTGGTGTCTGTCTCCCAACCGCTTGCGCCGCCACCGCCGAAGAAGCTCAGGCCAGTCGCGCCAAAGGTGTCGCCGGCATTGAGTGCTGTGCCGTCGAACAGAAAATGTCCCGCCATACCGGCTTGCACGGCGTAGGGTGCGCCGGCCACGCCACACGCTTCGGTCGCCACACCTAAAATGTTGCGTTCGGGGTCAGGGGGTGACAAACGGCGGAAAAGCGCATTTTCACGCGGCCCCCCTTCGACCCCCGCACGGAACACCATGCCACTCTGATCGCCGTAATAGCTGCCGCGTTCAAACAAGCCGTTGCCACCGAGATAAAGCAGCGTGCCGCCGTTGTTGAGAAAGGTGCGTAGGTTGTTTATCATTTGATGGCTCCAATACTCTGGATGGGTCGTCAAAATCAAAACTTTGTAACTGCTAGGCAGACCGTTATTGTGGAGATCGAGATCGCTAAACACGTCGGGAGCTAGGCCGCGTGAGCGTAACCATGTGTGTGTCCACAGTTCGCCTTGTGTCAGATGATGCCCTTCGATGCCGCTGAGAGGGCTGGCGGCGGGGTTGGGTCGCAAAAAGCTGACATTCGCCTTGCCGTCATATTTGCTGCCACATCCCCAGCCGTTATACGCCAGCCATGTGTTGGTGTTGGCGAGAATGGCGACTTCGGCGCGTGCGCTGGGCTGTGGTTTGATGATAAACGGGATATAGGTCGGGTTGCCGCTTAGGTCAACCACTGTGGCGGAGTAAATACCCGACGGCCATGCGGGGATCGTTTTGAAAAAAGAGACATTCCAGCCTGTGCCAAAGCGTTCAGGATGGTTATTGGTCGTTTGAATGGTGGGAAGATAGGTGAAGCTATCCATCAGGGTGCTGTGTACACCGCCAGCATCGGCCGAATGTCGATAAATCTGCACATTCCCCGTACTTTGCCCCGTCAGATAGAAGTTGATCGGTTGACTGGGTTCGGCCGATTGCGGCCACGCATACCCGCTTAACGCGACGGTCAACCCGTTGGTGAGTGCGACCTGCACGCTGCCCGTTGGCGGATAGTATGCCAGTGCGTCGCTGCGTCCATCGTTGTTGAAATCACCTGAACGATACATCCAGCCCGTCGGCGGTGTGACAGACCCCTGTTGTGAAAAGGTGAACGCATCGTCGCAAATCCCTTCATACTGACCAATCCAGATATTGCCATCATCGTGCGTTGCCAACAGTTCGCTACGACCGCTCGGCACATATTGTCCCGCGTCGATTGTCCAGCCAGCGGCGGGGGCAACGCCACCTATCTGAGAAGTGGCAAACGACGACCCCGCCTGATTGTGTAACGCCCAAACCGTGCCGTTAGGATAGTAACCACCCAGATCGAGCAGTCCATCGGCATCAAAATTGCCCGCCACAAATTGCCAGCCAGCGGCGGGGGCAACCGTCGTCCACGGGGCTGCGCCAAATTGGAACGTTCCCGTGTCGTTGCGCCCCACCCAAACCGCGCCCGTGCTGGATAAGTAGCCCGCCAAATCGCCAAATCCATCGTTGGTAAAGTCGCCCGCCGTAAAGTGCCAGCCCGTGATAGGGGAGACGGTTGCCCACGGCAGTGCGTCAAAATTAAACGTACTGCCATCGCTATGCCCGACAAAAATATCGCCGTTAAACCTGCGGTAGACAGCTAAATCCATCAGCCCATCGCCGTCAAAGTGACCGGGGATGAGCTGCCAATCGCCGGTGGGGTCGAGAAACGTCCAAAAGGTCGGCGTGCCAAATCCGCTGCTGCCATTGCTGAGCGCAACGCGCACTGGGCCAACGTCATCTGGCACATAGCTCAACAGGTCGGCGCGACCGTCGCCGTTGAAGTCACCCGTGAAAATTTGAGTCGGGTGTAGTGGGTCGTTGGCGACGGTTGCCCATTGGGAAAAGGTAAAGCTGTTGACGGCGCGGGTTGCATCGGTGGGAGTGATTTCGGCCGAAACCACCCCTGCATAAGCAAGAAACAACCCTAACCTGATCAGTATGAACCATCTCTTGATTAACATGCTATTGCCCTCTCAACCGCTCTATTTAGTGCGTTAGTTGACTGTTAACCGCATCAGCCAACTGCGTAATCTCCCCTTGATAGCGACCATCCTCACCACCTGCGACGAGCCGTACATAATGGGTGTCGCTGGTGTAGCTCAGTTGGCGCGACTTGACCCCGAACACGTCGTCGTCGATGATAAATGCGCCATCGCTATAATCGGATTCGCCCGTTATGCTGGTCGAAGTGGAGGACCGGTTATTGCTTTCTGATTCGAGACGTTCTTGCGCTTCTGCGGCGGTGGCATATGTTTCGATAAAGATGTTGCTGCTAAAAAGGAAGGGGTCGGTCGCCTCGTCAAATTGACAACCAGATGCCCAGAAGCGACCCCCTTGAAAAACGAGTGGGTAATCACGCGCTGTGAGACGGGCGATAGCAAGGTCAGGATAAACGCTGTTGATCGCCTCTTCCAACACGGCGCATGATTCAATTCCGTCAAAGGTTGCAGCGTCCGAAACCTGTCCAACTGTCTCGGATGGGCTGGTTGCGACATCGATCACGTCGGATGTGGCGACTTGCACCTCTGTTGGCGCGTCGGTCGGTGGGGCAACTTCTGCGCCACCACAGGCGACAAGCCATAAACAAAGTACCAAAACACTGATGCTGCGACCCCTAACGGGGAGAGAAAACAACACTAAATTTTTAAGCATCGGAACCCCTTGAACCTTTGCCAACACGTTTGCGTGCGTGCTGGACACACACATTGCTGTGAGTTGATACGGCAAATCTGCGTGGGACAATCACGCAGCCTGTGTGATGGCATTTTCAGTGGTGGGTTGGGGTTTGGCTTCCGCTGCACGCGCTGTTGTGCTGGAATTTATTATCGGCTGAGCCTCCCTATTTTACATCGGTCAAAAGACGTATCTTTTGCACGTTCTCAGGCGCAAAGAAGATGGGTAGCGCGGTATTTTTCTGACAATTTGAAATGCTCAGTCAAAAAGCCGAGCGGGAAGGCGATCAGGTGGACAGCATCGACCGAAAACTTGACCGCCGCAGACAGATTGTCACTCGGCGGCAACACTATCGCCGTGATGAGCCACGCGCTCACCAACCCAAACAGGGGCAGTTGCCAACGGCGGGGGAGCGTGGTGAGCAGGAGGCCGAAACAGGCGTAGTAGCCAGCCGATGGGCCGACATCGCGTGCCATCGGCTTGGCGAAAAAGGGCAGGGTCAGCGCGAGTAATGTAAGATGGAGTCCCCAAAAGGTGAGCGCGGATGGTTTTCACGGTCAACGTCGATGATGTTGATGCACTGTGTGATGAGTTGACGGCACGCGGCGTAGAACTGCTGAATGGTCCAATGGATCGGCCGTGGGGGCCGCGAACCGCCAGTTTCCGCGAACCAGATGGTCACATCTGGGAGATCGCAAGCTGATGTCTAAAATGACAAAAAACAGTCGAATTGTGAGCTGTGGGTGTGGCAGCGTTGAGCCAAGCAGAGCAGGAAGCGTTCGGCGATGCATCGCGTCAGTGGATTATTTGGCATGTGCATCAACATGAGATTCATCACGGCGTTGATCTGCTCTTTCAATACGTCAAACCTCAGTGTGACCAGCCCTGTGCCAACGGCGGTTAAGACGGCAAGCGTGAGCAGATCGCCAATTTTGATGGGTAGGGTGTCAATCTCTGCGGCGGCGATTTGGCTGGCGGTTGTGTGGGTGTTCCATGCGTGAAGGAGAAATTTTACGCAGACAGTTTATTCATCCAGCGGCACTATGCGCTTTTTTAGTGCATACAATGCCGCCTGTGTCCGATTGGCGAGATGTAGCTTTTGCAAAATGACGCTGACATACGCCCGTATCGTACGTTCCGTAACGACCATTTCATCGGCGATCTCTTGATTGGACAACCCGCGTGCAATCAGCTTCAACACCTCCATCTCGCGCTCAGTTAATGGCTCTTCGGTCAACGGCTGTTCTGTCGGCCGACGCATCTCCTGAATCAACTGACGGGCAATTTTGGGGTGCAGCGATGACTCCCCTGCGGCGACATCCCGAATGGCGCGAATCAGATCAGTCCCCGCGCTGTCTTTGAGCAGGTAGCCCAACGCCCCCGCCTTGATTGCACGGAAAACGTGGTCATCATCCGAAAAGCTGGTCAGCACCAAAATGTTAAGGTCTGGCTCCTGTGCCTTTAACGCCTCGATCACGTCAATGCCCGACATCTCCGACATCTGCAAATCGAGAACGATCACGTCAGGCATTAAGGCGAGAATTTGCGGGATGGCTGATTTGCCATCGGCCGCCTCGCCCACGACCTCAATATCATCCTCCGTCATCAGCATAAAGCTCACGCCAGAGCGCACAACCTGGTGATCGTCAACGAGAAATACACGTAGCTTTTTCATGGGTTAAAATATATCGTCGCTTTCTTCGTACTCGTCTAAATCGACGACGACACGGATCGTTGTACCTTGATTTTCGGCCGATTCTACAAACAATTCCCCCTCAATCTCCTCTGCACGCTCCTCCATCGACTCCAACCCAATCCCGCCCGACTGCTCCGCTTCCTCAACATCAAACCCCTTGCCATCATCCTCGATGATGAGTTCGACCTGATCCGCTTCGGCGTGAATCCGCACCGTCAGGAGGGATGCAGAGGCGTGCTTGAGCGCATTGTTGAGGGCTTCTTGCGCGATGCGATAGAGGTGATCTTCGACCTCATCAGGCAGAGTTTCGATGTCCCCTTCGACGTACAGATTGGCGTTGACGTTGGCGCGACCCTCGACCGCATCTAGCCGATGTTGCAGCGCACCGACGAGACCCTCTTCTTCCAACGTTTCAGGACGCAACTCGTAAACCAGCAAGCGCATTTGACGCAATGATTCAAGTGACGTGTCGTGAAGCTGCCGCAGACATTGGCGCAACTTCTCGCGATTTTTACTGTCGATGAGGCGTAGTCCCGCTTCTGCAAACAGGTTAAGGCTGTAAAGCGATTGCGAAACGGAGTCGTGTAGGTCACGGGCGAGGCGGTTGCGCTCTTCCAATATGGCGACCTGTTCTGCCTGCTGGTGCAGATAACCATTTTCGACGATCACGCCCATCTGGTCAGCGACCGAATCGAGCAGGGCGATTTCAACGGCCGAAAAGGTTTGACCGGCGGGGGCAAAGACGTCGAGAATCCCAACGATGCGTCCCCGCGACTGCATCAACATGCCCAAATAGGTCGCCGTGCCAAAGGGGGGGAAGAGTTCGGCGGTGAGGACGTTTTGGTTGAGATAGGTGATGATGGTGGGGGTTTCTGCCGATAAAATTGCCTGAACCAACGGTTCCTGCGCGTCAATCTGCTGTACAACGGCCGCCTCATCGACGTTTTGTGTTACAACAAGCCGAAAATACGTTAGTGGAGCATCCGCCTCAAAATCATCAATCAAGTAGATCAACCCCGCTTCACAGCGCACCGCTTCCAACGTCCGTTGCAACGCCCATTCAAGCGTCGTGCGTAAATCTTGCGCCTCACCCGCCGCCGCCATCACGTCGTAAAGCGTCGTCAGCTTGCGTGTGCGGTCTTCGATACGTCGCTCCAAACGTCGCTCTTGACGCACCCGATCCGTCTCGTCATCCAGCAGCAGATAGTAGCCCGCATCGGCCGCTGCACAGGTGACCGTCCAGTAGGTTGGCTGGTTGTTGACGCGCAGCCGCAGCTCACTGCGTTGCATCGTTTCGCCGCCTGAAATGGCTTGAATGAGCGGCAGCAGAATCGCCTGTGTGTCGGGCAGTTGGTCGAACAGATGGCTCGCCGTTGGCTCACAGCCTGAGCGCGAGAGCAGCCGTTGCCACGTCTGATTCATCTCTAAACAGCGGTGGGAAAAGTCAAATTGAGCCGTGCCGATGTTGGCATGGTCGAGAAGCAAGAGGTTTTGCATCGGGCTATTTTAACGCGCTTGTTCTACTGTACCTAATGTTCGCATCGCCATGAGCAGTTGTCCCGGTTGACTGGCCTGACTGCAATAGGCAACGGGAGCGACTTGGCTAGCCTCGTGCAGTTGTATCTGTGTGGGCGTATCGTCGAAAAAGAGCAGTTTGCCAGCGAATCGGTCGAGTTGCAGCATGTCGCAGGCGGCGGGGAGGTTGTGGAGATCGGCCGATAGCACGATCAAATTCGGTCGAAGTCGCAACGCCGTCATCACCATCGACACACTGTCATGTGCCACGCCGACGACCTGTAAATCGTGGGTTGTCTCAAGCAACATCTGCAAGCTGGCGGTAATCATCTCATTGGGATGGGCAATTAAAACTTTGATCATGGGAGCCTCTTTACCAGCGTTTTGAACGCATGATGTCGCCACTGCGATAGGTGACAAGCAGACCGATCAGGGCAAATGCGCCAACAAGCGGAATGAGCAGGCCGTTCAATGTCCAATCGGCCGAATCCTTTGTCGCCGTGCGATTAAACACGATCACTTCCCGACTATTCGGCTCGACCTGCACAGAACGAACGGCCGTGACAGTCTCAAACTGCGGGTCGTTGAGTTGATAAATGACGGTGTAGAGATCGCTAGTGACGGTGTAACAACTGCCATCGCTGGCAAGGGGTCGTTGGGGAATATCGGCCGATTCTACCGTCACCGGCTCACCACCAACCAACGACTCACCACTTTCCCGACTCGTATTGCGATTTTCATCGGCAAACACCTCAACACATAGGATACCCGACGCAATCGGCATCGGGGGCGGCTCACTGGTTGGAACGGCGACCGTTATGACCGTTGCGCTTGGCATGGGTGGTTCTGCGGGGATAGATGTTGCAGTGGGCGGTGGTGTCACTGTTGGCAACGGTGTCGCCGTTGGGGGTGGTGCAGTGGCAACCGTAATTTTTTCACCCACCAAAATCACATTGTTCTCACGCGACCGCCCATTTAACGCCAACAGTGCATCGAGTGTCAGCCCGTTTGTCGCTGCAATCTTCCACAACGTATCCCCCGTCTCAACGACGACATAGCGCGACCCATCGGCCGCCGTCTCCTGTGCGTGCGCGGTCAGCGTCCATCCAAAACACAGTAGAAATAACACAACCAATCTAAAATTCATGGTGTGGATAGGGCGGTTCATCGCAGCATATATCTTTCCAAACGAGATACACCATGCTACCAAAAATCGCCAAAAACGTGACTATCTTGAGCCTGCTACGTTTCATCATTTGAGGAGTGTATTGCAATCGCGGCGGTTTGAAATTGGCGTAATGTCTTGGATCAGTTTCCGTTTTCGGAAGCAGAGAGACTCTACTCAAAAGCTGGACTTCTCTCGCCCCCACAACTGCATCACTCAGTATCGCCAACCAAACTCGCGTCCCTCGTGGGACAAGAAGATGGAGCAGTCAGGCAGATCGAGAATGTCACGGCTCCACTGCCTGATTCAGCTCCTTACACTGATGTGTTCAGCATCAGTGCAACATAAAGGAACAAAAAGATAGCGTCAGCCTATTTCATTAGGGATTTGTCGTTGTAATGGGCTGCGTCATCGTGATGGGGGTGGTGGTCGTAATCGGGACGCTGCTATCTAAGGCAGGTGCGACAATAGTGGAGATGTCGCCAATCAGTAGCGAAAGCAACTGGTCAAGACTTTCCCACGCCGTTTCAAGGTCACGGGTGGCGGCTTGCGGGTCGATGGTGAGATTTTCGACTGAAACCTGCAACCGTTGCCGCACCCCCAGCAATGCCGCACCCACTGTCTCCCCCGATCCCAAGCGCAGCGTGTCCACGATGGAGATGGCCGTTTCAAGATCGGCCGATGCCAGCCCAAAATTCCCCTCTGCAATGTACAGCCGCGCCCGCGCAATCGACTCCCAAACGCGGAACAGATAGAGGATTTGTTGCATCCGCGCCAGTTCGCGCTCTGGGCTGGCGTACTCCTCGCGCATTGCGGCGAGCTCGTCATTAGTTGCGCTCACTGTTTCGTTTGTCGTGCCGAGATCGTCGGAAAGCGTGTCGAGCGTGACGGCGGCGGCGGCGAGGTCGGCGTTAAGCTGGTCGAGTAGGGCGGTGTTGGTGATGACATCTCCCTGCATCGCCGTGAGACCTGTTGACAAAGCGGTGAGGCTCACCTGTGTGTCGGAGATCAGCGCACCGAGCGAGCTTCTGGCTGCGTCGAGCGCGTCGGCATCGGCCGAACTCTCCGACTCCAATACCTCGAACGCACCTGCCAATTCTGCAATTTGGGTCGCCTGTGCGTCCAAACGAGATTGCTGTGCCTCATTGGTCGTCTGCAAATTGTTTAGGCTCGTCGTCAAATCGCCAACGTCGCCCGTCGTCGTGTTGAGCCTACCCGTCAGCTTGAGATACTCTTGATAGCCGTAGTAGCCACCCGCCCCAATCGCGCCCAAAATGGCAACGACAAGAACAAGCTTAAGCAATGTTTTAAACAGCCAGCCGAGACTGCTGCCGAGTCGGGCGAAGAAGCCGCGTTGGGGAGGTGTGTTGTTTTCTGTTTCGCTCATGTTTCGTAGATGGAATGTTTTGAGATTTATTGTGTGGTGCGTGCGAAGAAACGCATCACGCACCACGTATTTCGTCAAGTTACAATAAATCTCAAAACACGCTGAAATTTTAGTTGTCGGGAGTCCCAATCGGGGTCGCCGTCGGCCGCGTTGTGCGACGTGGGGTTACAGTTGGATCACTGTCGGGTGTCCGCGTCGGCCGCGGCGTTGGTGTCGGGGTTGGCTCTTCTGTTGATTCGGTCGGTGGGGCGGTTGGTTGCTCTGGATTAAGCGTGCCGACGATATTTTCCATCCCTTCGAGAAAGACAACGATCCCCTCGCTAGCTTGGAAAACAGCCCCGATATTGTCGTCTACTTCTGCCTCAAGCGTTGAGATGGTTTGTCGGGAATCGGCCGAATCCGCCCGCGCCCGCTCCACACCGTTCTGCAATGTCGCTTGCTGCACAACGAGCGTTTCAAGCTGCATCTGTACATCCTCCACCTGCGAACGCGAATTGAACGTGAGTGTGCCATCGTTGAGAATTGCCAAGAGTGCAAGTGTCAACAGCATGCCCGCCAACGCGCCGATTCCTGCCAGTTGCCAGCCTGCCAACTGGCGAGGTGGAGACACAGCGGCAGACGACACCGCCACCACTGGCTCCACCTCGCGCTCTCTCACCTCTTCCATGTCTGTCGGAACACTGCTGTCGGCCGACGGCTGCGCCACCTCCAACGCTGGTGCTGGAGGTGGCACCAACGGCGGCGAGGAGGCAACGGGCGTGGTGTCGCGGTCGGCAACAGTGATTAACGGAGCGATCTCCTGCACCATACGGGCGGAAATCCCATTGACCGCGACAAGTTCTATCGGCTCAGCAAACACGCGCACCTCGTTGCGATAGGTGACGATGCGCTCAGCCAACGTTGTGCCAATGTTGGGTAACGTGGCAATGATTTCGGCCGATGCCGTGTTGATGTTGATTAAATCAGTCATTAGTTGCTAGTTGCTAGTTGCTAGTGACTGTTACTAGCCACTATTCACTAACCACTTCTTCACGCAAATGCGCTCTCGTCGCCTGAATCACGCACAAAGATGCACGAGCCATCGACTAAGTTGGAAATATGCTGGCAGAAGCTTAGGTCAATCGGGTCGGGGAGACCGATAATCGTCAAATCGGCTTCGGGTGCGTTGACAATCGCCTGTGAAAATGTGCCATTAATGACATAGGGGGCTGTGCTTTTTGGTAAGCGCGTCAGCGTCAGAAGTTCATCGAGGATGGCTGCACCGTGATTACTTTCCTCTTCTGTGCGTGCGGCGATGCAAAGGTTGATTTGACCGCGCCAGTTTTTACGCAGTTGGTACGCCAATAGCAGGCTCAAATCCTTGTTGCCCAATTTGGGCTGCCATTGCCATGTGTCGGTATTCGGCCGAACCCAAACATTGATCACCTGTTCGCGCCCCATATCGATGACGGGATGACGCGATAGCAACACGATTCCCATGCGATAGGCGGCGGTGTGTTCGATCAGCACGCGCAACTCTTCGCGGTTGGAGTCGGGGCGCAGGTTGAAGAAGAGGATATTCGGCCGAAAGAACGTCTTGCGTAAAATCTGTGTCGCAGAGCGCACGCCGTTGACAAAATCTTCCTCTTCCAGCAACGTCGCCCGCGCCATTATGCCGTCCCCTTCAAAGCTGTCGGTCAATACCTCTAAGTTGGCAAATGAATTTTGTTGACTGGGCTGATAGATGCCCAACGCCTGCACCGCTCCTTGCGGAGCCGTAATCGAATGCAGAAAACGATAGCTACCCGCCAATTCGCCCGTGTTACGCAGCGGAGCCAACACCATCGGACTCCATGACCGCTCGGGGGCCTCGGGCATTTTGCTTGCCCGCACAACCGACCAGCGTGCCAGTGCATTAAACAAGCCACTACGGACATCTCCCGTGCTTGCATCGAGCTTACGCCGCGATAGAACGATGTAGATAGTCAAAACAACAACGATGGCGACAAAGGTAAAGGTCGGGTTGACCAAGAGCATCGTGAAGATGCAGATGATCATGCCGATAAACGGAATGATGCGCGGGACGGCGAAGGTCGGCCGAAAGCTCACCATCGACAACTGCTGCTCGATCAACACCACGACGTTTAACATCATGTAGGTGATGAGAAAGAACATCGTCAAAATGTCGGCAATTGCGTCAAGTCCGCCCGATGCGATGGCGACGAATAATGCCAGCACGCCGATGACCCCTGTGAAAATCGTTGCCTGACGCGGCTCTCCCTCAACCGTCTGTTGGGAGAATAGACCGCTGGCTGGTATGATGTTTTTGAGTGCCAACGCCTGCATCACGCGCGGCGCGGCGATAATCGACCCCAATGCCGATGAGAAGGTCGCGCCCAGCAAGCCCGCATAGACTGCCCAACTCCAAAACGCCTTATCTGCCATCACAATGCGACTTGTGTCGGTCAGCTCTTGCGGGGTTGCCACATACGCCAGCCAAACAGCCAAGATAATGTAGGCTACTAACCCGACAAAGACCGCTCCCATCGTGCCAAGTGGCAACGACTTGCGCGGTGACTTGAGCGACCCGCTCATGCTGATCCCCGCCATAATCCCCGTCACGGCTGGGAAGAAAATAGCAAACGACTTCCAAAAGCTGCCCTTGCTAAAGTCGCCAATTAACTGTGGCGTTTGCGTAAACCCTTCTGAACTGCCAATTGGAAAGCTGCCCAGCGCAATCGACACCAGCGACAGCGCGATGACCGCCATAATGACAAACTGGATACGTGCCGCGAACTGCGCGCTGATGTAGGCGACGACAAAAACAACCGCAAACGCGACGATTGCCGACAGCGCGAACGGGTGCGATGGAAAAATACCGACCCATCCCTCTGTAAACGCCAGCACGTAAAATGCCACCGAAATCCCCTGCGCCAAGTAAAGCGGAATGCCAATCGCACCGCCCATCTCAAAGCCGAGCGACTGCGAGATGATGGCAAATGCGCCGCCTGCTCCCACTTTCGTGTTCGTGGCAATCGACGAGACGGCTAACCCGGTGCAGATGGTAATGAGGTGTGCCAGCAGGATGATGGCAATCCCACCGACTAGCCCCGCATTACCAATCACAAATCCCTCGCGCAGATACATGATCGCGCCCAAGATAGTCAAAATGGTGGGGGTGAATACACCAGCGAATGTGCCAAATTTGTTATCGGCCGCCGTGCGGCTCTCTGCTATCATGCCGTTCCTCACAGTGAATAAAGTAGGGTCTTCGGGAATTGAATTGGAAGCGACGTAAACGGAAATGTAATGCGTAACGACCTCTGGTTACGTTTTACCTACGTCAACCAATCGAAATCCGAAAGAATCCGGAAGTTGAACGTCAATGATAGCGATGGGGGTATTTCTGCCATTGGCTAAACGTTATGGATTTGATTTCCGTTTTCGGAAGTTCGGGCAATGTCGTTTACAAACAGCGTGCAGGTGATGGGTCGTCAGGTGAGATTATCTCCAACCGTTGACAGGGAAAACCTGAGAACGGGCAATCTCAGCGACGGTCATAATTGAATTTGCCAGCCCAATCGCCATGGCAGGGGTGCGCTGGACATACTTTTTTTACCCTGTGGTTGATCAAGTTCGACA
>JAUIAP010000095.1 GCA_030425205.1 Anaerolineae bacterium
CAACGGCGATTTGCTGGCTGTGAAATCGACGACTCGCGCAGGGGGTCGGCGGGATTACAGCACAATCGTGTTTGATATGGAGGGTCAACAGGTTGCTGAACTGTGGGATGGGGAAGGGGTGAGCGTTGAGCCGATGATGTTTTCACCTGTTGCGAATGACACGCGGTTGCTGGCGACGACGACAGGGTTGGGGGGTCATCGGCCGATTATCTACAACGTCACCACCAACGAGCGACGAGAGCTTGCGGGTTTGCAACTTGCAGGCGAGATTGACCCATTAGACTGGTCGCGTGATGGTCAGCGCATTCTATTGCGGCAAACGTATCAGGCGCAGACCCATCTACACATCTACGATTTGAAGAATGACACAGCGCACCCCCTCGCCCATCCCGTCGGCACGATCAGCGGCAAGCGCGGCGTGTTTACTGGCGGTCTTTCTGCCACCTACTTTAGCCCGATTGATACGGTTTGGGCGCAGTGGACAGACAGCGCGACACCCGCCACGCTGCTTGAGTTGGATGCAGAGAGCGAAGAGCAGTGGAAAACAAAACTGTCTATCTCGAACGCCCCAGCAGGGCAGCCAGAGCGGTCGATCACGTTTACCTCAACGGACGGCACACCTGTACAGGGCTGGCTGAGTGTGCCAAGCGGCGAACCACCCTTTCCAACGATCATCAACCTACACGGCGGTCCGCATGACCATGTGATGACGGGCTTTGATCCGTTTGGTCAGGTGTGGGTCGATCACGGGTTTGCCCATTTCTCAATCAACTATCGCGGGTCTACAGGGTTTGGGCAACCGTTTCAACAGCAGATTGTAGGGAATATCGGTCACTGGGAGTTGGAAGATATGCGTGCAGCACGCAACTGGCTGATCGAGAAGGGAATGGCTAAATCAGATGAAATCGTGTTATCTGGTGGGTCGTATGGCGGCTATTTGGTCATTCTCGCGCTTGTGCGACAGCCGCAGTTGTGGCGTGCGGGGATCGCCTCTGCTGCTGTGGTGGACTGGGCAATGAACTATGTGGATTGTGGTGAGGCGACACGGGGATTGACGAGAAGCCTGTTCGGTGGCACGCCAGATGAGTTGCCGACACCGTATCGACTTGCGTCACCTATCCATGATGCGGAAAAGCTATCCTCTCCACTCCTGATTTTTCAAGCGGAAAACGATAGCCGTGCAACGCCGAGACAAATGCGACAGTTTCAGGCGAAGATGCAGCAGCTTGATAAACCTGTTCAGTTTAGCTGGCTGGGGAGCGGTCATGATATGGGTAGTGTGGCGATGTTTCAGGCACAATTGGTTGAAAAACTACAGTTCATCCAACATGTTTTTGCATCATGATGCGGAACAAACGGTGCGCCAAATTCGTTTCATCTAACAACGACAGGAGAGAGTTGGTGAATTTATCTCGTTGCGGCACAACAACGGAGGTAGCACATGCGTTCTTTTTCGGGTAAGATAAGCGGAACCGCACAATAGGAATCTTTGATGAACAAAACCCAACTGCTCAACTGGTTACTTGAAGAAGAGCAAAAGTGGACGCTGCTACTTGCCGCAATTGGCGACACGCGCCTCAATCAGCTTGGTGTGAACGGCGACTGGATGTTGAAAGATATGATTGCCCATCTTACGGGGTGGCAACGTCATTTGGTTGCGAAGTTGCGGGCAGCGGCCGATGGGCAACCAGAACCAGCACCCGCGTGGCCGTCAGAGCTGACCGATGAAGATGAGATCAATGCGTGGATATACACGGCAAATCGTCACAAGACGGCGCAGCAAATTGTGGCGGATGCGGCCGACGTGCATCAGCACCTGTTGATCATTCTTCGAAGTCTGCCCGAAGATGCGCGGGTTGAAACGATTGACGGCAAATTTCACGTCATTTGGGTTAGGGAGCAACGTTTTGCGCTAGGTGAATTTTTTCACCACTTTTATGATGATCACGCGACCGACGTTCTCAACTGGCTAAGTCAAACAGATTAACCGATATGCCTGTTTACGACGATGACCTCACCAAATTTGCATCGGATGGTGCGCCGCTGCTGCCGCAGACAATGGCTCACGCCTATGTCAAACACGACGGGGCGCACATTTGGTATGCGACGGCTGGAGCGGGTTTGCCTGTTGTTCTGCTGCACGGCGGTCTGGGGCATAGCGGGAATTGGGGGTATCAACTGCCTAAATTGGTCGAGAGTGGTTATCGCGTCATCGTGATTGACAGTCGCGGTCATGGACGTAGCACACGCGATGAGCGACCGTACAGCTATGAGTTGATGACAGCGGATGTAAAAACCGTGATGGACGCGCTGAATGTTGAAAAGGCAGCGTTTGTGGGGTGGAGTGATGGGTCGTGCATCGCCTTGATTTTGGCGGCGCAGCACCCTGAACGTGTCGAGGGGGTCTTTTTCTTTGCGTGCAACATCGATCCGAGCGGGACGAAACCGTTTGAGTTTACGGAGATCATCGGCCGATGTTTCAACCGCCACAAACAAGATTACGCTGAACTTTCCGCCACGCCCGACCAGTTTGACGAATTTTCTGCCGCCATTGACCAGATGCAGGCAACACAGCCGAACTACTCATCGGCCGAGCTAGCTCAAATCAACGTTCCAGTCACCATCGTACACGCCGAACACGACGAGTTTATCAAACGCGACCACGCTGACTATCTGGCGCGAACGCTACCCGATGCAAAGCTCGTTCTGCTGCAAGCTGTCAGCCACTTTGCACCCTTACAGCGTCCCGCTTACTTCAACACCTCCCTCGTTGATTTTTTGAGAGATGTGAATCATGATTGAGTACCAACAGGTAAGCCCGCCACCGATAAAAAAGGAATCAACTTATGAATATCACAAACCTTGACCTCATCGGAATGCCCGTCACGGATCAGCAAGCGTCGCTCAAATTTTATACGGAGAAGCTCGGATTTGCTGTGCGCGTCAACATGGAACACTTTGAAAGCGACGACCCAAACGTGCGCTGGATCGAGCTTGTGCCGCCGGGTGCGTCTACGGCCATCGTTCTCTCAACATGGGAAAAACCAGCCAGCAAAGGCATTATGGTTTTGGTAACAACCGACATTGAGGCCGACTATGCTGAGTTAACGGCCAAAGGGGTTGATCTGCTACCGCTAGAGCATCAGCCGTGGGGCATTTCAACGATGATCACTGATCCTGACGGTAATCAACTGCTGCTCCAGCAGAACATTGAGATGTCACAAGAATAATATGACAACACAACCTGAACCGACATTAGTCGAATTTGTGCGCTATGACCAGTGGGTTACGAAAGAACTGCTGGCGATTTGTATGGAGTTGGATGAGGGGGTGATTTCGGCCGAAATTCCCCATACCGCTGGCTCCATACGCGCAACGTTCGCCCACCTCCTACGCGCCGAAGCGGGCTTCCTCTTCCGCATTCACGGCACAGCCCCAAAACCCGACTTCGACTGGGACGCAAACCCCACGCTCGCACAAATGGCGACGTATGCCGACCAGTTGAGCGCGGCGTTTTTGGACACCGTTCAAACCGTCCCGCCCACCGACAACGTGCATGAGGAAAATGAGGAATGGTCGTTCGACTATCAGGCGCGGCTGATCTTCATGTCCCAAATCTATCACGGCATTACCCACCGCACCGACATCATGACCTTTCTCGGCACTCAAGGCGTGGAACTACCCGAACCCGACGTGTGGGGGTATCAGGAAGCGTACCCTGAACGTTTTGCGGCTAAATTGGTTAGGTTGTCTACGGTTAAAACCGCAGGCTATGAAGAGGAAGCAGACTAAAGTCAGCTAAAACGGGTTCTGACGCTCCTAGCTGGCTTCAGCCTGCTTGCATTTCGTAGCTGTGGCATTTATGCCGCAGACATTCACAATGATGAAACGAATTTTAATCACAGGTATGTCTGGCACAGGCAAATCAACCGTTATTCGCGGGCTTGCTGCTCGTGGTCACAAGGCGGTCGATTTAGATTGCGATGACTATTCGGAGTGGGTCGTCGTGACGAACGACTCACAGCCCGGAACGCTCGTCGAGGTGGATAGAGATTGGGTTTGGCGCGAAGATCGGGTACAAGAACTGTTGTCAACAGATGACGGTGAGACGTTATTCGTCAGTGGTTGTGCCAGCAACATGGGCAAATTTCGCCAACAGTTCGACTGCATGATTCTGTTAAGTGCCGCCGCGCCCGTTATTCTGCATCGCTTGAAAACGCGCCAATCCAATCAATATGCGGGTTTAAATAGAAGTGGGGAAAAAAGCAACGCTAAGCTCAACGAAAACAGCTTGAATTACCCAATTTCAGTAATTGAACTTCATTTCTCACCAGAGGTAGAAGCGTCGCAAGCTGGTTAGGGTGGTAAAGAAAAACGAACGTTTTATTTTACCACCCACTCATCCTCGATTAGCCATCCATTTCGTCTCTTTTTTGGTAAATAAAACTGGTTAAATAATTCTAAGTAAAGTAAACTCCTACTTAATGAGTTTACTTTACCTTGCAGACGAGAAAAGGTGAAATTATGCGAATTGGGTATGCACGTATTTCGACCAAAGATCAAAAAGCGCAGATGCAAGTTGACGCACTTGAACAAGCCAACTGCGAACGTGTCTATACCGAGGTTGCCAGCGGTGCGAAAACGGCGCGACCTGTATTAGATGATGTGCTGTCGCGCTTAAGAGCAGGGGACGTGCTGGTCATCTGGAAATTAGATCGCCTAGGTCGCAACTTGAAACATCTCATAACGCTCGCTAACCAGCTACTAGAAAGAGATGTTGGCTTAATCAGCTTGAATGATCCAATTGACACAACGACGGCGCAGGGGCGTTTGGTTTTCAACATCTTTGCATCCTTGGCCGAGTTCGAGCGAGACCTCATTCGTGAGCGAACAAAGGCGGGCTTGAATGCAGCGCGTGCAAGGGGTCGTATCGGAGGGCGACCACCTGGATTATCGAAAGAGGCAAACGCCAAAGCGATGGCGGCCGAGACGCTATATAAGGAAGGCCGCTTAAGCATTCGGAGCATTTGCCAACAGTTAGACATTTCAAAGCCGACCTTTTACAACTATCTCAAACATCGCGGTGTTGAAACAGGATTGCGTCAACAATCTACGAGTTAGAAGACCAAGGGAAAATGGCAAGCACATTTCTGTCAACGACACAACGACACCAGCTAAGCCACTTGCCCCACGATATTCCAGAAGATGATTTAGGTCGCTACTTCACACTATCAGCCGCAGATTTAGAACTCATTCGACAACGACGCAGTCCGCACAATCAATTAGGATTTGCCCTCCAGTTATGTACGCTGCGCTATGTGGGGTTTGTTCCCGACGAGCTGAATAATCCACCACTTATCATTGCGAATCTTTTGGCATATCAGCTTGGACTTTTTGCAGACACAGTTGCTGCCTACCCACAACGCAAACAGACAAAGTCGGAACATCTTGCCAGCATCATGGTCTATGTTGGTTTTCGGCGTGCAACACCAGCAGATTTACAAACGCTGGAAAGCTGGCTCATTAACCGTGCACTTGAACATGACAAGCCAACTTTTCTATTACAGCTAGCAGCTGAACAGCTCCGCTGGGAGCGAATCTTACGACCAGGATTGACCATTTTAGAAAAGCTTGTTTCCCGTGTGCGCCAGCAAGCGAGGGAAATCACATACCAACAACTCACCCACCTACTTACCTCAGAAAACAAATTCTTTCTTGATCAAACGCTTGTCGTTGGAAAAGGGAATCCACGTACAACGCTAAGTTGGCTCCAGCAAATGCCAACCGACTTCACAGCGACCCAAATCAATGCGACGTTACACAAAATCCGCTATTTACAACAGTTTGATGCAACGACATGGGACGTAACAGCGGTTAATCCAAATCGGCTCAAGTATCTGGCCAATATTGGCAATCGTGCTTCTAACCAACAGTTACAGCGTACAAGCGAGTTGAAGCGATACCCGATCGTGATCGCATTTCTCAAACAAGCTCTTTCTGATTTAATCGATGTGGTTATAGATCTGTTCGATGCCAGCTTATGGAAGTATCGACAAGCTGCAAAAGCAGAGCTGGACGAATTGCGCTTGCAAGCTGCAAGCCAGACCAATGAGATTCTACGTGAGTACATGCAGGTATTACAAATTGTGGTTGATGACACCATTGAGGATGTGCGCCCCGCTATTTTTGCAACCCATCGAAAGCTGGAACTGGAGCAGCTCATTACAACAACGGCACGACTGATTCGCCCCAAGCATGATGAGGCAATCGATCTGTTTGCCAATCGCTATCACAGCATTCGCCGCTACTGTGTTCATTTTCTGAAGACTCTCACCTTTCACGCACAAGATTCTGTGCAAGCGTTGATGCAGGGTATCGACCTATTGGACAAGCTCAATCGTGGCGAACGCCAGCGTTTGTCGTCGAAAACGCCCATCGGATTTATCACCAAGGCATGGCACCCCTATCTTTTTGACCAGCATGGGCGCATCAATCGGCACTATTATGAGCTAGCGGTTCTATGGGAATTGCGTTTAGCGTTGCGCTCGGGTGATGTTTTTGTTGCCCATTCCCGTCGGTATGCAGACCCCAACAGCTACCTCATCCCACCCGACCAGTGGGAAAACCAGCGTTCTGAACTGATTCGCATCACCCAAACGCCGCCTAATGGGGTCACACGCATTCATCAACGAGAAAGACAGCTTCAACAATTGGCACAACAGGTTGAAACGCACTTTGATAGCGGTCATTGGCTACGCAGCAAAGCTGGTCGCTGGATACTGACTGCTTATGAAGGCGAGGGTAGACCTGAATCGGCACAACGTCTAGAGGAGGAGATTGTGGCACGTCTTCCACGTATTGATATGACAGATTTGTTGTTGGAGGTGAGCGGCTGGACAAAAATCAGTGACCATTTTCAACATGCACTCACCCATTCTCCACCTACTGACAATATTGGTTTGATTTATCTCCATGCTGCACTCTTGGCACAAGGTTGTAATTTCACGCTGACACAAATGGCACGCTCAGGGCAATTGCAACGACATCGGCTCATTTATACCAACACATGGTTTATCCGTGATGAAACGCTGCAAGCTGCCAACACTGCGCTGGTTAATTATCATCATCATTTGGACATCAGCGACCTGTGGGGAATGGGAACATTCTCATCCTCTGATGGTCAGCGTTTTCCCGTCACAGGTCGTCATCTCAAAGCACGCACTATTTTGCGCTATTTTGGCTATCGGCGCGGCATCACCTTTTATACATGGACAAGTGACCAGTTCTCTCAATATGGCAGCAAGGCGATCTCTTCGACCATCCGCGACTCCACCTACGTTCTGGATGAGATTCTCGCCAATGAGACAGAACTGCCCATCTTGGAGCATACGACTGACACCAATGGGTATACCGAAATCGTCTTTGCACTTTTCGATTTACTCGGTCTTGCCTTCACCCCACGCATCCGTGACATTGCCTCGATTCAACTTTATCGCACACCCAATCTTGCCTTGGATACGCTATCCAATGTCAAAAAACGACTCGCTAAAAATATCCGCATTGACCTCATTCTTGATAACTGGGATGAGATGCTCCGCTTGGCTGGCAGCCTTAAGTTTGGTTGGGTGACCGCCTCACTGATTTTGCAGAAGATTCAGGCTGCTGCTCGAAAGAGTCGTCTCGCTCTCGCGCTGCAAGAGTACGGTCGTCTCATTAAAACAATCCATGCTCTTGGCTGGTATGCCAGCGTTGAAAAACGCCGTTGGACAAATCGTCAGCTCAACAAAGGCGAAGCACTTCATGCGCTGCGTGCCCATCTGATGTTTGCCAATCGCGGTACCATCCAGCGTAAGTCTGATGAGGCTCTCAACCATCAGGCTGGCTGTCTTTCACTTTTAACCAATTCTGTCATTCTCTGGAACAGCATTTATATGGCCGAAGTGTTGGAACAGCTTGAACGCGAACAAATCCCCTTCAATCCTGATGACATTCGTCATATCTGGCCGACTCGCTTCGAGCATATCAACGTTCATGGCAAATATGAATTCAATCTTGAACAAGCTCGTCAATTAGTTGGTCTGCGTCCGCTTCGCCATCCTCATTCCCTACATCCTTAGCGTTGCTTTTTTCCCCACTTCTATTCAAACCCGATATGGAAAGCAGTCTGACGAGCAGGCGCGCGTTTTGTCGCTGATCGAAGCGGTTGAACCGCTGTTGCGACGTGGCGCGGATCACGAGATTGACACGGGCACGATGACGCTTGAAGATGTGATCGAGCAGGTCGAACAGGTTGCCAAACGGTAAGGCGAGGTGATTTTGAGACAGTTAACAACATTCACGATTTTGTCGCTCAACGGCTACTACAAAGATGAACATGACAGCATCGGCTGGCACAATCACGACGCGGAGGATT
>JAUIAP010000038.1 GCA_030425205.1 Anaerolineae bacterium
GCTTGTATGCGAAAAATTCTCACCATTTTGAACGCTGTGATTCGTGATATGCGCTATTTGTCTTCGGCCGAATTAGCGTTACGATAACCTTTTTAATCACAGTTGCTCCCGCGAAGGCGGGAATCCATTCTTGACTTGCCTCGTCTGGACAACGTTTCGGGATATCCAAATCCCGAAACACCCATTACCGAACTTAGTTTTTAATCTGCAATCGCCCACAAGTCAAAACTTGCAAAATGAACCACTAAATAGTTCTTTCGCGAATTTAGCGAGAAACGACTTAGATTCCCAAATTGCGCATTAGATTTTTAAGTCCGCGCCCTTTGCCGCGCGTCAACTTTTTCATCATTCCCTGCATTTCGCGGAATTGACGTAATAAGCCATTTACTTCTTGCACAGTTGTCCCCGCGCCTTTGGCAATCCTACGCTTACGGCTGGCCTTCAGCAGCTTGGGATTGCGCCGCTCAAATGGTGTCATCGACTGAATAATCGCCTCGATACGCTTCATTCCGCCTTCGGCCTCATTCATATCGACATCTTTCATCATCTGATTCATGCCAGGCATCATCGACATAATCGAGCCAATCGAGCCTAGTTTTTTAATCTGCTGCATCTGACTCAGGAAATCCTCCAGATCGAAATCGCCATCCATGAGACGCTTGCCAGCTCGTTCGGATTCCTCTTGGTCAAGCTCCAACTGCGCTCGTTCAACGAGCGTCAGCACGTCGCCCATACCGAGAATGCGGTTCGCCAATCTGTCGGGGTGGAACTCTTGCAGCGCGTCGAGCTTTTCACCAACACCGAGATATTTGATCGGTACGCCGGTCACTTCGCGCACGGAGATGGCAGCACCACCACGGGCATCACCGTCTACCTTCGTCATGATCAGGCCGGTAATATCGACAGCGTTATCAAAGTCACGCGCCACGCCGACGGCGGTTTGCCCCGTCATTGCATCAACAACGAGCAGAGTTTCAATCGGATCGACCCGTGCCTTAATGTCACGGATTTCGTCCATCTTCATCTCGTCGATGTTAAGACGACCCGCCGTGTCAAGAATTACGACAGTATGGCCGTTTTGTTTGGCAAATTCGACCCCGTTGGCGCAGATGTCGCGTGGATCGGCCGATGTTCCCTCTTCATAAACAGGAATATCGAGCTGCTTTCCGACGGTGATCAGCTGATTAACAGCGGCAGGACGATAAACATCGGCCGCAACCAATAGTGGTCGGCTGCCCTTGCGCCGCAACTGCAATGCCAACTTGCCAGAAGTGGTTGTCTTACCTGACCCTTGTAACCCAACCATCATGATGACCGTTGGATGCTGCACGCCGAGCTGCAACCGACCGGGTTCGCCCAAGACTGCCACAAGCTCATCATGCACGATCTTGACGACTTGCTGTGAGGGCGAAATATTTCGCATGACCTCATCGCCAATTGACCGCTCACGCACACGTTTGACAAAGCTCTTGACAACTTTAAAATCGACATCGGCCGCGATCAACGCCAAGCGCACCTGACGCATCGCTACATTGATATCTTCTTCCGTCAATCTTCCCTGTCGTGACAGGTCATCAAATACATTTTGTAAACGGTCGCCTAATGCCTCAAACATAGTTATCTTTGTGCAACTTATACGCTCTCAACTGAGTCACCTGCATTTACAGGTCACATGTGATTACCAACGTTTATCCACGCTTGTGCGAATAATGCTGGTCGAGTAATCACATTGAATTTCTTGTTGGCGTTAAATTGCAGGTGGGGACTCCACAAGGGTTCGGATGATAGCTAACGGCTGATTTTGTGTCAACTTTCAGGCGGCGCATTGTGGAAATTCTGATGATAGTTGGAGATTTCATCCAGCAACTATCCTGCTTATCGTCGTTCGCTTACGTTGCAAGCCTTGCGCGTAGCTCACGCTGTTGTAGCAGCAGAAACATAGTCAAGACGAGCAGTTCAACAATACCCATCACGACGAACGTGGCAATCACGCCGTACTGTTGATAGACAAAACCCCCCATCAACGCGCCGAGTGCTTGTCCCAACCCCATTGATGTGCCAGAGAAGAGTGTTTGCGCCGTTGCGCTGAGACCTTGTGGGGCAACTTCATCGGCATAGGCGACACCCGCCGACCAAAAGAAGGCAAATGTAAATGCGTGGAGCAGGCTGATTGGCAAAACCCAGAGCGGCGTGGGCATCCACACATAGCCGAATAGTCGCACAGCGGTCCCCACCATAGCGGCAACGAGCATCCATGCCATGCCCCATTCGCGCAAAAGCCGCGCCGCGACCAGCCAGACGATGAGTTCGGCAACGGTCGCAGCGGTTAACGAGAGTGCCATCAATGTGCGCGTCGCACCGAGTGCGTCGAGATGCAGAAAGAGATAGGTATTGATGACGCCAAGCGAAAGACCCTGTGTCAACGCAACGGCGAGAAGGATGATAAAGTCACGGTTGGTGAGCAGTTTTTGCAGACCAGCGCGCAGGGAAAAGGAAGGGGAGGCTTGAGCGGCAGGTAGTTGCCAAACGATGACCAACAACAGGCTCATGAAGAAGAGATAGCCGATAAACGACCAACTGAGTCCTGCACGTTCAAGGATTGGGCCGAGAATGGTTGCGGCAAGTCCCCAGCCGACCGCTCCCCATAAACGAATACGGCTGTATTCGCTCTTGCGACCGACGAGCAGATTCATTACGCTGTTATCGATGAGTGGGATAATAGGTGCGCCAAAGCCAGAATAGATTAGGATGGCGACGAACAATCGGCCGAAACTTCCCCCGCTCCACATCAACAAAACGCCGACCAATGCACCCACAACGGCCAGCCGTAATGCCAGCCCATGTTTTTGTCGTGTGTCTGCCCAACTGCCCCACACGGGCGCACTCAACCAGTTGATAAATGGAATCGCCCCGACCAAAATGCCGATCTGTCGTCCAGACATCCCCAATGACTCAAAGTAGAGACTGAGAAAGGGGATTAAGCAGGCGGAGGCGGCGAAAAAGAAGAAGAAGGTGGCTTTCGGCCGAAAATCTCGCATCCCTACATTCTAAAACGCCGCCTCTGTTGTGACCATCTTCACAACGTTTCACATATAGTCAGTCTCTTGTCTAATTGCGTTGCAATTACTCTTGTGAAACGAAGAATGACTCTGTAATCCGCGAAATAATATCGATCCCATCTTCAGACGCGATTAGTATTTGCACCTGAACCATGACGTCGCTGTTTTCTGTCAGCGCAACGATATTGAGAAATCCGACATCATTGCCGTCGCAGTCACCCCAAATATCGGCAAAACCGACATAGATTCCGTCATCGTACTCTTCGCGCCCCTCATAATTACAGGTTTCGGAGAGGTCGGCGTTGTCAAGAACGACAGCAGGATCTTGCACTTCTCGCGTCGCACCAAAGAAGATACCCGGTGTGTACCATGTGTCATAGTACAGGTCGATATCGGAAGATGCGCGGAGTGCCTCCCCGTAATACTCGCCGTCAATCGTCCACTCGGCGCCAGAAACATCTGACCATTCGACAGGGACTTCTACAAACAGGGTGCCGCTATCGTCGATGATTTCGGTGAATTGACCGCTGTAGTTGATTGCACCAGTGCTGCCACCTGTGCCGCTGCTGCTGCCGCCGCCATTGTCAACGATTGGGTCGGCAAAGCTCTCAACAACGACGAGCTTTTCACCATTGAGTTGTCCTTCAAGCCGTTCGCTCGTATCGAAACGCAACACTTCAACACCGATAACATCATCGGGGCCATTGCTGCGTAGCACGTCGCAATAGTCAGCCATCGTGCCGTCTGTGCCAAGCACAAGACCGTCTAGCGAGGTGATAAAGTCGCCGGGATCGATGCCTGCATTGTCGGCTGGTGAGCCCGATTCAACCGATGCAACCCACACGCCAGAAAGCGTCTCGCCATCAGTTAGAGCCGTGCCGTTCACGCCGATTGAATCGACATTGTTGCCCGCCTCTAGCTGTGCAAGAATGGAACGCGCTTCTGAGTAGGTGATTGCAAAGTACTGGTTGGCCGAATCGAGACTGGCGTAGTTAACGGCGACAACTTTACCATCCTCTGAGAGCAGTGGCCCACCTGAATTGCCCGGATTAATACGGGCATCATGCTCGACCACACTGTCGACTGATGACCAACTCGATTCGCCATCAGCACGTGCTTTAGAGACGATTCCGCGTGTCAAGGTGTATTCGGGATCGCCCAAGGGGAAGCCCGCCGCATAAACGGTCAAGCCGACACGCGGCGACCCTTCGTACCAATCCAAATAGGTGAAATCATCGCCGTCGATGTCGATCACGGCAAGGTCAGAACATTCGGAAACACCCAAGACACGCGCATTGCGTGGTTCGTTTTCGCCGTCGATATAGACGCGCAACAAGGCTGATCCCGTCACAACGTGGTTATTTGTGACCGCGATACCATCTTCCGATATGATAAATCCACTGCCACTACCGGCTGCGTTTGTTTGCGTGCCAAATTCAGGGTCTACAAACGTGCCTTGCCCGACAATGCGCACGACGGCAGCCGCTGCCTCGTCCAGTGATTTTGCCGAATTGGTTTCAGGGATTGGCGTTAGAGTCGGTTCTGGTGTGTCTGTCGGCGCAGGGGTATTGGTTGGGACAGGGGTATTTGTGGGCGCGGTCGTATTGGTCGGCGCAGGGGTATTGGTGGGCGCAGGGGTTGGCTCTTCTTCTGCCCCACATGCCACCAATACAAAACTCAACAATAGAAGCAGTAAATATCTGTACATGATGTCTCCTTGTTGCCAGTGGTCGTTAAACAGGAATATTTGTAAGTTAGTTCCAGACGTTTGTCCAAGACAACATTTTGGTTAATTATGCGTTTTTAAATGAGGGTTCGTCAAGTGATTGAGCGAACGGGCGCGTCGGTAAAATTGCGTAAACAGACGGTCCTAGTCGGCCATGAGCGCGTCCCATTCGGCCGATAATTCCGCCACCTCGCCCATAACCGCCTGCAATGCAGACTCTAACTCAGCCACAAGCTCATCCACGCCGAGCAACTTTGCATCGGCCAGCTGCATCTCCAACGTTTCAGCACGTGCTTCAGCCGCATCGAGCAACGGCTCTAATTCACCGAGCCGTTTGCGCCACTGTTTGGCGGAAAGCTCTTCGTCGAACTCCTGTTGGAAAGTTAGGATGCTGTCGATAGATTTTTCGAGCAGTTCGGCCGATTTTTGCACCGCGACACTGTCGGCCGCCTCGCGCTCTAATTCACGTTTCTCAAGATAGTCGCCATAGCCACCATCATAGACGTGCAGTTGACCCTCTCGAATCGACCAAATTTGTGTCGCCAGCTTGTTGACAAGATAGCGATCATGGCTGACGACGATCAACGTGCCGTCGTACTGCTCCAAAACGGATTGCAGCACTTCCTGCGATGGAATGTCGAGGTGATTGGTCGGCTCATCGAGCAGCAGAAAGTTCGCGCCCTGCGTCGCCAAAATCGCCAGTGCGAGCCGGCCCCGTTCGCCGCCACTTAAATCGCGCACGGTTTTGAAAACGCTGTGACCGCGAAAGAGATAGCTCGCCAAAATATTGCGAGCCTGTTGTCTGCCAATCGGCGCGGCGGCGAGTAGTTCGTCGATCACACGATTTTCGGGATTTAACTGGTCATGTGCCTGTGCAAAATAGCCAATCGTCAAATTATCGCCGACCTTAACATCACCCAACGTCCAGAGTTGTGAACTGTCGTCGGTTAGCGGCTGTTGGCAACGCTTGATGATCGCCTTGATGAAGGTCGATTTACCGCTGCCGTTGTCGCCAAGAATGGCAATACGGTCGCCGCGTTCGATGCGCAGGCGATCAGAGGTGACGAGCGGCTCTTCGCCATAGCCGGCGCGCAGATTTTTGGATTGCAGAACGAGTTTGTCGCTGGTTTCGGCCGATTCCAACCGCACCTTCATCACAGGCGGTTTACTGCTCACCATGCGCAATCCACGCAGTCGCTTAGCCGCCTCGTTGACTGAAAAGGTGCGCGTCCGCCCCCCAATCTCGATCCAGCTTTTGCCTTCCAATTCCGTTGGCGGAAAGTTCTCTAGCAAGACGATTTCGCGCGTCAGCCGCTTGAGCTTGCCCTTTGCCTGATCGCTCTGTCCGTCCGCCATATGCTGGCGAATGAAATCGAGTTCTTTGTCAAGCTGCCCCTTTTTGGACTTGAAAAGCGTCTCCTCGCGTTCCCACTCCTGCACGCGCTGCGCCACATAGTTCGTGTAGTCACCTTGATAGGATTTAAGCTGGGTTGGCGTAAGTTCCCAGACGGCCGTGACGATGCGGTCTAAAAAGTAGCGGTCATGACTGACGATGAGCAGTGTACCTGCCCATTTGCGCAGCGTGTTTTCAAGCCATTCAACCGCCGACCAATCGAGATGGTTGGTTGGCTCATCCAGAATCAAAAGCTCAGGTTTTTCAAGCAGTAATCTTGCCAACAGGACGCGCGTTTTTTGTCCACCGCTCAAGTGGGAAAGGGGCGTTTGCCATGTCTCTTCGGGAAAGCCGAGACCGATTAGGGTTAGTTTGATTTCGGCCGAAAAATCCCAGCCGCCGCCCATCTCAAACGCATTCTGTACTTTGCCATAGCGTTCAAGCAATGCCTCTGAAAAATCACCTGCCTCCATGCGCCCTTCCAGCTCGCGCATTTCCGCTTGCAGTGCTGTTAAATCTCCGAATACGGTCAACATCTCGGCGTAAACCGTGTTTTCCTGACCGCGAAATGCCAACACCGCTTCCTGTTGCAACACACCCAGCGATAGGTCGCGTTGTGTGACAACCTCCCCCGTACGTGCTTCTTGCAAGCCGGCCAAAATTTGCAGAAGCGTCGTTTTTCCGCATCCATTCGCCCCAACCAGACCGACACGCTCTTTTGCATCTAGTCGCAAATCGATTTCGCTAAAAAGATCTTCAGCCCCAAACGACTGCGCTAAATTTCTTGCAGTTAGAATAGACATTCGTATGACTCTTGTTTCACCAAACCCGACACAATAGCCCCTTGAGATAGAACGATTCTGGAAACGTCAACAATACGGGGTGGTCGGGTGCCTGTGTTAATTGTTGAATGATTTGCGCGTTGCGCCCGCTGTCGATGACTGCGCCAAAGACAATTTTTTGATAGAGATCGGCCGAAACCAATCCCGAACAGCTAAAGGTAGCCAGTACACCATTTTCACGCAAGAGTTGAAACGCGAGCAGGTTGATGTCCTTATAACCGCGTGCCGCCCGCTTCAAGTCGCGCTGGCTGTTGACGAATTTGGGTGGGTCGAGCACGATCACGTCAAATTGCTGCCCTTCATCGCGATAGTGGCGCAGCAGCTCAAACGCATCAGCCGCGATAAACTCGCCCGTTAATTCATTGCGCTCAAAGTTGCGCTCGGCCAAATCCAAAACCTCGACGGAACTATCAACGTTGACAACAGATTTTGCCCCAGCCGCTGCTGCGTGAACGCCAAAACCACCGGTGTAGCTGAACACGTTTAGCACGTCTTTTCCTGCACACAATTTTGCCACCAAGGCCCGATTGTCACGCTGATCGACATAGAATCCCGTCTTGTGTCCATCTGCCAAATTCACGCCAAAGCGCAGCCCATGCTCGACGACTTCAAGCTCTGCGGGAGGTGCTTCACCACGCAGTACGCCCGTCACCTTACGCAACCCCTCTTTACGGCGCACACTGGCATCTGAACGTTCAACAATCCCCCGCGCCCCCGTCACAGCCAGTAACGCATCCGCTATCTGCTCCTTGCGCACATCGATCCCCAACGTCAAACACTGCATCACCAACCAATCACCATATTGATCGACAATCAAGCCAGGTAGCTGGTCAGCTTCGCCAAAGATGAGGCGCGTTGCGGTTGCGTCGATGTTTAACCGTCTGCGCCGTTCAACCGCCGCCGCGATCCGCGACTGCCAAAATGTGTCATCGATCGTCTCGGCTTGCCACGTCAAAAGACGGACACGGATTTGCGAATTATTGTTGAGATAGCCAATGGCGAGGGGGTGATTTTTGGCCGAAACGACCCGCACCAAATCCCCGTTCCGCACCTCCCCTTCAACCCGCGCAATTGCCCCCGAAAAAATCCATGGATGCCCCTGCCGTACAGGTTTGTCCTTCTTCTTTTTTAACACCACCGTTCCACTTGTATTCAAAATTTTCTCCAAACAACACCAAACTTTTCAGTGCGCTCAAGCCTACTTTCTTGATGGCTTTAATCGTCAACGACACTCGTTAGTTCCTCAATCTTGCCTGCTACATCAAACCCCGTATCCGTCCCCTGTAGCCAAACCAAAAACTCGACGTTTCCATCTGAGCCTTCGATCGAACTGCGCGTTAGCCCTGCGGGAAATAACCGATTTGCGCTGCACCAGCCCAAAATATCCTCCAAAACTGACCGATGCACAGCGGGATCACGCACAACGCCCCCACTGCCAACCTGCTTTTTTCCCGCCTCAAACTGTGGCTTGATCAGTGCGACGATATCGAACGACGCCGTTAACCACTTCTGCACCGCAGGCAAAATAAGCTTCAATGAGATAAAGGAGGTATCAATCGAAACAAAATTGACTGGTTCATCCAGCGTCTCCAAATAACGCGCATTCGTGCGCTCAATCACAACGACACGCGCATCAGATCGCAACTTCCAATCCAACTGACCATAGCCGACATCAATTGCGTGTACGCGCGCCGCCCCACTTTGCAACATGACATCGGTGAATCCCCCTGTGCACGCCCCAACATCGGCACAAACTGCGCCTGTCAGGTCGATCCCGAACTGTTCCAACGCACCTGCCAGCTTGTAGCCGCCGCGACTGACATAGGGCATCTGGTTGATCAACTCGATCCGAGCATCGGCCGAAATCCGCATGCCCGCCTTTGTCACCACCTCTTCGTTGACACGTACCTCTCCCGCCATCACATATGCTTGCGCCTTCGCCCGCGTCGCCACCAGCCCACGCTCAACGAGAAGTTTATCTAATCGCTCTTTTCGCTTCTTTGCCATTGGTGAAGTGTAGCGGTGGTGGGGAGGATAGACCAGAGACAAGAGAGCCAACTTGCTCATCGTCTATCGTTGTCTGCTAGAATCACGTCATGCGACCTACTATTGATCAACAAGTCACGTTTTTGTATACGAATGATTTGGAAAAATCGGCCGATTTTTACCGCAACATCCTGCAACTTCCGCTCGTCCTCGATCAAGGCGCGTGCCGAATCTATCGCACGTGCCAAACGGGCTTTCTCGGAATCTGCCACACGGATGAGCCAATCAGCACCGCGAATGTGATTGTGACACTCGTTTCGGCCGAAGTGGACGAATGGCACACCTATCTGGTCACAATGGGGGTTTCTATTGAGAAACCACCCACTTTTTATGAAAAATTTAACATCTATCACCTCTTTCTTCGCGACCCAATTGGCTATTTGATTGAAATCCAGACGTTTCGCGATCCAAAATGGCCGATTACGTGACTTTACTGTTATAAATGTGTTCTAATTGTTAGAATAATGCAAACCGCGGCAAAAGCCGCACAAGACATGGAGAGTTACTATGGGATGGATACTAGCAATTGTGATCGGTGGACTTGCAGGCTGGATTGCAAGCATCATCATGAAGACCAACGCAGAACAAGGGTTGTTGATTGATATCGTCGTCGGTATTGTCGGCGGCCTCATCGGCAGCTTTTTGGCTGACCTCATCGGACTCGGTGATGGCGGGCTTCTCTGGCAACTAATTCTATCGGTAATCGGTGCGGTCATTCTACTCGCTATCGTAAAAGCGGTGCGCGGACGAATGTAAGCACTTATTCCTAAGGCTTTGCAAAACGCACAGGTTGATCCCTGTGCGTTTTGTTTTGAATGCATTGTAAGAACTCTCTTACCCCTCTCTCACTATGATTAGTTTAAGGTTGACCCGAATTTTAGATTTGCTATAGTGAATTCATGGCACGTAAACGCAATCTCCCCATCTCCAATCGGCCGATTCCCAACACCATTACATGGGTGCTGGAAGATAGTTTTTTGACTGTAACTGGCAGCAATAGTCAGAAGACAGAATCGACTTACCGTAGCGGATTGCGCCTGTTTGCCGACTGGTTGCAACATTTTCAAAAAGCATCCTATTCGAGTGAAATGAACTGGCCGCTTTCGCCGGCCCAACTCAACACCGAAACCATCATCGAATTTCGCAGTTGGCTATCCGACAATCGTTCACGCGCAACGGTCATGACCTATACGGCCGCGCTGGTAGGGTATCTAAACTTTATCGATCAACGCGATGCGCTGCCCAATGGAGTGGAGTTAGAGGTTTTGCAGGCACAGATGGCGGCGAAAAGGGTGGGCAGAGATTCGGCCGAAACCGTTCTCGATTTTGACAAATCCCGTCAACACATCCCCAGCATCATCCGCTATTATGAACAACTCCCGCTGCCGCGTCAGAACGACCGCTATAACCGTCGTCTCTCGCTCCTGCGTGATCGTGCCCTCATCCACACACTCTATTCGACCGCTGCGCGCATCAGTGAACTCGTCTCCCTCGACCGCGAAAGTGTCCGCAACGGTTCGGCCAAAACGGTCACCATCGACAGCAGCGGAAAATTACGCGACTTGACCTTTGAGCCATATGCTCAGACGAGCATTCGCGCCTATCTGCGTGAGCGCAACGATGAAAACCCCGCCCTGTTTATTGCACACAGCCGCAATGCGGGTGAAGCCCGTTTGAGCATTACTAGCGTCCACAACGTTGTCAAACGCGCCGTGCGTGCGCTTAATCTCAACGCGAGTCTTTCTGCCCACGACTTCCGCCACTATCGCGCCACCCAACTGCTGCGCGAAGGGATGTCGCTGGCCGATATTCAGGAGCTACTTGGCCACTCCGATATCGCCACCACCCGCAACATCTATTCACCTGTTCTCGAAGATAATTGAGCTAGCGGTTCTTCTCCATCCACGCGACCCCAAAATCAACCACGTGCCTCTGGCGGAAAAAACGCACCTCTGCGTCGTTGATCTGCTGGATGGGAATGTTGTGCGCCGTGTCGAATGCCTCACCAATCACCTGAAAATCATCCGAGCTAACGGCTAACGTTTCGTATGTAACCCATTGACGTTCACCATTGACGAGCATTGCGCTACCCATCGGTTCATTATGTTTGCCGCTAAAGTTGGCGCGAAATTCAGCATGGTGCAGCGAGGTGTTATTGTGGTGGTTGACCCCTAATAACAGCACATGTCCGTCAAGCTCATACAATCGGCCGATCGGTGAGCCGTGCCCAAACTCTTCATGCAGCAAGTGATCGCATGTCAAGAAGTGTGCATTGGCGCCGATGGCCGTAATCGAGAAGGCGGGATGACCACTGCGCATTGCGCCCGGCCACGTGCGGAATAGCTCTGGCACGATTCCCAGGCCGCGTGTCGGACTCGTCAGTGGATTGTAGGCAGGTCGATTGTCCCGATAGGGCTGCCACCATGCCTCTGGGATAGGCGGATTTTGCCAATTTGCAGGATCTGTATTGTCGTTGCTGTTGGTGACCATCATGATGGTGCCAGATTCGCCAACGGCTGCCAACAATGCCAAGATGACCGCTTCCGCCCCGCCCATAACCCAGCCGAGTTTGCTCATCGCCAGATGGACAAGCACCGTTTGACCTTCTGCAAGACCGCACGCACGCAGTTTTTCGGTTAACGTTGTGACGGTGAGCGGGGTCTTGGTTCGGCCGATAATCGTTTCTTCAGACATGACAATTGGAGCGCGTCCAAGCCAGACGCGCTCACAGCTCTATTCGTCAGCCGCTAACACCTGCAACTGACTTTTCAACCCGACGATATGGGCTTCTGCCTCGACAAATTTATCGCGTTGAACATTTAGCTTCGACTGTTCAGCGCGCACAAAGCGACTAAACGGCGCGACGGCATCTTCAATGCGGCGTGCGCTGCGCTCCATTTCGCGCAAGAATTGGGTGCGCAACCCATCCATCAACCGTTCACGCAATTCGCGCAACTTTTCGGCGAGTTCCGCCTTCGCCTTGCGTTTGCGGGATGGCAAAATCAAGAGCCCGAAGGTGAGGCCGACGACACCCGTCAGAATGCCCGTTACATCAAAGGCGGTTGCGGCGAACAGGGCCACACCTGCCCCAATGCCGATGCCGCTGATACCCAATAGTCCGACGACCGCTTCACGTGCGCTGTTAGAGAGTTTTTCCGCCTCCAAATGTTTGTCGTAAGTGGCAACGACTTCACGCGATTTGGAGCCAATCGAATCGACCAAGCGTTGTCGATCATAGGCAAGTGTGCCCTCACGCGGGCCACCTTCACCGACAATTCGGCCGATATGCTGCTCCTGCTTCTTGCGCAACACGTCTGCAACCGCCGTCCACTGACGCAAATCTTGCTCTACCATCCAGTCGATTAATTCGCCCACGCGCTCCTCGATCTTCTGTGGTGTGTTGCCAATCACTTCACGCTCAAACTCGTGTTCGATCTTGTCGCGCCGCACGAGATCGGGAATGCGTCCCAAACGCAGCGTCTCGTCAAAAAACTCGTTGCCGCGTTTCTCCATCGCAAAAATCAAATTGTCAATTTCGCCCAGACGTGCATCAAAGTTGCGCTGCATGTCATCATCATAGATGGTCGTTTGTCGCTGGATATCGTCAAGCAACGCCGTATCTTCTTCAAGGGAGGCGAGATCGCGTTCAATCGTCCCCATCTGCTGGGAGATAATTTTTTGACCGACGCCCAGCGGGTTGCTCAACTTCAGCGCAAAGCGACCCATGTCATCGAGCTTGTCATAGATGTAATCTTCCAACGCTTGAAAACCGCTGGTGTCCCAAAGGCGCGGATTGCCCTCTTTCGCTCTTTGTGCCTGTCGAGCAGAAACGGCAAAAATCGTGGGATCGGCTCCAATGTAGTTCTTCGCCGCCTCCCGCACAAAAGCCATCACCTTTTCAAGATCACCCTCACCTTCCAAAATGTCTATCTTGTTGATGACAAGCACGATCTTTTTGCCCCAATTCTTGATCTCGTTGAGGAACCCACGTTCAGACTCAGAGAATGGGCGATCGGCCGATGTCACAAACAACACCAGATCGGAGCGCGGGATAAATTCGGCCGTTAACGCCTCATGCTCGCGCACAATTGCGTTGGTTCCCGGTGTATCGACAATGTTGATGTTTTCCAAGAGCGGCACGGGAGCGGTGTGCAGCCAAACACCCGCCTCAAGCGGCTTGCTGCTGACTTGCTCGCCATACTTGAGCAGGTGGACATGACTCGTCGTTGGTGTCACGCCGACCTCTTGCAAATCTTGACCCGTCAACGCATTGATAAAGGAGGATTTACCCGAATTAAACTCCCCCGCAATGACGAGCAGAAATAGCTCGTCCAGTTGGCGAATCGAATCGGCCAACGCTTCACGGTCTTCGGGGGTTGCGGATGATTGGCCGAGCGCATCGCGCAAATTCCCCAACACATCGCGGGTGCGTTTGAGGAGTTCTTCTTGATCGGCCGATAATATCTGTATCTCGTCTGCCATTTGTTTTTGAATTGATGATTTTGGATTGACGACTTTCTCGTTTTCCAAAAGCTGTTCTAGGTAATTTTATCGCGATATGAACGCGACATTATTTCGTTAAGGTCTTTTTGTGACCCAATAAATCGCTTGCGAGTATATCATGCTCACGCAAACATTAGACATGATAGCCTACTGAGCTTTGGGGGCTATGAAATGGTGGCACAAACGTCGTGATTGGGGTCGGTTAGCCTTAACACCTGATCACATGACAACCTGATCACCGCCGTGACTGCGAATAGACGCGCCCCAAAATATCGTTGCGCAACGCCACTAACTCAGGAAAATCGTAAAAGAACAGCACCTTTTGCGCCGCTATTGAATCATTGTCGGGTTCCTCATTGAGGACAAAATGCGTCCACGACTCCGCGATGTCTTCGCCGGGATTGGTGGCGGCATAATCTGTCACAAATTGGTCTTCGTATATTGTGTAGAAGTCGTAGAGTGCGTCAGCATCTTCTGGATCGATTTCCGCGTGTTCCTCGACAATATCGAGCCAGAATAGTTCGTAAAATCGGCCGATATAGGAGTCCCACCCCGCACAACCTTCCCCAGTGAAATAGCCATCACAGGCTGCCTCGGCTGCCTCAATCGTCTCATCATCCTCTGCAAAGTAGGCGGTTTCATCAAACGGAACCTGCCCATCATTGAGCGTCAACACGTGACCAAATTCGTGAATGAGTGTATACGTCAGCTCTGACTTATCTCTTGTATCGTTTGGATCCATCGCCAGCATCCAGTTTGTTGGCGAGTCATCGATCGGTTGAACAAAGGCCAATGTTTCGTCTTGTCCATCGCTAAACACGCCAAACTGCGTCACCAGTGTGCGTTGTTCACTGGGAATAATCTGCGCAAATTCGAGCCACATCACTGTATGTTGGTCTTCATCCTCCTGTATGTCGGCCTCCTCATCCGTCATGGCATCCGCATAGGTCGGTGATTCGATGTTGCCATCTGCCACTGAATAGGTGACCAACACTTCCCCCTCTTCTGTTTCTCCAAGATCGTAGACAGAGCCCGTAATCGCGTCGAGAAATCCACCTAACCAACTGCCGAAACCCCCCTCGACCTCTTGGCAACTGTCGTCATCTTCACACGCTAGATAACAAACCTGATCAACGGGATCATAGAACTCGTCTTCAAAACAGTCTTCTGGCTGCATCGGTGCAGCGCAGGCGGCCAGGAAAAGTAACAGGGCAATCAATAACCTTTTCATCTATAAACTCCTAATTTCTCGAAGTATAAACCAGTATGGCCAATCCGTGTCTACCCGATTCACCGTCCATCACATTGTGTCTTCACAGTAGCACTTGAAATGAAGGATAACTTTGGTCGAGTATGGATAGCAATAGGAGTAACGTCGCATCAACAACGTGACCATTCCGACGATTCAGGTAAGCGCGATGGGCAAATTTGTATCGCAAACGTTCTGCAAACGGCGATTGTTATACTAAGCGCGACCAATTCAAGGAGCGAGAATATAGAGGGGCTGATGCGCTAGCGCATCAGCCCCTTAATGATCTCAGCGATTTCTGTTCAACGTGAAAATCGTTGCGTTTACTGTTTTTGACGCTCTATGATGATGTAATTGTGCGCAGCTAGGGCGTGTCGTTAGTCGATTTTTCGGCCGAATAACAACGCCGAGCCAATATACAGTGGCGCAATTTGAATGAGCGCAAACCAGACCAAGAGAACGGTCAACCCCCATCCGACATATTCCAACTGCTGGCGGATTTGCGGCACGCTGCCGTCTAAACTAACGCGCACCAGCTCCAACGATGCCACATAATCATCAAGCTGTCCGGGCAAGAGCGACACCTGTGAGTTGATCGCGTTGATGTCGCGACTGATTGCCGTCACATCGCTGCCAAGCACGACGATATTTGCGCCCGTTTCCTCTAACTGGAGGCCCAACAGGCGCATTGACTCGGGCACACCCTCCAAATCATCCTCAATGCCGACCAGCGACGCATCGAGTGAAGTCTCGGGATTGTATTCAATGCCCAAGCCGAACTGCGGCAACTGCACGCTGGGAATTTGGATGGCGGGGCCAATTGGCAAGGAGATGGGTGGGAAGTCGATCTGACCGCCAGTGCTAAAATCATCTAACGTCCGCAGTGCGTCATCGAGCGCACCCGCAACTTCAACGAGACTTGGAATGGCCGTTTGCAGCGTTTCGACGGTCGCCGCCACATCGTTGCCCATCACGCTCGCGACCTGATCGAGTGCAGGTTCTGTCGAGGTGATGGTGAAGGCGACATTGATTGCGCTTTGTTCGACCGTCACAAGAGCGTTGCTCGATTCGGCAATTGTGTCGCGAATTGTGCCGATGGTAAGTTCGGCCGAATCGATCGCCCCAATTGTCCCGCCGACGAGATTGGCCGCCTGATTCTGCGCGATGGTGACACCTTGACGCACATAGACCGCGCCTGCAATGCCCACAATCATCCCTAGAATGGAAACAAGGGTAATGATCAGGCCAATAATTCGTTTGAAAAACCGTTTGATGAATCGCATGTTGTTCCTTATGGCAATGTAATTGTGCCAGTCATTCCGGTAACTTCAATTGTTGTTAGTGCCGACGCAACCGTTGCGCGACTGACCCTACCATTGTCCGCCGCATTGTCAATTGCGGCAATGATTAGTTGCATCGCATCGTAGGCAGGCCCTGCATAGATGCTGGGCGGTTGCCCACCTTGATAGGTGATGGCTTGATAGGCTTGGGCAAATTCGGAGGGAAGTGCCGCAGGGTCAAATGTCGCCTCTGCCAGCAGTGGCACATATGGCATTTCGGCTGCGGCATAAAGCGGTTGCGCTGCCGCGTTTGTCTGCGGTTGCCAATGTCCCAAGACGGCAATGACAGCAGGATCGACGATTAGTGCCTCTGCCACGCTCTCTGCTTCGCTGGGGTATGTGCTGTCGTCATAGGCGACGAGATTGAGTCGATAGCCGTCCACGCCCCCCGCTGCGTTGATCTCGCGCACCGCTAAACGGGCTGAGTAAAGCACGTCATAGCCGATGCCTCGCTGCTCCCCCTCAAATGGTGCGACCAGGCCGATCTTGAGCACAGGATCAACGCCACGCGTATCGCATGCGGTCATCAAGAGGCCGACGAGAGTGATTAATAAGCAGAAAACAGTTCGTTTCATTCGGGACAACTCCAATAATTCTGCGACTGTAGCAACGTTTGAGGCAGCGGTCAACGTTGCGCTTTTGTTTTGAGGAATTGATATATTTCGGCCGATTCCGCGAAGTGAAAAACTGGCTCTGACTTCCAAAATGTCGCCAAAAGAGAGTTGCCCGTATGTAGTTGATAGGTTAGGGCTTGTAGGTAGAGATCGATCTTGTCTGCATCGTGGACAAGCTTCGATTCGGCCGATTCTTCCGCCTCCATCTCATCCCAAAGCTCACGCCAACTACCGCCGAATGGCACGTTTGCCGTCATCTCCGCAAACGCTTTGCGTTCGATGGCGGCCTTCGTCGTGCCCTCAATAAACAGCTTGACGGGCGAGGGGATGTCCGACACGACCGCTTCCGCCAAATCGTGCAGCGTTGCCATCGCCAACACCTGTCCCAACTTGATCGGTTTGTCGATCAGGTCAATCAGGGCGAGTGCGGCCAGCGTGACGCCATAGCTATGCGCCGCGACATTTTCGGCCGCCGGCACGCCACGTTGTAGCCAGCCTGTGCGCGGCATCTGTTTGAGGCGAATTCCATGTAGAAGTAAGTTGACGACAGCAGAAGTTTCCATAGGCGGATTTCAAATTCTAGATTTACAGTTTACCAATGGCGTGATCGTAAAGCGTAAATCCGAAATCGTCAATCGGCCGAAGGTTCTCCACCTGTCAGAATCAGGAGCCCCCAAGAATCTGGTTCCCCGAAGAGGCGTGATGCGATGTGGGATTTCATGACCTCTTGTTGTGCGGTATTGGGCGTGTCATTGTCGTTTGCATTGAGCGCGATGCCGAGTTCGAGGTTTGGAATCGGCCGAACGCCCAACTCATTCCATGGCAACACAGCTTCCAACACATATCCTCCTTCCATCTGCGATGCGCTGACGATTAGCCCGCTGCTTTCGACCCCGCTCAACTGGCCTGCTTCTGTGCCGCGAAAGAGGGCTGCACTCGGCGGAATCGTCACAAAATCGCCGGGCGATAGCACCAGTTGGAAATCATCAGGACTAAGCACTGTCCCAAGATCGATCATGCGCTGTGTATCGATTTGAACCTCCAAACTATCCCCTAAATAGATTAAGTTCCCAGTCTGTGTCTGTACATGCACATCATCCAGCACCAGCGCGGCGAGATAAAGGTTTGTTTCGTCCCATGCTAAGCGCCAAAAGGCCTGAAGATCGTCGCTTTGATCCCAATCTCCGACGTTAAAGACGCGGAAGGTCGATGGATAAGATGGCACCTCTGACCAACCTGACAAATCACCGTCGGCGACGAATGGCGCATTGACGTACTGTGCCATGATGCTGCCGGTTGGGGGTGGCGTGACGCTGATGCTGGGCTTGGCGACCTCGTTGCGCTCGACCACAATCGCCTCTGGGGGCGTGGGTGTGAGATAGGGTGTTGGCAAGGGGGCACTGATTATGGGGGCAGCTTCCGCAACATACTGGCGCTGCTCATCGTTCCAGCGCGCATAAATGATCAAGCTCGTAACGCTAAATGCAAACATCATCAGCAACGTCGTCATCGCCGCCGCCAGCCAAACAATCCAGTTCTGTCTGCCCCACAATGATTTCTTCTTCTGCTTCTTCTTCTGCTGAGTTGTCATAAAATAGTCTCCACACGACCTGCTATAATCCTTCAGATGCAACGTTTGGCAATTTGGCTCACACTATTTATCGGCTTGATAAACGGCTGGCGTACACTGGCACTCTTTCAGCAACGAGATGTTTTGCTGAGATATGAAGTCCGCTATTCGGTAACGCTGCTCATTCTGATGAGCGTGATTTGGACAATTCTTTTTTTATCGTTGGGGGTTATCGGATGGCGCAATTCACGCGCCGTTTGGCTCCCGATCCCGCTCGCTTTTCTCGTGTATACACTTTACAATGTTTGGCTCCCAACGCCTACCTCGCCTTTCCTCTATTGGCATCTTTTTTTGCTCATTTTCACAGGATTAACGCTGCGTTTTGGGAGGCGTAGGCGGGTGGAATGAAACGGGAAAGACACGCATCAGGCGCAAGCGATCAGCACGCTATGCTTGCAGAAAGTCACCATGAATGAACGACCAGTTGACCAACGCGGGATATTGCAAGAAGAGGTTTTTGACTACCAAATCACGAAGGCAAATTTGGTATTGCTCTACCATCGCAATAAGCATATTAAGACGTTGAAGGGAAAATCGGCCGAAAAATTCCAAAAGCAGATCGCAAACGCATCCGACTTCGACGCCCAGCTGATTATGGCAAAGGCGACCGGCAACTTTAAACGTGGGAATGAACGCCCCGAAATTGCGCCTTGAATGGTGTTACAATTCCGCCCGATGTCTCAACAAACACGCATTTGGCTCATGTTAACCCCCGCATTGTTGGTGGTGGTACTGCTTTTTGGCGGCGGATTGCTGCTGGGCTTCTTGCAAAGTTTTGGCATACGCCCTGTGGTTGGCGATGCAAAATTCACGTTTGCGGCCTATCGTGCGATATTTTCTGAGGCGGCATTCGGCCGATCGCTGCTCCTAACTTTTTGGATTGGCTTCGCAAGCACCGCGATCTCGACCGTTCTAGCCATCGCGTGTGCGCTTGTTTTGCGCGACCAATTTCGCGGCAAACGCTGGGTCACATTTCTCTTTCAACTCAACATCCCAATTCCCCATCTCGTTGGCGCAATCGGTATATTGCTCCTATTTTCGCAAAGCGGCTTTTTTGCACGCATCGGTGTTGCACTAGGCTTGATGACAGATCCGATGGAGTTTCCCGTCCTCGTGCGCGACCCCTACGGTATCGGCATCATCTTGCAATATGTCTGGAAAACAACCTGCTTCACGGGCATCATCGTTCTCGCTACATTGCAGTCGATTGGTGCGGATTTTGAAAATGTCGCGGCGACATTAGGCGCAAATCGCTGGCAACGCTTCCGCTTTATCACACTGCCGCTGATCATGCCGGGCGTGTTGTCCGCATCGATTCTCGTCTTCGCCTTTACATTTGGTGCGTTTGATGTCCCATTTATATTGGGGCAACGCTTCCCGTCTGCGCTGCCTGTGCTGGCCTACCGTCGCTACGTCGCGGTCGATCTGACCCAACGACCCGAAGCGATGGCGATGAGCATGATTATTGCCCTGCTCATCACGCTCTTGATTTTTGTCTATCGTCGCGTTGGAGGCGGCATCCGACGCTAACGCGCAATGCCCCCAAGAGAGGCTGCGCCACTTATGCAACTATTGAATCTTATGTCACGAACTGAAATCGAAAAACGGCTACAAGAGATCGGTCTGGTCGTCCTGCTACCCGGTGAATTGCCAGGCAATCATGTAGTCGAAATTGTTGATGCGCTGCTCGCCTCGCCCATTGAGGCGGTGCAAATTGTGCCAAATGGCCCCAATACGATGGATACATTACAAACGTTTCGTCAGCGTGCGGGCGACAAGATGTTGGTTGGGGCAGATCGCGTTGATTCAGTCGAACAACTCCACGCTGTGATGGAAGCAGGTGCACAATTCGCCTCCTCACTGGCCGAGTTCTACATTCCATTGCTCAGTTACGCCAAGAAAAACGACTTTCTATATATTCCAACGGTCCACTCTCCCGGCCAAACGCTGCTTGCCTCTCGTGCAGGGAGCATCATCCAAAAATTGCGCGATGACATCGATGCTGAAGGACTGGAAGGGTTAATCGAACGATCTGAAATGGCGAACTTTGCGCCCTGTTTTGCCATCAATCAGATTGAAATTGACCTGATCGACGCAGCACATGAAGGTGGTGCGCAGATTGTCTGTGTGAACGATGTCTATTTGGGGGAAGAACAGTCGATGGGCGACATCATCACAAGAGCGCGGCGGGCGTGGCGCATTTGGTTGGAATTAGGAGGTTGAGATGCCACTATTGGTTTCGTTGCTGACAATCGGCCGATTATTTTCAAAATCACTCCGTCTTGCATGGGTTGATCCCGAACTGCGTGGACTCATTTTGCTGACGCTCTCCGATATCACGCTCGGCGCATGGTTCTATCGCTCCCGTTTTGAGCCGGGCATCGACAACTGGACGGATGGTTTCTATTTTGCTGTCGCGACACTTTCGACCGTTGGCTATGGGGATTTTGCGCCGACAACGCCGCTATCAAAGTGGTTCACGATCTTCTTTATCCTATCTGGGTTGGGGATATTGGGCGCATTTATCGCCGTCATTGGGGAGCATGTGCGCCAACAATCGGCCGAAAATGCGCAGCAACGTCGCGCCAAACGCAATCAATGAAACGCATTCTGCGCCCGTTTGCCATTGGGCTAATCCTGTTCGCGGTCATCGCGCCATTTTTGCCGCTCCTGATGTGGTCGATCAGCTTCCGCTGGTTTTTTCCCGCCTTGCTTCCCGAACAGTTCAGTCTGCGCGCATGGCGGTATTTAGCCTCTCCCGCTTCCAATGTCATTCCTGCCTTTGGCAACAGCTTGGTCGTCGGCCTATCTGTGACAACTGTCTCGATTTTGATCGGCATACCTGCTGGTCGTGCGCTTGGCTTGTATAAATTTCGCGGCAAGTCGGTCGTTGAATTCTTGATTCTCGCCCCGACAATTGTGCCAACGTTGGCCGTTGCAATGGGCATCCATGTCGCCTTCATCCGCTACGGCCTGTCCGACACGCGATTTGGCGTCATTCTCGTCCATCTCATCCCTGTCACGCCTTATATGGTCTTGATCATGGCGAGCACGTTCGCCAACTACAACGTCGAGTATGAAGAGCAGGCGCGCACGCTCGGCGCGTCTCCCGTCCAAGTTTTCCGCCATGTCACGCTCCCCACTATCTTTCCCGGTCTCATGGTTGCCAGCTTGTTCGCCTTCCTGATTTCGTGGAGCCAATATATTTTGACCGTCCTAATCGGTGGCGGGAACGTCATCACCTTGCCGATGCTGCTCTTCTCATTCGCCACCTCCACTGACAACGGCATTACCGCCGCCCTCAGCATCGTTTTCATCGCACCCGCTATCCTATTCCTGATCGTCACCTCTCGCTATCTGACTGGACGCAGCGCGGCATTGGGTGGTTTTGGTGGAAAGTTCTGATGACAAAAGTTTCGATACGCAAGCTCAACAAGGTTTATTCGGGAAATGTGGCGGCCGTGCGCGATCTCGATTTGGAGATGGCGGACGGGAAGATCACGGCATTGCTGGGGCCGTCGGGCTGTGGGAAAACGACGACGTTAAAGATGATTGCGGGTTTGTTAGAACCGACAGCGGGAGATATTTTGTTTGATGGGGAGAGTGTCGTTACCATTTCGGCCGAAAAACGCCACGCTGTCATGGTCTTTCAAAACCACCTGCTCTTTCCACATATGAACGTCGGCGAAAATGTTGGGTTTGGCCTGCGCATGGCGGGGATGCCGAAAGCGCAGCGGCGCAAAAAGATTGCGCAAATACTCGAACTGGTACAGTTGGGTGGGTATGAGGCGCGTCGGCCGAGTCAGTTGAGCGGTGGACAGCGGCAGCGTGTCGCACTGGCGCGTGCGCTGGTGGTCGATCCGCGCGTGTTGCTGCTCGATGAGCCGCTGTCCAATCTCGATGCCCATTTGCGTGATGAGATGCGTGCGCTGATTTTGCGTGTCCAAGCCCGCACCAATGTCACAACGATTGTGGTGACACATGATCAGGAGGAGGCGGTTATCTTGGCGCATGAGGTCGCGTTGATGTTTGCAGGACAGGTGGCGCAGATTGGCGAGCCCAAGGTGTTTTATGATCGGCCGAAAACAGAAAAGGTCGCCCGCTTTTTTGGGGGGACAAATTTTATTGCGGGGAAGCTGGAAAATGAGGGGTTCTTAACCGAGATCGGCCACTTTGCGCTCGACCAGATTCGCAGTGACATCATCCCACAAGCCCTCACCATTCGCCCTGAAAACCTCACCTTCGCCACCGATCAATCGACCAACATCATCCCCGTCACCGTCACCGACAAGCTGTTTGCCGGCACATTCACGCGCTACCAGTTCGCCGCCAAAGATGGCACACCTATTCAAATGACGACCGCCGCCAGCGATGCCGATCGTTTCAACATCGGTGAACACACCACACTTTATGTCGCGCCGTCAAAATGTTGGCTCGTTTAATGAGCCGCTGTTGGCAGATTTGGGTTTCGGCCGAAATCCAGCGATAATTTCCCAGATATAGATTAGTTAATTAGACAAATGACGTGAGGCTATCAGGAATTCAGGGTATCCGGTCGGCAGAATTACAACGCATGACCGACCGCCTGAAATCCTGACAACCATTAAAAGGAAAAATTATGCAGTTATGGGGTGGACGGTTTGCAAAATCGGCCGATCAATTACTACGACAATTTAACGACAGCATCAGCTTTGACCAGCGTATGTGGCGTGAAGACATCGACGGCAGTATTGCGTGGGCGCAAGGACTTGCCAACGCCAATGTCCTAACACAGGTTGAAGCCGATACGCTTGTCGACGGGTTGCGTCAGGTCGCGGCAGAGTGGGAGCAAGAGAACTTTACAATTGCGGCAGGGGATGAAGACATCCACACCGCGAATGAACGACGGCTGACGGAATTAGTTGGCTCCGTCGGTGGCAAATTGCACACAGGACGCAGCCGCAACGATCAAGTTGCGACCGACTTTCGCCTCTGGGCAAAACGTGCCATCAGTGCCGTGATCGAACAGGTAACAGAAGTGCAATCCGCTATCATCAGCAGCGCAGAACGTCATCACGACACGCCGTTGCCCGGCTATACGCACATGCAGCACGCCCAACCCGTCACGTGGGGGCATTGGATCATGTCGCACTTTTGGCCGCTGGAACGGGATCGCCGTCGCTTGCAGGCTGCGTTTGATAGTGCCGACGAATTGCCGCTTGGCTCGGCCGCTCTGGCAGGCACAGCCTTTCCTATCGACCGCGACTTTCTAGCCACGCAGCTCGGCTTTTCGCGCATCTCTCAAAATAGCCTCGACGCAGTCAGCAACCGCGACTTTGTGGCCGACGCGCTCTATGCGTGTGCGATGGTTGGCGTGCATCTCAGTCGCCTGTCTGAACAGTTGATCATCTTCTCTTCCCAAGAGTTTGGTTTTGTACGGGTCGATGATGCCTACAGCACGGGGTCGAGCCTCATGCCCCAGAAAAAAAATCCCGACACGCTTGAACTGACACGTGGTAAGTCGGGACGCTTAATCGGATTATTGGTCGGCCTTATGGTGACGCTCAAGGGGCTGCCCTCAACCTACGATAAAGATCTCCAAGAGGATAAAGAAGGGGTGTTTAACGCCGTTGACACGCTGGCAATCGTGCTGCCTGTGATGGCGGCGGTCGTCGAAACATTGCAAATCAATGCGGATAAGATGGCTGGTCAGTTGGAGGCGGGATTGTTGGCGACCGATTTAGCCGATTACCTTGTGAAGAAGGGGTTGCCGTTCCGCGAGGCGCATCATGTTGTCGGCGCAGTCGTCCAAGCGGCTGAAGATCGCAACATCGAGATCACCGATCTTGCGCTTGCCGACTTACAGCAAATAAGCGATCTCTTCAGCGACGACGTGACCGCCGCATTTAGCGTGGCGGGATCGCTCGCGGCACGCAACGTGGTCGGTGGCACAGCTCCGGCAGCGGTTCTACAACAGATCGAGGCTGCCCGTCGTTGCATGACGGAATAGTATGGATGTAGCCGCGATTTCCAATCGCGTTCTTGACCAGCGCAATTGGTTGAACATTCAAAAATTAATCGGGGATCGAAATCCTACGGTTAAAATAGGGCTACCGTCCCCGCTTCGCGTTCGAGGCTGTGATACAAAGTGCGTTGTCGGTATCCGACCCTTCGGATCAAACGCACTGGAAGACAACGCGCTTGAGCGTGTTTTGCGTGTCAGCCTCTGGTTTTAACCATAGGTGTAAAGATTACCCGCTTAATAACTTAAAGTTCAAGAAATCGCGGCTACTGGTTCTCTTCAGAGATGCAGCAACCCCTGATCCTGTAGTTTCTCAATCAACATATTGCTGACTTGCACATGCAACTCTTTAGAGTATTTGAACTCTGAAGTGTAGTAGTCGGTGATTTTCGTGATGCCGGCAGCGGCAAGCCGTTCGCGGACCGCTTCGTTGGCGTTGTAGCGCGCCCACGCATTTTGCTCACGTTCGGCGTGGGTTGCCAAAATTTCAGCGTCGCTGAGGCGTTTATACTTTTCTTGATGGACAACGAGATCGAGCGGCAGGCGGTCGCGTACACCGGGCGCTTCAGCTGGATAACCCATCACGATGCTGGTGACGGGAAAGGTGTATTGGGGTAGGTCGAGGAGTTCGATCAGTTTATCGGCCGAAAACCAAGTCGTCCCCATATAACAAATACCTAAGCCGACCGATTCAGCCGCCAAACAGATCGTTTGTGCCGCAATCGTTGCATCCATTGCGCCGACCAAAAAGCCAAGCAGGTCATCGAAGCTCTGTTTCGAGCCATGAACGCGCACCCATTCGCGCATCCGAAACAGATCAGCGCAAAAAGTCAGTACGACGGGGGCTTCCAAGACCATATTTTGATAGGAGTGGGCTTCGTATAGCCGTTGCTTTTGTGCGGGATCACGTGTGACAATGACCGACCACGTCTGCATGTTGCCCGAACTGGAGCTGCGTAGCCCCGTCGTGAGTAGCTCATTGAGCAAGGTGTCATCGATCTCTTGGTCTTTATAGGCGCGAATTGAGCGATGCGAGTTAGCGAGATTAAACATGTTCCTCTTTTATGTCAACTCACGCACGGCGGCATAAATGGCCGTGTGCGCGGCATGGTTTGCGACGCGATCGGTTTTCACCTCGATTAAGGTGTGCGTCTGTGTTGTATGCGCCGCATGATAGGCGGCGCGAAAGTCATCCATTGTCTGGGGATTCAAGTAGGCAATGCCGAACATTGCAGCGGCATGTTCAAAACTAAACGTGTGAGGCGTGCCAAAATTTGGCTCAAAAATATCCTCATGTTGACGAATGGGCAGCATGTGAAAGATACCGCCGCCGCTGTTATTGATGACGATGATGGTCAGCGGTTGGGAAATATAACGCAAGAGGGTGAGCGAGTTCAAGTCGTGGAGGAGCGTTAAATCGCCAAGTAGCAACGTAATCTGCCGATCTAGCCCCACGGCAAACCCCGTCGCCGTTGCCAGATTCCCATCGATCCCGCTCGCCCCCCGATTGGCCGCCACAGGAACCCGCGCCCCATCCGCGACCGCAAACATATCGACATCTCGAATCGGCATCGAGTTGCCGATGAAGAGGGCGGATGTAGGGGGAATTTCGGCCGAAACAATGCGTGCAACTTCGATCTCCCCGAGCTGAGATGATGATGCCCCAATCACCGCGTCCACTTTCTCGCTCAAACGTGCCCACGCATTGACTTGCGATACCTCTTGTACGGTAGGGGAGTGCGCGTTGAATGCCGCAACGGTGTCTCCCAAGAATCCAACCAAATCCACATCTAAGCGCAACGTCACCGTATGCGCGGGGTCGTGCCGTGCCGATGAATCCTTGACCAAAATATGGCGTTTCGGCCGAATCTTTTCGGTGTAGTCCAAGATGCGCTTGCTAACCATCTGCCCGCCAATGTGCAGGATGGTATCTGGCGGCTCGGGTAGGTCATTGCGCATCAGAGCCAAATCGAAATAGGGAACGATATTTTTGTCGGCAATGCCCAAGCGCAGCCCACTCGTAATGTCGGCAAAAGTCGGCCAGCCAAGCGTGTCACTCAGTCGCAAAACGGCCTGCCGCTCCTGCTCACTTTTCAACTGCCCAATGGAGATGATCCCGCGTTCAGTTTGTTCAATCGCCTCTATAATTGCCTTGACGCTGCTAAACTTGGCGTTTTTCGTGTAGCGAGTATATGATTTTGGCGATTTTGCATAGTCTGGCAACTGTTGGGTGAAAAAATCTTGTAGCGCAAGCTCGTTTTCACGCGCAGGTTCGAGCGGCTTGCGGAACATGCAGTTGATATGCACAGGGCCGGCCGACTCAGTTGTGCGGTAGATAGCTTGGTCGATTGTGGTGAGAATCGTTTGCGGAGAGATGGCGGTTGTGGGAGCGGGTAGATCAAAGAAGTAGCGCACATATCGGCCGAAAATCCCCGCCTGGACAATCGTCTGGTTTGCCATCGTGTCACGCAATTCTGGCGGGCGATCTGTCCCCAAAATCAGCATGGGAACTTGATCGACATCCGCTTCAATCACGGCGGGAAAGTAGTTGGCAACGGCTGTTCCAGATGTGCAGATCAACGCGGCTGGGCGACCCGTCGCACGACCATAGCCCAACGCATGAAACGCCGCGCCACGCTCATCATAGCAGATGATCGTCCGCGCCTTTGGATTGCGTGCCGCCGCAACGGTCAATGGCGTTGAGCGCGACCCGGGCGAAATACAAAAGTAGTCAATCCCACAGCGCACGCACTCTTCGATAATCAAAGAACCCCAAAGCGATGTTATATTTGAAAAGTTGAGCATTATTGGTGACCAGTGTCTCTACGCTACATGAGGGCGCGGCGGAAGTTAAGTAACTTATTCTCGATTTCGTCCCACTCGGCCGCCGCCGTTGAGTCTGGCACGATGCCTGCGCCGCTGTAGGCATGGATTTGCTGCCCATCGACCAACGCGGAGCGAATGGCGACGCAGAATTCGGCCGAATCGACGCCGACCCAGCCCAATGGCGCAGCATACCAGCCGCGATCAAACGGTTCCAGACGCTCGATCTCAACAACCGCCTTTTCGCGTGGGAAGCCTCCAACGGCTGGGGTAGGGTGTAAGGTCGCCATCACTTGCTCCCCCGTTACGTTAGAACGCAGCGTCCCTTCAATCTCGTCGTATAGATGCTGCAACTGCGCCAATTTGAGCACCCGTGTCTCCCCAATCACGCGCACATCATCGCAGAGTTGCTCAAAATCATGCACGATACTTTCGCGCACCAACCCTTGCTCGTGCCGCTCTTTTGCACTGTTAAATAGCTCGTCCGCCAATGTCTGATCCTCTTCTGGCGTTGCGCCACGTTTGCGCGTGCCAGCCAGCGCATCACTAAACAACGTGCGTCCCGTGCGACGATAGAGCCGCTCGGGCGACGCGCCCACAAAGGCGAGGCTGTCATCGATTTGGTAGCAGAAATGGAAGGAGTTGGGCGTAACGGCTTTTAATTTGTCCAATACGAGACCCGGTTCAAGCCAATCGTCGGCAATCACCGTCACTTTGCGTGCGAGGACGATCTTGCTCATTTCGCCCCGCTCAAATGCGCTGTGGGCAGCGGCGATATTGGCGTGCCAACGCGCTTCATTTGGGATGTCATCCCGCACAAGTGGATTGGGAACTTCACCATTGACGACCTCATCATCGTAGCGCAGGCGGGCAACTTCGTTGAGCAATTGCTGCATTTGCGCGTCAGAGTCCCCTTCATGATTAAAGTGAATGGCAAGTGTATTGCGTTCGCCATCGGTGGCGCGAATGATGCGCGGCAGGGTGAAATGCTGCACGCCAAATTCCGCCCAGATCGCTTCAGGCTCCGTTTTCGGATTGAAGCGGAAGCCCCCAAACAGCTTAACGTCTCCGCCAATGGCCGCCACGATGGGATCAATCTTGCTGGCGAGCAGATCAGGGGCAAGCGACTCGCCCCCCACAATCGTTGTCGCTACGCCAACCCCCGCATATTCGACAACGTCCGAACGATCGGACCAATAGACTTTGCGGGCAAACGGTTGTTTGCGCCACCAGTTGATCAGGTCAGTTGGGGGTGTCTCAATCTCAATCCGCGACCAACCGTGCGGTTGTGGCACGGCAAACCATGCGTGGATGGCGTCTGCAAGAAGATGACGTTCGTCGATTTGTTCCAAAATCATGATTATTGCATGTTCATAAACGGGACAAAATCAGGTGGAAGGAAAGCAAACCTACCTGTTTATCATCACGTTTTCTAAACCGTTGTCATTGCAATTCATTGTACGCACGTACCGTTGCAATTTTGTCAACTTTACCAGTTGGCGTTTCAACAAACTTTTCAAGATAGATATATTTTTTCGGCCGATCATACGCTCCCAACCCCGTCACAGCCTGCTCATACGGTTCAAAATCAAACCCCATCGGAATCCATTCAACAAATGCGGTCACCGCTTCGCCAAGCTGCTCATCGGGCAGGCCAACGACAAAGACCCGCTTGCCGCCAAACGCCTTCTGTACGGCGCGTTCGACCTGTTCGGCCTGTACTTTGACCCCACCGCTATTGATGACGTTATCGACGCGGCCTAGCCAAACAAATGAGCCATCGGCCGCCAATTCGACGCGATCATTCGTTACGACCGTTTCACCTAGTGTCATTGGCCCCGTGATTGTCAGGCATCCCCGTCCATCAAGGGCGAGTTCAACACCTGAAAGCGGAACAAAGCGGTCACTCGCCTTTTCCCCATTGATTTGACGTAGTGCGACGTGTGAAACCGTTTCAGTCATCCCATAGGTGTGATAGCAAATTGCGTCAAGCGACTGCAAATCGCTGATCAACTGATCGCTCATAGGCGCACCGCCAATCAGAATGGCCTTCATTCCATTCAGATGTTCGTGGTCTCCGGCATGTTGCAACGCCGTTTGAACTTGCAGCGGAACAAGGGCCGTAAACTGAAACCGTGCTTGTGAACCTGCACGCTGGCCAAAAGTTGCAAGCGGGCGGCGTGTTGGTGGGATAACGGTTAAGTTTAGACCCAAGACCATTCCGCGCACGAGCATCATAATGCCGGCAATGTACGCCGTATTTAGGCAAACAAGAGCATTGTCCCCGTGTTGCAACCCAATCGCTGCGCCTGTCAGACATGCACTGGCCTCCATCTGTTGACGATGTAGCGTAATTGGTTTAGGCGTTCCCGTTGAGCCAGAGGTGTGCAGAAGAAATGTCTCGTCACCGCGCAACCAGCGTTGGCAGAATGCCAGCGTTTGACGCTCGTAGGGCGTGAAGTTGCCCTGCGTTGGATCATAGTGATCGCGGATACGGGAGGACGAGAGACGATTGAGGGTGAACATTTTGCATTCATTACGTTCAATAAATTTTGAACGCAGTGTGATTTTAGCGATTTTCGGCCGAAATTTCAATTCTCCACCCTGTGTCATCTACCATATTGATAATCTCCGATGAATAATTTAGCATTGCTATCAATGATAGGGCCATTCGTTTTTTGTCTGGAAAGGTTGCGTTTATTTCAATGCGTTGCACAATTAGCTTAAGCTGTCTATAAATCGACAAGATAGCCGGTGAAGTATAATTCAATCCATTCAGCATAATTTCAAAATGTCCAAGAAACAATCATTTTATTCGTTACCTATCGTGGGTATTGGCGCGTCTGCGGGCGGTTTGGAAGCGTTGGAACGACTCGTGCAATATTTGCCCCATAGTACGGGGGCTGCCTTTGTGATTGTCCAGCATCTTTCCCCCAACTTTCGTAGTTTGATGCGCGAACTCTTGAGTCGCCACACAAAGATGCCAATTGTGCAGATTGAAAAGGGAATGATCATCGAACCGAATAAGATCTATTTGATGCCCCCTCGCTCTCTCTTAACGATTGTCGGCGGGGCATTCGATTTGGAAGAGACACGCAGTAACTCTTTCACGCTGCCCATCAACGTCTTTTTTAAGTCGCTGGCCAGCTACAACGGTGCTGAATCGGTGGGGATTATTTTGTCGGGAACGGGATCCGACGGCACAGAGGGGATCCTGGCAATTGAGCGCGCAGGGGGTGCCGTGATTGCGCAAACGCCCGAAACGGCAGGATTTGACGGGATGCCGCGCAGTGCGATTGCCACGGATAAGGTCGATTTGATTTTGCCGCCAGAGCAGATGGCGGCGCGTCTCGTCAACTATTTCAAGACCCACCAGATGACAAGAGACTCGGATGATCCGAGCAAGCAGGTCGTCTCTGAAGAGAACGAAATGTCACTCATCTTTGCGCTACTGCGCCGCAAATTTAACGTTGACTTTTCTTATTACAAGATGGCGACGGTGTTGCGTCGGATTGAGCGGCGATTGGCCTTTTCTGATCAAAAGTCGTTGACTGATTACGTGCGCCGCTTACAAGATGATGAGGATGAACTCGATAAGCTCTATCGTGACTTGATCGTTGAAGTAACACGCTTTTTCCGCGATGAAGAAGGATTTGAACTGGTGGCGGAAAAGGTCATTCCTGATCTTGTCGATGATGCCAAAGATGGCAATGTGCGCGTCTGGGTTCCCGGTTGTGCAACTGGAGAGGAGGCCTACTCGCTTGCCATCTTGTTTGCTGAATATCTGCGCGACTATCCAAAAGAGGTCGAGATTAAAATTTTTGCGACGGATATCCACAAGTCATCATTGGACAGAGCGTCGCAAGGCGTTTTTCAAGCCGACCGCTTAGAAGGGCTTGAGCCTGCTTATCTGGAGCGATACTTTGAGCCAATCGGCCGAAAAGAATATCGTGTGATACAACCCCTGCGCAAGATGGTGATTTTTGCACCACATAATGTCACGCAAGATCCTCCGTTCACGAAAGTTGATCTGATCTCTTGCCGTAATCTATTGATCTATCTCCGCACGGGGTCACAACGCAAAGTGCTTGGCTACTTCCACTTTGGATTGCGTAAAGGCGGCGTGTTATTTTTGGGGCCGAGTGAACACATTGGCGACCTGAAAAGTGAGTTTGCCACGGTTGATCGACGCTGGCGTATTTTCCGCAAGCTGCGCGATGTGCGGCTGACCGATGTGCCAACCGTGCGACGACTGCCGCATGGTGCGGCGAAAGTTGCGCTCCCGACGCTGCGTTCATCATCTACCCCCATCGACGCACGTTGGCAGGAGGCTTTGTTTGACCGGTTTGCACCAGATGCAATCGTGGTAGACGAGAACTATGATTTGGTGCATTTGTTGGGCAATGCAAGCCGCTATTTACGTGCGCCATCGGGTCGCGCAACGCTCAATCTTATCAAACAGGTGCGTGGCGAGCTCCTGACGGCCGTGCGGGCTGCGCTACATCGGGCGAGTCAGGAAAAGAAGTCGGTGTCATATCGAGGCATTCGCGTTCAAATCGATGAGCGAAAAATGTTCTTGCAAATTTCGGCCGAACCATTTCAACCATCCGACGATAGCACCTACTTTCTGCTCATCATAGATGAGTTGGCTGTCCCAACACCTGTGGCGGAGCCATTTGATGCGGATGAACGCGCCGCCGAACATATCAGCGTGCTGGAACGCGAGCTACAGTACACGCGAGAACACCTGCAAGCGACGATTGAAGAGTTGGAGACAACCAACGAGGAGTTGCAGGCGACTAATGAGGAGTTAGTCGCATCGAATGAGGAGCTACAATCGACCAACGAAGAGCTACACTCGGTCAATGAAGAGCTGTACACGGTTAACAGTGAGTATCAACAGAAGATCAACGAGCTACTCGTCCTCACTGACGACATGCAAAATCTGCAACGTAGCTCGCAGGTTCGCACACTATTTCTGGACAAGGACAATCGCATACGTGACTTCACCCCAGCGGTGGCTGAGATGTTTAATCTCTTGCCACAAGATGTGGGTCGGCCGATCGAGCATCTCCTGTACAACCTGAATATGAATTCGGCCGAATTGCACAGCATGACGCAGAACGTTTATCGGGGTGGGGAAACAACTGATTATGAGATAACCACCCCCAACGAACGCCATTTTTTGATGCGTTTCCTGCCCTACTTGAGCGATGATGATGTTATCAATGGGGTCGTGATTAACATGACTGATGTGACGGAGCTGAAGGAAGCCGAGCGTGCCGTGCGTAGCAGTGAGCGACGCTATCGAGCCATTGCCGACAATCTCGATCAGCTTGTTTGTCGCTATAAGAAAGATAGCACACTAACCTATGTCAACCGCGCCTATGCAGAATACTTTGGGCGTGAACCGCGCGAGTTAATCGGCACGCCGTTTTACGACTTGGTCGCCGATGATGACCTGCCCTATTCACAGGACGTGATGGACAGTCTTTCAGTCGATAATCCGCGTGTCGATGCAGAACATCGCGTCGAACTCCCTGATGGAACGGTGCGCTGGCAACATTGGGTTGACCAAATTATCTTAGACGGTGACGGAAAGATTCTTGAATATCAAGGGGTTGGCACCGATGTGACCGAAATTAAGGCGCAGCAGGCACGTCTGTTGCGGCGGTCAGAACGCCTTGCCATAACGACAGATGCGTCTGATTTGGTCACGGGGCTACTCACCCCCGATGGTGCGGTGGTAGAGCTAAATCGCGTCGCGCTCGACATATTTGGTGTGCTTGGAAGCGAGCGTATTGCGGGCGCATTGCTAATCAATTTGCCAACGATCATGTCCAAAGATGCGGAAAGTGATTGGGAGGCAGCAATATCAGAAGTTAAGCAAAAGCGCGTTGCCCTTGTCACATTGCCGATCAAGCGCGAAAATAGCGAGGTCGTGCAACTGAATCTAACGCTGCTGCCCGTGCTTAATGCGGCGGGAGAGTTGATTTATATTGTCCCCGAAGCAAAATTATAATGTGTATTCCGATGCGAATGATACGTTTAAGTACGTGACTCGTATCGTAATTTGTCGCCTCAATGCTGTATTGGGACGATTTTTTTATGAGCAATAAGGTTGATTTTCATATTGTTGGAATTGGTGCATCTGCCGGCGGGTTGGAAGCATTAGAAGAGTTCTTCGGTAACACCCCCTCAGACACGGGCGCGGCATATGTCGTCGTTCAACATCTTTCCCCCAACTTTAAGAGTTTGATGGATGAGCTGTTAGCACGGCATACAAAGATGCAGATTACGACAGTGGAAGATGTCGTGTCAATTCAGCCGAATACCATCTATCTGATCCCTCCGCGCAAAAATATCCGTGTTGAAGATGGTCAATTGCGACTATACGATCAACCCAAAGGGGGCAAGGCACTTAACTTCCCCATCGATATCTTCTTTCAATCGCTGGCCGAAGAACAGCAAGAGAAGGCGATTGCCGTCGTTCTATCAGGAACGGGCAGCGACGGCTCACGCGGCATTCGTTCGATCAGCGATGCGCGCGGCACAGTCATCGTGCAGGAGCCAAATTCGGCCGGTTTTGACGGGATGCCCAACAGTGCGATTGCGACCAGTCAAGTCGATTACGTCTTGCGTCCCGAAAACATGGCAACGCGCATTCGGGATGTCATCACCAACAAGATGCGTCACTACGACGACAGTGAATTTGACGAACCGATTAAAGAGGAGAATGAGCTATCGCTGATCTTTGCGCTATTGCGGAAGCGTTTTCAGGTCGATTTTGCCTACTACAAATTGCCGACCATCATGCGACGTATTCAGCGCCGGATCGCATTTAGCAACTCGATTGATCTTGAAGAGTATATTCGCCGACTGCAAGAGGATGAGGGCGAGCAGGACTTGCTCTATCATGACCTGCTTGTTGAGGTGACGCAATTCTTCCGCGACGCGGAAGCATTTAACGTTTTGGCATCGACCGTCATTCCCGATATCGTTGATAATGCGGACAAAGAGATTCGCGTTTGGGTGCCGGGTTGCGCCACAGGTGAAGAGGCGTATTCGCTGGCGATATTGTTCAACGAATACATGACACGCCAGAAAAAGATGGTTGATCTCAAGGTATTTGCGACCGACATCCATCCAAAGTCACTCGAACTGGCGAGCAATGGCACGTATGCAGCAGACCGCATTCGCACCATTCCTGCGCACTTTGTCGACACATACTTTAGACTTGAAGAGTCAGGCGCCTATCGCATCACCAAAGAGTTGCGCAGTCATGTCATTTTCGCGCCCCATAATCTTACACAAGACCCACCGTTTACAAAGCTAAACTTGATTAGCTGTCGCAACGTATTGATCTACATGCGACCCAGCACCCAAAAGAAGATTATCAGTTATTTCCACTTCGGGTTGCACAAAGATGGTCATTTGATGTTGGGGCCAAGCGAGCATTTAGGCGATTTGAAAGACGAATTCACCATGGTTGATCGCCGCTGGCGCATCTTTAGCAAGCGACGCGATGTGCGCTTGGGTGAAGCCCCGCTGTCGACAGGTCGTCCTGCCATCAAAGCTATCGCATCTGATACTGAAAAGATATATGTGGATGGCGCGCGCATCAATCGGGTTGATGATTGGAAAGAACTATTGATCGATAAGTTCGCCCCGCCGAGCTTACTACTCAACCATCAATTGGAGTTGATGCATATTTTTGGCGAGGCTGGCAAATATCTGCGACAGCTTCAGGGGCGTGTTTCCTATGACATCTTCAATCTAATTATTCCCGAATTGCACACCGCGACGCGCGCAGCGTTACATCGGGCGGCGCGGGAGCAGAAAAAGGTGATCTATAGCGGTATCCGCGTCGACAATGAGGATGGCGAAGATTTCTACTTGCGATTATCGGCCGAACCATTCGTCCAACGCTCGCAGCGCGAACGGTATCTCTTGCTCTCTTTTGAACGCATGGATGACATCAGCGCCCCTGCACTCACGTCGAATGTCGATGCTCAGCAGGTACAAAATGATGTTGGCGAACAGGTTTCCATCTTGGAACGGGAACTGCAATATACAAAGGAGCATTTGCAGGCGACGGTCGAGGAGTTGGAAACTACCAATGAAGAGTTGCAATCGACCAACGAAGAGCTGATCGCCTCGAATGAGGAGCTACAATCGACCAACGAAGAGTTGCACTCGGTCAATGAAGAGCTATACACTGTCAACTCAGAGTACCAACAGAAGATCAATGAGCTGATGCAGTTGACGAACGACATGCGTAACTTGCAGCGCAGTTCACAAGTGCGGACGCTCTTCTTAGATCCAGATCATCGCATTCGAGACTTTACGCCTGCGGCCGCCGAGCTGTTTAATCTGTTGCCACAGGATATCGGTCGGCCGATTGAGCATCTGCTCTATAACCTCAACATCACCAGTAAAGAGCTGCGCGAGATGACGGCAAGGGTGCTAGAAAGCGGCGAATTGACCGAGCGGGAAGTTCAACTGCCCAATGAGGTTTACTACTATCTGCGCGTGCTACCTTACCAAAGTGACACGGGAGAGACGTTGGGTGTTGTCTTGACATTGACAAACGTCTCGCGTATCAAGGCAGCTGAAGCCAGTTTACGGGCGAGTGAAGAGCGTTATCGTGGCGTTGTTACCGATCAGACAGAGTTAATTTTTCGTGTTAATGCAGATCGCAAGATGACATTTGTCAATGAAAAATTTGCCAATTACTATGGTGTTTCGGCCGAAGACTTGCTCGGTACACGTTTCTCGCCTGAACTGCCTGAAGAAGATAGTGTTGAGTGGGATGCGAAACTAGCACAAATCACACCCGAATCACCTGTTGTAACAGTTGCGAATCGTGTCCGCCCACGCGCGGATGCGGCGTGGCAGTGGCAAGAGTGGGTTGTACGTGGTCTTTACAACGATCACGGTGCAATTAGTGAATATCAGGGTGTTGGACGTGATGTGACGCGCCGTAAGAAGGCGGTCGAAGAGTTGGCTGACCGTGCTGAAAAGACGCGCATTTTATACGAAATCACCTCGCAGCCGACCCATCTATCGAATGCGGAACAGCTTAACTATGCACTCAAACGAGGCTGTGAACTGCTTGGCATGAGTATGGGCTGGATCAGCAAAGTCCACGATGGCGTTTGTGAGATGGGCTATGTTCATGCGCCAGACGGCGGATTGGCGGCCGGTGAAAAATTCGACTACGAGTTGACCTACTGCAATATCACGCTTGCGCATAAGAATGTCGCAGCTATCGAGCATCTAGGCGATTCAGACTGGCGTGAACACAATGCATATCATGCATTTGGCTTAGAAACGTTAATTGGCGCACCAGTAAGCGTCCACAATCGATTCTATGGTGCGATGAACTTCTCGCATCCTGACCCACGACCAGAGCCATTCAGCGAAGCTGAGCAGGATTTTGTCCGTCAATTGGGGGTTTGGGTCGGTCGCTTGATCGAAAAAGTGCAGGCTGATGAGGCACTTGCGCGCAGTATGTATAATCTGCGCGGCGTTTTTGGCGCGATGCAAGATGCGGTTATCTTGTCTGATGAGGATCGCAAGATCCGGCTCGTGAACGCGGCTTTTACGCAGTTGTATGGGTATGAACCTGATGAAGTGATCGGACAAGATGTTCGCCTATTGTATGTGGCGGACGATGTGTATCAGACCATAAAAGAAAAATGGGAAGCCAACGAAAATGATACATTGCCGATAGAATCATTCCATCAACATAAAAACGGGGAGACGCTAAACGTCCAAATCAATCGTGGTGTCGTTAAAGATGATGACGACAAGGTGGTTGGTTATGTGGGTGTTGTGCGTCGCTTAACGGGGAACGAGAACGGGTAAGGCTCGGGGGAGTAAGGTGATGGTGATCGCGCCGTCACCGATTTCTCGACCGCCGCCATAAAGCATCAGCTTTTCAGTGTTAGAAAATTCAATTGTCTGACGGGCATGTAGGTGTTTGATTTCGGCCGATTCTTCATGCTTGCCGCGCAGCACGTCCCCCAATAATCGCGCAAACTCGGCCGCCGTCGTCGCCGTCAATACGAGCACGTCCAGTACACCGTCATCTGGAACAATTGTTGGCCCCCAACTCACTGTGTCGATCCCGCTCTCTGCCATATTGGTGACCATGAGCTGCGACCCTTCAATCGTGTGGGATGCGCCATCTATTTTGAGATCAAACATGTACGACTCTGCTTGGCCGATTTGCTGGATTGCCTTCGCAATATAGGCGACGCGCCCAAAACGTTGTTTGTTCTCTGGGGTGGTGTTTTCAATTGAGACGGTATAGAGACCGCAGCCGACATGCGAGAGATAGATGCGCTCGTTGATTTGCATGAGGTCAATCGGCCGAATATCGCCCCCCTCTGCCAGCAATTGGATCGCAGCGACAGGATCGAGCGGAATTCCCAGCTCGCGCGCCACGACATTCCCCGTTCCCATTGGAATAATCCCCAATGTCGCATCTGTCTTGTAAACACCCATCGCCACATCGTTGACCATGCCATCGCCACCGGCCGCGACGATAATCTTATGACCGTTGGCGACGGCCTCACGCACGATCTGTGGGACGTCCTCTTCGGCGTGGGCGGTTGTGTAAATTTCGGCCGAAAGCGCTGTGAGCTGTTCTTGCAACAGCTCTGGATTTGCGTTCCCCGCAACTGGATTACTGATGACAAAGATCATTCATTATTCTCCAGCAGCCTACCGAGTCGCGCTAAATCTTCCGCAATTCGGTTCCCCGCCTGCTTCAAAACTTGCCGCTGCACAAATTGTGGCGTGCCACGTGGTGGCGTGCCGCTCAATGTTACGGTTACGTCTGTCACATCCTCATCGACCATTTCGAGCTGATAATGTGTGCCATTGTCCAAAAATTGCCCCTTGAAGCCAAATTCATGCGGTGGACGAAACGCCACGACTACTTTCTCGTCCGTTGTGTTGACCCCCATGAATCCCCCTGTCTCCCGAAAACGAAACCCTTCGCGCATTGGTGGCTCGTCAATCATTTCGACGCTTACGACCGATTTGATCCAATGCACATTATTTTGGACATTGATGAGTGCGCCAAAGACAGTCTCGATGGGCGCGTTAATTTGAACGGTATTGCTAATTTCTTGCATCAGCCTATTTTAGACATCCTGTACCTTTGTACAGTCCACATTCTGTCTAAGCTATCACAAATCCAATGACAGCAGGTTAAAATCGCCCTGCGGTTCTTCCATTTTGATGGTATAGATCAATCTATAGGTCGTTAGTTGCAAGTCGCAAGATGCAAGAGCACAATTTCTGCACTGGCTACTAGCCACTAGCCCCTTCTTCCATATGAACAATAGCTGGTGGGCATACATGCGATCAGATGGCAGCAAGCCGCAGGTGACGGGCGTATTGTTGCGGCGAGTTTGGCGATTCGCTACCCCATACCGTCTCCAAATTATCGGTCTGTTGGCAACGATTGCCGTCATTTCGACCATTTCACTCGTTCCGCCCCTCCTTTTTCGTGATCTCATCGATAATGCCCTGCCCAATCGCAACGCAACGCGCCTAAACTGGTTGGCCTTGGGAATGATTCTGGTTCCCATCGTCAACGGGCTTGTCGGCGTGGCGCAGCGCAATTTGAGTTCACAGGTTGGGGAAGGGGTCATCTATGATTTGCGCCGCAATCTCTATGATCACATGCAGCGTATGTCGCTGCGCTTTTTCACTGAAACGCGCACGGGTGAGTTGATGTCGCGGCTAAACAATGATGTCGTCGGGGCGCAAAGTGCCGTCACTGGCACACTGATCAATATCGCCAGCAACGTCGTCTCTGTTGTCGCAATTCTCATCATCATGATGGGTCTAGAATGGCGGTTAACGCTGCTCGCCCTCTCGATCATCCCGTTGTTTGTGCTTTCAGCGCGTAACGTTGGCGGAAAATTACGCGATTTGCGCCGTAAGTCGATGGAAGTAAACGCTGAGATGAACGCGCTGATGAATGAGACGCTCAACGTGAGTGGGGCGTTGTTGGTGAAACTTTTCGGCCGAACCACAACAGAATCAACAAAATTTAGCTCACGAGCCGCCCAAGTGCGCGATATCGGCATCCGTTCGGCCGTTTTGGGTCGCTGGTTCTTCCTCTTTCTCGGCATTGCCAGCGCATTTGGAACCGCCCTAATCTTCTGGCTCGGCGGTCATCTCGTTCTGCGTGATGCGCTCTCGGCGGGAACGATTGTCGCCTTTGGCACATACGTCGGCCAGCTCTATGGCCCGCTGATGGCGCTCACCAATGCGCCGGTTGAATTTGCCCAAAGCATGGTCAGCTTTGAGCGCGTCTTTGAAGCACTCGATATCCCCGTCGAGATCGATGAACGGGAAGATGCAAAGCCGTTGCCACCAGCCGATGGCAAGATCGAATTTGATCACGTCTACTTCCGCTACGATGGGGATGAACCAGCAGGATTAAACGAGGTGCAACGTTTTGGCCGGCGTTCGAGCGACAGCACGGCACTGCTCAAACGCGGCAAGCAAAAAGAGGGGGATGCAGACGAACCAACGGTGACGCGCATTGCTGATCGTGAGTGGGCATTAGAAAATATCGACTTTACGATTGAACCCGGTGAACTGGTGGCACTGGTCGGCCCGTCGGGCGCAGGTAAAACGACTGTCACCTATATGATTCCACGTCTCTATGACACCACAAAAGGGCAAATCCGCATCGACGGTCACGACATCCGCGATGTCACGCTCGATTCGCTGGCCGACAATATCGGCATGGTGACGCAAGAGACATACCTCTTCTATGACACAATTCGCGCCAACCTGCTCTACGCCAATGCCAACGCGACCGACGCGGCCATCGTGGCCGCAGCAAAAGCGGCAAATATCCACGACTTCATCATGTCCCTGCCCGATGGGTATGACACCGTTGTTGGGTCGCGTGGTTATCGTCTCAGCGGGGGAGAGCGTCAGCGGATCGCCATTGCACGCGTGATTCTCAAAGACCCGCGTATTTTGGTGCTAGATGAAGCGACAAGTAGCTTAGATTCACTCTCAGAGGCGTTGATTCAGGAGGCATTGAGTCGTGTGATGGAGGGGCGTACAAGTCTGGTTATCGCGCATCGTTTGAGCACGATATTATCGGCCGATAAAATCCTCGTCATCGAGCAAGGCCGCCTTGCCGAAATGGGAACCCACGCCGAACTTCTCGCACATGGTGGCCTCTACGCCGAACTCTACCATACCCAATTCCGCAGCGGACAACTTCCCGTTGATGCACTCGATCTGGCTTAGAAATGGCAATTTAGCCGTGATAGCCCATGCTCACTATTCGTTTTTTAGATTAGTGGGCATAGCTCCAATTAAAAAGCGCACAGCCAAAGCTGTGCGCTTTAGGTCAGATGTTATCCGTCGTTAAACGACACTTCTATTGCGACTATTTGCCCTGCTCAAATGCCGAAATTTCATCATTCAGATTGAGCAAATACCCCAACTGATCGACCCCATCAAGCATGCACTGCTTGCTAAACGTATCGATCGGAAACTCGACTCGCCGTCCGTCTGGCAGAATCAACGACTGTGTATCCAGATCGATCTTCACTTCAGTAGTGGGGTCTTCCTCGACGAGCGAAAATAGCTGCTCGTGCGTCTGCTTATCAACGACAATTGGCAGCAAGCCATTTTTGAGTGAGTTATTGCGGAAAATGTCGGCAAATGAGGTGCTGACAACCGCCTTAAATCCCCAGCCCATCAACGCCCACGGCGCATGTTCACGGCTGGAGCCACAACCAAAGTTGTCCCCTGCCAACAGCACCTTCGCCCCCTGACTTTCGGGACGGTTGAGTGCAAATTCTGGATTATCCTCTTTTGTGCCGGGCAAGTAACGCCAGCTTGAAAATAGCCCTTCAACCAGCCCGTCCTTGCTCGTTACCTTGAGGTACTGGGCGGGGATGATCTGGTCGGTGTCAATATCATTCGTGCGAATCGCAACGATGTGTGAGTTTAGTTCTTTGAATTCTTCCATCTTTTTTTAATGATAGCGTCGGCATTACGAAGATTAGCAAATCAAGACGGTAATAAAGGTGTCATTCCTGCGTAGGCGGGAATCCATTCTTCTGGTCTGGTTGTTAGTTAACTTCCATCATGCCGCTCTACATTGAGCTAAGTGCGACGCTACAGTAGTGTGCGTGGATCGGTGACTTGACCTGTCACGGCCGATGCAACCGCCGTCAACGGACTTGCCAAGAAAGTGCGCCCACCTTTGCCTTGCCGTCCTTCAAAGTTGCGATTGCTGGTGCTGACGGCGTATTGTCCGGGCGAGAGTTGGTCACCGTTCATGGCGATGCACATCGAACAACCAGCCGAACGCCACTCTGCGCCTGCCTCGATGAAAATCTTGTCCAGCCCGCGTTCCTCTGCCACGCGACGCACGTCTTCACTGCCGGGAACGACCATCATGCGCACGTTGTCGCTGACCTTGCGCCCATTGAGCATCGCCGCTGCCTCTTCCAAGTCGCTGATGCGCGAATTGGTACAGCTACCGACGAAAACGACATCGACAGGTTTACCAATTAGCGGTTTACCTGGCTCTAAATCCATGTAGGCGAGTGCCTTTTCAAGCGATTGGCGTTCATTGAAGTCGCGCAAATCGGATGGGTTTGGAATCGTCTCGCTGATGCCCATGCCCATGCCCGGATTGGTTCCGTAGGTGATCATCGGCTCCAGCGAATTGACGTCGATTTCAATAGTGCGGTCATAGGTTGCGCCTTCATCCGTTTGTAGCATCTCCCACTGCTCAACGGCGCGATCAAAGTCGATGCCTTTTGGCGCATATTCGCGCCCGCGCACCCACTCAAATGTTTTCTCATCGGGGGCGATCATGCCAGCGCGTGCGCCACCTTCAATGGTCATATTGCACATCGTCATGCGACCTTCCATGCTGAGATTGCGCACCGCTTCTCCCGCATATTCGTAGACATGACCGGTGCCGCCACCGATACCCGTCTTGGCGATCAGGGCGAGAATCATATCTTTGGCGGTAACGCCAGCTCGGAGTTGTCCAACGTAGTTAATGAGAGCGGTTTTTGGCTTGTACTGTAATAGGCATTGTGTCGCCAACACATGCTCGATTTCGCTCGTCCCGATCCCAAAAGCCAATGCGCCAAATGCGCCGTGCGTGCTTGTGTGGCTGTCACCGCAGACGATGGTCTGTCCCGGTTGGGTCAAGCCAAGCTCGGGGCCGATGACGTGAACGATGCCGCGTTTATCGCTATGGTAGTCGTAGAGTTGAATGCCAAAATCGGCCGAATTCCTAACCAACTGATCCAACTGCTTGACCGCCATCCCATCGCTCATCGGCAATATGAGATCGGGATTCGTGACGGTGTTCACCGTTGGAATACTGTGATCCATCGTCGCAACGGTTCGGCCGGGTTGACGGACTTTCAAGCCTTTCTCGCGCAAGCCCGTGAACGCCTGTGGCGACGTCACCTCATGAATCAAATGTAGGTCGATGTAAAGCACTGTCGGCGCACCGGGTGCTTCGTGGACGACATGTGCGTCCCAGATTTTTTCAAATAATGTTCTTGGTTTCATAACGTCTCTTATTATAACAGTTCAATCACGCCTCAAACTTACCACTCGCAACCAGCATCTTGTTCAATGCGGCTAGATACGCTTTGGCACTGGCTACAACGATGTCTGTCTCTGCACCATGTCCGCCAAAGGAACGAGCGCGTTTGAGGCCACTTTGCGGGTCCGTTCGCAGCTTAAACTTATCGTCCGCAGACTCCAGTCGCACGGTCACTTCGCCAATCGCATCAATGCCATCGGTCACGGCACGCACGACATACTCTTCCAACGAATTTGGCACCTGCACGATACTGTCGATTGCCTTGAATGCGGCGTCAACTGGGCCTGTTCCAATGGCGACCGCCAAATGTGGGTTGTTGTCGGGGTCGATCAAGCGCACGCTGGCGGTCGGCATGTCGATTGTGCCGCACGTCACCTGCATCCCGTCCAGGCGGTAGATGCGCGTCGGTCTCATCATCTGATCATCGACCAACGCGATCAAATCAGTGTCGGTGACCACCTTTTTAGCATCGGCAACACGCTTAAATTTGGAAAATGCATCGTTGAGCAAGTCACCATCCAGCTCATATCCCAACTCGGCCATGCGTACCTTAAAGGCATGCCGACCCGAGTGTTTGCCCAAAACGAGTTCAGACTTGAGCAGCCCGACCGTTTCGGGCCGCATAATCTCATACGTCTCCTCGTTTTTCAACATGCCGTCTTGATGAATTCCCGCCTCATGCGCGAATGCATTTTCGCCAACGATCGCCTTGTTGGCCTGAACTGCCATGCCTGTGAAGCGTGAAACTTGTCGACTGAGCGGAATGAGTTGGGTTGTGTCGATATTGGTATCCAGATCATAGGCGTCGCCGCGCGTCTTCATCGCCATGACGACCTCTTCAAGTGAGGTGTTGCCCGCCCGTTCTCCAATGCCGTTAATTGTGACTTCGACCTGTCGCGCACCGTTCATCACACCAGCCATTGTGTTGGCTGTTGCCATGCCCAAATCGTTGTGACAATGCACAGAAACGGTCACATTTTCTATGCCTGGCGTGTTTTCCATGATCCCCTTGATCAGCGTGCCAAACCCCTCAGGCGTTTGATAGCCGACCGTGTCAGGAATGTTCAGCGTGGTTGCGCCCGCCTTGATCGCCTCCCCCAACACGAGATAAAGGAACTCAGGTTGAGAGCGGCCTGCATCTTCAGGCGAAAATTCGATGTCATCGCAAAAAGATTTTGCATAGGTGACCATCTCTTTAACTTTGTCGACGACTTCTTCGGGATCCATGCGGAGCTTGTGCTGCATGTGAATGGGGGAGGTGGCGAGAAAGGTGTGAATACGTGGGTGTTTCGCATGTTGGACCGCTTCCCAACATTTGTCAATGTCACGTTTGACGGCGCGGGCAAGGCCGCAAATCACTGGTGGCTCTGTGCGTCCTTCTGGCACGTCATTTCCGACGTGAATGGCGATCTGCTTGACGGCTTCAAGGTCATCGGGAGAGGCGGCGGGGAAACCTGCCTCCATGATGTCAACACCCAGACGAGAGAGGTTACGGGCGATTTTGAGTTTTTCGGCCGAACTCAAGGTCGCACCCGGACTCTGTTCACCATCGCGCAAAGTTGTATCAAAGATTTTTACAATATCACCCATGTTCATTTCTCCATTGCCCAACAGCGGCAGCCCTTCTATGGCAAAAAAAAAGCTGCCCAATTGGGCAGCTTTCCATTCATTGTGAATTTTTAGTTACTGACGCGCCTCATTCACTGCCCATGCAAGGTTTGGCTGCTCCAGAAGAAGGAGTGCCGAGTAGCTAAGAAGGCTGAGAAGGATCAACGTCATCATAGTGTTAAGTTTATCGTTATCGGCCGAATCTGTCACCCCCAAAGTGAACAAATTCCACTGTTCTCATTTGTGCAATAACGTCAATGTAACAATCACCGTGAGATTGAATCTATTATTAGCTCTTTTTCAATTGTCGTTGTAATCTCTTCCCATGATTGACGCAACCACCATTGTGATTTTTGGCGCATCGGGCGATTTGACGCGCCGCAAATTGATTCCTGCGCTCTTCAAGCAGTGGCGCAAGCAGCGTTTGCCCGCCCCGCTGCGCATCGTTGGATTTGCCTTTTCCGATTGGGATACGGCCACGTTCCGCAGCGAGATGGACAGCGGCATCAAGGAATTTGTTGAGGAGGATTTTCGGCAAGCTTCCTATGATGATTTTTGCGACATGCTTCACTTTGTGCAGGGTGGGTTTACAGAAAGTGACGACTATGCACGTTTGGAAGCGGCGATCTCTGAGCTTGAAAATGACACGACCAATCGCCTCTACTATCTCGCAACACCCCCGCGCTTTTTTCTGCCGATTGTGGAGCAGATGCACGCACAGGGAATGGTGCAGGAGTCAGATGTGGCCTGGCGGCGCGTGATCATCGAAAAGCCGTTTGGCAACGATTTGGCTTCGGCGCAGGCCCTCAATACATCGCTCCACAAGCTGTTGGATGAACAACAAATCTACCGTATCGATCACTACCTAGCGAAAGAGACGGTGCAAAATATCATGGTGTTCCGCTTTGCCAATGCGATTTTTGAGCCGCTTTGGAATCGCAACTACATCGATCATGTCCAGATTAGTGCGGTTGAATCGGTCGATGTGGGGCATCGTGCTGGTTATTATGATCAGGCGGGCGTCTTGCGCGATATGTTCCAAAATCATCTGATGCAGTTGTTGTCACTCGTGGCGATGGAGCCGCCCGCCTCTTTTGAGGCCAACTCTGTGCGCGATGAGAAGGCAAAGGTGTTGAAGGCAGTTCGGCCGATTTCTCCTGAAGCACTCGCCAGCCATACGATACGTGGTCAATATGCGGGCTACCGTGACGCGCCCGATGTCGCCGACGGCAGCGAAACGCCGACGTATGCCGCCCTTGAACTGTACATCGACAATTGGCGTTGGCGCGGTGTCCCCTTCTATCTAAGGTCGGGCAAGGCGTTGCAACAAAAGGCGACCGAAATCATCATCCAATTTCGTGGCACACCGCATAATATGTTTCCGATTCCCGCCGACTATAGTATTCGGCGCAACGTCCTCGCACTCTGCATTCAGCCACACGAGGCGATCCATTTGCGCTTTGAAACGAAAGTTCCCGACACCGACATCGACATGCGTTCGGTGGAGATGAATTTTGAGTACGATCTCGCCTTTGGCAAAGATTCCACGCCAGAAGCATATGAACGATTATTACTGGAAGCCCTCGACGGTGACCCGACATTATTTACCCGCGCTGACAGCATCGAACAAGCGTGGCGTATTATTGATCCAATCATTCAAGGTTGGCAGACAGCGTTTGCGCCCCCGCTCGATGAGTATGTGACTGGGTCATGGGGGCCAGCGAGTTCAGATTTGATGTTGTCACAAGCTGGACGCCACTGGCGCTATGCGTGCGCGGAACATTGACGATGCATGCGGTGTCAAGATTTGCAGCATCCATGATTGCGGTCTACACGCTGCATGATACACGACGTAAACTATGAATTGCGATTGGCAAAAAAGTTCTATCTATAAACTTGAACCAAACCAAGTTGATATTTGGCGCGTTTGGCTCGACCATGAAGAAAGCTGGATGTGGGAGGTATTATCGGCCGAAGAGCAAGCCCGCGCCAAACGCTTTAAGTTTCCGCGCCATCGGCGTCGTTCTATCGTTGCCCGCGCCTCCCTGCGCCATCTGCTCGGACAATACCTCAGCATTGACCCACTCGACATCACGCTGTTGACAACCCAGCACGGCAAACCCTACATTGAACAACTTTATGGGACGCATGAACTTATGTTTAATGTGACCCACTCACACGAATGCGCCCTGATCGCATTCACACTAGATCGACTTGTCGGGGTAGATATCGAGCATTATCGTACCGTCAGCGACATTGAAAACATTGCCAAACAGTTTTTTGCAGCGGGTGAGGTTGCCAAGTTGCGCACGGTAGCAGAAGCAAATAAGCAAGCGACCTTTCTAAAGTGCTGGACGCGCAAAGAGGCATTTATCAAGGCGATTGGAGAGGGGCTTTCCCATCCTCTGCACCAGTTTGAAGTGACATTCTTGCCAACGGAAGCACCGCGCTTACTCTATGATCAGAGTGATCCAAAAGCTGCCGACGATTGGCAGCTCTTTGATCTCACGCCTGACGAAGCGTATATCGGTGCGCTGATTGTTGCGGCACAACAGTCAGAACTGATCGATCTCCGTTGCCATCAACTTTAGTGCATCATAATGTAAGTTCTGTCATACCTGCAAAGGCAGGTATCCACTATTGTCTAAGACTGGATTCCCGCCTTCGCGGGAATGACAATGCCATACAATTTACCTTACGCTGTATCTAGAACGTCACTTGCGCAGCATGTAGGCATTCCCACCGAATATGCATGATGCGGGAGACATAATTCCCGCATCACGCCACGAATCATCGCCGCCGTAAGCTGATGGCAACGCTACTAGCGACGAGCAAGCCGATGACCGCAACGCCGAGCATTAATCCAAATGGCAATGGCTGACGTGTGCTGGATTCAACCATTGACACTTGCGCCTCATTGACGGTGCAGGCGAGTGCGACATCATCAACTTGTGCATACCAATCATAATCACCAACGTAGTGGAAACAGACGTTGACAACCTGATCCTTATAGGCTGAGAGGTCGATGGTCTCCAATGCGCCCGAGTTGGGGACTTCGTGTTGACCCGCAGGATAGTCATCCGTTTTTGAGAATAGAGCTGGCGAGTATGGGCCATCTGCGCCATCAGTGCTGACAACCACTTCAAACAGGTCTTCGTTTGTCTCATCATAGACACTAAAGTTGACCTTAAAGGATAAATTGTAGTAACCATAGCCGCTCAGATCGATGGGTGGTGTGCAGAGATAACTATCGACGTAACCGCCGTCCGCATCAGAATCAACGCAGGCTGCAATGCCCGTTCCCGCAAAATTGCCGGGCGTGCCATTGGCCGAACCGCAAATGCCGTCATCTGTGGTTCCCCAACCGGTCAAGCCACTGCTTGTCAACGTCACCCAGTCAGAAGGGACGCGCTGCTCAAAGTTGACGGCGCCGTTACAGGCGAGCGAGGTCGGTATGGTGGTGAACTGTGCGCTGGCTGACGTAGATTGACCACAGCCATTTTCGGCCGAAACTCGCCAGTAGTAGGTTGTATTCGTCAGCAACGTCGCGCCCGTGAAGGATGTCCCCGCCACGACCTCATCAACGACGATATTATTAAATCCACTATCAGTTGCGACCTCAAGACGGTAGCTAGAACTCTCTGCAACGGCCGACCAGCTAAAAGTGGGCAGTGTGCCAACGTCACTGGCAGCATCGGCGGGGGCTATCAGGGTTGTCTGTGCTGGGGCTGCTCCAGCCGCATCTATGGACAAACCTTGTGTTTTCGTTTGACCGTCAGCCATGCCGATCAAGTCAAACTGCAAGAGTCCCGCGCTGAAATCGGCGACCGATAGGACTGAACTGCCCGGTGGATTGATGGGATTGACGCTAAATGCAGCGGTCGCGCCCGTCACATCCGTTGACAGCGCAACGGGTGCCGTGAATCCATTAAATGCGTTCGCGTTAATATCGAATGTGACCGAATCACCGACACAACCCGTCTGCATGGTTGGCTGTACAGCTAACGAGTATGTTGGGGAGAGACATTCCTGATGGGCAAATGTCCCGATGCGCGTGTCCCAAGCCGAGCTGCTCGACGTGGCATAATATTCGTTTGTGAACCAAAACGTCGCACCATCGAACGGATCGACGCTGATTGCGGCGTAGTCACCCCAACGGTTGGAAGAGGTTTGTGAACCACTGCCTGCAAAGAGGATTTGCTCATCGCGCAACGTGCCAAGGGGATCATCGGCAAGGCGTGTCGCATAGCGCACAGATGGATATAAGTTGCTGCTTGACGCGACATAGCCGAGCGCAATGTTACCGCAGGAGTCCATCGCAATCGTGGCGTTAAAACGGTTGTGTCCATCGCCTACGTCGTGCGTGCCTTCTTGATAGAGTGACCAGTCAGCACCCGTTTTCCGCAACTCAAACCAACGAATCGCGGCGCCATCTTGACCCGTTCCACCCCCAACGCCATATGTGCCAACCAGCGTTTCATGGGTGCCAAAGTTGCGATAACGGAAGCTGAACATCGGCCATTCACCGAGTGAATCGACGCGCTGAGACGTTCCCTGTTGTGAAATGCAGTTAAAGTTGAAGAAACCGCAGGCAGTGTACGTGAAGCTGCTCATGGGGATGGTGTCAATGAGTGTAAAGGTGCTATTGCTCGTGTCGTCGAAATCGGCCGAAAATGCAAACACCTCGACGCGATCCTCTCCACCACCATGATAGCTGTCATCCTTGAACGTATAGAAGTAGTTGGGCGCATCGGCCGGCGGTAAATCGGCACCATCCACATCGCTGGGTAACAACAGGTTATCTTGTCCTGTAAATTTAATAAAGTTGGGAGCCGAATCACCTGCTAACATGGCGACACGATCAAATGCATAGGCCGTGTATGTACTTTCATTTGCGCTCATGTAGTAGCCATCTGGCCACGCGCCAACTTTGAAGTAGTCGGGAAAGCTGCCCACGTTGTAGGTGTAAATATGGTAGCTCCCAAGCGGATCACTCGTTTGGGAGATTGCAAAACACATGTGCGTTGGGCTAGCAAATTGGGAAAGCAACCACCGATCAGCCATTTCATCGTAGACCACGATAGGATCGCCCGCGTTACTTGCGCAGTTGCCAGACGGCCACAAATCACCTAAGTTAAACGGTGTATTGAGCGAATTACCATCTTTGTCGAAAATAGCGACTTTGGTCGCGTTGACCATCTGAACATAGTGGTTCAAGCCGACATCGCCAACTACGTCGGGTGGGCTACAGCCACCGCAGCCGGTTGGATTGCCAACCCCTTCAAATGAGAGCAATGGGGCAGGGGAATCTGCAAAATTACGTGAATTAGCGATGAGTGGATCGGTCGGAATATCAACGCGATCCCACGTTCCACGTCTGCCAAAGTCTGGCTCGAAAATATGTGGGTTATCGCGGGGGTTGATCTCAAATTGGACAAGTGGGTATTCGCGGGTGTCGGTGGGGAGGTCGCGGACGGCGGGACTTGTGCCAGAAAATTCGGCCGATCCCACAATCATCTCTGGCGCAACCTTGTCGTCTCCATCCGCCGCAGTCACTTTTGTCTGCTGTGGCATCGTCACTATCATTATGCAAATTAGCGCGGCAATCCAAACGATGTATTGTTTCATGTTAACTTACTTTCCTCAGGTTATTTTTGTGTGCAGCTCCGACGATCTACTTGCTAATGATAAACCAATTGTCAAAAATGCGCCGTTCGTATTTGCATACTCGCGAATTGCCCTTTCAATCTACCGTTAACACGCCGTTGAAAATGCAGTCGATAATTGACTTAATCGCGCAAAATAAAGTATACTGCCTAGTCTTTTACTGACGATTGAGGTGAGAGCGATACTAATTGAACTTTTTTGCAAATTGTCAAGGGTGCAACAAAACTGTTGTTGCACCCTTGCTTTGTTGTCTCACCATCGGAACACGTTGTTATTTTTAGCTCAACAGCCTTAGGAGAGCAGATGTCGTTTAAGCAAAACACGAAGAATTACGCGAAATTAAAGAACTTGCTGGAGTTGCCCAGTCTGATCGATATACAGGTTGACTCGTTTGAAACCTTTGTCGCAGAAGGGTTAACAGAACTATTTGAAGAAATCTCACCGATTGTCAGTTTTAACGGTGATCTCAAACTGTTCTTCCCCAGCACGCAGCCAGAGACGGAAGGGTTTGACCTTAAGTTTTGGTTTGGTGAGCCGAAATATTCGGTGGAGGAATGCATCGACCGTGATATGAGTTATTCTGCGCCAATCAATGTGCGCGTTTTGCTATATTCGGCCGATCGTGACCAACCAATTGTCCAAGACATTTTCTTTGGCGACTTCCCCCTCATGTCTCCCGCTGGTACATTTATTATCAACGGAACAGAGCGTGTTGTCGTCAGCCAGTTGATTCGGTCGCCCGGCGTTTACTTCGAGATTGAAGAAGAACGCGCCACTGGTCGTCCGCTCGGTATGGCAAAGTTGATCCCAGATCGCGGTGCGTGGATGGAGTTTGAAACCCGCAAAACTGATTACATCACCCTCAAATTTAACCGCAAGCGGACAGTCCCAATCACGCTTTTCCTGCGTGCTATCGCAGCAATTGACGATGGCTTGGGCAACCCACTGATCAAAGAGGGTACAGATGAAGAGATGATGGCGCTGTTTGAGGATATCGACACCAATGGTGATCACCTCTACATTCAGGGCAGTTTGGAGCAGGAACCCGCATGGGATCCCGATAAGCCACTCAATGAACAGGCAATTATCGAGTTCTATAAGCGGATGCGTCCCGGTGACCCACCCACGCTTGAAAATGCAACGAGCTTCCTTTACGAGCAATTGTATGATCCACGTCGCTACGATATGGCACGAGTTGGTCGTTACAAGCTCAATAAGCGTCTCGGTTTAGAGGGGTTGGTTCCGCTGACCCATCGCACAATCACCCAATACGACATTGTGCGCCTCGTGCGCAACATGATTCTGATCAACAATCAGCAGTCAGGGCCAGACGATATCGATCATCTCGGCAATCGTCGCATCAAAACGGTTGGTGAGTTGCTGCAAGCGAAGCTGCGCGTTGGATTACGCCGCATGGAGCGTGTTGTACGCGAACGCATGTCGATTCGTGACGCCGATACCATCACGCCGATTTCGTTGATCAACATTCGCCCCGTTGTTGCCTCAATTCGTGAGTTCTTTGGATCATCACAGCTGAGCCAGTTTATGGAGCAGGCGAATCCATTGGCAGAGTTAACGCATAAGCGCACCGTTTCGGCACTTGGCCCCGGCGGGTTGCGTCGTGAACGTGCGGGCTTTGAAGTGCGCGATGTTCATCACAGCCACTATGGTCGCATCTGCCCAATTGAAACGCCTGAAGGACCAAACATCGGCTTGATCGGCCGACTTGCATCTTATGCGCGTGTCAACAAATATGGTTTCGTCGAAACGCCCTACTATCGTGTCAAGAACACGCTGGCTGGCGACGATGCGAACATGGTTGATCATGACCTTCGCGCCAACGTCATCAATGTAGACACTGGCGAAATTATCGCCGAAGCTGGCACGACGATCACGGATGCGATTTTTGCTGAGATCAAAGAGGCTGGCGTTGAAGAGATCGCGGTTGTGCCGTACATGAGCGACGAGCTTGTATTCATGTCGGCCGATGAAGAAGATCAATACTCTATCGCACAAGGGAATGCCTTGCTTGATGAGCGTGGTCAATTCGTTGAAAAGCGTGTTTCTGTCCGCCGTGACCAGCAGTTCCGCTTTACGTCGGTTGAGCGTATCGACTATATTGATGTCGCACCCCAGCAGATTGTTGGTGTTAGCGCATCACTGATTCCCTTCTTGGAGCATGACGATGCAAGCCGCGCCCTCATGGGGTCTAACATGCAGCGTCAGGCAGTGCCACTGTTGCGCCCAGACGTACCAATTGTCAGTACGGGAATGGAGCGACATGCGGCGCGTAACTCTGGGACGGTCGTAGTTGCAAAAGCTGATGGTGAAGTTTTGAGCGTGACGGGTGATAGCATCACCGTTCAGGAAGAGGACGGCCCCCGAGTTTACAAGTTGCGTAAATACCAACGTTCGAACCAAAGCACCTGCATTGATCAACGTCCTATTGTTCGCAAGGGTCAGCTGATCACACAAGGGGACATTTTGGCCGACAGTTCCTCAACAGAGTTGGGTGAACTCGCGCTCGGTCAGGACGTGGTTGTTGCCTACCTTTCATGGGAAGGCGGCAACTATGAGGATGCGATTCTCGTCAGCGAAGAGCTTGTCCGTTGGGACAAATACACGTCGGTTCACATCGAAAAGCACGAAGTTGAAGCACGTGACACAAAGCTTGGCCCTGAAGAGATCACCTATGACATTCCAAACGTGAGCGAAGAAGCACTCAAAGATTTGGACGAGGGCGGTATCATCCGCGTCGGTGCAGATGTCAAAGAGCTGGACATTCTCGTTGGTAAAATTACCCCTAAGGGTGAGAAAGAGCTGACGCCAGAAGAAAAATTGTTACGCGCTATTTTTGGTGATAAGGCGCGTGAAGTGAAGGATAGCAGCTTGCGGATGCCGCATGGTTCACGCGGTAAAGTTGTGGACGTGCAGCAGTTTGATCGCCAGCAAGATCGTGACCTGCCAGCAGGTGTGGAAACGATGGTGCGGGTCAGTGTTGCGCAGCGTCGTCGCTTGACACAGGGTGACAAGATGGCTGGTCGGCATGGTAACAAGGGTGTGATTTCCCAAGTTGTGCCGATTGAAGATATGCCTCACCTTGAGGATGGGCGTCCCGTTGACATCATCTTGAGCCCGATTGGTGTTCCCGGTCGTATGAACTTGGGACAGATTCTGGAGACACATCTCGGCTGGGCCGCATGGCATCTCGGCTATCGCGCAGTCACGCCAGTGTTTGACGGAGCGAAAGAGGACGAAATTCGTGCGGAGTTGGCGCGGTCATGGTTAACCCAACGTGGCTGGGAAGTTGTTGGAACGTGGGCGTTTGAATCGCTCAAGGAAAATGACTACCACATCGAATCATTGAGCGGAATTGATGAGGCACGACTCGTGTTCATGAATGCGTGGTTGGCCGATTCAGAGGCTGATTGGGACTTGGAGCGCATCACGACGGATGAATTCTACGCCAAACGTGCAGCCACCTTCGAGTGGTTGCGGACACGTGGACACAATCCAGAAGAGATCTTTGGCCCTGAAGATTTGAATCAATTGCGCAAGTTGCAGTGGAAACCATACAATGCAAATGCGATTGAGACATGCGTGCGTGAATGGTACGACTGGATGATCGGCCGATTCAAGAACGAACTGCCAGAAGAGACCCATGTGGATGCGTTTGAGACGCCGGTTGAAAAACTGACAGAGCTGGCAAGCAAATTGACATTCCAGACCCACATTCCACTGCCAACGCTCGGTAAGGAAAAGCTGATCGATGGTCAAACAGGTGAAGCCTATGCACAACCTGTAACAGTTGGTATCGCGCACATGCTGAAGCTCGCCCATTTGGTTGAAGATAAGGCACATGCACGCTCAACTGGCCCATACTCGCTTGTCACACAGCAACCGCTCGGTGGTAAGGCGCAGTTCGGTGGTCAGCGTTTCGGTGAGATGGAAGTTTGGGCGTTGGAGGCTTACGGCGCAGCACATATCTTGCAAGAGATGTTGACGATTAAGTCGGATGACACACAAGGGCGCGTCAAAGCGTATGAGTCAATCGTCAAGAACGAGCCAATCGAAGATCCCGGTATCCCTGCATCATTCCGCGTTTTGGTCAAGGAGTTGCAATCACTTGGCTTGGCGGTCGAGGCTGTAACTGACAGTGGTGATTTGATTCGCTTTGGTAAGGAAGATGATCGCCGCAACAAACCACACGTTGGGACAGGTCTGATGGACTTGGCGCGCAATCGTCGTTCGGGCTAAACCTTTAGATTAGAGCGCAATCAACTCGGTTGCATCTAAAAAGGGGCGGTAGGTCATTTGACTTACCGCTCTTTTTGATCCTAATAGTGCGTGCAACGGTCATCGTGCAAAAGACTGTTCGATCAATTTGTAATAGTTTGCAATGGTGCGCGTTACAATACCGTCAAGTTTTTGAAGTGGAATCATTATGAGTGAATTGAAAGATCAATTGAAGGCGTTGCAGGAACTATTGAAGAAACAAGCGGGAAAGCGGCAGCTAATTGTGCTACACGCATTTCCCGATCCCGACGCGATTGCGTCTGCGTATGCATTTCAGCTTATTTGCAATCAATATGAAATTGAGTCTGATATCGTGTATGCAGGGGAGATTAGCCATCAGCAGAACATTGCATTGGTCAAGTTGCTGGGGATTGAGATGGTCAAGTTCGGCGAAGGCTTTCAGATCGATCAGTATGACTTCGCTGTATTCTTGGACACGCAGGGGGTCAATGCAGAGCCGATTACATCGCTAGTCGATGACAAACTGCCGATTTGTGTCGTGATCGACCATCACGAGCCGCAAGATCGAATTTCGGCCGAATTTACCGATATTGCTCCCGCTGGTTCCGTCTCCACCAAACTGACCACGTACATTGAGGCAGGATTGCTCAATATGAGCCACGAGAGCAAATCTCACCAAATCGCGGCAACTGCTCTGATGCACGGCATTATCTCAGATACACGCAATTTCTTGGCGGCTGATGAAAAAGATTTTCATGCCGCTGGATTCCTGAGTCAATTTGCCGACACTGAGACTTTACGACAAATTCAAACGCAGGCGCGTTCCAAACAGACGATGGAGATTATCCATGAGGCGTTAGGCAATCGGGTGACGGTTGAAGGCTATTCGATTGCGGGTGTTGGCTATTTGCGTCCGGGTGACCGCGATGCTGTGCCACAATCGGCCGATTTTCTGCTCACTGAGGCAAACATGCACACGGCGATTGTCTATGGCATTGTGCGTGGCTCAGACAACAGCGAAACGCTGGTTGGATCGATGCGGACGAGCAAGATTGTGCTTGACCCTGACGAATTTATCAAGGATGTTTTCGGTAAGGACAAAGAGGGAGAATTTTATGGGGGTGGCAAGGCTGGAGCCGGCGCCTTTAAGATTCCAATTGGCTTTTTATCTGGTGAGCAAGATGAAGCGTTTCAAGCGTCAAAGTGGCAGCTTTACGACAAGCAAATCAAGAATAAGATCTTTGCCAAGATTGGCGTACAGCCTGTGAAGTAACGAATTGCCTATTCTGGTTAGTGTCTTTAGGTTTTCGTCACTCAGATACGTGGTGCGTGGTGCGTACTCTGACACGCATCACGCACCACGCACCACTACTTATCAATTGGCGAAAACTTCGTGACATTAGCCTATTCCCCAAACAACGAATACCATAGATCGACATCATCTTGCGAGACAGGTGAATCCTCTTCAACTTTAGGTGTGTTGGGATTGCGTTCGATGCGCTGAGTTTCGGCCGATTCACTCGCCAATACGCGCTTTGAACGTGTGGTCGCGGCTCGCGTTGTCACCAACTCAGGTTCGCCCCCAAATAGATTGAGCCATTCTGACACCTCGCTTGGCGAGAGCAAGCCGGGTGCGGCCGGTTGGGTGGAGAGTTGTTCGGCCGATTCTGCATCGACAGATTCCTCATCTATTTGCGGCACATAGGGCTTAATTTCTAACTCAGGCTCACCCCCAAATAGATGTAGCCATGCGTCAACCTGTGCCTCATTCAATACCGGTCTGTCGAGTGGTTTGGGCTTTTCCTCCCCCATTTTCGACAGTTCACCACGCTCCTGCGCCATCTCGGCCGCGAAGTCTTCAGATTTTGTATAGGCAATGCGTCGATTTTCGGCCTGCCTAATGATGGCATTATCGCTTGAAACGAGGTGGAATTCGCGCACATTTTTCACCTCATGACGCATGAAGCGAATCAACCAATCATCGGCCGTGCGACCTTGCGGAACAAACACCACGCGCAGCCGATCGCTGGCTAAATTCGACCAGTTGACGCCATGCACGCCCCCATCAAAGACCACGATCACGCGCCGATTCTTGCCGACCGCGACCCAATTGAGCAATCGTAAGACGAGTTTTGCCTCGTCATCGGGATCACTCAGTTTGATTCCATCCATTTTGCCGATTAGATTGTGTCCATCAATGAGGTAGTTCATCTGTCATCCTGTGCACGAAATGAGAGGAGTTTAGCATCTATCGGTAGGAGGAAAGTTAGCAGTTGGGAATTTATGAAGAGCCATTTAGAGGCGTGCAAATCTATTTCGTCAAAGATGCGTAACAGTTGAGATTTTGCAAAATGGCATAGACGGTTTGCCGAAATCGACTTACACTCTTGCGCTGAGTGAATCGATGAGAGGAACCATATTGCAGAAGCTAATTATACTCTTAACGCTGATATTACTGCTGGTGTGGATTCGGCCGATTTCAGCCCAATCCACCACCATTGTCGGCTCTGGCACGCCCCAAAGCTGCACCGAGTCAGCACTTACTGGCGCACTTCAAATTGGCGGATCCATCACCTTCAACTGTGGGGCAAATCCACACACCATCTTCCTGACAAGCCAACAAACGCTCTCAAGTAACACGACTATTGACGGGCGTAACCTGATTACGCTTGATGGTCGCAGTGCAAACGGTATTCTGGCTTCAGAAAACCATCTCCGCATCACACTGCAAAACATCACATTGCAAAACGGCCTGACGCACCAACAAGGGGGGGCATTGCAGCTAGGCTATTGGAATGAGTTAGTCGTGGCAAATGCCAACTTTTATAACAATGTTGCGCTAAAACAGAATGCAGCGTGTGATGGGGGTGGGGCGATCTTTGTTGGGGGTGGCAGCATTGCACATATTTCGCATAGCGAATTTGTGGGCAATCGCGCCCAGAACGGCGGTGCGATCAACAATCTACGGAGCGGCTTGACCATTCTCGACTCTCGCTTTGATGATAATCATGCGCAGCACAGCGACGGCATCAACCGCTTTGGCGATTGTGGTGGCGGTGGAGCGGTCTACGTCGATGCGACGCGCAAACCACAGGATGGGGGGCCCGACCCGATCATCTTGCGTGGCAATCGTTTCACAAACAACACGACCAACAATCATGGGGGTGCGTTGTTTGTTGGCGTTCATGCTGGTGAACAGGTTGAGGTGAGCGGCTCGTATTTTGCCAACAATCGCGTGACCAAGTCATGGTCGATGGAGACGAGCGGAACGGGTGGCGCGATTTGGTATGGCAAGTCGGTTGGCTCAGCGACGGGGAATCAGTTTTCATTAACGGAATCAGCCTTTATCAACAACCATGCCGATACGCAAGGTGGTGGCGTATGGACGAGTTTACCGATGGTCGTTGGCAACAGCACATTTTATGGCAATACAGCCGTTAACCCGGCATGGCTTGACAAAGATGATTGGCGCAAGGGCAATGGGGGCGGGATTGCCGTCGCGCATCAGGTGTTGGTGCGTTTGGAGAACAGTACAATTGTAGGCAACCGGGCTGGATTTAATGGGGGTGGTATTGTGGGGGAGAACATTGCGGCACGCAACACAATTATTGCGGGAAATTCGGCCGATTGGTATCTAAACCTACAACAAAACTGCACGCATGCCCTCAAAGATTGGGGGAATAACATTCAATTTCTAAATGGAGAAGCCGCGCTGCATCGCTCAAATTGTGGCGTATCAACGCCATTGCAAGACCCATTGGTTGGCGAGTTGAGCGATGGCGTGTTGCCGCTATTGCCCAATAGTCCAGCCATTGACGCTGGTAATCAATCCAGTTGCCTGGCCACTGATCAGCGAGGCGTTGCTCGACCGCGTGGGAATGGTTGCGACATTGGCGCGTACGAACGTTAGGCTGACGAAGACCGCGCTTTATGCTAAACTAATCGCATGGATATGGTACAGTTACTCGCAATCGACTTGGGCGATTTTGATACGGTCAACTCATTTGGCGATGTACTTTGGTTTCTAGTCGGTGTACTCATGCTGACTGGAATTACCTACGCCGTTATTCGCTTCAATCAGCGCACCAGCCCTGATCCCTTTGAAATAAAAAATTAATAGGTGCTAGTTGTTAGTTGCTGGCAAGATGATTGTAAATGCGTTTATCTTGCCTAGCTACAAACCACGTGACACTAGCCACTTGCGCATGATGCGCTTAGGAGTTTTTAGATGATTGATGTCAATGAACTGCGTCGTAAAACGACGTTTACCCATGATGGGCAACTGCTGCGTGTTCTCGACTATGAACACCGCAAAATGGGTCGCGGCAAGGCGACGATTCGTGTCAAAGTCCACAATATCCGTACAGGTTCGCGCACCGAAATCACCTTCAATTCAGGTGAGCGCGTCGAAGATATTCGGCTTGAAAAACGTGAGTATCAATACCTCTATGATGATGGTACGTTCTTGGTTTTCATGGACGTAAACGACTTCTCGCAGAAGCAGGTCGCCTATGAAGTCTTTGGAGACGATCGACTCTACTTCAAGGATAATGCCGAAATCGAGCTGCTCGACTACGAGGGCGAAGTTCTCGACTACAACCTTCCTGTGACGACCGATATGGAAGTGATGGAAAGTGAAGTTGCAATTGCGGGTGATACGGCCTCAAGCACGACCAAGCTTGTTACGACTGAAACAGGGTTGCAAGTTCGCACACCACTCTTTGTTGAAGTCGGTGACGTCATTCGGATTGACACTCGCACAGGTGAATATATTACGCGAGTGTAGCGGTAAGGATATGCGAGCCGAAAACTAATTATTGCAAATGGAAAGAGTACAGCTGGTAGATGTACAAGAGGCGGGGGAAGCGTTTCATATTCGGCCGATCCTGCCTCAAATTAATCCTGCCACCCATGATGAACCACCCCATCGTCATAACTTTCAAGAACTAATCTGGATTAAGTCAGGACGTGGCCGCCACCAGATAGACGAGACGGTTATCGACATCGAGCCGCAGACTTTCTACTTAATCTCGCTTGGACAAGTGCATCACTTTTTGCACGGTACAGATTTAGATGGATACGTCATCAGCTTTACAGATGACTTCTTGAGTGCATCATGGGGCGGATTAAGCTGGGACTATCGCGTGACACTTTTGAGCCATTTTGCAATCCATCGCTCCCTGACGCTGGACGCGGAGACGGTTGTCACCTGTGAGAGCTTGTTGCGCCAAATGGTCAGCGAATACAAGCGCGATGAGTTTGGCAGAGAAACGGTGCTGCGTCATCTGCTGAGCTTACTGCTCTTGTTGTTGGAGCGCACACGTCAGGGAGTCGGGCAAGAATCGGCCGAACTTTCCGAACATGCCCAAACCTATCAACGCTTTCTGACAGATCTTGAACAGGACTATAAAGTTGCTCACGACGTTGAATATTACGCACGCAAACAGCACATCACGCCGCGCCATCTATCCTCCGTTATTATGAATTATGCTGGGAAAACGGCAAAAAAGGTGATTACCGACCGGTTGTTGTTGGAGGCTCGACGCTATCTGCAACATACGAATGCCTCCGTGAAAGAGATTGCCTATGCACTCGGCTACAACGATGCGAGTTACTTCAGCAAGGTGTTTAAGCAGGGGGCGGGCGTTTCGCCACACGCCTATAAATCAGAGCTCAAACCACTAAAAATCTAAAATGCTAAATCTCGTACCAGTGGCAACATGACGTTGAATTGGCTGCCTTGCCCAACTTCACTGTCTGCCCAAATTCGACCTTCATGAAGCTCAACCAAATCTTTGGCAATCGCCAGTCCTAGACCCATCCCGTCATATTTTCGGCGCAGATGATGCTCGACTTGGTAGAATCGGCCGAAAATCTTCTCCAACTCATCCGCTGGAATGCCAATCCCCGTATCTGCCACAGCAAACCATGCCTTCCCGTCACGTTCTTCTGCGACGACCCCAATTGTCCCGCCTTCTTCAGTGAATTTCGCCGCATTCTTGAGCAAAATGTCCAACACGACCGTAAACATACGCTGATCACCAGCAACTGGTAGCGGACGTTTTGTGATTCGCAGGCGTAGATGTTGACCACGCTCTTCAAACAGTTTTTGTCGCTCTTCCGCTTCAATCTTGATGAACTCAGCCAAATCGAAGCGTGACAGGTCGAGTTGCGTTTGACCCGCGTCGATGTAGCGTAGATTGATCATGTCATCAACCAACTCTCGCATCCGAGCGGCAGCTTTCAGCGCACTATCCAGTTGTTGCGCCATCTCACCGGTCACATCTTCCCGCACCATCGAAACATGACCAACGATAACGGCCAATGGGGACATCAATTCGTGCGACGCGACACCGACAAAGTCAGCTTTCAACTGATCAAAACTGGCAATTTCCGCCTTCGCTTGGCGCAGGGCTGCTTGGTCGCGGTCGCGCACAATGGCGAGTGCAAACGCGCTGGCGATCATTTGCGCGATTGGCAGACGATTTACGCCGTCGCGCCGCCGCACTACTTCGAGCACGCCAATTCGCTCATCGCCACAAAGCAATGGGACTGCAAAGGCTGATTCGACTTCCATTGAGCTGAGATATTCAAATAGCGAGCGGTCGCGTCCTGTGTTGCGATGGGGTTGTCCCGCAGCAATGACAGTCGCCGCGAGTGAGCGCACCGAGGGAACAATGGCCTGGCCTGATTCGACTGTTGGTTTCAGGGGAACGGTCGACGCGACACAGCGAAGGCGTTTGCGTTTTGGCTCGTTTAAAACGATGGCGACTGCATCGGCCGATAACAAGTCAGCCACTTGCACAACCCAATCGCTCAGTCGTGCGCCGTTTGACTGGGCAATGTCCCGCAAAAACATCGCCATTTGTTGCCAACTTGCATCCGAAATTTGCGAAGACACGCTCATACTACTCTCGTCTGAGGACATTAATTCGTTGGGTACTACTTTAGGTATCGTCTACAATACATTGATTGCTGTTACAATGCAACCTGAAATTTTATGCATCCTTCACTCAGTCTCTATCTGCACATCCCATTCTGCCGTCATCGCTGCGCGTACTGTGATTTTAACACGTACACTGGTTTAAGCGACCTACAAACGGCCTACGCCGAGGCATTATCGGCCGAAATCCGACAGGTTTCTGGTACTGTGCGTCGTCCCGTTCATACCATCTTCTTTGGTGGTGGCACGCCGTCGCTCATGTCACCGGCGGACATGCAAACGATTCTGTCGACCGTCTACGAGCGATTTGACGTTGCTGCCAACGCCGAAGTCAGCATGGAGGCCAATCCCAACACCATCACACGCCCGTATCTCGACGCGATGCGTGCGTTAGGGATCAACCGTTTGAGCTTTGGTGTGCAGTCGGTTGTGCCATCCGAACTTGCGCTACTCGAACGCCAGCATGATTTTCAAACGGTCGTAGATGCGGTTGCGACGGCACGTGCGGCCGGTTTTGATAATTTCAACATCGACCTTATTTATGGTGTTCCAGGGCAGACGCTGACGAGTTGGCAGCAAAGTGTCGAGGCGATATTGGATTTCCGGCCGAAACATTTCTCCCTCTACTGTCTCACGATTGAAGAGGGAACGCCGATGGCACGCTGGCTACACACGGGGACGATGCCTGCCCCCGATCCAGATTTAGCGGCTGACCAATTTGAACTTGCCCGCAATCTGCTTGGGGCGGCTGGTTATGACCATTACGAAATCTCGAACTGGTCGCAACCCGGCTATGAATGTCAGCATAATCTGACCTATTGGCGCAATGGCGACTATCTGGGCTTGGGTGCGGGCGCACATGGTCACGCTGACGGCATTCGCTACGCTGTTGTGCGCCAACCACGTTCATACATCAAGCGCATCGCCGCTGGTGGTGGAAACTACCCGCTCTCCAGCGCGGTTGCTCAATCAACCGTCCTCGACCGAGAATCAAAGATCAGCGACACGGTGATAACGCAGTTGCGACTACTCAATGAGGGTCTGGACAACACGCTATTTGAGGCACAGTTCGCCGTCAGCCCTCGCGAGGCATTTGGCGAGACGCTCTTGGAACTGCTCGATTGGGGATTGCTACAAGAGCGCGATAATCGGTTGTTATTGACAAAAAAGGGCGAATTTTTGAGCAATCAAGTCTTTTATCGCTTGCTGTGAGTACACCGTAAAGTAAGTCCCGTCATACCTGCGAAGGCAGGTATCCATTCTTTTTCTGGGACTGGATTCCCGCCTGCGCGGGAGCAACTGTGATTAAAAAGGTTATCGTAACGCTAATTCGGCCGAAGACAAATAGCGCATATCACGAATCACAGCGTTCAAAATGGTGAGAATTTTTCGCATACA
>JAUIAP010000096.1 GCA_030425205.1 Anaerolineae bacterium
GTACAGGTATAAAATCCTGCAAGCCGATGTATTGAACTATGTAACAGAAAAAATTTACCGATTGTGTCGGCAGAAGGAAGGCATCGAGATATTGGAGTTGAATGTACAGCCAGACCATGTGCATATTGTATTGAGTATTCCACCAAAATATTCAGTATCAGAGATAATGGGATTTTTGAAAGGCAAACTAGCATTGGGCATGTGCGACCATTTTCCAGAACTGAAACGACGATATTGGGGAAGACATGTCTGGTCGAGCGGCTATTGCGTGACAACAGTTGGTTTGGATGAGGAAGCCATTCGCAAATATGTGCGTTGGAAAAACAAGCGTGAAGAGACGACACTGGTAAAACAGGGTCGTTTGTTTGATTAGTTAAGACGTAACAGGCATCTTCTAGGTGCATCATTTAAAGCCACCGCCTCTGGCGGTGGTCGTTTACTGTTGGCAAGCGACAATGGACCGGAACTGTTGATCGCACCAAAGCGGCTGGTCGTATTAAGCTGGACGACTGCATTCTCAAGGGCAATCGCGCCCGTGCCACTGGCAAACAAGGCACTACCCGATGACGAGCCAGAACTGCTGCGCTGGATGGTCACATTTTCACCGCGAAACGCCGCCGTCGCCGCCACAAAGATCGCCCCACCCGGCTGATTGTTGCTGTTGCCGTTCGTCAAGGTTAGATTGCGCACGGTCAACTGCCCTTCCGTTACATTGAAGAGACGGGTCACGTTGGTGCCACTCAGAGTTCCTTGCTGGCTGCCTTGAATAATGACGTGGCGGTTGATTGTCTTCTGGTTGCTAAACAGAATGGCGAACTGGGCGGGGCAATCGAAGGTCAGCGTGCCGCCCTGTGAATTAGCCTGCACAATGGCGAGCGCGGCATTGAAGGCGGCTTCGTCACACGGGGCTTGGACGGTCGCCAAGGCAGGCATACAGCCGTGTTGGGGCGAACTGCTGTTGCGCGGGGACGGACTGGCACTCGCCATGTCAACATTGTTGTTGTCGCTGTCGATGCAGCCATCACCTTTACGATGGGCGGCGAGTGAATTGGTCAGACCTGCGGCGGCGACTGTCTCAAAGCAATCGGCCGAACCATAGCCCACCAAGTCAACGACCTGGGCGGTGGTTGGACAAGCGGTCAAGAGCGTCTGGTGGTCAACGAGGGCAACCTTGCCGCTGAACGTCCCCAGATTGACCGTACTGATGACATCGGGCATCGGCAAAGCAGCACCGAATGAACCGGATGAGGCAAATTGGACGAGCAGATAGCTGTAGGGTTGCAGTGTGCCACCTAGCATTGTCAGTTGCCAAGACACACCGATACCTGTCTGAAGCGACCAGTTGCTCAGATCGACCGGACTGCCGCCATTGTTGTACAACACGACATAGTCATGCGTGTGTTGTGCGCCCGGTGCGCCACCACCACCATAGACTTGACTAATGCGAACAGCACTGACAGCAGGGGCGGCAAGCGTCCGGTCTGCATGGGTCAACAGCAACCAAGGCGCGAGAAAGAGACATGAAGCACGCATCAAGATACACACATCACACCTCCACAGAGTATTTTCAAAAGGACAATTGTCTAAAGTATGGGTGACAGCCAAGAATGCAAGGTGAACTGATTCAGGCTACCATTGCACTATAGCAGAATTGCACGATTACAGGAAGAAACAATTGACGCAGGGATTTACTAGCGTCTTTAAGATTGGTCGAACGACTGGGTAATCTTGCGTATCCGCATCGCTAAACATTGCATAATCCAGAGTGGTACCAACAAAATTAGGAGCAGATAGTGTGGGAAGATTTCGGCCGAAATCCCCCGCACCATCACCGCCGTCGGACCACCACCCACCTCAACCGCACCAATGTCACACGCAAGACCAGCCGGACGCTGCGCCCCGCGCTGGTCAGCCCCAACATCTGCTAAACAAAGCCCTCCATCAATCGCCGGACTGTTCACCAACGGCATGTGCGTTTTGGTCATCCCACCATTGTCGGCCAGCGGCGCGAGCAGGGGATTGGTGTTGGGAAGGTCGCTCGCTTGCGTGAAGTTGCAGGAGCTATCCGACGAGAGATTGTTGCCTTGCGACATGATTTGACCACTTTGTCCCTGATGGCAAGCGACGTTGGGTGCGCCTGTCGTTGCAATAATCACATTTTTAAGTGGCAGTGATGTGAAGTAAACAGCCAGCGTGCTTGCGCCGCTATTCTGGTGCATGGTCACGTAACGCATGACAGCACTTCCATTGTCCACGCCGGCCGCGGCTCCTACATTGGCTGTATTGCCGCTGAACGTGGCATTGTTCACGGCTAGCGTCGTGTTGAAACTGAGCAAGCCACCGCCACCACGCGCTAGGTTTCCATGTAGGACAACACCCGTTAGCGTCAGGGTGCCATCCGAACTGCTAATGCCACCGCCGAGGTCTGCCTGATTATTGCTGACCGTCGTGTCCGATAGCGTGACCGTGCTTGATTGAAGAGATTGAATCGCCCCTCCATTGAGCGTGCTGCGATTGTCGTCGAGCAAGCTGTCAGACACGATCACCTCCCCCAGCGTGTTGAAGATTGCACCACCACCGCGCCCGACGTTGCCCGTAAACACGGTTGCCTGCTCAAAGGTCATCCGGCCGGTGGCAGAGTCGTTGAAAACGGCACCACCATAGCCGGCTTGATTCTGGTCAAATGTGGTGGCGCGGGTCGTCACATCGGCTCCTTCGCGCAACAAAATTGCACCGCCATTGCCAGACGAGGTATTGGTCGTGCGGTTGTTAAACAAGACGCTGTCGGTGACCAACGCATCGGACTCTTCATAGCGCAAGAAGAGTGCACCGCCATTGACCGCCCGATTGTTTTCAAGACGGCTGTTGTTGCCGATTGTCAAAGCCCCACCGTGGTTGGCGATGGCTCCCCCGCTCCCCTCTGCGACGCTGCTGCGGATCGTGGCATGGTCAAGCGTTATCATGCCATAGTGGAAGATCGCGCCGCCATCGCCGCTGCTATAACCATTGGTGAGGGTGATATTGCGGAGGGTCAATGTAACGGCACTTTGGATGACAAAGAAGAGGCGTGTCGTGTTGCCCCCGTTAAGCGTGATCGCATTGCCGCCACTGAGAGTGACGTTGCTGGTAATAATCTTTTGACTGGTGAAGGTGATGACCGCGCTGCCACCGCAGTTGAACGTGATCGTGCCACCGCTGGTTGTTTGGACGGTATTGAGTGCGGTGTCGAACGCAGCTTCGGTACAACTGGCTGACATACCTGTGCCGACGACGGCATCGGCCGCAAGCACGAGACGCACATGAGTCAGCATCAGAAAAAGGCTCGTAAATAGTAGTAGATAGCGTCTCACTTTGACACCTCACTTTCTGTAGTCGGCGCACACCTAATCACCATAGGATGGCGGCGCCGCTATCGACGCGAAACCAAGTAGCAACCTTTCGTTCATCGCGGCAACCTGTCCCGCTCACGGGGCTAGGCTATACCGAGTGGGCAATGCGCTGGTCTGACGACGGAGTGCCAAGCCGAGCAACAGCCGCAAGATGCCCCATCCGCCAATCGCGTAGAGATTTGGCTCGTCAGCGATGAAGATGAACGGAAACATCACCAGGAAGGGGTAAAGGCCAGTCAGCAGTGGCATCCAGCGCGTCCAGCCCTCGAACCGCTTCGCACGCAGCGCGGCCACGCCAGTCAGCAGCAAGCCGAATGCCGAGACGAGTGCGGCCAAGGCCAACAGATCGGAAACAGTGCGTGTGAGCAGGGAATGGATCTCAGCGACCAAAAACAACCCATGCCCCAACAGGGCCAGCCCAAACGCGGCCATTCCCCAGCGGCTGTTGCCCACGCCGCCACTCCACAGCACGCCCATGAAGCCGTAGAGCAGGAGTGCCTGTGTGATGACCCAAACTGCTTCAATGGGTATAAATGCGGCCGATGATGACGGTGCATCCCCTCCATAGAGCGTTGCGCTGGTAAACGCAACCAAAAACCACATGATGCCGCCCACCGCATACGCGGTTCCAGTCAATCTGATTTGTCGTGAATGATTCATCTTTGAACTCTCCTAAGTTTGTTGTTGTCCAAATGGTTTTCTGTGAGCGTCCGTGACCTTCTCGGAAATGCTATGGTTAAGAGCGCGAGCAGTGTGAAGCCGGTGAGGATGGGTGTGGATGTGGTTTCGGCCGAAATCGCCCGCACCATCACCGCCGTCGGAATCGCCCCCACCTCCACCGCACCGATGTCACACGCTGCCCCCGCTGGACGTTGATAACCGCGTTGGTCCACCGCAATACCAGCCAAGCACGGCCCGCCGTCAATCGCCGGGCTGTTGGCCAACGGCATGTGGGTGTGCGTCGGTCCGCCGTTGTCGGCCAGCGACCCCAGCAGCGGGTCGATGTTGTTGCGGTCGCCGCCTTCTGCGAAAAAGCACGTCCCATCGGACGAGATGTTGTTACCCAGCGAGATGATTTGACCGAAAGGAGACAATTGGCAGCTGCGGTAGTCTGCGCCCGTTTGTGCAATGATCACATTTTTGAGTGACAACGTGCCCCAGCCAACGAGCAGCGAGCTATTACCCGGCGACGAGGAGCGATTTTGCTGCATCGTGACATGGCGCAGGTTGCCGTCACCGTATTGATGATAGATGGCCGTTCCGTTGCCCGTCGTGGTGTTGTTGCTGAACGTGACGTTGGCCGCGTATAGTGGGCCATACTGACTGAATAGCCCCCCACCGATTTGGGCCGAGTTGCCGCTGAAAAGTACGCGCTCCAGTTCGACACTCCCATAGCGGGTGAAAAGCCCGCCGCCGTAATTGGTTGCCGTATTGTTGCTGATCGTCGTGTCGAAAATCGTGACCGTTCCGTCGGTATCGTTGAACACCGCTCCCTCGCCCTGCTGGGTGCTGCCGTTGCCGTCCAGCAGACCATCAGATACGACGACCGTTCCGGCATAGTTGTAAATCGCGCCCCCTACATTTGTCGTCGTGTTGCCCGTGAAGACGGTCAATTGCTCGAACGTCGCATTGCTGTTGGCAAACTGGTTGTAAAATGCTCCGCCGATATTGGCTTGATTCTGATCAAAGACCGTAGCGCGCACCGTGACGTCAGCCCCATCCCACAGCAAGATCGCCCCGCCCCAGCCGTTGGTCGTGTCGGTGGTACGATTGTTGATGAAGAGGCTGCTGGTAATGAGAGCATCGGCCGCTTCGAAGCGCAGATACAGCGCACCGCCGTTGGCCGCACCGTTGTTTTCAAAGCGGCTGTTGGTAATCGTGAGCGGACCATAGCTGACGATCGCACCGCCACTACCCGCTGAACTAGTATTGCTGTTGCGAATCGTCGTTCTGTCGAGTGTCAGCGTGCCCTGATTGACGATGGCACCCCCATCGGCGTTGCTAAAGCCATTGGTCAGGACGATGTTGCGCATGCTGAGCGTGCCGGTAAGATGAAACAGGCGTACCGCGCTGCCGCCGCTGAGCGTGATCAGATTGCCGCCGTCGAGGGTAACGTTGGAGGTGATGCTCTTTTGGGCGGTAAAGATGATCGTTTTTGGACCACCGCAGCTGAACGTAATCGTTCCGCCGCCCGTTGTTTTGACGGTGTTGAGGGCAGCGTCGAACGCCGCTTCAGTGCAACTGGCCGCCGTGCCTGTGCCGACGATCGCATCGGCCGCTTGTACCGTCAGCGGTGCGCTGAGCGCGAGAATTAGTAAGATATACCAAAACAAATGTTTGCGTGTCATTGTTGTCCCATTAAAGCGCGTGAGATGTCCCCATCAAGAACGTACAACGATTCGTCGTCCGCCGCCCGTCGTTTGCGCGGCGTTGAGCGCACTGTCAAACGCCGCTTCGGTGCAGCGTGACGACCGATCCATGCCGACGACTTTATCGGCCGCACAAACAGGATGTATAAAGAACAGCGACAGGACAATGAACGGAACAAGTAGGTAGCGTCTCACTTAGCCTCCAAAGATAGTGCAGTTAAAGTGCAATACCAGTTCGTGGTGGCGGTTCGACCCTGAAGCGGGTAACTACGAGCCACCTTAGCACGCCATTACCAATCAAGATACGCCTAATTCGCGTCCAAAAGGTGACATTTTGTGACAAATTTCCAGCTATGCTAAATGCAACATCGTTCAGCCATTTTGGCGAGGCATTGCGCCACCTCCGCAAGCGCAATCGGTTGACTCAGGACGAGTTGGGTCGTGTCGTCGGCTATAGCCGCGAGCAGATCGCGCGGCTTGAAAATGGATCGCGTCTCCCCAACATGACGGCGGTGCGGGCGTTGTTTGCGTCTGCGCTCGGACTCGACGTGCACCAGCCGCGAACCGCTTGATCTGTATGGGGAACAGCTTTACACTTTGCCGCCCAAAGGCTAGAGGGGGCGTTGTCACAGGGGGAAGGCGGGGAGAGACGTTTTACCCCACATGCGAAATACTGCACCACTTGGCGACCGTCCCGGCAATGGCGTCGCTGTTGGCACGCATCAAGGCGTGGGATTCGTCGTGGATGCTTTCGGCCGAAAACGCCCCCGACCTAACTGCGCTCTGTCGTCTGCTCGACGGGTTGCCGCTGGCACTCGATCTGCATGGAGCAAGGTGATACGACCGCCAGTCTCTCCTATCATCAAGCAGGATTAGCTCTGCGCCGCCAATTAAACGACCAGACGGGTGTGGCGACTGTCCTGCACAACATGGGGTTGACCGCCCATCGCATGGGGGATTACGAACAGGCAATCGATTGGCTATTGGAGTCGATTTCACACGACGAGCAGGAGAACGCGCTCAACTATGCTCATCTGGTGCTGGCACAAATCGCGTTGGCTGAGGGACGCTGCAAGTGGCGGCCGATTGGTGTGAACAGGCGGTGAGCGACTATCGCCGACGACAGCAAGCACCATCGTTGGTGATGGCGCTGCTGGTACAGGCACAGGTGGCGTGGCAGATGGGAGATCGGCCGCTGGCGGCGCATTCCTTTGACGAAGCGGAGACAAAACAACTCCAATCCGCAGTCGTGTTGACACCGAGTTGCCGCTTGCTGATGCAAGGCATTAGCGCGGATTTTCTACGTCGATCTGTTGACACATAGCGAGGATGGGACATTGTGAGCATTTCGGCCGATTGCCAACACAAATATGTTTCCCAAACGGCACAAGCAGACGATTAATATCGACCCAGTGACGACGTGGCAACTTTTCTTCTAGTGCGACGAGCGTCTTTTCTGGTCTTCGTGTGGCAACATACCCCCAGCGATTAGTGACGCGATGTACATGAATATCAACGCTAATCACTTCTGCCTTGCGTGCCACCCCGAGTGCCAAATTAGCACACTTTGGCCCCACGCCATTGAACGCCAGCAACACCTCCCGCTCACTTGGCAATTCACCATCAAATTCAGCAACAATTTGTTGTGCAATTGCCAATATCTGTTGCGCTTTGCGCCGATGATAGGTGCTGCCTGCAATCACCGCATCAATCTGCTCTTCACTCAATTCGAGCAGCGCGACTGGCGTATTGGCAAGTGTCAGCAGTTCACGTGCCATCGGCAGCGATGCTTCATCACGTGTACGAATTGAGACAATGCAGGCGATGAGCTGCTCAAATACGGTTGTGAAACCCTCATCATAGAGCGCAAACATGGCTGCCTTGGGATAAATGGCGATTGCCTTTTCAATCTGTAAAAGCGCATGGTCAATATCAAAAGGTTGTTTTGTCATCTTGACAGTGTAGATGGCACGGCAATTATGAGGGGAGAGTTGTGCTAGAAAATATGACTGTACGCCATCGGCGACGAGCGCGGGATCATTGCGAAAACCACCCACACAAAATTCTGCAACGATTTCAGCGCAGGCAGGTCACGAATCAAGTTTAGAGCGCACAATCAACAGCGGCGTATCGGCCGAATGCAACACCTTCTCCGTGACGCTGCCATACACCCAACGCCGCATCCCGCTGCGTCCGTGCGTACTCAATAGCAAGAATTATACATACTGCGTTCCACAATTGATTTCAATACAGTCGTTTATTGACAGAAACGACAGAAATTACAGGTGACTCCCCGACACAGCCGCGACAATCTGCCGATGCACTAGTACACACAGGCGTAAATAGCTGATATATTAACGGATAAAATCCGCAAAAGTAAAAAGTGTCAACAGAAAAATGGCAAGATTAAAAGCAGTAGAAATCACAGTCAGCGAAGAAGCAGAAGAA
>JAUIAP010000039.1 GCA_030425205.1 Anaerolineae bacterium
AAGTGGACAAAGCCTATGATGCACTGGACGAAAATCTTGAATCAATTAGCTATCCGTTTTGAGGATAGATTTCCTATCTAGCTGACGTGAACCTAAATCTGTTTACACAAAATGTTGCACATTCTCCCTAAGAACTACGGGGGTGAGGTTTGTGTTGCTTACTACCTTAAGAACTTTCTTACAACCGACGTGTAATAAATACTTAGGAGATCGTATATGTCTTTCTATAAAGCTTTTGGAATAGCTTTTCTTTTTCTGCTTGTTGCACTTGCAGCAACAAAAACGACTTTAGCTGCACCCGATGCAATTACAATTAGCAAGCAGGTAGAGCCAACAGGCGCAGTGACTGCTGGTGACACTATCACGTACACCATAGAAATGCAAAACAGCGGGTTTCCACCAATCATTACTGTTGTCTCTGATCCATTATTACCAATACTAAACGCAACTTGTGTTGATAGTGATGGGGACAGTGCGCCTCTGCTTGAAGCAGGGACATCTGCACAACTAACTTTATTGGGATCTACAAGCGAGACTTTTACTTGTACGGTCGAAGTGCCGCAGAGTCGGTGCGGGACAACTATCACCAATGTTGCGACTGCGATATCCGTTTCCAACCTGTTTGATCCAATTGACTCAACCGCAGTGAGCAACCCTGTCATTTGTAGTGATAGTGAAACAGTCGGGATTGACAAGCAAGTAGAGCCAACAGGCGCCGTGACGGCTGGTGACACAGTCACCTATACGCTTGAAGTGACCAATAATGGCGAATTGCCAGCAGCTATGGTGGTTGTGGATCTACCTTTAGTCGATTTGGGTGCAACATGCGTTGACGGTGATGGGGATAGCGCACCGCTGTCAGGGCTTGGCGTCTTTGCCAACGTAAACCTGCTCAGTGGCGCGAGCGAGACCTATACCTGCACTTTTGTCGTGCAGGAAGATGATTGCAACTCCACCATTACGAATACAGCGATAGCCGCATTCGTGCTTGACCTAGCTAACCCAGTACAATCGGCCGAAATGAGCACACCCGTCGTGTGTAGTAGCAACAGCACAGTCGGCATTAGCAAACAAGTTGAGCCAGTAGGTGCAGTGACGGCTGGCGACACTATTACGTACACAATTGGTGTGACGAATACCGGCCTACTTCCCGCCCTAATGGTGGTTGTCGATGCACCTCTAGTTGGCCGAAATGCAACATGTGTCACTAGCAGCGGAGCCAGCGCACCGCTGTCAGGGCTTGGCGTGTTTGCCAGCGTAAACCTGCTCAGTGGCGCGAGCGAAACCTATACCTGCACCATCGAGGCACAACCAAGCGATTGTGGCTCAACTATCGATAACTCTGCAACAGCTGCCTTCGTGCTTGATCTAACCAATCCAGTGCAATCGGCCGAAGTGAGCACACCCGTTTTGTGCAGCAATAGCAGCACCATCGGCGTTAGTAAGCAGGTAGAACCAGTTGGGGCAGTGACAGCAGGTGACACTATCACCTATACGATTGGCGTGACCAACAGTGGTCTGCTGCCCGCCGCCATGATCGTAGCCGATCTTGAACTGGTCGGTCGGGGTGCGACATGCGTGGATAGCAACGGAGATGCAGCACCGTTGTCAGAGGTTGGCATTTTTGCCGAACTAACGCTACTCAGCTCTGCAAGCGAGACCTACACTTGTACACTCGAAGTACAAGAAGCTGACTGCGGAGGGACGCTAACCAATGTTGCAACCGCCGCATTCTTGCTCGACATACTCAATCCAATCGAGACCGCGGCGGTCAGTACGCCTGTTTTATGCAGTGACAGCGACACAGTTGGCATCAGCAAACAAGTTGAACCAGCAGGTGCGGTCACAGTTGGCGATACGGTGACATACACAATCGAAGTAACAAACGATGGTCTTCTGCCAGCGGCAATGATCGTTGCTGACCCATTGTTATTGACCTTAGACGCGACGTGTGTCGATAGCAGTGGCGCTAACGCACCATTATCAGGTTTGGGGCTGTTTGCCGATGTGACGTTGCTGGGTGATCAGAGCGAGACGTACACCTGTACATTTGAAGTGCAGGAAAGTGCCTGCAATTCGACGATCACAAATATTGCATCCGCAGCATTCCTGCTAGATCCGCTTAATCTAATCGAGTCTGCGGCTGTGGAAACGCCCGTTTTATGCACAGATAGCGAGACCGTTGGTATCAGCAAGCAGGTTGAGCCAACAGGCGCAGTAACGGCGGGCGATACGGTCACCTACACGCTGGAAGTGACGAATGATGGCATATTGCCAGCCGCAATGGTAGTCGCCGATCCCCTGCTGGTGACGTTGGGCGCAACCTGTGTGGACAGCAATGGAGACAGTGCGCCGCTTTCTGGACTAGGACTATTTGCTGAAGTGTCGCTATTGGGGAATGAAAGTGAAACGTATACCTGTACGTTTGAGGTTCCAGAAAATCGTTGCAATTCGATCATTACGAATATGGCGACGGCTGCCTTTTTGTTGGATATCGTCAATCCAGTGGAATCGGCCGAAGTTAGCACAGCAGTCGTGTGTAGCACAAGCGAATCAGTCGGCATCAGCAAACAAGTTGAGCCAATTGGCGCAGTGACCGCAGGCGACACGATCACCTATACCATTGGCGTAACCAATAGTAGTTCACTGTTAGCAGCAATGGTGGTGGCTGATCTGCCGCTAATTGGACGGGGCGCGACCTGTTTCGATAGCAATGGGGACGCTGCACCGCTGTCAGAAGCGGGACTATTCGCCGAACTATCGCTGCTAGGTTCTACAAGCGAGACGTACACCTGTTCGTTTGTCGTGCAAGAAGACGACTGCGGTACGACCATCACAAACATTGCGACTGCGGCGTTTGTACTTGATCCGTTAAACCTGATTGACTCGGCGGCGGTTAGCACACCAGTGCTTTGTACCGACAACGAAACAGTCGGTATTAGCAAACAGGTTGAGCCAACGGGCGCGGTGACCGCTGGTGACACCGTTACCTATACAATCGAGGTGACCAATGATGGCGTCTTGCCGGGCGCAATGGTCGTCGTCGATTTGCCACTGGTAGGCCGAGGCGCGACCTGTGTAGACAGTGCTGGAAATAATGCGCCGCTATCAGGGTTAGGCGTGTTTGCTGAAGTCACATTGCTTGGCAATCAGAGTGAGACATACACCTGTACATTTGAAGTCGTTGAAGATGACTGTGGTACGACTCTCACAAACGTCGCAACCGCTGTCTTTGTACTTGACCCGCTGAATCCGATTGAGTCTGCTGCGGTCAACACCCCCGTGCTGTGTAGTGGTGATGAAGCATTGAAAATCACAAAGCAAGTTGAACCAGCAGAGATGGTTACCGCGGGTGATACGGTGACATACACCATCAGCGTGACGAATACAGAGGCGTTGCCCGCACTAGTTAACGTTGTAGACTTGCCGTTGGCCCTCTTACTGGGTGTCTCTTGTGTTGATAGTGCTGGCAACAGTGCCGCACTATTGGCGACTGGTGGCATTCAACCCGTCTTGTTAGCGTCTGGCGAAAACGAAACGTACACTTGTACATACCAAGTGGACGCGGCATTCTGTGGTCAAACGCTGACCAACGTTGCGACGGCGGTCTTTGCCGTTGACTTGCTCAATCCCATTGAGTCTGACGGCGTTACGACCAACGTTGGGTGCGGTTCTAGTTTGGGGCTGAGTCTAACTGCTGACCCAGTTGGATCTGTTCAGACAGGTGAGACAGTTACCTACACGCTACAAGTCACAAATAGCAACCCCTTCATCATGCCAACCATCATTACAGACCTGCCATTTGGTTTATTAGCAGGGGTTCAGTGTCAGGACAGTAATGGTGATGCGCTGCCAAGATTGGCGCAAGGTCAGCCACAAACGTTGCTAATGGGCGCAAATTCGGCCGAAACCATCACCTGCGTCTACACAGTGCAACAAAGTCAATGTGGTGGCACCTTTATCAACAGTGCGACAGCAGTTTACCTGATAGACTTGGACAATCTCGTTGAGAGTGAGGCTGTGTCAAACGATTTCACCTGCCTGACACCAACAAGTGTTCAGATGCAGAGCGGTAACATCGCGAGCGGTCAACACGTGACGCTCGTGACAGTTATGGCAACGATGATGCTTGGCTTCTTCACCATTCGTGCATGGTCAAGTCGTGAGATGGTGCGCAGTACGAAACGATAAGCATGATGGGCATGGTTCGTCGTGACCATACCCAAAGTTAGGCGCAAGCGCACCCGAGTAACTGAGAAGTTGTCGGGTGCGTACTCGTGCTTGAGAGGCGAATTCTTTCAACAGGTTTTCATGACCCCGTAGGGGAAATCATTGTACAAAGACGCTGATCAACGCGGGCATCACGCGCATCATTTACCAAAATGGCTATCGGATCGACGCAAATGCAAAAGCATTCCTCGCGCAAGCAGGCGTTAAGGTTGGACAGCACGACTGAGGATATATAATTCAGTGTCAAAATCATAAATCGAAGAGTGAGCAACGATTCAAACAGATAGAGTGTACCGATGGATAAGACCACCCTTTATTATGTCGCATATTGTTTACTTGAGGGCTACGTCAGTGTGATATGCCTCAAAAGCGTTGTCACCCAAAAGATTTTCTTCTACTGTGATTGGTGTGGGTTAGCGTGGGCAGAATTACCACATAAACAAGCAAAATCGGCCGAAGAACTTGAGCAACATCAAATCACTGTCTACAAAAAACGATTCGATTGGAAGCATATTACAAGTGCGGAGTTCAAAGACAATAACGGTGATGACTATTTCTACACTTACTACACTGGTGCGAAAGATATCCAATGGCAAGAACTTGCGCCAGATGGGATCGCTATTCCAACGCTCGAGGAACTGTACGATGCAGGGCTTGGCGCAGACATCATTTTCCGCGATGAACGAACGAAGCAGCAAATCCAGTTAGATTTGTGGGAAATGTGGTATGTGACTTACGTAGCAAAAGGTGATCTTGATGGTGCAATGAGTTTACTTAACGAGGTGATTGAAGCTTATCCCAAGAATAGACGTGCATACAAAACAAGGGGCGAACTTAATGCTAAGCTAGGTAACATCGTTCAATCAGACAGGGATATGGCCGTGAGTGATGAATTCGAACAGCGACTGTTCAGTCCCGTCCCTCTTTCCGAAGAAGAAAAAGCAAAGCGCAATGCGGCTATTAGGGCAAGTAAGGCAAGTTCACGTGATCGCAAGAACGGACTTGACGAGAGACGAATCGCCATGCAAGAGCATGTCGCACGACGAGCCAAATACCTACGGGAAATAGAACGCCAAAACAAAACGCGCCCGTAAGTACCGTAAAGTAAATTCTATAGCGTGGTCAATCTCGCGCTGGCAAGAATCCAGTCTTAGAAAAGAATGGATGCCTGCCTGCGCAGGTATGACAGGGCTTACTTTACGCTGCACTAAGGGTGCGCGGAAAACAGTCATTGGTGTGATGAGGCGAACGCCACATCACACCAGCTAAATTATTCCTCTTCGCGGCGCAGGCGATAGGCAGCCAGCGCGCCCATCCCCATCAGAGGCAGCACAACCAACCAGACAACGTTCGCACCGTTGACATTCCCACTGACCGCGCCGACGTTCACATCGGTTGGGTCAAGCGCGGCAACGAAGACCGCAATCGTGCGACCCGGAATCTCGAACTGACCCGCGACACGGTTTGCATCACTGCTCACCTGCCACTTGGCCGTCTTGACCACCTCATCGACGCCGTTTGCCTGAACCTCGTGTAAGCTGTATGCATACGCACCCGCCTCGTCGATGGTGAGCGATTGCGTCTCATCATTAGCGTTGAAGAAAACGATGTACGTCGGCTGGTCGGGCGAGTTTGGCTCGTGCAGGCTCATCGCAATCAAGCCTGGGATTTGGTCTGGCCCTGTGTTGTGGAATCTGAGTTGATCTTGAACCGCGGCCTCACTCTGCAAGCTGAAGAGCGGAGATTCACTGCGGATTGCCAAGAACTCTTGGAACACGGCGTGATTAAACGTGATCGCGTCCATGTCTGGCTTGATCAACTCATTTGCCAGTACTGGTTCGATGATGAAGTAGTTGTCGCCATTGACTCCTTGCATCGGCATTCCAACCGCGAAGTTATTCGTTTGATATGTCCAGTCAAGTCGGTTGAACCAGTCGCCACTGTTGTAGCTATCCCGATCCAGCGACTTCGAGCGCAAAATATCACTCCCCGCATGGAAGAAGTGCATACCCTGTCCAAACGTGACGATCCCTAGCCCTAAATTCTGCACGCGCACACGATCTGCAAGCATCGAATCTTGTGGCATTGTGTAGGCATTGATGTCAAAGAGCGTCTGATTGTCATGTTTGCTGACGTAGCTGACGTTCTCCTGTGGGTCTTGCGTATAGCCCGTTGGTGAACCGTTGTAATCGACTTGGGAGCCGCTCACAACGTTGCCGTTGCGGTCTACGAAGGTAAAGTCCGCCAAATTGCCCGCCAGTCCAACACGGATTTGATCGGCTTGTAATAACAAACGATCGAGGTCGGTTGCAACGGGATGATCGTTCGGGTCGTAGAATTGACCGTTGATAAAGCCTTGCGTCTTGAGATCATTGCCACCGTTGAAGGGGCCGGGGCCACGTATCGCATCGCGCAAACGGTCGCTGAATGTGCCGATTCCCGTGCCACCCATATTGAACTGTGTTGCGTTTTCACCACGAGCGTTGTCAACGACTTCACCGAAGTTCCAGCCCTCACCGTAGAGATAGATGCGAGAACCGTCCACACCGTCGTTGGTCTCGTCGAGTGCCGCCAAGGTGTCGCGCACTTTGAGCATATTTGACTTCATGTGATGACCCATCAAGTCAAAGCGGAACGAATCAACTTTATACTCAACTGCCCACGTCACCAGCGAGTCAACCATCAGCTTTTCAAACATCAAGTGCTCACTCGCCGTGTTTTGGCAGCACGTACTGGTTTCAACAACGCCATCTGCATTGAGGCGATGGTAGTAGCCCGGCACGATGCGGTCGAGTACCGATTTTTCATCTTGACCAGCCGAATTTGTGTGGTTGTAGACGACATCCATCACCACGTTGAGACCCGCACCGTTGATCGACTGCACCATCTGACGGAACTCAAGAATACGCTGTGCGCCATTCGGGTCGGTGCTGTAGCTGCCTTCGGGCGTGGTGTAATGGAAAGGATCATAGCCCCAGTTGAAACCATCCTGATCAGCAATTGCGCTGATAGCCGCCTGCTGCTGTGTACTGGTGGGCGCATAGGTCGCCATCAAGTCGTAGTCGGGCTCTTGGCGTTGCGTCGGGTCTTCGTTGATCGTCGCAATATCGAATACGGGCAGCAAATGCAAATGGGTCAACCCATCTTCAGCAAGGCGCTCAAGATGATTCATCCCGTCACTATCAGGATAGTTGAACGCTGTGTATTTGCCACGATCTGCCTCAGGCACCGTTTCATCAAAGATGCTGAAATCACGGACATGAATTTCGTAGACGCTAATATCTTCAGGCACTGCGAAGTTGTTCGGTTTGTCGAGACCATCCCAACCTGCCGGTTTGAGTTCGGCATCGTTCAAATCGACAATTTGGCTGCGTTGCGAATTCATTGACAGGCTGTATGAATATGGGTCGGTGACCAAATTGGTTTCGATTTGTCCCGTCGTCGGCGCAAATACGACCACTTCATAGAGGTAGTATTTGCCCTTCCAATCAGCCTCGCCAACCGTGCTCCAAATGCCAGTTGGTGTGGTTGAACCGTCATCCCAGACCATGTCATAGACTGTGCTGGTCGTTGTGGGGTCAGCATCATCAAAGACGTGCAGTTTGACCGATTGAGCCGTCGGCGCCCACAGATAGAAGTGGGGTGCGAGATCACGTGTTGGTTGGACTTCACTCCATACCAAGCCCAGCGGCAAGTCTGTGTAGAACATGTCGTCTAGGACGCCGGGAATTTGGATACCTGTTCCGACTTCGACAAATTCACCGCTCATACCTTGTACGGCGAGTTGACCCTTGAGCATGGTGGTCGCCGTATCACGGTCGATGCCGTCGATTGTGAAGGCTGGCATTCCTGCCAGATGTGGGAACCAACCATTGTTGCTGGCAGGGTCATAGACACCGGCGGCGGATAGCGTCATCGAATCGCCGCCAGTAATGCCGTTGGGCGTCGCTTCAAGTTCTGCATTTAGTGAGGCGTGAATCGTATAGTCGAGCGAGCTGTTGGTTGCGTCAGGCCAAACAAGGGTTGTCATGTTGACCCAGTGCGCGCGTTGCTTATTGATGTTGGGCGCAACGGGTGAGCCGTCGGCGACTGGGTAGACATAGGGGGATAACGGATCGGCCGATTGTAATTGCCAAACCTCATTGCCAAACTCGGCAAAGATCAACGCCTGATCAGGGCCGGGATCTTTCTCATCGCCGCGATGCAGGATGTAGTTGAGTTGACCGGCCGATTGATCGACGGCGATTTCAAATGTGATGCCAAATGTGTCGGTGTAAACTGGGCGCACGGGGTCTGTCCAGCCGGGATTCGGATTGACTGCACCCGTCCAGACGTGCATGCCCCAGAAATCGTTAAAGTCCGCACTACCATAGTTGCCGTAGTCACCAGCCGAGCGACGGTAGTGAATGACGGCGTTGCCCTCCGCCATAGCTTGCGATGGGTAAAGTTCTTCAACGCCACTTTGTAGCCATGCATGGGAATTGCTGCTAGGGAAGAGATGGGAGCGATCAGGATCAACATCTTTATCATTGCCCCGATGGAGGATATAGTTGATCGGTTGGGAGAGGTCTAGGGTGATGTCGCTGCCGATCAGTGCTTCGAGTGTCGCCTCGTTAATGTCAAAGTAGACACCGTATTCATCTGAACTGGTCGCCTTCAGTGGCATCTCCCATGCGGTTCCCCAACTGCCTTCTTGCCAGAGATGGAGACCCCAATAGCTGTTAAAGTCGTCGCTGTTGTAGTCGCCATAATCGTCGTCGTCACGGTGGTAGTGGAAGGTGACGGTTCCACCGCGTGCAGCGGCTTCGCTGGTGTAGATGTTGGGGTCGTCTTGGCGCAGCCAGATTTCGGTGTTGACATAGGGTTGGAAGAAGCGGTCATCTTGCGAGCCGTCTTTGGTATCGCCGCGATGGACGATGAGGCCAATTTCGGCCGAATCCTCCCCTCCAGCACTCAACCCGATCCACGCAAATTGCCCATATTCATCCTGTCCCCACAACCGTTTGCCATTTGTCCACTCTAGTGGGTTGTCCAATGGCTGGTTGTCTGGATGATCCGCGTCAAATGCGCCGCCGCTTGCGTCCCAAAGATGCAAGCCCCAGAAGTCGTTGTAATCGGTGCTATTGAAGTCGCCATAGTCGCCATCCTCGCGATAGTAGTGGACGATGGCATAGTTGGGTTTGTCACCGCCGCCAGTCGTTTCTGCGACCACGCTACCCGTTGCCGCGTCACCCATTTTTTCATTGCCGCAGAGGTCATCGGCGACAGCTTGAAACTTTAATTCAGTTGCGTCGGCATAGTCACTGACATCGTAGAAAACGCGGTAGGGTGCGTTGTCATCTGTGCCGATGATCGACCAGTTTGCGCCATCGTCTGTGCTGACGGCAAACGTCACTTCTGTCCATGAATCTGCGCTCAAAGTTGCCCCAATTTCAGCGCGACCAGTCAGTTCAGCAGGGACGCTGATGGTTACGTTGGGCGCAGCGTCACCACAGGGGACTTCTGTCTGTGCGACATAGACTTTCATACCAAAGGCTGGAATGTTGAGGTCGAGGCTGCCATCGGCCGAACTTGTCACCACCTCACCACCACGTCCATTGGCCGTCGTGTACATCACGGCAAAGTCTGTGCTGGGCGAGTCGGTTGCAATAGTCGCTGTCTGTGCTGAGTTGGCATTGTTGAGTGCGACGACGACTTCGATGCGATTGGCGCGGTCGATGCGCGAAAAGGCGTAGATGCCGGCACTATCGGTGCTATAGCGATGCAGTTGTGAGCCAACCCGTAAGGCAGAGTAAGTGTCACGCAATGTCGCCAGTTGGTCAATTGTTTGATACAGCGGATGTGTCGTATCGAAGTTATCGTCTGCGACGGTCGCATCCGTGCCGATTAGGTCATAGTTATTGAACTCAGCAACTTGACCGGGCAGCATATCTTCACGTGCGTTTTTGTCGCTGCCGCCGCCAATAAAGCCTTGCTCATCGCCGTAGTAGACGATGGGGAAGCCGCGTGCGGTGAACATCAAGCCGTGTGCGAGGCCAGAGCGGGACAACTTTTCTGCATCTGTGCCGCTCAGGTAGGAGCCGATGCGCTCTAAACCGCCATCATGATTGCTGACAAATGTGCCGAGGCCGTAGGCGTTGCTGTCTGCATCGGTGTAGTAATCATCTTGAGCAAAGAAGTCGCGTAGAGAGTCGGTCGGGCTGTTATCGGCCGAAAATCCCTTCGCGCTCCCCCAAAAACCAAAGTCTACAACGGATGGCAAGTTACCATTTGTCGTGTATTCGCTTATGACAGACGGCGCGAACTCGAAGACCTCGCCGTACATGTAGAATTCTGGTTTCCCATTGTCCGCCGCATATTGCATGATTTCAGGCGCAAAATTTTGCCACAGTTCAATGTTGACATGCTTGACCGTGTCGAGACGTAGCCCGTCGATATCGTACACGTCGATCAAATTTTTCACGATGTCGATATAGCCGTTAACTACGTCGGGATGTTCCGTAAAGACGTCGTCGAGGCCGAAGAAGTCGCCATACAGCGAGTTTTCGCCCGTAAAACTGGTGTCACCCCGATTGTGATAGTAGATCGGGTTGTTGAGCCACGCGGGGACTTTGGCATTTTCCATGCCAGTTGGAATTTCTGGCACATAGGGGAAACTGATTGACGCATCAAGTGGTGGGAAGGTGTCGCCGCCTGCATAGTCGGCATCGTCAAACTCATTGCCATCTGCATCACGGTAAGGGACGTTATCCTTACTGATGTAGGCGTTGCTGTCCCCTTCATAGTCGAGAACGTCGGCCGTGTGGTTCACAACCATGTCAAAATAGACTTTGATACCGCGATTGTGTGCCTCTGTGATCAGGCTGACCAGCTCGGCGTTTGTTCCCAAGTGCGGATCAGCGTTTTCATAGTCGAGAATCCAGTAGCCATGATAGGCTGCGCCAATGCCCTTGCTTGCGCTGCTGTCTGGTTGCGTCGTTTGGTTGACAAAGGGGGGTGTGACCCAAAGTGCGGTGATGCCTAGCTCTTCGAGGTAGTCGAGCTGTGCTTCCATTCCCACAAAGTCGCCACCGTGATAGAACGATTTGTCGGTCTTGTCGTAGCCCGTTTCGGCAAAGGTTCCGCCCGCGTTGGCGCCTTCGTTGTTGGTTGTATCCCCGTCGCTAAAGCGGTCGGTCAACACAAAGTAGAAGACGTCGTTTTGCACATCATAGTTGATCCGTGCCGCCGTCACAGAGGGGTCAAAGTCTCCGCCGCCTGTGGATGGTGCGCTGCAGGTTACGGCATTATCGGCCGAATTCCAGCTAAACGTCATCTCGTCATTGTCATTTGGAACCGTGCAGACTACATTATCGGCTGGCACTTCTCCATTCCCCCAACCTTCGTTGAATGCCACCTTAAATTCGTAATCACCCGCTGACAGCGCAGATGTCACAAACATAAAGATGCCATCGCCATCCACATCGGTCATCAGTGAGCCAATGCACTCCGGTTGCCAATCGCCGGGACAGCCGATCTCTTCTTGTATTTCACCCGTTGCGACAGGAATTTGCGGCCAGTTGACGTTGTCCATAACGGCGTTCGTCTTATGGTCATAGTAGAAGCGAACGGCCGTGTCACGAGTGGGTGGGACGACAAGTGCGATGTTATTCGCAGGATAGGCGGCATCCCATGTATCGTTGAGCGCAACTTTATATTCGTAGCTGCCGTCGGGAACGGTGAACTCACGACGATAGACAGTGTTGACCGTTTCAGTCAGTTCGGTCGTGGTGCATTCAGGTTGCCAATCGGCCGAACAGCCCAGCTCATCTTGCAAGTCACCCACGAGGGCGACGGTTGTCGTCGGTTCGGGTGCGGCCATACATGCCACCGTATCGTCCGCGCTGTCCCAACTGAAGATCATGGCAGCGTTGTCGCTGGCAACAGAACAGACGGCATTATTGGCGGGAACTTCGCCATTTCCCCAGCCTTCGTTAAACGCAATTTTGTACTCGTAATCCCCAGCGGCAAGCGCTGTCGTCGTCAGCGTGTAGACACCGTCTCCATTTACGTCGTTCATCAGCGATTGAACGCACTCCGGTTGCCAATCGCCGGGACAGCCGATTTCCGACTGAACCGCGCCCGTCACAACCGCGACTGAATCCATGACGCTATCGAGAACTGCGTTTGTTTTTTCATCAAAGTAGAAGATGACGGCTTGCTCTGCCGCAACTTCGAGCGTCGTGTTGCCGTTGGCCTGATGGTTACCGGCATAGGAGCCATTATCCCATGAGTCATCAACGACCATCTTATATTCATAGCTGCCAGCAGGAACGGTAAACGCGCCGCGCCAGACGCTATTCCCAACGGCAGTCAAATGGGTCTCGGCGCAATCGGCCGTCCAGTCGGCACAACCGCTGATCGCCGCCTGTAAATTACCAGCAAGCGTAATGCTGTTGGCGGCACGCACAATCGGCGTGGAGCGCACAAGAACTGTCGCAAAAAGTAGTAGAAACCCCGTAATCAGGGCGGTTTTTGTGATATGTGAGCGAGATGACAAACGGGTCATAACTGTTCTCCTTCAATGTTGAAACCTATTCCGAGCATTGGAATAAACCTAATTTACAGCAACATTCGATTTTTGCACATGGTGGTGAAGTTATTGTGGAGTTTGGCAACGACAATGCGCAAAAAGCCGTGATCCGTCTCTGATGTTTTACGTTTTACGCATTACCCGTTTCTCAATTTCAAGTATAATCCCTCACACATACGACACAAATCTAGCGCACAACGACCGCTAAAAGGTCGCTGCAAGAGCAACATGCAAGACAAATTCCTGAACGAAGAACACAAAATGTTCCGCGACGCATTTCGACAATTTTTGGAGCGAGAGGCGCGGCCAAATTATGACCAGTGGGAAGAGGCTGGCCTGATCGACAAATCGTTTTGGCTCAAGGCAGGGGAGCAGGGATTTCTTGCGCTCGATGTGCCAGAAGAGTATGGCGGTTTCGGAGAGACTGATTTTCGCTATAAGGCAATTATTGCCGAAGAGATCGGCTATAGCGGCATGTCGAGCATTGGTTTCCCGATCCATAGCGAAATGGCGGTTCCCTACATCACAAAGTATGGCAATGCGGAACAGAAAGCACGCTGGCTTGAAGGAGCTGTGACGGGTGAGAGCATCATCGCGATTGGGATGACGGAGCCAAATACGGGCAGCGACTTGGCGAGTGTTGGCACAACCGCAGTGCGGCAAGGGGATTCCTACATCATCAATGGGCAAAAGACGTTTATCAGCAATGGGCTCAACGCGAGTTTGACCATTGTCGTTTGCAAGACCAATCCAGCGGCGGGGCGCAAGGGGATGAGCCTGATCGTCGTCGAGTCAGATCGGGAAGGATTTTCGCACGGGCGCAATTTAGAAAAAATCGGGATGCACGCACAGGATACGGCCGAACTTTATTTCTCGAACGTTGAAGTGCCAGTCGAAAATTTGCTTGGTGAGGAAGGGCAAGGGTTTTACTATTTGATGGGTGGACTCGTGCAGGAGCGGTTGACGATTGCGGTTGGCGCAATGGGCGGTGCAGAGGTGGCGTTAGAGTGGACGAAGGCGTATTGCAAGGAACGCGAAGCATTCGGCCGAAAAATTGGCTCCTTCCAAAATTCACGCTTTAAGCTGGCAGAGATGGCGACGGAAATCAAAATCGGCCGAACTTTCATCGACGATTGCATCATGCAACACGTTGAAGGGACACTCGACGCATCGACCGCATCGATGGCAAAATGGTGGGTGACGGATCTGCAAAATCGTGTGGTCAACCAATGTCTGCAACTGCACGGTGGCTATGGCTACATGACAGAATATCCAATTGCGCGAGCGTATGTCGATTGCCGCGCCCAATCGATTTATGGTGGGACGAACGAGATCATGAAGGAAATTATCGGCCGAAATATGGGATTCTAGTTGCATGTCAAAATCACCACAAATCCATCCAGACAATAGTGTCACCTTCCACGTCATCGCCCCGAACGCAAAAACCGTTACCCTAACAGGCGGCACCGTCCAACTTAGACTTGGTTTAGCGGCAGGCGCGGAACTGCCTTTTACACAAACAGAAGAACGCTGGGAACTGACGACCCCACCCCTTCCAGCGGGTAGCTATAGCTATCAAATCGAAATAGACGGGGTGGGTTTTGTCGATCCCGAGAACTTTGCGGTCAAAGTCGGCGCGATGGCGGCCTTTAGCTTATTCCAGATTGCAGGAGAGGCGGCAGAATATTTCATGCCGCAAGACGTGCCGCACGGCGTGATTCATCGTCATACCTATCACTCAGATGTAGCCAATGCATTCCGCGATCTACACATCTACACGCCGCCAAACTATGATCCGTCGGGGGCGCCTTTGCCGGTGCTCTATTTGCTGCATGGATCAGGCGAGTTGGGGTATTCATGGAGCCAGATCGGGGCGGCAGGAACGATTGCGGATAATTTATTGGCAGCGGGGAAAATTCGGCCGATGTTGATCGCCATGCCCAATGGGCACATTGCCACCGACTTTCACAACAAGACAGACGCCTTCTACGCCACAAATTTCACCAACATGGAAGCAGAACTGTTCGACCACGTGATTCCATTGGTGGAAGGTGCTTACAACGTGCAGACTGAGCGAAACGGGCGTGCGTTGGCGGGTTTGTCGATGGGCGGGATGCAGACGGAGTGTGTTGGATTTGCGCGGCTCGATCAATTTTGTGCGTTGGGGCTGTTTAGCGGCACCTTGTATGGACGCAAGCAGTTCGGTGCGTATCTGGGAGAGGAGATTTCGGCCGAAAATCTCAATACGCTAGACGATCTCTTTCTCGGCTGTGGTCTACAAGACGACTGGTTTATAGACGACTACGCGAAGCTACACGAGCGACTAACTGAACGCAACGTCAATCATCGCTACTTCACCATGCAAGGAGGTCATTCATGGGCCGTTTGGCGACACCTGCTGGCCTTTGAATGGTTGCCCTATCTCTGGCAGCAGTAATAGAGATTCAACTTTTTTGGAAAATGGTTAATGTAACGTAGTGCGTGGACAGAAACGTATCACGCACCACGCACCACGCACCAAGATAGCATAAATCTAAAGACACACGATAATGGAATCTCTTCCAATCTCAACGCGGTTGTGACGCGATCACCTTCTGCTTTTCCGCCAAACGACTCAACTTATTGAGCGTCTCGCGCCATGTCACCTTTGAAAGACCCATGCGTTGCCGAATCAAGTCATCATCTACACCCGCATCATAATCGCGCAGTGCCGATGTCCAGCGCAAATTCTCAAATGAGAGCGCACCCCGATCGAGACCCGCCTCCTCGGCGACATCGCGCAACACATACTCCAAGTTGCGTGCGGTGCAGGTGAAGAGCGTATCGGTTGGCTCATACTGCTCAAGATATTCATCAAGGACATCGAGCCAATCGGGATCAAGCGCAATTTTGCGCTCTTTACTCCGCATTTTGGGATTTTTATAACGCACAAACAGATATGGCTCGTCATCCCGTTCGATGTGGTTCGGCACGATCCCCATCGCCTCCCCCTTCTTGATGGCCGTTTGCAACAACAGGGTCACCAATAGATGGGGCCGACTGTCGCGCTTGTTGCTATCTTCATGGGAGCGCATCGCCTCCGTCACGGCCAACGCCTTCTCGATATCGTCCTCCGTCGGTACAGTCGGCAATGGGCTCGTCACGCTCCGTTGCGCGACAGCAGTGGACGGATCGACCAAAAGAACGTCCGCTTTGTTGAGCCAACCAAAAAAGACCTTTAGCGTGGTTACGCGCCGCGCATACGTCTTTGCACTACATGAGACGCCTCGATCATACGCCATCCATTTAAGAAAGTCGTTGAGATTATTCGTTCCAATGGCGCCGACTGGTTGACCGATACCAAGATATTTTCCCAATAGACGCAGGTCGCTAACGAATGCCTTTTGCGTATGAATGGAGAAGCCTTCCTCCTCCATATGATTTTGAAATGCACCAATTGCAGCCTGCAATGGCGTTTCAGTTGTAACCCGTCTTGAATCGGCCGGGAGTAGTTCTTCTGGAATTAAATTTGGTTGTTTGTCGCTCATTGACACTCTCATTTCAATTTCGTGTAGCTCTCAAAAGGATAAAACATCTGTGCTGAAAAGTCAATTAGGGTCGAGGCTAATTAATAGTTGCTAGTGGATAGTAACGAAAGCCTACCATCCTAGAATTTTCTTCTATGCATGGCATGTTTGCGCCGGCAATCCGCGAAATTGTGGGCCAAAAGATAGACTCATCCGTTCCGCTTAGAAGTTCGGAAATTTTGTTCTTGACGGCGAACAGCCGTTCGTCTATACTGGTAGGGAATGTGTGTGTCTTGATCAATTATCCCACTGAAAAGGTGGATGGAGCATGAAAATGGCTAAGAAAGATATGTCTGAACGTCAAAAAAGCATTTTGCAATATATTGCTGATTACATTGCGGACAATACTCGTCCACCAACGATTCGAGAAATCGGCCGAAATGTCAAGATCTCATCTACCTCCGTAGTCAACTACAATCTGACACGTTTGGTTGAAAAGGGAATGATCGAGCGCGAATCAGAGGTCTCACGCGGACTGCGTCTGACCGATAAATCGCGCAAGTTTCTTGGTTTTAGCAGCACGTCTAAGGTGGTCAATGGCTCCCTTCACATCCCATTTTTGGGTGCGATTGTTGCAGGTGAACCAATTGAGTCATTTGAAGGCAACGGCGAAGATATGGTCGAAATCGGCGCAATGATGTTTGGTGACAATACGAAAGACCTCTATGCGCTGCGCGTCAAGGGTGATTCGATGATCGATGCAATGGTCAATGAAGGGGATATGGTTATCCTGCGCCATCAGTCGACGGCCAAAGACGGCGATATGGTTGCCGCATGGATCTCAGATGGCGATGACCTCACGACCCTCAAATACTTCTATCGTGATAAGGATAAGGTCCGCCTTGAGCCAGCCAATCCTAACTATGATGCAATCTATGTTGATGCGCGCAAAGTTCAAATTCAGGGGAAAGTGGAGATGGTTATTCGCCACCCGTAACTTGTGTTGAGACACCACACTCATTGAAAAAGGGCGTTTCCAGTTGGAAACGCCCTTTTTCTTTTAGAGCTTATAGACATCTGGACGACGGTCTGTAAAGATGGGAATTTTGCTGCGCACGTTGGGCAATCGGCCGAAATTAATCTCAGCCGTCAACAACATCTCTTGCTCTCCACCTTCGATGATTGTCTCCCCCCACGGATCGATGATGGCGGAATGACCAAAAAATTGGTTGCCACCCCCCTCCCCAACTCGATTACATGCAATCATAAACATTTGGTTTTCGATGGCGCGTGCTCGCAATAAGGTGCGCCAGTGCATCCGACGCGGGTGCGGCCATTCAGAGGGCAAGATCATCATCGTCGCCCCCGCTAGGGCATAGTGCCGAAAGAGCTCTGGGAAGCGCAAATCGTAGCAAATGCCCAATCCAACACGCCCCCACGCTGTCTCGACAAGCTGTGGCGCATCACCGGCCGTCAGATATTGATGTTCGTCCATCAGACGAAATAGATGAAGCTTGCTATAGGTTGCAGCAATGGTTCCGTCAGGCTGATGCCATGTCAACGTGTTGCCGAACTGTGCGGTGCCCAATGTAGCGAGGCTGGAGCCAACAATGTGGAGATTGTGCTGTTGCGCGAGTGTGGCGATTTCTGCGAAGATTCCGCCATTGGTTGGGGTGGCATGTTCGCCGGCGTTGGTCAAATCATAGGCCGTAGACCACAGTTCAGGCAAAACGAGCCAGTTGGAGCCACGTTTTGCCGCAGCGGCGGCGAAGTGGCGCACCTTTGCCAAATTTTCGAGCGGCTTCCCAAAAACGATGTCCATCTGGGCAAGTGAGACGGTTAACTTCATGCTGATTCCCGTTGTTTTTGGGGATTGTAACAGATTTGGTTTACGTTCGGTTACGAGTTTTTCGTTACTATGCAGAGACGTGGTGCGTAGTGCGTGAACTGGATACGCACCATGCATTAACCAAAAGACATTAACAGTTTTCCCGAACGCCCGATTACATCTAAGTGCTATTGCAGAAAAAGACCTTATGGCTGTCCAGCCGCGGCCCACTCGTGAGCATACGGCAATAGGGTCAAGTTAACATGCCGCAAGTAGTTTGTGGGGTTGCCACGCATTTGCTGGCTTTGTACGCTGGGATAGGTCGTCGACAACCACTGCTGGAACGCTTGGACGCGGTTCCAATCTGTCGCAATGCCATCACGGTACTGATAATCGGTCAGCGAAATGATTGCCAGATTTTCGTCTAGGCTCACCGCTAACTGCGAGACATACGGGGCTAAGCCGAGCGCATTGCGCCAATCATTTGTCATTGTCAATTCACATGCGGCGGTAAAACTGATTTGAGAATGTTGCAGCGCATTTGAGCGACATTTGTCTAGTGAGAAGTAGCTATTTAAGGCGCGCAAGGCGTTAAATTCGGCCGATAATTCCTCTCGCTGCTGCGTCCGTCGCCCCTCCCCCGTTCCATAGTGGGTTTTTTCCGCAAAATAGTTCAGAATTGCATCTGTCGAGGAGCCATTTAGAGCCGCAACATACCCATCCAACTGTGCCAACGCCATTTCTACATCAATCGCCTCTTCCGTCGGCTCTATTGTTGGCGTTGCTGTGGCGGGTATCGCCGTCGCCGTTGGCGCGAGTGTGGGAGGAGAAGTCGGCGGAACGTCGGTTGGTGGAACCGCTGTCGCCAGAGGGGCTATCGGTTCTGTCACCACATGCTCAATCTCGGTCGTTGGAACGACCGTGTCGGTGGGCAATAGCTCCAGCGTTGGCAATGGTTCATTCGTCGCCGTTGGTTCATCTGTTGGCAATGGCTCGCTGGTAGCGGTCGGCAGCGGTTCATCTGTGGGAGTCAATGATGGCTCAGCCGTCTGGGTTGCGACCTCTGTGACGATGGCGGCAACCAGCGTAGAAGTTTGCTGTACAGCCGTCTCTTGTGGCATAAATTGCTGCGTCGCGTAGAGCAATACGCTAACCAGAACGACAAGTGCAGCGATGCCGGCCGCGAGCGGCGTATAGTGGCGCACGACCGGGTGGCGGGGGATAGCCGCCTTGAGGCGTGCTTTGGGAAAGATAATTTCGGCCGAACTCACGGTCGGATAACGCACTTTGAGTCGGTAGCGTAACTGCGTCTCTAGCTCATCCAACTCGCGCGCCACGGCGCGACACTCGGCGCACTCGCGCAAATGTCGCGCAAGCGCGTCCGCATCACGAGCCGACAACGCCCCGTCCTGTGCCATCAATAAATACTGCTGCGCTATCTCATGTTTCATGGTCGCACGTTAAACATTTCACGATCAATCAACACCCCCCGTAGCTGTTTTTGGGCATAGTGAATGCGTGAATAGACGGTTCCTTCGCTAATGCCAAGAACTTCACCAATTTCGCGGGCGGTCAAATCATGCACATAGCGCAGGATGATCGGCTCTCGATGTTTGGGCTTTAGCTCATCGACAGCTTCCCACAATGCTGCATCTGTTTCGCTGCGAACCGTTTGATATTCAAGCGACGGCGATTGCTGATCTTTTTGATCCTGCTCCCAACGTCCCCAAATCACATCACGACGTTTCCGCTGGCGCAGCCGCCGCCGACACAAATTTGTGCCAATGGTATAGAGCCACGTTTTAACCGACGAATCGCCACGAAACCGCTTCAAATTCTTGTGGGCGGCAATGAATGTTTCCTGCGCTGCATCTTCCGCTTCCGCACGATCATCAAGATACGACTGCGCCAAGCGCAGCATCGCACTGTAATATTCATCTATCAAATCATCGATTGTGAGGTCGGAGCGCATGAAGTTTCATCTTCTTTTCTTTAGTCACTGCTGTAGAGTCGAGTGGCGGTTATTTCCTTCAAATTTGCTAGGGAACTATAGCGTAAACGGGTTTTGTCGTCGTAAAACAAAAAGCCCCACCAAATAGGTGGGGCTTTCACGATAAGGAGTAGAAATTAAAAGATTAATGACGGAAGAAATCGCGGTAGATGTTGGTATCTTCCTCGTCAGTCGCAAGGACGAACTGATCTTCTTCTTTTTCAAACTCTTCAACGATAGTTTCATTTTCTTGTTTCATCAGATTCGCTCCATTAAGTGAAATTTCTTGTTTTGTGTAAAATTTCTTGTTAGCGAAAATTCGCTAGATGTAGAAATTATACAGATAGCTAAACAGATGTCAACCAATGACTTTTCGCTACGCGGAGCGCATAGGTAATTCTTATCTTTTTGGGACGGAATATGAACTAATAAAACAGTTGGGCAATCAGTTCGGAAACTTTTTCGGGTCGGATGACCAATACGGTTCCCTGATTTTCAGTGGCTTGACTTTGCACATAGTCGTAGTCAAGCACGGCCATGCGAATGTTGCGTGTGGAAAGATGGGTGGCGACTTGTGCGAGGGTCACGATTTCGTTGGTGGAGAGACTGGTGAAAAACCCGTCGCGCAATTTATCGACGACGGTCGGGGCAAGAGAGATCAATTCGGCCGAATTTCTATCCAACAACTGATTGCGAAACGCCAACAATACCTGCTGCTGCCGCTGCGAACGGCTGAAATCGGTCGTGCCATGACGAGAACGCATATATTTCAGCGCAGTATTGCCGTCGAGCAGATGTTCCCCCGCTTCAATATAGAACGGATCATAACCGTAGTTGCTGTCTGGATACTGTGGATCATCAATCGTTTGTGGCACACGGACTGTTACGCCGCCAACCGAATCAATGATATTAACGACCGTTTGAAAATCGAGCAGTGCATAATGGTCGATCTCAACGCCCAGATTTTGCGAGATGGTTTGCATCGCCAGCTCGACACCTGCCTTGTCGCCCCCTTCCTGTGCGCCCAAGATAAATGCGGCATTGACGCGATGCGGGCGAAAACCAGGAATTTCGACCAATAGATCGCGCGGAATCGACAAAATTGATGCTGTCTCCGTCGCAGGATCAATCGAAAGCAACATGATTGAATCGGTCAGCGTGTAACCATCATCACGTTGGCGGCGGTCTACGCCCATTATCAGCGTCGTCATGCGCTCGCCGTTGTTGAGCGTTGTAAGCGGTGAGGCGGCTGGCACAGTGACGTCGATTGACTCGACCTGCGGCGGCGGATTGACGGAGGGAACCGTTTGAGGAGCGGGATTAATCGGCCGATTTCCCACCCATAGCAACCCAAATAGCCCCGCAATGAGCAATACAAATACCAATCCGAGTAATCGAATAATCCAACTTAACATGAGGATGAACCTAGTTTCTGTAGGCGATCTGCCGCTTCTGCCAACGCTTCATCCGTCTTGCAAAAGGCAAAACGTGCCAAGTCGGTTCCCGCATTGGGCGTCGTGTAGAAAAAGCTGGGCGGAATCGGGGTAACGCCAATCTCTTTTGTAAGATAGGTGCAAAAGTCGCGGTCGTTCGCAAATCCAAGTTCGCTAATATCTACCATTGCAAAGTAGGTTCCCGCAGGCGTGATGACGGGCAGATTGGCCTCATTGAGCGCGGAAAGTAAGGTATCCCTTTTACGCTGATACATTGCCTGTAATTGAGCATAGTAGCCTGTCTCATCAGCCCATTCGAGCGCGGCTGCGCTGGCTTCTTCGAGCGGCGCTGCACCTGCAAATGTAATCCACTGGTGGCTACGAAAGATAGCGGTACAAATTTCGGCCGATCCAATCGCCCACCCGACTTTCCAACCCGTCACGCTAAACGACTTACCAATACTACTGATCGTCACCGTGCGATCGGCCATACCGGGCAATGTCGCAATTGGAATATGTTGCGCCTCATCAAAAACGATATGTTCATAGACCTCATCAGAAATGGCAATCACATCATATTGCTGACACAGATCGGCAATCATCTGCAATTCGGCGCGGCTGAACAGTTTACCCGTTGGATTATGCGGGGTGTTGATGAGAATGAGTTTGGTTTTGTCTGAGAATAGCGCGGCAAGTTTGTCAGGCTCGATCTCCCACTTGGGGGCTTCAAGCGTATAGTAGACGGGCGTCCCGCCTGCAAACTCAACACAAGGCACATAGGTGTCAAAATATGGCTCAAAAATGATGACTTCATCACCGGGATCAACGAGCGATTGGATGGTCGCAAAGAGGCATTCCGTCGCGCCATGCATCGCAACGATTTGGGATGCGGGGTCGAGCTCCATGTTGTAGTGACGCGCATATTTGGCGGCGAGCGCATGGCGCAGTCGGGATCGGCCGATTGCCGGTGGGTATTGATTAATATCGGCCGAAATCGCCGCGCGTGCTGCCTCTTTAACAAACTCGGGCGCGGCAAAATTTGGGAACCCCTGCCCCAAGTTGACCGCGCCATATTCGTTTGCCAAATTTGTCATCTCAGTGAAAATTGTCGTGCCGTAATGCTGCACGCGCTGCGCCATATAACTCATAGCTGCTCCGTTCATCTCTCACACCGCCGCGCGCTATTATACCCCTATCAACGGGTTTGTCTCGACCAAAATGAAGCGCATCCCGTCAATCGCCGCAATATGGGGCACGAAAATTGACCGTCAAAGTTTCTAAACGTTGCCGATGCGTAGTCGCACCGTACACCCAAATACCATAAGATCACGCCATGCTAAAGCACGCGCCATTCGCCGCTATCTTACTACTTTATCTTTTGATCGCTACCCAGTTTGCCGTCCGCACACCTGCGTGGCAAGCTCCCGACGAACCCGCCCACTATAACTATGTCCGCCAACTGGCAGCAGGGGCGTTTCCAATCATGGAAATGGGTGACTACGATGAAGCGTACAAGAACGCCGCGGTAAGCAGCCGCTTTGATCCACAATATCCTATCTTTGATCTCGAATATGAAGATTATCAGCCACCCCTCTACTACCTACTGCTAACCCCTGTCTATCGCCTCTTTAACGGTTCACTGACTGCGCTTAGGCTCACATCAGTCTTGCTCGGCGCGGCAACGATTGTTCTCACCTATCTCATCACATCACGCCTCTTCTCCCAACGATGGCTTGCGCTCACGACAACCGCCTTTGTTGCGCTCTTGCCCCAACATGTGGCGATCTTAAGTTCTGTCAACAATGATGCACTTGCCGAGCTGCTCGTTGCGGCAATGCTGCTGCTGCTCGTCGGAATGACCGATACGAATCAACAACCCAATCTAAGCGTATGGAAATCCCGCAATACTCGCTATTTATCACTCCTATTAGGTCTGGCCTTTCTGACAAAGGTAACAGCCTATTTAATGGCAGGAGTGATTGGATTGGTGCTGCTCTATCAATTTTGGGGCAGATGGCGGGAACTGTTCCAGACCGCTTTAAGGGTGTTTGTCCCCGCATTGTTGATCGGACTACTCTGGTGGGGGCGCAATGTGATCGTTTATCCCGGTCTCGACTTTTTAGGGACGGTGCGCCACGATTCGATCGTGGTGGGCCAGCCAACAACGGCCGAATGGATTGCAGAATATGGTGGCACTTTTGTCGTGCAAAGCTTTTTCCGCACATCCTTTCGCTCATTCTTTGGACAATTCGGCTGGATGTGCTGCACGTTGCCCAACTGGACATACCCACCGCTTCTATTGCTTTCTAGCGCGGGAATCAGTGGTGCCATTTGGCGCTTGCGCAAGGGGATCAATCGCTCGCACCTCGTTTTGTTGGGGTCGCTGCTTGGATTGAACGTGCTGCTCTTAGTCGTCTATAACTTGCGCTTTGTCCAGCATCAAGGGCGTTATCTCTTTGTCTCGTTGATCCCAATTGGGATTGGCATGGCAGCGGGTTGGGGTGAATGGTGGCATATCATCGTACAACGCATGCCTCGTGCCGCATGGCTGTTGCCTCTAGGGATTACGCTTGGATTTACCGGGTTGAATCTCTATTTTCTGCGTTTCATCGCACCATGTCTGTCTGTGGCGGGCTGTGGATGAGTAAGAATAGAGCAATATAAAATCTAGGCGCCGCAAACAAAAAGCTAACTACAACTTGCTAGAATGTGTAACATGCTTGATTACACTCGCGTATTTGCGCGATGTTACTTCTCGACAAAGAATTATCCAACTTATCGAACGGCACGCTTTCATGCACACGTGAACAGCGTGCCGTTTTTGTTTGCAAAGGAGCAAAAACGTGGACAAAATTAAAATTGCAATCGTCGGTATTGGCAACTGTGCGAGTTCTCTGATTCAGGGAATTCATTATTATGCGGACAAATCGGCCGAAGATGCTATCGGCCTCATGCACTGGAATCTCGGTGGGTACACACCAGCCGACATTGAAGTGGTCGCCGCCTTCGACGTTGACCGTCGCAAAGTCGGGCAGGATGTCGCAGATGCGATTTTTGCCCAGCCAAATTGCACAACCGTCTTTGCACCTGACGTGCCAACGACAGGCGTAAAGGTCAAGATGGGCAACATCCTCGATGGGGTCGCAGCCCACATGGACGACTATCCTGACCATCAGACGTTCGTGCTTGCAGATCGCCCATCGGCGAGCAAGGCAGACATTGTCAACGCACTCAACGAGAGCGGCGCAGAAATGTTGATCAGCTATCTGCCTGTTGGCTCCGAAAAGGCGGCGCGTTTCTATGCAGAATGTGCGCTTGAGGCAAAAGTTGGCTTCGTCAACAACATGCCCGTCTTTATCGCCAGCAATCCAGAGTGGGCCGATCGTTTTAAAGCAGCTGGCCTCCCCATCATTGGCGACGACATCAAATCACAAGTCGGCGCAACGATTACCCATCGCGTGCTGACCGATCTGTTCAGCAAACGTGGTGTCAAGCTAGAGCGCACCTATCAGCTCAACACCGGAGGCAACACCGACTTCCTCAACATGCTCAACCGCAGCCGTTTGGCCTCTAAGAAGAAGTCGAAAACGCAGTCGGTTCAGGCCGTTCTAGGTCGCAACGAACTCGATGCGGATAGCATCCACATCGGCCCGAGCGACTATGTGCCGTTCCAAAAAGACAACAAAGTGGCCTTTATCCGCATGGAAGGAAAGCTGTTTGGAGATGTTCCGATGCATCTTGAAATGCGTTTGTCGGTGGAAGATTCGCCAAACTCAGCAGGGGTTGCCATTGACTCGATTCGTTGTATCAAGGTTGCCCTCGATCATGGAATTGCCGGTATTCTCTACGCGCCCTCTGCCTACTTCATGAAATCGCCACCCAAGCAGTTCACGGATGACGTAGCCTATGAGATGATGGAGGCGTTCGTTGAGGATCAGGTCAATTCGGCCGAACCACTCACGCCCGTCGGCGCGATGGATTAGCCGTCATAGAGTTGCTAGCTGACCTTACGAGGGATAGTTGGGTTAGTGTTTTTGGGTTTTCGCCGCTATGGTGCGTGGTGCGTGGTGCGTACTCTGGACACGCACCACGCACCACGACAGATCAAGAGCGAAAACTCCGAGACACCAACACGACAACGAGACTTCAATGGACTGATTGAAAGCCTGTGGTTAAAACCACAGGCTATTACACAAAGTGCGTTGAAACGCACTGCAAACAACGCCGCTTGAGCGCGTTTCGCGTATCAGCCTTCGGCTTTAGCCGTAGGATTTGGCAAAGTCTCGTTGTAGTACTAACCAGTTGGCAACTCTTCCGCTTTCGTCTTTAATGATCATTCTCGTCAATGGCTCATTTGGTGTTGGAAAAACAACTGTTGCAACCGAGTTGGTTAACCGACTGCCCAACAGCCATCTCTATGATCCTGAGATCGTTGGGATGGCGTTGCGCTATCTGACAGATGGCCTACGCACGGGCAGCGAAGATAGTGACGATTTTCAGGATATTGCGCTGTGGCCTGAATTGACGGTCGAAATCGCAGCGCGTCTACAGAAACAGTACGGACGCGATCTGATTGTGCCGATGACGATAGTACGACCCGACTATTTTGCTGCAATCGTCAATGGGTTGCGCCAGATCGATGACAACGTGCAGCACTTCTGTTTGACGGCATCGGCCGAAACGATTTTTGAGCGACTACGTCAACGAGGCGACGAAGAGGGCGGATGGACATTCCGGCGTGTTGAACGATGTGTTGCCGCGTTGAATGATCCATTATTTCAAACGCATATCGACACAAACAATCGCACTGTCGAAGAAGTCGCCACACAAATCAAAGATAAACAGGGTGGCACGCAAACCTAACTTTAGCGACAATACCGCCCCTATGATGAAGTGGGTCTTGTTATTGTGTGCGTCTTTGTTAATCGGCTGCGGGGCGGCCGCTGATGCTGAAACCGTTATTCCGACTCCTGAGCCGACGCGCTGGGTTGTGACGGCAACGCCAAGTTCAACACCGACGCGCCTGCCCACATTAACGCCATCCCTGCCACCGCCACCCACCATCACGCTCCCCCCCACCAATACGCCCATCCCAACTGAAACGCCATCTCCCACCCCAACCGCGACGAATTCGCCCACGCCACGCCCCACATCAAGCGTTGATCGCACTTGTCCTGAATTTTCCTTCCCCCGATACAATCGCTACTATCTCGACGCCGACCCTTGGCCGACCCCTGTGCCAAATCCACAGCCACATTTTTGGTTTGGCAAGCCGCTGTTACCCGGCGTCGGCCGATTATTGACCCAACCCGCCTATCCCTACGGCTATGATGGCGGCAGCGCAAATGGCTTGTTGTTGCACAATGGCGTTGACGTTGCGGAGGATCTCGGCGAGCCAATTTTGGCAATTGAGTCTGGCACAATCGTTACGGCGCGCGAAGACTTAGAGGAGCGTTTTGGCTGGCGCTGCGACTGGTATGGGCAACTGGTCGTGATCGAACATGACGAACGCTATCGCGGCCAACCCGTCTATTCGCTGTATGGCCATGTGCTAAACATTCGCGTCGATGAGGGTCAACATGTCGAGCGCGGCGAACAGATCGCCGAAGTTGGCTTTGGTGGTGCCGCCTCAGCATGGCATCTACACCTCGAAATTCGCGTCGGCGACAATGACTTTTTTCAGACACGCAATCCATTTCTCTGGCTGCTGCCCGGTGATGGTCGTGGGGTGATTGTGGGGCGGTTGATCGATCCACGCGGTCGGCCGTGGCAAGGCATCCCCGTATTGGCACTGCCAGAAGACGACGAATTTCAGCGTGGTACAACTTGGTCATATCTCGGCGATCCAGACGATATCTCACAACCCGATGACGAATACGCGGAGAATTTTGTGCTGGCTGATTTGAAAGCGGGTGAGTATACCGTGTACACTGAGGTGCAAGGTGTTATTTATCAGATTCCCGTCGAGGTAATGGCGGGTCAAATCACGACGGTTGAAATCGTGACGGAGCCGTTTAAGACAGCCACACCTGCGCCAACTGCAACACCGTAACCGTTCACCTATACGACGGGATTCTTTCATGAACAGACTCATTTTTTTGTTTTCGGCCGAAAACCCACTTACCTCAGAAATACAACGTACCGTAAACCATAAACAGTTCACGATTGAGGTAATCAGCCATCCCGCTCAGTTTGGCGAGGTGGCAGGAACTATGCGACCCGGTGAGCCAGTGGACGGTGGACAACTGAGTAACGTCACGCGCATGTTGACGGAAAGACAGCCCGCATTGCTGATCTTCGATTTGGACAGTGCAGAAATTGCTGCGACGAAGTGGATTGCTGTGTTCAAATCGTCGCCGGCGACACGGCGTCTGCCCATTTTGGCGTATTCGTCTGATGCGGCATTGCTAGAATCGGCCGAATCGGCTGGCGCAGAAAAGGGCGTGTTGCGAGAAAAGATTATGGCGAAATCGGCCGATTACATCACCAACCTCGCAAAACAAACCAATACTTCGGCCATCGACAACTGGTGTGCCCAACCGCTGCCTGACGCAGCGCACAGCAGCATCGAGCTTTTCAACTCAGGCCAGTTTTATGCGGCCCATCATGCTTTAGAAGAGTTATGGATGAATGACAAGGGAGCCGCACGCGACTTCTACCGCGCCATTTTGCAAGTCGCGGTCGCCTACTACCAAATTGAGCGCGGCAACTATCGTGGGGCTGTCAAGATGTTTTTGCGGGTGCGTCAATGGTTGAACCCACTACCAGATGTCTGTCGCGGCGTGGATCTCGCACGGTTGCGCGACGACACGGAAGCGTCATTTGCGCGGGTGAGCGAGTTAGGTGCGGAGCGAATTAGCGAGTTTGATAAGAGCTTGGTTCGGCCGATTAAACTCGCCTAGCATTTCTATAAGCCATGAATTAGCTCGTTCCAGTTCCGAAAGAGCCCATTTTCTACGCGCCCACCTTAATGGTGAGCGCAAGCGCATTGCCTTGCGAATCGGCCGAATTCCGCAACGTGTTTGCCACGATGCACGCCCGTTCACTAATCGTCACCAACTTTTCAAGCTGCGCGCGATCGACCGCCGTCGCATTGATCGTCATTTCAATCGCACTAAAACGACTTGGCGCACTGGCCAGCGTCCCGACAATTTCAATTTTGACATCCTGAATATCCGCATCACGCGCCTTGATCGCTGCCAACAAATTACTGTTAAAACATCCGCCCAACGCCATCAACAATAGCTCCCCGCCCATCGCGCCAGCGTCGGCGCCACCTTTGCCAACGGGTCGGTCGATAAACACCTTATGATTGCGGGCGATTCCTTCTGAGGTTGCCGTGTCGATTTGATTCACGTGTACTGTAACTTGTGTCATTCGTTCTCCATGCGTAGCGACTCAGCCGGTCAGCTACTCAACAGTTCAGCCAATCTTATTTAGTCCAACGTAACTACTCAGCCGCTATTCCCCGCAGGTGGGAATCTACTCTGGCACGCCGAAGAATGGATACCTGCCTGCGCAGGTATGACAGATTCTTTCCAGAGAGTCTGAGTCGTTACAATCGAGTCCATTGTAACATACGCAAAAAAACAAAAAGGAGACAGCATGGTGCTGTCTCCTTTACAAAATAAGCGGATTGCCTATTCGTGAGCAGGCAAATAGCCTGCCCTGTAAGAACTAACCTTCCGCAATAAATCGGCGTAAGACGGTGTGCAGAATGCCACCATTGCGATAGTAATCCACTTCAACGGGCGTGTCGATACGGCAGATGGTGTCGAAGGTGAATTCGCTACCATCTTCGCGCACGGCCTTGATTGGCACAATTTGACCCGGTTTCAGATCATCGGTCAAACCGACGGTGCTGAGCGTTTCGCGCCCTGTCAAACCGAGCGTTTCGGCCGATTCTCCCGCCGCATATTGCAACGGCAGCACGCCCATTCCGATCAGGTTGCTGCGATGGATGCGCTCGTAGCTCTCCGCAATTGCCATCTTGATACCGAGCAACAGCGTTCCTTTCGCCGCCCAGTCACGGCTCGAACCCATGCCATAATCCTTGCCAGCCAGCACGACCAACGGTGTTCCATCTGCCTTATATTTGAGCGATGCATCAAAAATCGTCGTCACTTCATCGGTCGGCAGATAGGTCGTCCAGCCACCTTCTGTGCCGGGAGCCATCTGGTTACGGAGTCGGATATTGGCAAACGTCCCGCGTGTCATCACGCGATCGTTACCGCGTCGTGAGCCATAGCTATTGAAGTATTGTGGAGCCACATCGCGTTCGAGCAGATATTCGGCCGCAGGACTCGTTCGAGAAATTGCACCTGCCGGTGAAATGTGATCTGTCGTCGTCGAGTCGCCAACTTTAACCATCACCCGTGCGTTTTCGATTTCACGAATCGTCGGATCTTCATCCATATCAATGAAGAATGGTGGCTCTTGGATATAGGTTGAGTCCTCTTGCCAATCAAACACCTCACCGCCACTGGTCGGAATCTCATTCCACTGCTCATTCTCAGTGTATGCATTGCCATACTTGTTGCGGAACATGTCGGGTGAGAGGGATGCTTCAACCGTGCGCTCAATGTCCATATTTGACGGCCAAATGTCGCGCAGATAGACGGCCGACCCGTTCTTGTCATGCCCAATTGGGTCGTTGAGCAGGTCGATGTCGGTCGTGCCAGCGAGGGCATAGGCGACAACTAGGGGCGGACTGGCGAGATAGTTTGTTTTGGTTAGCGGATGGACGCGCCCTTCAAAGTTACGGTTGCCGCTAAGCACCGATGAGACGACCAAATCGCCCTCTGCAATTGCCTTGTTGACAGGTTCTGGCAAGGGGCCACTGTTACCGATGCAGGTCGTGCAGCCATAGCCAACCGTGTGGAAACCAAGTGCTTCGAGATAAGGGGTTAGCTCTGCTTTGTCGAGATAGTCGGTGACAACTTTTGATCCCGGCGCCATACTTGTTTTGACATACGGCTTGACTGATAGACCACGTTCAACAGCATTTTTCGCCAACAGACCTGCGCCAACCATAACGGATGGGTTGCTGGTGTTGGTGCATGAGGTAATGGCGGCAATCACGACATCACCATGTTTCATGTCAATGGTCGAGCCGTTTTTATATTGGGCCGTTCGGCCGAGTTCCTCTTCTTTCAGCCCAATACCCTGTGGCCCAGTTGGACGCAACAACGTCTTGCGATACTCTTCCTTCATGTCGCTCAACGCAATTTTGTCCTGTGGCCGCTTTGGTCCCGCCAAACTTGGCACAACCGTAGACATATCGAGCTTCAACGTGTCGGTGAAAATTGGATCGGGAGAATCGGCCGAATAAAAGAGCCCATTAGCCTTGCAATACTCTTCAACAAGCGCGATCTGCTCTTCCGTACGACCTGTGCGACGCATGTAACGTAACGTCTCATCATCGACGGGGAAGAAGCCCATCGTCGCACCATATTCGGGTGCCATGTTGGCAATCGTTGCGCGGTCGGGCAGACTCATTGAGCCCATGCCGCTGCCATAAAATTCGACGAATTTGCCAACAACGCCATGTGCGCGGAGCATCTTTGTGACGGTTAGAACGAGGTCGGTTGCGGTTGCACCTTCAGGCATCTTGCCCGTCAGTTCAAAGCCAATCACGTCAGGGGTCAGCATATAGATCGGCTGACCGAGCATGACTGCTTCCGCTTCAATTCCGCCAACGCCCCAACCGACAACACCAAGTCCGTTGATCATCGTCGTATGGCTGTCCGTTCCAACAAGGCTGTCGGGATAGTAAACATCTGACCCACCCACTTCATCTTTCATGACGACACGGGCAAGATATTCAAGGTTCACCTGATGGACGATACCTGTTGCAGGGGGAACGACGCGGAAATTCTCAAATGCGTCTTGTCCCCACTTCAAGAATTCATAACGCTCACGATTCCGCACAAATTCGCGTTCAGCATTGTGGAAGAGCGCAAAGGCGGAGCCAAATTGATCGACCTGAACGCTATGGTCGATCACCAGATCAACAGGCACTTGCGGGTTGATTTTGCTCGGCTTGCCACCCATGCGCTGCATCGCGGAGCGCAATGCGGCGAGATCAACGACGGCGGGAACACCAGTGAAATCTTGCAAAATGACGCGACCGGGCATAAACGCGATCTCTTGGCGTTGCTCTTCAGTGGGCTGCCAGTTAGCGAGCTTTTTCACGTCTTCCTGTGAGACGATATATTCATCACAGTTGCGCAACATCGCTTCGAGCAGGACTTTAATTGAATAGGGGAGATGGCTGGTATCACCCAGTGCAGCAAGGCTGTAGTAGGTTCCACCATTGGATAGCTTGGCCTGTGCGCCAAAGTAGTCTTGTTTTGTCATAGGTTTACCTTTGGTAATAATGGTTCTTAGGCCCTAATTATAGCCTAATTTGTAGCGAATTTTCGCTTACTGTGGAAATAATCAGCGTGATGTATACGCAAGTTGCCGTATGTTCCACACTTCAAGCATTCGTTAGCGGGTTGCATAAATGATGTGGCAAACGACAGAATTTATAATGTTGCCCAAACTTTGTTACAATGCGAAAAATTCTCGGTTAGGTTAATCACTGATGCAAACTACTTTACGTCCACTCTCAATTGGTCAAATCATCGACCGCGCCACACGCCTGTACCGCCGCCAATTCTGGACCTACTGGTCAATTCTGGCTGTTGTTCAGATTCCAATTGCGATCTTGTCGTTATTCATTGTCTACTTCACCTTTGACAATTTGATCACGCTATTTGAAGATCCGACGGCAGGATTTTCGACTGGAAACCCACTGGGGATTAACCTTGCGAGTTCGCTCAATAATTTGCTCTCGCTGTTTGTGTTGCAGTTTGCCAATGCTGCGCTCTGTGTCGTGGTTGCAGAGGGATATTTTGGCGGTAAGATGACGGTTGGGGAGGCATTCGGCCGATTACGCACGCGTTGGCAATCTATTGCAGGCGTCTCTGTCCTCTCGCTTGCCCTCATGATCGGCCTCGCTATTCTGACGTTCATCGCGCTGATCACGTTGATTGGCTGGATGGCTGGAATCGGCGCGCTGATGTTCTACACATGGGTCGTCTATCCGCTCGTCATTCCCGCAATCATGCTCGAAGGACAAAGCGCGTGGTCGGCGATTGGTCGGGCATGGCGACTCGCAAAACCACGCTTCTGGACATTGATCTGGTGGGTGATTGCGCTATCCCTCCTCATATTGGCGATTCAGGCTGGGATTCAAGGATTGCTCGTGACGGTGTTAGGGGCGACGCTGTTTGAAGGGGTGATGAACCAAGAGTTTGGCAACACAGAAGTTTGGGCGGTGATGGGGGTGACCATTGGAACTGTGCTAGTTGGGCTGTTTATCAATCCGTTACGCATCACAGTGATGACGCTGATCTATTTTGATTTACGCGTGCGTTCGGAGGGGTTAGATTTGGCCGCCCAATGTTCTGATTTGCCCGTGTTTGAAATGCTGACAGCGGCCCCACGTGGCGGGTCAGTCGGGCGCAGCGTGACATGGGGCGACATCGGCCGAATGTTTATTTTCGGTCTGGGCTTCTTTCTATTTATATTTGCCGTCTATCTGATATTGGTTGCGCTCGTCGCTGCCATTATCTTCAGCACCGTTGGCTTGTGATTACAACGTGTCCGTCGCGTACACTTCATCCATCGCGTACAACACATCGCCCAACTCATCGACCTCGTCTGCAATCTCTTGCGCCAAGCGATCATAGCGGCTGCTGTCGATATTTTTTGCGTCGAGCAGGAGCGTTTGTGGGTAAATCGTCGCCATCGCCGTGATCGTATCTTCTAGCCGCAATTTAGCGCGAGCCATCGTCGCTTCAAGCAGTTGAATCGTTTTGATTTGACGGTCATTGTTCTCGATATTGCGCTCTAAATCAGCACGCAGCTGCTCGTCACTGACCCTCGCCAGACGTTTCTTGTACTCTTTATTCTGCTGTTCGGCCTTGACAAAACCGTTGTGCAATCGCTGTCGCTCACCGCGATATTCATCAAGTCGCTGCGCCATCGTATAGATTTCCTCAATCCACTCATCAAACTGATTCGCCATCCCTTCAAGCTGCACCTTGAGTGCGCCATCAGGACGTTGTGTGATCAGATCGGTGATGCGCGAACGATAATCGAGCGCTTCCTCCAAATAGGCCCGCAACTCTTCATCGCCGATGTCGCCCGGCGTAAAGTCGTCACGCAGAAGCGATTCAACCACTTTATGGGCAATATCCGTATCGGTGTAGCTGGAATAGGCGAGGGCTAGATAGGCCACAATCCCCACGATCATCCAAGTCGCATTGGGGATACCAAAGATGGCTGTATCAAACAGAGAGAGGACAAATGTCAATAGAAACGAGAAGGCCAATACGCCAGCACTTTCTGGGCGCATCAGCGCGTATTGCAGGAGAGCGCGTTGAACACGCTGTTCGAGAGCTTGTTTTTCTTCTTGCACGGGGGCGTGATGTGTAAAACGTAAAACGTGGCGCGCACGCTTTACGTTTTACGTGTTTCTTCCAAACTAAATCTCTAGGCTTTCAAGCTCTTTCAGCAGATCTTCGTCACTGATCTCATCTTCGGCCGCTGGTTGAGCCAACCCAAGACGACGTTTACGCTCTTCTAGTTGCAGATCAAGTTCGGCCGATCCCAACGCCTCATCCATCTGGTTATCCAAACGGCTGGAGTACATCTCAGCCTCTGCGTCCGCCTTGTCAATACGAGCGCGAATCGACTGACCCAAACGCTCCATATCCGCATCGCCGACACCCATCAAATCGTCCACGCTGCGAATCGCCTTGACCGTCTTCTCTTTCGACTTCGCCAATTTGAGCAACGCTTCCAATTCACGCTGTTCTTGCTTCACTTCGTCGAGTTTCGCCTGTAGTTTGAGCCGTGCCGATTGCAGCGTCTTGTACTCGCGTTCTTGGCTGACCCACTGGGCGTGGTACTGTTCTTGCATTTCACGGGCGGTGTTGAGCTTACCCTGTGCGGCGCGTGCCAAGTCAGCCTTTCCCTGCATCAGCAGCAGATCGACGCTGCGATCATACTTATCAGCTTCTTTTTTGTACTCTTCGTACTTACGCTTCAACGTGCGAACTTCGCCACCAACGGTTGCGGTCGCTTCTTCTAGGTCGCGTAAATTCTCCTGTGCGTCGCGGATGTATTGCTTCATCACGGCGGGGGAGTTTGATTGCAGCGCACGATCAACCATATCGTGTAAATTTGCCTGAATGAGGGTTCTTGTCTTTTGAATGATGGAGGCCATCAGTATCTCCTAGTGTTAGTTGCTAGCGGCTAGTCGCCGGATAGGATCGGCGACCAACCACAATGTTTGATTGTCACGATAGTTGTAGTATACCAGCCAAAAAAGTAGGTGCGAAATAGTGCGTTGATCTCAGATTATCGCTCTAAAAATCTATCCTTATTTCAATCCGCGCCATGCGTGCGTATGTTACACTTGCGCCAAAATCATGACAGAGATTACCCCTCAACAAATCACATTACTCATTATTTTAGCAATCGCATTTATTTTGCTGCTAACTGAAAAGTTGCGCGTCGATCTAACTGCAATGCTGATTATCGTTGCGCTCACCGCCACCCGCCTCATCGATGTCGAAACAGCCTTAAGCGGTTTTGCCAGTGAGCCCGCTATCATTGCGGCCGCCGTTTTTGTACTATCGGGCGGCCTCTATGTCACAGGACTATCGGATAAGTTAGGCGACCTAATCGGCCGATATGCCAGCGGTGGCTACACGCGCACCATCGCCGTGATGATGCCAGCCGTCGCGCTGCTCTCAGCCTTCACCCACCACCTAACCATCACGGCCGTCATGCTTCCCGTGACGCTCAAGCTGAGCCGCGACCAAGATATTCCCGCCTCAAAACTGCTGATTCCAATGTCGCTTGCCGCCTCGCTTGGCACGACGCTTCTGATTATCAGCGCACCCGCATTCTTGATCGCCAATCGCATTTTGCAGCAATCGGGGCAGCCGAGTTTACAAATCTACTCGATTGCGCCGATTGGGATCGCGTTGTGCATTTTGGGAACGGTCTATATGTTGGTTTTCGGCCGATTTCTGCTTCCTGATCGCAAAGAAGAGGCCAGCGACGATGAACTGCTCAAATTAAGTGGCTACTATACCGAACTGGTCATTCCGGCCGAATCGAAATATATCGACATGCCGTTTAGCGAATTTGAAGCGTCTCACACCGACTATTTTCGCGTGGCAGGTTTCATCCGCGCTGACGAGGGACGCTTGAGCGTGCGCAACGATGCGACCATTCAAGCAGGCGATGTACTCCTCGTGCGCACATCGCCCGAAGAGCTGGCAACCGTCAAACACGATCCCGATCTCGCCATCCATGCGTTGCAGCAATATGGTGAGCGCACCGACAGAAACTTGGCAAACGATGAGGGGGAAGAGAGCAACGAACAGGCATGGCATCAGGCCATCGTTGCGCCCGACTCGCCACTCGTCAATCGCACAATCGGCCGACTTGATTTTCTAAACCGCTATGGTCTGATCGTGCTCGCCATTTGGCGGCAGCGCAGTTGGCTACGCGCCGAACTCGCCAACGTCAAACTCAAGGCGGGAGATGTGCTCGTCATTCAGGGCAATGAGCTAACGCTTGCAGAGTTGAAAAAGAATCGCTCATTCCTGATGTTGCTGCCATTTTCAGGTGAGCCGCGTTTGCGTCATCGCGCATGGCTGGCAGGGTTAATCATGCTTGGCGGCATCGTCGCAGCCGTCACGCAAATTGTGCCCATCGAAATCGCCATGCTCGGCAGCGCGACCTTGATGGTGCTGACAAACTGCCTGACCATTGAACAGGCGTATAACTCAATCGAAACGCGCATCTATCTCTTTATCGCGGGTGTCATCCCGTTAGGCTTGGCGATGGAGGAAACTGGAACGGCCGCACTCCTCGCCGATTGGATGGAGTCCCTGATCGGCGGTCTGCCCGTCTCGCTTGCGCTCTTTATCCTATTTGCTAGTTCCGCACTAATTACACAGATGATGTCCGATGCAGGCACAACGGCACTCCTTGCGCCGATTGCGGTTGCTTTGGCACGCTTGCTCAATCAACCGCCCGAACCATTCGTTATGGCGATTGCGATGGCGGCAGTCGCCTCGTTCCTTACCCCCATCGGGCATCACGGCAACCTGTTGATCTATGGTCCCGGTCGCTATGAGTTTATGGATTTCGTCAAGGTCGGCTTGCCGCTCACGATCTTGATCGGGATCGTCGTGGTCGTGCTATCCCAGTTGATGTGGGCGGGGGGCTAGCCAGCTTGCCATTGTCACAACTTTATGGCGAGCTGAGTTGCACGATATGTGTCGAGCGCGGCGCGATCTCAGAAAACGGAACATAGTCTGCAAATCCGCCCGCTGAATCGACCGTCGGTGCTATTGGTTCTGCCAATCCATAGAGCGATGTCGCACCCACGGCCCCGCGTAACGCAGATGACTCAATTTCGAGCGCATACTGATCGGCGTTGACGCCCTGTCGGCTCAGGTTAATGAGGACAAGAATCGTTTCGTCCTCAGTATGGCGCAAGAATGCGTAGATGCGCCCCGAATTGCTTTCAACAAGCGACCATTCGCCAACCCGCAATGCGGCATGGTTATTGCGGAGATTGATCAGCGAGCGATAGTGGTTGAGTAAGGAGTTCGGATCGTCATCTGCGGCGGCGACATTGACTTCTGGAAAGTCGTCGGCTGGCGCGCGCCACGCTGTGCCCGTTGTAAAGCCAACGCCATTTTCTCCTGTCCACTGCATCGGTCGACGAATATCTTCATCTGGCTTCCCCCCACTCATCCCAATCTCTTCCCCATAGTAGATAAATGGAATACCCGGACTTGTCAGCAAAATTGATGCGGCCAACTTCGCCTTATCGACCTCACCATCCAACTGCGACATGACGCGATCTTGATCATGATTTGTGATAAATGTCGCATATTGATTGGCGGGAAACGCCTCGTACACTTCCGCTTGCGTTTTGGAAATCAGCGGTGCGAGCCCTGCATCAGATGCGTTGAGAATGTCAAGCGCAAGATCAAATTGGAAGGCCACATCAACCTCATTCCCCGTGTAGCGCACCACCTGCTGCGTTCCCGTCCATGCTTCACCAACCGTAAAGGCGTGTGGATCGACGCTTTTGTAATATTCGTGGAAGGCTTGCAGCCATTCGTGGGTGCTGGGCGTATTTTCTTGACCCTGCCCTTCCTCGATAAGATGTTTGATCGCGTCGAGTCGGAACCCATCAACGCCAAGCTCGTTTAACCAGAAATCGACGGCCCTGTACATCTCCTGCGTCACCGCCGCATTTTCTAAATTGAGATCGGGCATACCGCTCCAAAAGACACCATAGTAGTAGTCACCACCGCTCGAATGCCATGCGGGTTGCCCACTCGGCCCACGATAACCAGGATCGTCGTCTTCCCACACATACCAATCGCGGCGATCTGAGTTGGGGTCTTTTGATTCGATAAACCACGGATGTTGCGTTGATGTGTGGTTCAGGACGAGGTCAACGATCACGCGAATGCCGCGCGCGTGTGCCTCTTCCATCAGCCGCTTGAAGTCGTCATTTGTCCCATATTCGGGATCGACTTGGAAGTAGTCCGTCACGTCGTAGCCGTGATAGCTGGGCGAGACGGCAATGGGCATCAACCAGATTCCCGTTGCGCCCAGATCATCGCTTGTCGCGGGATCACCGTCGTTGATGTAATCGAGCTTTTCGATCAAGCCATTGAGATCGCCAACGCCGTCGCCATCACTATCATAGAAACTACGGACGAAGACTTCATAGAATACGATGTCGTTCCACCATGGATTGCCGTCTGTCCCCGTGTCGAGTGGATCGGGTGTCGGCTCTGGCGTGTTGGTTGGGATGATTGGCGTGTCGGCCAGCGGCGGGGGTGTCATTTCGGCCGATTCGCCACACCCCACAATTAACAACAGCAAAAAGAGTAAGCTAAACCATCTCATATTTCTTCCCCAGCGCGCATTTGCGACGCTTCTTTAACAACATTCTGTGGTTTAAGCCACAAGAACCAAAACGCCGCCAGCCCTACTAGCAAGAGTAGCCCCAATCCAACGCCTACACCACCCGCATAGCGCGTCGATTGCAGCGCAAAGGCCTGCCCAAACTCGTCTCCGTAGGTCAATGTGTAGCGACGATTGACGGCGACATCTTCAAACACTTGGCGTTCGCCGTTTGTCCAAATAATCTCGACATCGGCCGATTTGCAAGGGACTGGATCACATTCGGCACCCCCCACCCCAAAATGCAGCACCAACTCGCTGCCAGCCCCCAAACTGCCGCCCGCCACCACTTCCTGCATCTGCGTCCCTGCATCAGTTGTCACAAGGACGCGCGAGCCAACGGCATCCCGATTGATCCCGTCTGCGCCGATCAGCTTAAACGCGATCCAACTGTTCTCACTCTCATCGACATTGCGAAAGAGCTTGTATCCTTCGTCGATGTTGCCAATGACAATATCGACGCGACCATCTTGATCAAAATCGGCCGATGCGACCCCTAATGTTTTGCCCATGTCGTTCGCCCCACTCTGGGAAACTTGCTCAAACGTGCCATCGCCCAAGTTGCGAAAGAGTGGATTGCCCGGATTCTCTTCTCCCGAGCCATCCATAATTGCAATATACAAATCTTGCCAGCCATCGTTGTTGTAATCAAAAAAGAGCGTTCCCCAACCAATCCCTTCTGAAAATTCAACGCCAGCAGCAGGGGCGACATTCTCAAACGTCCCATCACCGCGACTGCGCAGCAGCTCCATCGGTCCCGCGTTGCTGAAGAAAAAGTCGAGGTGGCCGTCGCGGTCAAAATCAGTGGTGGCAAGACCCATCCCCATCAGCGTTGAGTCTGCGTTCGATTCGGCCGAAATCTCCACCCAACACCAACCATCACACCCCGCCCCATCGTTGCGCCACAATGCATTGCCAACAGGGTTGATAAACTCATCGTTAACCAGATAAATATCAGAATCTCCATCGTTATCAAAGTCGATAAAGCTGGCAACAAAGCCCGCCCCCAGCACCTTTCCCCCCAACAGATTGGTCACGTTTGTAAACGTTCCGTCCCCATTGTTGTGATAGAAGCGGTCAATATCTCCCTCTTGCGGCCGACCGCAGCGATCGTAACATGACCAGTTCGCCACGTATAAATCCAAAAATCCATCCTCATCGTAATCCCCCCATGAGGCGGTTTGGCTATTTTTATCGCCCCCAGCAACGCCTGCAACCTCCGTCACATCAACAAAGTTGCCACCATCATTGCGCAGCAACACGTTCTCACCCCAGTTCAATACATACAAATCTTGATCGCCATCATTGTCATAATCGGCAAAAATCGCCCCACCACTATAATCGTCCCAAAGCGCAAGTGCCTCGTCGTCAACCCGCTCAAACGCCTGTCCACGCAAATTGCGGAACAGATAATTCTCCCCGTCCGTGTCGGTGACATACAGATCGATCCAACCATCCCCGTCATAATCGCCCCACGCTTGCCCAATTGCACGATCGGTCCCTTCTCGATTGCCATCGAGTCCAAGTTGGTCGGTAACGTCGATGAACGGTGGATTTTCGGCAAACGCCGTCCTGCTGCCCATCAAAATTAGACAGGCCAAAATTAATGCAGAGATTGGTATCGAAGCGTTTTTCATCAGAAGATTTCCCAATAAAATTGGATTCTCGCCTACGCGAGAAAATGCAAAGGGACACAACGAATGTGTCCCACCTGTTTAGTCTTGGATGTGTTTCATCTCGGTTAGTGCGTGTTTCGGGATTTGGAAATCCCGAAAGGTCCAGTCCAGAAGAATGGATACCGCCTGCGCGGGAACGACGGATCAACTTCTTTGAAACGCACGCTTTACCGATTGATGTGCGGCGCGGTCGCCTACTAACCCTTGACCGCACCTTGCGTCAAACCACCTACGATCTGATCTTGCAGCACAAGATAGATGATCATGATCGGCAGTGCGCCCATCAATGCGCCTGCTGCAAAGGGGCCCCAATTCTGCGAGAACTGCCCACTTGTAAAGATGAACAGCCCCACCATCAGCGGATACTGATCGGTACTCTTGAGCAAAATGCGCGCCAGAATGAAGTCACCGTATGTCCCGATAAAGGTCAGAATCGCAATCACGACGAGAATTGGCCGCATCAACGGCAACAATAACTGCGTGAAAATCTGCCAATGGGTCGCGCCATCCACCATCGCGCTTTCGTCAATCGCGCGCGGAATGGTGTCAAAGAATCCCTTCATAAGCCAGATATTGACCCCCATCGCACCGCCGAGATAGACCAAGATCAATCCTGCGTGGGTGTCCAGCCCGAATGCTGGAATGATGTTGCCAATCTGCGTCACGAGCGTGAACATCGCAATGATCGCCAGCAAGCCGGGAAAGACCTGAATCAACAGAATCCCCTTTAACATCGTCTCGCGTCCCTTAAAGCGCAGCCGTGAAAATGCAAATGCTGCCAACGTCGTCACGGAGACAGAAAGCACCGTTGTGATCGAGGAGATTTTGATCGAATTCCAAATCCAGCGCAAGAACGGCGTCTCTTGGGTTGTGAACAACTGCGTGTAGTTGCCTAGCCCGACGTTTTTTGGGATCAGACTGGCCGATGCAAGCGTATTGGATGGATTGAGCGAGGACGACAGAATCCACAGCACGGGAAAAATTGCAAAGAGCATCAAGATCAATGCGATGATCCAGCGAATGATGATTGACAGTCTTCTGCGTTGCGAAATCGTTAAATTAGACACCTTCACCAACCTCCTCCCACATCTTTGTGTAGCGGAACTGAGCCAACGTAATCACGGCAACAATCACGAAAATAACGATAGTGATCGCCGCCCCTAAGCCATACTCCTTGCCGCGCCCCGAAGCGAACGCCAAGTTGTAGACGTAGCTGATCAAAATATCGGTGTGCCCCGCCCTGGTGGGCGAGTTCGCAATGGGCGGCCCACCTTCGATGAACAAGAAGATCAGATTGAAATTGTTGAAGTTAAAGGTAAACGAGGCCACCAAGAGTGGGCCAACCGATACCAATAGCAGCGGGAGTGTGATCTTGAAAAACCGCTGGAAACCATTCGCGCCATCGACTTCGGCCGCCGCATACAAATCTTGCGGAATCGACTGTAACGCACCGCTGCAAATCAACATAAAATAGGGATAACCTAACCACAAATTGACGAACAACAAGGCAAACTTAGCCAACCATGGATCGACCGTCCACGCGGGTGATGCCAACGCATCCCACCATGCGTAATTGGTGCGCCACTCGGCTGGAAAGAAGTTGACAAAATTTGTCAAATAGCGATTGATGACACCCACTTGATTGTTAAACATACCACGCCAAATCAGAATCGTGATCAGGCTAGGAATCGTATAGGGGATGAGCAACACCGAGCGGATGAACTTTTTGCCGGGAAAGAGCGGGTCATTGAAAAGATAGGCGATGGCCAGCCCGAGTGCAAACGTCATGAAGACGCTCAAGAAGGCAAAGGCGAAGTTCCATGTGATGATGCGGACAAGCGGCCCGCGAAAGGCAGGACTGTTGAAAAAGCGCGTAAAGTTGGCAAGCCCCACGTTGGCGCGGAAACCCGTCGTCAACTCGTCGCCACTTGCGTTTGTCCATCGGCCGATTTCTGGCGCATAAACCTGCGCTGTCTCCTGATCCACAATCACGTCCTGATCCTCATCATAAACGTATTTGGGAACGAGCTGCGCCGCCTCACGTGCTGAACGGATTTGCACGCCGACATCCTGTGCGCCAAACTGGATGTCCTGAATCGTGCGGTCTCTGGCGACTTGAATGGCGTTTAGCCGCTCATATGCGCCAATTGCGCTGGGAATGCCCGCGTCGTCCAACCCGCCCAAATCTTGCGCCTCAGCTGCTGGAATCAGCGTTTGATTGGGATAAGCCACAAAGCTGCCCGTCTCATTTTCCAGCCAGAGTGCATACTCGCCCGCCTCATTCTTAAAGCCCGTCCAAGTGTAGGCCGAGCCGCCTTCTGGCAGATAACGCGCTTGAGTAATCAGGTCAATTGACTGTAATTTAGTGACGAGATGACCATCTCCATAGTTGGTGAACGCGACAAAGACCGTGAGCAAAATCGGATAGATGGCGAACATGAACATTAAGATCAGTCCTGCCAACATCCAGCGAATGGGGTACATGTCGCGCACGAGCAGCACATAGTTGACAAATGCTGCGACGACGGCCACCATGACGGCCAGCGTCAAAAATCCTTCGCCAAGTGCGCGATAGATGAAATAAAAGACAAACGAGTCGATGGCAAGCAGCAGAATCATGCGCACCATCACGTTGGTGAGTGTTGCGCTTCTTTCGGCCGATTGCCTCTTTTCAACAACTTGAGCAGTCATATGTCTGAGCTCCTTCTTCAATCTGGGTACTAGTATGTTACAGCAAGGCGATTTTACAGGGCTTTCTAGAAATTGGTAGAAATCAATATAGGGTGACGCACGGCAATGCCATGCGCCACCCAGTTAAGTAGAGATTACGCCGTTTCCAGCGAACTCATAGTCGCTCGCCTACTGTTCGATTTCGAGCAGTTTGGAGTCTGAATCCCATGTAAATGTAACGTCACCATCAGCTTCAACTGTAAAGGCGATGTTTTCACCATCAGGCGCACCGTCAAGACCGTAATTGTCTGTCCAGCCGCCATCAAGTGCAACTTTGCCTTCGTAGTCACCCGCTGGCAAATTGAAAGTCGCGCTGTAGGTGCCATCGCCGTTGTCGGCCAGTTGGGTTGTGGCACATGCAGGGTCCCAATCACCATCACAGCCGGCCGCTGCTTGGAATGAGCCAACGGCAACGACTGCACCTTCCATCGATCCGCCGATCAAATCACGGATTTGTGCGCCAGCATTGGTCAGCGCGTCTGTCGCCGATTGCTCGCCATTGATTATGAGCGCAAACGCATCACCCCAGCTGCCCCAAATCGAACCCATTTCCGGAATCGCGGGCATCGGCAATGCGCCTTCGGCAACGTCACCAAATACGGCCAAATCTGCATCGGCGTTTGGCGTTGCCAAGAATGCGGATGGACGATTGGTCAAGTCGGTAAATTGTTGCATGACGCTATCCGTCGCAAAGAACTCGGTCAAGACGGTTTGGGCCAAAAGAACATTGTCGCTCAATGCGTTGACTGACCAACCCTGCACGCCCAAGAATGGTTCACCTTGTTGGGTTCCCATTGGGAAATCGGTGACGACGTAGTTCACGCCAGACTCACGGATGCGATCTAACGCCCATGGGCCCGCCATCAAGAAGGGGATTTCGCCTGTTTCAAATTGCAGATGCGCGGTATCCCAATCGGTGCTATCGCTGATGAGGCCGGCCTCGATATTCGCTTGCACAAAGTCACCAGCGGCGATCATGCCTGCGCTGTCAATGCCAACATCACTGGGATTATATCCGCTACCGTCATTGCCAAAGACATAACCACCAAAGGCTGTGTCAAGTGGGAATGCGTCATACGTGGTGCCTGTCAAGGCGATTGCGTAGGTTGCATCGCCAGCATCGACTAAGGTTCGGCCGATTTCCATCGCCTCTTCCCATGTGGCTGGTGCTGCTTCAACCAGGTCTGCATTGTAAAAGAATGCGAGATTTTCAGTCGCATAAGGCAACCCAACCAGCTCACCGTTGTAGGTAAATGCGTCGAGTGCCTCCTGCGAGAATTCACCTTCACGTCCTGCAAGGTCAATCGTCGCCAACAGTCCGCTATCATAGTAGCCGCCAATACGATCGTGCGCGAGCAAGATGATGTCTGGCCCTTCGCCCGCCGCTGCGGCAACAGGGAATTGGTCATAACGGTCGGTGACATTTTCAACAATCAGGCCGATGCCATATTCGTTTTGGAAATCAACTTTGATTTCGTTGACGACAGGTGACAGCAGTTCATCTGCCCAGACGACCAAGTTGGTATCAAACTCCGTCATCGCCTCTTCGGTAACGGGTTCATCCACCACCTCTTCTTCGACAACAGGTTCCGCAGTCGGTTCTTCCGCAACCTCTTCTTCTTCAACTTCGACTGGCGCAACCGTTGGGGTCGGATCATCGGCGGGTGCGACTTCTTCTTCGGGGCTGCCACATGCGACGAGCAGTGCGGCGAATATGATAAGTAGTAAGCTAAGTGTGAACTTTTTCAATTTTCTTCTCCAAGATAATTTAGCGTTTCAAGCTGTCTGTCTATTCCAGACAACTCATAGCTTCTACTCTACAACCAAAAGTCGGTGGCAAGTGCACAAAAACTACACGTCCGCTTTTCGTCGCTAGATTTGGGAGCAATTGGCGCAGCAACCGTTTGTGGTGCAGAGTTGGTGTTATGGGGCGTTTCTGGGGATATATGAGTACTCCCCTCATAATCGGCACAGCGTTCAAAAGTAGGGTATCCTACAGGTCACTTTTCATGCTCTCCCCCAAATAATCCTTTAACCGAAAATTTGAATAGAGCCTTAGTTTTGGAGATAGTTTACTTTGACGAAGAAAATTTACGTCGGAAATTTGTCCTTTCAAGCCACAGAGCAGCAGGTTACAGACCTTTTTAGTGAATTTGGCAATGTCGAATCGATTGCAATGATCAACGACCGCGATAGCGGCCGTTTTCGCGGATTCTGCTTTGTAGAAATGGAAGACGCAGCTGCATTGAAGGCAATTGGCGCACTTGACGGGCAATCCGTTGATGACCGCGAATTGCGTGTTAATGAAGCACGCCCCCGTGAAGATCGCGGTGGCAACCGTGGTGGCGGCGGTGGCAATCGTCGCAACGGCGGTGGTGGCTATGGCGGCGGCGGTAACAACAGCCGCTGGTAACAGCTAAATGACCGATTCGGTCATTCAATAATAAAATTTAGTAAGACCGTCTTCAAAATTCGTGAAGGCGGTCTTTTTTTATTGTTTGGGGATTTTATCGGCTGAAATCACCAAACTCGCGCTTACAATTTCAATCGGTTTCGGCCGAATCAAGAGAAATCGCTTCAACCCGTCGATCAACTCATCCATCGCTGGCTCCGTCGCAATCACCACCGAATCTAAGCCCATCAAGTCACCTGTCACCAGCTTCTGCGCGATGCTGTGTCCTTCCTTCACATCCAGCGTCACCAAATGACTCTGCGCCCGTCGATGGACATATTTCAGCGCAACCGCTTCAAGGTCAGCTTGCTTATAACGCTCACGCAAACTCGTTTTTGCGCTGATGCTAATCGGGCCAATGTCTTGCGCATACATCAAAAGATCGTAATTGACATTGGGAACAAAGGCGACTTGGGCCTGACGAAAAAATGGCAACAGCCCCTCGCGGATAAAAACAGCCGATAGAATATATTCAAAGATCGTCCCGTTGATCGAGTTATTACTTCTGTAGCTCTCCTGATAGCGTTGCCAACAGTTTTGTATAATCTGTGAGGCAGACATTGCTGCAAATTCGGCCGAAAATATGTCGGGAACCAGCGTTTCAAAGATGCGGGATGACTTGTTTTGAGCATGTGCAACCCCAAAATCGACGAGATAACTCATAAGTTCAACTTTTTTAGCAGGGCTTGTCCCGTTGCGTGAATGGCGGGTACGGCAACAGAATTACCAAACTGCTTATATGCTTGTGCGTCCGAAACGATGATCCGAAATTTGTCTGGGAATCCTTGTAATCGCGCCCACTCACGCGGGGTCATTTTGCGAATCCCCTCGCGGTTCACAACCCCTTTTATCCGTGTCACGGGCGTGTAATCGGTTAAGCGATGATCATAAACAAGATTACGTTCTTTCCCCATTCCACCAACCACAATCGCATTGGCAACCGCGTCATCGGTGACAATCTCAAAGCCAAACCCGTTCCCCTTACGTTCATGTCGCGCTCGGTGTCTGCGCAACGTTTCTAGATAGCGTGTGGACAGATAGTATTTGGTCGAAACTGGACTTTCTTCCTTTACAGTGGCAAATGATACGGACTGGTTAGTTGGCTGCGGATACTCAAACTCAGTTACCCCTAAATCTTTGCGGAAACCAACGATGAAAATACGCTCTCGATTTTGTGGCACACCAAAATCTTTCGCATTCATAATTTGCGGCTCAGGCACAAAATAGTCGAGTTCATCACGTAACGTCTCCAAAATTACCTCGAGCGTCTTGCCGCGATCATGACTGCGTAACCCTTTGACATTCTCAAGAAAGAATGCTTGCGGCCGTTTGTCATGCAGAATTCGAGCGATGTGAAAGAAGAGTGTGCCGCGAGTGTCGTCAAATCCTTGTCGTCGACCGGCAATTGAAAATGCTTGACAAGGAAAGCCCGCTAGCAAAATGTCATGTTGGGGGATTTGGTTTGTCTCGATATTGGTGATGTCTCCAAATGGGACTTCGCCAAAATTTGCCTCATAGGTTTTTTGGGCAAACGAATCAATCTCGGAAGAAAAAACACACTTGCCCTGCATTGCTTGAAAAGCAATGCGGAAACCGCCAATCCCTGCAAACAGATCAATAAAGGTGAATTGCGGGTTGTTTGGTGGTGGAAACGGAACATCCCAGTTAATAGGGAAATTAAGCTGCTGACCGCGTGCGTTTTCAATAATGTATTGTTCGGTTGGTTCCCGAAAACAGCTTGCGCTTTCGTCTGGAAAGTTGTGTAGATAGTGCGTCAGATTGGCAAGTTCGTCCCCGTCCTGTCCATTCAGTTTGATGTCAAATTGTGTTTTAAGCTCACTATAGCGAATCACGCTTCATTCCCCACATTAGCTTGTTGCAGTCTCGTTCGCATACCACCTACTTTAACATATCTGACGACTAATTGAAACAAACGCTCTACTTTTCCGTGGATGTGATTATTTTAGGATATTTTCCATCTCGGTTAAGTATGTTTCGAGAATGTCACTCCGTGACCCTGTGGTATGGATATCCAGCACGACCCACAAGAAGAATGGTCTTCTGCCTACGCGGGAATGATCATTTCAACACATATAGAGCACATCCATTGTTTCATGTATGTTATGCAAGCATGATCGAATGGCGGTTTGGTATAATCGCCCGCATGAAAGATGCGATTCAAGATTTGTACCCAGAGGCGACAGCCCAATGTTATGGATGTGGACGGTTGAATGAGCATGGCTTGCAGATCAAGAGCTATGTAGAAGGGGATGAGTATGTGTGCGTTTTTCGGCCGAAACCATACCACACAGCCATTGAAGGTTTTGTCTATGGTGGTCTGATCGCCTCGTTGATCGACTGCCATAGTACGGGGTCGGCCGCGTCCGCCATCGCCCAAGATCGTGGTGAGACACTGCCCGTCCGCACCGTCACAGCCAGCCTGCACGTCGATTATCTCGCACCGACACCGATTGACGGTGAGCTAATCGTGCGAGCGCGGGCGATTGAGGTTAAGGGACGTAAAGCTGTGATTGAGTCCAGTTTGTTTGCGGGGGGGCAAGAGACTGCACGCGGTCGCGTTGTAGCGGTAGCCGTTCCCGACGATTTCGGATTGAAATAATGTTGCTCATCGATACCCATTGCCATCTTGATTTTCACCAATTTAATGATGACCGCGCCGCCGTGATTGAGCGTGCGCGTGAGGCTGGCGTCACGCGCATGATTATCCCTGCCGTTGACTTGCACAACTGCCACGATGTCATTCGCGTCGCGGAGCAGTTTGAGGGAGTCTATTGCGCCGTCGGTGTGCACCCCAACTCGACAGCGGGCTGGGAGAGTCGTGACATAGACGAGTTGCGTGGCTTTGCCGACCATCCAAAAGTTGTCTCGATTGGTGAGATCGGGCTCGATTATCATTGGGACAAATCACCAAAGGAGATGCAGTTCAAGGCCTTTATCGACCAGATGCAATTGGCACATGAGCTTGACTTGCCGATTATCATTCACAATCGGGAGGCGAGCTTAGACGTGATCCGCTTGCTGTCCGAGTCCCCGCTGGTCGGCAAGTGGAATGCGGGCGTGATGCACAGCTTTTCTGCACCGCGCCCGATCGCACGACAGGCGTTAGACTTAGGCTTTCATCTTGGTTTTACAGGGCCGTTGACGTTCAAAAAGGCGCAGGCGTTGCGCGATATTTCGGCCGATATTCCCCTCGACCGCATTCTGCTCGAAACAGATGCCCCCTTCCTCACGCCCGAACCAAAGCGGGGCAAGCGCAACGAGCCAAGCTATGTGCCACACATTGCGGCAAAGTTGGCAGACGTGCGCGGGATTTCAGTCGAGGATGTGGCCACGGCAACGACGGCCAACGCGGTGCGTCTGTTTGGGCTGACATAGCGATGCAACTCTCGATAATTATCGTTTCGTGGAATGTATGTGAGTTGTTGCGCGCCTGTCTACAGTCAATCTATGCAAATGCGGGTGGGCTGGATGTGCAGGTGATTGTGGTGGACAGTGCCAGTGCGGATGAGACGGTGGCGATGATTTCGGCCGAATTTCCCCAAACCATCCTCCTCCCCCAACCGCTCAACGTTGGCTTCCCACGCGGCAACAACATTGGTCTTGCCCACGCGACAGGCGACTACATCCTCTACCTCAATCCCGACACAGAAATCATCGGCGACGCACTTCAGACGATGGTTGCACATATGCAGGTCCATCCCAAAATCGGCATGCTCGGCCCTGAACTCTTAAACACAGATGGCTCCCACCAATCTTCGCGTCGCCGCTTCCCCACACTTGCCACTGCAATCTTTGAAAGCACGTGGCTACAATCCTATGCGCCGCGCAACCTACTTTCGCACTACTACGTTGAGGATGTTCGGGACGATCAAGTGGCGTCCGTCGATTGGGTCAGCGGCGCGGCGATGCTGACACGGCGTGCTGTCATCGAGCAGGTCGGCGGCATGGATGTCGGCTACTTTATGTACTCCGAAGAACTCGACTACTGTCGTCGTATCAAAGATGTGGGCTGGGAAGTTGTCTATTTACCGACTGCTAAAATCACGCATCACCATGGCAAGAGCAGTGAGCAGGCCGTCACCCACCGACACATCAACTTTAATCGGGCGAAGCTGCGTTATTTTCGTAAATTTGAGGGACGTGTTGCATATTACCTATTGCGAGGCGTGCTTTTGTCAGGATTTGTGGGGCAGATTTTTGTCGAGGGGATCAAGTATCTTTTAGGGCATCGGCGCGAATTGCGTCGTCAACGGATTCATGCATATATAACAGTGCTCCAAAACGGCTTGGACGCTGCGGGCTACAACTGATGTTACAACTCTGGGAATATCAAATTATCGAACAGGCACGTGGAATTAAACCTGTATCACTCAGCGATCGTTGGTCAAACTGGGAACCTGAGATTGACTATGATGCACTTGGGCAAAAGGGGTGGGAACTTGTCTCAGTTGTACCCATCGCGGACTCATCAGCAACAAAAAAACTGCGTCACTATTTCAAAAGAATGGTATGAAGCCTCTCAAAATTGGCTTGGTTACAGGTGAATTCCCGCCAATGGAGGGGGGGGTTGGCGCGTTTACGCAGGAGTTGGGGAAGGAACTCGCAGCGTTGGGACATGAAATTTTCGTCATCTCAAGCCGAGAATCTCGACCACTCAACCTCGATCTCAAGCCACGCCAACTCAACGAGCCTATCGACATCGGCTGGGGCCAACTGCTCGCGCGCGGTCGCAAATGGGGGCGCAAGGATTATCACATGATCGCGGATATGGCGGTGCGCCATGAGCTTGATGTCGTCAATATCCAGTATCAGGCAGCCGCATACAACATGCGGAGCCCGTTTATCAACTTACTGCCCTGGCGTTTGCGCGGCATCACAAAATCAGTGGTCACATTTCATGATTTGCGGATTCCCTATCTCTTTCCCAAAGCGGGCAAGCTTCGCGAATCGGCCGTTAATTTCATGGCAAAACAGGCCGATGGCGTCATCACGACGAACGTTCAGGACACTCGGCAATTGACCACCCGCAACTTGCAACATCTCCAAGAGATCCCCATCGGCAGCAACGTTGCCGTGCAACCAGTTTCGACCGCGCAACGGCTAGGGGTTCGTACTGCGCTAGAGCTATCGCCTGATGACAAGCTAATTGGCTATTTCGGATTCCTCAATCCAAGCAAGGGCGCAGATACGCTGATAGACGCACTTGCGCAACTGCCAGAAAACTATCACGTCGACTTTATTGGCGGTCAAACTGGTGCCAGCGATCCACAAAACAACAGTGCATTTCTCCAAGAACTCCACCAGCAACTTACCTCCCACAACTTGCAGCGGCGCGTGCACTGGACAGGTTTTCTCGATGATGCGGCTGTGTCAGCCCATTTTGCCGCGTGCGATCTGGTCGCATTGCCATACAAGGATGGGGTCAGTTTGCGGCGGGGGACATTGATGGCGGCGTTGGCGCATGGATGTGCGGTGGTGACAACGACGGCGGGTTCAGAAAATGATAACCAGTTTCGGGATGGTGAAAACTGTGTTTTAGTTGGGGCGGAAGATGCTGCGGGGTTGGCGACGGGCATCTTGCGTGCAACAGGTGATGAGACGTTGCGGGCGAAAATCGGCCGAAATGCCGCCCTACTCTCCCAACAGTTCACGTGGGACAAGATTGCGGCGCAAACGGCTAACTTCTACGAACAGGTGCTACGTGCGTAATCTGTTAGAGCAAATGCGGCAAATTGGATCGCGGAAGGGGCGCGAGAAATTCGGCCGATTTCGCATCGAGGGCATTCGTCTCGTCGAACGTGCCCTGCGGGCTGGCGTCTCACTAGACAGCGTCATTGTCGGCGAGACATTTGCAGCGTGTGACGCTGGGCGCGAACATGCCCTGCTCGCTGAGATCAAACAGGGTGACATGCCGTTCAATGTCGTCGATGATGCAGACATCCGCGACTTACTTGGCGGGCGCAAATTGGGGGACATCGTTGCCGCCGTTCCGTTTCTCAACACAGACTCCCTGCGCGAACTTTCAACCCCCGCGTCTGCCAATCTGTTCATGGGCATTGTCAATGTCGTTGAGCCGGGTAACGTGGGCGCAATCATCCGAACGGCTCACGGGCTTGGTGCGGCGGCGGTGCTGACATGCGGGGTCAGTGATCCCTATCATCCAAAGGCAGCGCGGACAGCCATGGGGAGTCTCTTTCGCATTCCCGTGCTGCAATTTGCCACCGCGCACGCAATGCTCAACGCACTACACGAAAACAATATCAAAACGGCAGCCACCGTCTCGCAAGGTGGCATTTTGTTACCTGATTTTCAAACGAAGGGTGAAAAGTTTGCGGTTTTGTTGGGGAATGAATTTATGGGATTATCGGCCGAAATCAGCAATCAAGCCACCCATCGTATCACCATTCCCATGCTCGATACGATCGACAGCTTCTCCGTCTCGGCCGCCGCCGCCATCGTCCTATATGCGCTCAAGCACTAACGCGGTTGCCCACTCAACGCACGCGCAAAAACGCCGCGCTCGAAGCTGAAACGGCATAGATTGCCAGCACAATCCAGTTAAACGACAGTGCCAACGCCAGCAACGCCCCAATCCAAATACAGGCACTCATTGCATGGGGGAGATACCGTCCACGATTCTTGCCCGCTGCTCGAAAGGCCAGTGTTGCCACAAACGTGCCAATCGTCGGTGAGGCAAACAGGGTGATGATTAGAGAGAAAAAGCCAATGCTGCCCAGTAAATAGGCGACGACAAACGCTGCGATAATCGACAGCGGCAAGGCGACGGCAATCGCTGCGATGTAGTTTGCATTGGTTGCCGTAAAATATTTCTCTTCGACTTCGCGGATACATTCACGGCAGCGATAGCCAACGGGGGTACGAATGGCACTCTGCGCGTCGATGGGTTTACCACAACGATTACAGCGCAGCCCATCAACCTCATCACCTTCAAATTGATGACCATCGGCCGATTTCACCACTGCAACGACATCCTCTTCCGGATCGACTTCTGGCTCTGGCTCCTCATCGGGTTCAGGCGGATTGATCAGCTCGGCAATCGACTCCCCTTCCAACGCTGCCAACACAATCTCATTCTTTGAATCGATCGTCAGCGCATGGCGCAAATGATCTTCGCGCGACTCCTCATCTGACGCGAGACGTGCCAACCCCAAATAACCGCCGACTGACTCAGGAAATTCTTCAACCAGTGCTTCAAACAATGATTGTGCCGCCGCCAGCTTACCCTGATCGGCAACCCGATTGGCTTGGCGCAATAAGAGTCGTTCACGTGGAGAAGATGTTTTGATTTCGATACTCACAGTAGCCGCGATTCGCAATCGTGCTGATTACGAACAATAAAGTTGATAGGGCAGTATGCCAGAAAGCTGTAAAAAATCAGTAAACTAACTGTCTGAGATTGTTTAGTATGGCTAGCTTCCCCCACGCAAACCGCTGCCACGCGCCATTAAACGCCGATAAAAGTAACTTGGATCGTCAACACGAACGAAAACCGCTTCAAATGGAGCCTTCGTGATGTTCACGATGTCGCCCGATTCCAATGCAAGCGCATCTTGCCCATCGGCCGTGATGCTCGCCTCATGGTCGAAATCCACTTCAATGGTCGTCTCTGCTTTCTCGTATAGCACAATGGCGCGGTCAAGGCTGAGGTGGGGGGCAACGGGCACAATCGCGTAGTTGGGTAGTTCAGGCGGCATAATCGGCCCACCAGCTGCCAACGAATAGGCGGTCGAGCCAGTCGGAGTTGCGGCAATGAGCGCGTCGGCAATATAGCTTGTGACGTGATTGCCATCGACATACAGTTGGAAACGGACAACTCTTGCCTGACCGCCGCGCCCGACAACGACCTCATTTAGAGCCGTCAATTCTTCGACAATCTCGCCGCCACGGTAAACTTGCGCATGTAGCATGAGACGGCGTTCGCGACGGAAATCGCCCGCTAAAACTTTGGCAAGCCGCTCACGCCAGTTGTCGGGCGAAGATTCGCTCAGAAATCCCAACTTGCCCAAATTTATGCTAAAGACAGGGATGTGTCGTGCCGCCGCCACACGGGCTGCGCGCAAGATCGAACCATCGCCGCCCAGCGCAATCAAGAGCGAGGTTCCCGCAAGATGATCACGGACAGCCGTTTCATCCCAAATCGAACCGAGCCACGTGTTTTCGCCGTGAGCTTCGATCCACTCTTTGACCTCTTGGGCGAGCGGCTGTGAGCGGGGGATCATGGGGTGGTGCAGGATTGCAATCATGTTGAGTGAAAAGAATCGGCAGTTAGCACTATTGTTAAACGGCTTGCTGCTGACTGTATTCTGCTAGCCGAGTGCATCCATCAACCACTGTGCGAGCTCATCATGGGATACAGCAACCTGATCACCACCCGCCATCGGCCGAATTTGCACGACCCCACGCTCCATCTCATCCTGCCCCATGATCAGTGTAAATGTGACATCACGCTTGTTCGCTTCGCGCATTTGACTCTTCATGCTGCGCTTTACGCGGGCGAAGGCTACATAAACGCCAATGCCAGCAGCGCGCAATTTGTAGGCGAGCTTGTTGGCGGCCTGTTTTGTCTCGCCGCCAAAGTGCGTGAACATCACTTTGGGGACGGCCAGCGCAGGTGGTTCAATACCACGCTCTTTGAGTGCCAAAATGATGCGCTCAATTCCGCTGCCAAAGCCAACGCACGGAACGCTATGCCCGCCGATTTCAGGCGCGAGATTGTAGCGGCCACCACCGCAGACGGCCGCCTGCGCGCCGATACCTTCTGCCCACACTTCAAAGACGGTCTTTTCGTAGTAATCCATTCCGCGCACGAGTCGAAAATTAATCTGATAGGGTTGATTAAGCGCGTCAAGCTGATCACGCACAGCTTGAAAATGCGTTTCGCAATCCTCGCACAAGTAGTCGATCAGATGGGGTGCCTGCGCGAGCAACGCTTCCATACCGCTCTCTTTACTGTCCAGCACGCGCAACGGATTTTTCGTCATGCGATCTTGATCGACTGGCGCAAGATTCTCCGCATGTTCAGCAAGAAAGGTACGCAGTGCGTCGATATAGATGGGGCGACACTCGCGACAGCCCGTGCTGTTAACTTGGAACCCCAACCCTTGATAGCCAAGTTTTTGATACAGCGTCATGGCCGTCATCATTACCTCAACATCGGCCGCTGGATCCATCTCGCCCATAATCTCCACATCAAATTGGCTGTGTTGACGATAGCGTCCCGCCTGTGGGCGTTCACGGCGGAAAATTGGCCCCACAAGATAAACCTTGACGGGTTGTGTCTCATTGGCAAGTCCGTTTTGAAGATAGGCACGTACCACGCCAGCGGTAAATTCGGGGCGCAGTGTAATCAGTTCACCATCGCCTTCATCGAGCGTGTACATCTCTTTTTGTACGAAGAAATCGGCCGAACTGCCAATGCCCCGCTCAAACAGACTATGATTTTCTATCACGGGAACCTGAATTCGCTGGAACCCAAATAGCCCTGCGACCTCCTTTGCCGTTCCCAAAACATATTCCCAATAACGCCAATCATCTGGCAGGACATCCTGCATTCCCGTCAATCGCTGAATTTGTTCACTCATAAAATAACCTCTGCGGGCGATTATAGCCTAAAACGATAACGCAAATAAAAAAGCCCACCGCAATGGGTGAGCTTCCTGTAAGTTGCCAACTGATGCCAACGGCGCGTTGGCAACTTTAACTAATCTTCTACTTCCAATACGCCCTGCATGCTTGGATAGTGGCCTGCAACGGTGCAGACGACTGTATAGCTGCCCGGTTCGGTCGGTGCTGTAAAGGTTGAGCTCGTTGAGTCTCCCCCATCGACAAGACCCGCATCATACATCAGCAAGTCGGTGCTAGGGTTCTGTGCAAAGTCGTCGGGGAGCGTTTCACCCTGCTTGACGATTGCCCAGTTGTGTTCCAATGCGCCTTGATTGTCGAGCGAGACGCGTACCCGTGCGCCAGCAGGGACAGACCATACGGGCGGATTCTCAGCATTGTCGTTGCTGGAACCATAGTAAATATCATGTTGAACAACTGAAATCGACGCGCTTTGTGCCGCGTCTGCATCGTTACCACCGCTGTCTGCTTCACCGCCGCCACAGGCGACAAACAGAATTAGAACGAGCGGAATCAACAAGAGTTTGATTTGTTTCGTCATTTTTCAATTCTCCATGTAAACTAGTCGTCTATTAACAATTCCTAGTCTGTTTTTTGTATTCCAAACCAATGGAATCGTAGCGAATCATGACATGACAAATGATATGGACGAAGTTGATTTAGCGCGTTTATGACGCAATCTATATAGGGTTCATATCATTGATTGCAGACGATTCCAACCTTTTGTTCACAAGAGGTTAACAAGAGTTTGGTTGCGCTAATCCTAAAACTACTTTTATAATCGGCTGTCGCAAATTGACCTTACTGGCGATTGAATGCCGCCAGCAACCTCACTTTCCGCTGGTCGGCTTGCTACAAGATCTTTTTTGAATCAGAAGAATTCCAATGGTTAATTGAAATGGGTTTTCCGTCTCAGTTGGCCGCTCTTAGCAGAGGAGATAGTATGCGAAATAGAGACATTCCCACGATGGCAAAAGCGAAGATGATGCTAGTGCTTGCACTGTTTATCATGGTCGCCTTTGCTATCCCTCAACGAGATTCCCTCGCAGCAACCAACGTTTTCCAAGAACTACTATTAACTGAAATTGTTGTCACACCGACAGGGGGTGAGTTTGTAGAAATCTACAACCCCAACGGCAGTGAGGTTGACCTCAGCAACGTCTACCTGACCGATGCGACGTTCGCTGGCGGATCGACCTACTACTACAATATCGTCACTGGCACCAACGCTGGCGGCGGTGGTTTTGGTGATTTCCATGCTCGTTTCCCTGATGGGGCGACGATTGGCGCAGGTGAATACCAAACAGTCGCCATGACGGGGTCTGATGCGTTCTTCACTGAATATGGATTCAATCCAAATTATGAGTTGTTCGAAGATGGTGCAGCGGATGCGGTCCCCGACATGCGAGAAGCGACCGGCGGCTCCATCAATAATCAAGGCGGCCTGACAAATGGGGGTGAAATTGTCGTCCTCTACTATTGGGATGGCACGACCGACCTCGTCGCCGATCTCGATTATGTCGTCTGGGGTGATAAGGTTGAGGCTGTCGATAAAACGGGCATCGCCATCGACGGGCCAGATGCTGACAGCGACACGACGACTTACGCGGCCGACACCGCGATTGGATCGCAAGCAGCGGTTGCACTTGGCTCACACGCATCGGGTCAATCATGGCAGCGGCTTGACTTTACGGAAGGTGCCGAGATTAAGTCGGGCGGTAACGGCGGCACGGGTCACGACGAGACATCAGAGGACACAAACAATACATGGTGTACCGATGATGTCACACCAAACGCAATGACGGAATGTGAGCCAATCGAGCCACCACCTCCGCCACCACCTGCTGAGGGGATTCGTATCGCCACATATAACGCCTCTCTCAACCGCTTTAACGCCGGCGATCTCATCAACGACCTCTCGACACCAGGTAACGCCCAAGCACAGGCAGTCGCTGAAATTATTCAACTCAACGCGCCGGACGTCCTGCTGATCAATGAGTTTGACTACGACCCCGACTACACGGCGGCAAATCTATTTCGGTCAAACTATCTTGAGGTGTCGCAAAATGGCGCGATGACTGTTACCTACCCATATGTTTATACAGCACCTTCAAATACGGGTATTCCATCGGGATTTGACCTGAACAACGATGGTAATATCGGTGGTGGAGATGATGCGTTTGGGTTTGGCTTCTTCGAAGGACAGTACGGAATGGTACTGTACTCCAAGTATCCAATTGACGTGGACGGCATTCGTACCTTCCAAGAGTTTTTGTGGAAGGATATGCCAAACGCAATGTTACCAGCCGATCCAAATGACGCGGATGGGAATGGCGATTTGGACAATTGGTACACGGCCGAGGAGCTAGAGGTTGTCCGCCTTTCTTCAAAGAGCCATTGGGACGTACCAATCAACGTCGCTGGCACGACTATCCACATCCTTGCCAGCCACCCCACCCCACCCGTGTTTGACGGGCCAGAAGACCGCAACGGAACGCGCAATTTTGATGAAATTCGCTTCTGGGTGGATTATGTTTCTGGCGAGTCGTACATGTATGACGATGATGGCGTGTCAGGGGGTCTGCCAGAAGATGCGCGCTTCATTTTGCTTGGTGACCAAAATGCCGATCCGTTTGATGGAGACAGCATTTCTGGCGCAGCCAATCAGCTAACCGATAGTGCCGCATTTAACAATACGGTTATCCCCGACAGCTTGGGTGGACCAGAGGCAGCGACCAATGATGGTGGGGAAAATTTGACCCACACGGGCGATCCTGCCTACGACACTGCCGACTTTAGTGAGCCACCCGGCAACTTGCGTGTCGATTATGTTTTGCCATCGGCCGATCTTGGCATCGCTGATTCTGGCGTTTTCTGGCCTGTTTCTGCCAACCCTAACGCCACACTGATCGGCGCCAGCGACCACCGCATGGTCTACGTCGATCTCGCCCAGCCACCCATCACGCGCATCCATGAGATTCAAGGGGCCGGCGCAAGCAGCCCGCTTGAAAACACCGTGGCGACCATCGAGGGTATCGTCGTCGGTGACTTCCAAGACACTGTCGGCACGCAAGGTGATTTGAACGGTTTTTACGTTCAAGAAGAAGACGTAGACGCAGATGAAGATGCAGCGACATCAGAAGGCATTTTTGTCTTTGATGGGTCTAACCCAGCGGTCGATGTCGCAATTGGAGATCGCGTTATTATTAGCGGAACTGTGTCAGAATATTTTGGTGAGACGCAGATTTCGGCCGATATTGTCACCGTCGTCTCTAGCAACCACGCCTTGCCAACCGCTGCTGAAATCGTGATGCCACTCGCCGCAGCCATCACTAATGCAGACGATGAACTGAAGGGCGACCTCGAACCCTATGAAGGGATGCGCGTCACATTGCCGATGACGCTGACCGTCGTCGAAATGTTCAATCTTGACCGCTTTGGCGAAATCGGCCTCTCTTCTGACGACAGACTTTATCAATATACACAACAAAATGCGCCTGATGCGACGGGCAACAGCAACTATCAGGAATTCATCGCGACCAACTTCCTGATGTTGGATGACGGCTTGATCAATCAGAATCCTGATCCGATTCGCTATCCAGATGGGGAACTAGATTCGGCCGATTCTCTGCGCATGGGTGACACCATTTCTGGTCTAACCGGTGTGGTTCGCTACTCACGCGCCAGCGGTGGTTCGGGTGATGAAACCTTCCGCATCATGCCGACGGAAGACCCTGTCTTCGTCCAGCAAAACGTGCGCCCCGCAAGCCCACCCGACGTTGGCGGCAGTCTAAAAGTGGCGAGTTTCAACGTCCTTAACTTCTTCACCACGATTAACGTTGGCAATCCTATCTGTGGCCCCGACTCCGACCAAGATTGTCGTGGAGCTAACAGCCAAGACGAATATGATCGCCAGCTTGAAAAGATGGTGGTTGCACTGCTACAGCTCGATGCCGATATTATCGGCTTGATGGAACTCGAAAATAGTGCTGACGCCAATCCTGCCGGTGACGGCACTGACCCCGTGCTAGAGGCATTGGTCGATGCACTCAACGCGGCGGCTGGCGCAGGTACGTATGCGTTCGTGGACTCTGGCACCGTGGGAACGGATGTCATTCGCAACGCATTCATCTATCAGCCCGCCAATGTGACGGTGGCAGCAGGATCGACGGTCGAAATGCTCGACGACAGCGACCTGACCGCACTCGGGCTGGATAGTTATGCACCGCTCTTTGATGGCACATCGACCAACCGCACACCGCTTGCAGTCACATTCGAAGAGGTGGCAACGGGTGAGCGCATCACCGTGGTCGTCAACCATTTCAAATCGAAGGGTTCATCTGGCATTGATGGCACGCTCACCTGCTCAAACACGCCTCAGGATGACCTCAACTGTGATCAAGGTGACGGACAAGGCTACTGGAACTTGCGACGCACACAGGCGGCCGAAGCACTCAGCACATGGCTGGCGACCGACCCAACCAGTGGCGGCGACGCGGACAATCTCATCATCGGTGACATCAACGCCTATGCGATGGAAGACCCGATTAGCCAATTCAAATCAGCGGGCTACAGCGACCTCGAAAATCTGTTTGGCGGCGATGATGTCTACTCATACGTCTTTGACGGACAGATTGGAACACTCGACTACGCTCTCGCATCGCAGACACTGCTTAATCAGGTGACGGGTGCAGCAGCGTGGCATATCAACGCGGACGAGGCGGACGCGCTAGACTACAACCTCGATTTCGGCCGACCCCCCGCCATCTTTGATGGAGACAGTCCATTCCGCGCATCTGACCATGACCCCGTTCTGATTGGCCTCGATCTTGAGTCAGCGGTCACCTTGACCCTGCTGCACAACAACGATGGCGAATCGGCACTCCTACCCGAGACCAACAACGTCAACGGAACCGATCTGTTGGTCGGTGGTGTTGATGCGTTTAAGACGGTCGTGGATCGTGAAATCGACGATGCAACGTCGAGCGGCAACGCACTCATCAACGCCTATGCAGGTGATAGCTTCTTGGCAAGCGCGATTCTGGCCTTGTCGTTACCACCAGCAAATGGCCCCGTCTATGACGCAATCGCCCAGCGTCAAATTCCGTACACGCTGCACGTCTTTGGCAACCATGAGTTTGATTACTCGCCAAGCTACTTGGAGCGTTATCTGCGTGCCTTTGACAGCGGTAGTGGTCTTGACCAGCCATTCTTGAGTGCCAACTTGGACTTCTCAGGACAAGCTGGCTACGCAGACATGATCGATGCAGATGGGTTGATTGCGGGAATGGTTGAAGATGA
>JAUIAP010000040.1 GCA_030425205.1 Anaerolineae bacterium
TGCCGTCGGCCGTTGTGTACTCAACGACCACATCAAGCCCGCTGACTGGCGAGAGCGTAATCGTGAACTCAACAGACGCCCCGTCCGCCTCAGCCACCGTCGCACCACTCACCGAAACCGTCGGCGGATTGTCATTGTCTGTAATGGTCACAACCCCTGCACCGTCCGCAATCGTTGCGCCGTTCGGGTTGCTCAACGTCACGTTGAACGTCTCGTCATTCTCATCAAGCGCATCGTCGTTGAGTGCAATATCGGCCGTGCCAGTTGTCTGACCCGCTGCAATCGTCACCGTGCCAGTTGTGTCCGCATAGTCGGCTGGCGCAGTTGCGCTGTCATCCGATGTGGCAAACTCGACCGTGACAGGATTGACGTTGGTTGTGTTCATCGTCACGACAATCGTTGCGGTCCCATTTTCATTCACGGTGACATCACCGATTGAAAGCGTCGCGCCATCATCGTTGAAAATCGTACCAACGCCTTCGGGGTCTTCAATCTCGACCCCCGCAGATGCATTACTCAGCAACACGGTCAACGTCTCATTCGCCTCAACCGCGATGTCACCATTGACCTGTACCGAGACGGTGTTTGTCTCGTCTGCTGCACCCGTAAAGTTGAGCGTGCCACTGTTTGCGCTGTAGTCACCATCGGCCGTTGTCGCCGTGCCATCTTGTGTGGCAAACTCAACGGTCGTTAAGCCAGCCGCCTCACCCTTGAGCGTGACAGTGAACAGAAGGGTCGTTGTGCCACTATCCCCTTCGACCACTTCCGCATCACTGATGATGAATGCAATGTCGTCATTATCAATCGTGCCTGTTTGCGGCGTGCCTGTTGTGACAAGATCGCCGCCGCTCACACCCACATTGCTGAAACCACCGAGCGCAACGCTAAACGTTTCATCGTTCTCCGTCTTCGAATCACCGTTGACAAGCACGGTAATCATCTGTTGTTCGCCAGCCGTTCCCGCAAACGAGAGCGTGCCGTCGTTGTCTACATAGTCACTATCTGCAACTGTGGCCGTCCCGTCATCCGTTAGATAAGCGAGATCAAAGCCGCTATCCACCGCGTTGTCGAGCGTCGCGGTAAAGGTGAAGCTGGTCGTGCCGCTATCTCCTTCGGCTTGAGTTGTGCCACCTGAGAGCGTGACCGTCGCGCTATCATCATTACTGATGCCACCTTGCTGTGGCGTACCAGCCGTCGTGACTGCTCCATTGGAAGTCGCGCCAAGTGCGACGGTAAACGTCTCGTTGTTTTCAACTTTCGTATCGCCGTTGACTTGGACAACAATCGTCTTCATCTCACCCGCCGTTCCTGCAAACGAGAGCGTGCTGTCGTTATCCACATAGTCGCTGTCAGCAACGGTTGCCGTGCCGTCGTTGGTGGTGAAGTCAACGGTGAGGCCACCCTGCACGGCTGCATCGAGCAGCACGGTGAAGGTGTAGTCCGTTGTGCCACTGTCCCCCTCTGCCTGTGTCGCGCCGCCCATCAGCGTGACGGTTGCGGTGTCATCATCGGTAATCGTGCCACTTTGCGGCGATCCTGCCGTGCTGACATCGCTTGCCAATGCACTGCTGACCGCACCCAAGCTGACGCTAAACGTCTCATCCGCTTCAACCGTTGTGTCACCATTGACCCGCACGGTAATTGTTTGCGTCTCACCCGCATTACCCGCAAAAGCCAGCGAGTTATCATTGTCGATGTAATCGCTCCCCGCCGTCGCGCTGCCGTCATCGGTGGTGTAGGCGACCATCACGCCACCATCGACTTCATTGTCGAGCGTCGCCGTGAATTGGTAGGCGACTGTGCCGCCATCCCCTTCCACTTTGGTTGTGCCGCCTGTCAACGTGATGGTTGCCGTGTCGTCATTTTCAATTGTGCCAACACCGTCGCCATCTGTAATCGTCGCGCCGTTTGTGGGTGCGCTCAATGTGACGCTGAATGTCTCGGTCGCCTCAACCGCCGTGTCACCATTGATGGTTACTTCAACCGTCTGCGTTTCGCCACTTGTACCAGCAAAACTCAACTGACCACTGGCTGCATCATAGTCGCTGCCCGCCGTAGCCGTGTTGTCGCTGGTTGCAAAGTCTACCGTTGTGCCGCCGCTAACATCGCCTGTCAGCGTGACGGTGAAGGTTGCTGACACTGGGCCGCTATCTCCTTCGATAACGGTGGCGTCTCCAATTGCGAGCTGTGCCGTATCATCATCTACAATTGTGCCGATTCCCTCACCGTCGGCGATGACCGCATCAATACCTTGCACATTTTCCAATAGGACGCTGAATGCCTCATCTCCTTCAACCTGTGTGTCGCCATTGATCGTTATCTCAACAGTGCGAGAGCGTGTGCCAGTCGGTGTAAAGAGGAAGGAGCCGCTGTCCGCATCGTAGTCGCCATCGGCCGTTGTGGCCGAGCCATCTTGGGTGGTGTAATCGACTGATGCTGTTCCAACGATGTCGCCGTCGGCCGTCACCGTGAACACCATCGTCACCGCGCCGCCGTCCCCTTCAATCACAGACGCATCTGTGATTGAGAACGCTACGCCATCATCGTTCAAAATCGTGCCGACGCCAGTTGTCATCTCAACGGTAATGTCATTCGGGTCGATGTCGCCAAGATTAGAGAGTGCGCCGAGCATGACCTCAAACGTCTCGTCGGCCTCGATCGTGTTATCGCCATTCACATCGACGGTGAACGTTTGTGACAAACTGCCAAACTCGGGGATGTTGACCGTGCTGCCACTGCCATCGTAATCGTCGTCCGCCGTTGCAGTTCCGTCAATCGTGCTGTAGGCGATGTCAAAGCCGCCCTGAACGCGGTCAGCAACCGTCACAGTAAACTCAAGCGGCGTCGTTCCATCAAGCAGATCTCCCTCATCGGCCGATGGGTTGCCCGTCAGCGTCACAGTTGTGCTGTCATCATTGATAATGGTAAACGGCGCGGCTGCCTTTTCGATTGTTACGCCGTTGGTTGGCTCGCGGATTTCAATCGTGAACATTTCATCCGCTTCTACTTTTGTGTCGCCTCTCAGCTCGACAGTGATGGTTTGTGTCTCACCCGCGTTCCCCGCAAAGGTCAGCGTCTGTCCACCAAATCCATTGAAGTCGCCGTCAGCGGCCGAAGCCGTGTCCGAAATGGATGCGTATGTGACAGAGGTGCCGCCCTGCACGTCTGCGCTCAGTGTCACTGTGACGGTGGTTGGAATGATGCCGCTATCTGTCTCGACGCCCGTCGTCCCATCGCTAATTGAAAGCGTTGCGCTGTCATCATTCGTAATCGTTCCCGTCTGTGGCGAATTCGCGGTGCGCAGGTCTGCAACGAGGTCTGAATTTGAGAATGCGCCAAGATTGACCTCGAACGTCTCATCTGCTTCAAGAACCGTATCACCCGTCACATCGACGAAGATGGTTTTGCTTTCACCAACGTTCCCGGCAAATGAGAGCGTGCCATCGCTGTCAACATAGTCGCTGCCAACAATTGCGCTGCCATCGTCAGTCGTATAGGCGACATCGAATCCACCATCAACTGCATTGTTGAGCGTGGCGGTGAAGACGTGTGTCACCGTTCCCGCATTCCCTTCTGGGAGTGCAGCACCGCCACTTAGCGTCACCGTTCCGATGTCTTCGCTCAGAATGGTTGCGGTTAGAACGTCTCTGGACGGGATGATGCTGTCTTGCAACGTGGTTGCAGTCACTGCATCCAGCCGCAATACAAACTGTTCGTCGTCTGATTCGACCACGTTGTCCCCGATGATGGTGACTTGGAAATTCTGTTGCTCACTCGCGCTGCCCGTAAACGTTATGATGCCATCATTGTCGATGTAATCACTTCCGGCAAACGCGGTGAAATCGTTTGTACTGTACTCGATGGCAAAGCCGCCTTGAACGGGTTTGCTGCTGGTGAAGAAGTAGTTGAATGTGCGGTCGTTGCCGTCACTGCCTTCGAGACCCGAAACGGTGCCACCGAAGTTGATGCTTGTGGTGTCGTCGTTTACGATAATGCCTTTTGCCGTTGGATCGTCGATGGTTCCGATAGATGGGTTGGAGATTTCGGCCGATAATTCCTCGTTCGCCTCAACAATCTCTTCCCCGTTGACCAAGACTGTCACCGTCTGCGTCAAGCTGCCGCCCGCCGTGAAGCTGACCGTCGTTGTCACAGCTGTGAAGTCGGAGCCATTTTCGGCCGATCCTGCAATCGTCACAAAATCTACCGTTCCCGCGAGGGCGTTGGTGTTGCGACGCACGACAAAGTTTAGGTCACTTGTGCCGCTATCCCCCTCTATCACCGACGCATCTTCAACTGAGTAGCCTAACGTTGCATTGGTCAGCGTGTAGGTCGCGTCGCCGCCCGTCAATGCGGGGGTCGTCGCCGTCACATCGTAGCTGCCGATCGTGCCGTTGGCCGTCACGTTGATCGAAACGGCGCCATCTGCACCAATTGTTGCGGTGATGGGTGTTGTGTCGATGCTTGCGCCTGACATTGGCGCGGTGAAGAAGAGTTGTCCCCCAGCAGTTAGCGCGTTATTGTCATTCGCCGTCAGGGTCAGCGTTAAGGGGTTGGTAAATGGCGTGTCAATGAGCGTGGTTTGACCGCCGCCACCCGTGCTGCTGATGGTGAATCCTTGCGATTCAAAGGCACCAACGTCACAACTGGCAAGCTGTGGTCGCACAATGCCACGTTGGTCATCGACCGCACAGGCCGCACCCGACTCAAGCGCCGGGCTATTGGGCAATAAGCTGTAGGTCTGTGTGGGCAATGCGCTGCTGCCCGCATCGGCATGATTGGCGCGTGCGCCGAGCAACATGTCGGCAACTTGTGTCGCCGTCGTCCCGCAACTGCTATCGTCGCTCAGGTTATTGTCACCCGTCGGCGCGGTCGCCAAGAGGCAGTTTGACCCACCCGCGCTGTCGGCAAAGATCGCGTTGTTGAGTTGGGTCGAGCCACCGCTCGTCGCCAAGCCTGAACCATTGTTGCCAGCACTATTTTCGGCCGATGTCACATTGTTGATCGTCAGCGTGCCGGCATTGTTAACAATTGCGCCGCCAAATTGACCCGCCATATTGCCGCTAAACGTACTGTTGATGATGCTGACTGTTGCACCGCTGTTGAGGGTGATGGCACCGCCAGAGGCGGCCGTCGCGCTGTTGTCGACAAACGCCGAACCGCGCACTGTGCCAGACGAACCTGCCTCAAACCCAATCCCACCACCGTTGGTGTTTGTATTCGTGCCGTTCGTCACGTTGCTACCAAGCAGCGTGAGATCGCTGCCTGCAAAAACGCGAATCGACGCGCCGATCTCGCCGTCTGTGCTGCGCCCGTTGGTGATGTTGAGTTGGTCAATCGTCACCGTCGCGTTGTCGTCAATCTCAAAGACGCGCACGCTGTTATCCCCATCGACGGTGATCGGAACTGTGCCGCTAATCGTAATATTCTTGGACACAACGACAGGCGCGGAAAGCGTGATTGTGCCGCCGCTGATGCTGTTGTCAAAGGTGACTGTGTCGCCGTCGACGGCTGCTGCAATTGCCTCGCGGATCGAGTTTTCACCAATGGCCGTATTGCCGTCGATCTCCTCGCTTTCAGTCGAAACGACCAAATTGGGAACAAATAGCACCACGTCATTGCCATCGCCGCCCGTGTACGTGATGCGGAATGGCACGCCTCCCAGCTCAAATGCGTGATCTTCTGGATAACCATTGAATGTCCCACTGACTACGCCCGCTGCATCTTCCATCTCAATAATGGTGAAGCTATCGAGCGGGCTAGGAACAAAGCCGTTGCCCAAACTCAAATCGAGCGGAATGTTGAGCGTAATTGTGTTGTTGTTGGTCATGCGGATTTGGTCATAGGTATCACCTTGACCAGTGCCGCGTAGGATGACGCTGTGAGATGTCGCGGGATCAAAGGTGAAATCGGCCGATGTGACCCGAATGCGCTCTGTATCAACCGAACTACGCCCGATCTTCCACAAAATCTCGTCGTCTCCCTCTTCGCCGTTGAGCGTCAGCCGCGTCTTACCATCCAACACGAGTGACTCGATCATCAGCGTGTCGTCGCCCGCTCCCAACTCGACCAACATCGGTGAACTACCCAAGGGCAGACCAAAGTCGGTCGTCTCCAATGTTGCGCCGTCGATGTTCGCCATCTCGTTCCCCAAGTCGGTGATGGTGGCGAGATCGGCTGATTCACCCAGCGTCAGTGTCAAGCTGGCCGTATTGGTATCGACATAAACAGGTTCCAACCCAATGTAGTTGATGGTTGTGCCGCCATATTCAATTGTGCCGCTGCTGTCATCTATGAAAGTGTAGCTGTGCGAAGATGAATTGTTTTGTCCAATCGAGCGAAAACTGTCCCCATCGGCCGTATCTTCTGGCCCACCATCGTAGTTGACATCCGACTGATTGGGAATCGTCAACCCATTTGTATGGTCAAAGATCAGCGTGTCATCCCCCAAACTACCCAACACGTTAAACGTCTGGCGCGGTGACGTCACAAACGGAATGCTGGCCGTGTTATTGTCGATTTGCGTTGCACCAGCGAGCGCAATCACAGGGTGGTCGGGATCATTGACGATAATGCTCGCTTGGTCATCACTGCGCGAGAGCGTAATCACCATCGCACCCAAATCGTCGATATCGATCACGGTCGTTTCCCCAGCTCGGCTGACGAGTGTGCCGGGAGGCGAACTGAGCGTCAGCGTCACGCTATCGGAAACGACGAGCGGCGCATCTGCGTTACTCGCCGTCGCCGTGTTGGTGATGACGGTGTCTCGATCAATCAGGTCGAACTGTGCATCCGCTTGAAACGTAACCGTCACCGTTTCGCCCGCTGCAATCGTTGGAATGGTCGCCACATTGGGTGACGTGCCAGCCGTTCCGCTCGGATCAATCGTGACTGAGTCAGCCACAAATGCGAGTTCGGCAGGCAATATGTCGCTCACCGTCGTCGGACTTGTCGCATCCCCGTCGCCGCGATTGTTAACTGCAATCGTAAACGTCACACGCTCATTCGGTTGCGGTGTCGCGTTGTCCACCGATTTTTCAATCGCCAAAACGGGTGTCACATCGCGTTCAACTGAGCCAATTTCACATGCGCCATCAATCGGCCGATTCTCGCCCCGCTGGTCAGTCGCCACGAGACAATCACCCGTCGCAATCGCATTTCGCGCTGGACTATCAAACATCACATCAAATGTCTGTGTCGGGCCACCGTTGTCCGCCAATGGGAATAGTAGAGGGGCTTCTTGTTGGGCAATTTCTTCGATTGCGCGATTAGAATTTTCGTGGAGTTCGGCGGTGTCGATCAAGTTGTTGCCAGAATCGGCCGAAATCGTCGGAGGGTTGCTGATAAAATCCGCCGTTTTCAACGCGCTATCGGTGTCAATTCCCTGCCCGATGATCGAGTTTTGGATATTCAACCCTGCCTCGCCACCAGTTCCGCTACCGATGACATAGACCATGCCATCCGTGTTGGAGCCAATATGCGTGTTGCTGACAATCGTTGTGTGAATCAGACTCACTTTGGTGTACTTACTGAAAATCGCGGAGCCAAACGCGCCCGCATCACCGCTCGCCTCGACGCTGTTCCCCGTGATGGTGGTGTTGATCAGCGTCATCTCTGCGGGGCCATGCTGTGTGGATGAAAACTCACCCCAGTTGAAAATCGCACCACCAAACGCGCCGCCGTTGCCGCCCTGATTGAGCGTTCCAGTTTCTCCACCGAAAAGACTTGTACCACCACCGTTTACACCAGTGCTACCACCGCCGCCACCAAAATCGCTATCACCACCTAAGCTACCGCCACCACCACCCGGCTGGGCTGCCGGGCCTGCGACATTGCCCCCACGGCCAAAGTCACCAGCGGGCGCACCCCCTGTGCCGTCAGCTCCTCCATCTCCGGCAAGACCACCACCGCCACCACCTGATCCACTTGCGCCAAGACCGCCGATTGCGATGTTGTCCACAAGCGTCACCCTGTCGAGCAGGACCGTGCCGACGCGATTGAGGATTGCGCCACCTAAACCAGCCGCACCACCGCCACCTTCAGCCCCATTACCGCCACGCGCCACGCCGCCGCGCAGCGTCAAGTCACGCAGCGTCAAATTACCCTGTAGATTTTGGAAATTGACGCGGTCGCCGTTGACTTGGAACAGGCGGAACTCATCCGCGCCCTCGTCACGAGCAATCGTGATGCCGTTCTCCCCCGTTGCACCCAAAATGGTGATCTCGGTAAAAATGTTAAACGCCGTTGGCCCCGCTTCACCCAAATCCGTTCCAGTATCATAGTTGGTGAGCGTGATGGTAACATCGCCGCTGGCAGTCAGTGCCGGTGCAAACAAAATGGTGTCTGCGCCGCTTTGGAAGCCCGCCTGACAGTCGTTGTGTACTTGTCCATTGGTTGTGTCGTTGGCATTGGCGACCGCTTCGGCGAGCGTACACTCGTTGTCGTCGGTGAAATTATCATCCACTGTCGTCACCACAATATCAAATTCCCGCTCAAACGCTCCCGCATCACAGGCGAATCCGAGCGGCCGATCGGTGCCGCGCTGGTCGACGACCTCACACGATGCGTCATCGGCCAGGTCGATTGCAGGGCTGTCGTCAGGATGGGCGAACGTGTCGGTCGGTCCACCATTGTCGGCGAGGGGAGAGAGGTTGGGATCGGCCGAACTCGCCACCGTCCCCGCAAATCCTGTTTGCCCTTCAATCAGGTTGCCCACCCCGCTGCTATTGCTTGTGCCGCCGTCAATCTCATTGACGACAACATCATCGCCAGCACTGCTGTTGGCAACGATGCTATTTGAAAGTGCCAACGTAGCCGTTGAAGGTGTTCCGCTTGTGAGCGGATCATCGTCGTTTTCATTTATCGTTTCGGCATCGCCCAATGAGTAGATGCCACCGCCATCGGTCGTAACGCTGTTGTCACTAATTGTCGCGTTGTTGACATTCAGCGTCCCATTGCGGTTAAAGATAGCACCGCCATAACCATCGGCGCCCGTGCCACCCGTCGCGCTATTGTTAGCGAACGTGCTGTTGTGAATCGTGACCGTGCCTTCATTGCTAAAGATCGCGCCACCAAATCCACCACCACTACCGCTAACCGTCGTCGTTCCAGCCGTTCCACCAAAGCCGGGCGTGCCAGCCAGCAATCCGTTATTGCTACCGCTACCAGCACCAAAGCCACCATTGCCGCCGCCATTTGCGCCACCCCCGCCAGCACCAAAACCGCCGTCACCACCGACACTTAATCCAGTGCTTAGATTGCCGCCGCCGCCGCCGCCAAAGCCACCGTCGATTGCCAGTGCATTGCCGCTGCCAGTCCCCCCATTGGGATCGCCGCCGTCACCCGTTGCGCCATCTGCGCCGTCTGCGCCCACACCGCCGCCACCGCCGCTGGCTGCCGCGCTGCCTTCGCCGCCAGTCGCGCTGTGATTGGCTAAGGTGCTATTTTCAATTGTTAATGCACCCGCACGCACAAAAATTGCGCCGCCCATCCCAGCCGCGCCGCCACCGCCTGTGCCACCGTCGCCCCCATCGGCCGAACCGCCTGTGAGCGTCAGATTGCGCAGCGTCAAATCGCCAGCTTGCGTCACATAAAAGAGTCGGAACAGATCGCTGTTTGCGCTCGCACGTTCAATGGTGATCCCATTTTCGCCCGTACCGCCGTCGATGATGATCTCAGACGTGATTCCGAGTGCATATGCGCCGACTTCATCGCTGTCTGTACCAGCATCAAATTGCGTCAGCGTTATGGTGCTATCGCCGCCGCTGGTCAAGGCGAAGGCGAATGTGATGGTGTCCGCACCGCTGCCGGCCGAACAGTCGCCCACCGCGCTGTCTGTGTTGGCCGCTTCAATTGCCTCGCGCAGCGTACAGCCAACGCCATCGTCGGTCAGGCTATTGACGGTGATGCCAGCCGCTTGTGCAATCGACGCATGGGAGAAGGTCAAGCCAACCAACATGAGGATCGCTATTCCAAATAGAATTAAATTGGGTAAGAAGTAGTAGTTCGTGGCACGGGTAATCATTTTGCTAACCTCGCAGTTTATATATGGCATATAGATTTCGCGGGGAATCTCGTTTGATTTGAAATGGAACAGTTATTCGAATCAATGGCAGGGAACAGCTACAGAGATTCGCGCTGGAAACAATATATGCAGAATCAATGACAATCTAATAGCCTGATTATGCTCCGCTACCGTTACGAGATCGTTACGAGATCGTTACGATGCAGCGGAAAATTTCTGCGATTATGTGCGATTATGTGCGATTATTGTTCTGAACGGGCGTTGCGCCCGCAAAAAGAAGAAACTGGAACGCCTGTATAAAATGTGACTTGCTCTTGTTACACCAACGCAGATTTACTTGAGTCTGACATCTCCACTCGAAATGATGATTTGTTTCGGCGGTGGTGCGGTGCTCTCTCGTATAATCAGCTCCGTTGGCAGCGCAATTTGATTGGGAGCCGAACTCGATTTTTCGATCATTTGCACCAAAATTCGTGTAGCAACACGTCCCATCTCTTGCAGGGGCTGGCGGACGGTTGTTAGTTTCGGCCGAAAAGTGCGAGATTCTGGCACATCATCAAACCCAATAATTGAAACATCCTGCGGGACACGCAACCCCATCTCCTGAATAGCGCGAATTGCTCCAAATGCCATCACGTCATTGGAGCAGACGATGGCGGTTGGGGGAGTAGGGTGGGCGAGAAGCTGCTGTGCGCCGAGATAACCACTCGGCTCCATGAAGTCACCAATCACCTGCATGGTTGGGTCTTGCGGAATGTTATGCTCGCGTAACGCTTGTCGGAAGCCAGCCAGCCGCTCGACAGACGAGCCCACTGCCAACTGTCCCGTGATAAAGCCGATTTGCCGATGACCGAGTTGAATCAGATAGGTCGTTGCCTCTTGCACGCCCTTCTGATTGGTCGCCCGCACCGTATTGGCATGGGCCATCTGTTCACCCGCATAGTCGATCAAAACATACGGGACGTTTTGGCTGTTTAAGTCTTCGATATATGCTTCCAAGTTGCTGGGCAAAACGATCAGCAGCCCATCGACCATCCCCTGCGTCAACTTGCGCACGTGCTCTGACTCCTTATGCTTGCGCTGGTGAGTCGTCGAAAGCATCATGTCATAATCTAGCTCACCCATCTCACTGTCGATACCGCGCACAATTTCAACCAAATAGCTGCTTTGAAAGTTGTAGACGAGGAGCCCGATCATTTGTGATCGTCCGCCAGCTAGACTACGTGCCTTCAGATTGGCGACATACCCCAACTCCTTCATTGCCGCCTCAACTTTGCGCCGGGTGGCTGGCTTGACGAACTGATAGCCATTGGCTACCCGCGAGACAGTTGAATAGGAGACGCCGGCCTTTTTTGCAACATCAAAAATAGTGACTGCGCCGTTTGATTTAGAGCTGTTCATTGTCATCAATCATAGCAGGAACGCCGCTTGTTGACAGTATTATCTGAAGAACATATAATTTTTGCAATCGCTTGCAAAACATGGTTTGCAAGTTATCATGCACGACGCGATACGCTGGCAAAATAGATGATGCAATTGTGTGAGATATGATGAAAGAGAAAAATTACAGGAATGCGACCTTGCCCGTAGCTGAACGGGTTGAAGATTTAATCGGCCGAATGACCCTACAAGAAAAGCTCGCCCAACTGGGCAGCGCATGGGTCTTTGAGTTGTTGACTGACCTACAGTTAGACAATACCAAGATGACCGACCTGTTGCGCGATGGGTTAGGGCAGATTACGCGCGTTGCGGGTGCAAGCAACGTCGATCCTACAACGGGGGCGGCATTGGCAAACGCCATTCAGCGCTATTTGCAGGAAGAGACGCGCTTAGGCATTCCCGCCATTGTGCACGAGGAGTGCTGCGCTGGCTATATGGCACACGGGGCCACCTGTTTCCCGCAAATTATCGGGCTTGCCAGCACGTGGGACACATCGCTTGCGTTGCGGATGGCGTCGGTTGTGCGCACCCAAATGCGGGCGGGTGGCGCACATCAGGGGCTCTCCCCCGTTATTGACGTGACCCGCGACCCGCGTTGGGGGCGCGTCGAGGAGACGTTTGGGGAAGACCCCTATCTTGTGACGCGCATGGGCGTTGCGTTTGTCAAGGGGTTACAGGGGGATGATTGGCGCAACGGCGTGATTGCGACGGCGAAACATTTTGTCGGCTATGGTATTTCCGAAGGCGGGATGAACTGGGCTCCCGCACACATTCCCGCACGGGAGCTGCGCGAAACCTACCTGACACCGTTTGAAGCGGCCGTTAAGGAAGCCAATCTGCAATCGTTGATGAATGCCTATCATGAGCTGGACGGTGTGCCGTGTGCTGCGTCAGAATGGCTGCTCAATGACGTTTTGCGCACTGAGTGGGGGTTTGATGGGACGGTTGTCTCCGACTACTTTGCGGTGAATGAGATTGAGAAAACACACCAAATTTCGCATAGCAAAGGGCATTCGGCCGAAATTGCCCTCACCGCTGGGATTGATGTTGAGCTGCCCAGCACCAACTGTTACGGTGACCCGCTCGCTGAGGCGGTGGCAGCCGGCGCTGTCGATATCACATTGATTGACCGCAGTGTGCGTCGCCATTTGCGCCATAAATTTGAGATGGGGCTATTTGAAAATCCGTATGTCGATGTTGCGACAGCCGCTGACGTCTTCGACACGCCCGAACAACGCGCCCTTGCCCGCGAGATCGCGCAAAAATCGCTCGTGCTGCTCAAGAATAAAGGCGATCTGCTGCCGCTTTCACCGGCGCTACGTTCAATCGCCGTCATCGGCCCCAATGCAGATAGCAAACGCAACATGCTCGGTGACTATGCCTATGTCTGTCACATCGAAACTTTGCTTGAGCAGGGCAAAGATGGTCTGAACTCATTTAACACGCCGTTGCCCGGTGGTCTCACGTTCGATGGGGCGTTTATGCCAATGAAGACGGTGTTGGAGGCGTTGCAGGGGCGGATTTCGGCCGAAATTAACGCCGCGCACGGTTGCAACGTCAATGACGCGGATCGCAGCGGTTTCGAGGCGGCCGTTGCCGCGGCAGCACGGTCAGATGTTGCGATCATGGTCGTTGGCGGACGCTCTGGGTTGACCGACGAATGTACGTGCGGCGAGGCGCGAGACCGTGTTGAAATCGGCTTGACCGGCGTGCAGCATGATCTGATTCGCGCCGTTCATGCGACGGGAACCCCGCTTGTGCTGGTCTTGATCAACGGTCGACCACTTTCATTGACATGGGAGGCGGAGCATGTGGATGCGATCATCGAAGCATGGCTGCCCGGTGAAGAGGGGGGCGATGCCATCGTTGACGTGCTACTTGGGGCAGTGAATCCCAGCGGTAAGTTGCCGATCACGTTCCCGCGCCACGTCGGGCAGATACCGATCTACGCCAGCCACAAACCATCGGGTGGTAAATCACATTGGAAAGGCGCCTATGTCGATCTTTCCAATAAACCGCTCTGGCCGCTCGGCTATGGCTTAAGCTATACGCAATTTCAGTTTGACAACTTGCGCGTCGATGCGACCCATGTCGGTGCGACCGATACCGTTCAGGTCAGCGTCGATGTGACCAATGTGGGGAAACGCGCGGGTGATGAGGTTGTGCAGCTCTATGTGCGCGATGAGATCGCCAGCGTGACGCGGCCGCTCAAAGAGCTAAAAGGGTTTGGCCGAGTTTCGCTCCAACCAAACGAGTGCAAAACGGTGACGTTTGCCTTGCCTATTGCTCTGCTCGGCTTTTATGACCGCAAAATGCGTTTTGTCGTTGAGCCGGGAACGGTTAAACTGATGGTGGGAAATTCGGCCGATCATCTTCCCCTTACGACAACGATTGAAATTATCGGCGCAGTCACAGAAATTCACGACAAGCTATTTAACTGTCCTGTCACAATACAACAAAAATAAATTCAACATGTACGATCCAAAACCTGAACACAAATTTTCCTTCGGCCTCTGGACGGTTGGCAACATCGGGCGCGACCCCTTTGGTGAACCAACCCGCACACAAAAATCACCCGTCGAAATCGTTCACATGCTGGCAGAAGTCGGCGCGTGGGGGGTCAACTTCCACGACAACGATCTCGTGCCGATCAACGCGACGGCTAGCGAGCGCGACCAAATTGTGCGCGACTTCAAGCAGGCGTTAGACGACACGGGGCTTGTCGTGCCAATGGCGACAACCAACCTGTTTAGCGATCCTGTTTTTCGTGATGGGGCGTTTACGAGCAACGATGCGCGGGTGCGGGCCTATGCGCTGCAAAAGACGATGAACGCGATCGATCTGGGTGTTGAACTCGGCGCGACGACCTACGTTTTTTGGGGCGGACGCGAAGGGACGGAGACGGATGCGGGCAAAGATCCGCTTGCTGCTGGCAAATGGTTCCGCGAGGCGTTGAACTTCTTGACGGGATACGTGAAAGACCAACAGTATGATTTGCGCTTTGCGCTGGAGCCAAAACCAAACGAGCCACGCGGGGATATTTATCTACCGACCGTGGGCGCGGCGTTGGCGTTTATCGAAACGCTGGACGATTCTGAAATGGTCGGCGTCAATCCCGAAGTGGCGCATGAACACATGGCGGGGCTGAACTTCACGCATCACGTCGCACAGGCAATGGATGCGGGTAAATTGTTCCATATCGACCTGAACGATCAGGCTTTCGGCCGCTATGATCAAGATTTCCGCTTTGGATCGGTTAACCTAAAATCGGCGTTCTTCCTCGTCAAACTGCTCGAAGATAACGGCTATGACAATCCGCGCCACTTTGATGCACACGCCTATCGGTCAAGCGATTATGAAGATGTCAAGGCGTTTGCGCGCGGCAACATGCGCACCTATTTGATTCTCAAAGAGAAGGCACAACAGTTTAATGCAGATGCGGAGATTCAGGCGTTGCTGGCGGAAATTACGCAGACGGACGGGACGGTTGATGGGTTTGGTGGCGGATTTTCGGCCGAAAAAGCCGCCGCCCTGCAAGCACACAGCTTCGACCGCACAGCCATTGCGCAACGTGGACAACCTTATGAGCGGCTCGACCAACTGGTGGTTGAACTGTTGTTGGGCGTGCGTTAAACGTTACTTCGATCGTGTTGCGGGATAGTACGAATATTCACTCCCGCAACACACATTCCTAAGACTATGTATTTTATTGGCATCGACTCTTCAACGACGGCAACCAAAGCACTGCTGATGGATGAATCAGGGGTGGTCATTGGGGTGGAATCGGCCGAATATTCCTACGAAACACCCTATCCACAATGGTCGGAGCAACATCCCGATTTATGGTGGGATGCGACATGCAAAACGATTCGGCAGGTGCTGGCCGCGACCGGTGTTGCCGCGTCTGATGTGCGCGGGATCGGGCTGACGGGTCAAATGCACGGCATGGTGCTGCTCGACGCGGCGGGGAAGGTGCTGCGCCCCGCAATTTTGTGGAACGACCAGCGCACGGGGGCCGAATGTGACCAAATGCGTGCCATGGTCGGCAAACAACGCCTAATCGACATCACGGGTAACGACGCGCTGACTGGCTTCACCGCCCCAAAAATCCTCTGGGTCAAGAACAACGAGCCAGAGCTATTTGCCCAAATCGCGCAGATTTTGCTGCCCAAAGATTACGTGCGTTTTAAGCTGACGGGTGGTTATGCGACGGACAAGGCTGGCGCGGCTGGCACGCAGTTGTTCGACGTTCGCAAGCGCAACTGGTCGGTCGAACTGCTTGAGATATTGGGGATTGAGCTCGACTGGTTGCCGCCGACGTTTGAAGGAACAGACGTGACAGGGATAATTTCGGCCGATGCGGCCGCGCAATGTGGCCTTGTTGCTGGCATCCCCGTTTTTGCTGGTGGCGGCGATCAGGCGGCGAATGCGGTTGGGACAGGTGCCGTCGTCGATGGTGTCGTGACGCTCAGTTTGGGAACGTCGGGCGTGGTCTTTGCCAGTGCAGAGGCGCCACTGATCGAACCTGATGGACGACTGCACGCCTTTTGCCACGCCGTCCCCAACAAGTGGCATTTGATGGGCGTCATGCTCTCAGCGGCTGGGAGTTTGCGCTGGTATCACGACACGTTTTGCCCCACGATGAGCTATGACGAGATGACGGCCGAGGCGGCGCAAATCCCGGCTGGCAGCGAGGGACTGATCTTTCTGCCCTATTTGACAGGTGAACGCACCCCGCACCCCGATCCACTCGCACGCGGCGCATTTATCGGGTTCACCGTGCGCCACACCCGCGCCCACGCGACCCGCGCCGTCATGGAAGGGGTCGCGTTTGGCTTCCGCGACATGTTTGAATTGATGCGCGAGGCAGGGCTGGCCGATGTATCGCAAATCCGCGTGTCGGGTGGTGGAACGCGCAGCGAGCTATGGTTGCAGATTTTGGCGGATGTATTGCAAACGGAAATGGTCACGTTCAACACGACGGAGGGCGCAGCGTATGGCGCAGCGGTGCTGGCGGCAGTAGGCACGGGCGTATTTGCCGACGTGCCTGCCGCATGTGAGCGGCTGATCGGTATTTCTGCAACTGTTCAACCAAGTGCAGCTATGGCAAGTTATGACAAACCCTACGCGATCTACCAGAAACTCTACCCAACACTAAAGGAATGCTTTGCAGAACTCTAATTTCACTATAGACGAACTTCTAGGCGGAGCGTCACTTCATCCCCGTCGTTGAGCTGTTCTGCATTGCGAACGCTATCTTTGAGCGGCACGATGTAGCGACCATCTTTGGGAAACAAGGAGGTTGTCCACTCGGTGTTGCCAATTTGAACCGTCACGGGAATCATTCCCCAGCCATAGGTCACTAACTTGGCAATTGCCTTGATGTCTGCACACTGTTCGAGCGGGACAGTTACAAAGTGGTATGGGGATGGCCCTTTCCAGAACCATATGGTGTCGCTGAACTCGATATTCATGAGCGTTAAGGGGAACTGTGCATTCCGATCTTGGCTAAGATTTGCGCCATGGCCGCATCTGCCAATGCTTTGATTTCCGCATCGGTGCGATCTTGAATTGGGTGGGGAATAAAGACAACTTCAGGCGCGAATCCCAATGCGCTGGCCTGCGTTTGTGCAGCGTCGATAAACTCCGATGAAGCGATAAAAACACCAGGAATGCCGCGCTGATCGAGATTATTGATGTCGTGTACACTACACGACGTGCAGCTCCCTCAATCGGCGAGGGCTTCGATGACGACAGCACATTCCGTCGCAATCTTCTGCTGCAACGCATCGGGGGCAGGGCGTGAAAAGGTCGGCTTCGTGTAGCGATTAGTTGCCAAGCCGCGCTCGTTCAGGTGCGACTCAATCCGATCCAGTAGCACATCGCCGCGTGCCTTAGAGATGTCGAGTAACCCAATCGTCAAGCCAGCAAGTGACGCGGGTCGGGCCAGCGGCTGTCGGATGATTGCTGTCCGCTCGCTGGTTGGATCTAACATGGTAATTTGTTGCATCGTATTTTCCCCAAGATTTAGGGTATGGGCGACCAAGCTGGTCGCGCTCCCAGTTTAGCTTTAGATGTTTTCGTCACTGATTTCTACGGTGACGGGACTGCTGCCCCGCGCACCGCTGTTCACCCAGCCGCCGATTACGGCCGAGAACATGCCCGCCGTCCCGCCCGCGTGAACGACCTGCAAGCCGCCGGGACGGAATTTGGGCAGCGTTGCCCCTGCAAAGTGGTTGGGAATGCCTTCGGCGTTGTCGTCTGCCCCGCGTACAATTTCGCTGCCGGGCCGTGTGGTAAGCTGTTGGATGGTGTCGATGAGCTGCTGTTTTGACCATGCAGCCGCCTTGAAAACGCGCGCATGTTCGGGTGAGACGACGAGCAGCGCATCGGCCGCAATGGCAATTTTGTAGTGCGCGACCGATTGCAGCGATTTGGCAAAACTATGCGCCAATCCTTCGGGTGTGCGTGAGAGCTGATCGATGACGCCGTGAACGCCACCCCCCGCGATGAGGGTGACGGTGGAGCTTTCGGCCGAAAATCCCCGTCCCACCGCCAGCGACTCCCAAGGCGAATCATGTTCACGCTCTGCAAAGCAAAATGTGTATTTACCCGGATAGCCGAGCGTGGCGCGATCAACCCCGCCGGGCTTGCCGCCCCCCACATTACGGATGACCAGTTGCAGCGCACGTCCAATCGTGGCATTGGCGCGATTCCCTTGTCCCAACGCATTGCTCCCCGAATTCATCCCAATGCGTGTCGCAATTGGGCCATTGACGACCACAATAGGACTGGAAAAATAGGTCGTTGCCACGAGGCCGTGCATATTAAATTCGTCGATACAGGCCGCTTCCACAGCCGCAAGCACTACTGGCAAATACTCTGGCTTACAACCAGCCATCACCGCATTGATCGCCACTTTCTCGACGGTGCAGGCGGTTAGATCGGGCGGCACAATGCCGACCACCTCATCAGGTTTGCGTGATGTGCCTTGCAGCATGCGCCAAACGCGCTCAGGCGTTGGTGTGACGACGGGCAGCCCGTCTGTCCAGCCCCGCTCATAGGCCATCTCGACGGGATCACTCAGCGCGTCAACGCTGATTTCGCGTGCGCTCATGCCGTTATCGCCGTAGCGCACTTGGAGCCGTTCCGCCATGCCGGGCAGCACGTTGAGCGCACCACAGCCCGGTTTCTGCGCGGGCAAGCCTTCCCCTAAGCCCGTCACCGTCGTCAGCGTTTCCCATGACTGACGCTGCCAGCCCACCGTGCGACCGCTCTCTTGCTCGTCGGTAAAACGGATCAGCGTTGGCACGGTGTCGATATTGAGCCGAAAGGATTGTTCGAGCGTGGTATCGTCAATGGCGGCGTCAGTCGGAAACGTGGGATCATCTTGCGTGTAGATTTTGAGCGCAAGGCCGTGCGCGCGAAGCTGCTCATAGACGGGCGTGAGCATGGTGCAGGTTGGGCAGTCACGTTTGACGAAGAGCTTAAAGGTGGGATCTTTCATATGTGTTGTGGACAAATGGTGCGGTTCATTTGACTATTTTAGCATGGAAAATGGGTGCGTCTGTAAATGGTTTTGGGTCGATAGGATATGGTTAGATGATACGCACAACGCTGCTCCGTCCCTTTCACATTGCGTAGCATCGTGACTGTCTCTATTTTCAGCAATGAAGCGTTGGCAAAACATCAGCGGTGCGTCAGACAAGCGGCGTGTTCGTCTGATATACTGTTTTGCAAAATTGACACTTGGAGGCAAACGGATGAACAAGATAATCGGCCGAATTCTAATTCTATGTACGCTTATGACCTTAACCGTCGCTGCGCCGCTCAAGGCCGCCCGACGTGAACGCCAGCCGCTGCTGCAAGCCGAGCTTGTCGCCGATTTGCATCGCGGAACCCTCAGCTCATTCCCCAATCAGTACACGGCGTTTGGCAATGACGTCTTCTTTAGTGCCACGGCGAATGATGAGTCGGGCGCACATGCGCTATGGCGCACGGATGGCACGGCAGCTGGCACAATCCTAATCGACTATCCCGGTCCAGAAGGTTATCTCTCTTTTCCGCTCGTCAAATCGGCCGATTCCTACTACTATGTCATCAACGACGGCAGTCAGACACAGCTACGCCGCAGCGATGGCACACCCAATTCGGCCGTCTCGTTGACCAATCTGACACTCAACTTCAGCAATCCCAGTCAACATCAACTAACCCCGTTCAACGGCAATCTGCTCTTTGTCAATCAGGACAGCACACATGGTATCGAGCTGTGGGTCAGCAATGGCACGCTAGCCGGCACGCACCTGTTGCAAGACATCAATCCCGGGATTGCGTCTTCTTCGCCGCTAGAGATCTTTGTCTTTAACGGCATTGCCTATTTTTCGGCCGAAACGGCCGCCAATGGGCGCGAACTCTGGCGCAGTGATGGCACGGCGGCTGGCACGTGGCTGGTTAAGGACATTGGGGGTGCGGTTTTTGGCAGCCCCTATGGCTTTCTTGTGCCAGAATCGGCCGAATGGTTTCTCTTTCACGCCTTCACTGCTGAGCACGGCAACGAGCTTTGGATAAGTGATGGCACGGCAAATGGCACACAACTGCTCAAGGATATTGCGCCCGGTCAGCAAAATGGTGTCCTGTTTGCCGATCTCGTCGAGCTAGGCGACACAATCTATTTTAATGCGACCGATCCCAGCGCGGGCGAGGAGCTATGGAAAACGGATGGTACGACTGACGGCACGGTGCGTATCACTGAAATCGTTGCTGGCAACGGTCAGAACCATTTTCGTGCGATTGAGCGTTACGGCGATCGACTCTATCTTGACATTAGCACACCGCAACAAAACGAGGTGTGGGTGAGCGATGGCACAGCGGCTGGCACCCTGCGCCTGATGAGCTATCAATCCTCGCCAAGCGCGCTCTACAACGCAGTTTATGCAGATGGCACGCTCATCTTCAGCGTCGAGCGATTCGAACAAAGTGGTCATCACCTCTGGCGGAGCGACGGGACACCCTCTGGTACATACATCGTCGCATCGACGGCGGGAAATGTTCGGATCGGCTCGCTCTTTGCATTGGCGAACAGCGTCTTGTTTACCAAAGTGCAGTATATTGCACCACAACCTGATAGCGTCGAACTGTGGCGCACAGACGGCACGACCGGCGGCACACAGCGTATCATCGATGTCGGCCACTTTATCGAAACCGATGTCTTATTTGAGGGGGCTGCCCTAAACAACGGCGTGTTGTTCACTGGTTCGACGACCGACAGCGGACGTGAGCCATGGTTCACGGATGGCACGCAGGCAGGCACACGTCTGGTGCGCGACATCAATCCAATCGGCCGATCTTCACAACCTATCACACCCATTTCGCTCAACGGCCACCTGCTCTTTAACGCCTATGACGGCGTGCAGTCCCATCTCTATCGCACCGACGGAACCCCAGCCACCACCTACCCTGTTACGGGTGCACTAAGTAATTTGCAAGTTAAACAGCTCAAAGATGCCGAGACCGTCGTTTACTTTGAGGCGGAATCCCGTTTTGATGATGCGCGTCTGTGGCGCAGTGATGGGACGGAGGCAGGGACATGGGAGGTGGCGAATCTTTCGGCCGATAATGTCGAAAGCTTACAGGACATGGTGCTGCTGGATGATATTCTCTACTTCAGTGCTGCGGGTAGTTTAGGGGGAGGATTATGGCGCAGCGATGGCACAGGTGCGGGAACTTGGCCCGTCAAGCGCGGTCAATTAAACAACTTTTCGACCGTGCATTGGGTAACGCCGATTGGCGACCAGCTCTACTTTGCGGGCGCGTTCCAGCCCTCAGACAGCGGTGAAGAGCTATGGCGCAGCGACGGCACGACCAGCGGCACGCAGCTCGTGGCCGATATTCATCCCGGTGCGAACGGCTCCAATCCAAGCTTCTTGACCGCTCTAAACGATTCACAACTGTTGTTCACGGCGGACGACAGCGGAAAGGGGCGTGAACTGTGGTCATCGGCGGGATCGGCCGATACGACCTATCTCGTTAAGGATATTGCAGGCGGCACACTCAGCTCTTTCCCCGCATTTCTCACCAACTGGAACGGGATCGTCTACTTCAGCGCGGACGATGGCACGACGGGACGCGAACTATGGCGCAGCGATGGGACAGGGATAGGAACCTATAGAGTACACGACATCCATCCAACCGCCGCCTCACAACCCGAGTGGGCGACGATATTTGCCGGCAAGCTCTTTTTTAGCGCAGATGACGGCGTGCACGGTCGTGAGCTTTGGGTCACAGACGGCACTGCGGCAGGAACCCAGCTTTTCCAAGACATCAACCTACAGGGCAGCTCCGCCCCGCAAAATTTGACAGTTATTGATGATACGTTGTGGTTTTCGGCCGAAACGCCAATACATGGGCGTGAGCTTTGGAAAACGGATGGCACACCGGCTGGAACCGTTCTGGTTGCCGACATCAACCCATCGGGAAGCAGCAATCCCGCATGGTTCACCGCACATGGCATCCACCTCTACTTCACCGCTTATGACCCAACGCATGGCACGGAGCTGCACCGCATACTGCGCGATGTTTCGCTACCCTATCAGGTCAATTTGCCCCTAGTCCTGCACTAAACCGGAGCGCGGTCGCCCCGCCCGCGTAATGTCGCTAACAGGTGACCGCGCTCCTATAGATCAGGATTTTCCCACAAGATCAATGCTGACCAATTATCAGAACGAGGAAAGACAAAAAACTCGTGTAGCAGTTTAATGACCCGAAAACCGTTGCGAAGCTGAACAGACAGTGTTGGATCAAATAGCTCTTTTGCGACCACCTTCTCGACATATTCATGAATGGTCAGGTTTTCCCGATGATCGGCATAGCCGGGCAGGACGGCGGCGGCCGCGAACCCTTTCTTCGCATTGGCTGTCACCTGCTTTTTGCGCCAGCGATAGATCTCACGCGCAATTCCCCGTCCACGATAGTCTGGATGCACGGCAAGGTCGCTGCCCCAATAGTAATCGCCCGCAAAATCGTGCCGCGAGCGGTCGTTTTCGTCGTACAGCAGGCCATTTTCTGTAGCGGGCAAATTATCGAAATCAAGATCGGTAAATATTCCCGTTCCCATCCCGATCACCTTCTCTCCATCCAAAACCACAACCGTCCCCATCGCATAGAGTTCGACCATCTCCGCAAAATCTTCGGCCACATATTGGTCGCTTGGCGGCATGTCGGGAAAACAGATGCGAATCAGCTCAGCAGTCGGTTCGCACAGGTCATACGTTATGGGTGAGAAGGTAAATGATGTTTCGTTCATGGGGGTATTTTAGCCCAATTTCCTAATCCGTTCGTGGCTTTAGGTTTTTGCTACGCAGGTTTCTGGTACGTGGTGCGTGGTGCGTGTCCAGTTCGCACCACGCACCACGACTGATCAAGTGGCGAAAACTTCGTGACACGAACGGAAAACCATTTCCCGAAACACCATTTCTTTTTCTGCTATACTGTTTTCAAAACAATGGAAACAGTAATGAAACGAGACAAAATTCGCGTGCTGCCAATTAGCGGCACACCGTTTGAGATGGGATTTACACACGGGGCGACCTATTGTGAGGATATTCAACGCTATGCCCATGAGCGCGTCCATCTGGTGATGCAGGGGAAATGGAGCGGGGGCGTGGCGATAACGCGAGAAGCGGTGCTGGATTTGGCCGAGCAGCTTGTGCCAGCACATGAGGCGTTTGCCCCCGACTTGACCGACGAGATGCGCGGGATGGCGGCGGCGACGGGATTATCACTGGGTGAACTCATCGTCGTTTCGGGATTCACCGATTTTGTCGACACTGTCTATGCCCAACATCAGTCGGGTAGCCGTATTCCGTTGGACGACTGTACCGCATTTATCGTGCCAGATAGCCTCGCTGATGGACAAGGATTTTTCGGGCAGACGTGGGACATGCACGACACCGCGACTGAATTTGTCATCCTGCTCAACGTTCAATATGATGATCTGCCCAGCGCCTATGTGTTCACGACAACGGGCTGTTTTGGACAGATCGGCATGAACGATGCGGGCGTTGCAGTTGGCATTAACAATTTGATGGCGGCGGATGGACAGGTCGGCGTGACGTGGCCGTTTGTAGTGCGCAAAATGTTGCAGCAGACGAGTGCGGAGGCGGCCCTCGACGTTTTGCGGTCTGCGTCGCTCGCTGGTGGGCATAACTACTTGATCTTTGACCGTGCGGGCAATGGGTACAATGTCGAAGCGTTTTCGACGCGCATTCACGTGACAGAACTGGAAAAAGATGCGTTGGTCCATACGAACCACTGCTTGGTTGATGTGACGCAGGCAGTGGCGCAGGCGCGACCAGCCGATTTGCAGCGCACGTCCGAAGCACGCAAGTCGCAAGGGGAAAAGCTGTTGCAGGAACGTCCGATCACCGTTGAAACGCTAAAAGCGGTCACCCGTGACCCCGAGGCGATCTGCTATACGGGCAGACCACCTTATCATGTTGAAACGTGCGGGGCGGCGATTATGCGGCCAAAGACGGGTGAGTTTTGGGCTGTCTGGGGGTTGCCCTCACACAATGAATACGAGCGGTTTGTTTTGTGACGGTCGGCTCGTTTTACTGCTGTTGCGCCTGCCAGAGTGAGTCGGGGCGGGGTTCGCTGGCTTGCCACGTCATGGTTGGGAGCAATTCGGCCGAATCTGGCGCAGGTGCATCCGTCTCACCGACATAAACCCCGACGGAGAGTTCAGTCTCCGCACCGCCCGTAAATACGCCACGTGTCGGCGGCACGTCCGCATAGTCGCGCCCAACTGCAACGCGCACGTGGCGGCCTTCATCGATCAAGTTGTTGGTCGGGTCAAAGCCGATCCAGCCCAAATCGGGCAACCACGCCTCAACCCATGCGTGGGATTCATCTTCGGCCGAACGTTCATCCGATGACTCATTCAATTGACGCGCCAGATAACCACTCACATAGCGGCAGGGGATTCCCAGCCCGCGCACGAGCGCGATCATGATGTGGGCAAAATCCTGACAGACCCCACCACGCGCCGCCAAGGCGATATCAATAGGAGAATCTACTTTGGTTTGCGCTTGGTCATAGGAAAAGGCGTTGAAAATCGCCGTGTTGAGATTGCGCAACGTGGTTAATGGATCATCTGTCCGCTCAAGGGCAAGTTCGGCCGAAAAGCTCTTTAACCGCTCTGTTTGCATGGCGAATTGACTATTATGGACAAAGTGCCAGAAGTCGGAATTGGCTACCTCATCGATCTGCTGCCACGCAGAATGTGGCAGGTCACTGGGCAACGCCGGTGGCTCGCGTAATGCGACCTTTAATTCAGAGGTGATTTCAAGTCGGTTGTGGGGCTGTGGGATATTGAAGTGATGTACCGTGTTGCCCCATGTATCCGTATAGCTGAAGAGATCCACTTTCGGCCGAATTTTCAACGCAAATTCGTTGCAGTGCTGGCGATCATCTTCAAGCGGCTTCATCCGCAACTCCATGATATTCTCTTGTATCGACTCAGAGTAGACAAAGCGTGTTAAGTGGCGAATCAGTAGGTGGGTGGTTGACATTAGACGTAAGCTGGTAACATTTCATCAATCGGATAACCGATATATGTATCATAGATCACGGCGTGGATATTGTCACACGTCTGTCGCACATCGAGCAGATATTGGTGTAACTCCTCGGCTAAAATCTCTTGCACATCCGCATAGCGCAATTTGGCGGTTAGCCGCCCCACAAGACGATAGAGACGTGTGTTGCGGTCAGTCGCCGTCGTGCTGGCGATCTGGTCGAGCGACTGTTTGACAGACAGCAGGGCGTGGTGGACGGCGTGGGGAAATTCTGTGTTGAGCAGTAAGAACTCGACAATTTGCGGGAATTGCAGATCGGCCGAATAGACCTTGCAATACGCTTCAAACGCCGTGCAATCGCGCAGCAGCATGACCCAGTTGAGATATTGACGCGGCGTGTCGCCATGTTCCTGCCAATCATCGGCGTAGAAATCGAGCAGCATGACGGTGTTGCCAGCGCGTTCAATTAATCGGCCGATTTGCAAAAATTGCCACCCCGCACCATGACTCAGCGTCGAATTGGTGATCCCTTCAAACAGATACAGCTCACGCAATTGGGCTTGGAAAAACTCAAAGATGTTGTCGTCCCAATGGGCTTGCAAATCGACGGATGAGAGTTCTAAATAGAGCCGATTGAGCTGTTCCCACATTTCGGTGCTGATCTGTTCGCGCACCTGCCGCGCGTTGTCACGCGCTGACCGCACGCTGCTCAAAATCGAACTGCTAAGCTCTCTGTCGAGCACCAACTTATTCACCAGCGCGTAATCATCGATCACTTCAAGCGCCGGTAGATGCAGACTTGCCACGATCCGCTGCCATGCCCAGCCAATCGTCGCCGCTTGCAGATCGAACTGCATATCCTGCCCCACCTTGAGCAGACGCAGCAGATGTTCTGCCCGTTCTAAGTAGCGACCCATCCAGTACAAATTGTCAGCGACTCTTGAAAGCATCATTGTATTACTCCAGAACCCATGTGTCTTTACTCCCGCCACCCTCCCGCCACCCTGCGACGAATTGACCACCAGCGACCCGCGCTTGAGGGCAACCCGCGTCAGACCACCCGGTGTGATATTGGAACCGTCCGCCCCCGTCAACACAAAGGGGCGCAAATCGATGTGGCGTGATTCAAAATGGTCATCAATAAAACAGGGGGCGCAGGATAGTGAGAGGGTCGGTTGGGCAATATAGTTGCGCGGATTGGCGCGAATGAGATCGGCGAACTCAGCTCTTTCGGCCGCTGTGCTATGCGGGCCAATCAACATGCCATATCCACCCGCTTCGCCGACCGCCTTAACCACCAGCTTATCGAGATTTGCCAGCACGTGGTCGCGTTGCAGCTTATCCTCAAGCAGAAACGTTTCTACGTTTTCGATGATTGGCTCTTCAGACAAATAGTAGCGAATCATCTTGGGAACGTAGGCATAAATCGCCTTGTCATCCGCGACACCCGTGCCAACCGCATTGGCGATCACGACGTTGCCCGCTCGATAGGCGTTGAATACCCCTGCTACACCAAGATTGGAATCTTTGCGGAACGTCAGCGGGTCGATATAGTCATCATCGATGCGGCGATAGATCACATCGACACGCCGCAAGCCCGCAATTGTGCGCATGAAGACGACATTTTTGTGGCAAATTAGGTCTCGTCCCTCGACCAACGGAATCCCCATTTGGCGCGCCAAGAGCGTGTGTTCATAGTAGGCTGAGTTGTAAACGCCGGGTGTGAGCAGAACGATGTTGGGCTGTTCGATGTGAGAGGGCGCAAGCGAGCGCAAGGTGTGGAGGAGGGATGTGCCGTAATGAGAAATCGGCCGAACGCCATAGCGCGCAAACAGGCCGGGAAAGACGCGCTGCGTCACTTGACGATTCGCCAGCATGTAGGAGACACCACTCGGCACACGCAGGTTGTCCTCCAAGACGCGATACGTCCCCTCTCCATCACGGATCAGGTCAACACCCGCGATGCTGACATAGACATTGTGTGGCACATCCACATTGCGCATCTGTGTCCGATAGTGGTGACTGCTAAACACAAGATCGCGCGGCACAATGTGGTCGTTGAAAATTTTCCCTTCGTGATAAATATCGTAAAGAAAGTGGTTAAGTGCTTGTAGCCGTTGCGCCAGCCCGCGTTCTAAACGCATCCACTCCTGCGCGGCGATGATGCGCGGTAATAGGTCGAATGGAAAAACGCGGTCGATGCCCTGTTGTCGCTCGCCATAGACGGTGAACGTAATGCCTTGAAAGAGAAAGGAGAGGTTGGCCGCACTTTGACGGTGGCGCAGTTCTGCGGCCGAAAGTGTCGATAATCGCTCAAATAGTCGTGCGTAATGGGCACGCGGTTGACCAGCAGCGACAAACAACTCGTCAAAAGTTTTTTCGTGTAACGCATAGATGTCAAACATGCTTCTCCCGTACTCCCAAATTTACCCAAATTTAAACTGCTTCTCCGAATTCGTCAATTGTCACAATGCACGGAACGCCACATCTGTCTGTTGTTCACATTGACATCAATCGTGTTGTTTTTAAAGGGTGCGTTTCAAATGAGGTGAAACGGTTATTCCTGCGCAGGCTGCTTTGTGTCCATTCGCTGGCAAAAGGGGCAGGTTGCAAACTGCCCCTACGATTGCCCAATTATGCGGCTAATGGAGGAGGTCGGGATTGAATTGCCCGGTGTCTTTCATTGCGCGTGAGCCAGTTGTCACGCCGTCGCCGCAATTGCATCGCCCATCGTCTTTACAATGGTGTCGATCTCATCGGCCGAAATTGTCAGCGGCGGCGAGAATGCAATCGATCCAAACAGCGGCCGCGAGCGCACCCCATTCTCCAGCGCAACCTTGCCGATCTCCAACGCCAAATCCATATCCCATTCGTGGCTCTCTGTATTTTTCATCACGTCAAAACCGCCGATCAAACCGACCGACCGCGCATTGTCGATATGTGGGAACTCATCAACCAACCCTTGAAATCCTTCGAGCAGACGCGCACCCATTTTCGCCGCATTCTCGACCAGCCCATCCCGTTCGATGATGTCGATGTTTGCGCTGGCAACGGCGCACGCCGCAGAATGTCCTGAGTAGGTATAACCGTGCATCCATGATTGATCGGCTGGCGCATTCAAAATGACGTCGCGGATTTCGTCCGAAACTTGAATGCCACCGAGCGGCAGATAGCCACTCGTCACTCCTTTGGCAAATTGCATGATGTCGGGACTGAGGTTGTAATGTTGACCGCCAAACCACTTACCAGTTCGGCCGAAACCCGTGATCACTTCATCGACAATCAACAGCACTTCGTACTTTTTGCAGAGTTCCTGTATCAAATCAAAGTACCCATCGTCAGGCACAATCACGCCACCAGCACCCTGAATCGGCTCAACAATGATCGCCGCAACAGTCTCCGGCCCCTCGCGCAGAATACACGCTTCAAACTCACGTGCCGCCGCCTGTGCAACCGTTTCGCCCGCCAGCAGCTCACCTTCGTACATGAAGCCGTTGGGGTTGGGAATGTGAATAAAGCCGGGAACCAAGTTGCCAAACATCGTCTGATATTTGCTCATCCCCGTTGCGCTCATCGCCGCCATCGTAATACCGTGATAACCATACCAGCGCGAGATGATTTTGGTTTTCTCTGGTCGGCCGATCTGTCGCCAATAGTAGCGTGCGGTCTTGAAGGAGGTGTCGCTTGATTCTGACCCACCAGAGGTGAAGTGGGTGAAGTTAAGATTGGGATAGGCGAAACCTGCCAGCTTTTCGGCAAGATCGGCCGATGCCGTATTACTCATCCCTGCAAACCCCGACGTGTACGACAGTTGCATCATTTGGTCATAGGCAACCTTTGGCAACTCCTTGCTGCCGTAGCCGACGTTGACATTCCAAAGCCCCGCCATCGCGTCGAGAACCTTGCGCCCATCTGTCGTGTATAAATAAACGCCGTCTCCCCTTTCAACCATCAGCGGATTGCCCACCCGAGATGCATGGTGGAGTGGGTGCATCTGTTTTTTGTCTTTTTCGAGAAATGATTCGTGTGTCATTGTGCTTTCCATTGGTCGCGTCGGGCATACGCCCGATCTATTCATAGTTGTTGCAAGATTTCCCGCGCTGCGCGCACGCCTGTCTCATACGCGCCATGCACGGTTGAATGAAAATGGGGATGTGTCGCCTCACCCGCGAAAAAGAGGCGATTTTCGACGGGCTGGGCCAATGCGTTGCGGTCGCCCGACTGCTGGCCGATCTGATCAAACGAATAGCTGCCCTGTGAAAATGGATCGTGCTGCCAGCGTGTGCGCGCGTAGTTCAGCGGGGCAGGAATATCGCCGCCAAACATCCGCTGCATCACAGCAACGGTGCGCTCGATTAGGTCGCCGTCGCTTAGTTGATTGAGATGCCGCGCCCGCTTTCCCGCATGATAGGAGACGAGAATCGGCTCGCCCGTGTAATAGCCGATGTTGAGCCATGCGTGAAAGAGAGACAGATCGCCCGTACTCATATAGTTGAAACGTTGTGCCTCTCGCGGCCAGTAAAATTTATCAAAGCGCATGGCGAGTTTTTCATAGTTGCCAAAGCCGATCCGTTCGATTGCGCCACATTTTGCATCGGGCAGGGGTGGTTCAAACGTGATTGCACCGCTTTTCAATACGCCCAGTGGCACGCTTACAACGACCCGCGAACAGGCGATTTCTTCCTTTTTCGCAACATCCGTTGGTGAACTTGTCGTAACCGTGACACCATCTTCTGTGACCGTCACCTGTGTAACGGCGTGACCGGTGCGAATGTCCAGCCCCTCGGCGAGATGATCGCTGATGACGCTATAGCCACCGCCATGCAAGAGATAGTCGCCGCCCGTCAAGCCGACCTGCTGTTCGTTGAGCTGCCAGTCGATTTCATGCGCATCGGCCGCACAGACATATTCGGTGCTGATGAGCGATTGATAGAGATAGCCTTTTTCGGCCGAAAAACTCAACCCCTCAGGCTTGGGCAACCCAAAATCCAACCAATCCTGCAATGACTTCACCGACGTTGGTGCAGCGTATAAGATTGATCCCGCCGCCAAATACCAGCCTGCCAGCGCATGTTGCTGCCCCAGGGCATACTCTGCCTGATCGAGCGGCGTGCCATCCTCATCATACGCCTGCACCGCCGTCACTGAACGGTTCAAAAAGTCGGTATATCCATATTCAACACCGAGCTTTTGCGCCAATGGCGTCAATGGATTCCCGTCTATCCCGTGAATCCACGCCGCACCCAAATCGACTGAACCGCCCAGCGAGTGATCAGTATGCGTGCGCCCGCCGATCCGCTCCCGCGCTTCCAGCACAGTCACGTCTAGCCCGGCATCATGCAGCGTCCGCGCCGCCATAATCCCCGCCATTCCCGCACCAATTACGATCACTTTTTCTGTCATGTGCTGATTCGTTGGTCGCCGCATCTTCACAACACCAACGCAAATTTTTCGGCGTTACTGTCCCGCCTTCACCGCCGTCCACAACTCATCATACAGCCGCGTTTCATCCCCAACATCAACGAGCCATTGCAGCTTGTTGAAGACATCTTCTGAAGGGAAAATGCTCTGATCTTCCAGAACCTCCGCGTCAATAAATTCCATCGCGGCGCGGTTGGGGCTGGCAAAATAGGTGTAATTCGTGATTGCGGCGGCATTCTCCGCGTCGAGCAGATAGTCCATAAAGTGCAACGCGGTGCTGTACTTGTCCGATGCTTTCGTGATGCACATGTTATCAAGCCATTTAACCGCACCCTCTTTTGGAATGGCGTATGCCCAATTGCTCTCGCCTGTCTCTTCATCGAGCGTTTCGTAATAGGCCAGCGAGACATCGCCCGACCAGCCAAGCGTCATCGCAACTTCGTCAGGAATCAACAGTTCGGTGTCATACCCATCGGAATTAAACGTCTTCCAATAGGGTTTCGCCGCCAATAGGACTGATTGAATTTGGGCAATATCGTCCGGGTCAGTTGTGTTTGGATCAAGCCCAAGATAAAACGCCGCCGCCGCTGGCAACTCACGCGAGTCGTTCAACACGTTGATGCCGTCCCCCGCATACTGCTCCAGCAAGGCTGGTTCAAATAGATATGCCCAACTATCGGGTGGGTTCTCATCAAAAAATGCGTTGCCGTTGCGATAGCCAATCCCAGTTGTTCCCCACTGGTAGGCGACACAATGTTGATTGCCGGGATCAAACGGCGCGTCGATAAAGGCGGGGTCAAGATTGCCAAAGTTCGCAAGCGCACTCGTGTCGATCTCGGCCAACATATCCAACTCAATCATCGTTGAAACCATGTAGTCACTTGGGAAAATCACATCGTACCCTTCCGCGCCCGCCTGCATCTTCGCCAACAAATCTTCATTGGAAGCGTAGGTGTCATAGATAATTTCAACCCCGTACTCTTCCTCATATCTTGTCAGCAGCTCTTCATCGATATAGTCAGCCCAGTTGTAAACTGAAAGCGTGTCAGCCAACTCGCCCGACTCATCACCATCCCCACTCGGTCCACCGCCGGGGCCGCCCCCACAAGCGACCAACACAGCGATTAGCATTGCCAAAAACAACCATTTCTTCAACATCTGTACTTCTCCTAAAACTCAAGTTTGCGCGGTGCGTTATCTTCGACGCGCCACGTCCCATCTCTACGTGCGCCGCTGAATCAGCAGCGAAATAATCACCAGCACCGTTGACCCCAAAAACATCAAGGTCGAAAGCGCGTTGATCTCTGGTGTGATGCCGACTCGAATCATCGAGTAGACCTGCACGGGCAGCGTGGTTGATGCTGGCCCCGCCATAAAAAACGTTATCACAAAATCATCGAGCGATAGCGTAAATGCTAAGAGCGCACCCGACACGATGCCGGGCGCCAAAAGTGGAAAGGTCACCCGTCGAAAACTCGCCCACGGGTTCGCGCCCAAATCGGCCGCCGCCTCTTCCAAATTGCTGTCCATATCGGCCAAGCGCGCCCGCACGACAATCGCCACAAACGCGATGTTAAATGCAATGTGCGCGATCAAAATCGTATAGCGACTGAGCGAAATCCCAACCATCACAAAAAAGAGCAGTGTCGATAGAGCCATCACGATGTCGGGAATGATGATAGGCAAATAGAGCACCGCGTCAAACGTCATTTTGCCGCGAAAGCGAAACCGCTCCATTGCAATTGCCGCGAGCGTCCCCAAAATTGTGCTGACCAACGTTGACCAACCCGCCACCCACAAGCTGACCTTCGCCGCATTGATGATGCTGCGATTGTTAAATACCTCCGCATACCAGTTGGTCGTGAAGCCACCCCAGACGGTCGCCGCCCCGCGTCCACTATCGTTAAACGAGTAGACGATCAGCAGCAAAATGGGCAGATAGAGAAACAAAAACATGCCAATGACAAGCCACGTCAAGGCGCGTTCATTGAACGATTTGCGGATTTTGTTGCGGGGGGGGAGTGCGAGTGAAGTCATTAATTTACGATTTACGATTTACGATTTACGGGGCTTTTCGTAAATCGCAAATCGTAAATCCGAAATGTTAGCGTCTCTCTTTATCAACGCGGAAGTAAATCAAGATGGCGAAGAGCATAATCAGCATCATCAGGAAGCCGATGGCGGAACCGAACGGCCAATCGCGGGCGGTCATGAACTGTTGTTGCAGCAGATTGCCGAGCATGGCGACTTGCCCGCCGCCGAGCAGATCGGGCGTTACATACGCGCCGAGCGTCGGGACGAAGACGATGATGGCAGCAGCGACGATGCCGGGCAGGGACAGCGGGAACAGGATGCGGACTGTCGTCATGAGCCGATTTGCGCCGAGATCGTTGGCTGCTTCGAGCAGTGTCCAGTCAAATTTTTCGAGATTGCTGTAGAGTGGCAGAATGACGAACGGGAAGTAGCCATAGAAAAGGCCGACAAAGACGGCTCCTTGATTGAAGAGCAGGGGCAACGGATTGGCCGTAATCTCTGCCAACCATGTGAAAAACGCACTCGACCCCGACAATGCGACCGCTTGTTCATGCAGCGTTGCTGTCCAAAAGCTATTGATCAAACCCGTGTTGCGCAATAGTGCCATCCATGCGTAGGTGCGAACGAGAAAGTTTGTCCAAAACGGGATCATGACCAAAAAGATCAGGATGCTGCGCCACTTTTTCGGCCGACGTGCAATCCAATAGGCAAACGGATAGCCAAACAGTAGGCAAAGCAATGTGTTGACCGTCGCCATCCAGACCGACCGCCACAAGATTCTCAGATAGAGAAACTGTCCACCAATGCGGCTAAAGAAGCGGGCGTAATCGTCAAAGAGGGCGAAGAAGCCGTCTTGCAACAGGTTGGGATAGACGATTGTGCCGCGTGGGCCGCGTTCGCCCAGACTGATGAAAAGGACGATTAGGTTGGGTACGACAAAAAAGACGATCAGCCAAAAGGCGGCAGGGTAGTTGATCGCCCATGCGCTGTTGCGATAGAGCAGAAGCAACGAAAAACCAGCCAGCCCGACAATGGTGATGGCCCCGAGAAATTCGCGTGTCGCATACCAATAGATGAGGCTGAGCAGGATGAAGATGATATTTCGGCCGATTCCAGCAAACCGCGCCTGCGGCACGTCCCGCAATAAACCGAACCCAATCACCAAATCAACCCCAATCCCAATCCCATAGACGAGATAGGGCACAATCGCTGGCAACGTGACAAGCGCTTCTTCAAATTTGAACGCATCCCAATCCATGCTGCCAAACGTTACCCAGCGCAACAGCAAAATGAGCCAAAGCGCTGCATGACCGAGTGAAACGTAGGCGGCGACACGCAAAATCGGCTCAAGGCCGGTCGTCATATCGAAGTCGGGTTTGGTTGTTGTAGCTGCCATGAGTGCGTTACGTGTAATGGGCTTGCATTTTATTCGGTCAAAACTTGGGCATTATCGGCCGAAAACTGCACATTCACGCTATCCCCTGTCTTGAACGCCATCACATCCTCACTGCCCAAATTCTGCACGCGGACGATGAGCGTATCACCCGTTTTTAACGCAACCTGATAGCGTGTGTCAGTGCCAATATAGATTACCTCCGTGATTGTGCCGTCAAGCGCAACCCGCTGATTTAGCGGAACGTCGCCATCCGCAGGATAGAGCCAAATTTTCTCAGGACGAATGGCTACCGTTGCGCTGGTGCCATTGCTCAACTGCGTGCGTGCCACACCGCCGAACAGCACGCCATTTGATTCGAGCGTTGTATATTCGGCCGATTCGATCACTGTGCCGTTGATGAAGTTTGTTTCGCCAATAAAGTCTGCTACAAAGCGATTGGCGGGATGCTCATAGATCTCCTGCGCCTTGCCAACCTGCGCGATATGCCCATTGTTCATCACCGCGATCCGATCCGACATCGTGAGGGCTTCCTCTTGGTCATGCGTGACATAGATAAACGTGATGCCGACATCAGACTGGATCTGTTTGAGTTCCAACTGCATCGCCTTACGTAGTTTGAGATCGAGCGCGCCGAGCGGTTCGTCGAGCAGGAGGACTTTCGGCCGATTCACTAACGCCCGCGCCAGTGCAATGCGCTGCTTCTGTCCACCCGACAACTGCTCGGGCTTGCGTTCTGCAAACCCTTCCATCTGCACCCGCCGCAACGCCGCTGCAACACGTGTCGCAATGTCAGCCTTCGGCACTTTCGACATTTGCAGCCCAAACGCGACGTTCTGCTCAACAGTCATGTGGGGGAACAACGCATAATTCTGAAAGACCGTGTTGACCGGCCGCCGAAACGCGGGAACCCCAGCCACAGGTTTGTCCATGATGTAAAGCTCTCCATACGTTGGCTGTTCAAACCCAGCGATCATGCGCAATGTGGTCGTCTTGCCACACCCGCTCGGCCCCAGCAGTGAGAAAAACTCGCCGTCGGGAATCTCCATCGAGATAGAATCAACCGCAATGATGTCGCCAAACTGCTTTGTCACATTTTCGATTTTTACGCTTGTGGTCATCCTTCTCCATGTTGAACAGGGATCATCCTGCTCATGCTACACGACAACACTCACCTCTTCCAGTTTATACGTGTGCAAAACCATTGCCGAAACTGTCCGCGTGATCCCTTCAACTTTCTGCAATCGCTCACGCAAAAAGCTCGCAAAATGCTCCCGATCTCGGCAGCGTACTTCCACCAATAGATCATACTCACCCGACACCATCAGCAGATAGCTGACTTCGGGAAACGCACTAATTGTCTTAGCCGCACGGTCTAAATCGGGGGGATTGACGCAAACATGAATGATGGCGGGGGTATCAAAACCGACCTTATGGGGATCAACCAATCCGATGATGCGAATGACATCCTCTTCAAGCAAGCGGGCTGCCCGTTTACGCACCGTCCCTTCTGTCACGCCAAGTGATTTAGCGATCTCTGTGAACGGTTTGCGACCGTCCGCTTGCAGATGGGAGAGAATTGAGTAGTCGAGTTGATCCATAAGTTTTTACGAATATCGTCAAGTCGCAAGATTGTATTCTGATTTTCGTATATGTCAATCAAACACAAGAAATTTGACCGCGCGCACTATCACAATAGAATTACGGCAAACTATGTCAAAACTTGTAGAACATCACTCACTCTGGAGCGGTCTCGCCAGCGCCGACGCCGACGCCGAAATTGCCGTCATGGGCATTCCGTTTGACAATGCCGTAAGCTGGCGTGACGGCACACAGCACGCCCCCGAGCGCATCCGTAGCCTGACCCCCCATCTCGGTTTCTCGACCGAAGAAGGCGAAATTTTGCGCGTGCGGATCAGAGATTACGGGGATATCGAGCATGATCTAAATTGGGAACGCTACTTTGGAAACGTCGAACTCGCCGCCCATGAAATTCTCAACGGCAATCACAAACTGCCCGTCTTTATCGGCGGCGACCACAGCGTCGGCATTCCGCTGTTTAAAGCGTTCGCCAAAACATACACGGGCAAAATCGGTTACATTCAATGGGATTCCCATGCCGACCTCGCCGACAATTTCGGCGGTCATCCATGGAGCCACGCCAACACCGCACGCCGCAACATCGAGCAGCCCAATCTCTCTTGCGATAATCTCGCCTTCGTTGGTTTGCGCTCCTTCCTCACCGAAGAACTCGACTTCTACGCCGCCAACCCAACCATCGGCTGGCACACCGCCCGCAGCGTCTACCAGCGCGGCATCGAAACGATCGCGCATGAGATCGTCGCGCAAATGCGGGGTGTTGATGCGATCTATATGAGCGTGGACATCGACGGCTTCGATCCCGCCACCGCGCCCGGCACAGGCACGCCCGAACATGGCGGCATGAGTTTGCGCGAAGGGCTGGAATTTTTGCGTATCATCTTTGCAAATCTGCCCGTCAAGGCAATGGATATCGTGGAGGTCAGCCCGCCGCTTGATATTTCAGATGTAACCTCGCTGGCGGCGGCAAAAATTATGTATGAGGTGTTCGGATTTGTGCAGCAAAAACTGAATAACCCTAACTAATACTACAACGAGACTTTGCCAAAATCCTACGGCTAAAGCCGCAGGCTGATACGCGAAACGCGCTCAAGCGCGTTGTTTGCAGTGCGTTGAAGTCTCGTTAATCTTGAACTGTGTATCGGGAATTGGATTTCCCGATACCTACCCTGCACCCCCATCTTTTGTTCTAGTACTTACTACAGCGCAAGGTAAATTGTATGGCGTGGTCATTCCCACGAAGGTGGGAATCCACTCTTAGAAAAGAATGGATACCTGCCTTCGCAGGTATGACGGGACTTACATTACGGTGTACTTACCTCCCTACGCACGCGATTCCCGTTCTGCAATGGCGAATGTCACACCCGTCAACTGTTCTGACTGCTTCCACAACCGTTTTGCATCATCCAAATTGTGTGACGCGCTGCTTGATGCAACCACGATTGGATTGCCCCCAATTTCTGCAAAGCCACTTGGCCCAACGTACTCGCCACCCGCTATCTCATGCGCCGTTGCCGCGAAGAGCGTGGGCAGCGCGCCCATCGGCTGGGCTTGAGCAAAGAGGCGGTTTGCCAAGTTCATCATTCTCGTGTCACCTTGCAGGTTGGTCGCCGTGTAGCCGGGATGGGCGGCGACGGCAATCACCGTGCTGCCAGCTTGTGCCAGTTGGCGATTTAGCTCATAGGTGAAGTGAAGGTTGGCGAGCTTGCTCTGTCCATAAGCTGCCATCGCATCATACTTTCTGTGTTGCCAATTAAGATCGTCAAAGTCAATTTTGCCGAAACGATGGGCGATGCTGCTCACTGTGACGATGCGTGCGTTAGGCGTGTTGTTCAGCACCTCAAAAAGCTGCGCCGTCAGTGCGAAGTGTCCCAGATGATTCGTACCAAATTGCGACTCAAATCCCTGCTTCGTTGTGCCATAAGGTGGCACCATGATCCCCGCATTGTTGATCAACAGGTCGAGCTGATCGTATTCTGCAATGAAATAGTCGGCAAAGTCGGTGACGGAAACCAGATCAACGAGGTCGACCTGCATCACCACGACGCTGCCAGTTGGGTTGAGCGCGCGAATCTTTTCGGCCGCGACGCTGGCTGTATTCAAATTACGGCACGCCATGATGACGGTCGCGCCGCGCTGTGCCAACACCCGTGCCGTTTCAAAGCCGATACCGCTATTGGCCCCTGTGACGATAGCGATCTTGCCCGTCATGTCTGGGACATTCGCAAATGTCCAATCGCTTTTCTTGCGCCCTTTCCAAAGATATGCAGCGGGGCCAACTCCGTTGAGGAAAAGGCCAGCACGCCACGCCTTTTTGCTCCCGTTGATATTTTCGGCCGATCTTAAGCTCAAATCAGTCATCGCCGCCGCAAACAGTCCGATCTGCGTCACGGCCAAATCGGCGAGGGCAATTTTGTGCCACGTTTTCAAGTTACTCCACTTTGTTTTTTGCATTGTTTTACTCTGTGAATTTGTCATCGTGTATCAGAGTATAGGTGATATGGCGACGATTTGTATCGTCTCTAAAGATGAATTGCCCTCAACTATTATCACACTTGATGACGATTTATAGGCGAAGCCCACAGAAAACAGTAGAGGGGGTGTTTGACTGTGCCAAACACCCCCTCTAAACGATGTTGCCGCCGCTTGTGTCGCAGTCATGCGGACAACATCAGCAAGTGGTTTTTTGGAATACGTTAGTGTCTTTAGGTTTTTGCCACCTGATCTAGTGGTGCGTAGTGCGTAATCTGAATACGCACCACGCACCACGCACCACGCTTTGCATCGTGGCTAAAATTTCATGACACCAACGGATTCTCGCGCATCACCCTTTTATCTCAAACCGCCTGCTTAACCGCCGCCAGCAAGACCACAGCCCCACCACTGCCGTTAACATCAGCAACCATAACGGCTGCCACAATGGGCTTGCCTCTATCTGCACAACCGAAACCGCCGTCGGGTCCATTTCAACGGTCACTAGATAGCTAGCCGACCGACGCGTATTGCCCGCATCATCCGTCGCCACAACCACAAAGACATGCAGACCTTGCTCAACAAGTGGCTTTTCAACCGACCAGTTGCTTGCGCGACTGAGCGTAACTGGTTGCGACTCCAGCGAGCCGTCTGGCCTGAGATGCGTTACCATGACGCTCGCAACACCCACACCATCGGTCACTGTTCCCGTTAGAATCGTGCCGTCAAACGGTTGGTCCGCTTTGGCGACAAAGGTGACCAGTTGCGTCACTTGCAACGTCGGTGCAACGGCATCGATGGTCGGCGTTTGAGGCGCGAGTGTGTTGACGTTGCCGACGTTGTCAATCGCCCGCACCGTCACGCTGATCGTGCTGCCCTCTCTGGTTGGTGGCGTAAACGGATGTTGCCATGTGCCGCCGTTGACGATGGCTCGCGTCCAGTTGGTCGCGGTCCCAATTTGCACTTCGACGCGCTGGACACCGCTTTGTGTATCGCTGACAAGGCCTGTCAATAGCGATGTGGAGCGCGTGATGGTGGTTGGCAGTTCAATGGTGACATCTGGCGGCGTGCTGTCCACGGGAATGTCAAACGGCATCGCGTCTGAAACATTGCCAAACTGATCAGTCGCCCGAACGTCAAACATCTGCGTCACGACACGATTGCCGCCACTGCTGCTAAACGCATATTGCCAGAGCGCACCGCCATTTGCCGCTTGCCAACCACCGCCGTCGTTGACCTCAACCAGCGTCACCGCTGCATCGTCAACCGCCGCGCCGAACAGCGTCCCACTGGCGTTGAGCCACGTCTCCGTCGTATCGACGCTGACCGTCGGGGCTTTGCGGTCGATGGTGTGATTGAACGTGATCGGATCGGCCGAAACCGTCACCGTCGCATCCGTACTCACCAACGCCAACTCGACCCGCACATCCGTCAACGCATCGGCGGGAATCCCATTGCCCGTCTGCGATGTCAGTGTCAGGGACAGCGTGCCGTTGGGTGCGATGTCGGGCAGAGCTTGGAATGGAATGCTCGTCATGCCAACCGTCGATACGGAACCGATGGTCAAATTGGTCTGCGTCACCGGTTCGTTGTTGACGATGGCGACGGTGTAGTTGACGCTGTCGCCCATGCCGATCAGCGTCCCTTTGTCGACCGTGCCAGTCAGGGTGAGATCGGCCGATGTCGGCTGTCCGTCCCGCGTCGCAATGTCCGAACCCAAATCACGCCACTCATAGAACGTCGTCAGGTCGCCCGTCAGCGGATTGGTCGTCGGGAATGCGCTGGTGCGCTGCCCAGACAAGTCGGTCACAGTCGCCACCACCTGTGCGATGGCTGAGCCGAAGAACTGACGTGGCAAGACGATTTCCGTGCTGTTTGTGTTGGCGTGCACAGCTTGGAAACGGGCGTCTGCGCTCGTTCCCCAACCGCCACCGAAGTGCAAATACTCATAGAGCGTGCCATTGCCAAGGCTATCTACGGTAACGGCATATCTCGTCAGAAATGGTAGTGCCTCTCCATCCAATCCGCTTTCCGTTGCGAGGTTGTTTTGTAAATTGGTGCCAAAATAAATCCGCAGTTCCCCATCAATCGGGAAGCTCGCGCCACCGAGCGCAAGGAATAAGCTTGGCCCATCCCAATTGAGATAGAGCGTGCGCGACTCATCCCCACGGCTATCGGTATCGATCGTCTCGCCAACGAGCCATTCGTTGTGCAGGGTGTCGATCACGCCGTCAATGATGATGCTCTCCGTCCAAGTTGCTGCGCTGCGCGGAGCTTGTTGTGGGAACGCGACGTGCCACGGGCCGACCGACTGCAAGGTGCGGTTGCCCGCGCTGTCCTGTGCCATCAGATGCACGTACCACGCACCCGGCTGATCCATGCTGACCGTCGCCACGTTGCCGGCGAGCACGTCTGTCGGAACGGTACGCGTCAGCATGTTGGCGGTGGCAAAATAAGTCACGTTCGGGTCGCCGTCGCTGGCGACCCACTCGACCGTGACCGTCTGGCCGTCGTCGTAGTGGAATTGCGGCGGCGCACTGTAGCTCGCCTCGCCCGTAAACTGCGGCGGCACATTATCGACGCGCACCGCATCGTTGGCGGCGACAATCGTCGTCGTCAAATCCGCGCCATTGGTTGCCCGCACTCGCACGGGATAGAAGCGATAGTCGCTGTCGCGCTCCACCTGCCAATCGAGCGACCAGTTATCGCCGTTGACGATGGCGGCTTCCCAATTACTGCCGCCGTCTAAGCTGACTGCAACGGTCGTCACACCGCTTTCAGCGTCGGTTGCCGTACCGCTGAACGTGACGTTTTGCGTGATGACGTAGCTGCCGCTTAGCGTCACGGCTGGTGCAGTCTCGTCAACTATTGGTTGAACGGCGTTGAGCGCAGTTGCAAAGATGGTGGCCTGCACCGTCGTCTGATTGCCAGCAGAATCGGTGGCGATTGCCTCTACAGAGTTGTTGAGCAACTGTAGCGGGACGGTGGCGTGGGCGGTGACTGTTGTGGCTGAAACTGGCCGCAATTCTGCGACATAGCTCACCCCATTCACCATGAATAGCACTTGATTAAGCGCGGCATCGCTGACCGTTGCCACCACCTCAACTTCGGCCTGATCGGTCGTGCCAAGGGGGGCAAAGTCAACGGTCGGCGCCGTGCTGTCGTTGATAAATGTGCCGAGATACCATTCGTTTTGCAGGGTTGTTTGATTGCCCAAATCGTCCGTCGGCCGCGAGTAGAGACGATAAGTTCCGTCTGCCAAGGCTGGCAAGGTCAAGTCCCAACTGCGACGGTCGCCCGTCTCCGCACCGAGTGGGAACGGGGTCCAACTGCTTGGCACGGTGCCGAACGGATTGGTTGCAAATGGGTCGTCAACCTGCACGATGCCGTACTCATTGCTGTCAACACCGACCGAGCCAAAGACGCACGATTGCCCTGTCTTGCCGAACAGCAGTGCGAGCGGTTGCGCCGTCAATTCACGGTAGCCGATGTCGGCGCGACTGCCGCCACCGAGCGGTGTGCTGGCGCGTGGGTCGGCCGCGTCGATAGCGGGTGAGTTGGCAGCGGGAACGCCGTTGCTATCGAGCAGCGGGTCGGCAAACAGTTCGCTTGCGCTGGCGGTTAGCACGCCGCCAAAATCGGCCGAATTGCCAAACAGCAAATTGAACTGATGGAAGACGCTGTTGCCCGCGACTGCACTCATCCCGATTGCGTTGCCGCTCAGGATGTTGCTGTTGATGAGAACGCTATTGCCCGCGCCGCTGACACCGACGGCGGTTGAGCCACCGCTAAAGGTGTTGTGGGTTATTTCGGCCGAACTGTTGCCCGCAATCGTCACCCCGCCCAACCCTGCAAACCAGTTGCGCATAATCTCAACGCGGTTGGCTGCGTTGCTGATGGCAAGGTCAGAACCCTGTACCTTAAACCCAGCCACACGAACGTTGCTATCCCCGTCGATGGTGATGGCCGTGCCGCTGGATGGGTTGATTGTTGTCTGCTCCGCGCCGCTGCCGAGCAGGTGAATGTGGCTAGCAAGCGTCACGTTTTCGGGATAGCTGCCAGGCAGCACGCGCACGGTGAAGACGCGCTCGCACACGTCGCCGCCGACCGACTCAACCCCGCAGCCAAAGGTGCTAACCGCCGCGCTCGCCGCGTCAACCGCTGGCTGAATCTCAGCGAATGCGTCTACGCCAAAGGTCAATCCGCCGTTGTCGCCGTCGGGGGTAAAGCTGGACGAAACAAGCACGTCCCCATTGGCGAACTCACGATAGCCGATGTCGGGCGTAAACGGCGCGTTGTTCGCCGCAAAGCCCGCGTCGATCAGGGGAGATGCTTCTGTCAGGCGATAGTTGCCGTTGCTTGGGTCAGCAAACTGCGGATTTTGCAGGACGTTGGTGCCGTCGAGCGCACCGGTCGCGCCGTCTTGCAGGTAGTCGCTGCCGTTTTGCCAGTAGGCGTTGTGGGAGTTGGTCGCCGTGCAGTTTGTGACCGCAAGGCCAATCCCGTTGCTCACCAGCGCATTGTTGACGACCGATGCAGACGCGCAATTTTCCGCCTTTATTGCCGTGCCGTTGCCCGCCAGCGTGTTGTTCTGCACGCTGATGTCGTCACTGTTGCCCGTGATGTTGATACCAGTCGTTGTGTTGTAAATTAGGTTGCGCGAGATAGTGGCGAAGGTCGCACCATCTTCAATAGAGACACCCGCTGACAGCGACACCTTCGAGAGCGTTGTTTGCGTCGTCCCTTCGATGGAGACGGCGGCTGCGGCTGTGCCATCGCCGTTGATCACGACCAGTTCGGCATCGCTGCCGCGCAGGGTGACACCGCCGGGCAGGTTGACCGATTCGTGATAGACACCGGGCAGGATGCGGATCTCACGCGCACCGCTATTGATAGCTGCCTCGATTGAGCCAAAGGGATTGGTGCAGTTGCCACAGGTCGTCAGCGATACTTGCGCATCGGGCGCGTGGTTGGCATATCCTTTGTCGGTAAGGGGGCTGGTGGGATTCGGCCGATATAGGTCAAATTCGGCCGATTGGAAACCCGCGTCAACCAATGGAATCGTCGTTGTTGGCACGGTTGCCCCCGTCCAATTGTCCGCTACCCAAACCGCGCCCGTCGTGTTCATGCTGACATCAACCGCGCTGGAGTCGAGCCCATCAAACGCTGTTGGCACGCCGTTTGGTCGCGCCACAAGCACGCTGTCCGTCAGGAAAATCTTGTCGATCTGTCGGTCGAGCGGGCTGTAGCGCCACATTCGATTGGAGCCGATCTCTGGCAAAATCCAGCCGTTGTCCCAGTTAACGTCGGCCCGTGTGCTGTAAAACATGTTTGCACTGTCAGAAACATTAGGTGGACTCACAGGATCAGTAAGGCCTGTGTTGATGTTATACGTTTGCAATACGTCGTTCTTGATAAACAGTGTATGGTTGTTGTCCCACGTCAACAGCGTGGGCAGCGAAAAGTCGCTCAGCGGAATCGCCGTAATCTCTGTCACGGCACCAGTTGCAAGATCGATGCGCCGCAGATAGTCGTCTCCCACTCCAGAAGCGTCATCAAAAGCGACCCAGAGCGCATCGTCCGTCACCACCATATCTTCGACGCGGATGTTTCCGTAAATGTCAGGATTGGCTCGCGCTGAGAGGCCATTGCCGCTATCGACACGCGCCCACTGCTGGGTTGTGCTGTCCAGCTTGTAGAAGAAGTAGGTCAAACGCGACGCGGCGATTCCCGTTGGCACAAACACTGGCTGTGCCACGTATAGATCGTTGCCTTTCGACGTGATTTTGATGGGCGCGTCAGAATGGACATCGGTCGGCCGATAGAGCATCCCCTCCACTGGATCGAGCGTCGGCACTGTCAGGGCGACCGCGTCAGTGTAGCTGGCCGTTGGGTAGAGGTCGTTGTTGTCAGGATTGGCGAAGCGCGTCAGCGGCTGCCCCAATTCGTAGATTGTGTAGTCTGGTGACTCAAAGTAAGGGGTATTGGTAAAAGAGTCAAACAGGGCAAAGTCAATTGCGTGCGTGCCATAGCTTGCAGTTGGCTGGTAAGTCCATGAATTCACCTCAATGGTTGTGATGTAGAGATGGCCATCTCCAGCCGCAATGTCGGTACCAATATGGTAACGTGGGTCAACACTCACTGGTGCTGTCTCATTTGGAAATATCGCTTGCCACAGCTGTGCCGTCTCACTCCAGCGGAAGGCGGAGTGTCCGTTGTAGCTGCCGCCTGCGCCAAGACCAGTGCGTAAGAAGTCACCCGCGATGTAAACAGTATCACCAACAGCCGCGATGCTGTGGATGCGGTTAACGTGTGGATTGAGTGCGGTCGGCGCGGTGTAGATGCGCCATGCGGTCGCCTCATTGTCGCTGTTAAGCGTCAGTTGCACAACGCTATCAACTGGCGAGCCATTTGATGAGTTCAGTACATTGAGACGGTCAAATGTGCCAGCAACATAGAGGTGATCACCAGCAAGACTCATCGCATCGACCGTGTTGTCGGTGTCCGCCACATTACTGCTGCCAAAGCCGTGCGGCGTGCCGCTAATGACCAATGGCTGCCACTGTGCAGTTGCGCTGTCGTAGCGAGCAATGTTTAAGATAGCCGCGCTATTTGTATCGCCTTCAACGGTGGTGGCCGTGTCGGTTAGGTTTGAGACAAACAGATCGCCGTCGGGACGCACGACGATGGAGCCGATCGGGGTTCCGTTATTGGCGTCGCATGGTGTGGTGGTGCAGAATCGGCCGATTATCTCCCAAATTCCCCCACTCACCTGCCCGACATAGCCATTTTCCCAACCGACATAGACGGTACTGTCGCTCTCACCAACCGCTACCGCCGTTACGGGCGAAGATGCGACCTCAGTTGGCATTACGCCAGGCTGATTTGGTGTGATAAAGATGTTGTCGGCTGTGGCAGGATCGCCGTCACAGAATTGCCCTCCCATCGCCATCACATCCTCATTGGCGGCGGTTGGCGCAAGCCATTTATCCTGCCCACTGTTACAAATATCGTTCCAGCCAGGCAGCGTGAACGTCTGGTTGCTGTTGCTGTTTTGAATCTCGTCTGGCGTGACGGTGAACATGCCATATTTGCCAGCGTATTGGTAGTTCGACCCATTGTTCTTATCGACGATCAAGCCCTGTAAGCGCCAGTTGCCATAGCTGTCATCACCCACGCCGACGTACTCGATCTGGGGGCCAAAATGCTCATTTGGCACCTCGTGCATATTGAGTACGTCACGATACGGATTGGAGCCAATGACGTAAACGCCATCATCCACTGTGCCAGCCGCGTTGACCGGTGTCTGCCCCTCAACACGCGCTGTCCAGACGTTGTGGCTTTTTGGTTCCCACTGTCCGTTGGTAAAGGTGTTGAAGTAATGATCGGGGCCATTTACATTGATAAATAGGCCCAGACGCGATTGATTGTCGTAGCTAAACAAGGCAGGGAAATCGTTCGCGCTAAAGCCGTACAATTGCTGCTCGCTCATGATCGTCCAGCTCGGAATGGCGGCTGGATCAGGCGCGGCGGCTGGATCAGAGATGATGTAATCACCGCTGCCCGTGCCACCAGCAATTGTGTTGTTATTCAGATTCACATAGCTGACGCGATCGACGCGCAGCGCGTTATCGAAGTCGTGCAGAATGCTGTGCGTGAAGTCGAAGCGCGGCGAGTTTTCTACCGCAATCGCCTCACTGGTGTTGCGGATGGTGACGTTTTGGAAGCCGTTATCGGCCGAATTGCTCACCCGAATACCCCATGACCCATTGCCGTCAATGATGACCGACTCGGCATTCTCACCCATCACGCGCACGCCAGTTACGCCGGTGAAATCGTGCTGCATATTGCCCGCGTACACGCCGGGCTGCACGTGGACGGTGTCATTGTCGGTCGCGGCGGCGAGCGCGGCGCCAATTGTGGCGAATGCGTCACAGCCCATCTCCATCGCCAGACCCGCGCCATCGGGATCAGCGCCAGACGCAACCGCCGCCCAATCGTCATTGACGTAGAGCGATGCGGGTGCGCTACAGGCCAATCGCTGGCTGGCCGGCTGGCCGGCTGGCTGAATCGACTGCGGCAGGCTGTCAGGTGAAACAAAGCTGCTGCCAACGCTGTCGAGTTCAGAACGGCGCGCTGTGGTCAGGTCAGGGACGAGCAGCAAATCAGATGACATGTCGCAGTTGAGGTCTGCACCAGCCGCATAGGGAGCCTGCGCCGCGTCGCTCACGTCGGTCAAAACGACGACGTTTGTCTCGGTGGGAGCGGTGCAGCTTGCACCCGATGACTGGAACAGATAGCCGTTGCCATCTGTGCCGCCGAGCAGAATATCGTTGCAGCCATCGGCATTGACATCGCCCACGCCGCGCTGGAACGCGCTGTAATCGTGGCTGGTGAAGGTCGTGCTTGCCGCGCCGTTGACGTAGAGTGTCGGGTTGCTGCCGCCGAGCAGGAAGTCGGCCTTGCCATCGGCGTCAACATCACCGAGCGGGATGGCGGGACGCTGTGCGTTGTCTAGCGGTGTGCCAGCAGGCAGCGGCGTGTTGGCGGACAGGCCATAGCTCAGACGGCCGTTGATCAGCGTCGTACCGTTGCTGTCATTGATGATGAAGTCGTCAAAACTGTCGCCATCGACATCGCCGACGCCGCTGGCGTGGGTGATTCCGTTGGCCGTGATGCCGCTGATGTCGGTGATGTCAGAAGCCGCACTTAGATAGGCGTTGCCGTTGACGAGGTAAAGGTCGTCATTGAGCAGCACAAAGAAGTCGTCCGCGCCATCGTTGTTGACGTCACCTGCGGCGGCAACTTCACTCAGTGGGGCAGGCAGGGTGAACGGGACAATGTTGGGGTTGGGGGTTGTGAGGTTAATTTCGGCCGAACTCACCCCAATCTGACCCAACACCAGATAAACGACATCGTTGCTTGCATCCCCAATCAGCAGATCATAGAGCGAATCCCCATTCACATCACCAGCGGCGACAATTTGCGTGCCGACTCCCGCGCCAGCTGCGCCGACATAGGTGGTATGTTTAGAGAGTGGTTCCGCATTTTCAGGCTGCGGCCAGTCGCCCGCACGTCCGTTGACGATGACAACCTTGCCCGCGCCATCGTTGGCGGCTGGCAAACCGACCGCCGCATCTGCGCGACCGTCGCCGTTGACATCACCGAGCCAGACGACACTCACGCCGCCATCGTACTCGCCGATGCTGTCAGGCGAGAGCCATGTGGTTGCCTGTCGTGCCGTGTCGAGTGTGCCTTGTAGCGCGGTCGGGATGCTTTGGACGGGCAGCAGACCGCTGTCGTTGGCGATGCCGCTTAGTGTTGCGCTGTTGTTCGTATTGATGTGTGGGAAGGGGGCAGCTTCATAGCGCGAGTCGATCAGCGTGTCGCTTGGTGCGCTCACGTCCACGATAAATTGGTCGCTCAAAATCGGGCTGAGATTGCCCACGCCATCCCATGCGCGGATGCGAACAGAATGTGTTCCTTGAGCGCGTCCCACGTCGAGCGATTGGACGATATTCCAGTTGTAATTGCCCGTTGTGCCGATCTCTTGCAAATCGGCCGAACGCCAATTCCCATTGTCAAAGCTAACCTCAACCCGCGCCACCTCGCTGCCGCGTGGTCGCACGTCGCTGTCTGTGACCGTGCCGTTGAGCGGCAGATCGACGCGCGCCACGCCGCTGTTTTGGCGCGTCAGCACGTCGGCAGTCGCCGAGGTGACGACGGGCGGCGTGCCATCGACAAAGACGGTTGCGCTTGCGCTGGCCGTGTGGCTGAGTACGTCAAAGGCGTTAACGTCGATGGTGTAAAAGCCGTCCGTCGTGGGCAATGTCCAGCGTGTCGCCCAGCTTTCACGCCCAACCACAGCGGTCGTGTCGGGCAGCGTCGTCGTCACGCGACCGATCCAAGAAGTCGGGTCGCTGGCGTTGCCGCGCACCATGTAGGTCGTTTGGGTCGGCGTTCGGCCGATTGCTGACCCATCGGCAGGGTCAGTGATCGCAATAGTCGGATTATCGTCGTCGATCAAGAAGCCGACGGTCGTGCTGATGGTGTCGCCATTCCACTCGACGGCAAGCGTGATCGGGTTGTCGGCGACGCGATTTGCGCCTGTCGCCATCGCTGAAAGCGTCGTGGAAATCGACTCACCAGCGAGCAGTTGATCAGATCCGTTGAGCGGCCATGTCAGCGACGTTCCGCCGTTGCAACTGCCGCTTTCGGGCGTAATGGTGCGACCCCCGCTCGTCGTGCCGCCGTTGACCTGCACGAGCGTGTTAGGCAGGCAGAGCGTCAACGGGCGCGTGATCGGGACGGTGGTGATGTTGATGAGTTGCAGGCCGATGTCGAGTCGGTCGCCCGATTGGACGACGGCGATGTTGCGTCCCTGATAGTTTGCAGGGCGCGGTGCGGTCAGGAGCTGAACGGCGGGGCCGACGTTGATGGCGTGGGGGCTGGTGCCGAGTGAAGCTTCGGCCGAATCGACTATCATATCCCCATCTCCATCCGCCTTTGTTGCGTCAAAGCATAGATTGACGGTGCGACCGGGCAGAACAATCGCGTGGAAGCCGACGAGTTTGCCATTTTCGACGCGGCACAATTCGGCCGAATCGTTTAGCCCATCACCATCTTCATCGGGGTTGCCGGGACTGGTGTTGCGGCGCATTTCGATGCCGTCGGGGACGGTGTCGCCATCGCTATCTGCATTATCGGGCCGTAAGCCGAGCGTGGCGTGTTCAACTTCAAAGCCGTCAGGCAATCCGTCGCCATCGCTGTCCCAATTGTTGGCGTCTGTGTTCCAACGCGCCTCTTGGTCGTCGAACAGATCGTCGCCGTCGCTGTCGAGATTCGTGATCTCTGTCCACGACCAGAATTCGTCGAGCGTCGGGGGTAGGAAGTCGAGCACAACATCAAAGAAGATTTCGTCCTCGTCAGGTTTGGGGATTTCGCCCTCGAAGGGACGGAAGATTTCGCAAACGGAGCCGTAGAATCCGCAATCGGCGAGCATGACGCGATACGTGAACTTCTGCACGATGGAAAGCGTCACATCGCGGCGTGCTTCGCGCATCACCCAATCAACCCTTGTGTCGTTAGTGCAGCGGGCGGTGCGCGAGTCGTCAGTCGTTTGGGTTGCGTCAATCGCGCAGACGAAATTATTAGACGATGCAACCGCATAGCCAGGCACGCCATCGACGCTGACGAGACCTTGTCCCCCCGTGATGACATACGATCCGCGAATGTAGCTGTCGTTGAGGCGGTCGGGTGAGTTGATGCTGTCGCGGGTCAACCCCTCGCGCAAAATTTGGCGCACCTCCCCATTGAACACACCGTTGATCGTGACCTTGCTGTTGCGAACGGCACCCTCTTCGGGCAGGGTCGGACTGTTGCCCGTGATGGCAAACCCGCCCACTGGCTCCGTCACGGGCAGAACGTCGTAAAACAGGTTGATCAACGCCTTGATCAAGAAGTCAACGCTGCTCTCATTGATGCCAACCGCTTTCAGAATAATGTCGATCACGCTCAGGATGAGGTCGATAATCATGCGAATGAAGTCGATGATTTGGCCGACAACGGGAATGAGACTGATGATAAAGAACACGACCTCGATGGCCGTTTTGATGATGGCGACAAAGGCGGCAATTGCCAGTTGTCCGCCATCGACAGTGGAGACGGCAGTTAGCGCAAATTGTGTCCATGCCAGCACAATCGCAATGACGTGACCGACGATCAGAGCCGATTTGCCGAGTTTGCTTGCACTGTCAAACTTGGAGATAGCGTCTCCCGCTTCGTCAAGCAGTGCCAATCCCGCCTCGACCCCATTCTTGGCGACCTTGACGATGGTGAGGGTCAGATTACTCGTCTGTGTGGCGATGGAGACACCTTGCAATGTATAGCCAACGATGCCGAGCGCGTCTTTGTCGATGTTGCACGTTGCATCACCGGGGCAGGCGGCATTTACGATGCCAATCGCCAAGCTAGCCGCTAACACGGCAAAGTCGGTGATCATCGTGCCAATCTTCCAACGTGCTTCAGTCGGGGTCCATTTTAGTTGGGCAGCACGCCGCCCTTCGGCCGCCGTGATCTGCTGGCTAAAGTCGTCGTCGAGATAGGCCGTGTCGATAATATTTTGCAACTCGGTGTCAAATCGATCAGCGATATCTGCGGGTGCGCCCTGATAAGCGACCCACGTGTCGGTGATGCCCATAATCGAGAGCGGGACTTTGGTCGATGTGCTGAATGCGCTGAAATTTGCCGCAATTTGCGTGTTGATCTCCGTCTTGGTCGCTGCGCCGGCCGTCGTTGGGAGAGCTGTCCCGGAATAGGCGACCGTGGTCGTGCGCCCGCCTGTCCAGATGAGATAGGGCAGCAGTGCGTTGACCTGCACATCGGCTGGACTTAACCCCAACCCTAGATCACCCGCTTCGACCAGCAGTTGCGCCGCATCATAGCGAGCAATCACTGTTTCGAGCAGTGCGCCATTGGACATCGTGCGCCAATGGGTCGAAGGATTCGGCCGTTCGTAAAGGCCAAGCTTGACGGAGCGTTGTTGCACCATCGGTTCGGCCGAAAAGTCAACCGTGAAGTCGCCCGTCTGCGTCCCCAACTGGTCGAGGTTGCGCCCGTTGGTGCGATAGTCGGTGGCGATGGCGGCACTGGCACATTCAACTTGATTTCCGCTGAGATTGGGACAGAAATTGTTGTTGACGCCTCCAAAGGCCGCGTTGAGAAAGTCGTTGGTTCCCGGTCGCAAGAGGGCGCGGTCAAGATGGGGAAATGTCACGCTGTATTCGCTAATGCTGCGGTCAAAATCGGCATCGAGACCCCATGCGATGCCAAGCGCCTCGTCCGCAATGCTTGCGGTCACACCTGTGAGGTCGTAGGTTTCAGCTTCCAAAAAGGAGCTGCTCAAGCCGAAAATCAGCTTGAAAAGCGTGTCGTCTTCGGTCGCCAATGAGGGCGTGGCGAAGTGGGCGACTGTGACGGGGCTGGTGCGAACGCTGCTAAAACCGACAAGGCGGAATTTTTCGCCGCGATAGATGTGGATGGCCGAAGATCCCGTTGGTTCAAAACTTTGCGAGACGACCCAAACAAGTTCGGCCGAAATTTGATTGGTTCCCGCCGTTGTCGGTGGAAACGCCATCTTTGCATCAAACGCCGCGATGCGCCCGTTGTCGCTCGTCGCCGTCAGCGGCACAAGCGTCTGCCAGCGGCCGTCGGCGGTTGCGCTGGCGGCGTAGCTGTAGAGTGCTTCTTCGCCCGGTTTCAGCGTGCTGACCACCTGCAACATCGGCACAAGACGCAGATCTTCGGGCGTGTTGTCGCTATCGGTGATCTGCCCTTCGCTGTCTTGCGGCCAGTCGAGAACGCCGATGCTGTAGCGCAGATGACTGGCATTTTCGGGCTGGATTTGCAGGTTGACGTACTGCCACACATTCGCTTCTGGTGCACCATCGATGGTGATGGTGCGTTTGGCAACGTAGTCGCTCATCATGCTGGCTGGCGATTTGTCGACCACGTCGCTCACGCCGTCGTTGTCATTGTCGTCGTCCCACACATCGGGGATGTTGTCGCCGTCGCCGTCCCAGCCGCTCGCTAATCCCACATCAATTGTGTGGGTGATGCCGAGCGTGTCGGTGATGACATAGGGGGTCGCGTTCCATTCGGCGTAGTCGGGGAGGCCGTCGCCATTGCTGTCGGGGCGGAACGGATCGCTAAACCACGTCTCACCCGCATAGGTGAACCCCTCCACTTCGGCAAAGTCGGAGAGCAGGTCTTCATCGGTATCGGCCGAATAGGGGTTTGTGCCGAGACATCCCTCGTCAAAATCGGTCAGCCCGTCGCCATCGCTATCCATCGTCGGGGAGCCATCGCCGCAGACCACGACGAAATCGGTTGCGCCGTTGGCGGTGTTTGCGTTAGAGGCAGTCAGCGGTGCGGAAGGGGGCATGAGCGGCGCCATCATTTCGCTGGCGAGGCTCTGTTGCTCTGCGGCGCGATCTGAAATCTCTTGCGCTTCTGCTTGCGTTTGTGCGAATGCGGCGGAGCGTTGGTTAGACTTCGCATACGCCAACGCCTGCAACGATGGTGTAAAAAGAAAAACGCCGCTCATCCCCACAGCAAAGACGAAGTAGGCGAGACGCGGCTTTCTTATATAAAAGGCGCAAGTCAGCGTGGATAGCACGACGAGCGTCAGCAGGAGCGCGGTCGGTTGCCACATCGCTTCAGCAAGTGAGTGTGCTTGCAGGTTTAATCCGCCTCGTTCGGCCGCTGGATTGGTCGTGACAATATCGAACGAGCCATCGGCATTGGGCAGCGCGGCGGGCATTGCGACCACGCCGTCAAAGTCGCGGAAGTCAGCGGTGGTGGTGATGATCGCGTCGTAGTCGTCGGTCACATTCGGCCGATTTAACGTCAATATCTGGCGCACCGGCAGCCCGTTTGCGTCAAGCCACACCTCACCGCTGCCCGTTGTGGCGAGGTCGAGGGGGTTGAGCTGTAGGGTGGTGTTGGGGGGAAGTTCATCCGCGAACGCCTCCAGATAAAATTCGCGCATCATCTCCGCATACGCCGCACCTGCAATCTCAAACGTCAGCACAGTTAGCACCGCATCGTCGCGCACAAGTGGCGCAGCCTCTTGCACATTGCTGGCGATGTCGAGATAGGCAAACATCTCAACGGCGGCAGTCAAGGGCAGTTCGCTGCTGTCTTGCAACTGCTCGACGATGCCCTCGCGCTCGACAAAGTAGCCGTTTGCGTCGCTAAACATGCGGATCGGCGCGGTGAGTTGGCTATCTGCGCCTCGCAAGGCGAAGTCGAAGTTGCCGTCAGCGATTGCACCATCCATAAACAGTTCGACCCGCTCCTCGCGTAAGGAGTTCCCACTGGTGGGTCGGGGTAACAGTGTTTGGTCGATGGCGGCGGTGACGCGATACGTTTCGGCAGATCGAACCGTCCGCAACAGTTCGGTAAACGCGGCGGGCTGTTCGTTCGCATTTGCAGCGGTGATGCCGCTCGCTAAAAAGCTTGCCAATAAGAGAATAAGAAGCCAATGACGAGTTGATAATTTCATGATCTGGGTCCCCTCAGATAAGTTGACGAATGGGTTATGTCCTAGAAGCGCGACCATTTTGGTCGTACTCCCAGTGCAAACTGAATGTATGCCACATTAAAAAGGGTACAGAGCGAATGCGACCTGAGTGCGACTTGAACGCAAAAAAAGGGGGAATTTAGGAGGGATTAGAGCGATAATGGAAATTTTTCACGGCTCTTTTGGCTAGATTGCAGCATGTATACTCTTTCTTCACGGCATTTGTTGCCGATCTCGTCCGCCACATATCTGCCAATGCATATAATGGTAAAGAAGCATTATCTGCGTGACGTGGCACTATCCGACACGCGAACGGGCATGAACTTACGCATCAATTTACTCGGCACCCCATCTATTACGCTGCAAGATCAACAATCTATCCAGCCGCGTCTTGCCAAGGCGATGGCGTTGCTAGCGTTTTTGACGGTGGAGCGACAAACGCATCATGCGCGTTCGACGCTGGCGGGGCTGCTTTGGGCAGATCGCAGCGAGCAAGATGCACGACGCAATTTGACACAAACGTTGACGCGCATCCGCAAACTAATCGGTGACAACAACCCACAGTCCGCCTATTTTGAGACAACCCGTTCCGCTATCTGGATGCGTGCTGATGCGCCTATCTGGTGTGATGCGGGTGCGTTCTCGCAGTTGATTGCAGCGACCAAACGGCATGCCCACGACTCCGTGAGCGATTGTGACGACTGCCAGCAGCAGCTCGGCGCGGCGGTTGCGCTGGTGCGCGGGGAGTGGATGGCGGGCTTTGAATTGGCGAACGCGGAACCGTTTGAAGCGTGGCGGCGCGTGCAGCAAGAGCAACTGCACGCAACACGTCTCAATGCGCTGTTTGAACTGGGGGAAGGTGGGTTGCGCCGCGAAGCGTGGGGGGCGGTGCAGCAGGTAGCACGCGAGCAGATTCAGCTTGAGCCGTGGCGCGAAAAGGCACATCGTCAATTGATGGAGGCATTGGCACGCGATGGACAGCGCGATGCGGCGATTGAGCAGTTTGCACGCTGTCGAGAGCGTTTGCAGCAGGAGATGGGGATCGACGTTTCAGCCGAAACCAGAACCTTGTACACCCAGATCTGCAACGATACGCTGACAAACGAAGTTGCCAGACCCAAGATCACTGTCACACTGCCAGCCAGCACCACGCCGTTTATTGGCCGTGCTGTTGAGCTGGAAAAAATGGTTGAGCATGTCTTGACGGGTGGCTATCGGCTGGTGACCGTACTCGGGCAGGGCGGGATCGGCAAAACGCGCCTTGCGTTGGAGATTGGGCAGCGCGTCGCACAGCACGGCGGCAACTTGGCAGAGGTGCATTTTGTCGGACTGGCGCGAATCGATTCGGCCGAAAATATCCCCCAAGCGATTGCCAGCGCACTCAACTTAACGTTACGCGGCAATCAGTCAGCGGCCGACCAAGTGCTGCAACGGCTGCAACGCCGCCATGCCTTGCTCATTCTCGATAACTTTGAGCAACTTGTGGACGAACATCAAGCGACCGATTTTGTCGTGCGGCTGCTGGCTGAAGCCCCCACCGTGCGGCTATTGGTGACATCACGCGCCGAGTTGGGATTGCTGTCTGAAGATATCTTTGAGCTACACGGACTACACGCACCCGCTGCCGATGCAGATTGCGAGACGCTCGAACAGTTTGATGCCGTGCGGCTCTTTCTTGATCGGGCGCGGCGGCTGGATAAGGGGTTTCAACTTTCGGCCGAAACAACCCCCGCCGTCATCGACATTTGCACGCTGGTCGCGGGAATGCCACTGGGCATTGAGTTGGCGACATCGTGGTTGCGGCGCAAATCGGTCAATGACATCGCGCACGGCATGGCTCATTCGCTCGACTATGTGACGACGCACCTGCGCGACATCAAGCCGCAACATCGCAGCTTACGCGCCGTGTTTGACTATTCGTGGGCATTGCTGACGGCGGAAGAGCGCGATTTGTTGGGGTGGCTGTCTGTCTTTCGCGGCGGGTTTGCTGTGGCGGCAGTCGCCGCAGTCACGCCCCATACGGCAGCAGTCGTGGAACAACTGCTCGATCAACTGCGCTCAAAGTCGTTGGTGAAATTGGTTGCTGCTGGACGCTATGATCTGCATGAGGTAGTGCGCCAATTTTCGGCAGAAACCCTCCCCGATCCCAAGACCCCACACGCCATGCACAGCCGCCACTATCTCCAATGGGTTGCCGACCATACGGACGCGCTCTTTGGTGCATCCCCCGCCGCCGCAGTACAGGAGATAGAGCGGGATTTAGACAACGTGCGTTTGGCGTGGCGGCGTGGTAAGGGGCAGCTGCGTGAGACGTGCGCGCGTGCGCTAGAGCGATTTTTGACGATGCGCGGCTACTTTGAGGAAGCGGAACTGCTTTTCTCACTGGCAGTTGATGTGGTGGCGATTCGGCCGATTTTGGCACAGGTTTTGACGATACGCGGTCGCTCTGATTTGGCGACTGAACACGCCCGAGCTGCCCTTGCCGACCCGCAAGCAGACCCCCGCACCATCGTCCGCGCCCGCACCGTGCTGGCTGAAATTGCGATGGGGCAGGGCGACCCGACGACAGAAACACAGTTGCAGGAAACCTTACAGTTAGCCGAGCGTCACCAACTGGCGACGGAGCAAATCCAGTTGCTAAATGATTTGACGTTCGCGACGAGCCTGCGCGGTCAACATGCGGCGGCGCGTCAATTTGCCGAGCGTGGGCTGTCGCTGGCGCGATTACAAAATGATAGCGTTCTGCAACATAAGCTGCTGACATCGGTAGCGGTTTGTGCGCTTGAGATAGGGGATTTGCGTGCGGGGCGCGCGTATGTGGAGGAAGGGTTGCAGATTGCCGAACGCACACAAGATCGCGGCTACAGATCGCGGGCGGCGAACATGATCGGCTGGATGGCGCGGCGCACGGGGGATTATGCAACTGCGCTGGTACAACACGCGCGTTCGGCCGAAATTGCCGCTGCGATGGGCGAGTCTGTGCAGCTCACACATGCATGGTTCAATCTCGCCGTCGCGCATTTGCGGCTAGACAATTATGACGATGCGGCCGATTATGCGGAGCGGATCATCACGTTGGCGCGTGAGATCGCGGCGGTTGAGCCAGAGACGATGGGGCTGTCGGTGTTGGCAATGGCGCGCCACGCGCAGGGACAATCAGAGGTGGCCGAACAGTTTTGTCGTGAAGCGATTGTGCTGTGGCAAAAGATCGGTCAGGCGGCCAACCTGACCGAGATGGAGATATGGTTGGCGGATATTGCGTTGGCAGTTGGGAAAACGGCGGTGGCTGCGAGGCTGGTGGAGAAATCGGCCGAATTTGTTCTCCACAACAGTTGTGATGGCATGATCAGCCCCGTCTTCGCGCAGAGAAAGTTGCTGCTGCTCGTTCAGCGGCAAGGGTTGCCATGCTTTGAGAAGCTGAAATTAAAATACGACAACGATTGTGGCAGCATCATCGCCCAAATTGATGATCTGTCGTTGCGCCAGGCGTTTATAGAACGGATTGCGATTTGATAGTCTGGCAATGTGTATTCATGTGGCTGACGCAGTTCGTCGTGTCTAAAACAAAAAACGCCCGATTTCTACTTGAAATCGGGTGTTGCCATCAAAAAAGTCTTATTCGTTTGTGCGTCGTTCGTTGGAATGGCTCGTGTGCCGCTTCGCCGACTGCATCTCAGCATCGGCTACTTAATCTCAGAAATTCATGACCCTGTTACATGAGCGTGATCCTGCCGCTGCGTGATATTTTCCAGCTATCAATATGTCAGGCCAAACCCAAACGGGTAGAGCGGATCGGCCGAATCATATGGCACATCCGCTTTTTGCGCCCGCACCGCATCCATCGAGGACGGCAACTCAAACGGCAACTTCCCTGCTGGCACAGTTCGGCCGAAAACGACATCGAGAACCGCCGCATCACTCGCCCCAAAATCAGCCAAGAGTGCCTGTGCCGCATTGCTAATCTCTGGAATTACCGCCGGACGGTCGAGATTGATAACGACGATGGTGGGAACCGCTTGTAAAAGCTCAAGAATCTCCGCTTTGGCCTCCCCCTTAAAATCCAAATCGCCGTGATGAAATTGCTGTGCAAACGGATTGGGCGTATCAACGGGATACCACGGGGTTGTGAGGCGCAAGATAGCAACATCGGCCGATTGCGGCGTCTCCACAATGGTCGCATATTGTGACGCAACGGCTGGATCGATATTCTTGACGAACAGTTTCGGTTGATCGCTTAGTGGCAGAGTCGCATCCGTGTTTTTGAGCAGGGTCATGGCACGGCGTTGTGACTGCTCGGCGGCGGATTGAAAGTCGATTCGGCCGATAACCTGCCCCACCTTTTCTACATCGACAAACGGATTGTCGAACAGCCCCAACTGAAACTTCTGTCTCAGCAATCGCCGCACCGACTGATTGAGCCGCGCTTCATCAAGCTCACCACGCTCAACAAGCTCGATCACCAATTCTGGCCGACTCTCACCCCCAAACTGATCGACTCCCGCCTCAATCGCCTTCTTGACGCGCTCAGTTTCACTGAGATGTTCGACACCCCACGCCCGCGCCGGCCACGTCACTGGCCCCATGTTCATGTCGGTAATCAACCCCCAATCGGTACACACGAGCCCATCATACCCATACTTTTCGCGCAGCAGTCCCGTGATGATC
>JAUIAP010000041.1 GCA_030425205.1 Anaerolineae bacterium
AAGATTTCATGAACATCAAAGAACTCCCCGTCTACAACGCGGCGAACTTGGCCATGTTTATGGTCAATGTCTCCCATGCATTGCTGGCGTCAACCGACGACCCCAATCGCAGTGTTCTCGACCTAAAAACTCGCTATCGCGGTCTTTGGTACGCTCGGCGGCTATTAAATTGGGGTGTGTTTCAAATGAGTTGAAGGAGAAGAGTTGAAAGAAAAAGCCAAATCGGGTATTTAGAAGGTGTACTAAACCACTAAACCAGCGAGGTGACAGATGACTTCCAACTCTTCCCAAATCATACAGGAAATACAAGCAAAAGTGTTAACGATAATCGGGCAAGTGACAGGCAATGCGGCGGACAAAATGACGGCATATGATGCTGAAAAGGATATACTGTCGGCGATACTGTCATTGGGAGCATCGTGCCTGAGTTTGTTTTATCAAAACCAAGCAAGCCGTTATACAGACAAAACGGTGACCAACGCACAAGGCAAAGAGTTGCCGTTCCACAGTTGGAAACAGCGGCAACAAATGAGCTTGTTTGGGAAGGTGACAATTGAACGGGCGTACTACTATCAGGCAGGGGATGCGGGTTACTTTCCATTGGATGATGCACTCAATCTTGCGCCACAGTTGTACTCAGATGTGGTGCAAGAACTGTATGGGGAATTGGCAGTAGAGCAAGCGTATCAGAGCGGGAACGAGTTCATGCAGCGTTGGCTGAATTTGTCCGTCTCATCACGAGCAGTGCAAACGATTGTGACCAATGCGGGAGAGGATGTCCCCGCATTTTATGAACAGGTTGCCCCACCAGACCCATTGCAGCAGCAGCCAATTTTAGTGGCACAGGCTGACGGTAAGGGTGTGCCGCAAATCGTTGCAACTCAGGCTGCTGATGCAGTGCGCCCAAAACGTGGTCAGGCACGCTCTCGCAAGAAGGAAGCGATCGTCACAACTGCATACACAATTGCCCCGCGCCCACGAACGACCGCAACCGTGATTGCATCTTTGTTCAACGAGCCTGATGAACTGTCGGCATCAGAGATAGCATCTGACCGTGTACATCCTGTTGACAAAATGCTTTGGGCAACGCTTGAGGGGAAGGCGACCGCCATGCAGCGCTTACAAGCTGCGGTTGGCGAGCGGGAGCATCCCAATGTGCAATACCGAATTGCACTGTGCGATGGTGCCAAATCGCTGCAAGACCACTTCACCACCCACTTTCCGTCGTTTCGCCTTGTGCTAGATTTCATCCATGCCTATGAATATCTTTGGAAAGCGGCGAATCTATTGTTTGATGAAGCTGACCCGCAACGGCTGGTCTGGGTTAAAGCACAGACAACACATTTGCTTGATAGTGCCACATCGACCGTGATTGACCACTTGCGCCAGCACGCCGACCACCTACCCAACTCCTCCGCTGACAAGCTGTGCAAAATCGCCAATTACCTTGAGCGCAATACTCCCTTTATGGATTATGCTACCTGTCTCAAGCTTGGCTTACCCATTGCCTCTGGCGTGATTGAGGGGGCTTGTCGCCATATTGTGAAAGACCGCATGGAACTTTCTGGGATGCGCTGGTCTCATAACGGGGCTGAAACTCTGCTCCAATTGCGTTGCGTTCGCCACAATGGTCATTGGGATGACTTCTGGCGTTACCATCGTTCATTACGCCTTTCATCCCCTTCGCACACTTCTTTCAATGTGTTGCCTCTAGCTGGATGACCTTTTACTCAGATGAAACACACCCATTAAATTGCCTCCCAGATACCCCAGACCCATTATTTATTGCGCAGTTTTTCGCCAAAGCCAGCCGTCTTGGGGCTATTCACCCCTCGACTACCTGATTCTTTGGCGATGGTATTGATGAGCTTGTGTCGCTTTTAATTGGTCAGATCATCCTCAGCACGCTGCTCCTACTATTCATCTTGCCCCTATTTTTCCGACGTACGCTGCTCGTCCCACTAAATCGGTTGCTAGATGGTGTGACACAGATTAACTCTGGTCAATTACAGACAACGGTTCCCGTCACGATTGAAGATGAGATTGGCTACCTGACACACTCCTTTAACGATATGACCCAATCGCTCTACGCGCTCAATGTCGGGTTAGAAGAAACGGTGCGCGCTAGGACGCACGAACTCAATTTGGAAATAGCGGAGCGCAAGCGTGCCGAAGAACAGGCCAATGCAGCAAGTCGCGCCAAATCTGTATTCTTGTCCAATATGAGCCATGAACTTCGCACACCGCTCAACGCCATATTGGGCTATGCACAAATCCAACAGCGTGAGAATCATAGCGCAGCAACCCAAATCATCACCCGCAGCGGACGGCATCTGCTGACGCTGATCGATGACATGCTTGATTTAGCGCGCATTGAAGCAGGCAAGATCGAACTGCGAGAAAAGCCCGTCGCGTTACAGACTTTTCTGAGCGAACTGATTGAATTGGCACGCATTTCAGCTAAATCAAAAGCCGTCGAAATACAGTTAGATTCAGACATCGCGGCCGATAAGCGGGTCATGTTGGACGCGACGCGGCTGCGACAGGTTTTGCTCAACCTAATCGACAACGGGGTTAAATTCAGTCATACTGGCACGGTGACGCTGCGTGTTGTCGAGGATGATGCAGGAAAAATCCATTTTAGCGTCAGCGATACGGGAATTGGTATCTCACCGGATCAACTTGCGCTGATCTTTGACCCGCTCTACCAAGTCCCCAACGAGCAGCTCAATGGACAGGGAGTTGGGCTAGGATTGGCGATCAGTTCACAAATTATCACCTTGATGGGGGGTGAATTAGTGGCGGCAAGTCGCGTAGGAGAGGGCAGCACCTTTTCATTTTCGCTTGTGTTTGCGGACGCAAGCGCGCCAGCGACCACACCGTTTGCACACGTCCATCATCACCGTGCGCTGGCTGATGGGCATGCACCGCGCATTGTCATCATCGACGACAATCGGGATAATCGCCATGTGCTGATCGCCATGCTCGAACCGCTGGGGTTTGTCATCCAACCGTATGCCGATGCAAGAGAAGCGTTCGGCGTGATTGCACAACAACCGCCCGATTTGGTGATTACCGATTTAATCATGCCTGACTTTGATGGCTTTACGCTGATTCGTCGGCTACGCCAGCAATTTACTGCGTCTGAACTGCCAATTATCGTGACCTCTGCCAGCGTTTTTCCAGAAGACAGCCAGCGCAGTGTTGACATTGGGGCGAATCACTTTTTACCAAAGCCAATTGAGCTTGACCGCTTACTCAGCATACTTGATACGTTGTTGTCGCTTGAGTGGGTGGAGCTAGAATCGGCCGAATCCCCAGAAGTAGTGCAGCGGATACCATCGGCTGAAACGTTCACCACGCTCTACCATGCTGCCAACAAAGGAGATGTTCGCGAATTGCGTCACCTTGTTGCAAAACTGCTACAGCAGCCAGACCAGCAACAGTTTGCGGCACAGATTCAACCCTATTTGGCGACATTTGAACTGACCGAACTCGCCAGCTGGTTAGCAACCCAGAGTCCGATTGGAGAGCACACACATGGCTGATAAACGAAAAGCGACCATTCTACTGGTTGATGATGATCCTTCAAATCTAAACTTGCTGGTCGATCAGCTATTTGAACAAGAGTTTGGACTGATGGTCGCCAAAAGCGGCGAAAGTGCTCTTGAACGGGTCAAAGTTTATTCGCCAGATATGATTCTGCTAGACGTACGAATGCCGCGCGGTATTGATGGTTTTGAAACATGCCGTCGGCTCAAGGCTGACCCAGACACACGCGATATTCCCGTCATTTTTCTCTCCGCGCTGACAGATGTAGATGATAGGGAGCATGGATTGCGCGTTGGCGGCGTCGATTACATCACGAAGCCACTGGAAATCAGCGAGGTGTTGCTGCGTATCCGCACACATTTGACGCTGCGTCACCTGCAACTTGCGCTTGCCGAGAACAACGCGAATTTGGAAGCGCAAGTAGCAGCAAGAACGGCTCAATTAACAGAGGAGATCGAGCGACGCACCCATAGCGAAAGTCAACAAGGGATCCTGCTCGAATTTGTCCGCTCACAAGGGTCACAGCTTCAACTACTAACCAAACAACTGTTGAATATACGGTTGAATCAACGCAAAGAGTTAGAGCAAGAACTGAATGATGTCATGCCTAATCTTGACTTTGTGCGTCAGCGCGTGACGGGATTGACGGGCAAAATCGACGACGAGCAACTGCTTGCAGAGCTTGATGAGCTGACGCAACCGCTACAACAAATCCAAGCCAGACTTCGTCAAATGACAGAAAGCTTGCAAAAACCACTGCTAGAAGAGACGGTATTAGAAGCCAACCCGCTGCTCAGACTAAGTGATCGGGAACGTGAAGTACTGCTCTTAATTGCCAATCACTATACAACGGACAACATTGCAAATCTGCTCCATCTTTCAAATGCCACAGTTCGCACGTATCGCTACCGCATCTCACAAAAGCTCGGCGTGAACGATGACGAAGAATTGTTAGCCCTTGCGTTGAAGTATCTTGTCTAAAAACCCCTTTGTCCGCATTACGCCAATCTGGATTTTCCGCCCATCTAGTTGTGCAATGATGCTGATTCTAGCGTAGATCGCCCCCACTGTTTACAAGCGCGTTTACAAAATTGTCTATATTTGTAGAAGGAAGATACGAGTCTAAGACGCTATAATCAGTTTGTGGTGCATGTGCTTATTTGAGAACTGACCCCGACACGCACCCTATACGGTTTGCCACCTTTTTGGACAGCTTGACTCGTCGACATGACTCTGTCACTTTCTCGATGCACAAAAACTGCCGCGTGCCGTCTGCTATGAATCGTCTTAAGTGAGTCAGCCGTTCCATCTGCGTTTTGAATTTGTGCTAGCGTCGCCAGAATACAATTAATTTACCTGCATGGCGCGTGTTATAGCGCAACGAATCTCTACTACACACCCAAAACTATACCCTTCAATTTCGGGCGGGTATGGTTTTCTTTACATCATCTTATTCATAACACAGAAGCAGATGCCTTGTGGGTCAGTGTGGTTTGAACGGGAAGGGCTTGATAAAAATTGATCATTTAGGATGGGCTTTTTCAGCTTATTTAAATGGTCTTGTTAAAGGAGGATGAAGGGCAATGGTGAAGTTGAAACGAGAATTTCTAGTGACAACCATCCTGATTTATAGCGTCGTCATCATCCTACTTTTATTGGTCGTCTTACTGTTTTTAGAGGATGGGCTGTGGCAGGTGGTGGTCGCCTGTGGTCTATTCATTGGGGTTAGCTGGTTACTGTATGCCCCATCAATCGGTTTTCCTCCCGCGTTCGTTCTGGCAGACGAGGAGACATTTCCGACACTCAATGGGTTGATTGACCGAGTTGCCGCCGAGATCGACGTACCCACGCCCCCTGTCATCTTAACAGCCGGCAGGGAATGTATGCTGGGCGTGATCGGCTTAAGACAACGACCAATTTTGATTCTTAGTCAACCCCTTTTGCAACATATATCGGCTCAGGACAAGATCGCTCTAATTGCCCATGAGCTGGGCCATCTGCGCGACGATGCGTTTACACGCGGGGTGGTTCATCGGATTGCCTATGGGGTTCTCATCAGAGGGATGCGCCTCGTTGCCCGCCTCCCATTTGGTCAAACGTTGCGGAAGCCTCTGTGCCAGTTTAGGCAGTCGATTGATAGGATACGCTGTCTGGATTGTTACAAAGCGGAACTGCTCGCTGACTGGTGGGCGGTGCAAGTGGCGGGCAGCGTGGCGGCGCGGCAGATGATACAACGCTACGCTGACGGATTTAATTCTCACACTCATCCGGCATCTCAAAGACGCTTAAAGGCTGTCGATGCCCTACCACACACCTTGCCTGCTCTCAAACTGACCGACCAACAACACAACGACTTGCGAAGCGAACTTTGCCACTGGCCCGCTGTCATGCGGGAGCGTGAGGCACACATGCTGCGTCGTGACGAGGAAGCATTTTCGCAATCGCTCCAGACGCAAGAAACGCTAGTGCGGATGCTATGAATTGAGATAAACGAAGGGATTCATTCTATATTGTTTTGGAGAAGTTTGCCTGCATAGAAGGATGTTGCACCGCGAATTGCAATCCTTGAAGGTAAAATGAAATACATATGCAAAGTGAGCATCGGTAGCCTTTTTCTCGTGCTCACACTTCTCCCATTTTCACTTTGGCATCAACAACAGATCGATAATAGCGTTTCCACCAAGATGCTTGTCCCAACCGATGAGATTGAACCAACGAGTGCGAGCCGCTATATCATGTTGGCAGCCCCTATTCCGACCCCAGCCCCAACCCCGATTCCAGCGATAAGTGCAGGGGAGAAAGTCCTTATCGTGTTGGGAGCTCCTATTCCGACCCCAGCCCCGATGCCGACGATAGGCACAAGGGAGAAAGGTCTAATAGTGGCCGCCGCACTATCAATAACCCAAGCAACGAGTCTGCTTCAGATAGCGCCAACCATGCCAGCCTTCCCCCCTACGATTGAGATTTTGGAACAATCGCCTTCAGCCATTTTGTTTGGGGGGAGCGCAACGCCAAACAGCACGATTAGCGTGTTGACAAATCACTGGACAGTTGGTGTGACGTCGGCGGATGAATTCGGCCGCTGGGAACAGTTGATTTTCTTTCCCACTGTTGCAACTTATGTCATCTATGCACGCCAGCTCGATTCACATGGTATGGAAATTTTTTCATCCAACGTAATCGAATGGCAAGAGACCCTCATGCAGCCCGTTGACGAATTACCAGAAAACACCGTGATTGCGGTTACATCAGCGGTCGAACGCTGTGCGGGTGAGAACCAAATCGGTGTGCTTTTGCCCGATCACCGCTACCGTGTGGGCGTCTGTCAATCGCTCGCAGATATTGGGCGACAGCTTGGGGTTTATTTGGCGCTGTTGGTTCATGCGAATCCACAAATTGAAAATCCGCGCTTGGTCTATCCCGGCCAGATCATCAATTTACCTTAAGGTCTGTCCAGAAATGAGTTCCCGAAATAGAGAATGAGATGATTAGGCCGAAAGGGTAAATTGGAGGGGAGAAAAACTGTGCTGGTTTATGACATTAACACCTTGGCTATCATTTCACATCCTGGTCTTTGGCACTCAATTCAGTGTTGAGATGAACTGGTTGATAAGTACTCAGACAAAAGAAATGCGGTAATCATCTGAGCCGATCAGGCTGAGGATAGGTTACAGTGCATGACCCAGCGCAGTCGAATCAGCAAAAGCAGAGAGTGGAAGCCATTCGAGTATGCTGAAAGATAGTAAACTGTCAGCCCATGCGCGCTCCACTGCGCGAGCATCTGTTTCGAATTGCAACGGTAGGGCGCGTTATCGTCGTGGCAGGGTATGTCAAGAGGGTTGTGTAAATAGATTCTGCCCCAGATAATTTCTTCACAAATGCGTTGGTTGTCCGTCAGCCGGAGCAGCCTGTGTGTCAAGGGTCGCTCCGCTTCCTCCCTTGACAGATGGGCTGCGGAGGCTATGCTGGGACAACGCATTTGTGGGGATCGGCCGATTCAAACCTGATTTGGGTCTTTGACTTGCGCGAATTCTCCGTCGGGCTTTACCGTCCCAACTCATGAAAAGATCACGCAACGATAGGGCTGAAACAGGCGATGGTTAATATGAATGCACATAAATTGATCTTCCTACTCCTGCTACTTATTTGCAGTGGTTGCGCTGAACCACTGCCAGCAGATTATGTGTTACAACCTGTTGACGATGCGCTGGTCGGCAACAATCCGATGGTTCATCAGGTAGGTCGAATAATTGTCGATCCTGCGGGCAATCCGCTCAAATTGCGCGGGGTGCTGCTAGAAGGGTGGCTACAATGGAATGGAACACTTTGGGGAACAGGACTCAACTCAGAGACGCACATCGTCAACAGGTTGGAACAACTGGTTGGTGAGGAGCAGACGCAGTTATTTCGCAAGGCGGTTTATGACAATTTCATCACGGAACGCGATATTGAGATGATTGCGGCACTGAATCTAAACGTTGTGCGTGTGCCGATTAACCATCATGTGCTGGAGGATGCCGCAGCAACGCCAACCTATGATGCCATCGGCTGGCAATATCTCGATAAGCTGATCGAATGGTGTACGCGGCATGGCGTGTATGTGGTGATCGATCTACATTCAGCCCCCGGCGGACAGTCCATTCACTTTGTGGCTGATCCAGAGGACGAGAAACTGTGGCAATCGGCCGAAAAACAGGCAAGAACTGTCACGCTTTGGAGAATGATTGCCGCCCGCTATCAAGACGAGCCAATGATAGCTGGCTACGATCTGCTGAATGAACCCGGCTATCAAAAACCGGCCGACCTACTCGACCTCTATATCCAAATTATCACAGCCATCCGTGAGGTCGATCCCTATCACATGGTCATCATTGAAGGCAATGCTGCTGCCAGCGATTTCAGCATTTTTAGTCAACCATTATCGACCAATCAAGCGTACAGTTTTCACACCTATAATTTCCTCTCAAACGAAATCGATGAAGCGCAAATGCAGCAGGTGCGTGCATTGGGAGAGATGCAAAATGTGCCGCTATGGAATGGCGAATTTGGCGCACATAACAAAGAATGGATTATGCAAACAGTTGCTCAATTTGAAGAGGAATCCAATCATGTCAGCGGTTGGATATTTTGGCCTTGGAAGCGTGTGCCAGAAGCAAATCCGACACGCTGGCGTGGGCTGATGCAAATTGACTCGACCCCAGATTGGGACGTTGTAAGGACGGCCGTCGGCAGCTTACTGGAGCCAGATGGCACTATCACGCCATTGCAATTGCAAAACGGCATGAATGCGTTTCTTGCCGCCATCAAAGCTGACGCGCTTGTTCCCGATCCAGAGATAGTTGAGATACTGTCTAGTGCAGCGCAGCATAAGTAAGTGTGAAGTGCACTTTTATGATGACAAAGAAGGGACGACAGGCTAGGGACAAGTAAAGCCGTTTCATTTTGCAGCTATCTCACGCGCCACGCTTTCACTCGCGGAGCAAACGATGGTACAGCATCTTGTACTTTTCAAGGAGATGCTGGAACTTCTACCAACGACCCATTTTCAAGCTTAAACGTTTTGGATACTCCTATCGTGGGTTGGGCCGACATCGGTTCATCTGCATTTCTTTCGGCGTAGTTCACGATAAATTGAGATAAATTATTAGGATCGGCATTCGTGCTTTGGGGCGCGATTCTATCGCCAATAAAGATGGCATCCGTTCCTGAGTACCCGTCTTCTGTGTTGATTGCTGCGGCGACATAGTAAAACGTGCCGCTCCCTCCTGTATCCTGCTGTAAGAGGAAGGCCGAATCGATCAACCCATCGCTATTGAGGTCAATATCCACTGCATTGCCAAAATATCGGGTCACCTGTTTAGAGGCCGACCCCGGTGCCACCTCAATTTCTGCAATACCATCGACGAGCGTAATCGGTTGACCCTCGATGAGATAGGTAGCATTCTGCACATCTGTGTTAAGTGCATTGTCGCTATCAGGGGTTGCAGCTGGTATGTCAGTAGGCGAAGCTGTCGGTGTGTCGATGGGTAAAGCTGCCAGTGTATTTGTTGGTAAAACTGTTGGTCTCTCGGTAGGTGAAACTGGTGATGTGTCTGTCGGTGAACTTGATTCATCTGAGTCGATAGCTGGTGTGCAGGCCACTGAAAAGATGCCGATGATTAATGTTAAGATGACTGCAATGGTTTGTCGTTTCATCACTTTCTCTATGAATTTAGCGTCTTTGTACTTCAAACGACTCTGTGGCCTCAGACTGACAGCTTGGGACAAACAGCCTCATTTGTCCTCAGTGCCGTGTTGATCTCCAATATCGACCGAATCAACATCTGTTGAGCGTGAAATCTACACGATGTGGATGACAATTGGCAAGTTGACGCATGTTTAGCCAACGGCTAGTCGCGGCCGTTAACCCATTCCGCATTTTATAATTGAAGGGACGAGTCTTCTGATATTTTAGGCTCGCTTGAATGGTGCCTTAAATCGGCCGAAAAACGCACCCCATCCGCCTGCGCCTGCAAAATATCCGCCCGCACATCAGCGATCAGCTCCACCTCCCCGATCTCTGCACCAATTGACAACGCCTCCCGCCAGCACGCCTCCACCTGCGCGATGTCGCCTTGCCCCAACGCCGCCTGCCCGATTCGCCACAGCGCGTCCGCCTCACCCCAGCGAAAGCCGATTTGCCGACTGCCCGCCAGTGCGTGGTCGAATAGCTCGCATGCCTCCGCAAAGTTGCCCTGCTTGACCAGCAGCGCACCGAGCGACAGATGACCCTGCACGAGTCCATAGGTGTCGTCCATCTCCGCATAGACGAGCAGGCTGCGTTCGATGTAGGTGCGGGCTGCGTCGAGATCACCCGCCTCGCGCCGCACGATGCTGAGACCCGTCAGGAAGTTGGCGACCAGCAGCAAGTCACCCGTCGCCTTTGCCAACGCTAGTCCAGCCCGACAGCGCGATTCACACAGGTCATACCGCTTGCGGATAAAGGCGAGCCGCGCCCAGTCGATCAGCGTACTCGCTGCTGCCCAGCCGTCGTTTAACTGCTGCGCCAGTGCGTGGCTGCGGATAAAGTGCGGCTCCGCCTCTTCCAGTCGGCCGAGCGAGACAAGCGCGTTGGCAAAATAGCGATAGGTGGCAATCGCCAAGTCGGGATGACGCGGAAGGGCAGGTGCGTCGATCTGCTCCTGCAACAGGCGGTACGCATCGCCGACGCGAGAAACGCCGAGCAGGAATTTGCCAAGCTGGTTGGTCAGGGTCAAGTGCAGACGTTCGACGGTCGGATCGTCGCCGATTGGCAAGACAGCACGCGCCGCATCGAACATTTGGATGCCGTCGATTAGGCGACTGCGGAGCAGACAGTAGATGTAGAGCGCATCGGCCGATTTCAGCAATAACGCCATATCCCGTTCCGCCACCGCCGTTTGCCATGCGCGGCTGATGTTGTCGTATTCGGCCGAAACAGCATCCAGAACCCCCTTCTGCTCGCGCCCCTTCAACCCCGCCGTCTGCTGCGCCAGCCAGCCCAAGAAGTAGTTGGCATGCGCCAAACGAGTTGCGGCCCCATCTTGCAGCAACTCGCCCGCATATTGCCGCAGCAGCGAATGTAAGCCAATGCGCCCGTTCCCCGCACGCCGCACAAGCGACTTATCGATCAGGGCAGCAAGTGTGGCGGGGGCAACGCCGAGCGCATGGGCAGCCGCGTTGGGAAAATCACCGCTACAAACCGTCAGGCGACTAAGCGCGGTCAGTTGGGCTGAATTGAGCGTGCGGCACGACTGCTCAAAGGCGGCACGCAGCGAGCGGTGGTGGTCGGGGATGTCGCGGTAGCGTGTGGCGAGAAAGTCGAGATTGCGACCAATCTCACGCACGATCTCGCTCGGCCCGTGATACGCCAGCGTGGCCGCCGCCAACTCAATCGCCAGCGGTAGCCCTTCAACGAGCCGACAAATTTCCGCTACATCGCGCTGCATCGCCGCATCAAACGTCAGTTGCGGTGCGACGGCGGCGGCACGCGCCAAAAATAGCTGGACGGCTGAAGCGGTCGTCACCGCCTCGTCATCCTGCGCCAGATCAAGCCCCTCCACCGTCAGACAAAATTCGCTCTGGACATGCAGGCGTTCGCGTGATGTCAACAGCAGTTTGACGTGCGGGGCTTTGTGCAGCAGTTGATTGAGCCAGCCCGCCATCTCCAGCAGGTGTTCGCAGTTGTCGAGGATCAGCAGCACCGTTTTTTCGCGCAGATGGGATTCGACGAGCCGCGCCCGATCAGTTTGGCTGCTGGGCAAGCGGAGTGCATCGGCGATGGCATGTGGCACGTTGGCTGCGTCGTCCAGCGTGGTGAGCGGCACAAAGGTCACGCCGTCGAGAAACAGCCCTTGTCGCAGCACGTTCTGGGCGGCTTGCAGGGCGAGGCGCGTCTTGCCACTGCCACCGAGACCGACGAGCGTGATCAGTCGGCAATCCGCCTGTGCCAAGCGTAGGGCGATTTGTGCCAGTTCCCGTTTTCGGCCGATAGTGCGCGTCATCGTCGCTGGTAAATTGTGCGGCACGGGTTGACCCGCAGCACGCAGACGACGATAGAGGGCTTGCGTTTCGACCGCTGGCGTGATCCCCAACTCATCCGCCAACATTTGCCGACAAACCTCATACTGCGCGAGTGCGGCCGACCGCTGACCGCTGTGTGCCAGCGCGTCGATCAGTTGGCGGTGTGCCTCCTCACGCCAACCATCGAGCGCAATTTGTTGGCTGGCGTAATCAATCGCGTCCGCGTAATCCCCTTGTGCCATGCAGTGTGCGGTCAGTCTGTGGAGCGTGTCGAGCGCCAGCGTGTGCCAGCGCGTGCGCTGCGTCTCGACCCACTCCTCAAACGCCAGCGCATCGCGCACGTAAAACCCCGCTAAAAAGTCACCGCGATAGAGCGCGACCGCCTGCATTTGGTGCAATGGCACGCGCTCAGGTGCGGCGTTGCGGGCGGCGTGCAGGGCAAACTCGAACTGCTGGACATCGAGCCAAAACGGTGCGCTCGTGTTAAAGCCGACGCTCTCGCGTGTCACGCTTAGCCATGGGGCGACAAACTTTCGCAGGTTTGAGAGCGTCTGGCGCAGGTTGTTGCGGGCATCCGCTTCGGGCAGGTCGCCCCAGAGGAGCGTGGCGAGTGTGTCGCGCTGGTGTGGGCGTTGGGTGACGGCGAGATAGGCGAGCAGGGCGGGGGCTTTTTGGGAGACGAAACCAGCGAGCAGCGATCCATTCAGGCGGAGTTGGAGGCCACCAAACAGGGTGAGGTGCAGTTCGGCCGAATCTCGATTGCCCACTAAACGATCTCCAAATGATCGCCCATTATGATCCTATCAACACATTATCAATCTGAACATGGCGATGATGTGTTGGTCGTCAGCATAACAGATTTCGCAACGAAAATATATAAGCAGCAAGCGGTTGTGATGCCCTCATCCACCGCCCATGCAAGGAGACAACCATGGAACATTTGGAAGAGTCAATTGTGATCGATCGGCCGATTGAGGACGTATTCGCTACCGTCACCGATGTGGGCAACCACAAACATTGGACACCTGACATGATCGAGGCGCGTATCACATCTGAACCACCGATTGGGGTCGGTACGCGCTACATCTACGACACGCGCTTTCTGGGCAAACGGCTGCAAACAGCAGGGGAGGTCGATCTTTTTGAGCGGCCCTACTCATATCACTGGACAGCAACCAGCAGCCCGTTCCCGCTCTCAGGCGGCTTCACTTTCGAGCGCGTCGCCAACGGCACGCGGGTCACGCAATACTCGGACAGCGAGCCGGGTGGATTCTTTAGGCTCGCCATGCCAATTCTGCGCCGCAATGCTGCCAAGACCTATCCAGAGACGCTGCGCCGCATGAAGGCATATATCGAAGGTATAAGTTAACCGATGGGAGCGCGACCATCTTGGTCGCGCTCCAACATGGAGAACAGAACATGAAAAAACTAAAGTGGTGGTTTCTACTTTATGGCGCGTTTTTTACGCTGCTAGGTGTCGTCAATCTGTACGGTGTGCTGGTTGATCCAGCGTTCTTTGCGAGCAACTTCACATTAGGTGATGAGGCACTGCAAGCGTTTGTCGATGGGTGGTCGCCCTTCGCGTTTGAGGTGCTGGGGGTTGGTCTATTCTGCCTGTGGGCAGCACGCGATCCGCTCAAGTACACGGGCGCAGTGTGGCTGCTCGTCTTTTTGGAGCTGATGCACGGCGTTTTTGACGACATCTATCTAATCAGTCGGGGGTATGACCTCGTTGGTTATTTGGCTTTTATCGTCATTCATTGCGTGATTATCGGCACGGGAATATGGGCGGTGCGGTCAGTTTCGGCCGAAACTGAGACAGCGGCACAGTTGCAGCCAGCGTAAACGGGTGCGTGGTGAGTGGAGAGATCAAGCTCACTCACGCACCACGCAAAATAAAACAAGGAGAAGCACAATGTTCACCAACATCATCATCATGCTCTTAATGCTCAGCCTGACCGCCCTGCTCGGTTGGCTCACATGGCGTGCGTTCAAGGCGCAGCGCAAATGGGTCAAAACCGCGGGCGGTATGGGTGGGAGCTTGCTGACACTGCTCGTCGGCGCGATTGCCATCACGGGCGGTTTGGGTCTCAAGGCGTTCTACTTTCCGGGCGTACTGGCTGCACCCGATCTGACCGTCGCCGGCACGGCGGAGCAGGTGGCACGCGGCGAATATCTCGTCAACATCAGTTGTATCGGTTGCCATTCGTCTGTCGGTGCGGACGGCAATCCGACGGAGCAGCACCCGCTGACGGGTGGTTGGAACATCGCGGCGGCTGAGGGGTTTGGCTTCGCGGGCGATATGGTGACGGAAAATCTAACACCGGGCGGCAAGCTGGCGGGGTACAGCGATGGTGAGCTGTTCCGCGTCTTGCGCCACAGCGTCAACAATCGTGGACAGAGGCTCGTCTTTATGGACTTTATGCCTTACAAGCAGTTGAGCGATGACGACATTGAAGCGATTATCGCCTATCTGCGCTCGCTGCCGCCCAACGAGAACACAGTGGAGACAGGGGATAAGCTGGCGTATCTCGGCTTGATGATGAAGGGGGCAGGCATGTTGTCGACAGAAACTGGAATGGCGTCGGTCACTGCGCCGGCGGAGGGGATTTCGGCCGAATATGGCGCATATGTCGCCCTCTACGGGGATTGTCGCGGCTGTCACGGCTCGACGATGGAAGGAGTGGCTGAATCGTCGATGGGTGCAGCCGTTCCCAATCCGCGCCCACTCGTCGGCACGCTTTCCGAAGAACAATTTCTGACGATGATGCGGACGGGGGTTCGGCCGAGCGGCACGCCCTTTTCAGACGACATGCCGTGGCAGTTCGCCTCGCGTATGAGCGACAACGACCTGCGTGCGCTCTACGCATACTTGCGGGCTGCACCATAATCGAAAGATTTGACAAATTTTGGAAATTTGTCAAATCTAACCAAGCTTCCACTATGATGATTGTATTCTAATTTGACGATGTCAGATTAGACGGCGGAGAGGAAATCTAGGAAAGTTAAGGCATGAGAAAGAGCATAAAATGAATGAAGAAGCGAAGAGATGGGAATTAATCCATACCACTTAATTCTTGGACACCCCCTATGACGGATCAGCCGATCGAATCATCTCACGAATTTGTTGTAATTCAGGATAATCGTCAAAAAAGCGTATCTTTGCAGCAGCTTCGGTATTCTCTGTCGAGAGCGTATCAGCCAGAACATACTCTGCAAAACTCTCTGCAATATCTTCGCTCGGTTGCGTTGCGGCATACCATGTCACAAACCGATCTGGGTACTCTTCAAACCGCCAATCCCCCTCATCATCCGTCGACACAAATTTATCGATGTCATCGGGGATCAGGTCTGTCCAAAACAGATCGATAAATGCGGTTAGATAGGCATCCTCCGTTGGGCAGCCCTCGGGTTGAAAGTAGAGACCACAACTTGCTCTTGCATCCTCGTAGGCAGCATCGTACGCTTCCTGATCGAGCATGGGATCAAAGGGAGGAATTTGCGCTGGTCGGAGCGTTAAGAGGTGGGCAAATTCATGAATCATCGTGCGTTCCAAATCCTTTTGAGACACAGATTCCATCACATCGAGTTGCACAGTCCAAATGTAAGGATCGTATTCGCTTGGATACACCATTCCGTCCACGCCCGAGTTACCGTCAATCGGTTCAAAATATAGAATCTCTGGACGCAATTCTAGCGGAATCACCGCGCTGAAACGCTCCCAAACCTGTTCATGAACGGGATCAACGGTGTCATCATCGAGATCAAATAGTTCATCATTTTCGACCCCGTAACTTTCTAATGGCAATGGGTCGCCCGCTTCATCAAGAAGGTCAGAAGATGGCATTGCGTCAGCTTCCGTTGGTTGACTGGTCTCTGTTGGTGTTTCAGTCGGGGCAGGCGTTGGAGCAGCTTCGGTTGGCTGTGCGGTCTTCGTTGGCACGGTTGTTGGCGTTGGCACGCTTTCAGTGGGTGCAACTTTAGCGACAACCTGTGTTGCCTGTGCTGTTTCCAAGGGTGCTTCTGTTGGTATCGTGCAGGCAATCAGTAAGAGCGTAAAGACAAAAACTAACTGTTTTGCTGTTGAAATTATAAATTTTTGCATGTTTATTGTGACTGTAGGGAGCGAAAAGGGGAATCGGCAGATTCCCCTTCTTATACGTCTAGCTGGCTGGCTGTTTTCTTGCGATTAACTCACTAAAAGCGACGTTTAACCGTAATGGCAGCCGCAGAGCCAAGCACGAGTAAGCTCGTCAGTGCAAGAACTATCATGCTGGAAGTGGCTGTCGATACATCGTTGCTTTGCAGCCCAACGGCCGTTGCCCCAGAGATCGTGATCGTCGCATTGTTGATGTCAAAGAAGATGTTGTTGGCACACGCAACTTTGACACGAATCTGATTGCTGTTCCAATCTGGAACCGTGATTTCTTCTGACCCATCGTTTGGTGTATTGGCAACGAGCGGCGTTTCCAAGAAACTCTGACCGTCGTTTGTTGAAACCAAGATGTTGACATTAGGACAACTCGAATAGAGGGTGCACGGAAGGCGATGTGAACCGCTTAAAATTTATCAAGCGGCAGATATATGGTCGCGTCAATTTCGACCATTTACGCAAGCGCGTTTTGTATCGCTCGCCCAAATTCCCCTTTCACACAAAGCTCGGATGAACCTAAATTTGTCAATCGCTGACAACCAGCACCAAGAGAATTTGCATTTGCTGTTGAATGCGGCTAACTGCCCCACCGCCATAATTTGTCACCCAAACTTCATCATCCCCAGTCGTCACGACTGGTATATCGGCCGCGAACGTTAATCCGTGCGGGTCTTCTTCATCTGATTTTCTCCGAAAAGTTGAACTTCTGACCATCATAACAAACGCGCGGGCAAGAACGCCCGCTGCGCCGCTGCCATCTCATCGTATAGTCGCGTCGCCTTCTGCAAATCCAGCACCAGTGGATTTGATAGCAACGCCCGTATAGCCGCACGACGATCCCCGCGCCAGCCCGCATCGGCCGCCGCCCGCTGATACTGTCCCAACATCTGCACCAGCCCCGCCACCTCCGCAGGGAGCGATCCGCTGACGAGCGGGGTAGCCCCGTGTCGATTGACGACGCAGGGAACCTCCACAACTAGATCATCGGCCAAGCCATCTATTGCGCCCTTGTTTGGCACGTTGCAGCCGAATACCTCACCCGTGTCGTTGATGATGGCGTTGAGAACGGCGAGTGAGAGGTCGAACTCCATGATCCCGTCGCGGGATTGGGCGGGGTCGAGCATTGCCGTTGGGGAGGCGGCGACGGCGCGGTAGTGCGCCTTGTAGCGCGGGACGTTTGCCATCAGGTATTCGGCGCGGGTTTTTTCGGCCGATTGCATCTCCGCCAAAATTTCGTCGTGATAGTAATAATACTGAAAATAGTGCGCGGGCAGTCGCCCCAGCGTCACCGCCAGTTCGACCCGTCGCTTGAGCGACCGACTAATCGTTGCACTCGCCATTACGTCAGCGTAGGCTGCCTCAATGAGCGGCATCACGTCTTCCCCGTCGTACAGATGGCGCGTTGACCAGATGGCGTGGTTGAGGCCGATCATCGTTGCGTCCAGTCGGTCTGGGTCTAGCCCACACGCCGCGACCGTCTCGCGGGGAAAGGTGATCGGCCCTTCACACAGGCTAATCACCTTGAGATCGGTGTAGCGAGTCAGCGCATCGCTAACGATGTTGATCGGGTTGGTGTAGTTGATTAGCCACGCATCGGGGCAGTGCTGGGTCATCTCAGCGGCGATGTCGCGGAAGACGTGTAGCGCACGCAACGCCATGAAAAAGCCACCCGGCCCCTGCGTCTCTTGACCGATGATGCTGTATTTGAGCGGGATGCGCTCATCGAGTCGCCGCATCTCGAAGCCGCCGGGGCGAAAGGAGGTCAGCACCGCGTCGGCATCGGTCAGCGCGGCGCGACGGTCAGTCGTGGCGGTGAGCGTCAAATCTGCTCCTGCCGCGTCGATAAACCGCTGCCCGACCTGTCGCACCAGTTCAACCGCCTCCGCGTCTCTGTCCATCAGCACGATCTCGCTTCCCGCAAACTGGTCGGCACGTTGGGTAAGTGCCAGCACGGTGCCGGGCGCACGGGTCGCGCCGCCGCCGATGTAGGTGAGCTTGATTGCGCTCATTTGTCGTCCTTCTGGCGAATCAATTGCCAGCGTTGACAACTGGATTCGATAGCTTGTTGGATCGCGGGGGTGACGTTTCGGCCGATTGCCTCAAGCCCCAGCAGCACCGCGCCAACGACTGGCTCATACCGTGCGCTGACGAGCGTTGCCAGCGGCGCGACGTGCGCGATTTCGGTTCGCAGCGTCTGCTCTAGCAACGTGCCGCGCCCTTTGAAAATGTTGCCCGACAGCACGACTTCGATCGGCATGTGGTGCATTTCAAAGCGGCGCAGTGCCGTCGTCACCAGTTCAGCCAAGCCGCTGCCAAAGTCAATCAAAATATGCCGCGCCGCCGCGTCTTGCGCGACTGCCGCTTCAAAAACTAGTGGGGCGATATGTTTGAAATCCGCATCTGTCAGACGGGCTTCGCAGTCGGCACGCAGGAGTCCGTCCACATCGGTCAAGCCGAACAGGTCGAGAACGGGTGCGGTGAGCGCAGTCGGCCGATCGCGTCCCATCTCGGCGCGATAGATCGCCTGCAATGCTCGTCGCCCCAGCCCCATGCCGCCCTGCAAGTTGCGCTCGACGTAGTAATGGTAGGCAAACGTCGTGCCGTCGGGCGCAATCAGCGCAACGTTCGCGCCCGTTCCCGCCACGATGACCGCGCCGTAGGGTTGCGCCGTGCCGCCACGTAAGGCGATCAGGCTGTCGTTCGTCACGCGCACCGCTGGCGCGAGGCCTTGCGCGGTGAGCTGGGCGTGCAGCAAATCGTACTCGTCCTGCCAGTCCGCGCCTGTCATGCCAGCGTAAAGCAGGGCGACATCTGCGCGTTGTACATCGGCAACGGCAAGCGCGGACAGAACCGCCGTTTTGACCGCCGCCATTGCGACCAGCGGCTCGCGCGTTGCATAGCCGCCACCTGCGCTGCCCACGCCGAGAATGTGTCCATCCTCGCTGCTGACAGCGGCACGGGTGTGCGTGTTGCCCTGATCCACTCCGACGACGTAGCTCACAGTTGCGTTACCACCTTGCTGATGTACTGAAAAGTAGTGTCAATGCCGCGTGTGCGTGCGATCGCTTCGGTGAACAGTTGGGCGGGGATGATGTCGAGGATGGGGGCGAGAAATTCATCGAGGGAATCGGCCGAAATCGCCTCCCCATCCAAAAAGCTTTCTCCACTATCAACAACCAGCACACGCGCACCCGCCGCCGTGACCTCGTCCGCCAGACGACGCGCCGCTGCCTGTGATTGCCCTGCTGACGCAAAGACGACCACACCCAGATTGGGTCGCACAATTTCAATCGAGCCATGCCGAAACGCCCCGCCGCTCATACTCAGCGCAGGGATTTTCGCCCACTCATGCAGCATCATCGCCGCCTGTCGCGCCGTTGCGCCGTGTGGCCCATAGCCGACAAAGAGCAGCGTTTCACACTTGTTTAGGGTGTCGAGCCAGCGTCGTGCGATGTCGTCGGCGTTTGCCACCAACTGGCCACAGCGCATGGCGACCTGATGCAGCATCTGCGCCTCATCTCCGCGCCATGCGTCGCCCCATTTGCGTGCCAAAAGCCACAAGATCGCCAGCGTGTTGAGATACGTCTTGCTGGCGACGGGGGCTTGTTCGAGATCGGCCGAAAGCAGCAACGTCTCATCCGCCCGTTGCATCAGCGGACTGTCAACCGTATTTGTCACACCGAGCAGTCGCGTGCCAGTCGCCAGCCGCTCTGTCAGCGGCACGACCTCCGCGCTCGCCCCCGATTGCGAGATGTAAACAAGCTGGTCGATGTGGCGCAACTGCGGGTCGTTGTAGTGCAGCAAATCGATCGCCTCAATCGCCCGCGCCGACACGCCAAGCTGGTTGAGATGGTAGGCGGCGATTTGGCTGGCGTGAAAAGAGGCTCCCATCGCCGTCAGCATCACGGGCTGTGCCGACTTAGGGGGAAGCCGCTCGCTGTTCAGCGCATAACGTTCAACGATCGTTTGAAGGGCCAGTTGCTGCTGTAGGATGTCCTGCTTAAAGAGTGGTGCCATGATATTAGATGTGCTGAGAATGTAGGAGGGTTTGACCTTGATTGTGCATGGGGATCGACCACTCTATGATAAAACGACACTGCCCTTTTTACAACGATGAACCATCCTCCGCGGGGACTTTCTGTCCACCGTACGCGTAGTGCCTACAACACGCCCCTAATCGTCTAGCCATATTTCCAACACACCTGTGCTGTAACCTTCCTAGCAGTTGATGCAACAATGGACGGTTAGGATGTTGGACACAGCTTACGCAAGCGTGACTTGCACCTGTTTTTCGGCCGGATCTCCCCACTCCTCAAAACGATCTGCACATTTTCTGCACATATCCCCCGCATAATCTGACTCAAGTAACTGGACAACAACATCTTGAGGAACGAATAGCATGAAAACAAACACTATCTCACATTTGCAAAATGGCCTGATCGCTCTGGCGATTATTTTTACAGGCATCATGGCAGGCTTCTTTTATGCCTATACCTTCAATGTCAATCTCGCCATGTCGCTGGTCGATGGCGAAACTTACGCCACCGTGCAGTCATTGTTCAATGAAAATGTGCGCCACGTCGGATTTTTCGCATTCTTTTTCGGCTCGGCCGCCATCTCGTTGGGAGCCACAATCGTACACGCTCGACAATGGAAAAGCCCGACGTTTTGGCTGCTAGCCAGTGCGACAATTATTTACATTGGCGGTATCATCATCTTCACGCGACAGGTAAACTTGCCGTTGAATTACTACACGGAATCTTGGGATCCGACCAACTTGCCGCTCGACTGGGAAGCGACCCGCGACGCATGGAATCGCGCCAATGCGTTCCGCGTCGGCACCTCACTCACATCGTTTGCGCTGTGCATCATGGCGATGATGAGTCAAACGTATGCACGCAAATAATCGGGTTTCGCACGGTTGCGTAATGCCTGAGAAGATTTATCTATTCACGCGATACGCAACACGCCACACATAATGACTTTTTTAAAGCAAACCATTCTCGTCGTCGATGATGAGCCAGAAATTGTAATGATATGTCGGGATTATTTGCAGGCGGCGGGGTATGCGGTGGTTTCAGCCGAAAACGGCCCCAACGCGCTCCGCGCAGCCCGCCAGCACAAACCTGACCTGATCGTGCTCGACCTGATGCTGCCCGAAATCGACGGTTTAGACGTTTGTCGCACGCTGCGCCGCGAAAGCGACACGCCGATCATCATGCTGACCGCTCGTGTTGAGGAAAGCGACAAGCTGATCGGCTTGGAGTTGGGCGCGGACGACTACATCACCAAACCGTTTAGCCCGCGCGAACTGGTGGCGCGGGTGCGCGTCGTATTGCGGCGCGTGCAGGGTGGTGGCGCGACAACAGCAGACGTGTTGCGTGTCGGCAATCTCTCCCTCGACCGCTCACGCTACAAGGCGACGGTTCCCAGCGGTGAACTGACGTTGACACCGACCGAGTTTGAGATTTTGTCGCTGTTGGCGAGCCAGCCGGGACGCATCTTCTCGCGGGCGCAACTGCTGACGGCCGTTCACGGGGTTGCGTTTGACAGTTTTGAGCGTGCCATCGACTCCCACATTCGCAATTTGCGTCGCAAGCTAAAATCGGCCGAACCCGACACCCCTTACATCATCACCGTTCACGGGGTCGGCTATAAGTTTCCCGAACAAACGACATGACCCCCGAATACAAGCTCATCCGCCGCCGCCTGTTTTGGCTGCTGTTCAAACTGTTTGGCGCGGTCATCCTCATCACGATGGTGCTGGCATTGGGATTGCTCACCATTGCGCTCAGCGGCCCGCGCAATGATGATGCCCGTTTTCCCCCCGCCCAGCTTGCCGTGCTGGAAACGTACTATCGCGCACGCGGCAGTTGGGAGGGGATCGAGGTGCTGTGGCGCGACCCGCCCGACGATAATTTGGCTGAATGGTCGCGCTTTATTTTGGTTGATCCACAAGATAGGGTGATTGCAGGGTCTGCGGATGGTTTAGAAGTGGGTGCGGTTTATGCAGATGTGACAAATCGCATCTCGTTTCCAGTGGTGGCTGATGGGGTGGCAATCGGCCGATTTGTCTATACCAGCCGCTTCGTCTCCCCGCCATTTTTGCTGCGACTTGGCGCACTGCCGCTGCTGGTGATTGGCCTGATCACGACCGTTGTCATGCTCGCCGTCGGCTACGTCTTGGGTCGGCGCATCGTCAACCCGCTTGCCGCCGTCATCTCCGCCGCAGAACAGGTGCAGGGTGGCGATTTGAACGCACGCGCCACGATCAGCGGCTCAGAAGATTTTCGCACGCTGGCCGATTCATTTAACCAGATGGTCGAGACGCTCCAGCTCAACGAGCAGCAACGCCGCCATCTCCTAGCCGACATCGCCCATGAACTACGCACGCCGCTGACCATTTTGCGCGGTCGTCTCGAAGGGATTTTGGACGGCATTTATACGGCTGATGAAGCACACATCGCACCCGCCCTCATTCAAACCCATCTGCTCGAAAAGCTGGTAGACGACCTGCGCCTGTTGACCCTAGCCGAGACGGGGCAGCTTTCACTCGAACGACAGCCCATCGATTTGGGCGCAATCGCGGCAAGCACGGCGACGCTTTTTGAGGCGGAAGCGCTTGAGCGCGATGTGACGCTTGCGTTGCAGCTTGCGCCCAACCTGCCGCTTGTCAACGCCGATCCACAGCGGATGCGGCAGGTCATCGGTAATTTGTTGAGCAACGCGCTGCGCCATGTGCCAGACGGCGGCCGCGTCACGGTGGCGGTGCAGCAAGCGTCTGCGGGAGTTGCGCTAGCGGTGGCTGATAGCGGCAGTGGCGTGCCGCCAGCCGATTTGCCGCATCTGTTTGACCGCTTCTGGCGTGCGGAGAAGTCACGCAGTCGGACAGCGGGCGGGGCTGGCTTGGGTTTGGCGATTGTCAAGCAGTTGGTTGAGCGGCAGGGTGGGACAATTTCGGCCGAAAATCAGCCCAACAGCGGTCTGCGCGTCACCGTGACCATTTATTGAAACACAAGGAAAAATCATGAAAATAGCGATTATAGGGGCGACCGGTGGCACTGGTCGCGCATTCACCACACAGGCGATTGCCAATGGACACACCGTTTCCGCACTGGTGCGCTCACCTGACAAACTGACCCAGCAGAAAGATGGGTTGCAACTGATTGTGGGCGATGCTCGCAACGGGGAGGACATCGGCCGAACCGTTGCCGATCAGGATGCCGTCTTCTGCGCCATCGGTGGCGGAACCAACACGGGGCCAACCACGATTCGCCAAGACGCGACGCGCCTGATCGTCGATGCGTTGCAAGGGACACAAACCCATCTCGTCATCGTCAGCTCGCTTGGCGTTGGCGACAGCAAGCCGCAGTTGGCGTGGTATCTTCGGCCGATTATTACCTACATCCTGCGCCATCCATTTGCCGACCATCTGGTACAGGAGCAGATCGTTCGCACCAGTAATCTCACATGGACAATTTTGCGGCCGACGAATCTGGGAAATGGTGCAGCTACGCATAACATTCGTCTATCCTGCCCACCCGAACGTGTTCCAGCGCAACCAAACGTGGCGCGGGCAGATGTGGCCGCGCTCGCCTTGTCTATCATCGAGCAAAAGTCCCATTTGTCTGAAGCGATTACACTGACAAACTGATCATGAACACGCCTAAATTACGTGCTGATTGCAGCACATAAATGCGCTTCAAGCTCGGCAAAATCCTCAAATATCTCGATGACGTTATCCCACTGTGCTTTGGATGCGTAATATTGTGCGCTTCCGTAGAGCCTTGCCTTTGCCTCATACATGTCGGCTAGTTCTGGTCGGTCAGCCTCTTGCATAAAGCGCATCGCATCGACACAGCGACGGCTGCCGATTGGCAGTGAAAAATGGCTCAACAAACCCGCAAATGCGGGAGAGGGGGTTGCCTTTAGTAAGGTCAAAACCTTGTCATAGGCGGCACGACCAGAAAATGCAATCGGCCAATCAATCGAGCCACTTTGCAATTCCTGAGCGACAGCAAACATCGAATCGAGCATCTCTGCCCGCTCCACTCGCTGTTTTTCTCTGAAATGATGGCGTAACGTGTAAGTTTTGTCGATATAGCCAATGCGGCTGGCATCCCATGCACGCAACAGTTCAGCAACAGATAGCTGCACAAACGGATAAAATTGTGGATCGTGGAGCGTCACCATATCGCCGTCGCTGGACAGAGCCACGATGAAGTGGTCGCCACCTGTCTTGGTGGCATGGTTCGGGTCGTAAAGCAGATGGCTCATGTCGAGCGGCCCCAGCAAAACAGGGCCATCTTTGAGCGCATTGCGTAGATATGCTGTCGCCGCCGTCGCGTCGTCGCCTTGCCACATTTCATTCGTCCAGCCCAGCGTTTGCAGCGCTTGCGATAACCCTTGATGGGGGTCTGTCGCAGCTGGATTGGGAAAGAAGAGCGGTCGCTCAAAATCTAAGAATGTCGTTCCAAACGGCATCCCGGTTGCACATTCAATAAAGCCGACGTTGGGTAGATTTGGCATTCCAGCATGTTGGAGACACATGTGCAAACTATTGCTATAGCAGTATGAACTATTCCCTGTATATGACATCAAATTACATCCTATTGAATTCGTGGCGAAACAATCTGATAGCGTTAGCGGTTGACGCTTTCAATCAAAGTATAATCCTTCACCCGTAACTGGAAAGTCAATCCCATGGATCAACCGCTTAAATTAAGCATGTGTGCTATCAACCATCTATGCTGACCTGATATGTCCGTTATTTGCACCTAGCGGGGACGATAGCGTGGATTTGCGTCACATGACACGATTTACTAATGGGGGTTGATTTGGCGCGACCAAGCGTTTTTATGCGCTGTGATTGCAAAGTCAGGGAAGGTGTTTAGACCGATGGCACAATAATGAACGTCATTCTGCCAACCGTTACTGAATAACCGTGCGGCGAAATCTCATCTGCCGAATCTGACCTAAGCAGATTCGGCAGAATATAAATGATCAAATGCGCAATCAGGCTACTGAATTAGCCCAATGATGTTGCCGTCTGCGTCTTTTACGGAGGCATTCAGTCCACCCCCGCCAATATCTTTGATCTCTTGCAATAGTTCGGCCCCATCGTCCAATAACATTTGCAGACTCTTTTTGATGTCGTCAACGTGATAGTAAACGGTCATTCCAGCTCTATGCCCATTTGGGTCTAATCCGACATCCTTTCCCCCAATTTTAAAGCCAACATAGTACTCGCTATCCACGTAAGGCTCGCTACCGAGCAAGTTACTAAATAGCGTCTTTGCTTGCCCAATGTCTTTGACAGGATAGATGACTGAACTGATACCTTGATTCATGATGAACTCCTTTTAGTTTTTGCGTGAGATTTAATCGCAACTGAACAGGCAATCGGAAAGTGAGGGGCTACTTTGCATTGCAAATGCCGTCTGCCAATTGGAATACGTCTCGTCTCAAATTTATTATGTAGTCACTTGACTACAAGTATATATGTAGTCAAATGACTACGCAAATTTTGTGCCTATCAATGGGCAGACTGTATGGGTATCGAGTCGTTGGGCTTAGCCATCCAGCGATTCATGACCCTTTTGTACTGGTTCTATAACTGGCACAGTCTCCAACACACTATCGACGGCAGTTGTGTAAAATTTATTGCCCCAGTTGGCGAGGCGTGAACAAGGCTGCTCTTAGTTAAGGAATGCGTATGCAAGAAGAAACACAACAACAAGTTCGGCAACTGCGTGATGTCGAACTCCTGCACGCCCAGCATCTCAAACATTCTTTTCCCAAACATACGCATGAGCGGTACGCCATTGGCGTGATCGAACAGGGGGCGTTGGGGTTCTTTTATCGGGGTGAGAATGTCGTTGCGGCGCAGGGACAGATAAATTTGTGTATTCCGGGAGAGGTTCACACAGGTCAGCCCGCAACTGAGGGTGGCTGGACGTATCGGATGTTTTATTTTGATGCTGATGTCCTGCAAACTGTGGCTTCTGATGTATTGGGGAGAGCATGTGAGCTGCCATTTTTTCGGAGTGGCGTTTTGCATGACCCCGCATTAGCAGCGCAGCTTTATCAGCTTCATCAGCAGCTTGGGAATGTGGCGACACCGTTGTTGGAGCAGCAGACCCGCCTGCTGGAGACATTGGGTGAGCTGATTGTGCGGCATGGGGATGACAGCAGTCTCAACAATCGGCCGAAAATCCCCACTCATCCCACCGCAGTGCAACAACTTATCCACTATATTGAAGAGAACTTTTCGGCCGATATTTCCCTCGACGACCTCGCCCAGCACACGCATATCAGTCGCTATCATCTTGTCCATCTATTCAGCGAGACGGTCGGCATCCCACCCCATGCGTATCTGCGACAGGTGCGGATTCGCCGTGCCAAACAGATGTTGCACGCAGGGCAGCCCATCGCCACAGTTGCGGCGGCCACAGGGTTCACCGATCAAAGCCATCTCAATCGCTGGTTCAAACGGCTATGGGGGTTTACGCCGGGTCAATACCGCAATAGCGTCCAAGACGGACACGCCATTGTTTCCTATCCTTCTGCCAAAAGTAAGGAGCAATTGCATGTTGCAAATCAAACTCACGGATCGTTGGCATCAGACATTTGAAGGCGGACACGTCGGTGTTCTGCTTATCCGCGCGGGAGATAACACCCCGCGCCCCACACCACTCGACGCACACAAACGCACGCTTGAAGCAAACTTGCGCGAAAAGTTCGCAGGGTATGCCCGCGCTGATTTTTTGCAGCTTGAGATACTGCAAGCGTATCGAGCCTACTACAAGCAGTTTGGCAAAACGTATCATGTCCAGCTTCAACTTGAATCGGTTGTGCTGAAAAATAAGGCGTTGCCGACGGTTACGCCGCTGGTCGATGCGAATTTTTCGGCCGAATTAGAAACGCTCGTTTTGACGGCGGGACACGATGCAGATCAGCTTGTCTCGCCTCTCACCATTGACGCAACGCAAGCTGACGACCCATTCACGCAGATAAACGGCAAAACCCGTTTGCTCAAACCGAACGACATGGCGATGCGTGATGGGGAAGGGGTTATCTGCACCATCATTTACGGGCAAGATGCCCGCACACGCATCACGCCCACAACGCAGTGCGCGCTCTATGTCGCCTATGCACCCGTTGGTGTCCCCGTCGCGGCTGTTGAACGACAACTTGACTTAATTCAGCAAAACGTCGCGCTGGTTGACCCAAGTGCAAGCGTCGAAATGCGCGAGATTTACCGTGCAGGAGGAACCGATGTTTAGTCCAGAGTTCATTCTAACCTCGTTGATTGTCATCTTGATTCCCGGTGTTGGCGTTGTCTACACCGTTTCGACCACACTGCTTCACGGACGACGGCCGATGGTGGCGGCTGCCGTCGGCTGCACGTTGGGCATTGTCCCCCATCTGGTGGCCAGCATCTTAGGTCTCTCGGTGATTTTGCACAAAAGTGCGCTGCTCTTTCAAGGCTTAAAGTGGGTGGGGACGCTCTATCTGTTTTATCTCGCATGGTCGATGTGGCGTGATACGGAGGGATTTAGGTTGGAGAATTCGGCCGAAGCCAAGCACACCCAACCACAAATCACAACACGCCACATCATCCAAAAGGGGATTTTTCTCAACCTGCTCAATCCAAAGTTGACGCTCTTTTTCTTCGCCTTTCTACCCCTATTTATCGCACCCAACGCAACCGCACCACTGGCGCAGATGAGTCTCATGAGCGGTTTGTTTATGGTGCTGACGCTGCTGGTCTTTATTCTCTATGGATTGCTAGCTGGCAGCGTCCGCACTTATATCGTTGGCTCCCCCCATTTTGTCATCTGGCTGCGCCGCTCATTTGCCGCGACGTTTGCCCTACTTGGACTTAAACTGGCCGCGACAGAGATATAACAATGCCGCGTCGCTTGTTTGACACAGAAGATTTTTGACGATTCACGTTGACAGATGCAATTTGGGTCATTAGCATAACGCCAATGAACGAATTCAATGCAGAGCTTGAGATTATAGGAATAAACCCCTTTGTGTATGTCCCAGAAAGGATTCTGAACAACCTATTTGTACAGGCAGGGAAGTCAAAAAGCCCAATCCCAATCTGTGGGACAGTCAATGGAACCCCTTATCAGCAAACGCTCGTCAAATACAAAGGTGATTGGCGTTTGTATGTCAATCTCACGATGCTCGCCGATTCACCCAGTCGAATTGGCGAGACAATCGCCGTCACGGTGGCATATGATCCGCGCAGTCGAGAGATAGAACCGCATCCTAAATTGGTGGCCGCACTCAATGAGAATGCGGAGGCGCAAAGCGTATTTGACACACTATCGCCCTCTTGGCAGAAGGAGATCGTGCGCTATATCGCTAACTTGAAGACAGAACAGAGCGTCGAGAGAAACGTGAATCGTGCCAGTCGCATCGTTATTTGCCGAAGGAATCAAGAATGAATACAAAAACTCATTTGTACTTGTGTATTGTTTTGAGTTTTTTTCTAGTCGGCTGTGGTGGAAACCAACCGGTCGAAACAACCGTGTTGCGTGGTTCGATAGACAACTACCCAATCTTATTCGAAGTCCTGTCAATGGCCCCCAACCCAGAGGAATTTGGGATTATGGTGGGGCTTATTGATGGCGATGAGGTGACGATTGCCGTGATTGGCAACGATACGTTTACCGAAGACACCCTATTTCAGTTTGGGTCAGTCACAAAACTTATGACGGCCAATGTCATTGCACAGTTAGCTGTTGAAGGAGTGATTGACATTGATGATCCGATCAACAAATATTTACCTGCATCGTTACAATCGCCAAAGTGGGAAGATCCCACAATTTTAGAGGTCGCGGCACATACGGGTGGCGTGCCACCTATGCCCGCTAATTTAGGGTTTTCAGCAGAAGATACCATCGCTTTTGATCGTGAGGCGTTGGAGGATGCAATCGCCAGTACACGTGTGGGGAGTACAGGGTCGTATGCCTACTCAAATTTTGGCTATATGATTTTAGGGTTGGTGATTGTGGAAGAAACAGGTCTTCCGTATGCAGACGTGGTTCAAGCGCGTATTTTTGATCCGATGGGCATGGAGACAGCTTCTATTCATGGCTGGCGGGGAGATGACATTGCGCCTCCGCTAAATGAGACTGGTAAACCAACTGATGTTATAGATTTTGACGCGGCGGCAAGTGCTGGCGCACTGCGTGGGTCGGTCATGGACTTACTTGCATTTTTAGCGTTTTCGATGAATGCCTGTCAAGGGGATGATGTTGTCGCGCAAGGCAGTTGTTTATCCACAAATAGTGACCTAATGCCTGATCATCCTGATGCACGTCGGGGCTTAGGCTGGAATTTTCTCAACGACCATACCATTGGTCATGGCGGCAGAGTAGGGGGCTATCAATCGTATATTGCCTTCTCACCTGTTGAGGACAAAGCCATTGTGGTTGTTTCAAATGGGCAAAGTCTTATATTTGACTATGAAGGGTTTGCGACGAACTGGCTGAACAGGGATCATGGCGACGATGAAAATTGAGACCCTTAGCTATGGGAAGGTCTTTAACTTGGGTTTTTGGCTAGAAGATGAGATGCTTCGCCCAAATGCCGCTTTCGCGGAAGATTGGCACGGGAGTTTACACGGTTCGTGAAGTTTTTGGGTGCGGATAAGCTGGAGGCAACGGCGGTTGGTGAACCACTAAATCAATTTTGGTCAGATGAGAGGCGAGATACGCCAGGCCAGCGCGGGACTGTCCGTTTATATTGCAGGTAACTTTCGCCAAAAAGTGTCTCTAACTTACGCTCTTCTGCGGGTACACCTCGTAATGCAATCAGCGGCCAAAACGGTATCAAGCCACCCAAAACCCCGATACTACCGTAGAAGATTACCCAACCTGCCCAAACCAGCATTCCAGCGACATACATAGGATTGCGTGACTATCTGTAGGGGTCCTCGATCAACAGTTCTGGGGGTGTCCTCATGACCGCCTTCACTTTGCGGGAGGAGTGTTTGTAATGCAGAAAGACACACCAGCCCAGATAAAAATACCCCAGCATGACAAAGAACAGTCCTGTTTGATTCCATAGGCGCAGCTGACCGTTTCTCCAGCCAAGACGAGGCGTGAGGTCAGCCAATCCCGCAGGGAGTCCAGTGTGTCCGAGCAGCAGCATGAGCGACCAGAGAATGATCGCCAGCCAGCGTGGGTAACGGAGTTTTTGTAATCGTTTCATATGTCATCATCGCTGGGTGTGCAGGTGCGAGACTTGCACATTTAGCATTTCGGTCATTCGCTGCATGAAGTCTGAGAGGAGGGCGAGTTCTGTTTCGCTGTAGTGGGTGGCGAGTTCGGCCGAAATCCCCTCCATATATGGCGCAAAAACCGCCCTCATCGTTTCAAAGATCGCCGCATCTGGAACAAGTTTCACGATGACCCGCCGTCGATCTTTTGGATCAGGCACACGCTGCGCCACCCCAATTTGCACCAAGCGATCAATCACGCCCGTTGCCGCCCCCGTCGTTATCCCCAACAAGCTCGCCGTCGATGTAGACGTTCATCATGCGGTCGAAGCTGTCGCTGAATGCGTGAATTTAGATTGCATCTCACTGACAAGGTATGTTAGAAAACGGATCAATACGTCTTCTCTCCTGTTCCGTTGGTGGTCGATAGCTGACTGTGCAAGCGCGGTTGATTAACTGCTGTATGTCGATAAACTCTTCGACGACTTGACCATCGGCCGATCCCAACAACAATGTTTCGCCTACCCAGAGAGCTTCAACAATTGACCGATTTAACACCAACGTTGCCAAAATTTCCTGATTCTCCACCGACCAAACGCGTACTTCACCATCCGTTCCAACCGTCAGGAAACGCTCCCCGTCAGCGTGCCAGGCCGTCTGCGCTGTACCGTCGGGATGCTCACCGCGCATCAGTTCATTCCCCTGCGCGTCCAGCACAACAAATGTGCCAGCGGCATCTCCGAAAGAAGCGAACAGTAACTGTGTGCGATCTTGGTTGAGTTGGAGCGTGGCGCGGGCTGGCAGGGTGACGCTGTTAAACGGCTGTGTCTCATCTTCGATTGTCCAAAAGTCGAGCGTTGTTTGCGGGTTTGTATTTTGCGACTCTAACCATGTCCCACTGACGCTGACAAGCGTCTGATTGCCAGCCAGCCAGCGCACAACTTGACCCGGTTGTGACAGCGCAAACCGCTGCAATAGTTCACCGCTTTGTATAGAAATCCGCTGCACGTCACCCTCAAAACTGGCGACTAACAGTACCTCACCTGTCTCATCTAGCTCGACAGAAAAGCCCTGTACGCCGACTGTTTCCCACACGCGCTCACCCGTCGCCACGTCCCACAGGCGCAGCGTGCCGTCGGCCGCACTGCTGGCGATTTGTTGGTCATCGGCGAGCCAGACTGCAAAAAAGACAACATCGGGGTGGCGCAATGTTTGGCGGATTTCGCCCGTTTGTGCGTCGATCACAAACAGATTGCCTAATCCATCGGCCGATAAGTAGCGCGTCTTATCCGCACTCCAGCGCGTCGTGCCAACACCATCCCCCTGCGCATAAGTTGCCAACGGTTGACGGCTGGCGACATCAAACGTCGTCAGCTTGCCCGACACGTCTTCAATCAACAACGTTTCCTGCTCGGCGGCGGTGATGCTGACGATGGCGGAATCCGTCTTGAACCATTCAAGCGGTGACGCACCCGCTCGTTGCCAGAGTGCCGCGTTGCCTTCACGGTCAGCGGCAGCAATGATCTGTTCGTCAGGACTACGTTCGATGCCCCACACTTGGAATGGTTGCTCAACGGTGGTTAGGAGGTCGGCATTTTCGGCCGATCTCAAAAAGAAACGACCATTCCCGCTCGCTTCTCCATTTACGTCTACGTTTTCAAAATTTTGATAGGTCAACAACGTGTCGCCAGATAGACCGCCCACATCGGCCGAAATCGCCTGCAACGTCGTCGATTCTCCCGACACGACATCCCACGCCACCAGTCGATTATCATTGCCAAACGTCAACACTTGCGCTCCGCCCACGTGCCAAATCACATCGCTAAACGGCGTCGCCGCAACAAATTGCTGGACTGTTTCGCCCGTCGCCGCATCCCAGAGCGTGACCGTACCACTGCCTGGCTGATGCACGAGCAGCAACGTCCCGTCTGGATTCCAGAGAGCTTCCCAAAACACGTCACTCTCTTGTCCCGCTGCGGCTAACTGCGTGTCGTCTGCATCAAATAGAACAACCCCTGCCAGCGTGACCGCCGCAATGCGCCCATTGTGTATTGACGCGGAGAGCGCAATATCTGGCAATGCGACTTCACGCAATGTCGCGCCCGTTGTCATATCGAACAGACGCACAAGCGGCCCATCAAATGCCGAGATGAGAATGCCGTCATCGTTGGCAGAGACGTGGGTGAGGGCGGCACTCTCGAAATAGGTGATACCTTCGTCGCTGACGCCATCCCAAATTCGCACGCCGTCTTCAGCAGAGGTGATGATCTGGTTTTCGTCTGCCCATGTCGTTTGGAGCCATTCGGCCGAACTGACATACCCCTCGTGCGGCAATTCGACGCGCACCTCTCCCGTTGCAACATCCCAAATTGTCACCTTGCCATCTGCCCCATTGACGACCAGCAACGAACGACCGTTGGGACTAAACTCAAACGGCTTGTTGGGCGATGTCCAGTTGCCGATGTCGAGAGTGTGCAGCAGGTCGATGCGGTAGGGAGCGTTGAGGGCGGCGTGGAGGGCTTGACGGGCGGCGGTGGTTTCGGCCGAATTCAGCCCCGCAATTGCCAACAGCAGCGCAGCTTGTGGATCACGTTCAATCGCTAACTGCGCCTCACTCGCCAATCGGCGTGATTCTGCAACGGCTAAATTTTGGATGGCGATTGCTTCATTTTCGGCCGATTCAACCGCACGGGTCGCCGCCAGTGCTGCATTTTCTTCCGACTCAACAGCGCGAGTTGCTGCCAACGCCGCATTATTTTCCGACTCAACGGCGCGAGTTGCCGCTAAATCAGCGTTGTTCTCCGACTCAGCCGCACGAGTCGCCGCGAGATTGGCGTTGGCAATCGCCTGTTGCTCGGCCGTCGCACGCACGACCACTTCTGTCGCCAAATTCTCGCCTAAGCCGACCGCCGTGCGCTGCTGGTTCAGCCCAAACGCCAACGCCGCGATCAACCCTAACAGCAGAATAAAGCTCGCGGCGACCGCTGCTTTGACCTCAAACGGGATCAGCTCCAACCAGCTAACAGGCCACTGATTACGCAACCAACGGCGGTCAAAGACGGTTGTATAAATCTTGTTTCGTGTCGTCAGGTTGTTTTTCGCATCTCGTTTGACGATTCCCGCTAATTTGAGATGGTTTTTGACAACCGATTGCTCTTCATCGCGCACACGCTGTCGGCCGAGACGGATATTTTGATAGGTCGTCAGCAACTCGCGTTCATAGCCAGCGGGGGCGCGTTTGGTCAACATATCGCGCACAAATTGCAGGTTGTTGTCCTTATCGCTGTTCTCGCCCAGAAAGATGTCGCGCACGATGTGGTTGACGTTGGGATTTTCGGCGGCACTGGTCGCGGCGGCGAGGCGTTGGGTGAGATAGGGATGTCCGCCTGTCCAGTCGATGATTTCATTGAGTAATTTTGCGCCGTTGGTGGCGGGGAGGGCGGTCAGGAATGGGTCTGCTTCGGTGCGAGTGAAGTCGGTGAGGTCGATTCTTCGGCCGATATTAAACGGTGTCCTTTTCGGATCATCGATCAAATCGCTCGGTGTCGCCACCCCAATCAACACAAATGCCAGCCGCTTAAGATCGCTGTTCGTCGAACGTGCGTTATAAAGATAGCGGATCGCGGCGAAAAAGTCGTCGGTGAAGGGCAAACTCAACGTCGTGTCAATTTCATCGATAAAGATGACAAGTCGCTTGTCGGTCGCGGGCAGAATTAGCTCCTCAAAAAAGAGCGTCAGCCGCTGCGTTACCCCCACCTCCTCATGCTCACGCCACCAGCCGAGCAAGTTAGCTTGCAGCCCCAGCGTGGACGCAATCCGAAACATCAGCCCCAGATACCACTCCTGCATTGTCGCCTGAACGCCCAGCTCGTTGAGATCGAGAATGATCGGTGCAACACCTTCTTCGCGGAGTGATGCTGCGGTGCGAACCATCAGGCTCGATTTTCCCAACTGTCGCGCTGTCAAAACGTAGGCGTATTCCATCGCCCGACACGCCGCCAGTAGATCGCTATCCGCTTGCCGTTCGATGTAGATGCCCTGATCGGGCAGAATTGTCCCGCCGACTGTGTAGAGGCTAGATTGCATCATGTTGTTGCCAGCGTTGATATATTTCAGCAGCGGTAAAAGGGCTAGGATGGGATTGTTCGGCAAGCGCGATTTCTCGCAAATAAAGACAGTCACATCGCTCTAAATGAGATTGCCAAACCTGATCGAGCGTCTCTTGTAGCAGAAAGTTGCCACCCATCGAGCCGTGACCTGACCCTTCAGCTAAGACGATAGGCCGCTCGCTATTGTCGAAATCAAGCCCAACCTCATACGGCCAGTTACCATGATTGCCGCGCCCTAGCCACACAAACCGTTTATGTGGTGACATATAAACTCCTAGCGTCCACCCATCTGCCAAAAATCCCCGCGTCTATTCTCAAGAACAACAAACAGCGAGCCGTTTGTCCCGAATGGGCGAGAATGCGCATTCTCAAACGCCTGTTGCCAGACGATTGCGCCCGATTCTCTATCGTAAGTTGTCAACAAATAGGGTGCAAAATCGTGCTGAATAGTGATTCCGTTGTAGTTTGGTGTGAACGTGTAGACAAGGTTATTAAGCGGCATTTCCCACTGTAACTGCTGGTCGAGATAGGTGTAGGCGGACAGCTTGCTCTCGGTTTGACCAACGCCATATTGGACATACAGCATCGGATATTTGTAGCCGGGTTCTGTGTAATCATAAAGGCTCAAGACGACGTTCTCTTCGTCTGGCGGCGTGATGCGCCAACGTTCTGCGCCGCTTGCGCCGTCAATGCCAATGACGGCACGACGCTGCGGAATGACAAGGGTATCGCCAACACCAATCAAGCCATCCTGCCGCTCAAGTGTTTGCTCCCACAACGGTTCCCCCGTCTGCACGTTAAATGTTTGCACCCCGATCTCAGTCAGCACCGCTACCGCATCTAGCGAGATAGCAAGCACATCCCCCGTTGTCACAAAGGTGGGTGTTAGGGCGTTTAGCTCTTGCGCCCACAGCCGTGTGCCGTCCCGCAAGGCGTGCGCGACGATTTGTGCGCCGGGTCGCGTGATGAATTGGTCGACATAGATCACGATTTCATCAGTAGACTCAATCGCATTGGAAGAGAGCTGCGAGTTTGCCATCCAGTTGCGTTCAACCTGCCAGTTGATTTCTCGCGTGTCGCGGTCAATCGCAATGAGTGTATCATTGCTTCCCGGTCGATAGAGTGAGACGTAGACGTTTTTCCAGTCGGTGTGCAAGGGGTGATAGGTGATGTTTGGTTCGGCCGAAATTTCCAGCGACCATGCTTCATCTGAAACGAGATCGTACCCAGTCAGCACAATCTTTCTCTCCTCATTTTCTGCGATCAGGTAAGTATCGCCTCCTGCATAGGTGACGCTGCCAGATGTGTCGGCGGAAAGTTCGGCCGAAAAAATCACATCCCCATCAAGGCTATCAAATCCAACAAGGCGCGTTTCGGTGCGGGTCATCGAATAGGCAAATGCACCAGCGGCAATGATTAAAAGCAGGGCGATAATGAGGATAAATCGTTTCATGGTGCGGATTATAGGATCGGCCGATTACAAATTTTTGTCACATGCTTAATCATTCAGTTTGATTCAGTAATCCACCCACGCCAATCAACAAATACCCCACACTAAAAAGCCAAAACCCAATATGAAATTCGCGCTCAATATCTTCGTTTGGCCGCCCATATTGCAGGAATAACAACAGTAGAACAAGGACAGCGACGACGATGAGCGGCCAGCGATCTCGCGTCAGAAGCGTCCCGCGTTGGGCGGCGGCGTAGGCAAAATAGAGGACGAGTATGGCAAATAGGAAGGCGAGCAAGATGGGGACATTTCCAGCAAATTGGAAAACGCCATCGGCGTTTTCCTGAAAGCGAAAGGCGACCTGCCAGCCCGCCTGTCTTTCAGGTGGTAAATTGCCACACGTTGTTGTCATCCATGGCAGGAAAATGCTAATGAGCGTCAAGATTGCGCCGGGTGAGGCGATTTTATAACCATTTGAAAGTTTCATTGTTTACTCCCTGAATTGAAAAAGTTAGCGTAAAGCTGATTGGCTGGCAGCACGCGCCCCCGCTCTTCGCGCACCAATCCCGCACCGCGCAACCCAAACAGCGCGACCTTATCTTCGCAACGCTGTTCATGGATCACCTGCTGCAAGGCAGTGGCAAGGGCGGGTCGTTCGTAGAGCATCAGCATCAGGCGACGCAGATGATCGCCAAATGCGCCGTCGATTTCGGCCGATTTCTTCCCCAACACATCCTCAACCTCCACGCGCCCTTCCGTCACTAGATAACAGGCGCGGCGTGTCAAAAAGGGATGTCCATTGAGCCAGTTGTGTAAATCGACCGATTGTCCAGTGCTAAAAGGTGCGCCATAGCGTTGGTTGAGGGTGTGGGTGTTTTCGGCCGAAAATCCCCCCAACTCGATCACCTCCCCCACGTTAAATGGCGACTGATTGAGATTGTCGATGAAAAAGTACGGCTCCGTCGATGTGACCAGCACCATGTCGAGGTTGCGCCAGCGCGGGTCGATGGCGCGTTGACTGTGCCATGCGCGTAACATGCCGAAGAAATCGGTGCGGAAATCGGTTTCAAAAATCGTCTCGACTTCATCCATTGCCAGCAGGAGCGGCGTGTTGGCTTGTGCCAGCAAATGACCCGCGACATATTCTGTTGTGCGGACGGGGTTGGGGAGGGGCAGCGACCAATATAGATCGGTTCCATCTGGCACACCGAGCCGCAAACTGAGCAATCGCGCGAAGAGGCGATAGAAGCTGTCCGCATCGCTTTTGGCGGGTTGCAGCATTTGGAAGTCGATGAAGGCGACCCGCGTTGCATTTTGCATCAGGCGAATAAGCAGCGATGTTTTGCCGACCTGACGCGCCCCTTTGATGACGACGGTTGCACCGCTCGTTTGCAGCGCGGCGTGGGCGATGTCGTCGCTGGCGCGTTCAATGTAGTAAGCTGAATCGAGCGGAATTGCACCGCTGGGCAGTTCGGCCGCTGGCTTGGGTGGGGCGGGTTTGGCGGGTGTGTCTTGGAGAAGGGCGGCTTTCTTTTCGGCCGAATTCACTCCCGACTCTCCTCCATTAAGCACCGCCTGCACCTCCGCAATCAACGCTGGCGTATCACCATCCCAAAAACCCCACGCCAAATCATCAACCAAATTGGCGACGACACCCCCAAACGGCGCACGATAGCGCACGCGGATCGGCAGCAGTTTGGGCGCACCCTGTTCGCCAGATAGGGCGGCGGCGCGTTTGAGTTCGAGTAGGAGGACTTCGTTGGTAATTGATTCGGCCGAAAGCAGCACGATAAACAGATCTGACCGTGCCAGCTCCGTCTGGATTTGGCGCACCCATGCCGTATCAATCGAGGCGACCTGTTCAAAGAAGACAATTCCCGTGCGACTCAATGCGCGTGCGAGTTCAAGTGCTAGCGATTCATCGGGTTCAAGGCCGCGCTGATAGCTGATAAAAATGCGCGTTTGTTCTGTAAAAAGATCGTTGAGAAGTACCGTCGCATTGTCGAATTGGGCAGCAGTTAACAATGATTGCGCCCACTGTTTATCGACGCGCCCGTTGCCGACGCAATAGCGGACGATCTCGCGCAGCGTCTCTGCATCCTCTGGCACATTGCCGCGCTGCCAATGCTGGACATTGTGCATCGAGTAGCCCGTGCGCTCGCCGATCTCTTCTTCGACGTGCTGTTTTTTGAGGGATTGCCGCTTGCTGACGCTGGTGATACCTTCGTTGAGCAATCGGCCGAAACGATCATTTTTTGCCACAGAAATGCTCCACAAAACCGAAATTTTCGTTTTGTAAGCATACCTGATTTATGGAATGTGAGGAATGGAGTGTAACTCGTTATATGACCCGTCGTGATTTATACGTTTGCCTTTATCTCCGCCACCAGCGTTTGCGCGGCGTGGGTGGGGCAGGATTGAGAATTTCTTGGGCAGTAGTTTTGTAGGCGATGCAGCCACCGGGTGCGTACATGAACGGGGCGGGATCGGCCGAAATCACCTCAATCACTCGCTGATCCTCCGCATCCAATGAGACATCACCTTTAAGATAATCGGCTGCTGTGACTCTGGCAACCAAGTTCAAACTGCGAAGCATGGCGCGAATCGCTCGCGTGCGCTCGTTTGTTTTGAGAAGTTCAAAGGCGAGATAGCTTTCAAGCGGCTTGGCAGCAATGCCAAAAACGGCTCCGCCAAACATATATTGCTGATAGGGATCAATCAGCAAATCGAATGCAGCTTGCTCGAATGGGGAAAGCTCGTCCTCAACTGGTTCAGGTGCGCCGAGTAGATTGTCGCGGTGTGCGAGCAGACGCGGCCAGTAAGCGGGATCGCTTTTGAGGGTGTCAGCCGTGCGGATTTGCGCGATGTGTCCATCGAAGATCAGGCAGTCTACGTTTTGGGCGTGAATGTATGACAGGCCAATGCCAAGTGAAACCTCAGGCGATTGGATATCCTTGCCCAAAAATTGGGTTAATGGTTGACCGAGTAGCGAGTTCATCTTATCTTCTCTTTTCATCAGGGTCGCAGCGACCACAATTCTGAGCGCGGCAAATCTTTCACATAGACAAAAAATCGCTCTTCGCTGGCCTGTAGTTCACTTGGAATGTGGATGATGTCGCGCGAAAAACGTATGGTTGACCCATCGGTCGCATCTACGCCAACCAACGCCTCTTGTTCTGCGTCTATCATTAAAACGGTCTCAGCAGAGACGGCTGCTTGATGCCCAAATCTTGGCACTTTGCTCTTAAACAAAACGGTGCGTCGCCAATTTTCCATGCCATTTTGGGTAGAGAGCTGTATGAGATCGGTTGGCGGCTCTTCATCACCGTACGGATGGTTAAGGAGATAGATCGCATCGCCCAATCCCGTCGCCGTGAGTCGCCAATCTTGCCAGAGACCCTGAAATGGCGCATGCCAGCGCAACTCGCCATTTGTCCCGTCGAGCGCGACGATACTATCAACGGATTTGTCAATATCGGCCGAATTCAACGTAAAGTCCTTGTAGTAGATTTGGTCGCCTAGCTGAATCCAATCCTCTTCCTCCCCGTTGAGCGGCAGTTGCCAAAGCTGTAACCCCTCACGCTGGCGATAGGCGGTCAATGCGGTTTCTGTTGGGACAAGCACGCTCGTCGATGTTGCAGCAAGTGGTAACTCACTGTGAAATATATTGTCGTAGTTTGGTTGATCCAGAAAGTAGATGTCCGCAACGTTGGCGACCTGCCAGCGTGTGCTACCATCGGCCGAATTGAGCGCGTGTAGCGTCAGCGTGCCGTCCGCTTCTCCCGCCAAGAAAAACAGCTCTGGCTCGGTGACGATACGCTTTCCGTTCGCGTAGGTTGTGCCGACCCAGTCAAAATCGCGTTGCCAGCGCACGCTGCCGTCATTTGGGTTGAGTGCAATTAGGCGGTTGATCGGCTCATCCCGAAAGCTGATGGAAAAATAGAGGTCATCTGTGGGGCTGAAAAAGGTGTCGAACGTGTCGGCTGCTCCGTCGGGAAGCTCCCATGTCCAAAGAATGTCGCCCGTCTCTGTTGACCACGCGACCAGTTGTGTTGGCTCTTGACGTGCAGTTGCCCACGCGACGCAAATGCGATTGCCGCAGTTGGGGGATTGGCTGTTGTTGAAGGCGGAAAAATCGGCCGACCACAACAGCTCTCCCGTTTGTGCGTCAAATGCCAGCCAGTAATCAGCACTTTCATTTGCATACTGAACAAATAGATAGCCTGCAACGAGAATAAGAAGGATGAGGGTGATAAACAGTTTCTTTTTCATGTCGCTCATTTTAGCTGGTGCGTATGACAAATTTTCGTCATGGGTTGATGTACACCGTGTTCGATTTTGTGACGGTGTGACCGGCCGAAATCCCCACCACCATCTCAACCATCCCATTCTCATTAACTGTCCAGTAGGTCAGTGTTGCGCCGCCATTGTCGTCATAGGCGATGATAGGTAGGTGGGCGGCAGCGCGACCATCGGCTGACAGTGACGCCCGCGCCCGTGTCGCCGCCACATCCGTCACGATTGACCGATTCACCGCGAGCAGATATTCATGCAGATTTGCCAGATGTTGGGCGGAAAGCGTGCGCTGGTTGGGAAAATCAAGCTCGCGCAGCAACGCACTAAACGCGGCATCATCTTCTGACGAAAAGCGTTTGTCGCCCACCTTGAGCAAAATCTCAAAGCAGTGGCTGCATTCGTCCCATTTGTCGTTGTAGAAAACTTGGACATTGGGGGGAACATTGGCAGATGACAGTTCATCCATTCCCCGCTCTGGACGGCACCCTGACAAAACGAATAGCGATAATAGCAATAGGTAGACGTTTTTCATTGCTTACGGCTCCAACAATTCAAACGAAATGACCTGCCATAGGGTGTCATCGTCCGTCATTAAGGTGTTGTCTGTTCTGATTCTCGTTGGCACGCTGTTGGTCGGGTCAAACTCGATCTCGATCACTAAATCATTATCGTCAGGCCATTCAATCATGGTACGTGCATGAGCAAACAGTCCCGTAACGGTGAAATCTTCGGCAGTAAATTCTCTGACCTCACATTCACCTTGTTGAAATGGCGCAGGGATGCACGTTGCCTGAGTGTCTGTCACGACACCGTTCTCGACCGTGATTTGGTGATTTTGTAGATGCCAAATGCTGTTGACGACGCGGACTTCGATTTGGTAGGAGTCGATATGGCTTGATTGCCAGCGATTTTCGGCCGAAATCAACAAATCCATCTGTGTCGGTTCACAACCACAAAGCAACAGAATGAGCGTCAGGAGTAGGGGAATTTTGTTCATGATAGATAGGATAACCGCAACAGCTTATGATTATTTGTAACTATGGCGCGACTGCCCAAGTGTGGAACAAGCCATCGCGTCCAGCGGCGACGAGTGTTGCACCATCTGCCGAAAATGCGACATCAAATTCAGCCTGCGCTGCCCACGCCAACTCAATTAACTCGCTTTGCTCACTCACTTGCCAGAGCGAGACGTTGTTGTATGAGCCGATAGCGAGGAGTGTGTCATCGGCCGAAAACGCCACGCTTGTGATCGAATGGCTATAAATCGGATGGGTCAGCACCCCGATTTCCTGCCATGTTGTGCTATCCCACAGGCGCACTGTTTCGTCCGTTGAGGACGACGCAACCATGCGTCCATCGTGTGAGAATGCGAGATCGGTAATTTCGTGTCCATGCCCATACAAACTGTGTTGCTCCCGCCCATCCGCCGCATCGTAAACTTTGATCGCGCCTTCCCAGCCACCCGCTAAAAGCTGTGTGCCGTCTGGTGAAAAGATGACGCTTGTCATAGGTTCTTCGATGCGATCAACCATCCAAACCTGTGATCCATCCGCGACTCGCCAGACGCGCACATCGCTATTTGTGCCACCAGCCAACAATGTGCCATCAGGTGAAATGGCGAGGCTCAATCCAGAAGAATCGGAATCGCCAAACGTGCGGAGAGGGGTTCCATCCGCTGCAAAAAGCGTGATAGGCGCAGTGGTCGTTGCAACGGCAATCTGCCCGTTTGGTACATACGCGAGGGATGTAATATCTCCGTTGATGTTGAATGTGGTGGGGTGTTCGGCCGATTCCCGCTGATCAACTCCCGTCGTGCCATTGATGAGTGCGAGTGTCGTGTCATCTGGCGAGATGGCAAGCGCACGGTAGTTTGTGCCAATGGTCGCTGTGCTACCCAGCGAACGATTGGGTAAATCCCAGCGTTGCAGCTCATTTTGATCGGTCAGCGCAATGGCAGTTCTGCTATCTGGCGAGACCGCAAACTGAGTGATATAGCTGTCGCTTTCCCTGACACTTTCATCTAAACGACCATTGCGAACGTGCCAAAAGCTCAGTTCACGCGAGCTATTGGCTGTGATGAGGGTTCGATTATCGGCCGAAATTGCCGCCCCGTGCATCGCCTTACCATCCGTCTCAACCTCAACCACTTTTTCCCCATCGCTGACGCGCCAAACGATGACGTTACGATAAAGGACAGTCGCCACAAGCGAGCCGTCGGGTGAAAATGCGATGGCAGAAACATTATCAGGTGTATAAATTGATTGTTGCAACTCCCCTGTATCACTCGCATAAAGACGCAGCTCTTTCAGATCAGAGAGCGCAAATAGGAGGCCATCTCGCGTGGTGGCAAGCTGCCCCAATTCATATGATCTGTTCCGATGAAAAATCCGTTTATTGGCCTCAATGTCCCAGTATTCCAACTCGTCCTCAGATGTGAGCAAGGCGATTGCCCCATTCGTCAACGTCACGCTTCTAAACTGCTCGAACTCATACTGGTTCGCTTCTAAATCATATGGCTTCCCAACATCAATGGGTAATGCAAGATCAATTTCCCAAACTGCGTTGTCTGCGACACGGCGGATATTGGGGGTGGGGCTGTCTGTCACATAAGACATCCACGCGCAGTTGGGTGAGAAGGCGATGTCATAGACAGTTTCGCCCCATGCACCGCCACCAAGTGAGGCGAGCGTTTCGGCCGAATAAAGCCGATACCCATTGTTTGTTGCCAGCGCAATTGCCTTGCCGTCTGGCGTAACGGTCATGCGGTTGACGTTGCCGATGCCGATACGATTGGTTTCGGTGAGAGTGGGGAGATTTTCGGTCGAAATTGGCACATCTCCAGTAAACAGATCGTTGTCGGGCGTATCCGTCATAATCGCCGTGAAATCACAGCTTGGTATTTCAACGACGGGCGGCGGCGTTTGGCCAAGATTGCAACCTGCCAGAGACAAAAACAGCAGCATAATCGCAGGAGCCATCCTGTTTTTCTGCCGCCACAGAAACAAGCCCACCACAAGTACAACGCCTACAACCAGTGCAATTGTGACAACCGGCATATCGCTTTGCGGCTGCACAACTTCCCCCGCTCTTAACTCGCCCGTCGTGATGTCGAAGATGTAGCGATCCGCTGGAATTGTTTCAACATAGAGCAAATTGGTCGTTTGGCTAAAGCTCCAGTCTTCTAGCCATGCAAAGTGGCTGACCGTCTGAAAAAGCTCCTCTGGTTTTTCTACAAGCTCTTTTGTGGTGACGGTGGCGAACGGTTCGCCGTTTTCCAGAAAGTGGATCACCGTTGCGTCGGCGACGCTGCCCCCGAAAGAGGAGCGGATTTCGAGAATGGTCAGATAGCGGCCATCGGCCGAAATGACCGCATCATACGCATATTGCATTGGGTAAATCAGCGCGTCCGTTTCTGTGTTGTAAACGCCAGATTGCTCATACTGTTCGCGCAGTTCGGCTGAAGCATACGGTTCTTCATCACCCCATCCCAGCATCACGAGCCGCACCCCATCCCCATCAACTGAATAGTCGTACTGTGGAGCTGGCTCATCGGCCGAAACGTTCCCAACAAGAACAAACAGTGCAAAAAACGTGAGGAAAAAGGTGAGCGTTTTCATGTCTGTAGGGTAAACGTTTCTTGCTACAAATTTTCGTCACTGCGTCGTTGCGCGTAGAAAGATGATCTGTTCCGCTGCAAAAACGGCGAGTTCAACGGTGGCGTTGGCGTAGAAAGTTGGGTCGCTGATTGGGCGCAGGTCGTTGGTGAGCAGGTCGTTTGCCCATGATAAATCGGCCGAATCCACTGCCTCTTTTCCCTCAACCCACGCCCCCACATCGTCTACGCGCATCACGGCGCGAATGTCCCAATCGGACGGCCCTGGAACGAGTCCGTTGCTATTGTCGTGATAGACGATATGGAACTCTGTGGCGGAAACGGCCGATTTGAGCGTGACATACTGCGCTAAAAAGTCGAGCTGTTCCGCCTCTGTTGCCAAGTCACGACTATGCGTGTCGGTTGTGCGCGATGGCGTTTCGTTGACGGGGGATGTGCAGCAGACGAGCAGCGTGAAAAGGAAAAGCATGAGTCGTTTCATGATTTTTGCTACCTTACAAAGGCCAATCTAAATGCGTCACTGCACAGGAATTGCTGATTGGCAATCAGGGTTTGTAGTTGGTTGAAGGGGAGATCGATGTAGCCGTTTGCGTCGATGGAGGCAGATGGGATATTTTCGGCCGATCCATAGCCAAAACAAACCCGCAACGGCGACCCCACAGGGAGCGATGGCATCACTGCACAGTCATCAAATGGATGAAAACGCGCCAGCGGTAGGTCAAGCGTCAACTGCCCTGTCATTTGTTCATCCGCCCGCAACCAACCTGCACGTGGCAATAGCGCGACCTCACGTGCAGGACAGTCACTACCAACTGGTTCGCCAAATGCACGTTGTCCAATTTCGATCTCATCTGGTTGTGTGTTCCAGACAAACACAACTGTTTCACTTGGATAGTCAGAACTGCCGCGATTGAAGAGGATTAAATCGTTATTGCTGCCATTATCAATCGTGTAGTTGAGCAGCAGGTGGTCGTTAGGGTAGGTGAAGCCGTCGTAGTCGCCTTTCGGCCGAAAAATTACAGCATAGCGATACACGATCCCGTCACGGTCTCCCTCAAATTGATAAGTCGTCTCCATTTCGGTCAGTCGCAATGTTGCCTGATAGTCGGCTTGGGCAATCTCACGCTCTGAATGTGGCGTGGGGGCAAGTGATTCAAGCGTCAGGATGAAGTCGCCGACCCGCATAGACGACCTTTCATCGACAAAATCACCGCCACCAATCGTCAGCTTCACCTCACCAGTAACATTGCTCAAAAATACCGCCGTCGCTTCTCCCGCCCAAAAACAATCGACATCTTCGGGGCAGCGTGAATCGTCGGTGATGGCGCTCAACGTTAGCTCAGTCGCCCCGACAATGATTGTGTCACCGACGTGGATTGTCATCGGCCGATCTAACTCAAGCATCATTATCTCCTCAGCCACAGTTGGGGACGGTTCCATCGGAGGAGCCGTTACAGTCGGCAGTAACGTGGAAATGGGCTTTGGCGTGTCCACCACTTCAAAGGGGTGCGTTTGTGTGATTGCGATTGGCGTTGTTGTATCGACGGACACCGTTTCCATCGCTGTGCAACCAAAGAGCAGCAAGAGACAAATAAGCAAAAATTTAGTCATCATTTACCTCAGATAAACGCCCTCGCCAAAGCGCAATCGCCAAGATGATCAGGCCGAGCGCGTAAAGCAGTGAGCCTGACCGCGTTGAGAAATGAACGAGGGAAAATAGAAGCAGTAGCGTAAAAAGTAGATAGCCTGTGCGCGGATTGGCCGAACGACCCGACCACATCAACCCACCGATAAGGACACTGAAAATTAGGATTGATCCCTTTAACGCTCTGCCATCAAACGTTGTTCCCTGTCGATAATGCCCAAGTCCTAAACCAGATGCGGGGCCGTAAACCATGCTGCCCATCTGTCCATAAGGGCCGGGCATATATGTCCAGCCGCCAGTTGTGGTCAGTCCAAAGCTGCTGGGGATTTCGTGCCACGTCAAGAAAAGAGCGCACAGACAGAGCAGTAGGGCGAGGGTGGGGAGGGGTTTCGGCCGAAAATTTCCCCGCCAGCGCAAAAACAATCTATACCCCAAAATTGCGGCCGCCAATAGCCACAGCGCAGGGGTCAATGTGCTGACAAATAGCATTTGGAGGGCGATGGCGATGGTAAAAATCGTCACGACCAACGCTATTTGTTCTGTGTCCTGCGGGTTGCGCGTTTCGTGCCAATAGAGTGCGCCCGCCCCCGCCAACATGAGCAGCGACCAAAAAAGATTGAGGCCAGCCGTGCGTGGTAATAGGCCATACAGAATGGCGAGAACGATCGTGATCGTTCCAGCTAGAATTAACTGCGTGTTGCGTGTTTGGCTATTCATCTCATCCATCATACCGATGGGCGACTACAAAATTTCGTCATTTCAAGAAAATTATCCGCAAATTATGCAGCTGAAAAAATCATTGAGACAAAAATTTATAATAGGCCGAATCTATAATTCCTGCATGAATAGATGAAGCTGTCTGCTCTCTGTCTAAAAAGGGGTGTGTTTAACAACGGTAAAATGACTGTTCCATGCTTGAATCACCGCTCACAAGTGGCACGACTGCTTGCAAAGTTATTGCTCGCCCTGCGCACCAAGCAGGCTCCGTTTGGTCTAGCATCGCCTGTACGACAGCCAGTCGTAAACTCGAATTCCTTTTGGTCTAGCTGGGGTAATGGCTCGACGAGAGCGGCGACGAATGTCTGAATCGCGCCCAATATCTGTGCCTCCAGCGCAGCCGTTGCATCAAATGCGTTGACGGCGGCCAATCCGACCAGCGACGCAATACTGCCTGTTCGATCATGGGTTTCAAGATTGATCTCAGACTCTCTTTGAACAACGCTGCCGCCTGCGCAACAGCACCCTGACGCAGCAATAAATAGCCCAGCCGTCTGGTTGGAAGACGTAGAATAGCTGTCGCCAGCTGATTGTCCGCCTTAGCGATGAGAAGGAGCAGATCGTTATCTTCAACTTTAAGTAAGTCTTTCCCAGTTGTTAAGAGATGTTTGTAGATGTGGGTATTGGGATGCAGGGCATCCCAATACCCACACATAAATTTAGCAACGCTTCTTGTAAACTTTCCCCATTCATTACCGTCCCAACCCTATACACCCATCACGACTCAGTTGCCCATACGCCAAAAGTTCCAGCGTGTGTTTTCGGTCATGAGGAAGATGTAAAATTCGGCCGAAATCACCCCCGCTTGCGGCGCACCCGCATCTACTTCCCACAAAATCCGTCCATCTTCCGCTGCATAGAAAGTCAGCGTCGGGTCGTCCTGATTGTGGAGACGGATCACGCCATCTTCAACTACTTGGATCGTCTCATTCGTAAATATATCTCCGACCTGCTGTTCCCATTGAAGTTGACGGTCGGGGTAGCTGAACGCCTGTAGCTGATCCGTATCGAGACCATCTATCGCCTCTTGTATGTAAAGGCGCGGACTGCCTGCGCGTGTGGCCGTGCGAAACAGGGCGCGGAATCGCCGCTGTTCACCCGCTTCCATCTGCCACAGTTCTGTCCCGCTGGCTGGGTCAAATGCACGAACACGACTCGGTTCAGTCACGATGAGCGCGTCGCCGCCGCCGTTTAACCCCAAAATCAAACCTGTCTCCTGCGTCCACAGCCGCTCTCCCGTTGCCGTGCGAAATGTTTCAACGCGCTCCTCTGTCGCAACCCAAATAGACGTTTCTGTGGCAAGCAGGGGTGTGTTTGCGTCAATCGAAATCCATGCGGTTAGGTCAACTTCCCAACGCGGCTGGCCACTCTCCAAGTCAACGGCAACCAGTTGCGTTTGACCCGTAGTCGCTTCATTGAAATAGATAAAGACCTCTTCTGTTGAGTCGATCTCGCTGCTTTTTGGGAGCGGCCGAATGTTCCATTCGCGTTCGACTTCCCATGCAACCGCTCCTGTACGACGGTCGATGGCGATCAGGGAATCGGCCGAATCAGCACGCACCAGCGAGACATAAACGTGTCGCCAATCTGTATACAATACCTGATGAATCGATTGATTAACGCTGTACCCTTCCGTCGGTTGCCATGACCATTGCAACCCTTCGATCAGGTCGTAAGCGTAGAGGGTCAAACGTTCATCGCCTCCCAGCAGATAGACGTTGCTGCCGATGGCGGCTCCACCGCCGTAGTGAACGTTGGGTATTTCGGCCGAAAACAGCACGTCCCCATCGCGTGTGTCAAAACCGATGAGCTGTGTTTCTGTGCGCGTCAGCCAAAAGGCAACAGCCGCACTGATGATAACAAGGATAAGGAGTACAGAAAGGATACGTTTATTCATGCGGGGATTATAGATTCGGCTGAATACAAATTTTTGTCACCATCAGCGACCTATTCGATTCGCTCAGCGTGCCTAGCACTTACATCAACCATATCTCAACCACATTGACCACTTGCCACGTTCCCCGACGCTTTTCACGCAACAGCAGATTCCCAGAGCCACAAGTCGCGCCACAAATATGAATGAGGTTGAACAACAGGCGCATGGCTACGATTTTTCGTCATCCAGTTCATGTAAACTACGTTTCAGCAAAACATTTTTGCAATTGCCGCGTCACAATGACTCTTTAGAGCTTGATCTATCAGCGTGACGCATGTTGCGGGATTTGTAAAACAGTATGAAAGACCTCTGGCTATCCCTACGAAATTGCGGTTTGGTTTGGTGAGCGTGCGGAGGAAACGATCGTAATATGAAAAAGCATCTCCCCAAATCGACAAGACGAGGCTGGCATCTGATTGCACTGCCCTTACCTCTGATTATTATTTTTATCAGTGTGAACTACTTTTTCTTTCACATTACCCTCTCGCTGCTTGCGCTCCGGTATGAAAGGCAAATTCTAACGCTGCTGGCAACCTTTATTCAGGGTCATGCGGTCGTTGGGTTTGTACTCGGCGTTGCGCTCGCTGCCCCTCCTTTGTTTTTGTTGCGTTGGTGGATACCGCGACTGCTTGGGAGCGTCGATCACAACACAAATGCTCAAATCGGCGCAACACTGCTGGCAATTGGTCTAACCTATCTGTTTGGGTTGCCCGCGTTCGTTCTCATCGGTCAGTTCAACGTGCGCTTTGCTGACTCGCCACCGCTCGATGATTTTGCAGCATGGCGGGTCGCGGGGAGTGACATTGGCGTAATCGTCGGCTTACTTGCAATTGGTCTACCGCTGTTTTGGCGCGGCACGACACGCCGCACCTCATCACGCAGAAACAATTGAACTACGCACCACTGCGTTTCATGTAAGCATAGGGCGTCATGCCAACAACCGCATTGAACTCTCGAATGAAATGAGATTGGTCAAAGTAACCGAGATCCGTCCCGATTCTGGTTGTTGTTTGTCCGTCCAGCTGTTTGAGTGCCAGCCGCGCACGGTCAACCCGCAAGAGACATGCGTACTGTTTGGGTGACATACCCACTTGGCTTTGGTAGAGGCGTTCGAGTTGTCGTTGACTAACTGCCAATTGTTGGGCGAGGGTTGCAATCGGCCGATTCCATCCCCCTGTTTTCAAAAGTGAGATCGAGGCAGGGATCAGGGGGCTGCGGGTGTAGTTTAGGGAGATTCGGCCGATAAGCCACTCCTCTAGCAGCGTGATCCGCGCCGCCAGTGATTGCGCCGCATGAAGCTGTGCGTGTAGCTGCAATAAACGAGCGCGATCCAGTGCGTCAAGGAGTCCCAACTCATTGCGTAACTCGCTCAGCGGCATACCTAAAATCGGAAACGCACCCCCCTCACGAAAGCGAATCCCCAGCAGATCGACCTGACCTGAAAAGCCCGCTTTGCGCGAAATTGTGTTGGCTCCATCTAAAAAGATCGGATCGCTGACGGTCATGTGATCTAATTGCAACGCATCCCCAAAATTGAAGACGATCCCATACCCGCCTGTCGGGTGCATAAACGCCTCATGTCCCTCACTCAGGGCGGTTACACGTCGCAAAGACCAATAGGAGCGAATAGATGGTTTCAGCAGGCGGCGCGGTGTGACGAATTGAAAACCGAGATAGGTCAAGCTGGTCTCAGGTGATTGCATGTTGGGGTCTCCCAAACAGGTCGAAAAAATACAATTTTTCGCACCATCTTCCCATTATTATAGCAATACAAACGATCACATGAAGCTAACAATTCAGCCTATGGCGGAAGCGGGTGGTTAGTTGAGGACACCCTCTTTTAATGCACCAACTTGCCCCATTGTAAATGGAAATACGATGAAACCAATTCACTATGCAGCCTTACTGTTATTAGGAACCGTCTGGGGAGCCTCCTTCCTATTTATCGCGGTCGCCGTTCCCGACTTCGGCCCCTTCTCGCTGATGTTCTTGCGTGTTTTTGTGGCAGGGACGATTTTGTTAATCGTGGCATACCTGACGCAACGACAAAAAGGTGTGCGCGAAACGCTGCGTCTGCGCGACAATTGGCCGCAATATCTGATCGTCGGATTGCTCAATTGCGCGCTACCATTCACGCTGATCGCTTACGCAGAATTAAAAGTAACCGCCTCACTCGCTGCCATTCTGATCTCAACGATGCCCCTATTTACGGCGATTATCGCCGCTCTGTGGACAGGCGAACCGTTAACCAGTCGCAAGTTATGGGGCGTTCTGCTCGGCATTGTTGGGGTTACCGTGCTGGTAGGTGGCGCACCACTGACTCTCACTGTCACCACATGGGTTGCAATCGGCGCGTTGCTGTTGGCGGCCTGTTCCTATAGTGCGGCGACTGTCTATGCCTCAAAAAATCTCAAGGGATTGCCACCCGTCTATGCTTCAACGGTGCAGTTGTTAGGGGCAGCCGTGCTACTTGCCGCACCCGCATTGTGGACGGCTCCCGCGACACGCCCATCAGCGGTTGCCACGTTGAACTTGCTGGCACTCATTCTCGTCTCGACCACATTTGCCTACATGCTGTACTTCTACTTGCTCAAGGGAGTCGGACCCACCCGTACTGCCAGCGTGACTTTCCTAATTCCTGCCTTCGGCACAGGGTGGGCAATCATTTTTCTAAACGAACCTGTCAGCGGCAGCATGATGGCAGGGATGCTGATTATCCTCGCCAGCGTGCGCTTGGTGACGGGTGTTCGCCGTGACAAACACCCGCAATTCAACGATGACCCCACATTAACGACATCCCGTTAAGTTCTCAGTGACAAACATTTTGCTGGGTTGAACGAATTCGCTACAATCCAGTAGAACAATTGAGCTTGTGCCGATTGTTCTATCAATCACTTTTATGTTCAGAATAATACAGAAAATGCAAGTGATAGAGGCAAAATATGCACACAACAAACTACTTCAACACGTTGATCGAACCAGCCGAAGATTGTCCCGTTACCACCAGTGAAGTGCCACCCCTCAAAGGCAATAAAAAGTCCGTTGCCAATTTGCAGTATGAGATGCTGCATGATCAGCCCTATACGTTCACGTCAGATGACGTGCTATTTTCAGTCTTCGCAACCCGCAAAGGGGTTGCCGATGAAGAGCTAGAGGCACAGCGACAGATCTATTTTTCAAAAGGTCAGCCTTGCTTTCGTGCGTCTCCATTGACAAAGCGTTATGGGTGGGGCGTTCACAGTAACGCAGAGGGAAAAATTGCGTTGTTTGCAGTGGATTCGGCCGATTCGACGGGTGGCTCGCCACAATATCGCGCTCTCCAAGCCGACGATTCCATCACCAAGAAAAAAGCGATGCGCTCCAAACGCGCCTGATAGGAAATTCAGATGTCAACAACTTATAAACCAAACAACTACAACAGCCTTTCACCCTATTTAATCGTTGATGGCGCACAAGCGACGATAGATTTTCTCAAACAAGCGTTTGACGCGGTTGAACAACGCATCTATCCCAATGATGACGGCACGATAATGCACGCAGAAGTGCAGATCGACGACACGATTGTGATGTTGACGGACAGTGCCGAGGGGTGGCCTGCTATCCCTGCGATGGTACATATCTATGTACGCGATGTCGATGAAACGTATCGATGTGCGCTCGCAGCAGGAGCGACATCAGTTCAGGAGCCTGTCCAAAAAGAAGACGAAGACAAACGGGGTGGCGTCAAAGATGCGGGTGGCACGACGTGGTGGATTGCGACCCAAGTAGGTCAATAAATTCAAAATCCTCAAAATAAAACACGCAATTCAGATCATCTCTAAAGGATTTGACATGACAGCACTTTGGATTGTTTCAGGATTGTTGGCACTGCTTTTTTTGCTGTCTGGTGGCCTCAAAGCGACCCAACCTAAAGAAAAAGTAAAAGCATTCACAGGTGGTTGGGTTGATGATTTTTCAGACAAGCAGGTAAAAGGTATTGGCATTTTGGAATTATTAGGTGCAATAGGATTGCTTTCGCCATTGGTCAGCAGCAGATTGGACTGGTTGGCGGGTTTCGCAGCAATTGGGTTAGCCATGACGATGATCGGTGCAGCCTATACCCACTATCGACGGGGCGAAATGTTAAATATCGTTGGTAACGCCGTTTGGATGTTGTTAGCGATATTCATTGTCTACAATCGCTTCTTTGCTCTTGGGTGAGCAGTAAAAGAGATCGAATGACAGAGGTAAGGCAGGTTTTCTGATAACAAATCAGACGCGACTTGATATTTGCTGCACCGCCCAACTATTCCCATCAGGATCATCAAAAAAGATAAAGCCGATATTATCCAGTGCCTCCCCTACAAAATTATCTAATTGTTCACCCATTCGCACAATCTCGCTCACTGCCACCCCACTTTGTACCAACTGTTCCCTTGCCACCTGAATATCTTTGACAACAAGCTGCAATCCCTTGAGCGAACCTGGTGGCATAGAGGCAATGCCCCGACCAATGACGATTGAACAACCCGATCCCGGTGGCGTTAACTGCACAACGCGCATCTGCTCATTGACCTCTGTATCGTGGTCTACGATGAAGCCAAGCTGATTGGCATAAAAATTCTTTGCCTGATCTATATCTGATACAGGAACGACGATCACTTCAAGTGTCCAGTTCATATCTCCCTCACAATAATTGGTTGAGCGGTTTACCCACTGCTTCTGCGTCTAATTTTTCCGCTGTCAACATGGAGTCTACTTCATTTGCCTGCGTTTCGTCCTGCATACCAGTCCAGCACCCGCAAGGCACGCAGCGTATTCCAGCGACTCGGCCGCCCATCTCCATCCTCAAGCGCAAAGGGGACTGTGCCGCGATGCGTGTTTTCCAGCAGCCATCTGCCGTCAGCCTGTTGCTTGGCGCGGAGCAGCGCAATCGCCTCATCAATCCAATCCGTGGGGCTGGCAGTTCTCCCACTGCGCGAAAGTATTCCAAACCCCGCAGGACATCGTATTGCCAGCGGATAGCGGGGACAGAATCTAGTAGCCATTTGATGACTGAATCCGTCGCGTTTGGGCGTTTCCAGGTGTTGGTCGCTGTGGTCATCTATTTGTTCCCTTCATTTGGTTGATTGAGATTTCTTGAAGCGGATTACCCCCGTCAATAAAAAGACGACCCCCTTTAACAAGCGCGTGTGAGAGACGTTGGTGGGCAAGATGTTCCAATTCAGGATGTCGCCCGTCAAGTGCACCAACCCGCACTGCAAATGCAAGATCGTAGAGTTGTTCCCCTGCTTCAAGCGTGAATGCCTCGACTGCCACTTGACGAAAGCGCAAATGACCAGAGGCAATTTCAGCCTGAGACCGTGCATGAGCCAGCGCAATTGATCTAGCCGAGCGATCAATCCCTAAAACATGACCATGGCCAATTTGTCGTGCAATTGCACGCGCCGCAGCACCCGTCCCGCAACCGATCTCTAGCACACGCATTCCCGGTCTCAGTGGGAGTGCCGCGACAATTGCGGCCAGTCTTGGAGAGTTGCATCCGACCAGATGTCATCAACGCCTCGGCTCGCTCCACGTTGCGCTTTGACCAAGGGCTTTTTGACCGTCTGTGTGAATAACGCTGCAAATAATAGGATTCGTCATAACCCTTGCGTTGACTATCAATCCAGCCATAACACAAGGCGACATCCAGCGCTTCGGAGATCGTCACAGAAGTTTTTCCTGAGCCTTTCTTGGCAATTCGCAACCACACACCACCGCTCTGGCTAAAATGAGTTTTTAACCATGTTTCCCACGCAGGGGCATTCGCGCAATCCATCACTGGTTCATCGTTTATTGTCGTTATTCCTATCTCTTCTTTCTACTCAGAAAGCATGGCTGATGCGATTTGCCTAAACTGCTTAAGGTGTGAGCGTTCGTGTTCAGCCAGCCATTGTGCATAGAATTGCACCGTTCGGTCGAGTGGTTTGCCCGCGCCAGTCACGATGGCTCCGCGTTGCCAATCTTCTGGTGCTAACGATTTGAGTTGCTTCAATAACTGTGTGCGCTGTGTCGTAAAGGCGTGAAATGAGGACTGAAAATCGACCTCTCGGTAGCTGTTCTTCTCAATCCACGTTCTGGGATTGATTGCGCGAATGGTCGGATGATCCTCAGCAAGAATCGTCGTGATGCAGCCGCCCCACACGTCGGCGCATGAGCGTAGATGGGCGAGAAGTTGCACAGCAGACCATTGATCTGGGTTGGGGGCAGTGCTTAATTGGGCGGGTGTCAAATCGGCCGAAAATCCAACAATCGCCTCTGGATTCTTCTCAAGCAGAGTCAAAATCTTCTCAATCGGCAGCAACTTTTTAGACATGCGATAGTCCCCTTATTTTCAGAAATTGTGATAGATGCCTGAAAATCCATGCTGACCCAAGACCAGCGAGATTTCACCGCCACCCTCTTGCCTTTCGTGCCCATTCCAATGTTGCCCGATTACGTTTAGTCATGTTTTCTCCAATCACAATCGTTTCCACCGTTATGGCGCACCATTAAGATGCAATACATTTGTTCTATTATATCTTTGTTGCACTTTTGCAACAAGAATGCGTAGCGGAACTAAGAGGGTTAAATGCGTGGCAGTTCTCTGCCGACAAATCGCTCTTTCCCCAACAGAAAGCCGATGGCGCATTTTACATTTCTCTCGACGCTCTGTTCCGTCTTCAATTTAGCGATGTAGAGCACGATCTCTTTTTGCAAAGAAGAGAGCACCTATGTTAAGGGGGGAGTCTTGCCCATTTGTAAACTTGATCCGTAACTTCCCCCTAACATAGGTGGTTCCTTGAGATTTTTCGCCTGAATGGTTCGTGTCCGAGTTATATTCGCATAGTCATCTTAGTCTAATGCTGTCAGACCGCGTTTATAAAGATTGAGGAAACAACTCATACCAATCAGCAAGCCCAGCGCAAGGAGAAGGTAGGCGGCTGTTCTGGGACTGGTTTGGTAGCGGGTCAATTCAATCTGAGTTGGTACGTTATCGAGGAGAAAACAGTCTAAATCAGCCGAATCGACATCGCCGTCGCCATCGTTGTCTATCCCATCGGTGCAAGTCGCGATCGTTGACTCAGCGCAGTTGGAATCATTCGTATCAATTTGGAAATC
>JAUIAP010000042.1 GCA_030425205.1 Anaerolineae bacterium
GCAGGGCTGTTCAGTTCTAGGAAAGTAGAGATAGGATGATAAACTTGTGGGTTAAAATCACCTCACCCAGAAGGAATCAATCCAATGCTTCACAGTTTTTTGTCTCAAATCAAAGATCATCGACGTGGACAGGGTAAACGGTATCAACTAGACCATATTTTGCTCTTTGCTATTCTAGCGATTTTAAGTGGAGCAACATCTTATCGTAAGGTACAACGTTTTATCGTCAACCGTTATGAAGAGCTAGATGAGGTATTCAATCTGCAATGGAAAAGAATGCCAGCCTATACGACCATTCGCGATATTATTCAGGCGACCTCTGGAGAGGAGATAGAAAAGAGCTTTCGTGAGTACAGTGCGACGTTAGCAGCCGCCACAAAAACAACTACCCAGCAATTCATAGGGTGCGATGGCAAAGTGCTGCGCGGCAGCTTTGACCACTTTGTCGATGTCAATGCGATTCAAATCCTGAGTGCATTTGTGACCGACGGTCAGCTCATTCTAGCCCATGTCGAGGTTTCAGAGAAAACGAATGAAATCCCAGTGGCCCAACAACTGATGGAAAAACTGGGATTGTCAGGCTACATTTTCACCTTGGATGCGCTGCATTGCCAAAAAAACGCTCGCAGCAGCTAAACAAAGCGGCAATGATGTGATCGTTCAAGTTAAGAATAACCAAGCGACTTTGCTCAAAGATTGCCAATGGACTGCCGCGAGAAGATTGCCTGATGATACTTTTCAAGAACCGTTGACAAAGGGACACAATCGCCTCGAATCACGGTCTGCCTCAGTTTATCATTATCCGTTTTTGACCCATCTCCATGAGTGGGGGCTTGTCAAAGCTGTTGTCAAAATTGACCGTTTTCGGCGCGAATTCGATACCAAAACCAGACAATGGCAGCAATCAGATGAGAGTGCCTATTACATTTCGACGATTGACTTAAACGCGGAAACATTTTGCCGTGCCATCCGTGAGCATTGGCATATTGAGAATCGCAATCACCATGTCCGTGATGTGACTTTACTGGAAGACCAATCTCGCATCCGTTGCAATCCGCATATTTTCGCTAAATTGCGGAGTTTTGCTCTCAACATTCTACGTGCTAATCAAGTTGAAAATGTCAGTGTTGCACTTTTCGACAACTGCATGAAGCTACAGAATGTTCTCAATTACTTTGGGGTTGCTTAGAACTGAACAACCCTGATGCAGGTAGATGGCGGGATCGGGTTTCATTATGCCAAATTCGGCCGAAACCACGATCAGATCAAACGCATCGGCCACCCCATGCACCTTTGCCAAATCTTCCCGCAATCCATCCATCGCGTTACTGATAATCGCCGTCGTATATTGGGGACGTAACCCGCGAATAAATGTCATCAGTTCTTGATCAACCACGTCTGCCGCAAAAAACTCACGGCGAAATTGCGCAGATTCATCGTCTGACAGTGACCATTTTTGCTGCAACCACGCCCAGTGTTCTGGCTCCGTATGTATGCCGTGCTGCGCCGCGCGTCCACGTTCGCTATTAAAAACGGTCTCCTCAACCGTTCCATGTGACAGCCCTATGCGGTCATCCCACTGATGCCGCATCGCGCGTCCTGTCGTTCGGACAATCACACCACCAAAGTCAAAAATTACGGCTTTAATCTCACCCATCGAATTTACTCCATCTCAGGTCACTATATGGTTATTGAGAAGGTCGCTACTCACCTACCAAGCGTATGCTTTTGGTGCTTCGCCACCGGGACCGGGAAAAATCTCATCTAGTTTTTGCAGCGTTGCGTCGTCTAGCTCAATCTCAGTCGCACGAACGGCACTTTCCAACTGCTCCATTGTGCGCGGACCAATGATCGGCGCGGTCACAATTGGATTGTGCAATAACCATGCGATGGCAACCTCACCAGGAGGCGAGCCAATCTCACGACATAAACCTTCGTACTTCTCTAGCTTGTCACGATTTTCTGAAACGCGCTTGACATAATCTTCACCTGTGCGCCTACCTGTCTCCATTTTTTCGAGCGCGCCACCGAGCAACCCACCGTCTAACGGACTCCATGGTATAAAGCCCAATCCATAGTGGCGGCAAGCGGGCAGCACTTCAAGTTCGACCATGCGATTATTTAGGTGGTAAATGCTTTGTTCACTTGCCAACCCCATCATGTGACGTTTGGCAGCCTCTTGACAGGCGGTTGCAATGTCCCAGCCCGCAAAGTTGCTCGATCCGACATAGACAACCTTACCCTGTGTGACCAAGCTGCCAAATGCCGACCAAATTTCATCCCATGGACATTCTCGGTCGATATGGTGCATTTGGTAAAGATCGATCCAGTCAGTCTGAAGACGTCTAAGACTTCCTTCTACATGCTTGCGGATTTTATAGGCTGAAAGACTACGACCATCGCTATTTACTTCTGGCAGATTCGCTTTACGGGTAACAGGATTGAACACCTTTGTCGCCAAGACGATCGCTTCTCGTCGACCGCCGCCTTGGGCTAGCCAACGTCCGATAATCTCTTCTGTGCGTCCATGTTCGACACTCCACCCATAGACATCGGCCGTGTCAAAAAAATTGATCCCCAACTCAAGCGCGCGATCCATGATCGCAAAACTGTCTTCTTCTGACGTATGCCAGCCAAAGTTCATTGTGCCTAAACACAGGTTGCTCACGAGCACACCGTGTTTGCCTAGTCGTTTGTTTTCAATAGCCATTTAATTTTCTCCGTTCAGTACAACTGGAAAGGTGACTGATTATTCTTGGGGCGGGGGGATGTGAGGCGTTTCGGCAGAAACAGCACACATAAACTTAGTGCATCGGCCGATCAGCATTTCAGCGTACCACTATTTTCCTAGCTAATACGCTGAAATGCTTACATATTGACAGCGAACTTAACTCAGACGCCGTTCAAATTCGGCCGTCAATGCTGGCACGATCTCAAAAAGATCACCAACAACGCCATAATGTGCCAATTTATAGATTGGCGCATCCGCATCTTTGTTAATAGCGACGATTAGCTTCGAGGTATTCATACCAGCCTGATGCTGAATTGCACCACTGATACCGCACGCGATATAGAGGTCTGGGCTGACCGTTTTGCCCGTCTGACCCACTTGATGTGCATATGGAATCCAGCCCGCATCAACCGCCGCACGACTTGACCCCAACGCGCCGCCGAGTGCCTCGGCCAGCTTTCGCACAGGCTCAAATCCTTCTGGCCCACCGACACCGCGACCACCGCTGACGATAATGCTCGCTTCAGTCAGACTGACGCCGCCGCCTTTCTCTTCGATCCCTTCAACGGTTGTTGTGAGGTCATCCTCATCAACCACAGGATCAACATAGTCGATGTCGCCCTCTTCCGCATCTTCATCTTGCTCAAGCGGGACAAATGCACGGTTTCGTAGGCTGATCACCTGTAGACCATCTGGGATGACCGCATCACAGCGCAATTTGCCTGCATAGACAGGGTGGGTTGCAACGATGCGATCATTCTCAACTTTGAGATCAACCACATCTGCGACGTAACCCGTTTCAAGGTCATATGCGACCCACGCGCACAGATCTTTCCCTGCAATTGAAGCCCCAGCGATAAATGCATCAGGTTCTTCATCTTGCAAAATCTGCACGACAATTGGCGCAATTGCCTCGGTCAAACCGCTGTCAAGCGAATCATCGTCGCACGCGATCACGTTGTCTGCGCCCCATTGAAACGCCTGCTCCGCGACTTCATCCGCTTCGCTGCCAAAGATCAGGGCCGTAACGTCAGCATCTAGCTGGTTTTTAGCCGCTCCAATCGCTTCACGGCTGATCGGCGCGATCTCTTCATCATAATGTTCAATATAGACAAATACTTTCATTAGATCACCTTCTCCGCCATCAATTTGTCTGCAAGCTTAGACGCGATTTCTTCGGCCGAATCGCCAGTAATGTACTCAGTCTCTGCAACGCGTGCAGGGGGTTGATAGACATTTGACCAGTCGACGTTGGCACTGTCTGCCCCAACCGCCCCATCAATGTTGAGATCATCGCCTGAGATGGTTGGAATCGTGGCCCGATTGGCCTTACGAATCCCCATAAACGAGGGATAGCGTGGCTCATTGATCTCTTTCACAACGCTGATCACGACGGGCATTTTTGCCGTTACTGTCTGTGTGCCGCGCTCCAACATGCGCTCAACGGTAATCGAGTCGTCGCTGATCTCTTTGATGGCCGAAACATACGTCAGTGGGGTCCAGCCCAACGCTCGCGCCGTCATCACGGGGGTCATACCCGTGTCACCGTCAATCGCTTGTTTACCAAAGATGGCGACATTTGCGCCGAGGTGGTTGATCGCTGCCGCCAAAATGCGCGCTGTGCCTTGCCCGTCTGACCCTGCAAAGCTTGGATCGTTGATTAAGGTTGCGCTTGTGCAGCCCATCGCCAACGCTTGTTTGAGTGACGCATTGGCATCTTCATCACCTGCCGTCAATGCGATGGCATCTTCCGCGCCGTGATTTTCCTTGAGGCGAATTGCCTCTTCAATCGCAAATTCATCCCAAGGGTTGACCACGTGGGGCTTACCGCTCGGATCGTCCCAGCTAACGGTGCCGTCACTCACATCATATACGGCGGTCGTGCTGGGTGTTTGTTTGAGACAAACAACTACTTTCATGAAAGAACCTCCAGTGGGAATTTCTAGTGTAATTAGCAGACGATCTGTCTACTAGCTGTATTTAACTTATCAACTGATAAGTTTTCAAGTCTTAAAAGAAGGGTTTGCCAACGCAAACCCTACAGGATTATAGCGATGGGGAGAAAGTGCGTCAATTTAACGCAGTGCGTTATCAAGAAAGTTTTTACTTAATGAGGGTGTAAACGTGTTTAGAGCAATGTCTGTTTGATGCGATAGTGAACGCCGCGAAAGTGGGCAATGGTTGTGTCCGCTTGGTTACGAACGACAACGTCGCAGGTTGCCGTCCTTCCCCCTTCGATTAGGACGGTCGCATCGGCCGAAAGTAGATCCCCCAAGCGCGCAGGATTATTGAAGACAACATCGGCCGATAATGTAACCCCTAATTGATTCCCTGACATACAGGCATAGGCAAACGCCTGATCGGCCAGCGCAAAAATGAGTCCCCCCTGACACGCCCCACCACCGTTGAGCATATCTTCGCGTACCGTCATTTGAATCGTCGCCTTCCCCGCAACGATGCTAACCAGTTCCATGCCGAGTAGGCCCATCAATGGCCCATCTACCGACTGAAGTTTTCGGCCGATTTCTTCCGCTTGTGTCATAACAATCTCGCTCCGCCTAAAGTTTTCTGGCTCTTTCAGTTTTCGTGGAGTCTAACCAATCTTCATTACGCAATACGCACCACGCAATACGTCTTTCACCTTTCAATTTCCCAAAGTCCCTATTTTACCGTTGACCAGCACTGTTCAAAGCGCAAGGTTATCCCAATGCCCCGAGATCAAAAAAGAGCGGCCATTTGACCGCTCTTTGCTCTCTTGTGCAAATTGCAACGAGAATTAGCTCATGTATGCACGCAACTGCCGGAAGCTCTCTGGAGAGCGCAATTGCCGCAACGCACGCCGCTCAAGCTGGCGAATTCGCTCACGTGACAGCCCGAACTTCTTGCCGATCTCCTTCAACGTTTGCGGTTCGCGTCCGTTCAGACCGTAACGCATGCGCAGAATCTGTGCCTCGCGTGGCGACAGACGTTCAGCCAACACCTTATCGATGTCGGTTGTCAGCATCGCACGTGCCACGAAGTCGATCGGTGCCTCAGCATTGACGTCTTCAACCAGCTCCATTCGCTCGGTGTCCTCTTCAGATCCCACTTTCTCATCCAGCGAAACGGCGGTTCGGCCGACGCGCTGCAAGTCGATGATGTCTGAAGGTTCCATTTCAAGCTTGACGGCCAGCTCTTCGACGCTCGGTTCGCGCCCAAGTTGCTGCTCCATCTCTGTCCGCGCACGATAGAGCGTCTTGAGACGCGCATCAACATGCACGGGCAGGCGAATTGAACGGCTCTTATTCGTCAGCGCACGTCCAATTGACTGGTGAATCCAGTAAGTTGCGTAGGTGCTGAACCGATAGCCCAGCGAATGATCGTACTTCTCAACCGCGTGCATGAGTCCAAAGTTCCCCTCTTGAATGAGGTCTATGAACGCCATCCCGCGATTGCGATACTTCTTGGCAATACTGACAACGAGCCGTGTATTGGCGCGGGTCAGGTGTTTACGTGCTGCATTAGCGTCATCAATCAACGCTTGATCTTCTGTTTCTCGTCCTGCCAAAATTCGCTGTGCCAAGTCAATTTCTTGATCGTGTGTCAACAGCGGTTCTTGGCTCATTTCGCTCAAGTAGAGGTCGAGTGGATTTGGTGAATCAACCATCATGTACTCCTCTGGCGAAACAGTCTTGCGACTGTGTAGCTCACTAAAATACCGCTTAGCCTTACTATGATAAAGCTATCGCATTGTAACGACGTAAAAGTGGAAATAGTTCCCACATTGACCAAAAACGGTTGTTAGCCAATGCACGCCGCTAACAATGTATACGCATTAACGACGATCTTTTATGCTTCGATGTCCGTCCGCGTTTGCATCCAGTTCATCTCTTCTTCGTATCCAACCGTTTTTAAGCTGAGGCGCATCCGCTCCTCTTTCAAATCGATTTCCAAAATTGCAGCGAGAACGCGATCGCCCTCTCGTAGCGCAGCAGCTGGATCGTTTGCCATCCACTGCGGCAATTCTGAGACATGAATCATGCCTTCAAGGCCATTGTCCAAGCGCATGAAAATGCCAAAGTCAACTACTTTGACAACAACACCTTCCACACGGTCACCAATTTGGTGATTTTCAGCAAAAACTGCCCATGGGTTTGGTAAGGTCTCTTTGCGGTCAAGGCTGACGCGCTCACGGTCTACGTCAATATCATCAATCATTACGCTTACGATCTCACCTTCGGTGACCGCTTCACGTGGATGGTCGATACGTTCGTAGGACAATTTTGAAATGTGCGCGAGCCCTGTCAGGCCATGTCCAATGTCGATAAAGGCACCAAAGTCTGTCAAATTGACGACGCGCCCTTCAATAATTTGGCCGACTGCAAGTGTTAGCAGATGATCTCGACGCAGCTCTTTCTGTGCTTTACGTTGCGAGAGCAGTAAACGTTCCCGTTCTTGCTCAACTTCGATCACTTTCAAATTCATCGTCTCACCGATCAAGCGCGCCTTGTAAGATTGGCGATTTTCGGCGTAGCGCAGTTCTGGAATGTGGCTATTCGGGATGAAGCCGTTAATTCGGCCGAATCGCGCCAAAACGCCACCCTTGTTATAACCAATTACTTCTGCTTCAACGATTTCATTTGCATGCATCTTTTCTGCTGCTGTCACCCAGTCGCGTGATGCAATGCCCTTGTCCAAAGAGGCGGCGAGTAGGTTGTCGCTAACTTCGATATGTTCGATATAAACGGGCAAATGATCGCCACGCTTAATGTTGTCAGCAAACTCATCGTCAAACAGCTCCAGTTCACGGCTTGGTACAAATGCGTCCTGCTTTGCGCCGACGTCGAAATAGATCGCGTCACTGCTTACACGCAGAACTTCACCATCCATGATTGCGCCCTGCGTTGGGACTTCACGAGTATAATCGTCAAGCATTGCGGCAAAGTCGTTTGTTGCTGGTTGATTGGTTTGAGTTGCTAAAGTCATAAATCTCCTAGTGCTGTCAGACTCAAATTGTCTAAACTAGCTGAAATAAGTTGTGTGCAACGGCACGATTGCTGCTGCATCACCATTTGTCATCGATTGTTTGCTCGATGGGGCTACAAGTTATTAGACGCGCTTGGCGACGCGAATCTTACCTCGTTTACCACGATCTATTATTTTGTGCAAAATTCAGAGGGCTAAATCTATGCGTTCATCCAATCGAGAAAAAATCATTAAGGTCATAGTAACACGAAATGGTGTCAATTTGAAGCGAAAACAGGAATTATTACATAATTTGTATCCATATTTACGCAAAATTGAGTTGAGCGTAGCCTATTTTACAGCAGGTAACGTTCTATTATTATTTTAAGACAAGCGTATTTGAGACAATCGGCCGATTCCATCCGCGATCTTTTCGGCCGATATGCCACTAAACGCCAGCAGCACCGCAGGATCGGGGTTGGGTGATAGCGAATAGGGTGCGGCGGGGTAGATGCCTATCTGATTGGATTCGGCCAATTTAACCATGACTCTTTCATCGATTGTGCTTGGAAGCCGTGCCATCACGTGCAATCCGGCTGGCACATCCGAAAATTGCCAATCGGGCAGTTCTGACCTTAACGCTGTTGTGAGAATTTGGCGGCGTTGCGCATATGCTTGGCGCAGACGACGGACGTGACGTTCAAAATGCCCTTCGCGCAGAAAGTCGGCGATGGCGGCTTGGGTAAGGGTAGGGGAACCGCGATCTATCAGGCGTTTGGTGGCGAGAAACGGCTCGATTAAGGGTTGGGGTAGCACGACGTAGGCGAGGCGCAATGCAGGAAAAAGCACCTTTGAGAACGTGCCGAGATAGATGACCCTATCGGGCGCGAGACCTTGCAATGCGCCGATCTGCTTCTCATCATAGCGCAGTTCACTATCGTAGTCGTCTTCAATAATGTAGGCGTTATGTGCATACGCCCATTCGATAAGTTGCAGGCGGCGCGGCAATGGGAGCGTGCCGCCACGTGGAAATTGATTGGCGGGCGTGACAAAAACCAGTTTTGCTGCACGATTGCCCAGTTTCTCAACGGGAAAGCCGTCATCGTCTACTGCGTAGCCATGTAAATGCGCGCCATGAACGCGCAACAGTTGATAGGCTTCGATATATCCGGGTGATTCGACAAATACGGCGTCGTTGGGTTGTAGGAGAATTCGGCCGATAATGTCCATCGCCTGCTGCACGCCATTGACGATGACAACTTGTTCCATTTCGCAGCGCACGCCGCGTGAGGTCGTTAGATGGCTGGCAATCGCCGAACGGAGCGGCGCAAAACCAGCGGCAGACCCGTAGCGAGCGAGCATCGTGTCGTCCGTCGAAAGATAGCGCGCGAGAAGTTTGCGCCAAACATCATATGGAAATATCTGTGGAAAATCGTTGTTAAAACCAAAGTCATATTCGAGTGACTTTTGCTGCCGTTCGGCGCTAGGCTTTGACTGCAAGGCACGCTCAGCCCACACTGAGAGCGCAGCAGTTTTTTGCGACGTTTGTGGCTGAAATGGGGGCAATTCCGCAACATAGGTGCCTGAACCTGTGCGCGTTTCGACAAACCCTTCATCGGCCAATTGGGAATAGGCCTGTTTCACAACGGTTCGGCCGATTTCCAGCTCGGCCGCCAATTTGCGCGACGGTGGCAGCGATTCACCTGCCAGACGTTCGCCACGCAATATCTGCTCACGAATTTGTAACGCAAGCTGTCGATACAGCGCTGTTTCACTCGATTTTCTCAGGCAAAATTTGAGCATACGTTCAATTTAAGCCATAATTGATTTTATGGCATATCGAAGCAGCGAGAAGACTCGCCAAAAAAAGGACGCAAAGCGCACCGCAATGATGCAGGCGGCGGTGCAAGTCTTTGCAGAAAAAGGATACCACGCCGCGACTGTGCGCGATGTCGTCAATCAGGCGGGTGTTGCAATTGGCACATTTTACTTTTATTTTCCCGATAAGGAGACGCTGTTTGTCTATCTTTATGAAGAAACGGCCGATTTCTTGATGCAAACATTGCAGCAAGCGGTGAACCAACAGACCGATCCAGCGCAGCAAATTGCGTCGGGAGTACAGGCGTATGTAAGCTTGGCGGTCTATGAACCGTCAATCGTGCAGCTATTGCTGGTCGGTGGCGTGGGAGCCGTACCATCGTTGAACGAGAAGCGCGTCCAGTTTCGGGAGCGTGTCATCAAGATGTGGCGACGGGTGATTGAAGATATGGGGGGCGACATGGGGCGATTTTCGGCCGAAATGCTCGCCGGCGGTTTTGACGAAATGGTGTTAAATCTTTTGGCGCGGCGCAACCCCGATATGCACGCAAACGCTACAATCGACGCAATGACAGCACTTTCATTGCGCTTGGCTGGCACGCAACAAGTTGCGGTCGCTGCCGATACCTAATCCTCATCATCATCGTCGTCATCTAAATGCGGGAAAAAGCGATTGTTCAGAAAGCTAGTCAACGATTCACGCTCTGCCTGTGAAAGCGTTTGCCCAAAGAGGATGCGCCGCACATTCCCATATTGAAAACCGATCATTTCATACTGTTCGTTAAGCGAGAAATGTGATGTGTGACGACGATCATACGCATCGGTCAGGCCAAGTAGCGAAACAGGTCGCCTTATCACCAGCGTCTCATCATAGACATAGAGGATTTCACGGTTTGCCAGATAAAATTGCCACCAGCGGAGGATCTGTCGGCCGATATAGCGAATCCAAATATAGAGCCACAACAGCACCCCCAAAAACCAAACGATACTAATAGAAGTCGGCAATTCGTCAATCCCGCGTGGGCTAGGTGGGTTGAACAGTGAGTAGATAAAGAAGACCAACCCACCAAACCAGACCGCTGCCAACACGGTATAAATCGCCGTCGCCGCGACATTGCGCTTAACGGGCCACTGCACTTTCAACCGATCATCTTCTTGCTCAAACTCAATTTGCGTGTTTCCTAACTTCATAACCTTTCCTATTTTCAACATGGATTGTAGCTTGTAATAGAAATGACGGCATGGACATTTCGCTGCCGGCTGACAAAAAGACGTTGTTCGTTTTGAAATTCAACTTATAATGGTGTGCGCAGGACAAAATAAGAATCCTGCACGGAGAAGAAAAAATGACTCAGAAAAAATGGTTACTGATTTTGGTAAGTGTGCTGCTCGTTGCGTTGGCAGCCTGTGGTGGTGGGGATTCGGCCGATGGCGGCCCCTGTAGCGAAGTGGAAGTTGGCGAGCAGGACAACGGTATGGCTGACCTCAAGGGCTGTACGTTGCGAATTGCCGTCGAGAATGCATACAACCCATTCAACTTTATCGACACAGACACGGGTGAAGGTGTAGGCTATGACTATGACATCTTCAATGAAGTCTGCTCGCGCATCAATTGTGAGCCAGAGTATGTGGAGACAAGCTGGGATGCGATGGTTGCGATTATGGGCGGTGAAGGTGGATTCGACACCTTTGATGTCGGTGCTGATGGCATCACAATAACCGATGAACGCGATCAATTTGTCGATTTCTCTGCCCCATACATCCAGTCGTCGCAAGTATTGCTTGTACGAATCGATGAGGATCGCTTTACGGAGCCAGACGAATTTGCCGCAGATCCTGAACTGCTCGTTGGTACACAGCTTGGTACAACCAACTATGACGTCGCAGTTGATCTCGTTGGCGAAGATCGTATCGTCGCCTATGATCAATTTGGCACGGCCGTACAATCACTCATTAACGGTGAAGTGGATGCCGTTGTCATCGACAATGTTGCTGGACAAGGGTATGTTGGTCAGAATGGTGATAGCGTAAAGATCACGGGTCAAGCAGTTGCTGGTGAAGAGCTCGGCTTTATCTTTGCGACGGGCAGCCCACTAAAAAGTGCAGTTGATGGCGCATTGGATGATATGAAGGAAGACGGTAAACTGGACGAACTGTTCAACCAATGGTTTAGCGAATAGGCAACATTCATCACCTCATTTGTTAAAACAATTAACCCCGCTGAAAGCGGGGTTTTTAGTTGGCAACATGCATTTAGAAGTTGTAGACACGACCTCATTCAATTGATCACAAAAGCGATTGTGATAAAATACACAAACTAGAAATTTGATCCACCTACGCTTACAATGGATGGAGCGATTCACGGATAATTGTGAGTCAATAAGAAGAACGAACCCATGAGCAATACACGACACTTATTACAGGCCTCTGCACTCGTCGCAATTTCGAGCGTGATCGTCTACTATGTTTTCACAGCATTTTTTCCGTTTATGCCTTCCGCGAGCGTTGAAGGGGATAAAATCTTGGTGTTGGCGAATGCCCACTACCTCGTCATTTCGGTACTTTTTGCGCTCATAATTGTCTTCATGCTTTATTCTATCTTAGTCTTCAAGCGCAAAGAGGGCGATGATGGGGATGGCGTGTACATGCACGGCAACACACCCCTTGAAATTGCATGGACAATTATGCCGCTTGGCATTGTCGTTTTCTTTGCGATTTGGGGAACGAATCTGTTGCTCGACATTAATAGTTCCGCAGGGGACGCGGATGCATTTGTCGTTGAAGTAGAGGGACGTAAGTGGGCATGGAAGTTTACCTATCCAGATGGAACGGAGCTAGCCTCACTGGTCGTTCCAAAGGATATGCCGGTTTTGTTGCAGATGGAATCGGCCGATATTATCCACTCCTTCTGGATTCCAGAATTTAGCGTTAAGCAGGATTTGCTGCCCGGCGTTAAGAAACAATTGCGTTTCACCCCCAACAAAACCCAACAACAAATTATCGAAGACCAGTTTGAGCGAACGGGCATTGAAGGGTATCGACCCCTTGTACGCTGTGCAGAAATCTGTGGCACAGGCCATTCCGAAATGTACGCCAATGTCTATGTGATGAACTCTCTTGCAGAGGCGGAAGCAGAAATACAACGTATTTTGAACGATATTCCGGAAGACCCCATCGCCCGCGGTGAATACTGGTGGAGTGCAGAGGGTTTCAACTGCCAAAGTTGCCACAGTATCGACGGCTCCGATGGAACAGGCCCGACATGGCTGGGCATTTATGGACGTGAAGAGCTACTGGAATCAGGGGAAACGATCATCGCTGATGATGCTTACATTCAAGAATCTATCTATGCGCCAAACGCAAAAATTGTTCAAGGCTACGCCGCAAACGTGATGATCCAAACTTATGAACAAGAATTTGCCGCCCGCGAAGCAGATCTAGCAGCGCGTGGACGTGATGATGTTGTGATTTTGCAAGACATCATTGAATTTATGAAGTCTATTTCGGAGTAATGCCGCATGAAAACCATCCTTAAATTTACACACTCAAAACTCGGACGCGGTATCGCCGCTGGTGTTTCTGGCGGACTCATCGTCTACGTCATACTTTATCTCGTGCTCTCACTATTTAATTGGTTCACCGATTTAAATGGGTTTGAGGAGCCTGCATGGGGAGAAGCGGTGCAAGGTGCGGTTCTTGCGCTAGGCGTATTATGGGCATTCGTGTCTGGCATCGTTTCGGGGTCAGGCAACTTTAATCACACAAAAGTTGGCGCATTTTTCTACTACCTAGGTGGAACCGCTATTGCGTGGGGGTTGATGGGTCAGTTCCTGACGATATTTATTACGTTTACCCTGATGCGAAATATCCCAACAGCGCGTGAGGTGGCTGCCGGTATTCCTGCCGCAGGGGAAGTCGGACTCGTCTTAGGTGGTATTCTCAGCGTGCCGATGTTCTTGCTGTTTGCTGGCGTGCTCACAGATTGGCTCAAGTGGGCGTTTGGCATTGAGACTCACCTCCACCACGGTGCGCCCGTCGGTGAACCAGAATGGATGCGCTATTTCAGCGTCGATGTCAACCATAAGGTAATCGGTATTCAGTATGGTGTGATGAGTATTTTTGTCTTACTCGTCGGCGGTGCGTTGGCGATTATGTTCCGTCTCGAACTCGCGTTTCCCGGTATGCAGTTGATGGATCATGACCAGTACAATACATTGTTTAGCGCGCATGGCATGATCATGATCGCGGCCGTCTTTTTAGGAATTGGCGCGTTGATGAACTATCTTGCACCTGTCATGATTGGCGCGGCCGACATGGCGTTCCCGCGCTTAAATGCGTTTAGCTTTTGGGTCGGTGTTCCTGCGGCAACACTACTCCTGGGCGGTCTCACACTTGGCTGGGATACGGGCTGGGTTGGCTATCCGCCACACAGCGTAACGACCCCTGCAATGGGCGTTGTCCTCTTCATGCTCGGCTTCTACATGAACGGCTTCTCCTCGATAGCTGGTGGTTTAAACACGCTTGTCACCGTTGCGACGATGCGTGCCAAGGGGATGTCTTACTTCCGTATGCCGATCTTTGTCTGGACGGCCGTTGCAACTGCGATCATGCAGTTTACAGCGACGCAGACGGTTGGGGTTGCATTGAGTCTGGCGTTGGCGCAGCGCGTTTTAGGGATGGGTTTCTTTGACCCAACCTCCGTGCCACCGGGCGACCCGATTTTGTATCAGCAGTTGTTCTGGTTCTATTCACATCCTGCTGTTTACATGTGGGTTATACCGGGCTTTGGCATTATCAGTGAAATTTTGCCCGTATTCGCACGCAAGCCGCTATTTGGTTATCGTTGGGTCGCTATGTCAAGTCTTGGGATCGCAATGGTTGGCTTTATCGTTTGGGCGCATCACATGTTTACGTCTGGCATGAGCGACGCACTGCGAATTCCATTTATGATTTCGACGCTATTAGTTGGTGTTCCAACAGGTGTCAAGTTTTTCAGTTGGCTGGGTACGATTTGGGGTGGAAAGCTCTCTTTTCCAACACCGATGCTGTTTGTGCTGGGGGCAATCTCAGTATTCCTTCTCGGTGGGCTGAGTGGGCCGATTCTTGGCACCATCCCAACCGACCTCTATCTGCACGACACCTACTGGGTTGTTGGTCACTTCCACGCGACTGTCTTTGGTGGCTTCATCTTCCCATTCTTCGCCGCAATCTTTTTCTGGTTCCCGAAAATCACGGGAAAGATGTACAACGAACGATTGGGCAAGCTGCAATTTTGGTTGATGCTACCTGCCTTTTGGGTGATGACGCTCGGGCAGATGCGTGTTGGGCTGATGGGGATGCGTCGTCGTATTGCCGACTATGACCCCGCACTGGGAATTGACTTCACACAGTCAGTGGTGACGGTTTCGACGCTGGTCATTGGTTGGGCGGTGCTTATCATGATTTACAACTTATGGGTAAGCGCACGTTCTAGTGAACGCGCCGCAGAAAATCCATGGGGTGCACATAATCCCGAATGGCTTGCACCTAGCCCACTGCCTGAATTTAACTATTTAACCCCCATCGAGGTAGTCGGTGAACCTTATGAGTATGGCTCGGAAAACTGGACGTATGTCCGTAATATCCCTGCCGTTGGAGATTAGTTAAACGGACCTGTGTCTGTTTATGGAGCATTATTTATGGCTGGAAATGTAAAATCGGCCGAACAACAAGCCGCAACTTACCGTCAGGCTTCGATTGTTGCAATCGGTCTCGCTGCACTAACTTTTCTGGAATACTTGATGGCGGGTAGCGAGACATTCGATTCTCCCGTATTCCTGACAATCGTTGCCTTCATTAAGGCAGCCCTTGTTGTCTACTTTTTTATGCACATCTATCGCCTGTGGCGGGAGGATGAACACTAATGGCCGCTGCAGTTGAACACTTACACGATGATGACCATCATGACGAAGATCATGGGTTTGCCTTAAGCTGGCCTGAGCAGTTGCGTGCCAATCGCCTTGGAATATGGTTATTCTGTTTTTCGGAGCTTTTTCTATTTGTCGCACTGCTTGCTGCGCGGTTCTATCTCTGGCGTGATGGTGGCGAAATTGTCCGCCCACATCTAAGTCAAACGGCTGCACTTGTCACGACCTCAGTCCTGCTGTTGAGCAGCTACTTTATGATTCGTGCTGAAATCGCCGCGGGGTTTGCTGATTGGAAGAAGATGGACACCAATCTGATTTGGACATTTTTTTTCGGCCTCCTCTTCTTGCTCGGTCTCTTCTTTGTCGAGTGGGGCGTTATCCCCGAATTGGCAATGGCGATCACGGGTGAAGAATCTGTGTTGCGGCCGACAGATGGCGTGTTTGGTGCAGTCTTTTTCATGATGACAGGAATGCATGCAGCGCATGTGATTATTGGTTTGGTATATATCGGAACGGTCATCCGCAATGGTCGCAAAGGTAACTACACGATAGATAAACACTGGGGTGTCGAGTCGTGCGCGATTTTCTGGCACTATGTCGATGTGATCTGGATTTTCTTCTATCCTGCGCTCTACTTGATCGGCCGAGTGATGGAAATCCACCACTAAACTTGGGATATTTACAACATCTTTGGCGGAGAGCGGCGTTGTCGTTCTCCGTTTTTGTTTTATGAGCGACACAACACGGGCGTTATTGGGGTCTTGGGAATTTCAACCAATCATCTTCGCCGTCCTCGCATTCTTTGGAATCACGTTCACCATTGGCTGGGTTCGTCTGCGGAAACGCAGTTCTGCGCTTTCCCACTGGTGGCGACTACTTGCCTATTGGACTGGCCTATTGCTCGTATTTCTTGCATTGATGTCGCCAATTGAAGTATTGAGCGGTCAGTTGTTTACAGCGCATATGATTCAACATCTCATGATTGCGATGTTTGCGCCACCGCTGTTACTCGCGCCAAATCCCTTGCCAATCGTCATGTGGGGACTGCCACTCAAAACGCGGTTGCAAATCGGCGCCCTATTTTTCTCGAAACGCTCGAAAATTCGTCCCATATTGGCGCAAATTAGCCAGCCCTTTGTCGCATGGGCCGCCTTCTTTCTATTTCTCTGGGGGTGGCATGATGGAAACATGTATAACCTGACATTACGCAAGGAGTGGGTGCATGATTTGGAGCACTTCACCTTTTTCTACTCCGCCATGTTGCTATGGTGGCACATTACGGGGGCTGCACCTGTTTTCCACAAACGCTTTTCCTACCCAGTACGAATCATCTTTACCATCGCATGTGTGCCAGCAAATATGATTGCGGGTGTTGTCATTGCATTGGCTGACGCCGTCATTTATACGTACTATGAAACCATCCCATTTCGAACATTCAACATTTCTGTGCTTGATGATCAGCGGCTAGGGGGTGCGATCATGTGGATTCCGGGTAGTATGATGTATGTGATCGCCGTGATCGTGCTTGTGACGTTGTGGCTGAATGAACAGGAGCGCCAGTCAAAATCGCGCAATATTCAATCGACGGCGCCGTGGAAAGCTGGCATATCGGCCGATTCCTGAGAACCATGTGCAATAAGCAGAATGCTGTAATTAGAAGAGTCATTCCAAAGTTCGACATTTGGTTACTCTTTATCATACTTTGTGGGCTTGTTTTTCCCTCGCGAATGGTCGATGCACATGGGGGCGGCATTCCACAAATTGCCAATGCGCCGATTGGTGAATATGTCATCTCCGTGTGGACAGACCCAGAACCGTTACGTGCTGGCACAGTGCATGTGACAGTCGGGCTGGCGCAGGAGAGTGCGGCCGTCCTAAATCGAGCGGTTAACATTTCAATTGTGCCGCTTGGCAATGGACAACCGATTGAAGCAGTTGCAACTCATGAGAATTCAGCCAACAAATTTCTCTACGAAGCCGATCTACAAATCAATCGCCCTGGTGATTACCGCTTTGTCGTTCAAATTGATGATCTTGTAGACCAAGTTTCGTTTGTTGATACAGTGGAGGGCGCGTCCATCGCCAACAATCCGTTTGTGATGGGCGGGGTAATTGTGCTGGTGGCCGTTGTTGCATTGGTTGGATTGAGGCGGGGGAGCGATGGGTAGCTATTTCGGCCGAAAAAATATTGCTAAAACAATTCTTATCCTCGTCATTGCCGCGACGTGTATTTGGCTTGGATTCTGGCAACTAGATCGCCTTGAATGGCGACGGGAGCTCAATGCTGCGACTCGCATTCAGATCAATCAGCCCCCACTCAACCTCAACACGCTCAGCGATGAATCACAACTGCTTGAGATGACAGACCGTGCTATCAGCGCAACGGGACAGTTTAACTTTGCTGAGCAGATCGTTTTGCTCAATCAAAATAATCAACAGATCGGGTCGGGCGTGCATCTCGTTGCCCCTTTTGTACTTGAGGGGACAGATCGTGCCATCTTGGTGGATCGGGGATGGATTTCCAATGTGGAATGGCAATCGGCCGATTTGCGTCAGTTTGATGAATCGCTGACCACTATTGAAGGTGTCGTTCAGCAGTTCAGCCCGCGCCCCGCGACCCTCACAAATGGGGAGATATTTTTGCTCAATTATGAGCAGATTCAAGAGGTGATTTCGGCCGAATTGTTGCCCGTTGTCATGTTGCAAACATCTGACAATAGCGACCCAGCCACACGACCCTTCCGCACCGCACATGAAGTCGAACTTAGCGAAGGCAGCCATCTCGGTTATGCCGTTCAGTGGTTTTCGTTCGCAACAATTTTTGTGATTGGATATATCTTCTATGTTCGCAAATATGGATAAGTTATGCTAGCCTATTTTCTGCAAGGCTTTTTGCTCGGATTCCCCGCTTCTGCTCAACCCGGCCCTATGCAGGCCTTTCTATTCTCACAAACGCTCAAAAACGGCTGGCGGCGGTCGTTGCCGCTCGCACTCGCCCCCCTGATTAGCGATATTCCAATCGTTCTACTCGTCGTCTTCCTTCTATCAAATCTCCCCGCATGGGCTGTCGCAGCACTGCAAATAGCAGGTGGCCTATTCCTAATCTATTTGGCGTGGGGCGCATTTCAGTCGGGTAATGCGCCCGTCGCGCAAGCAGTCGAGCAGGACGCGCCTGAGCATGGTCTGGTAAAGGCAAGTCTCGTCAACCTATTGAATCCCAACCCCTACATCTTTTGGGGAACAATCGGAGGGATCATTCTCTTAGAAGCATGGCGCGACTCGATCAGCCATGCAGTCGGCTTTCTGCTCGGTATGTATTTGACCCTCTGTGGTGGATTTGCGCTCTTCATTCTGTTTTTTGGACTCGTAGGGAAAGCAGACAAGGGGGATGGCAGACTCAATCGTTGGCTGGCCTATGTTTCGGCCGTTTTGTTGTGTGGGTTTGGTATTTTTCAGCTGGTGCGCGGTCTTGCCGCGCTCATGTGAGGTTGTTATAATTTCCGACCTGCGGACGATTAGCTCAGTTGGTTAGAGCGCTGCGTTCACATCGCAGAGGTCACTGGTTCGAGTCCAGTATCGTCCATCAAGCCGCCGCAAGGCGGTTTTTTGTTGGAACGTGACCCGCCGTTTCATCCCCAATTTAGCTGTTCAGAATGTAGTATGTTCCCTTATTCATCCCCAATTTGAGCAGCTTGCCTTTTCGGACAAGATCAGCGAGATCGCGTCGCAATGTTTCGGCCGAAATATCTGCACATTCACGCCGAAAATCAGCATTGGTGATGCTGCCATTTTTCTTGACATAGTTGATCGCGATCACTTGCCGCTCGTTCATTCCCCGCGGCTTGCGCTCCTCATCAACCCGCGCATTTGAAAGCGTGACGGTGAATATCTCGTTGGTCACGTCGAACTTGGGTGGGGGATGTCCCGCCTCATTCATCTGCTCCATCATCTGATCAATTCCCAAACCCAGCTCCTCAATATACCCCCACTGAAAAAGCCCATTCACGATTCGTGGATTGCGTGAGTAATGTTCCTCGACCAAGTTATCAAGTGTCATGTGTCCCGCTAAACCGCCGGGACTGATCACCTCAAGTCGGTCATCGTACATGCGAATCTCAATTTTGCGCCCCGCAATCCGGTAATCTCGATGTGCAATAGCGTTGATGATGGCCTCGCGCACGGCAAAAACGGGATATTCGCTCTCCTCCTCACGGCGCAGTCCCCGCAGTCGCGCCCCCGTTCGCATCTCACGATAGACGACATTCCACGTGCGCTCTGTGATTTGAGCCAGCGAACCGTTGATCTCGGTGCGCCCCGTGTAGCCAACGCGACCATTGATGCCACGTGGGTCCAGCCCATCAAATGAGACAAAGACAACCCCACTTTGCGGCATAAACATCTGTGGATTCTTGCCAAATAGCAGGATGCCCATGACGGTTGGGTTGCCCGCGTGATTGGTTGCCCCTATTTCAAAATAGAGCTGTTCGCGGGAGCCGACATAGGCGTTGCCGCGTTCTTTACGTCCGTCCAAGTATGCCTTGACGATGTTGCGATCAAAGTCGTCAATAGTGGCGCCTGCAACACTATCTGACTCATAGTTGCCGACGGTGCGGCGTGTCGCCAATTGGATTAGTTCTGCGCCTGAAATCGGCCGATTATCCGTATTGTGCCGCACAAGAATGCGCCCGTCTGACAATGTATGGAGATCGGCCGATCTTGCCACTCGCAAGCTGACCAAATCCCCCCGTCGCGTTTGCAGCATCTCCCACTGCGCCATCACGGGTGGATTGCATCGCTCAATCGCCAATTGCAGCGCACTCGTCGCCTCCTCCTCCCAAATTTCTTCCGCAAAGGAGCCATCTTCATTGAGACCAAGAACGACGATGCCCCCATCCGCATTCGCCATCGCCACGAGCGTTTCAGCAAGCTGGTCAGGATCGGCCGATGGCAAATATGCCGTCAATTGTCCCTGTTTTTTGTCAAGCATAAGTGTATAGATTGCTGGTCAGCTAGAAAGTTGCCATGCTGCCGAGCTGGAACGCGGATGGCCCAAAACAAAAAATCCGCAGCGTACAGCAACCGATGCCAACGCTACGGATCATTTTTAGCGCAAAATTGCTGTGAGTTAGGCCGCTTTCAATTGGTCAAACTGCGCGTTCAATTCCATTTGCGTGCGCCGCATTTCGCTGCGTGCCTCAGCCAACGCCGTTTCCCAGCGTGCCACAGCGCGCGCCCGTAAATCTTCACCAGATTGTGGCGTAAATAGCAGCGATGCACTCGCCCCCACCATTGCACCACATACTGCACCCGCTAGAAATCCAAAAAGTTTATTCATAACATCCTCTCCGAATAAAGATACGCTACATTATAGCAAAAAGTTTTCCTTGCCAATTACAATTTTAGGTATAGAGTTTAGCAATTATGTCTGAGTACATCGAACTAGAACCAGAAGAAACGGACGACCCACATATTTTGATCATTGAATCGAACGTCACACTGACGATCGAGGAGGTCGAGGAGTATGATTCGGCCGATCTGATGCTCGAAGGCTCCCCGCTTGCCCAAACGCTTGCCGTCATTCCGGGCATCGAGCATTTGCGCATTGAACCTGACGCGCTCACGATCACCCGTGATCCGACGTTTGAATGGTATACAATTACCGAAGATGTCAAGGCTGCCATCGTTGACTTCTTTCTTTGACCCACGGCCCAATGAAAAAAACCTCTCCCCGCCTCATTCTCTTCACCCTCGCATTTGGGGTCTTTGTCGCAGCTGATGATCTCACGGTCGTCTCGACGATGCTGCGTCAAATCGTTTTTGACTTGGAAATCCCGCTGCCCGATGGGCTAGATCAAGCGGCATGGGTTGTCAATGCGTATCTGATTGCGTATGTGGTAGTCATGCCGTTTGTGGGACGACTTGGGGATGTGATCGGCCGAAAAACCATCTATATCACCTCCTTGCTTCTCTTTCTGATCGGCTCCATCTGGGTCATTCTCCCCTTCAATCCGCTCACCGCCCCATTGTTTGAGCCAAGTCTGCGTTTTTTTCTCATCGGTCGCGTCATTACAGCCATTGGCGGCGGCGCAATGGTTCCCGTCAGCATGGCGATCATTGCCGACATCTATCCACGTGAACGTCGGGCCTCTGCGCTTGGCATACTCGGCGCAATTGACACGGCGGGTTGGGTTTGGGGACCGCTCTATGGCGCGCTCTTGGTTCGTTATCTGACATGGGAATGGCAATTTTATCTCAACATTCCGCTAACGCTTTTTGGGATTGCACTCGCATTTTACGCCATGCGTGAACTGCCCGAACCACGCCTCAAAACCCGCATCGACTGGATCGGCGCAGCCTTACTCACGATCAGCCTTCTCACGTTAAATATCGCATTGCTCAACAGTGGTGACATTTCGGCCGCTGGTGGATTTGCCGACTTTGCGGCTGAGGAAAAAGTCAGCACCACGCCACTGTATCTAACAGCGGTGGTGACGTTGATCACGTTTGTCTTTTGGGAGCGACGGGTTGCAACTCGATATGCATCTGGGAGTAGCGGCCAATCACCACTGATCGATTTGTCGCTGTTTGGTCGGCGCAACTTTTCGGCCGCTATCTTCATCAACTTTATCGTCGGCGGCATTTTGATCATTGCAATGGTCAATGTGCCGCTTGTTGTGAACGTCTTGGAGATCGACGTCGGGAGCGCGGCAATCACCAGCGGTATACTGCTCAGTGCAATGACGGGCGCAATGGCAATCACCGCTTTTGTTGGGGGCAAATGGACAGAACGTAGCGGCTACCGTCCACCTGTGCTGGTCGGATTGTTGGGTTGCGTGATTGGATTTGGGATGATGGGTTTTCTCTGGATGTCCGGCACGCCCTATCTTGAGATGGGTTGGCAACTCGCCATTTTGGGCGCAGGGTTTGGACTTGTCACCGCCCCAGTTGGCGCGGCCGTTATCAATGCTGCCCCCGAAACAGAGCGCGGGATTGCGAGCAGTTTGGTCATCGTGATGCGTTTAATGGGAATGAGCGTGGGATTATCGGCGTTAACCGCATGGGGACTCTATCGTTTTGGCATTCTGCGCCAGCGTATCCAAGTACCCGCGATTGACGATCCAAACTATCAAAATGCGCTCATTCAAGCATTGACCGACACGACTGTTGCGACGCTTGCCGAAACATTTGTCATTTCGGCCATCCTCGCCGTCATTGCGTTAATTCTTGGGCTTTCGTTGCGCCGCGAACGTGTCTAGCGCAACAACGCCAACGGCAAGAGCAGGCCGATCAGCAACAGCGCACCCGATGCAATCGCAATAGCGCGGGCGACCCGATCGGTCAGTGGGTCATACCGCAGGGCTAAATTCTGTATAAATAGGGTGGCTAGTCCATACCCCACTGCCGCCCCGCCGATGTCTGCAAAGAGATGTGAGATGGAGCCGAGTAGGTCGAACAGCAGCAAGATGACTCCGAGCATGATGCCCTGTCGCACCAGTTGGTCACCGACGGAATCGTGCATATTTCGGCCGAAAACGATCAACCCCGCAAAAAGTCCAAACAGCGCAGGAGATCCCGTCGTCATGACGCCAGCGCCAAAGAGCGCCCCCACAATCCCCCCAACGATGCCACTCGCTGCATAAAGCAAGAACGTTTGCGCGCCACCAAAAAAGCGTTCTACCATCCGCCCAATCGAAAACAGCCACAGGACATTGATGCCTGCATCCAGCAAATTGGTCGAGAGATAGGGTGCGGTCAAAAATGACCAAACCCGCCCAAACATGAGCGGAATACGCCCCGTTGCACCCAGTCTGATCACCGCGTCTGAACTCGGTGCGAGGATGCTGAGACCACCTGCATAAAATGACATTCCGCCGAGATCGATCAACAGTGCAAGCAGATAAAGCACAACGGTTGCCGCAATCAGCATGTGGGAGACGGCAAATGCGCCGTTGAAAAGATAGCGATATTCGCCCAGTGCGGCTGGCAAATCTATCTGTCCAGCACGGTTGTCACGTTTGCGCTGCTGTTGACGATATTCGACATATTTTCGGCCGAAAAAGTTATTCGCCAAGCGACCCGGATTTTCCTTGCCACAAATCATGCACTCTCCCAGATTGGGCAATACGGGCGCACCGCAACGCGAACACGGAACAAATTTCGTTTTGGTTTCTTCACTCATTGCAAGGATTCTACACGGCTAGGCTGCTGTTTGGTTGGATCTCATAGAATATAATGAAAAGGGAACAGCGATACATACTGTTCCCTTTTTATTACCTACTGCCAGCTTGAAACCTCATCCAATTGTGTTTTCTCTTCGGCCGATAACGTCACTGATCCACCCTTAATCGTGTCCTCTAGCTGTTGACGCGAATTGGCACCGATAATCGCGCTCGTCACGGCAGGATTGGCGATCACCCATGCGATGGCGGTTTGAGCAATGGTTGCATCGTGTGCATTGCCGATCTCTTCTAGCTTGTCGATGATGGCAAATCCTTTCTCATTCATGTACTGATCTTTGATGCGTTGCGCGCGTGAGGAGTCAGGCAGCTCTGTATCGCGCCGATACTTGCCAGTCAAAAAGCCCGCCCCCAATGGGCTATAGGGAATCACGCCAATGCCCTGATCGAGACAAACTGCTTGCAATTCACGTTCAAATTCGGCTCGTTTGACCAAGCTGTAATGTGGCTGAAGGCTATCATAGCGCACGATATTCTTCACATCGCTGATCCACAACGACTTCATTAGCTTCCATGCAGGATAGTTTGAACATCCGATATAGCGAACCTTGCCCGACCGCACGATGTCCTCCAGCGCACGCAACGTCTCATCGAGCGGTGTGTCATCGTCGGGTGCGTGCGTTTGGTAAAGGTCGATATAGTCGGTTTGCAGACGGCGTAGACTCGCATCGACGGCATTCATTAGATGACCGCGCGACAAACCGCTATCGTTTGGCCCATCCCCCATTGGCCCGCGTGCCTTTGTCGCCAGCACAACCTGATCGCGCTGTACGCCCCCATTTGCGAGCCAGTTGCCAATAATGGTCTCGCTCACGCCGCCGTCGTTGCCCTCTGCCCAGCGCGAGTAGATATCGGCCGTGTCGATAAAGTTGCAGCCCAATTCAGTGGCGTGTGACAGTAGATCGTGCGACGTTGCCTCATCGGCCGTCCAGCCAAACTGCATCGTGCCTAAGCAGATGTTCGATACCTTTAATCCGGTGCGTCCTAATTTTACAAATTCCATGTTATTCCTTGAAGTGTTAAGAGTCTGTGGGAGAGAGTATAGCGAGCAAGTGGTGCGTTTCCAGAGGTCATTTTAGACCACGCAGGTCACACTACTTAGTCTTCACCACGCCTTTTCCCAAAGATTCGATTAACTCGACATATTTCGCAGTGATTGTTTCCCACTGATAATTTTCCAGCACATACTGCCGTCCATTTGCCGCCATTTGCGCCGCGCTGGTGGGATTTGCCATCAGATAGTTGAGGGTGGCTGCAAATTCCGCCCCATTCTCCCACCACAGGCCGCCATTTGAGCGCACACAATGTTCATGCAGCACGGCCGTTTTGCCATTGACCAGCGCAGGAGTTCCTGCAACCCAGCTCTCCATCAGCACCAGTGAAAAGCTCTCATTAGGTGATGGATGGACAAACGCCAGCGCAGCCGCCATCGCGTCGTATTTATCTTGAATTGGCACAAATCCTAAGTCTATCGTTTGTGCTGGCAAGTTGGAAAGTTCGCCCGGCCCGATCAATACAAGCTGCAAATCTGTCGGGTTCTCGCGGACAAATTGTCGCCAATGTTTGAGTAGCAGGGGTGTACCTTTGCCCGCGCTGCGCCGACCAACCCACAGCACGAACGGTTTTTCAACGCCGTACTTTTTCCGGAAGCGCGTCGCGTCATACACAAAATCAGTTTGCACCCCTTCGCCCAACACGAGTCGCGTCTGTGCGCTCTCTCCCCACAGCTGATCCGCGAGCCGTTTTTCAGTATTAGAATGCAGAATCATGGCGCGTGCATGTGGCAACGAGTCACGGAAAATGCCCAGCCGTGCATACGCTTCATCGTGCAGACAGGGAATGATGATGCTGCGTTCGGGGGCGATTTGACAACCTAATACGGTTGTGGCGAACATGTAGGGAATGAAGAAAAGCAGTTGGTAGTCAGCGTGATGTTGCGCGAGATAGTGTAGCAACGCAGGGGATTTGAACATTTCGTGCAGATAGGTTTGTTCATTTTCGGCCGATATTCCCCCCCCCGCCATCAACGTTGCATTGACCGCCGCAAACGCTTGATAATCTCGCCGCCGCACCTTAAACCGCCGCACCGTCACGCCGTCTTCGAACGTCACCCCTGCCCGATGAAAGTTCTTATCCCATGGCGCAAAGAAATCACGAATACACGTCGTGATCACCTCTACAGTCAATCCAGCCGCCGCTAGCCGTCGCGCCGTCTCGCGTGTCTCGCTCTCCGCACCACCCGGAATCTCCCCATACCAAGGGGTTACAAAGGCAATTTTCATCACACGCCCACGTTATTCCTGCTCATCCAGCGATCGGCCTAACGCCCCAATTGCCTCGATCAGATGATGATTGACTTTGACCTGTTCCATTGCAACCTGATTGACATAGAAAACGACGAGTTGATGTAACTTGCCACGCAGCCATTCGACCAGTTTTCCCACCACTGGAATGTTCACCTTCGTCACATGAATTTTGACTGGCAGTTGGTCGTAGATCAGCCCCGCCTCATAGAGATGTTCATAGAATTCAGGTGGCAAACGTTTGCCCTGCACGGGCAGATTTTCCCCCTTTTGCGCCAATATCTGTTGGCGTATCTCTTGCATTATCGCTTCAACATTTAGTTCACTCATCTCTATTTCTCACTGTTCAATAATTGGCAGCGCGTCCAAATCCCCCGCAAATTGCATCGAGCCATCGATCCGCGCAATCCACGCATTGACTGGAAAATCAGCATCTATCAGCAGCCAGTCACCCGCCCGATTCTGTCCAATTATACGATAGTTATCGCCAGGCGTTGCCAACCCCAAACTGCCAAATGCGGGTGCTGGCCCCGTGCGAATGTGAATGTTAACGCGAGTTATCTCGACAGTCACGCTATCAAGGAGCGCGACACGCAGTGGTTCAAACAGTGCGCTGCCTGCCACCGTCTCGCTGATGCCGACGAAGCCAGCGAGCGCGACGGTGAGTGTGTATACGCCATTTGTTTTGACATCGGGAAACTGTGCGGTGCCGTCACTCTCACTTGTGCGTGAACGATTGTACCCGTCCCCCTGCAACCTTACCTGTGCGCCCACCACAGGCTTGCCAGTCAATTCGCTGACGACCGAGACTGTAAAGCGCACTGTTCCTTCTGGCGTTGGGGTCATCGTTTGCGTTGGTGTTTGCGTGGGTGTGGCGGTTTGCGTTGGTGTTTGCGTTTGCGTCGGCGTATGCGTTCGTGTGGGCGTGCTGGCCGACGTTGCGGTGGCTGTTGGTTGCGTGGGAATTAGCGTGGGTGTTGGACTCAGCGGGTGCGGCGTGCTGGTCGAGGATGGGGTTACATTTGTGATTGGTGTGCCGTTTGGAAGTGGTGCAGCACAGGCGCAAAGAAAAAATAGACAGCAAAATAGTAGGTGGTAAATCGGCCGAAAGTTCCCCATCGTCATCCTCATATCATTTTCGCAAACACTGCATTATGCCAAAAAAAGGACTATCTGCGGTCAAACTAAGCAGTCACACATCAAAAATTCAGTTCCAAGTCCAATGGTCAAATCGCCATAACGCTTCTATACTATTTGTCGCTCACCAAATCTGAGCGAAAAACCAAATAGGTAGTCGTAGAACCTGCCGCCTTTAAGGAAACTAAAACATGCAGCAAAAAACGCTTAACATTGTCGTGATCGTCTCCGTCGCCTACGTCGCGGCGCAGATGTTAGCCGACATCGCCAGCCTCCGTATCGTCATGATTGCGGGCTTCTCGGTCGATGCTGGCACGCTCGTCTATCCCTTTACCTTCACCCTGCGTGACCTCGTTCACAAAACAACCAACAAACAGACCGCACGGACGCTCATTCTCGCCGCCGCTGTGATCAACATCTTCATGGCGCTGCTCTTTTGGGTTGCCTCGCTCTTGCCGGCCGATATGGGCGTGGGGCCACAGCTGGCGTTTGGCGCGGTGTTGGCGCCCGTCTGGCGGATAGTGTTTGCGTCGATTTCGGCCGAAATCATCTCCGAGTTTATCGACAGCGAAGTTTATGAACGCTGGGTTGAACGTTTCAGACAAAAATATCAGTGGGGGCGTGTTCTCGCATCAAATGCGGTTGCCGTGCCAATCGACTCCCTTGTATTCTGTGCGATTGCCTTTTTCGGGGCCCTGCCGTTCGCCATCGTCGCCTCGATCTTCTGGGCAAATGTCATCATCAAAGGGCTGACAACGCTCTTAAGCATCCCGCTGATTTACGCTGTACCAGAGGTTGAACAAGTGAAATTGGACGATTAAACATGCGCCATGTTTGCAGTTTAAGAAATAAATTCGGTAATCGATGTTTCGGGAATGTCACTCTGTGACCCTGCGGTATGGATTTCCCGAAACCATGCAATGACATGGCGAAAAAGAATGGATTCGCGCCTGCGCGAGAATGACGGGCTATTACCGAATTAATTTTTTAATGACCAAGTGGCGCATGTTGCTTGCTTACGGCAAACTTTCACAAACGAGGCCATCGCCGCCCCCGTCAAGCCGATGAACATCTTCGTTGACTTCATCCAAACAGAATTGATAGCACGCTTGCGCCTCGCGTTGCGTCGAAAAATCACTGCAATTGTACGCATTGCGTGAACAGATTTGGCAACCAGCAGGTGCGCCCACATTTGTCAACTCATTGATCGCCCACAATCCACGTTCTGCCTGACGTGCCTCGCGTTGTAGATCGGCAAAGTAATCTGCATTTGCCACGTCAGGCGGATAGGTGACGAGCCTCGCGTATCCGCCAGCGATGAGTTCGGCGTTGACAAATGTGCCGTCGGCCAAATAGACATAGCGCAACAGGCGGCCATACTGGTCCGTTTCGGAGACATCGACGGCGAGTGTCACCGTCTGTCCGTCGACGAAATCGCGGTTGGCTTGCGTTGCTTCACGATAAAATGGCTCATCCCGTTCGGGCGTGTCAACCCCGACGTAGCGCACGCGATATTCATTTCCGTCAAGCAGAACATCGATCGTATCGCCATCAATCACGTGTAGAACCTGCGCCGTTTCGCCCATAATCACCGTGCGTGGCCGCTCAACAGGTTCCTCCAAAATCTCACACCCGATCAATAGAAAAACGAACAGAATTAAGAATCTATGCATCTGATTTAGTCTCAAATTGCCACTTTGATTACGGGTGTGTTTCAAATGAGTTGAAACGATCCTCCCGCACAGGCAGGAATCCACTCTTCTAGTGCGAAAGTTTCGGGAAATCGTTAGTGTCACGAAGTTTTCGCCACAATGCAAAACGTGGTACGTGGTGCGTAGTACGTGAACTGGATACGTACCACGCACCACGCATCACGCAGTAAAGTGGCGAAAACCTAAAGACACTAACGGAAATCCATACCGTAGGGTCACGGAGTGACATTCCCGAAATACGCAAAACCTAGATGAAACACACCCTTAAATTATTTGTGCCGTCGCAACAATCGCTTCAAGAAATTTTTGCGAATTCGCGTAGCAGAAGGATGATAGACCATTCCATCTGTTGGTGCAGAAATCGCGCCCAAAATTAAGGGACATTGCGCGAAATTTTCTGTAAGACAGCATTGTTGCTGGTACTTGGGATCAATTGGAAACGGTGGGACTGCTCGATGACAATATGTTTTGTTTGAGGGATATTGTAGACGGAATTCAGGATCATCGACTTTGCCGCGATAACCGCAAGACGAATTTCGATGCGTATCTTTCAATGGCTCAGCGTATTGGCTTGGCATACATTTCCCCATAAATGTTGGATGCTGCAATTGACCTGCTGTAAATTATTCTACAGGCACGTTGCATTGATCGCCATCAAAATTTGACAAACGACCTGTCTCTGTTATTATGCTTGGCATGAATCAAAAACGTGCTCACTATTATTATGATGATAAGACCAAATCACCGCGCTCAGCGGCGGTCTTGCATGGCTAGTGAGACTTTGCTGAAATTGTTAAAGAGGACGCGGTGAAAGCCGCGTCTTTTTTGTTGTCTATTTAGTCGTTGTGAGTCGTTAGTTATTGGTTGTTGTGAGGCATTTGTCTTACCAACAATCAGCGCACTAACCACTAGCAACTTCATGAAGTTCTATGTCAGAAAATCTATTTGAAGAATTGCAGTGGCGCGGTCTCGTGTTTGATAGCACAGAAGGCGTGCAAGAACTATTGAACAAGGAAAAGGTGACGCTCTACAATGGGTTTGATCCGACAGCAGACAGTCTCCACGTGGGGCATCTTGTGCCAATGACGCAGTTGGCGCGGATGCAGCGGTATGGGCATTCGCCGATTGCATTGGCCGGTGGCGGCACGGGCATGATCGGCGATCCTAGCGGGCGGTCCAGCGAGCGTAATTTGCAATCGGCCGATCAAATTGAGGCCAATCTCGTCAAAATCCGAGAGCAACTTTCAGCCCTCCTCGATTTTGAGGTCAAGAGCAATCCAGCTCGTCTCGTCAATAACTACGATTGGTTGAGTCAAATCGACATGATCACGTTCCTGCGCGATGTCGGCAAACATTTCACGGTCAACTACATGCTGGCAAAGGATTCTGTCAAAGGGCGCATCGATCGCGGCGATGAGGGCATGTCCTACACTGAGTTCAGCTACATGCTGCTGCAATCCTATGACTTCAAGCATTTGGCGGAAACGTATGGATGTCAGATGCAGACTGGTGGTAGCGATCAGTGGGGCAATATCACAGCGGGAACGCAGTTTATCCGCAAGGTGTTGGGCAAACCCGCGCATGGGTTGGTCTACCCGCTGATCACGCGCGCGGATGGGTCGAAATTTGGCAAAACGGCTGATGGAGAATCAGTCTGGCTCGATCCAGCGCGCACATCGCCTTACCGTTTCTACCAGTTCTTCATCAATACTGAAGATAGCAAAGTGATCGATCTGCTCAATTACTACACCTTCCTGACACGGGACGACATTGCAGCGTTGGCACATGCTGTCGAGACAGAGCCACATCGTCGGGCCGCACAAAAGAAGCTGGCACAACTTGTAACGCGCAGAGTGCATGGTGAAACGGCACTCGCCAAAGCGGAGCAGGCGACGGCCGTGCTATTTGGCGGCAGTTTGGAGGGGTTGGATAGCTCTGACATTGCCGACATTTTCACCGATGTGCCAAGCAGCGAACTTCCCAAATCATCACTTGAAGGGGAGGGCATTGCGCTCGCTGATGTGCTAGCTGAGACGACGTTGGCAAGCTCGAAAGGGGATGCCCGCCGTTCGCTCAAGGGCGGCGCGATGAACGTAAACAATGAGCGTGTTGGGGACGATGCACGCACATTGACCTTGAGTGATGCGATAGAAGGTCAATTTGTGGTGTTGCGCAAGGGAAAGCGGAAATACCATTTGTTGAAACTGATCTAAATGGGAAAATGATACGGTACTTGGTCACCTGCGGTTAAAACCGAAGGCTGATGCACAAAGTGCGTTTCAACGCACTGGGAACAACGCGCTTCAGCGTGTTTCGCATATCAGCCTGTGGTTTTAACCATAGGTTTTTGGTTTACCTGATATTTGTTAAGCTAATTAGTCGCTTGCATGGTGATGAGAACATCGGCCGATTCCAGCCCAACATCCCCAGATGGGGTGTAGATATATTCCCCCCCTCGATGAATCGCAAGTGTTAAAAGCTGTTTCCCTTGACGCAATTCGCGCACCGTTCGGCCGATCCACTGCGGGTGATGGTCAAGCCGCCATTCAGTAAAGCGCATCGTATTCTCACTGTTGTACAACATCTGATCCCATAGCGCGCCAACGGTGGGGCTCAACATGTGGTCGACAAGTTGCAACCCGCCAACCATATTCGGCGCGGTAATCTTATCCGCCCCCGCGAGATAGGTGCGCCGAATGTTGTCTTGATCGCTGACCCGCGAAACGATGCGCAAGCGGTTATTGTCGAGTTTTCCCATCATATCGCGCGCGCTCAGAATAATTGCGATGTTGTCGCGGTCGTCGTCCATTGTCGGCATCAATCCGCGTGCGCGACCGATGCCCGCTTGCAGCAGAATGTTTTCATCCGTCGGGTCGCCTAACAAGAATAGGACGCCCATTTCATTGGCGAGATCGGCAATCGGCCGATTATCCATATCCTCGAAATCGGCCATCTCCATGCGGGCGTATTGTCGTCGTAACCGTGCAATATACTCTGGATTCATCCAGTAGAGAGCTTCCCGCAACTGCACTTCATCGCTTTCGATGAGCACGAACTGTCGTCCACGCCGCATTAGTTCCAACCCCACACGATGACCGACGACCGTGGCCCCACAGATAATGATATGCCCTTTCAAATCGCTAATTTGCTGCATCCGTCGCCTCCGTATTCGCTGTTTTGATTTCTGTGCCTGCTTGTCAATGACGCTCGCCGCGAGTGATGAAATGGCATAACTTGCCAAACCGATCGCGCTCAATGTAAAAAAGATCGAGAAAATGCGTCCCGCAGGCGTGATTGGGGTCAGGTCGCCATACCCGACCGTCGTGATCGTGATGATCGTCGCGTATAGTGCGTCGAGCGGGTGCCATCCTTCCAGCACCACATACGTCACTGTGCCGATCATGGTAAGCAGTAGCAACGGTATTAGGACGGGCAGAACTGTCGCTGATCGTTCGCTCGGAATTCGCCTAAATAGTCGGTGGTATGTGATGGTGATCAGACGATAAAGCATGTGGGTGATTATAATCTAATCGTTTTGCAATCCGAATGCGAAGATTCGCAGGTCTGATACGGCCGCACCGACGGGAACAAGTGAAAGAGAAAACGGTTGTGTTTCGGTCGGGGCAAGCGGTGCGGGGAGCGCGATTTGCGTGAAGCCGCTCACGTTGCCCGCGCTGTCATAGACTGTCGCAAAGAGCGATGCGGTGGTCGTGGTGACACCCGTGTTTTGAATTCGGCCGAAAACGTTGACACTCTCCTCGCCAATTTCAAATTCACTATCGAACGTTGCCAACTCAAGCGACCGATTCCCCAACGTCAGCGCAGTGCTACCACCTGTCACACTCGTGCTGCTGACCTGCACATCGTTGGCAACGTCTGGCACAAATAGGCCAAACGGCGCGCGTTCACCAGCCGGGATCAGCGGGGCGGCGACGTAGGTGTTGACTGTGCCAAGTGGGGTTCCGTCTGGTGCGGCCAATGCGATAGCGAGGGAGACGGTTTCGGCCGAAAAGACCCCTTCATTCTCGACTTCTCCCAGTATCCACACCCCCCCCGAAGGCGTTCCATAGACGCTCACCGATCGCACCCGTACCCCCAATGGAATCGGTGTGCCATCGACATCCTGAAAGATCGGCGTAGCTGGCGGTGGCAAAACCAATGTTTGCCCAATCGCAAGCAACTCCGGGCGGGCATTGGGATTCAACGCCAACAGCTCGTCGGGAACGGTTCCATTGGAATAGGCGATACTCCAAACGGTGTCCCCAGCTTGGATTGTGTAGATGATCGGTGTTGGCGTGGCTGTTGGTGTGTTTGTAGGCAGTGGGGAAGGGGTCAACTGCACAACGGCGGCAGTGGGCGGCGCAATCGTCACAAAATCGACACCGATTTCTGGTGTCGCGGTGGCGGTCGGCGTGGGCGTGATAGTTGGCGTGGCCGTCGGAGCCGTTTGACAAGCGCACATTAATCCCACACAGAGCAGGAAAAGCAGTCGTAGGGACGTAATTTGTGGCTTGCAACTAAGCAGGCAGCGTATGTGCCATCTAGCTGAAATGCTCAAATGCTGAAATGCTAACCGCTTAAACATACAGCGACTCAGTTTGTTGGTCTATTGCCCGTGACACGGCTTGACACCAGCGACCATAACAGACGGCAATTTCACTCAATTCGATCAGACTGACTTGCTCAAAGCGCTTCGTCACAGCTTCTCCCACCGCTTGAATTGCTCGCTGAACTCGCCATGCGTTGATGAAGTCGTTCTCAAACTCTCGGCAGACATGGTCAATTTCGCGCAGCGTGTTGTCAAGAGCTGCCCCATGCAACATCTGCCGCACGGCTGCTTTCAACTGTTGGGTTGTGGTCGCGATAGGTTGTTGAGTTCTAATTTTGCGCGGTGCATGCAACAAATTTAGCGACTGAAAATGGGCCATGCCAAATTTTGACAGGGAAAACTGTTTGTAGGCACCCATGCGCGTCAGCTCCCAATCGAGCAGCCCGACGACGCAGAGCGCGATCAAATCATCATAGCTTTGCAGTTGGAAGTTGCGAGCACCGCGCAGATAAATTGTGTACTCGTCGACACCTGCTGGAATCGGAATAAATGGAGAAATCAGTGCACCACACTCAGTTAGTCGTGCCAAATTGACAAAGAGTTCAGTTTGATTATCGGTGAGTTGATCAAGCATCTGCCAATGATAGCAAACTGTTCTGTGTCCAGAATAAGAATTTACGGCATTCGCAATATCCCTGCTTAGAATCTAGGGATGGATTTAATTGAACAATTGCAAAACTTACCAGCCTTTGTGGGTCATCTCATTCAGGCTGTCATTCTCTTTTTCTTCGCATGGCTCATTAGCCGTGTTGCACGCCGCACGTTGCGTGGCTTGGCGTTCACCCGTCGGTTACGGCGCAACCGGCGCACTCCGCTGCGCCAAGAGCGCGTTGACACTATTCAGCGCATGTTGGCAAGCGTCATTACATTTGTGGCCTTTGTATTGGCCGTGCTGTTTTCGCTGGAGCCAGTGATTGGGGCAGATAATCTCGTCTGGATGGCGAGTCTCTTTGCGGCTGCGTTTGGTTTAGGCTTGATGCCGCTGGTCAAAGATTTTTTCACGGGGTTCACCTTTTTGTTTGAGGACCCGTTTGATGTCGGTGAGAAAGTTGAGCTGCTCGTGCCCGTCTCGGTGATCGGCGTCGTAGAGAATGTCAACCTGCGAACGACCCAACTGCGGGCAGAAACCGGCGAGATTTACACGATTCCCAACGGCGAGATTCGTGTTAGCCGCAACTTTAGTCGTGGATTACATTCGCAAGCAGATGTGCGGATTGAGGTTTCGGCCGAAAATCTCGCCCAAACCCTTACAATGCTCGAAGCATGGAGCGATACGGCGATGTTACGTCTTCCCAATCTCGTTGAGCCGTGGCAAGTCATCAATGAGACGGGTCATATCGGTCAGACCGTGGAGCTAAAAATTGTGGCAAAGGCGCGATTTGGCAAGGCGGCAGATTTGCGTCCCCATCTATTGGCATTTGTGCAAGAGCGGTTGGCGCGGCAGGGGATCGATTTGGTGGGATAGCGAGAAAACGAAATCGGCCGAAACTCAGTTTCGGCCGATTCTCCTTACCTTCCCGGAATAGCCACCTCCTTCACAAGGTGGCCTCCGTTATAGAACGCGTCGTCGCACGACGAAGAGCGTCCCCAAACCAGCGGCGACGAGCAGCGTCGTCAGCAGCAACGTGGACGCATTGCCAGCATCTTGCCCCAGCGTTGAAATGGCGAGCGGCGTGCTGTCGTCTACAGTCAGCGAGACAGGGACAGACAAATGCGGATTGGTCGTGTCATCCGTGTCGATGCATAGCTGTGCCGTATAGGTGCCATTTGCCAACCCCTCCGAATTGAACGTCACATTCATCGTCATCGAACCATCAACCGCAATCGTGCCGTTTGCTGGCGCAACACTCAACCACGCCAAATCGGTTGGATGGTCGCACAATTCGAGATCCTCGTGAGGTCTTAAAACGAACAATCCGTTTTCAATGCCGCTGACAATCACTATCCCACTCTCAAAGTAGGGATAGTTGCTCCATGAACCGTTAAAGCTCGGATTATTATCGGCTGGATAAATATCAAAGAATGCGATCTCTTCCAATTGACTGTTGAGCAGATTTCCCGACGCAATATCGCTGATGTCGAGAATGCGCAAGCCCGCTCGATAGTTGGTCTCGTACATCCGGTTGCCCTTGATGTAGAGATTGTGGTCGATGGCGGGTTCTGTCGAGCTAAAAGTTGCCTTATAGAATGGCAAATCTAGATCGGTCACATCCATCACAAACGAGCGTGTAAATGGCTGCATTCCCAATTGTTCGTCAAGCTCATCATTCATCACAAAGTAGCCATGATCCTCTGTCAGCCAGCCTTGATGGACATAGGCACTGAGAGGATAGAACGCCGTTCCCAAGCGCACAGGATTCGCCTTATCGGTCACGTCCACAATGCCGAGATGCGTTTCTGCACTGTTAAAACAAATCTCTTTCCCGACGTGGGCAGAATCAACGCCATTGTAGGTGACACATTGGGTATCGTGAATGTAGGCGTCTAGCTCATAGCAGCCCGCAAAAGTTGGATTCGCAGGATCGTTTAGGTCGATCATGTTCAAGCCAGCGAGACAGTCACCCGTCCGTGCTTCACCGACCACATAGACAAAGCCCGACTCCTCGTTGGCTGCCACGTTGTGCGAAGAAGCCAATCCCGTGTAGAGCGTAATGTCTCCGTCCGCAGGATCAGTCGAAAGTTGAATCGGTGCATCGGCCACATCGATTGTCAATAGTTTTGACAAATCAAAAATTTGCATCCCATGATCCCCCGCACTATCGGCGACGATCACCGCATGATCCTTGACCGTTTTAATGTCTCGCCACGTAGAACTGGAGGTTTGTGTTGGCAAATTTGCCAAGAAGACGGGATTAAATGGATCGCTGACCTCGATAAATGCCGTGCCATCAGTACGCCCCATCAGGGCAAACTCACGACCTGAAGCGGGGTCTGTCCATCCCCAAATATCATTGCCTTCTTGCGATTCGCTTGTCGCACCGATGGTCATCAGCGGCATGTGGGCAAACATATCGATGCCGCTGCATGGGTAGATGTCCGCCATGCCGTTGATACAGGGCGTGTAGCCAGATGTCACTTGACGGACGTTTGTGTGTGGCTGTCGATCGGCCGCATACGCTTTGCGTAATGCCTCGCGCCGCGCCGCAGGATCATCCGGTAAGTTGATCAACAATGGGTTTGGCTCAATCGCTGCGTTATCCTGCCCGCGATTTGCTTCCCCTTCGTTGACGCTGACAAACAGTGGGGAAATGCCTGTATTATCGACCACGAGTGGTTGCGACGTGAGCGCATTGGTTGGCTGCGTTTGGTCAATCGTCGTCTGTTGCAGCGCGACTCGGCCGCTTTCAACTGTCAATGAGACAGGCAGTTTAAGATAGCGATTATCGGGGTCATCTGTCTCGATACAGAGACCCGTTATATAGGCTCCCGCCGCGAGGTCAGTTGAATCGAGCGTTACATTCAGAGATGCGGTTGCGCCTGCTGGCACTTGTCCATCGAGTGGTGTGACCGAGAGCCATGCAACATCGTTGGTCGCCTCACAGCCCGCTGGAAGTGGCAACGACGTTTCGCGGACGATGAAAAAGCCCTCATTCTTGCTGCTCATCACGACATTGTCGCTTGGGAAGTAGGGGTAGTTGCTCCACATCGCACCAAAATCTGGGTTGTCATCATCGGGATAGACATCGAAGAATGCGATTTCAGACAGGTTGCCATTGGCAATATCGGCCGCATCTAGAATCCGCAGCCCCGAACGATAGTTTGCCTGATAGACCTTGTCATCTTTAATGTAGTTGTTGTGATCGATCGATGTGTTGGGCGAAACGTAGGTCTTTTGCAAGACGGGTAGATCGAGGTCTTCAACATTCCAAATATAGGTTGTCGTGTTGATCCCGTCCGTGTTTTCGTCCAGCTCGTCGTTCATCAAGAAGCGCGTCTGATCATCGGTCAGCCAGCCCTGATGCGTGTACTGCACGCCTGTATAAGTTGTGCGTGATAGTAGGACTGGTCCCAACAGACCGCTTTTGTTCGTTACATCGACGATGGTTAACGTATCTTCGTTGCTGTTAAAGCAAATTTCTCTGCCCGTGTACTCTGTGTCTGGGCCAGAATAGTAGACGCATTGCGCATCGTGCGTGTATCCGTCAAGCGCATAACAGCCGGCCGACGTGGGGTTTGTGATGTCGGAGACATCGACAAAGTGCAAGCCGCCCAAACAGTTATCGCCGGTGGGCAGTGGGATGCCAGCCAGCGAATCTGTGCCAACCGCATAAACATGATTGGGGTTGGCTTCATTGACGACGACATTGTGTGCGGAGCCAAAGCCGTCATACCAATACATTTCACCATCGGCCGGGTCTGTGCTAATTGTGTGCGGCGCAGACGCAGTGTCGAGCGCAAGCAGGCTCGTCAACGGAAAAATTTGTAACCCATGACCACTTGCCTCGCTGACAATGACGGCGTGATCTTGAATCACTTTGATGTCGCGCCAGTTAGATGCACTTGTCTGCGTTGGCAAATCGGCAAGAAAAATCGGATTATCTGTATCTGAAATATCGATAAATGAGGTGCCGGTGTTGCGGCCGAGCAGTGCAAATTCACGCCCGTTGGGTGCTGTCCAGCCCCACACATCGTTCAGCGTGACGAGACCTTCATCAGTGCTGATCTCGCCAATTGGCATATAGTGGAGCAGATCGATGTCTTGACAGGGGAAAGTGTCGGCCATGCCGTCAAAACAGGGGGTGAAACCGACGGCTCGGTTGTTGGTGCGGTTAAGGGTGGCGTTGGTGTTGGCGATGCGGTCGAATTGTGCGGCGCGTTGGGAGCCATTATCGGCCGAATTATCCCCACCACGAATAACTTCACCCGTTGGGGCGACTGTCACCCCGCGACTGCCATCTGCATTGTCGACAACCGCATATGATAGGGGCTCGCTACCAGAATTTTCGATTTGTACTGTATGAATCGTTTGGGAATCAAACCCCTGCGTCGCGCTCAGATCGGATTGTAATAAATTAGCTTGACCGCTCCGCAGGGGTGATTGCGCCAAGGTCGGCGCGCTTATAAAAATTAATAATACCAACCACAAAATCGAAAAACGTCGTATCAAAATCATGAAATAGACCCCACACTGCCTGATGAATCAATAAAAAGAAAAAACCGATGGTTAGACACCATCGGTTGTAAAATTGGTATGCCATCCAATATGTTGGGTAACGCTGGCTGGCATGGCTTGCAAAAATTGGGCTACAATGAAGTCGCTATCTTGCATAACCTTTCACCTGACGGATGACTTAACCAAAATCTGCCCATAGTATAGGGAGCTACCGTTACGAGATCGTTACGAGATTGAATGGATTTCGTAATGATATGAAAAACGAGTGGATTTTCGTCCACTCGTTTTTCTCTATTTGAATGGCGTGGTGATCGCACGCCTCAAAGATGGGTTATTCTTCGCGTCTTTTGACGACGATTAACGTTCCTAGACCAGCCGCCAGCAACAGGGTCGGAATCAGCAAGTTGAGCGCAGGGGCCGCATCTTGCGTGACAGTTGACACAGCCAATGGAACGGTGGTCACGGTCATCGTGACAGGGACAGCGAAGCGTGGATTGGCCGTATCGTCTGTGTTCACACAAACGGTCGCCGTGTAGTCACCCTCTGACTTGCCCGTTGAATCAAACGTTACCGTGAGATTTTCAACCTGTGAGGCAGCCACTGTGCCGCTCAGTGGTGAGACTGAGAGCCAGTCAATCGCTGTCGGATCATTGCACTTTTCAAGCAACGATTGTTCACGCACAACAAACAACCCTTGCTCGATGCCGCTGATGATGATGTTGCCGCTTGGGAAGTAGGGGTAGTTACTCCATGCGCCATTGAACTCAGCATTATCATCCGCTGGGTAGACATCAAAGTACGCGATTTCTGTTAGGTTGAAATTCGTGACATCGCTTGCGTCAAGGATACGTAAGCCCGCACGATAGTTCGCCTGATAGTATTTGCCGTCTTTGAAGTAGTTGTTGTGGTCGATTGCAGGCGTTGCCGAAAGGAACACACCTTTCATCTCTGGTAGGTCGAGGTCTTCAACGTCCCAGATCAACGAGCGTGTGTTATTGCCGTTGCGCTGTTCGTCTAGCTCATCGTTCATCACAAAGCGCGACTGATCATCGTTCAACCAACCTTGATGCGTGTATTCAGCGTTTGGATAGCCAACTCGTGACAACTCAATTGGATTTGCCTTGTTTGACATATCGACGATTGTGAGCGTGTCCTCGTTGCTGTTGAAGCAAATTTCCTTGCCTTGATGTTCGGTATCAGGGCCAGCATAAACAACACACTGTGCGTCGTGCGTATACCCATCGTCGGCAAAGCAGCCTTCATTGACCGGATTGGATGGATCAGCCATGTTGACTATGTGTAATCCACCGCTACACAAATCTGTATCGGCCGTACCAACGGCGTATGCATAATTAGTGTCATCATTGACAACCACGTTATGGGCAGAACCGAAGTCGCTGTACCAAGTGATGTCCCCGAAGAGCGGATCAGTAGACAGTTCATGCGGTGCGCTATTCGGATCGAGCGTCAATAGATTCGACAAATCATAAATCTGCATCCCGTGTCCCACTGCTTCACTGACGACAACCGCATGGTCGTTAACGACCTTGATATCACGCCAGCTAGAGCTGAGCGTTTGTGTCGGGAGATTTGCCAAGTAGATCGGGTTGGACGGATCGGTGATTTCGACAAACGATGTACCGCTCGAACGTCCCATCAGGGCGAATTCACGTCCTGATGCGCTATCTGTCCAGCCCCAAATGTCATTGCCGTCACCACCGCCGATTTCGGTAAGGGGGAGGTGTGACATCATGTCAATCCCACTACATGGATAATCCCCCGCCATACCGTTGTCACATGCGGTGAAGCCAGCCCCGCGCGTGTTGTTTGTGCCTCGACTGGCATCACGTGGCGCGTTTTCGAGACGGTCGAACATCATTGCGCGCGTTGCGCCCGTGTCCACGCCAGCAGGGTCAATAATCGTATCTAACGTAGCGAACGAACTGCGTCCACCGATTGAGTCGGCCTCCGTAACGTTGTAGGCAAGGTCTGCAAACCCTGTGTTCTCAACTTGGATTGTGCGTGTCGATTGGGTGTTGGTGCTTTGTGTGCTCGATGCACTCTTGGTTGGGACGTTTGCACGACCACCGATTACGGTCATGTCGATAGTGGCGCTGTTGAACAGCCCACCTTCATCTGTCACTGTCAGTTTAACGGTTTTAATGCCACCAGAGGTGAACGTGTGTACAGCGTTTTCACCTGTCGCATCAACTGTGCCGTCGTTGTCAAAATCCCATTGGAACAACATATTGCCGCGTGCGCTATGGTCGTCGGTCGTCCCACTACCGTCAAAGCGCACTTCACTATTGGCATTAACGACGCGCTCACGCACTTGAATAAGCGGCGTGGGTGGGTTGTTCTGAACGTTGCCTAAACCATAGGCAAATGGAATACAACCGTCGCCCAGATCAAAGGAGACATCGCCCGTCAAGTTGTAGGGAGGATTGAGGGGGCCAATGTCTGTGCCGCTCATGCTGGTTACTTCAAAGCTGAGACAGTCAAATTGATGCAGCCATTGTCCGCTGCCATCGTCGTAGTTATCAATGTAGCCAGAACCATGGTCGCTATAGGTACTTTGCCCTGCCGCAGTAAACGCTGCATCATCTAGGTTCGGTGCCTCATTGCCGATTTGTGGATTGGCGTCGACGGGTGTTTGCGCGGGTTGGTTGTCCGCACCCGTGTTGCCATACCCGTGTGATTCATCGGTGTAGACCAAGAGCAAGCCCGGAGAGAAGTTGATCGCGTCACGATCATTTTCACCTTTGCCGTCTATATCAAAGCTAGAACGGTCGCGCATTTCGAGGTAATAAGCGTGGTCGGCAGGAGAGCCAGCATCGGCCGAAACATAGACCCAACCCGTTGTACAGACATCTGCCGTTCGTGCATGGGCCGCGCAGCCACCGTTGACGATGCGTTCTTCATCGCTCTCTTCAAAATCACTGCTATATATCGTGCGTGTCACATCCCCATTGCCGTCCAATACAACCACTTCGAGGTCGTCGATAAACCAGCCCGGACGTGCCAAGCCAGGATCGGTCGCGTAGGCAAAGCGCAACACCGTTTGCTTGCCAACCATTGATGAGATGTCGTAACGATCTGGGATAAAGCCCCCATCGGGATATTCACCCAAAAGACGGTCGGTTACATCAGTTCCGGCGTCGAATGAGCCACTTGTTCCCGTTAAACCATTGCCAAATGTACCTTGACAAGCGTTTTGATTCGGGTTGCTGGTTGCGGTTGTGTATCCTTCGGCCGATGGCACAGACGTGTAGTTGGCGCCATCTTCAGAAACCAACACGAATCCGTAGTCAAAGTCCCACTCAATATCAAAGTAAGATTGGAAACGTACTTCGACCGTCGAACCTGCATCTAAATTAGCTAATTCAGGCAGGAAGATGTCGAGGTTGTGTCCCTGTGAAGGGGGGCAGTTGAAGTCGTTGCCAGAGCCGGACCACCAGACGTGTTGACCCTTCGATGTGTCTGTCCCATCGATCACTTTTTGCGGGTCGATAAGCTGACGGGCGGGCAGTTTTGCAACATACGCCTCTGCATTATGAACGTTTTGGTCGCCGTTTGCGGCTGAAAGCGTATACGGTGTCCCGTCCGGCTGTTGCCAGTGGATTTCGCCCGTATCGACTTTTGAATCTTGCCAGTCGGTCACGTCCATGTTGTCTGTAATCGGCTGTGGCACGATCCATCCCATTTCTTGCTTGCTAAAGACATCCATGTGATGCCCCTTGTCCGTCGCCATCAGATTCCAATCACCATACGTCTCGCGGCTGCCCAGTGAGTAAAAATCAGGCAAGCCAAGTGAATGACCATATTCATGCGAAATAACGCTGGCGTTTGCGATTGAATCTTCTGGATTGACGTTGTAGGGGCCAACACGCACGTAAGTGGGCAAGCTGTTTAAACCAGAGCCACCATTTGCTGCACAATCATCAAATACAGTGTAGTTTGCGTCTACCCAACATTGTGGAACGCCTGTCAGACTCTTGAGCTGATCGTCTGAGATGTAGCCCGTCAAGCCGGTCGCGTCGTCGGTGTAGTAGAACTCAAGCGACGAAGAGTGCGGCCAAATGTTGTCGTAGGGCACGCCATTGCCGCTTGGACAACCCACCAAACCGAGCTGTGATGAACCATTTCCGCCGCATCCGACGAAGAGCATCATGAAGAAATCGACAACGCCGTCCTTGTCCGTATCAAAGTCATTGTAATCAATCTCAGGATCAGCGATGTGGGCTGCATCATAGACAGCTTTACCTGTTGGACCACAAGCGTCGTCAATGGAAAGCAGCGCGCCAACGCCAGCAGATGCACCACCAATAGAGCCAACAAACGTATTTTTGTCTGCTCCATAGAAGTTGGTGTCACCGGGCATTTGATACCAGCCATTGACGATTCGTTCGCCATAGATCGGCGTGCCAATGGTGTCCTTCAGAGTCACACCGTTGCACGCACCATTTGCGACGACATCACGGAACTGCCAGCCCTTATCAGCATAGTAGCCGTTCCATGTGACGTTAAAATCGGCCGATGCGATATCTGATGCAGGCACGGCCCCGCTTGGGAAAAGTTGACCGAGTGAAATCTCTTGAAATAGATTGAAAGTTGAGCCGGGAACGCTTGGCGAATTGATCTTTGCGTCGATGGCATCACCTGTTGTGGCGGCATCATGTTTGCGGTCAAACCAATCGACAGGCACGACGGGGAAGGGGCGGTCGCCAAAACGTGCGCTGTTATAGGCGTTGTCTTGTGGGATCACCTTTGGCCCATGCGTCATTGATGTCTGAGCGCCAGTTGCGCCGTCGCTATTCAACGTGGCGGTGCTGGATAAATCTTTCCACACAATTTGCGGGTCTTCCGTCAAAGAATCAGCCTTTGCCTCGACGACAAGCGTTGCAATCGTTGGCGAGCCATTCACAGCACCGCCAATCGTTGGGATATTCCATGTCAAAGTCGTGCCGTCCCCACTAATCGTCGCGGTTCCAACACTTTCTGTCACTTGAGTATAGATCATGCCATCAACATCATTCAGGGTGACGATGACATTAGAATCGGCCGATGCACCAAAGTTCTTGACGAGAACGCGGAATGGATACGTCTCATTTGGTTTGACCCAGCCGACCGATGAAACAAATTTGTTTTCAAGGACCAAATCACTGGGCGCACCCGTATCAGTTGGCTCAACGACAATTGATACACTCGCTGCGGCTGCGTCGTCTGCTACCCATGCACCTGAAACAGGATCGGTGTAGCTTGCGTCGACAATACGAAGTGCAATCGTTTCAGCAAAGTTCATTTCGGCCGATGGCAAAATGCCCTCTGTCGCAGCGGCCGGAAGTGTCACGTCAATTGTGCCAGTATCAAGTGGGCCAGCACTCGCTGTCTGTTCGGCCGATGTCCAATGCACCGTTCCGTCTGCGCGTACAACCTCAACAAAGAAGCTCGCTGCGACGTTGGTATTGACAGGGAGGCCAGAGTTGATCTGATCTTGCTTGAAAATAAGCCCAGACAGCACAATCGGGTCGCCGGGCGCATAGCTGCTTGCGGCCGCACTGACTGTTGCCCCAAGCTGGTTGACAAAGAAGGTTGTTTGACCAAAATTGCCCGTCTGTGCAGATTCGCCAGAATTTGTCACACTGCTAACGCGTGCAGTGATCAAGCCCGGTGTCCATGAACTTGTTGGCGTGATGTCGAACTCCCATGCAATATCATCGTCACGGTAGGTCGTTGTAACAGTGTCAACGACTGTGTCCGTAGAGTCAACTAATTCAACAACCACTGTTGATGTGTCTGTTGTTTCAGAGACAGTGACATAACCGAACCCACAGTCGATGGTTTCAAAGTATGTGATTCCACTATAGGCCACGCCTGTACAGGCGGGGGCTGGTTGGGGAAATTTAAGCAGCGTCCATGTCCCCGCCGCTGGTGTTGCGGAGATGGTTCTTGCTGCTGTTTCATGGTGTGCTTGTGCTGGCACAAGCATTGTTGCCACCATTATGAGTAGTGCGACGAGTGGCAGATATTTGGACAAACTGAGAAAACGTTTCATCTATTCATTCTCCTTAAAAATGAACTTAAAAAGAAAAAGCCAATGGTTGTACACCATCGGCTTGTTATCATTGGTATGCCATCCAATAAATTTAAGTAGAGGTGGTTGGCGTAGTATGTGAATTGAAAATTCCAATAGAATTGCGAGTTCACATTTGTAACGGCCCGACGGCATAGCATGATTTGCCAAGAGTATAGCGAGCTACCGTTACGAGATCGTTACGACAGCGGCACACTCTAGCACAAATTTGGTAACGGTAGCAACTAAACCGTCACGATTGATAACAAATGATAATAACGGGCTGTTCTTGAACGTGTGTGAGAATTAAGATTCGTGAGCCTTCACCCTTTAAGCGCAGTTGGCGACGCAGCTGTTCAACATCGAGCGGAGAACCGCGTTTCTTGATAGTTAGTTGTCCAACGCGCCGTTCGCGCAGATAGGTGCGGAGGCGTTTCAATTGAAAGGGGAACCAATCTTCGACATGAAAACGGTTGGCGAAAGGCGTATCGATTTGGTCATCGCTGGTCAGAAATGCGATCTTCTCGTCGATTTGCTGTGCACCAATCTGTGCGGCCAATGGTTGGACAAGACCAGCGCGTAAAATGGCGGGATCGGGCTCATAGAGATAGGCAAGGGGTGTCACGAGGGGTTGTTGGGTCGCCGTTGTTGGTTGAGGCTGTTGGGAGAGGCGTGCACCGCTTGGGAGGAGTGTTGCGGTTGTGGGTGCGCCGGTGCGCAGGTCGCCATACCAAAGGATCGCCTCACGCAAATCACCGTTGACGGAGATAAATTCGATTTCAGCCGTTTGATCGACCTCTGCCAAATCAACTGCTGGACTCACTTTGACGCCCCATGCCGATGTCTTGTTGCGCCAGCCTTCCAAGATAGTTAATGGCGGCTGATATTTATGCAGGGAATGGATGCGTTTTCCCCGTTCATCGCGGCGCGCAGGATCAAAGAACAGCGCGTCAACGGGAAATGGGTCGAGCGTCATTAGATCGGCGCGTTTGGTTGTTAACTTTTCGGCGCGCTCATAGACGGCAAGGTTGTGCTCTGCCAATGTAAGGCGCACAGGATCGCGGTCGATGGCCGTGACGTGGCTAGATTGGGCAAGCCCGATTGCGTCACCGCCGATGCCGCAGCCGAGATCGGCGACATGGGCGAACTGCGCGTAGCGTTGGGCGCGGTGGGTCGTGATGATTTCGGCCGAACTCATCTCCAATCCCGCTCGATCAAACAGCATCTCATCTGCTCGACTGAATTTCTCGCGCCCCCGTTCACGCAAAATCGCCGTTTCGATCAGTGCGGCGGCATTCTCTTTGCCGTACTTTTTGGTTAGTCTGGTGGCAATCTTGAGATGGTTGGAGGGGATGATTGGGGGGAGGGGATCGGCCGAAAATGAACGCAAGAATTCGACCTGTTCAGCGGTTAGTTTCATGTGGGAAGGCAGAGACGCAAAATGTTGCGCCCCTACAATCTTATGTTACACAGTTGAGCCATTTTTGCCACAAATCTAACTGTCTCATTCGAGGCAAAATCTCAGCACCCACATGACTGTCCAATCTGCCATTAAGCAAATGCAGACTTGAACTGCACAATTGCCCAATCCAGATCTGTGCGGGAAATGACCAGCGGTGGCGCGAAGCGAATGACGTTTTCGTGGGTCTCTTTACAGAGAAGACCTGCCGTTTGTAGCTTTTCACAGTAGGGGCGGGCAGGTTCATTGAGGACGATCCCGATAAACAGACCGCGTCCGCGAACGTGGTTGATACTGGGATGATCGATCTTTTTAAGTTCAGCCAGCGTGTATTCACCGAGTTGACAGGCGCGTTCGACCAGTTTTTCTTCGCGCAAGATGGCGAGTGCTTCGCGTCCAATCGCCGCGCCGAGTGGATTGCCGCCGTATGTACTGCCATGATCGCCGGGTTTGAAGAGACCGAGAACTTTTTCGTCGGCCAGAACGGCCGAGACGGGATAGAAGCCGCCGCTCAACGCCTTGCCCAAAATCAAAATGTCACCCCGCACATCCTCCCAATCGGTTGCTAACATTTTGCCTGAACGTCCTAAACCAGACTGGATTTCATCAGTGATCAGGAGGACATTGTTTTCGCGGCAAAGTTCAGCCAGTGCTTTGAGGTAGCCATCGGGTGGGAAAACGACGCCCGCTTCACCCTGAATCGGCTCGATTAAAACGCCGACCGTGTTGGGGGTGATGGCGGCCGCAACGGCGTCAATGTCGCCATAGGCAACACGCGGGAAGCCGGGCGTGAAGGGGCCAAAGTCGGCGCGATACTGCTCCTCACTGCTAAAGCCGACGATGGTGGTGGTGCGGCCGTGAAAGTTGCCGTCAAATACGATGATTTCTGCTTGGTTGTCGGGAACGCCCTTGACTTGATAGCCCCATTTGCGGGCAGCCTTGATAGCCGTTTCGACCGCTTCGGCACCGGTGTTCATCGGCAAGGCAAGCTCATAGCCCATCATTTCGCATAGTTCTTTGAGAAAAAGTCCCATCTGATCGTTGCGAAAGGCGCGTGAGGTGAGGGTGACGCGGTGCATTTGGCTCTGCATCGCCTCAAGGAGACGCGGGTGGCAATGGCCTTGATTGACGGCGGAATAGGCACTTAATCCATCGAGATAGCGATTGCCGTCGACATCAGTCAGCCACGCGCCAGATGCACTCTCGATCACGACATCGAGCGGATGATAGTTGTGTGCGCCGTATTGTTCATCGAGTTGGACATATTGTTCAGTATTCATTTTAGTGGAGAGTGGAGAGTGGAGAGTGGAGAGTTGCGAATGACTCTTCACTTTCGACTCTTCACTGTGAAAATAGTTGGGATATTATGTCTAGCAGCAGGTTTGGAATGATACCAAATGTATATGGGATATGGACTCGTTCGTAGAGGCCATGTGCATCGTAGCCCCATGAGCCGATGTTGACAACGGGAAGATTGCCTAAGCCGCTGACTTCGGCCGAATCTCGCAGCGGTGCATTTTGTTGCCATGCACCGATATTTTCGGCCGTTGGCGAAACGATAAAACTCATGTCGGAGATAAGCGGGAAATAGCCCCGCAGTTGGATGTCTTCATACTGCTGCAACGCGGTGCGTAGCGCGTCGCTAAACAGCGATGTGGCTGGGTGGACGGCGGGATAGTAGGGCGGCGCGTAATAGAGGACGACACACGGCGCGGTGATGTGGGCATGGCGCACGAGTTGTTGCACGAGTTGCAGACTTTGTGCGCGTGGGTCGCCGCTCGTCGGCTGGGCTACAAAATCATCGCCCGCCATTTGCATCAACTCGGCAAACGTCAGAACTTGACCGTCCCCATAGTTGACCGCCACCCCAGCCGCAGTGGCACGGCGCTTGTGTTGCTGAACAAGATCGTGCAGAACGGATTGCGCTTTTGACTTGAGCAAGTTGAGGACTTGTTCGGCCGATAAATCCATCATCAACCAGTTTAAATTGAGATTGGCTTCGGCCGCTGTTTGGGTGTTGTAGCGCGTTTTGAGATCGCTCGCCTTGAGGATGACGGGGGGAACCGTTTGGACGGTATGTTTGCCGTCGCCGAGATCGATTTCGGCCGATTCTGTCATCTCACTATTAAAATGGAAGGCGCGAATCAACTCTGCCAAGATGATATTTGCATCAACCCCTCGCAATGGCTCGCCGACATGGGATGAGACACCGACGGCATAGGCACTTGGCAATAGCTTGCCGATGCTGCCCAGATAGGCGTTACGCCCGTCGTCATCGGGGCTAAATTCGGTCGTGCAGTCTGTGTTGATGAGACCGTGCAGGGTCAAGTTATGTTGCGCTTCCCAAAGCTGGATGTGGGCGAGGGCGGTGCGAATCCCCAGTGAGGCAACCTCTTCATCAGGGCAGGCGAGAAAAAGCAGATTACCCGCCAACTGATCGCGCCGTTCTGCGAAGTGGTGCATGAGTCCGATATTAATCGCAACCCCACTTTTCATGTCGAGCGTGCCACGTCCAAATTGCCAAATATACCCCTCGTCATCCGTTTCCATCGCGGCCGCGCGAATGGCATCCGGTGTTGCGGGGTCGATCTGCAAGATAGTGCGTAAACGCTCAGGTTGATGGGCAACGGTTTCATCGCCCAAATTGACATACTCTTCTGTGCCGACCGTGTCGTAATGACCCATCAGCAGCAGTGTGTCGCCCGTGTTGGCGGGATGCGTTCCGCACAGCAGAGCCGCGACGGTGTGACGCCCATCTCCCGTTGCCCACTGCTCAATCAGAAGGTCGTGCCCTTCCAAATGCTCAACAATTCGATGGGCGAGGGCGTTTTCGGCCGAAACATCAGGACTGACGCTTGGGACCCCAACTAAATCTTCACAAATGGCTACCAGTTTCTTTCGCATCGGTTCATTATGCAGCGAAATCAGTACAATATGAATAGACTTCACAATGCTTTTCAAGGTGTTTGCAATTGAAAGTAACGAATTTGATGGTCAAATCAATGGATAATAATGCGTGGTGCGTGGTGCGTCTTCTGTGATTAAGCGACGGACTATGGGTATTTAAATGAACGAACTGACAAAGACAAATCAACGGATATTAGAGATTTTGCGGGCCAATGGGCGAGCGACGTTTGCCAGTATCGCGGGAGAAGTTGGGTTGAGTGCGCCAGCAGTCAAGGAGCGGATCGTCAAGCTAGAAGAGTCGGGCGTGATCACGGGTTACACGGCAACGGTCAGCGAGGCGGCGTTAGGCTACAACATCGGCGCATTTATACTGGTGGAGGTGCCGGGAGATCGGGATCGGGTTTTCGGCCGATTTGTGCAGTCCCAGTCCGCGATCCGCGAGTGCTATCACGTCTTGGGTGATCGCGCTTTTGTGCTGGTCGTCTATGTCCACGACATGCAGGAATTGGAAACGCTGATCAAAACCTGTCTCAACTACGGCAACACAACCACCTACATGCAACTCTCCCGCGTGAAGTAGCAGACGCGATTGTGCGGATGCAATACAATTACACGCGGCTCTTTGGGAATCAAGGGATTGGCAAGTCATATTGCGCACCATGCAATATCGTTAACCCCCACGAAATCCGCAAAAGCCTCACATTCTTACACCAATCCTGAGAGCAAGTGTCAGGTAAGCAACCTTCAAAACCGAGTTTGGTCTAAATTGAATGCGGCAATCAAAATCGTGTGGCTAAAGCCTAAGGTTGGCACGCGAAACACGCTCTTGGTCATTAAAAAATTGATTCGGTAATGGCCCGTCATTCCCGCGAAGGCGGGAATCCATTCTTTAAGGTAAATCTATGAACTTTGGATACGAAACATATTTATCGCCCAACACGTGGCGCTATGGGACGAGCGAAATGCGTGAACTGTGGTCAGAGGCGACACGACGACGGTTGATGCGGCGCGTCTGGATTGCGCTGGCCGCGGCGCAGCATGAGGCGGGACTCGTGAGCAGCGAACAGTTGGCTGACTTGCAGCAACACGCCGAAAATATCGACATCGCCCGTGCGGCGGAGATCGAAAAGGAGACGCGTCACGACGTGATGGCCGAAATTCGCGCCTATGCAGAACAGGCGACGATTGGCGGCGGCATCATCCACTGGGGCGCGACAAGCGCAGACATCAACGACAATGTCAACGCACTGCGCTTAAAGATGGCGGCCGAGCAGCTTCACGCGCAACTGGGCGCACTGCTGATGGCGTTTGCAGAGAAGATCGAAGCGTATGCCGATCTGCCCGTAATGGCGATGACGCACATTCAGCCCGCTGAACCAACGACGTTAGGGTATCGTTTTTCGGTCTATGCACAGGATCTTTTGGAAGACTATGTTGATTTGGATCGGCAAATCGGCCGAATTCGCGGCAAAGGATTCAAGGGAGCCGTCGGCACACAAGCCAGCTATCAAGAAATCCTACACGATAGCCACTTCTCCGTCGCCGAAATGGAAAATTATGCGATGGCACAGCTTGAGTTGCCGGCCTTCCCAATTGCCACCCAAACCTACACACGTGGTCAAGATTGGCGCATCATCAACGTCCTTGCGGGTATCGCAGGTTCACTGCACAAATTTGCGCTCGACTTCCGCATTTTGCAGTCGCCGCCATTTGGCGAGTGGGGCGAACCGTTTGGCAAAAATCAGGTGGGTTCATCGGCCATGCCGTTCAAGCGCAATCCGATCAATATGGAAAACATCTGCTCATTGGCGCGCTATGTCGCTGCCATGCCTGCCGTCTTATGGGACAACCATAGTCAGGCAATTTTAGAGCGGAGTCTCGATGACTCGGCCAATCGACGACTCGTTTTCCCCGAAACGTTCTTGGCGACGAGCGAAATCCTTAAACGCGCCCTTCGCATCGTCAATGAGATGCGGATCAACGAGGCAGGCATCGCGCGAAACATGGCGACCTACGCACCATTTGCGGCGACGGAGCGTGTCTTGATGGCGTTGGTCTCAGCAGGGGCGAGCCGCCAAGAAGGGCATGAATGGATTCGGGATGCGAGTTTGCAAGCATGGGCGGCGATGCAGCGTGGGGAAGAGAATCCGCTGGCGGAGTTGCTCGTCGGAGATGAAAACGTCGGCGCACGATTGGATGAACAGACGGTGCGTGAATTGATGCGCGGTGAGGGGCATGTGGGAAATTCGGCCGAACGCGCCCGCTCATTTGCAAAACACATTCAACAGACGCTCGACAACTGAAAAGGAAGTCGTGGTGCGTAGTGCGTGGTGCGTGTTCAGCTTACGCACCACGCACCACGCACTACGCACCATTTGATCCGCCACCCTAAATCATCTTCATAACGGCCTATAGCAGCGTCTTCCGCTTAATGTCCAAGTAGCGTTGGATGACGGACAGCGAGAGTTGATTGGCCGGAACGTCGAGCGTTTGAACACCGCGTCGGCCGAGTGCCTCAAGCGCGAGGCGCCGCTCTTCAAGCAGGTTGGCGGCGGCCGCACGTTGGTAGACGGATTGCGTATCGGTTGGAATTTGTTCGCTGGCGGCGACGACGTCGGGATCACTGATGGTGACAACAACGGGCAGATGTTGACGCGCCAACATGCTGATGCTGGCGACAAGTTGATCGACCGTGCTGCCACCGTTGAGATCGGTGAAGAGGACGATCAGGCTGCGTTTGCGCTGTTTACGGGCGAGTAGGGGCAGGGTTCGGCCGAAATCTGGCTCTACGGGCTGCGCTTCAACTGCATAAAGCTGTTCCAGCATTCGATAAAACTGCGCCCGTCCCTGCTTTGGGGCAAGAAATGTTTCGACCTCATCGGCCAGCGTCACCAGCCCGACTTTGTCCCCCATCCCCGTCGCCACATACCCCAACAACAACGACGCATTGATGACATAGTCTAATTTCGCAATCGCTCCAACAGGCGACTGCATCATGCGCCCTATGTCGAGCACCGCGATGATATTTTGACTACGCTCAACTTGATATTCAACGGTAATTGGCTTATGTCGGCGTGCCGTTGCCTTCCAGTCGATGCGCCGAAAGTCATCATCGGGCGTGTATTCGCGCAGTCGCTCATACTCCGTCCCTTCACCCATGCGCCGACTGTTGCGCAGCCCGATCTCTTGTAATCGGTTACGACGCATCAGCAGGTCATATTTCCGCACATCCTGTAAGTTTGGGTATACCTTGACGTTTGATGGGACGGCGATGCGCGCTTGGCGTGTCCACAACTTGCGTGGTGATAACCAGCGCAAGGTGAGATCGCCAAAGTTGTAATCACCGCGCCGCAGGGGATGCACAGAATAGGTTCCCGTCCATTCAGCGCGCGGTTCAATCGAGCCGTGCAAGACGGTTGCGCCATCAACCCATGCGTCTGGTGGCTCATCGCGCAGCCAAAATGTGATTGGGCGTGTTTGACGGTTGCGAACGTTCAGCGTGATCAAATTGTCGGCACCGAGCGAGAGACGGTTATCGTGTGTGCGCGTCGTCGGCAACGTGTCGCTGTCTAATGCCTGCTGTCTATCCCAAAAGATTAGCGCGAGACTCACCAGAAAATAGCCAACTGCCACCCAAAGCAAAAATGGGAGCCATGCCGCCAGCGATAATATCGGGGCGACAACGGTTAAGAGTAAGGCGGTGCGCAAAGTTGGCATGTGGGGTTAAGTGGACGCAAGCAGGTCGATAAATTACATTTTTGTGGTGTCTAAAGTGAGTGACGGACTCGTCTTGCCGATGTCATGTTTTTCAGCTTGAGATTGTAGCCGCTGTGTTTGTAATATGAAAGGTTGCAAGTTGCGTGAAAGTTCGGTCAGGATTTGCATCGGTAGTCTATAATCCGCCACGATATGAAGCGACTTATCTTACTCTTGCTATTACTGACGGGCTGTGGATTGCAGCAAACTGAAGAAATTATTCCACCATTGGTCGAAGCGCCTGCGCCTGACACAGCGGCGGAGACGTTGGCGGCATTACATTCGGCCGATCCGCCCGAACGCGATCTCGCCGATCTCACAGAACGACTCAAGGGAATCACCGTTGAGCCGCCTGCCCCCAAAAGCAACACGATTGGGGATATTGAGCAGTTTAACGTGTTGGAAGGGTCCGATGTCAATCGGCTGGTTTCGGCCGAATTGCAATATCAGTCCGACATGATCAACATGTGGTTCGAGGAAGGGGCCAGACTGAACAAAGATGATCTGATTGAGGCGGCGCGGGTGCTTGAGGACAAGATCATCCCGACGATGCGCGAATTTTTTGGGAACGAACCAAATCCCGGCATCGATGGCGATCCGCGCATCAACTTTCTGCATGTCAAAGATTTGGGCGGTCAAGGCTCTAGCACGGTCACGGCTGGCTATTTCAGCGGCTCAGATCGCTATCCCGCGACAGCCAACCAATATAGCAATGAGCGCGAGATGCTGTACATTTCGCTCGCCGCCTCTCCGCTCAACAGTGACGACTACTTCCAAGTGATCGCGCATGAGATCGAGCATCTCGTGCAGTCCGCGACCGACACCAATGAGGCTTCATGGACGGATGAGGGGTTGGCAGAACTCTCAGCCTATGTTAACGGCTATAACGAAGTCGATTCTATCTCTAGCTACGCTGAGTTGACCGACGTTCAGTTGACCGACTGGCAAGTTGGCACGCATGAGGATATTGCCCACTATGGCGCGAGTTTTCTCTTCGCGGCCTACTTTTTAGATCGTTTTGGACACGAGGCAACTAAAACATTGGTACGCGAATCGGAGAACGGGTTGTTGGGGTATGAAGTTACGCTAGACGCAATTGGGGCGGGAATATCGGCCGAAACCCTCTTCGCCGATTGGGTGGTCGCGACCTATTTGACCGGTCGTGACGCGGCCGCTGGCATCTATAAATATGAAGGGGTTGACGTACCAGCCCTCAACCACTTTGCCGAACACAATGGCGCAACGTCGGAGCAGACGGGCGCCGTCTATCAATTTGGCACTGATTTTGTGCAGGTTGCAACGGACGAGCCATTCAGTTTGGCATTTACCGGGTCGGGGCAGGTGCAACTGTTGCCAACTGAACCGCGCAGCGGCGACTACTTCGTGACGACTTACCCCGCCGATCGGTCGGATATGACGCTAACACGGGCATTTGACCTGACGGCGGCCGAGCCAACGACAACCACGCTTTCATTTTGGACTTGGTACGATATTGAGTCGGGCTGGGACTATGTCTATCTTTTAGCTTCTGTCGATGATGGCGCAACATGGCAAATGCTGCCCTCCCTCTATTCGACAAAGGCCGATCCGCACGGCAATAATTTTGGCACGGCGTTGACAGGCTATAGCACGGGCGGTTTGGGAAAAGAGCTGGATGCACCCGCATGGACAGAGGTCAACGTCGATTTGACCGAATTTGTCGGCGAAAATCTCCTCATGCGTATTGAGTATGTCACCGATGATGCGGTCAATTTGGCGGGGATGGCTATTGATGACATTACGCTCCCAGCTATTGGTTACAGCGAGGATTTTGAAGCGGGCTATGGCGATTGGGCGGCGGCAGGCTGGGTGCGCCATGCCAACATATTGCAACAGCAATTCTTAATACAGGCACTCTATCTCCAAGACGGCGAATTTGTTGACATGGAGCGTTTTGAATTAGTCGAAACCAATAGCGAGACGTTGCAGCTAGGTCTTGACCAGGAGTTTGATGAGGTCGTCATCACGATTTCGGGTCTAACACCTGTTACAACGCAACGTGCAGCTTATCGCTATCAAATCATACAACCTTGAGCAAGATTAGATAATCGCTCTGTGGTGCGCGTTACGTGAATTGGCTACCTACCACGCACTACGCACCACGCACTAAGGT
>JAUIAP010000097.1 GCA_030425205.1 Anaerolineae bacterium
GATTTTGGTCGCCACGTCTCTCTGCTTGCAATCAAATTACGCGAGATTGTTGTCATTCCTTCCCTCGCCTCTAACCCTGCCTAATTTTCTTGTTTTTTGTACACGAATTTCACTGGTTAGGTACTAAGTGGGATGACCCCCCTCTAATGTACAGCCAATCTATAGCGCAATGGAACGAGCGTGAAAGTTACGCAACACGACAGGGGGGACACGCCACCATACAACGGCCGAACGACGCAACGGCTCATTCAATTCAGCCGGGCGTTTAACCTGTTCAGACTGTATTTCAGGCTCGCCCGTCAACATAATCGCGGACACCAATTTACCATCGGCCAACGCCGCTTCCTTTGTTGGAAAAACATACAGGGGATACTTAAAGTGGATTTCTAACTCGCGTAAAAACCATTGCGACGGTTGGCCCTCGCGTGTGAATCCAAACACTTCAGCACGTGGTGCAAGCTCACCCTTCTCACGTATCCAATGATACAAACCCAGTTTCTTGATCTCATTTCCCCAATCATCAAGCAGAAGCGCGGGAAAGAGATGTGTCTCTGACCCCATGACCGTCAAGGCATAACGCAAGTAAAATTCCTGCACAGCAACACCCTCAACCACCTCTTCGCCTTGTCGCAGCCAAATGGCGACGCGCTCACCGTTCTGATAAATTTTGCCTTGTACCTTCTGTCGAATCGCTCGCATGGTTTGTTCCTGTCTCAGATAGATTAATGTGCGGAAATAGTAGCAAAAGAATCGGTTCTCGACTATCTACAAGAGGTGGTTAATCGAATCTGATTTGCTCAACAATCAACCCTATGCCACAATCCCTAACGTGAAACGTCTTCGCATCTCCGCCGCACTGTTGTTGATTGCCTTGCTAATTGTCGTTATTGGCGCAATCACGCTGCAAGTCACCGCTAACGGCATCTATCAAGACCCGCTCAACCTCCACGAAGTTGACTATATCCAATCGGCCACTTGTCAAAGCTGTCATCCGAGCCATTATGCCACATGGCACGACACTTACCATCGCACCATGACGCAAGAGGCGAGCGAGATGGCGGTTGTCGGTGATTTCGACAATGCAAGCAACACGTTTCAAGGGGTAACGTCACGTTTCTATAAGGAAGACGAGATGTTTCTGATCGCGACGCGCGGCTTTGACGGACTGATGACTGAGTATGAGGTCGTGATGACGATTGGGTCGCGTCGTATTCAGCAATATGTCTATGAGGCGACCGATGGCTCTCATTGGCGCATTCCAATGGCATGGAACATCGAGGAGCAACGCTGGTTCAACCTGAACGCCGGCTTTCTGCACCCCGACGAATCTGACTTTAATACCCATCTCTCCATCTGGGATGCCAACTGTATCTTTTGTCACAACACCCAAGCGATGCCCGGCTACGACTGGAATCAGAATACATTTGATGCCAGCGTGGCAGAAATGGGCATTGCCTGTGAATCTTGTCATGGCCCCGCGCAACAACATGTGCGCGTCAACAGCAATCCGCTGCGTCGCTACTGGCTCTATTTGACAGACCCTGAGCAACTGCGCGACCCAACGCTGATTACGCCGACAGAGCTATCACAAACGCAGTCGGTGCAAGTGTGCGGTCACTGTCATGGGCAGCGCATTCCCGATCCGCCAAGCGGGATCCGCGAGATGATGGCTGTGGGTGATCCCTATCGCGTGGGCGACGACCTCGCAGATCACTATGCGCCAATCAAGATCGACTCCGAACTTCAAGGGGTCGATCTGACCAAGCGATTTTGGAAAGATGGCACACCACGTTTGACCGCCTATGAATATCAGGGCTGGCAGATGTCCGCGCATGAGGAGACGGGGCTCACCTGTATCTCTTGTCACAACATGCACGGGGGCGATTCCAAGGGAATGATCGATGAAGAGATGCGCGGCAATTTGGGCTGCACACAATGTCATGAGGAGATCGCGCAAGATGTTTCCGCACATACGCAACATGAATTGGACAGCAGCGGCAGTGATTGCTATTCATGCCACATGCCGAAAACGAGCTACGGTGTGCTAGAAATCCATCCATCCCATCGCATCACCAGCCCCGATCCATCGCGGGCATGGACGTATGAGATGCCAGAGGCATGTACGATGTGCCACACCGATCAGTCGGTGCTGTGGGCAGCGCAAGAGACGGAGAAGCTATTTGGGATTGAGGCGGGAAAGTTGCCCGATGATGAGGTTTGGAAATCGGCCGAAAATACGCGCGCCCTGCTCATGGGTGACGTCGTACAACGCTCGGTCGCGGCGATGGCGTTCTCCGAAGTGGGAACATATACGTCTGATCCAAACGGTCGCTTGTGGGCAGCACCCTTCCTTATTCTGACAATGGAACGGGACGAATATCCCGCCATCCGCCACTTCGCCTATCGCAGTCTGCGCACGCTTGCCAGTGATGCGGGTCACGACCTTTCCACGCTCCCCGAATTTGACTGGACAGGCACGCCGACGGCACGACAAACAACCATCGATAGCTATTGGCAATGGTGGAACAATCTCGATAAATCAACTCTGAAATTCCCGAATTCTGCTGTCCCGCTCAATCCTGATTTCACCTTAAACATGCAAGTCGTTGAACCGCTACTTGCCCAGCGCAATAATGAACTTGTCACGATTGGCGAATAAACGCCAATCTAAAACTGTCTATTCAAATGTCTCGCAAAACAGACTCACAAACCGTCACACTCACGCAACGCCATCGCATCTTTGGCTGGACGTCACTCTTAATTTGGCTACTCTTTGGCACAACGCTCGAAATGTTGCATGGCTTCAAAGTGGGCGGCTTTCTGCTCGATGAGATTCGGCGCGAATTTTGGTCGCTGGCTCACTTTCATGGCGTCGCATTTGGCATTGTCAGCCTGATTTACGTGCGCTGGGCTGAGGCCGATGAACTGACCGAGTCACAACGCAAACTCGCTTCAAAGCTGCTGATTGCAGGCAGTGTCCTCATGCCCGTCGGTTTTTTCTTGGGTGGACTCGTTCATTTTGAGGGAGATCCGGGTATTGGCGTTTTTCTCTCCCCAATCGGTGCCATCCTGATCTTGCTCGTCGCCGCATTACAGACAAAAGCGGCCTGGCAAAAGTAATCATCGTTGAGTGAATTCTGTTCACATTCCGATTGCGTGAAGGCACGCTCTCACTTATCATCTGTGCTAATGTCAATTTTCGGCCGAACTGTAAGTTCATTCGCGACTGCTCATGAATTCTGACAATCGACGTACCTACGCAATTTTGATTGTCATCATCATGTTCACGCTCATCTGCTATTGCATGGGCATTTTTGCCTATCGCGCAGCCGCTTCCCGTGATCTCACACCCACTGCCGTCGCCACCGTCACCACACGCAGTCCAACCGCGACCTTGACACAGCCGGGCGTGATTGTTGAAACAGCGTTACCAACGGAAGAACCAACAGATACCCCACGTCCAACCGACACATTGATCCCAACCAGCACGCCCACTCGTCAGCCCACCGATACCCCCACGCGCTTCCCAACCTTTACACCGACGATCACGCCGACTCCAACCGCGACCGATCTGCCAACAGAAACGCCGACCCCAACAGAAACGCCGCAAACGCCGACATTGACACCCATTCCGCCGACAAATACGCCGACTTTTACACCCGTTCCGCCGACAAATACGCCCACGCCAACCAGCACACCGACACAAACACCAACCAGCACACCGACGCTCACCCCGACGGCTACATCAACACCGACGTTCACGCCAACAATCGTTGTCACGCCTGTATTCACACCGACGTTTACCAGTACACCGACCCTGACACCAACAGAGACAACGGTTCCAACAGTTGAGTTGACGGTGGCTCCATTGCCGAGCAAAACGCCGACATTGGTACCAACACCGTAGTATAATTAGATGCAAAATCGTCGTTAACAGGCAACAGGAATCTGTGAAAAATTGTGTTCGTTGTTCACTGATGACTAAAAATCTGTTCACTTTTTCCACAATATGGAAGTTCTTGAATTACTAAAAACACTCGTTACGACACCCGGCCCATCAGGGGCAGAAGGGGATATTGCCACCGTTGTTGCGGAAATCTGGCGACCATTCGCTGATGTGATTGAGATAGACGCGCTTGGTAACGTCATTGCAACAAAATTTGGCAGTGGTGAAGAGCCACGTCCCAAGCTGCTGCTTTCGGCGCACATGGATGAAATTGGACTGCTCGTTTCCGATGTGATCGAACATAATGGGTATGGGTTTTTGCGTGTGGTTCCGCTCGGTGGTGTCGATCGACGACAGGTGCTGGCGCAGCGCGTGACAGTTCACGGCAAGCGTAATTTGACAGGGGTTACAGGCGCGTTGCCCGCAAATGCACTGGACGATAGTAAAAAGGGCAAGGCACGGGACTTTGAAGATCTCTTTGTTGATGTGGGATTATCGGCCGAAAATACCCGCAATCTTGTCTCCATTGGCGACTTTGTCACCTTTAACCAGCCCGTGCATGAGTTGAGCGGTGGCAACGTCGCCACGAAAGCGGTTGACAATCGCGCCAGCGTCGCCGCCATCACCATCGCGCTCGAAACATTACAGCAGCGTTCCCATAAGTGGGATGTCGTATTTACCGCCACCATCCAAGAAGAAACGCGCTTGCTGGGCGGCTTCAACGTCGGCTACTCGCAACGACCAGATGTGGCTGTCGCATTTGACGTTTCTCATGCCAAGCAGTCGGGTGTCGCTGATCCCGGCGCGTATGCACTCGGCAGCGGGCCTATCTTTGACATCGGTGTGAACATTCACCCAGCCGTTCTACAGGGGTTAAGAGATGCGGCAAACGTGCTAGAAATGAACACAAACATTTTGACGCATGGGAGACACAGTGGCACAGAAACGGCCGCTATCCAGCTTACCCATGCCGGCGTGCCAACCGGATTGGTCTCAATTCCAATCCGCTATATGCACACGATGGTTGAAACGGTAAACTTGAAAGATATTGAGCGCGTGGGGCGGTTGGCGGCCGAATTTGCGGCGCGACTTGACGACGATTTTTTGCCTAACATAACAAAATCGCTCTTCGCGGAGAATTAAATTCAGTGAACGAACTCCTGCAAAAACTTACAACCGCCAGCGGTATTTCGGGTGATGAAGTCGAAATTCGCACGTTGATTCGGGATCTAATCGAACCGCTGGCCGATGAATGGCGGGTCGATGCGCTTGGCAGCATCATCGCGCTAAAAAAGGGGACGGGTGAATCTGACCTCAAGGTGATGATTGACGCCCACATTGACGAAGTCGGGCTGATTATCACAGCGATTGACGGCAATGGCTCGCTGCAATTCATGCCTGTTGGCGGTCTAAACCCGCTTGTGCTGGCTGGACAAGTTGTGGAAATCGGCCGAAATAAAATCCGCGGGGTCATCGGTCTAAAACCAGTCCATCTCCTCACCTCTCGTGCAGAATATAGCAAAATCCCCACAATGAGCGGCTTGCGAATTGACATTGGCGCCAAAGATCGCAACGTTGCGAGTGGAATGGTCAGCGTTGGCGATCGTGTCACATTCTTCAGTGAGTATGTTGAATTGGGAGAGGATGACGATTTCGGCCGAACCGCTCTCTCAAAGGCGTTCGACAATCGCGCTGCCTGTGCCGCCCTCATCGAACTATTGCAAGGCGACCCCTATCCATTTGATCTCTACGCCGCCTTTACCGTGCAAGAAGAGGTTGGCTTACGCGGTGCAGCCGCCGCTGCCTATGGCATCGAGCCAGATGTCGCCATCATCATCGAATGCACGCCCGCCTATGACCTGCCCAACGACCTAGATCGCGGCTCCAACACCGAACTCGGCAAGGGAGCGGCCCTTTATGTCATGGACAGCCAGACGATTCAAGACCCACGTCTTGTGCGCCACATCATGCAGGCGGGTAGCGCAAACGATATTCCCTATCAGGTGCGTCGTCCCGGCGGAGGTGGGACAAATACGGGAAGTGTTCAACGCGCGCGCGGTGGCTGTTCGGCCGCCGCGATTGGCTTGCCCGGTCGCCATGCCCACACGGGCTGGATGATGATCAACTTAAACGACTATAAAAACTACGTGCGCCTCACCGATGCCGCTCTGCGATCACTCACCCGCGCCGTCATTGAACGAAAATAATGTGACGATTTGGCATTCCAAACGCCAAAATCGCAAATCCAAAATCAAATGCAGCAGTTAATTAAGAACCTTGTCGAAGCCTATGGGCCATCTGGATTTGAAGATGAAGTCCGCGCACTGATTCGCGCTGAAATTGAACCGTTTGCCGATGAAATCAGCGTAGATGCAATGGGCAATCTGATCGCGCTCAAGAAGGGGAACGGAAGTGGCAAAAAAGTGATGATCGCCGCCCATATGGACGAGATTGGCTTCATGGTTTCGCACATCTCCAAAGAGGGGTTTCTGCGCTTTGCCAACATTGGTGGCGTAAGCAACCTCCATCTGAGCGGCACACGCGCCAAATTTGCCGACGGCACAATCGGTGTCATCTATGGGGAACGTCGCACAGATCGCAGCAAAATCGGCGGCTTGGACAAATTCTATATCGACGTGGGCGCAAGCAGCAGCGATGACTGTCCCGTTTCTGTGGGGGATGCGGGCATCTTCTGGCAGACGTTTGTCGAGCGCGGTGATCATCTGTCCAGCAAGGCGATGGATGATCGGGTCTGCTGTGCGATTGGGGTTGCCGCATTGCAACAGTTAGAAGACTCTGCGCACGATGTCTATTTTGTCTTTACTGTCCAGGAAGAGGTTGGTGTGCGTGGTGCGACAACGGCGGCCAACAGGATTATGCCTGACATTGGCATTGCGCTCGATGTGACGCTGACGGGCGACACACCCAACGGCGCAAAAATGGCGGTTGATTTGGGTAAGGGTCCTGCCATCAAGGTCAAAGATGCGGGCATGATCGCGCATCAGGGATTGGTGCGGTTGATGCGTGGGGCGGCGGAATCGGCCGAAATTCCCCACCAACTCGAAGTTCTGCTCGGCGGCTCCACTGACGCACGCGCCATGCAAATTTCGGGACCCGGTGTGATTGCAGGCTGCATCTCCGTCCCCTGCCGCTATGTCCATAGCACTAGCGAAACGGTCTCACTTTCTGATGTCAAGAATTCTGTCAAACTGCTGCTTGAAATTTTGGGCAACCCGATTGATCTGTGAATTGTTGACAGAGGTTAGTACAGTGTAAAGTAAAATTTATGGCGTGGTCATTAGTATGAAAAAACTGTTGTATAAAAGGAAAAGACACGGCAGACCGATTGTCATCAGAGATGAAAAGCTCGAGCGGGAGCTCTGGTCGCCGTGTCGATTCACGCAAAAAGCCCGAACAGTTG
>JAUIAP010000007.1 GCA_030425205.1 Anaerolineae bacterium
TGGCCTCTTCTCGTCACACAAGACCAGCCATTGCGCGTCTTGTTGACCAACGCCCTGCGGCTTGCATTCGCCCATCCCCTCAACGGCGCAGGGGTTGCGCTGCTCGCGGCGTTGCCGATTGTCGGCTCGATTCTGTTGCCGGGCTTCTTTCTGCTCACCTGCACAGGCGCGGGAACCGCGTTACTTGTCCAGTGGGGGGCATGGCGGATCATTCGGCGTTATGTAAATTTGGAAGAAAGGATCACGGAATGATATGGAGAAGCCCCATCGGGATTGTCTCTGGGCCGCGCTGTGATCCTCTTTTTTGGAGCAACTTGTGACTGAAAAGAAACGTTATGCAATTGTCGGCACGGGAGCGCGTGCGGGCATGTTTGTCAATGCCATCGTCAACACCTATCGGGACGTGGCGGAGTTGGTCGCGTTTTGTGATCTCAGCGAGACACGCATGGATTGGTACAACGGGAAGTTGGAGGTAGATCGGCCGAAATACCCCGCCTCCCAATTCGATCAGATGATCGCTGAAACGAAACCCGACACCGTCATCGTCACGACGATGGACGCGACCCACCACATCTACATCACCCGTGCGATGGAGCTAGGGTGTGATGTCATCAGCGAAAAGCCGATGACGACCGACACCGAAAAGCTTTGCGCCATCTACGAGGCGATTGAGCGCACGGGCAGAGCGTTGACGGTGACGTTCAACTATCGCTACGCTCCTGCTTACACGCAGTTCCGCAAATTGGTGATAGATGGCGTGATCGGCCGACCGCTGCACGTCGATTTTTCATGGGTGCTCAACACCAGCCACGGCGCGGACTACTTCCGCCGCTGGCATCGTGAAAAGCACAACAGCGGCGGCTTGCTCGTCCACAAATCGACCCACCATTTCGATCTCGTCAACTGGTGGATCGATGCGTATCCCAAGAGCGTCTTTGCGATGGGGGATCTCAGCTTCTACGGCAAGGAAAATGCGGAAGGGCGCGGCGAAAGCTACAGCTATGCGCGTTACACCAACGAACCCGACGCGCAAGACGACCCCTTCGCCCTGCACCTGACCTCAAAAGAGGCGTTGGTTGGCCTCTACCTCAACGCGGAAGAGGAGACGGGCTACCTGCGCGACCGCAACGTGTTTGGCGAACCGATCACGATTGAAGACACGATGGCGGTGACGGCGCGTTACAGCAACGGCGCGATTTTGTCGTACTGTCTGGTCGCCTATGCGCCGTGGGAAGGGTTGCGCGTCTCAATTACGGGGACAAAGGGGCGTATCGAAATGGACATTGAAGAGAGCATCACACATCTGCTCGGCGATGGTGAAGCGTCGGCCAGCAAAGGGCCATTCAAAGAGACCCGAATGCGCGTCTTCCCGATGTTTGGGCAGCCGTATGAACTGGAAGTCGAGATGGGCGAGGGTGGTCACGGTGGCGCAGACCCCGTGATGTTGGAGCAGATTTTTAGCCCCAATCCACCCGCCGACCCGTTTAATCGTGGCGCATCGCACATCGACGGCGCGGCCTCTATCTTGGTCGGCATTGCGGGCAATTGTGCGATGGAAACGGGGCAGCTTGTCCAGATTGACGACCTGTTTCCACTCTCTGAGTATATGAAATAACCCACGGGAGTGCGGACGGCTCGTCCGCTCTTTGTTTGTTGGCGGACGAGCCGTCCGCGCTCCTGTGGATTGACACACTTCCCAGACCGTCTTCCTGCCCAGTTGCCATGAGTTGCATCGCCACCGTGTTGGGGATGTTCAGCATGTATGATGAAAGACGAGCATCCTTTTCGGCCGATCCATCTCCGCACCAACGACGACCTAAGCCCTATCGGCGTGGGCGCGCAGCCCTACTTTGGTTGGTGGATAGCGGATGGACGTGCAGACCAGCGGCAAACAGCGTATCAAATTGTCATTTCATGCAACGGGAGATCGCAATGGGATAGTGGAGAGATGGCTGGGGATAGCCAAAACCACATTGAATATGTGGGTAAACGGCTATCCCCAGCTACAACATATCAGTGGCGCGTGCGTGTGTGGGATTCGGCCGATAATGTAAGTGATTGGAGCGAGCTAGCCACCTTCACGACAGGGCTGTTCACCAACGCCGATTGGCAAGGCGCGCATTGGATCAAGCGCGACAACAACGATCCCGACGATTACACCTATTTTCACAAACGTTTTCTTCTTCAATGCGGCGACGTGCAGCAAGCGATGTTGTACGTCGCCGCTGTTCATCAGTTTGAGGTGACGCTCAACGGTGCGGTCGTTGGCAAGTGGAGCAGCTACCACTATCCCCAGTTTCAATACTACAAAGCGTTTGACATCACCGAATACCTGCGCGACGAAAATGAATTGACCGTTTTGACACACTGGTTCGGCGGTGGGCAAGGTCGCCCCGCCAGCGCACGCGGCCTCATTCTCAAGGCAATCATCACGTTGCACGACGGGCAAACGATCCACATCAACAGCGATGATAGCTGGCATTGTCGTCGCGCCGAGCAGTGGCAGCAGGGACAGCCGTTGCGACATGACCATGAAGGGGTTGGCTATGTTGAGGCGATTGAGGATTTACGATGTACGATTGACGATTTACGCTGGTTGCCTGTTGCGGTGATTGGAGAGCATCCGATTGCTCCGTGGACAGCGACATTGCGTCCCGATTTGACGCAGATCGTCGAGTATGAGATTGTGCCAGAGCGGATTTGGCGGCGGGAAGATGGCGCGACAATGGTTGACTTGGGGGCGGTATATGCTGGTCGGCCGAAAATCACATTCAGCGGCACGGGCCAGACGACCATCCTCGCCGGTTACACGCTCAACCCCGATGACACCATCAACGAATTCCACAATCAGGGAACGGATATGCGCTACTTCGCGCATGGCAATGGGGATGGGTTTGCGTTTTTGCCGTTGGAGATGTTGGGGATGCGCTATTTTGAGATTAGGGGGGAGTTATCGGCCGAAAATATCCTCTTCATCGTCCGCCACACTGAGCTAGACGACTCCCGCTCCACCTTCACCACCTCCGACGATCAACTCAACGCCGTTTGGCACTTTCTCAAACGCTCGATCCCGGTCGCCGCGCAAGAGCAGTTTCTCGACACGCCCACCCGTGAGAAGGGGGGCTTTTTGGTCGATAGCCTCAATGAGAGCTTGGTTGCGATGGCGGCGTATGGCGAACGCAAGCTGACGCGCCGCGCCCTGCACGAATTTCTTGACTCACAAACGCAGTATTGGCCCGATGGCCGCCTGAACGCCGTCTATCCCAACGGGGATGGCGTACGCGATATCCCCGACTTCACGCAAGCGTTCCTCGTCTGGGTCTGGCACTACTACATGCAGACGGGCGATATGATTTTCCTGCGCGCTAACTACGCCCAACTCAAGGCGGTTGCCGACTACGTGCTGCGCCATCGCAACGCGACGACGGGCTTGATCCACGACCTCACAGGTGGCGACGGCGGCCCCTACCATCACGGCATCATCGACTGGCCGCCGACGATGCGCTATGGCTACGACATGCAGACAGTCGCCCGTACCGTCGTCAACTGCTATGCCTACGCCGACTTTGACATCATGGCGAAGATAGCGGACGCTGTGGGGGAGATGGCCGATGCAGCCAATTTCCGTAATCACGCCGATCAACTTCGCATAGCGATAAACGACAAACTCATCACCGCAAATAACCGCTACTGCGACGGCTTGCGGCACGATGGCTCGCAATGCGACCACGCCGGCCAGCAGGCGAACACCTTTCCGCTTGCGCTCGGCATCACCCCCGAGAACGGTAAGCGATCGGTCTACGCGCATATCAAAGCGCGTAAAATGAACAGCGGAATGCCGACGGTCTATTACTTAATGCGTGCGGTTGGTGAGATGGGCGATGGAGAGCATCTGCTTGACCTCTACACGCGCGCCGATTGGGATGGTTGGGCGAACAACATGGCGAAGGGGGCAACCTGTACATGGGAAGGGTGGGACTCCGATCAACGCGTCGCGCAAAGTCTTTCCCATCCATGGGGGGCGATTGGGCTGCTCGGATTGCAGGCGTATGTCTTGGGTGTGCAGCCGCTTGCGCCGCAGTTCGCCAGGGTGCAGATTAAGCCGCTTGATTTTGGGGATCGGTTGACTCATGCGCGTGGCACGATTCCGACTGAGCGGGGGGATATTGTGATTGCGTGGCAGCGGGATGGGGAGACGTTTACAATTGAGGTGACGCTGCCAGTGGGTATTTCGGCCGAAATTAGCTTGCCCAACACCCAAACACGTTCCATTGGCAGTGGCAAACACCAATTTACCTATTAGGAGATTGCAAAATGGATGAGTCAGCCATTTCCGATTACATGACCCAAACATTTCCTGACGCAGAAACGAGCAATGATTACGGATACCTGTTTTGGTATTATCGCTCTGAACGCATGGTGCCGTTTGCATCCCTTTCCTCATCCGACAACGAGTACGATAACGTCTCAAATCTCAATCGCGCGGGTGTCTATCGGCTCAATATCGGCGTGAGTCGGCCGACATTTCAAGCCTTGTTTGGAACGGACAAAGTCGCTGTTGAGAACTACGATTTCACCACCTTAGACGAGATCATGCCCCATCCCCAATATGCAAATCAGTCGTTTATCTGCGTGCTTGCACCCAGTGCGGCGACTTTTGAAAAGTTGCGTCCATTGTTGACAGAGGCGTATGAACTCGCTGCTCGCAGATTTGCGCGAAAAAACAAAACAGCATCATGACATTCTTGATTCAACCTTATAGTAAATTGGTCATGATCGGCGATTCGATCACTGATTGTGGTCGTAGGCGGCCGATTGGCACAGGCAGCGAAGCCGCGCTCGGCAACGGCTATGTCCACCTGACGAACGCCCTGCTCACCGCCGCCTACCCTGACCACCATATCGACATCGTCAACATGGGTATCAGCGGCAACACCGTGCGCGATCTGCACCGTCGCTGGCAGACCGACGTTCTCGATCTCAAACCCGCTTGGCTTGCTGTCAAAATCGGCATCAACGATGTATGGCGGCAGTTTGAGCGTGGACGAATGCGTGAGGCGGTGCAGTTGGCGGAATTCGGCCGAATCTACAACACCATCCTCGCCCAAGTGCGCCCCCAACTCAAAGGCTTGATTTTGCTCACACCTTACTACATCCAATCCGACCGCAACGACCCGATGCGTGCCAGAATGGACGAATACGGTGCAGTCGTCAAGCAGATCGCCAGCGCATATGACGCGATTTTGGTCGATACACAAGCCGCCTTTGATGCTGTGTTGGAACACGTCGCGCCGACCGATTTAGCGGCCGATTTCGTCCATCCCGATACGGCGGGGCATATGATTTTGGCGCGCGCCTTCTTGACTGCGCTAGGATTTAAGTGGAGCTAACGATGTTTCATTTACAAACACATCTGGATGAATTGCCAATTGGCTCGGGCGTGACGCGGGAAAGTTTGGGGCAGGTGTTGGGGATTGGGAATCGGCCGAAAATCACACCATCGGCCGAACTTCTATCTGCAACCGAATACCCCACCTACACCGAACAAAAATATGCGCTCGCTGTCGGCGATGGCGTGCTTGCGCCGATGTACCTGCTCGTCCCGAGAAGCGAGCCACCCTACACGCCGATCCTCGCCTTTCACGGGCATAATCCCAGCGTTCAATTTATCTTGGGTCACTATCCCGACCCAGAAACTGAGGCGGAAAAGTTAAACGTTGACAACAACTTCGCCCAGCGTTTGGCGCAAGCGGGCTATCTCGTCTGCGCTGTCGAGCAGCGCGGTATGGGTGAGCGTGTAACCAACTTAGTCGCGGATGGAGAAGTGCCGGGATCATGTCGTCAACTCGCTTTTTATTATCAGATGCACGGGCGCACCCTGCTCGGTGAACGGGTCTGGGATGGCATGTGCGCCATCGACTATCTGCAAACACGCGACGACGTGCGCTTCGACGCGCTTGGCTGCACGGGGCATTCGGGCGGTGGCACGACGACGCTCTTTTTATCGGCCCTCGATCAACGCATCAAGGCGGCCGTCGTCTCCTGCTATTTTTGTGCCTTTGAGCAGTCGATTTTGGGGGTCTGGCATTGTGAATGTAACTATGTGCCAAATTTATTGTCACTCGGCAATGCGGGTGACATCGCCGCCCTAATCGCACCGCGTCCGCTCTGCATCATCAATGGTCGCCACGATCCGATCTTTCCGATTGACGGGGTCACGGCGCAGTTCCCAATTGTCGAACGCGCCTATGATGATCCCGCCGCCTGTCAACTGTACATTCATGACGGCGCACATGCGTATCACGTACCGACGAGCCGTGCATGGTTTGAGCGATGGTTATAAGGATGAGTTTGCCAAATGTTTGGAATAGCATGATAGCCGTGCTATCATGCTATCGTGATTCGATCTTTTTATGATCAAGGGACGGAAGACATCTTCAATGGTGTTAACTCAAAGGCTGCGCGGAAAGCTTGCCCAAGCAATCTGTGGCGTGTTGCGGCACGAAAGTTGGAGCAGTTGGACTCGGCCGAAATGCTCGATGATCTGCGAATTCCACCGGGTAATCGTCTTGAAGCACTGAAAGGGGATCGGCATGGGCAACATAGCATTCGCATCAACGCACAGTATCGCATCTGTTTTGAATGGCTCGGTAACGTACCCGATCACGTTGAAATTGTTGATTACCATTAGTTGTTTGAGGAGATAAATATGGTTCGCATTCCGACACATCGAGCACCAACACACCCCGGCGAAATGTTGCTGGAGGAATTTCTTGTGCCGATGAATTTGACGCAACGTGAGCTGGCATTAGGGATTCAAGTGCCGTATCAACGTGTCAATGAAATCATCAATGGGCGACGAGGCATAACGCCGAGCACCGCCTTGCGATTGGCAAAATATTTTGGGACCTCGGCTGCCTTTTGGATGAATCTTCAACTGCGCTGGGATTTATACTTCGCCCAACAATCCGAAGCGCAAGTATTGCAAGCGATAGAACCCTATTCTGGCGCAGCCAATATACCTTTGGCTGGATAGCATCGGTCACACTGCATCAGAATCACAAAACACGCAAATGTCTTCACTTCACCCACACCGTTATTTTTCGGCCGAAAACGCCCCCTTAGCCCACGAACTCTACCAAACAGTCGCCGACCTCCCGCTCGTCTGCCCGCACGGACACGTCGATCCGCGCCTCTTCTCTGACCCCGACTACCGCTTCGGCTCTCCCACCGAACTATTCCTGATTCCCGATCACTACATCTTCCGCATGTTGTATTCGCAGGGGATTCGGCTGGAGGAACTGGCCGTGCCGCGTCAGGATGGCGGTGCGACGGAGGGCGACCACCGCAAGGCGTGGCAAAAGTTCGCCGAGCACTACTACCTCTTTCGCGGTACGCCGACGGGCATATGGCTGAAAGAGGCGTTTGCCGACTTGTTTGATTTGATGGAGCCGTTGAATGGGGAAAATGCACAGGCAGTTTATGATTTGATGGCGGAGCGATTGGATTCGGCCGATCTCCACCCCCGCCCCCTCTTCGACCGCTTCAACATCGAGGTGCTTTGCACCACCGACGCAGCCACCGACACGCTCGAACACCACCAAGCGATCCGCGATTCAGGCTGGCATGGGCGCATCTTGCCGACGTTCCGCCCCGATGCAGTCGTCAATCTCGACACCGAAAACTGGCGCGACAACATCGATCAGTTAAGTGACGTTTCAGGCGTAGATGTCATCGATTATCCATCGTTTGTGCAAGCATTGGAGCAACGACGCAGCTTCTTCAAGCAGATGGGCGCAACCGCCACCGACCACGCCGCACTGACCGCCCACAGCGCACGCTTGAGCGATGCCGAGGCGGCGCGCATCTTCCAAGCGGCGTTGCAAGGGAAGATCACGGCCGAGAGCGCGACCCAATTTACCGCCCACATGCTCAATGAGATGGCGCGGATGAGTGTCGAAGATGGGCTGGTGATGCAGTTACACGTCGGCTCCTATCGCAACCACAACGCTGACATTTTCGCCAAATTCGGCCGCGACAAAGGGGCAGACATCCCAATCACGACCGAGTTCACGCGCAACTTGCGCCCGCTGCTCAACCGCTACGCCAACGATCCCAACTTCAAGCTCATCTTCTTCAATCTCGACGAGACGACCTATGCCCGCGAGCTAGCACCCCTGGCAGGGCATTATCCCGCCGTCAAATTGGGGCCGCCCTGGTGGTTCCACGACAGCTTGAACGGGATGCGCCGCTACTTCGATCAGGTGATGGAGACGGCGGGGCTGTATAACACGGCCGGTTTCAACGACGACACCCGCGCCTATCCGTCGATTCCCGCACGCCATACGGTCTGGCGACGCGCATCGGCCGATTGGGTCGCCGGCCTCATCAGCCAGCACATCGTCAGCGAGAGCGAAGGGGCCGAGATGGTGCAGGCGTTGGCCTACGACCTCGCTAAATCAGCCTACAATCTTTAAAAGCGCAGCCATGAAACAATTTTCCTTAAAAGATAAAGTTGCCATCGTCACAGGTGGCACAGGCGTACTCGGCGGCGCGCTGGCGTGGGGGCTGGCGCAAGCGGGGGCGGCGGTCGGCATTTTGGGCAGACGTGCTGCGGTCGCACAAGCACTCGCTGATCAGCTGATCAATGCCGGACACAGCGCGTTAGCATTGACCGCCGATGTGCTGGATCACGCTTCGCTCGTGTTGGCGCGGGAGCAAGTGCTGGAAAAATATGGTCAAATCGACATCCTCATCAACGCCGCTGGCGGCAACATAGGCGGCGCAACCGTTTTTGGCGATGTCACCTTTTTCAACATGACCCAAGCTGCGTTTGAAAACGTCGTCGCCCTTAACCTGACTGGCACACTGTTGCCAACCCAAATCTTTGGTGAAGTGATGGCGCGACAGGGGAGCGGCAGCATCATCAACATATCCTCAATGACGGCACAAAAACCGCTCACCCGCGTCTTGGGGTATGGCAATGCCAAGGCGGCGGTCGATAATTTCACCAAATGGTTGGCAGTCGAGTTGGCTCAAAAGCATGGCGCGGGATTGCGCGTCAACGCCATCGCGCCGGGCTTCTTCATCGGCGCGCAAAACCGTGACTTCCTGCTGCAAGCGGATGGCTCATTCAGCCCACGCGGTCAGCAGATTATCGACCACACCCCACTCGGCCGTTTTGGCGAACCCGATGAACTGGTCGGCACGGCAATTTGGCTTGCTAGTGATGCATCACGCTTCGTAACGGGTATCATTGTGGCAGTTGACGGCGGCTTTTCTGCCTTTAGCGGGATTTAGTATGAACCTACACAAAACGATCCAATCTCAATTTATGGCCTCATTGGCGATGTTGGAACAAGCCATCGAGCGTTGCCCAGAATCGTTGTGGTATGACGAAAGTGCGACAAATCCATTTTGGCATTTGGCTTATCATGCGCTCTTTTACGTGCATCTTTACCTCCAGCCGACAGAGGCTGATTTCACCGCATGGGCAAAACATCGTGAGAACTATGAGGCGTTGGGGGAACAACTCTCTTTTCCACCTTACACCAAGTTGGAATTCAACGAGCCATATCAGCAAGCCGAAATTCTTGACTATGTTGCCGTTGTGAAAAGCGAAGTCATCCGCATCATATCGACCCTAGATTTAGAAGGATCATCGGGGTTTGAATGGTTGCCGTTTAGCAAATTAGAGTTGCAATTTTACTCAATGCGCCATTTGCAACTGCATGTGGGAGAACTCGCTGAACGGCTGTGGACCAATGCACAGATCGAAGTCAACTGGATTGGACAAGGATAAAACGATATGGCTAGAAACATCATCGCACAAGCGGCGAATCCTGATGGATTATTGACCGACGACACCATCCGCGAGACGTTGACCGCTGGCTTGCAGGGACAATTTAGCAAACAGCGTGTTCTCGTTCTTATCCCTGACCACACACGCACCATCCCGTTGCCATTTCTCTTCCGCGAACTGGTCGACATTCTGCACGACATGAAACAACTCGATTTTATGGTGGCGTTGGGAACCCATCCGCCGTTGGAGCCAGCGCATCTCAATCAGTTGATGGGCATTGAAGGGGAGGCGAGCGCGGGTGATGAGCCATACTCGACCCGCTATAAGCACGTTCGCATCCTCAACCATCGCTGGGATTTGCCCGACACGCTAACGAGTATCGGGACACTGCCACAATCCCAAATCATGGAAATTGCGGGCGACCGTTGGCATCATACGCTAGGCGGCGACGTCGATATTTTGATCAACCGTGCCATCCACGATTACGACCACATCCTAATTCTTGGCCCCACCTTCCCGCATGAAGTGGTTGGTTTTTCAGGGGGCGCAAAATATCTCTTTCCCGGCATTTCGGGCGCGGACATGATCAACGTGACCCACTGGCTCGGCGCGTTGGCTGGCGTGCGCGGCACCATCGGCATCAAGGAAACCCCTGTGCGCGACATGATCCATGCGGCGGCCGAACACGTCTCCACGCCGATCACGCTAATTTCGCTCGTTGTGGTGGGCAAGGGGTTGGCGGGGATGTTTGTTGGCGATCACCTGAGCGCATGGAGCGCGGCGGCCGATCTCTCATCCCAACGCCACATCGTTTGGGTTGACAAGCCATTTAAGCGCGTCTTGTCGCAAGCCCCGCCGATGTATGACGAGTTGTGGACGGGCGGCAAGGCGATGTACAAACTCGAACCCGCTCTCGCCGAAGGGGGCGAACTGGTGATTTATGCGCCCCATCTCGATGTGGTCAGCCACGTGCACGGCAAATATATCTACGAAATTGGCTACCACACGCTGCCCTACTTCCTCAACCAGTGGGAGAAATTCAAGCACATCCCGCTTGGGGTGACGGCGCACAGCACCCACGTGCGAGGGGATGGCAAATGGGTTGATGGGCGTGAAGTGCCACGTGCCAATGTGACGTTGGCGACGCAACTTTCGGCCGAAGATTGCGCCAAACTCGCCCTCGGCTACCTAGACCCAAACAAGATAGACGTTGCCGACTGGCAGGGGCGTGAGGATGAAGGGGTCTTGTATGTGCCAAAAGCGGGTGAAATGCTTTACCGCGTCAAACCATGACCATCTTCTTCGTCGTCTTTCCCATCTTCATGATCGCGCTGTTGGGATACATCGTTGCACGTTGGCACATTCTGAGCGAGCGCGATATTGACGGCGTTTCCAACTTCGTCTTTACGATTGCGATCCCCGTTCTGCTCTTTCATTCGCTGGCAAACATCGTCCTGCCGCCCCAAATCAACTGGCGATTTTTGATCTGCTACTATAGCGTTATTTTGTTCATTTATGCGCTCGGCGTAATAATTAGCAAGCGGCTGTTTGTCCATTCGGCTGCCGAGCAGGGTGTGTTTGGCTTAGGTGCATCCTACTCCAACATGATTTTGGTCGGTCTGCCAATCATTTCAACAGGCTTGGGGGATGAGGCGTTGCTGCCTCTGTTTATGCTCGTTTCGATACACAGCGCACTGCTCTTTTTCATCGTGACGCTGCTGGCAGAGCGCGGCAATGGAGCGGGGCAATCGAGTCGCCAAATCGCCCGACAGACGGCGCAAAAACTGACGCACAATCCAATCATCATTGGCTTGGCGGCAGGCATCGGCTTTAATTTGCTACCCTTTTCGTTGCCACCCCTGCTCAACACGACGCTAGATCGCTTTGGAGATGCGTCGTTGCCGTGTGCGCTGTTTGTGTTGGGGGCATCGCTGACCCGCTACAAAATCGCGGGACATCTGCGTGAAGCGTGGACGTTAGTCGGGCTAAAAATGGTGATGCAACCGTTATTGGTTGGGCTGATGGCGTTTGGGGTCTTTCGGCTCGATCCGCTTTGGGGATCGGTCGCCGTGATGGCGGCAGGGATGCCGATTGGGGTCAATGCATACATCATGGCGGAAAAGTATGAGGTGGGAGTTGCCACGCTCTCAACGGCCGTGCTGTTGACAACGTTGTTTGCGGTTGTGAGTCAATCTGTCTTGCTGGCGATTTTTCTTTGATATGCTGACGATTGACATGAAAAATACGATGCGGCTATATGGTTAAAGTTGATACAATCAATGTTAGTACAATCGACTGATAACAAATCGAGAGGACAACATGAAAAATTTGAGTTCAACACATAAACTGATCGGCGTCTCTATTATTGCAGCCCTCGCTATTCTCGCTGCCTCGGCCGCGTTTGAAGGCTCAGCACAAACGATTACCTTCATTATCATTGCCATTTGGTGGATTCCCTTTATGTGGTGGTCACAAAAAGGAAGCACTGACAATAAAGACTAGCAACAATAGATCGTAATACATAAGGCGGCAAAGCCGCAAGTGGTTAGTGATTAGTGGTTAGTGGTCAGAAAATGTATTGACGCTTTTCTTCACTAGCAACCAGCAACTAGCATCTATTTACATTTACGGCGCACATTTTGATGAGGTACGCTATATGATGGCAAAGATATTAATCGTGATGGGTGTTTCAGGTTGTGGGAAATCGACGATTGGGCAGGCGTTGGCAACGCGGCTCGACTGCCCCTTCTACGATGGCGATGACTTCCATCCCCAAGCAAACGTAGACAAAATGGCGAGTGGTCAGCCGCTCGATGACACCGACCGCGCCCCATGGTTAGCGGCGTTGGCGCAACTTGCCAGCGACCATCTAGCGCGTGGTCAATCGGCCGTAATCGCCTGTTCTGCCCTCAAACAGACCTATCGTGATCAGTTGCGCGTCAATGCTGACGTGCTGTTCGTCTATCTGGAAGGCAGCTTTGATCTGATTTGGCAACGCATGTCAGAGCGCGAAAACCATTACATGAAGGCGGAGATGTTGCAGAGTCAATTTGCGACATTGGAACCGCCGACTGCGGATGAGGCACTGATTGTTTCCATCGAGCAACCTGTCGACGCAATAGTTGCTACGATTATGGATGCCGTTGCTTCCTACAGTGATTAGACGGCAGCAAGTAGCTTACGCCGCGCAAAATGTCGTGCCATAATCTCAAGTGACGCGCTGGTGGCAGCGCGATCTGCCTAAAACAATCCGTCATTCCCCGCACCGCTAATGTCGGATCGACCCCTCGCATTTCCAGTAAACTGCCCCCATAAGGAACACAAACGATGGATTCTCTGGAAAGAATGAACCGCGCACTTGCCTATATCGATGCAAATCTCACAGATGAGATTGACTTTCAGCAAGTCGAAAAATACGCACTCTGTTCAGAGTATCACTTTCGTCGCATGTTCTCTTTTTTGGCTGGTGTGACCCTCTCCGAATATATTCGTCGCCGTCGATTGACGCTGGCTGCCACCGAGCTTTTCAACAGCGAAGAGCGCATCATTGATGTGGCACTCAAGTATGGCTATCAATCACCCGACGCATTTACGCGGGCATTTTACAATCTGCACGGGGTGACACCAACTGAAGGTAGAAATAGTGGTTATGCACTAAAGGCGTATCCACGCATGACTTTTCAGTTGACAATTCACGGAGGTGATGAAATGAACTATCGCATTGAACAAAAACCGAAATTTAAGATTGTGGGACTATCGAAGCGTGTTACGCTGCTGTATGAGGGCGTAAACCCAGAGATTGCAGCGCTTTGGCAATCTTTGGATATGGAGACGATCACAACGCTTAAATCGCTTTCCAACATAGAGCCAAAGGGAATGCTGAGCGCCTCGACCAACTTTAGCGAAGGCCGGTTGGAAGGTAGTGAGCTAGATCAATACATCGGCGTCGCCACCACGCTCGATGGCCCAAATGATTTCGCCCAGCTCGAAGTCGCAGCCAGCACATGGGCCGTCTTTGAGTCGGTGGGACCATTTCCAGAGACGTTGCAAAACATTTGGGGACGCATCTATTCTGAGTGGTTCCCATCGTCAGGTTATGAGCAAGTTGCAGGACCAGAACTGCTCTGGAATGAAGATAAAGACACAACTTCGCCGACATTTAAGAGTGAGATATGGATTCCTGTGAAGAGCAGTTCCCAGAACTATAGATAGGGCTCACGCACTTGGTTTATCTGTTGCCACAAATTACACGAATTGCACGAATAAATCGCTCAATTCGTGTAATTTGTGGCTCGCTTTCTTTACATGCGTAGATCCCAATGAAGATAATTCAGCGCAAGTTCTCCCAGTCAATCTGTTAGCAACACGGCCAGCTCAGGCGCGTGATTATAAAAAGCCCTTAAAAGCATAAACTGGCGGCCGATCATTGCTCGATCGCTGGTCTATTATTGTCGAATATTGTTGTATTCCCTCAATCATCAACAAATTCGCCAATGTATGCCGCGATCCGCCAGAATCGCATTGAAATTGTTCTGTTTCAGCGTATCATACCCCCATATTTCAATAACAAACGACAAAATTCAACAATTGAGCGCACCATGAACCGCATCGGATTTCAACTTAAAGTCAAGCCCGACAAAATCGAGGAATATAAGCAGCATCACGCCGCCGTTTGGCCTGAAATGTTGGACGCATTACGCCGCACAGGATGGCACAACTACAGCCTCTTTCTGCGCGACGATGGCACACTATTCGGCTATTTTGAGACACCGCATGACTTCCAGACCGCCCTTGACGGCATGGCGAGCGAAGCGATCAACGACAAGTGGCAAGAATTTATGTCGCCTTATTTTGAATCGGCCGATAATGCACACGCCGACAAGATGATGATCGAGTTAGAGGAAGTTTTTCATCTCGATTAACTGTCAAGAACTCAGGTAGCCAACATGAATGAACAACACATCTCCCAAGCCTACGCACTCGCCAAACAACGCTACGCCGATCTCGGAGTCGATACCGATGCGGCCCTAGCAACCCTCGCCACCATCCCAATCAGCGTCCACTGCTGGCAGGGGGATGATGTCGTTGGGTTTGAAGACCCCAACCGCGCCGTCAGCGGCGGTATCATGGCGACGGGCAACTATCCCGGCAAAGCCCGCAACGCCGACGAACTGCGCCAAGATCTGGACATGGCGTACAGCCTTATTCCCGGCACGCATCGCCTCAATCTACACGCCATCTACGGCGACAGCGACCAGCCGCTCGACCGCAACGATTGGCGGCCTGAAAATTTCGACCGCTGGATCGACTGGGCAATAGAGAACGATCACGGTATCGACTTTAACCCAACCTGCTTCTCCCATCCAATGGCGGACAGTGGGTTTACGTTGGCGAGTTTGGATGAGGGTGTGCGGGAATTTTGGATTGAGCATTGCAAGTTGAGTCGGGAGATTGGGGGATATATCGGCCGAAAACTCGCCAACCCCTGTATCACAAACCTTTGGATTCCCGACGGCTACAAAGACACACCCGTTGACCGTCTGCGCCATCGCGCAATGCTCAAAGAGAGCCTCGACACCGTTTTTGCCGAGACAATCGACGGCAACAAAGATGCTGTCGAATGTAAACTCTTCGGCTTGGGCAGCGAAAGCTACGTCGTCGGCTCCCACGAATTCTATATGGGGTATGCCGTTCAAAATCAGACGCTCCTGACGCTCGACGCGGGTCACTTCCACCCAACTGAAACGATTGCCGACAAGCTCTCGTCGATGTTGCTCTACGTCCCCGAAGTGCTGCTGCACGTCAGTCGCGGTGTGCGGTGGGACAGCGATCATGTCGTCACATTGAGCGATGACCTGCAAGCCATCACCCAAGAAATCATCCGCCACGACCATAGGCGCGTCCACATTGGTCTCGACTTCTTCGATGCCAGCATCAATCGCGTCGCCGCATGGGCAATCGGCACACGCAACACGGTCAAAGGGCTGCTAATGGCACTGCTTGAACCCGCTGCACTCCTGCGCCAATACGAAATGAACAGCGATTTCACCAGCCGTCTCGCCATCTTAGAAGAACTCAAAACCATGCCATTCGCCGCTGTTTGGGATCAGTACTGTATCCAACAAGGCGTTCCCGTCGGCATGGGGATGCTCAAATCGGTGATGCAATACGAACAAGATGTGTTGAATATGCGGAATTAACTGCTTTTTGAAGGATTGGTAGAGAAGATAAAGTGGCGAAAGAAGAAACGATTCGGTTATTTGACCTTTTCCTCAAGGACACTCAAAAGCAATGAAAGCACAAACAGTTTTAGCGGTTGACATCGGCGCAGAATCAGGGCGCGTGATGGGCGTGCATTTTGACGGGCAGCATTTGCAGCTTGAAGAAATCCACCGGTTCACGAACCCGCTCACAACCCTCAACGGCACATTGCATTGGGACTTTTTACACCTGTGGCGCGAAGTCACGGCAGGGATTGCGAAGGGCAAGGTGTTTGATCCCGTTAGCATTGGGGTCGACACGTGGGGGGTCGATTTTGGGCTGCTCGACAAGCAAGGCAACCTGATTGGCAACCCAGTCAACTACCGCGACCCGCGCACCAATGGAATGATGGAACGTGTTTTTGAGCGCGTGCCACGTGAGCAGGTGTTTGACCAAACCGGCATCCAATTTATGCCGATCAACACGCTCTATCAATTGATGAGCATGGTGGAAACAGGCTCACCCCAATTTGAGATTGCCGAGACATTTTTGACCGCGCCCGATCTGCTCAACTATTGGCTGACGGGTGCCAAGGTGTGCGAATTTAGCAACGCGACGACGACACAGCTGTTTAACCCCCGCACAGGCACATGGGCGACGGAGATGCTCGACACGCTTGGTATCCCGACGCGCATCTTTCCCGAAGTCGTCCAGCCGGGAACGCGCATCGGTGTGTATGAGGGCATTCCCGTCATCGCACCGGCGTGCCACGACACGGGCAGTGCCGTGGCGGGCGTGCCGTGCCAGACCGACAACTATGCCTATATCAGCAGTGGAACATGGAGTTTGGTCGGGCTAGAGGTGAACGAGGCGGTGCTGACCCCCGCTGCACTCGCGGCAAACGTCACGAATGAGGGAGGCGTTTATGGCACCTATCGGCTGCTCAAGAATGTGATGGGCTTATGGATTGTGCAGCAGTGTCGGGCGACGTGGCAGCAGTCGATGTGGGTTGACGTGGGCGAATCAGTCGATTATGCGACATTGACCAAATTGGCGGAATCGGCCGAACCGCTGCGCTCTCTCATCCCCGTCAACGACCCGCGTCTGCTTGCCCCCGGCGACCATCCCGCCATCATCCGTGAACTGTGCCGCGAGAATGGGCAACCTATCCCCGAAACAAAGGGTCAAATTATCCGCTGCGTGCTGGAAAGTCTCGCGTTGAAATATCGAGATGTTTTAGAAAAGTTGCTGGCGTTAGCGGGTCGGCAAGCGGACGTGATCCACATTGTTGGCGGCGGCACGCAAAATTGGCTATTGAACCAGTTAACGGCCGATGCGACGGGAATTCCCGTCGAGACGGGGCCGATTGAGGCGACCGTGATCGGCAATGCCCTCGTGCAGCTGATCGCGCTCGGCGAAGTGCAAGATTTGCAGGAGGGACGTGCTTTGGTACGCGACTCATTTGCGATACAGAAATACGAACCTATTTCGTAGTGCGTGGCGTGTGCTTCTCACGCACCACGCACCACGCATTACTCACTAATAAAAAACATGACAAACAAAACATATCAACACGTAAACTATCTTTGGGATGACACAGTTGCAGACCAACTCGACCCAGTTGAGCGGCTGCGTTATCGCTCAAATATCTTGGGCAGCGATCAGCGTATCACAAACACGGGAGGCGGCAATACGTCGTCAAAAGTGCTGGAAACAGACCCGCTGACGGGTGAAGAAGTCGATGTTTTGTGGGTCAAGGGCAGCGGTGGCGATTTGCGCACATCGAAGCGCGAGAACTTTGCATCGCTCTATATGGATAAGTTCTTGGCGTTGCAGGATGTGTGGGAAAACGCGGACGAGAATGGCGTGAAGACCCCGATTGAAGATGCGATGGTCGCCATGTATCGCCACTGTGTCTACAACCTCAACCCACGTGCCAGCAGCATCGACACCCCCCTGCATGGCCTGATTCCGTATCGCCACATCGACCATATGCACCCCATCTCCTCGATTGCGATTGCGGCGAGCAAGGATCAGGTTGCGCTGACCAAAGCGGTCTACGGGGATGAAATCGGCTATGTCGATTGGCAGCGTCCGGGTTTTGATTTGGGCGTTGTGATGGGGAATGCGGTTGCTGACAACCCACATTACAAAGGGTTGATTATGGGGCAACACGGCCTGATCAACTGGGCAAATGATGACAAAGAATGTTATGAGCTGACGCTCGATTTGATCGAGAAGGCGGCCGACTATATCGCGCAACATGACAAGGGGGCGGAGACGTTTGGCGGGCAGAAATATGAACCGCTGCACGAGGAAGAACGCACCGATTTACTGGTCGCACTATTGCCAAAACTGCGCGGGATGGTATCCCAGCAAAATCGCTTTATCGGCACAGTGCATGTAACTGACAGCGTGCTTGAGTTTGTCAATAGCCACGATGCAGCACGATTGGCCGAAATCGGCACAAGCTGCCCCGACCACTTTTTACGCACCAAAATCAAGCCTCTGTTTGTCGATTGGAATCCACAAACGGATGATTTTGACACGCTGATCGAAAAGTTGGAAAGCGGGATTGCCCAATATCGGGAGGATTATGTGGCATATTACGAGGCGTGCAAACATCCCGATTCACCTGCGATGCGTGACCCGAATCCGACGGTCATTTTGATTCCGGGCGTGGGGTTGATTGCGTGGGGGAAGAACAAGAGTGAGAGTCGGGTTTCGGCCGAATTCTATTCCTTAGCCATCCAAGTCATGCGCGGCTCAGAAGCGATCAGCGAATACCAAGGCTTGCCACGTCAGGAAGCGTTCGACATCGAATATTGGGCGTTGGAAGAGGCGAAGTTACAGCGGCAACCCCCTGAAAAAGAGTTTGCGCGAAACGTCGTCGTCGTCGTTGGGGCGGGGAGTGGGATTGGCAAGGCAACCGCCCATCGCGTCGCACAGGAAGGGGCGCACGTCGTCTGTGTCGACCTGAATGCGGAGGCGGCGCATGCGACAGCAACGGAGCTAACCAATAAATACGGCATGGGCATCGGCGTGGCTGGCACGGGCATTTCGGGCTGTGGCGCGGCGATCGGTCTGGGCTGTGACATCACCGACCGCGAGAGCGTTGAGGAGATGTTCGAGCAGGTCATCTTGGCGTATGGCGGTATCGACAACGTGATCGTGACGGCGGGTGTCTTTGTGCCACCGAGCAAAGCGGGCAAAGTCACGGATGACCAGTGGGATTTAACGTTTAACGTCAATGTTAAGGGACTCTATTTGGTGGCAGATGAGGCACGACATATCTGGGAGGCGCAAGGGTTAAGCGGCTCGCTCGTGTTGACGACGAGCGTCAATGCAGCTGTTTCCAAGAAGGGATCGATCGCCTACGACACAAGCAAGGCGGCGGCGAATCATCTGGTGCGCGAATTGGCAATCACGCTCGCGCCACTGGTGCGCGTCAACGGGCTGGCTCCCGCGACGGTCGTAGAGGGCAGCAGCATGTTCCCACGCGACCGTGTGATCGCGTCACTAACGAAGTACAATATCGACCATGACGAAAGCGCAGACACCGAGACGCTGCGTGACAAACTCGCACATTTCTACGCCCAACGCACGTTGACCAAAGCACCAATCACGCTGGCTGACCAAGCGGAGGGGGCATACCTCCTTGCAAGCACAAAGCTAGCGAAGACGACGGGGCAGATTTTGTCGGTTGATGGTGGGTTGCATGAGGCGTTTTTGCGGTAAAGTAGGCACGCGACCAGCTTGGTCGCAGTATCTTCAGTAGAGTGAAGGCATTGAGATGACCCAACGAATCCCCAGCCATCAATACTTGATAAATAGCTTGGTGGCCGCTGTTATCACAGCCATTTTGGCGATTCCTCTGGCGTGGTGGATTCCCAATGCCTTTACACTTGCCGTCAAAGGGTTGCACTACAATACGTATTCGTTCATGCCACATGAAATGATTTTTGTATCTGAGCAAGAATCAGGGAAAACAGTGGGTGGAGATTTTGTGCTTCATCCCAATCTTTTCCAGAAAGTTGGTGATGTATATTCGGCCGAAATCAATCAGCACAATATCCAAATCATCGTAACCCGCAGAAATAATCCTTGCGAGGCAACCGTTGATACCCGATTGATTGGTTGTGAAGATATTGTCTATTATGGAGGCGACCCGATTCCACAATTTTTTATTCGCTTAACAGGTGATGTTGGCATATCGGCCGATCAAGCCACTCAACTCAATCAACCTCATTTGCAATTTGAGAATCAACTGGAAACGTGGTCAAAAAGACTCCTCCCGCTCGTGGCGATTATCATTACGATGGGCCTATTTTCCGCAATTCAGTTTATAGGAAGACGTTATGTGAAGTGGCGGATTCCACAATTTTCTCCAACAATTGGTCAAAAATTAGGGTTACAGCTTCCATGGATGGCTGGACTCGCTTTTTGGATGTTTATAGGCATGACGTTTAAAGTTTGGTAGCTTGGATGATAGCTCCCGCGCAGGCGGGAATTCAGTCTTAGAAAAGAATGGATACCTGCCTTCGCAGGTATGACAGAACTTACTTTACGATGCATTAAGTAGGGTTGCCGCCCCCGCTTCGCGTACAAAGGCTGTTACACAAAGTGCACGTTTCAACGCACTGCAACAAACGCGCTTGAGCGTGTTTTGCGTGTCAGCCTACGGTTTTTGAACATTCAAAAATTAATCTGGTATCGAAATCCTACGGTTAAAACCGCAGGCTGTGATACAAAGTGCGTTCAAACGCACTGGAAGACAACGCGCTTTAGCGTGTTTTGCGTGTCAGCCTCTGGTTTTAACCATAGGTGAAAATTACCTGTTTAATAATTTAGAGTCCAATAACCGTAGGATTTTGGCAAAGTCTCGTTGTGGTACTAGGCGCAGGAATAAAAAATGACGAACCGAGAACAACAATTAGCAGATGCACTGACAACTGAAGACCTCTGGCGATTGATGCGCCGACGGGTTCCACCTGTCGTGTCCGAATACTTTCGCGGTGGTGCAGATGCGGAGACGACGCTGCGTGGCAATGTGCGAGCATTCCAGCAGTCTATGACGACCGCATACGGCGCGTTGAGTTTTGACAAGCTCGACATGCAAACGACGATGGTTGGGCATGATCTGGCCGTCCCATGGTACATCGCGCCCGTCGGCAGCTTGCGGATGTTGTGGCCGATGGCAGATGCGGTCGCGTCACAGGTGGCGGGGGAGTTTGGTACGGTGATGACGCAATCGACGCTTTCGGGCACACCGGTTGAAGCGGTGACGGCGGCCTCGCAGGGAGATTGCTGGTTTCAACTCTATCTATGCGGTGGGCGCGAGACGGCACTGCGCGGCATCGAACGCGCGCAGAAGGCGGGTTTCACCGCGCTTGTGATGACGATTGACACCGGCGTTTCGGGCTTGCGTGCGCTCCATGCCAAAATGAAACCGATGCAGGCGGTCGCGCCGTTTGGCGGGTTGAACCCAATCGACAAGGTGAAGCTTGCTATCGACAAAGTGAAGCTCGCGCCGCAGATGTTGCCGCGTCTGTCATGGTTGCGTGACTTTTATGGAGATGGTGGTGCGATGGAATTTGTCAATGTGGTGGACGAGCGCGGTCGGCCGATGCCCTACGCCGACATCGGCACACAACTCGCCGCCTCCGCCGTGACGTGGGACGACCTGACATGGATTAAGGATGCATGGGGCGATGACAAACCGCTGATCGTCAAAGGCGTTCACTGTGCAGATGATGCGCGGAAAGCGGCCGATCACGGCGCAGCGGGGGTCATTTGGTCAAATCACGGCGGTCGCCAACAAGATCGCGTGCCGCCCGTGTTGCACATCGTGGCAAACGAGATGCCACAGGTAAAGGATTTGCCGCTCGACTTTATGATGGATGGCGGGATTCGTAACGGGACCGATATTTTGATTGCGCTGTCGTATGGGTTGCAAGCGGTTGGTCTTGGGCGCGTCACGGCCGCAGGTATCGGTGCAGGCGGGCATGCGGGCCTCACCCGCGCATTCCAGATTTTGCAATCTGACCTCGACCGTGCGATGCGGTTGGTTGGTGTCCAGACGGTGGCGGAGATTCACGAGCGAGGGGCGGAGATTCGACGTGAAAGTGAATTGAAGGGGGACGGACATTTGCCGCCCATTGTGTTCTGATCGTGCGAATCGGGGCGGCTCTCATCACGAGCCGCCAAAATTGCGATTCCAATAAAAGGACAATCCAATCCCCACCGTCGCCAACAGTGCACCGAGCGCAACAAATGCCACACTGACCTCAAGATGTTCCTCTTGCAAAACGATTTGTGTCGGGAGGTTTTTGAACACGTCTAAAAGTTGGTCTGCGTCTTCAGCACGATAGTAGCTGCCACCCGTAATCAGGGCGATCTCTTGCAGCGTGGGTTCATCTAGCACTATAAAGCGTCGAAAACCGCCGTTGCCACCGCCGCCAAAGTTGCCGCCACCACGCCCACCAAACGAATTACCAAATGCGTCGCCGCCCAACTGTTCACGGGTGCAAACCATCTCTTCTGGCTCGGTCGTGCCAAAACCAATCGTGTAGACACGCACACGTCGGTCGGCCGCCTGTGCCGCCCCGACGATGGGATCGACACCGCGACTCGCCGCGCCATCTGTCAACAATACAACGATGTCTGGCACATACGCATCATTACTCCAAACCGTTTCCCGATCAATTTCATCGCTCAGATCGATGTGGGCGGGGAGCACATCCGGGTTGATTTCGGCCAGTGCGTCAATTGAGGCAAGCGTTGCGCTGCCAATTGCCGTGCCGAGTGACGTGGTGAGATTGTCGATTGCGCTGGTCAATGCCGCTTTGTCCGTCGTCGGTGGCACGATCAGTTGGGCATAGCCCGCAAACGCCACGATGCCGATCTGTGTCCCGTCTGCCTGATCGTCGATGAAGTTGCGAATCGCATCTTGGGCGACGGACAGCCGATTGGGGGGAACATCCGACGCACACATCGAACGCGACACATCGAGCGCGAGGATGATCGACGTGCGGCTGAGTGGCACACTGACGACTGCGTGTGGTCGCGCCATTCCCAAAACAAGTGCGCCGATGCTGGTCACAAAGAGGGCAAATGGCAGGTGTTGTCGCCAGCGGGCGCGTTTGGGCAGCGCAGCGCGGATCAGGGATAAGCTGGCGTAGCTGACCGCATATTTACGCTTGCGCCGCAGCATCCACCAATAGGCCGCGATTAGCAACGGAATTAGCAGCAGAAAAAGGAGCGCGTAAGGCCATTGAATCGTCATGAGTTTAAGGTATTCGGCCGAACCACAACATCGACAGACCCCCACCAACCAGCAACAGCAGCACGCCGATTCCCGCCAACAGGCTGGTAACTTCCATCTTGTCGCCGCGAATGGTCAGTTGGAGGTCAATGGTGTCGTAGATTTCTTGTAGGTCTGTTTCGTTGTCGGCATGAAAATAGGTTCCGTTGGTTGCGGCCGCGATCTCTTGCAGCAACCCCTCATCGAGAACGGTGGCAACGTTAAAACCCTCTAGCTCGACGACCGTTCCCTCCACGCTGCCAATCCCAATGGGGAAGACGCGCACGCCCGCATTGGCGGCGAGTTCGGAGATGAGCAGCGGATCGGGATTGACCGTATTTTCGCCATCTGTCAGCAATACGATGACGGATGAGCCAAAAAAGCCGATGTCGATCTCCTCTAAATCTTCTTCGCTTAGCTCTTCGGGGATGGCGATTGGCGTGTCGGTGAGGGCGTTGAGCGCAGCGAAAATGCCTTGCCCAAGCGATGTGCTGCCCTCTGGTTTTAGGCGATCGATGGCGGCGAGCACATCGGCCGAAATATCAGTCGGCTCCTGCGTCATCACCCCACCATTGTTGAACGCCACCACCCCAATACGCACCGTCTCAGGTTGAGCTTCGACAAAGGCGCGCGCGGCCGCCTGTGCCGCCTCCATGCGCGTTGGCGCCAAATCGTCGGCGATCATGCTGCCCGACACGTCAAAGGCGAGGATGACCGTCCCTTCGATACGCGGCAAATCGACCGTCAGCTCTGGACGCGCCAATCCCATCAGTAGCAGGGCGAGTGCGCTAAGAAATAGAGCAAACGGAATATGTTTGCGCCGACCAAGCGTTTGCCCTGTCTGCGTCTGCAATAGACCCAGCATCCCCAGTGTGGCCGACCGCTGACCACGCCGTTTCAACAGCCAAACATACCCCGCCGCAAACAGCGGAATCAATAGCAGCGAGAGGAGCATGAGCGGCCAGATAAAAGACATATTCAATAACGCACGATATATTATCGCCTGCTCCGTTTTCGTAGTTCCGTCATTCGCACGATTGCGCTGACGAGGTCTTCTTCGGTTGAGATGGCATAGAGGGCCACACCAGCCCGTTTGAGACTGGTTTGCAGTTGCGCTTCACGTTCGGCCGAAATCTCTGCAAAACGGCGACGAAAGACGGGATCACTCGTATCGACAAAGAGCTGCTCCCCCGTCTCCGCATCTTGCAGCACCAGCACGCCCGCGTCGGGTAGCTCAACTTCACGTGGGTCATAGAGGCGAATCGCCACCAGCTCATGTCGCTGGCTGAGCAGGGCAAGCGGACGCTCCCAGCCGGGTGCGCTGATAAAGTCGGAGATCAAAAAGATCAGCGACCGCCGCTTGACGCTGTTGAGACCCGCATGGATCAAGCCGGTCAGATTGGTTTCGGCTCCCGTACTGGTGGCCGGTTTGAGCAGTTCGTGGGCAAGGCGCAACACCTGATTGCGCCCACTGCGCGGCGGAATGGTGCGCTCGATGGCGTTGTTGTAAAGGATTGCGCCGACGCGGTTGCCATTGCGGGTGAGCAGTCGGGAGAGGGTGGCGACAAATTCAGTTTGGACGATATTTTTCGGCCGATCCACCAACCCAAATCCCATCGACGGTGAGCGATCGAGCAAGAACCACGCCGTTAACTCGCGGTCTTCGACATATTGGCGCACATATGGGGTGTTCATGCGCGCCGTCACGTTCCAGTCGATATGGCGCACGTCGTCCTGCGGCTGATAGTCGCGCAGGTCGGCAAAGTCGATGCCTGTGCCATAAAAGAGCGTGCGATAATCCCCCTGTAACAGCCCATCGAGGCGACGAATCACCTGCCAGTCGAGCCGTTGCAGGATGCGCTCAGGCGTTGGTTGGACGGCGGAAGCGTGCATGGTTGGTATAGGCAGGCAGCTCATTCAGCGGCACTGTGGGCAGCGGAATGGCGGCTAAAATTTGGCTGAGAACATCGTCTGCGCTGACATTGTCTGCCAGCGCTTCGTAGGAAAGAATCATGCGATGGCGCAGCACGTCGAGGGCGAGATCGCGCACATCTTGCGGCAGTGCATAGCTGCGACCCCGCACAAATGCCAACGCTTTTGCGGCCAGAATGAGGTTGATTGAAGCGCGCGGGCTGGCGCCATAGGTCAGATATTTTGCGAGATCGCCCTGTCTGACCGCTTGCGGATTGCGCGTTGCGCCGACCAGTTTGACGGCATACTCGATCAAGGCGGGGTCGATGTAGACATTATCGGCCGATTGCTGTAACGCCACCAACTGCTCTGTGTCGATCACCTGCTGCACGGCCTCCAACATCCCCGTCATCCGCTCGACAATCACGAACTCCTCTGTCGGCGTTGGATAACCGACCAGCACCTTGAGCATAAAGCGATCCACCTGTGCCTCTGGCAGCGGGTAGGTTCCCTCCGACTCGATTGGATTCTGCGTCGCCATAACGAGAAATGGATTTGGCACTTTGTGCGTCTCGCGCCCAATCGTCACCTGTCGCTCCTGCATCACCTCCAGCAGCGCACTTTGCACTTTTGCTGGGGCGCGATTGATCTCATCCGCCAGCAGCAGGTTGGCAAAGACAGGGCCGAGCGATGTGTTAAATTCGCCCGTCTTTTGATTGTAGATGCGCGTGCCGATCAGGTCGGCTGGCACAAGGTCTGGCGTAAACTGGATGCGTTGAAATGACCCGCCAATCACGCCAGCCAACGTCTTGATCGCCATCGTCTTTGCCAAGCCCGGCACGCCCTCTACCAAAATATGGCCGCGTGCCAGCAGCGCGACGATTAGGCGTTCGAGCAGATTGTCCTGCCCAACGATGATCTTTTTGACCTCGTAAAGCAGATGTTCCATGGGTTTGTCGCTGTTTTGCATGAGTTACGTGGTGCGTGCTGTGTGGTGCGTCAAAGTCTACGCAGCACGCAGCACGCGATAGTTTTACTGGTCTGGGCCACCCGCTGCGCCGCTCGCCGTTCCGATTGGCACGGCAAAGCCGATCCCGACAAAAAAGTTTTGATCGACAGGGTTGATCAGCCCCGTCACAATGCCGATGACCTGTCCGCGTCGGTTAAGCAGTGGGCCACCAGAGTTGCCCGGATTGACGGCCGTATCAAATTGAATCAACCCTTCGAGTCGTTTGTCGCTGTTGTCCAGACTGACAGAGCGATCAAAGCCAGAGATCACGCCTGAACTCATCGACGCGGCGAGGCCGAGCGGGTTGCCAATGGCGAACGCCTCATCGCCGACGCGCATCGCGTTGAGGCTGCCCATCACGGCGGGGACGATCACTTCGGGAGAGCCGTTGGCCTGTAGCACGGCGATGTCGTTGTCAGGTTCGGCCGAAAGTATCGTCGCGTCCGCCCGTGTGCCATCGGCAAAAATCACCTCAATCGTCGTTGCCTCTGCGACAACGTGATGGGCGGTCAGAATGTTGCCATCGGCATTGATGATCACGCCGCTGCCGACACCAAAACCGTCGCTATCTTCAGCATTGCCTTGCGTTTGAATATAGACGAGTGAGGGGAGAATAAATTGATAGACTTGGGAGGCGTAGGAGGGGGGTGGCGTGATGGAGGCAATCGCTGCCCCAATATCGTCGTTTACATCTGTTTGGGAGAGCGGAATGGGGGCGGGAAAAATGATGCCGTAGAGCAAAAGACCGATCAGCGCACCAACGAGACCGACTGCAAAAGGCCAGAGGGATTTAATTCGGCCGAAACGCCGCACCGTCGGAGAGCTTGAGGGGTCTTCTTGCATCATGCGTTGCACATTATGATAAATCGATTTCCAACGGCGCACGCGCACAAGTTGAAAATCCTTCTCCGCCTATTATAAGGATTACTATTCAGAAATTGTGAAGATGTTGCTAGCGTTGTGTTTAAAAATAGGGTGATGATCAAAACGACGATGGACGTTATCGTTCGTCCATCGTCGATAGAAACCAAGTAGGGGCAGGTTTCAAACCTGCCCCTACATACGTAAAACCTAGCCGTTGGCGTTGCGCATCTTTCGCCACACCACCCACAAACTCAACATACCCAGCAAGACGAGCGTCGGCAGCAGCCATGTCGTCTGCGTTTCGATGTCGCGCAGTGTCACGGCCGTTTCTGAGAGGACAATCAATTCGGCCTGATCGTTGTCGTTCGCATCGCCGGAATCGGCCGATCCCACCAAGTTGTAGCGACCAAAATCAGCCGTCGCCCGCACAAACACCTGCACCGTCGCATGGGCGGGAATCTCGATGCGCTGAATATCGCCCACCAGTGAGACACCTGCCTCTACTGCCGCGTAGTCGATGACGAACGGCGCGTTGATATTGCCCGTGTTGGTGATGGTCAGGCGGTAGAACGCGCTTTCCCCTTGACGCACCGTTTGCGTGTTGGGCTGCCATTCAACCACCACATCGTGTTGATTCGGGAATGCAACTGTCGCCACGGCGTCGTCGATGACGGTTGGATCATCATCTGCGCTGGCCGCGACGGCAAACGTGTAAGTCTGTGGCAGGGCGAATGTCAGGTCGTTGGCGGTGAGTTGGACAGTTGTGCTTGCACCTGCGTTGAGGGTGACGGTGGGTTGAGAGAAATCGGCCGATAATGCCACAATCCCCGTCGCCATCAGCACATATGTCTCCGCAACACTCCCCGTGTTCGTGATCGTCACATTCCACGTGGGCGTGTCGGTTGGCAACGCAACGCGACTGACTGGGTCGATGCTCACCTGCACGCCGCGATTGCTCACCACGATTGCACCTTGCGCTGCGGCAACGATGGGCTCGTCAAAGCTGCGCGTGTTGGCGCGCGCTGCGGCTGTTACGGTGTAGTCGTAGCTATTTGGAACGGTTCCTGCTGGTGGCGTCAGCCGTAGCTGCACCGTGCGCGTGTTGAACACAAACGGCGGCAGCGTGACGGTCGGTTCGGCAAGTTCGGCCGACCAACCGGCCGGGGCATCCACCGCCAAATCAAACGTCGTCTCCACGTCGCCGATGTTCGTCACGTGCACCTCGATCAGCGTCGGTGCGCCGATATTCGCCTGTGCTGGGTCGGGGTCGAGTGCGATCAGCACATCCTGCCCCGCAACGTGCAACACCGCCGACACACGCTCCGTCCCGCCGTCCGCGCTCGTCCCAACGACGTTAAACGGCAAGCGACCCGACACAAACCCTTGCACGACCACATCCACCGTCACGCTATCGCTGGCTGGCAAGTTGACGCTGGCTGGCAAGTTGACGCTGGCTGGCAAGTTGACGCTGGGTAATCCGCTGGCGGTCAGGTCAATCGTCTGGGGAATGTCGAGGTTGTTGCTGATGGTCAGCGTGTAGGTGATGGGTTCGCCAGCATCGGCCGATTGTTCCGTTGGCGCAAGCGCCATCGCAAACCCATCGACCACCACCAGTTGCCCCGCAGCACTATCGACTCCGCCATCCACCGTGACAACAAAATCAAACACGCCAGCTTCAACGGCCGCAATCGTCAGCGGCACATGCACACTGCTATTGGCTGGCACATTGACCAGATCTGCCAAGTTGCCAAGCGTTGGCGAATCTAGGCTGTAGCTCGCCGCGCTGTCCGTCGGATTGGTCAGCGTCACCGTATAGCCAGCCGTCGCCCCCACGCCAACCGTTTGGCTAAATGGGGTCAGTTGGATGATGTGCGCCGCGCTGACATACAGCGGCGGCAGCATCAACGTGTTCTGACCACTGCCCAGCGTGTAGCTGATCGTCGTTCCCTGCGCGACGAGGCGTGTTTCGCCGGGCTGCATGTCGGTCAACATCACGTCGAGCGTGCGCGTCACCGTCGGGCTGGCGACCGTCTGCACGTAGTTCCAGCCATACGTCGGGTCTGCGCTCAAATCGGGCGCAACGCTGAAATCAGCGACCGTCAACCCATCTGTGCCGACGGTGTGCGAAATGTTCACCCCGAAGATCGGCAGCGCGATGTTGCTCGGATATTGGGTGTGGTAGGTGTTGTGGCTGTCCCAACTGTTGAACTCGCTGAAGGGGATGCTCATATCGTCGTTGACGTTGTTGATGTGGTACGTCTGCTGGTTCCAAATCGAACGCGCCTCGCCCCAAACGCCATCCATCCCAAAGACGACCGGCCCGCGTAACGTCGGTACGACGATTTCGGCCGAATTGTCATTATCCACATCGACGATGATCGGATAATCTGAGCCCGAAATGGTGAACGCGAGCGGCTCATTGAACAGCACCGCACCGTCCGCACCGTTGTAGATGGTGAACCCTTGCTCCTTACCATTCCACGCCACTTCAAAGATGCCATCGCCATTCAGGTCAAGCACGGCCGCGTTGTTGGCAGAGGTGCTGTCCTCGGCGATTGCGTCCCACTTGAGCGTGCCGTCCGCTTCCAGCGCGTATAGCTTGCCAAAGCGCGAGTCGTTATCGACGTTGGGATCACCCTCGTCAAACTCGTACTTCATCCCCGTGATAATTTCCACTTCACCATCGCCGTCGATGTCGGCCACGCTCACGCCGCCGGGGAAACCGGGTTCTAGCTCCGTCTGCCACAAAATCGAGCCGTCATGGTTGATCGCCGTGATCCAGCCGTAGTGGCTGATCAGGATTTCGGGCTGGCTATCGCCGTCGATGTCTGCGATGGCGTGCGAGCCAAGCAGCCCGTTCTCAAATAGCGGCGAGACGTTTTGAATCGCGGCAATGCTGGGCGTGATTTCGGTTGCCCAGAGCAGAATTGGCGTGCCATAGTTGTAGTTCCATGCGCTGACGGTGGTCGAAATGCCGTTCGCCTCGCTGCCCCAATCGCTCACCACGATGTCGAGCAGGGCATCCCCGTTGACGTCTGCCAACATCGGCGGGTTGTTTTGGGTTGTCGTTGTCGTGCGCCATGCTAAGTCGCCGTTTGATTCAAAAACGGCTATGCCATCGATCAAATTGACGACGATTTCTGCCTCTGGATCAGCGTCGAGATTGCCCAGCGCAGGGGCGGAGATAACATCAAACGTCGTGAACGTGTCTGTGATGACCCATTTCACCGTGCCGTCATGTTCAAAGACACGAATATCGCTCGCTGTTGTCGCCACGATTTCGCTTTCAGGGTCATCGTCGAGGTTGCCCAGCGCAGGGGTGCCGAAATAATGGGCAAATGGACCGCCGTATTCAACTGACCACTTGATCGGGTCACCATCGCCGCTGTCGCTGCCGTCGGCGTTGTAGACATAGAAATCACCAGCGGGGGCATAGGTGTGGGAACCAAAGACGAGTTCGACCGTTCCATCGTTGTCAATGTCGCCCGTCGTGATGCCGCTGACCATGCCGAACGTGCCAAAGAATGGAGCGTTGTTGCCCGCAGCCGTGAAGTCGTGCCATTCGGCAAGCGGCGTGTAGGGGATGTTGGTCGCGGGTGTTTGGAATCCATCGACGCGCATGGCGTTGCCATTGTCGATGCGGATTTCATGCAGACCCGGCCCCAGATCGTTGAAGTGATAGGCGAATGGGGAGGTGGTGAAGGCGTAGGTCGGCCGCGCCTCACCCACAAACTCACCGTCGATGTAGATGTTGGCATAACTGTTGTCGATCGTGCTGCTGGCGGCGTAGTAGGTGATGCTGTCGCCCGTGAACTGGTGCCAGACGCGATGATTGGCGTTGAACCAGCCCGTGACATAGCGTTCGCCAATCACCTTCTCCGCAAAGTTGCCGTAGAAACCTAAGAAATCGCCAAAGTGATTGCGTGACTCTGTGCCGATGTCGCCCGGCCATGGGTCGATGATGCCGTCGGCAATTGGTGAGCCATCCCACACGTCCACATAGTCGATGGAAACGCGCCCCGTGACGACGCGAATCTCAAGCGTGTGCGTCGTCGTTATGAGATCGGTGATGCGCGTGACGGTGAAGGGTTCGCTGGCGGCGGCAAGATCGATGATGCCTTGCGAGATGCCGTCGATCAGAATTTCGGCCGATCCCGAACCCCCGTCACTGTACCATCCGATATTGACCGCGCTGCCGTCAAACGTCAGGCTGGCGACGTCATCCGTGGTGTCACTGGCAATCGCCACCTGCGAGCTGACTGCCGCGCCGATTGAGTTGGCGTTGAACCAGCTTTGCGGCCGTTGGCGATGGGTTGCGCCGTTGTAGGTTAAATCCCACTCCTCATAGCGCATCAGCCCCGTCGGTGGGGTCGTGTCCTCTGGTGTTTGCGTGATCGGCCACGTCACCGTGTCGATAGCGATGTCGCGGAAGGGGGCTTGCAGTTGGAGCAGATGCACGCCCGCGCCAAAACCGTCATAGGCGAGCGTTTTTGTGGCGGGTTCGGCCGACCAGAAGTTGACCCAATCGACAAACTGCCCATCGACATACAGTCGCGCCGTGCGCTCGTAATCGGTCGTTGTGAAGATGTCAATCTGCACCGCATCTCCCTCGAACGGAATCCAGATGGCGCGGTCGCTGTTGCCAGTGCGTAAATAGCTTCCATCTGTGGCGAGGGGGTTGGTGTCGGTGAACCAGTTGTTGGCCGTGAACGCAACCGACTGTGCCTCGACTGTGCCAGTTGGCAGCGTTGTGCCGTCCCACACGTCGATGTAGTCGAGATAGACACGGTCGTTACTGGCGAACGGATTGCGGTTGCCCGTCACGACGACTTCAACGGTATGGTTGCCAGCACCGAGATTGGGATACCGCTTAACCAGCACGTCAAAATCGTGGCTGTAGGTGTCCACTGTTTCGACCAGATTGCCATCGATCAGCACGTCCGACTCACCTGCAAAGGCGTTGGTCACAAAACCAATCGCGATCTGTGTACCTGTGAAGTCGAGTGAGAAGATGTCGCCCGTCGTTTCGGAGCGGATCTGATAGCCGTCGCTGGCGACATTTTCGGAATATCTGCCGAAACTATCCCCCGCCAGCCCATACACATCCCCATTAAAGCGCAAGGCGGGGTCGCTCTCTTCATAACGGCAGTACGATAGGCAGGTGGATGGAGTGTAATCGGCCGAAATCGCCGGCGCATGGAACCTATCCACACTCGCATCCCCACGCGCTGGCATGACCGCCAACACGTGCGCCCCGCTGCCCAAACCGCTAAACGAGAACGTCTCCGTCGTCACACTTTGACTGTAAAGGTTGAGCGTGGCGATCTGCTGCCCATCGATCACGACCTGCGCCAAATCCTGCACATTGTTTTTGAGCGCATCAAACGAGACAGAATCGCCCGTGAAATGGAACCAAATGGTCGCGTTGTTGCTGTCGATATAGTCACCGTTGCTGGCTGCCGCGTTGGTGCGGAACGTCCAGCCATCACTGTAACGCACGCGCTCAACATCGCTAAAGTTGCTTTCAAAACGGCCGCTTGGCTCGTTTGCGCCGTCCCACGTCTCGAAGTAGTCGAAGTAGAGATAGGTGCGCCCACTGTGTGGGTTGGTCGTCGGCAAAACTGTCAGGGTGACGGTGTGCGACCCTGCGCCGAGATTGTCGTAGACGTGTGAAATTGCCTGACTCTCGCGTCGATAGGTGTCGATATTCTCGACAAAGTTGCCGTCAATCGTGACGCTGATCTGGCCGCCAAAGCGTTCACCGATCAGGCCAACTACCAGCCAGTCGCCGTCAAACGTGTAGCTGACCGTGTCGTTTGCCACATCGCTAAACGCCGTATAGCCATTGCTGGCGCGCGTGTATGTCGCGTAACGCCATGACCGCGCCGCATGTGCTATCGGCACACCGTTGTACAGAATTGCGGGATCGACTTCCTCACTGCGTGCGATCCCCGTTTGTACGGGGTCACTGTATGCGGGCGTTGTGGCTGGTGTCGTCACGCCGTCGATGGTGACGTTGCCCTGATGCGCGACCACCGTGAGCAGATGCACGTCGTCGCTCAAGCCAGTGAGCGAGAAGGTGCGCGTCGTCTCTGTGGCGGCGTATAGATCGACGCGATGTTGCCACACGCCGTCGAGATAGATGTCTGCCCAATCCATGTTGAAGCGTGCTAGCGCCTGATAGCTGACGCTCGTTCCCGTGAAGGGGAACCATGCCGCGCCGCCGCTCGCCTCATCGTAAGTTCCATCGCTGGCCGCTGCGCTGGTGCGGTTGATCCAGCCGTTGTTGGTGTAGAGAATGCGCGCATCTTCGTCCCCGAATGTGCCGGTGGGCAACGCCGTGCCGTCCCAGACGTCGAAGTAGTCGAAGTGCGCAAATTCGTCGAGGGCGTTGGGATTGGCCGTTCCCGTCACGGTTGCGCTGATGGTGTGCGTGCCGCCTACGGGTAGGTCAAATGTCAAGATGATCGGCTCTGTTTGTTGGCGATAGAGGTCGACCATGCCTTGCGAAACGCCGTCTAGCCATAGTTCGATGATGCCGCTGTAGTCGTTGCCGACAAAGCCGATGGTCGCCCAATCACCGTCAAAGGTCGCCCCGATGGTGCTGCCAGCCGCCTGCGTGCGTGCGGTGAAGCCCCCGCTGGCGGGATATTGAGTGTTGAACGTCCAGCCGTCGCGTGCGCTGTCAAAGGTTGTGCCGTCAAACTGGATGAAGATGCTGTCTTCTTCATAGCGCGTGTAGCCAGTGGCGACGGGATCGCTGTGGGCGGGCGTGATGGCTGGGACGTGCAGCACGTCAACGGTCGCATAATTTTGATTGGGGATGATGGTCAGCAGGTGCAGGTCGTTGCTCAAGCCGTCGAGCGAGAAGGTGCGGCTGATGTCGCTGCTGTTGTATAGCTCGACGCGGTGCTGGAAGATGCCGTCGAGATAGAGATCGGCCGAACCTGATCCACTATTCGCCAACGCCTGCCACGACACGCTTTCCCCATAAAACGGGAACCATGCTGTGCCGCTGGTGGCGCGATGGTAGCTGCCGCCGCTTGCATCCACGCTATTGCGGTTGCCCCACAGTGAGCTGTAGAGGAAGGCGGTGTCGTCCTGTTCAAATGTGCCGCTGGGCAGCACCGTGCCGTCCCATGTGTCGATAAAGTCGAGATGCACCTGCGTATTGGTGCTGAATGGGTTGAGCGGTGCGAGCGTTGTCACGCTGATCGTGTGGTTGGTGTCCGCCAAGCCGCTGGTGACAAAGTCGAGGATACGCACCTCGTTGCGATAGAGGTCGTGCGTCCCCTGACTCGTGCCGTCGATAAAAATTTCGACCGCTGCGCTGTCATCGTTGCCGATCAGGCCGACATTGACCCACGTCCCCGTGAAGTCGAAGCTGGCGACATCCCCCGCCGACGTGCTGCGATGGACGTTGGCACTGCTGGCCGGATTAAAGCCGCGACTCCCCCAACTGCCCGTGTAGGTGATGGCGGGATCGTCGTTTTCCGTGCGCGTGTAGCCCGTCGGTGCGCGTCCGTTGCGCTGCTGACCGCTCGGCACGGCTGTGTCTGGTTCTTCTGCAACCGTTGGCTCCACCATCACCTCTTCAACGGGTGGCAGTTCTGCAACGGGTGGCTGACTAAAATCATGGTTGTTGAGATCGCTGATACGTTCGCCGCTTTCGGCCGATCCCACAACACTCATCTGCTCACTACCCGCTGTCTCCTGCTCACCACCCACGATTTCATACGCTACGATTCCAGACGGCGCCCAAAGTGGTGCGGCCTCCCGCGAGCCACCAACTGGCGCAGCTGTCTCGACCAAAATTTCGGTGCTAATCATGGTTGTCACCGTCACGGTGCCGGGTGGCACAAGGGCGGGCGCGACGGCGTGTTCTGCGCCCAACGCCTGACCCACGCCGAGATAGGCGTAACCACTGCCGTCAGGGATGGTGCTGTTCGTATCTGGATCGCGCAAATCAACGGTGACGGTGTAGATGCCGCTGGCGAGATCGCTCGTGTCAAAGGTGGCGACGGTAGCGGCGTTTTGGGCGGGGCGCAGGGTGAGGGGGAAATCGGCCGATTCCACCACCGTTCCCCCAGCCTCGATCAGTTCGACATACGCCACCGTATCAAGTGGCACATTCGCGATGTTGGCAACCGTGATGTTTACGTCGCTGCTGCTTGTCCCTGTCTCGACAAAATTGGGGGTCGGCGCGACGGAGATGAGCTGAATAAAACGATCCACGACGTTGAGTGCAGCGGTTGCGCTGTCGCCGACACTGCCATTCTCTTGTGCCGACACGGCGGCCTCAATCAGCAGCAGTTCTGCGTTGGCGGATGACACAGCGTAGTCGAACGTTGCGCTCGTGCCAGCCGGCACGGTTGGCGTGCTGGTCGTCGCGCCGCTGGGCAGCGTGACCGTTAGATCATAGGTCGCGTCGAGCGTGCCGTTGTTGGCGAGTGTCAGCGTGTAGGTGACGACTTCGCCGACGAGTGCCGCGTCAAAGGCGGGTTGCCAACTGAGCGCGGGCTTGTATTGCGCCACTTCGCAGACGGGCGCGGCGAGTGCGCTCACGCTGTCGGCGATGGCGGGGAGTGCGTCGAGGTTTGCCTGCACGCTATCTGCCCCGCTCAACACGTTTGCCGCCGCCGTCGCTGCGCTCGTATCCACCGTTGGAAACTCGCCGTTGAGATAGCTGACGAGCGCGTTGACGCTGTTGACGACGTTATCGCGCTGCTGCGAATTGCAGTTGCCGCTGCTGCACGCTGATTCGAGCGTGGCGACGGTGCTGCCGATGGTGTCGAAATAGGCGGCGAGGACGTTATCGGCCGAACACGATCCAACCGTCACGGCCGACGCAAACAGCATTTCGGTGTCTGGACTGACGATAATCACATCGGCAAAGGCGTATTGTGTGTAGCTGTCGGGGGCGGGGCTGCTCAGTTGCAGCGGATAGCGTTGCCCCACAGTGGCGTCGCTGACGTTGAGGGTAAATTCGGCCGAATCGCGCTCCCCAACGTTCAGGGTCAGTGCGCTTGGCAAGCCGCTCAACACATGCGTCACGGGAATGGTTGCACTGATCGGGAATGTGCCGGCGACGTTGCCGACGTTTTCCATCGTCAGCGTGACGGTGACGCTATCAGTCGCGCCAAGATAGAGCGTGTCAGGCGCGAGCGTGACATAGTTGTGCGCCTGACCAGGCATCGTCCAGTTCAGTTGTGCGCTGTCGCTGAGCGTGCTGCCGTCGCTGATCGTGACGTCGATGGTGTGGGCGGTGCCGGGCGCAGGGAGCGCGTCGGGCATGATGTAGAGGCCGAGCGTCGTCTTTTCGCCCGCGCCCAGCGTGACGCTGCTGCTCGCTTGCCTTGCACCGTCAAGAAAGATCCAGCTAGCGGGTGCGCCGGTCACGTTGATGGTAAATGTCTTTGAATCGGTCGATTGGTTATGCACGTCCACACGGTACGCGCTGTCGGGAATTTCCGCTTCACCATCGTTTGTTTGGTTGGAGACGGCGGCGAAGAGCGCATCATTTTGTGGAATCGTGATGTTCGTTTCGGCCGAAACGGCAAACGACAGTGCATCGGTTGGGCTAACCGTCACGACATGCTCGGCCGCGGCGACGATGGCGCGATTGCCTTGAGCTTGAGCAACGACGAGTAGCGTGTAATCGGCGGCGGCGACGCCTGTCACGGGGGTCGCCGTGACGTTGCCAGCCGTGTCTACGGTGAGCGTCCAACCGTCGGGAGCATAGACGAGCAGATCAAAGGTGTCGCTGAAATTTGCGTCGATGTTGGTGGTGAAGGTGGTGGCGGAATCGGCCGAAATGACGCTGCTTGCGTCCGCCAGATTGAGGGTGGTCGTCGCCGCGCCCCCGCTCCCATTGCTTGTGACAGCGACCCTCGCGCCGACGCGCGTCTCCTGCGCATCCTTGTTTTGATAGCTAAAGGTCGCATCGGGCAGCGGAATCGGCTGGCTGCCAATGCCGTCCAGCATAAATTGTTCGATGCCACAATTTCCAATCGGGCAGAGATGCGCGGGCAGGAAGACCCACTCTTGCAACGGATCGGCTGCCGCACGATTATTTGTTGGGAAGGCGTTGGCGACGTTGGTAAATATCTCGTTCAACGCTTGGCCCAAGGCCATACACTGTTCGGCAAGGCTGGCGACACCGGGTCCAGAGGTGGGGCCGTTTAGCCCGATTGATGAGAGAATCGCGCTGATGATAAATTCGATGATTGCGTCAACGACGCTTTCGACGACCAATTTGATCATCGTCCAGCCCAATGCGGAGACATGCAGCCCGTTTTCACCGACGCTGACCGTCTCACCGGTATCGGGGTCAACTTCCCACCATGTCCAGAACACCTCGCCGTCGATCTCAACTTCTTCAGATGGCGCGATGACCGTTTTGCCTTCGAGCAGGGCTTGCAGCATGTACGCTTGGGCATCGGCCGAAAATGGGTACAACGGCAACAAGTCAATATCGGTGGGCGTGAACAGGACGGGCGCAATGCCGCGATCCTGCATTTCGGCAAAAGTCCGCTCTGTCGTGAACACCGCTTGCCCCGTCAACTGTTCGAGCGTCGCCCCTTCGAGCAGCGACTCCGCGATCCCTTTGAGCCACTGCGCCGTTTTGGTGGCGTCGGCCGCCTGACCGGGTGCGGCAATCGCCTCCACGCTCGTCGTGCGCAGGTCAACCGTCATTTTTTGATCTTCCAGCCCTGTCGGGGCAGGGGCGTAGATGGCAAAGAGGCGCGGTGCGGCATAAAAGAGCTTGGTGTGTAGACCGTCGGCGATTTGGTTGAGGGTGGAATCGGCCGAATATGCAAAGTTCAAACCACCAAGCGACAGCTGCATCTGCTGAACGTTCAACATCTGCACGACGGCCGCGCGGACAATTTCGTTCTGTTCAACGGTCAGCGGGTCGCTCACCTCGTCGCGCAAATCAAACAGCGTCTCGGTGCGGTCGATTTGCTCGACAATCAGCGGCAACGCCTCGGCCACCCGCCGCTGATACGCCCACTCTGGCACATCATTGGGCAACACCCAATGCACAAACTCCTCGCCGGGCGCAAAAAACGGCAGCGAATCAGTGTCGAATGCGAGGTCGGGCGTGCCGCCATTGAGTCGCACGTCGGGGCCGAGATTGTCTTTTATGACGCGCTCATACTGCTCGACGTTGCCCGCTGGGTCGGTCAATGTGTATTCGATCCAGCCTGCAATCGTCGCATGGGTCGCAAATGGAAAGTTGGAAAATAGATCTTCAAACGGATCGCCCAACACGGCAAAATCATTTTCTTCAATCCCAAAGTAGGGTTGATAGGTGATTTGGCGCGAGACAAACGTGAGGCCGCCCAGCACAGATTCGTCGCTAAAGTGGCTGAAAATGAGCCGCTTGGCCGCCATTTGCGCGATGGGCAGCGAGACGGTGAGCGGATAGGAGGTTTGCAGATGGGTTCCACTGGCGGGGAACTGTGTGTACTGCTCGATGCGCAGACTCAGTTCGAGCATGTGCTGTTCGCTGGCGGGGATGGCGGGGATGCGGTCGTTTGTGCCGGGTGTGGCGAAGCTGTCGCCGACGTTGGCGGTGGGGAAGGCGGGGTCGAGGTCTGTCCATGCGCCCGTGCTGGGGAGATAGGCTTCAACCCACCAGTGGTCTTGCGTGATGGCAAGCAGGTCTGCGTCGTTTTGCGGGTCGGCTAACGTTGTGCCAGTTGGCAGATAGCCGGCAACGCCCTGTGGCGCGTCGAACATGCTGGCGAGCAGCGTTTGCGCATCGGCTGGCGAAAGCGTGCCGTGTCGGTAGCGGGCGGGAACCCCCGCACTGCGCAGCATGGCGATCAGCAGCGTCGCCTGATCGAGTGAGTTGCCCGCCGCGCCCCACAGCGTGCCACGTGTGCCGCGCAGCGATCCGCGATAGGGGTCAAATGCGAAGTCGCGCACATAGGCAAAGGCGGCGAGAGGGTCTTGACCAAATTCGGCCGATTTCCACAACATATCCTGATCAGTTATATCGGCTGCGACCGTGCTGGCGAGATAGGCGGGGTCGATGCCGTCTGGCGCGATGAGGGCGGGCGCGGCGGTGGTTTGGATCGGCCGATTGTGCAGCGTCGCGGAGAGGCTAGCACCGTCGTCTAGTTCGGTAAACGTGGCTGCTGCGGCGGGTGCGGCAACGGTTACTGTCACGAGCTGACTTTGCATCGGCGGCAGATCATCGAGCGACCACGTTAAACGATTGCCGTCAATCGCCGCGCCGTTCGCGTCGACCAGCGTCCCGTTTGTCAATGTCACAGCCAGCGATAGGTCGCGCTGGGTGTTCATGTCGTCCGTCAGCGCAAAGCCGACGGCGGCGGCAAGTGTCGCCGTCACGTCTGCCCCTGCGCCGAGCGTCGGCGCAAGCGTCGGCAGCGCATTGTTCGTCACCGTATAGCTGATGACGACGTTGCTGCCACTCGTGTATGCCGACTGCACACGGGAAAGCGCAACAGGATGGGCAATGATCGCTGGTTCAGTTGGCGCAGTAAAAGTTGGGGCGGTTGGCAGCGTTGTCGATGGCTGCGCGGGATCTTGCGCGCCGCGCGCCCACACAGCGGGTGGATTAAGCGCAAACAGCAGCGCATAGATCAGGCACAGATTGAGTGTTTTGTGCAGGGTTTGACGTGATATAAACATGTTTAGTCTCCAAGTTGTCTGGTCATATTCAATGATTTAAACGAATAACAGGTCAGATATTGCGGCTCCAATTCCCATATCTAATCGATCTTCACAACGTCTTTACCGTATATGATGATGAAAAAACGCTCCGAAAACGCTTATTGCCCACACGGTCGTGCAGGGATAGGTAGTTACCCGTTTGCGCACATGATATGAAAAAACGATCCAAAAACGATCCAAAAACGTTGGAGTTGGGGGTTGGGATTTGGTTAGTGTCTTTAGGTTTTCGCCACTTTATCGCGTAGTGCGTGGTGCGTGGTACGTATCCAGTTCACGCACCACGCACCACGCACCACGCACCACGTTATTCATTGCAGCGAAAACTTCGTGACACGAACGGTTTTGGAGAAGGGTGAGTCGTTGCAGTTTGCGAAACTATGCGGAACGGTTTAGAAAGTCACGCACTGTCTCCATGTAGGCGGTGCGGTCGTGGGTGCGGAATAGCGCCATCGACATGCGCACGGGGTCGCCGAAGAAGTAGTATTCGTAGTGGGTTTGGCGTGATCCGAAGGCGGAAAGGGCGGTGTCCCATGCGAGACGGAACAGCGGGATGCGGTCGTGCGCGTCGAGTCGGGCGGACTGGTAGTATTTCTCGATTTCGGCCGATAATGGCCCGTTCACGTCAGCTTCCGTCGGCATGGCGACAAGACCGCTCGCGCCAAGATGTTTGATGATCTCCACCATGCGCGGATACAGCTTGGGGTAGAGATTGCGCGCTGCGTCGATGGGCGCATGGGCGGGCGTCATCACACCATATTGATTGGGTTGGGCTTGATATTCGGCCGTAAAACGCAACGCCTTCATCGTTTCCAAGTTGATCCAAATCTCGGCAATTTTGTCCTGCACATGCTGGAACGGCTCGATCCCGATCGCATCGACCAGCAGAGAGGCCAATCCCAACAGATACTCCGTTTTTGCAATCGCCTTGCAGACAACTTGGTGCGCCATGTGCAGCACAGTCCCCGTCGCCAGATATGCATTGTTGCAAACCTCAACGTCCCGATAAAGAAAAACGCGCTCCCATGGCACAAACACATCGTCAAAAAAGACGACCGCGTCCATCTCCTCATAGCGTGCGCCGAGCGGATGGTCATAGGCCGATCGCCCATAGTCGAGCGTTTCGCGGCATTGGAATTTCAGCCCATCCGTATGATTGGGAATCGCAAACCCAAACGCATACGGCGCATCTTCTTCTGGGCTGCGCAGCAAGGTTGACGGGAAAACCATGATCTCATCCGAGATCGGCAGCGTCGCCAACATGCGCGCGCCGCGCACGACAAAGCCCGCATCGTTTTCTGAGACAACCCGCGCCGTCAAGAAGGGGTCTTTCTGCTTGGCGGCCGAGACAGCCCGATTGATTTGCGGATTGATGAGCGTGTGCGTCAACGCGAGATCATTTTCGCGCACGTGCTGATAGTAGTTGCGCATGTTCACGGCGAACTGCTCCCCTTGCACCGCGAGAAAATCGGCACTGCCCGCATAACCCGCCAATGAGCGATTGAGATAGTCGGGCATACGCCCCATCATCCCCTGCGTAAATTCGGCACGCTGGTGCATCGCATCCCCAATGGCGGAAAGCTCGTCCTGCGTCGTTGGAATCATGAATGTTTTGCTGACGAGATCGCCGCTGTCAGGCGATGGGTAAAGCGCAACATCGCGGTTTTCCCACTGGTGATCGTAGAGGCTGGCGAGGCTCTGCACGCCATTCTTGAAGCCGGGTTCGGTCGTCACGTCCAAAACCCTCTTGCCACGATGATAGATGGCGGGCGGCTGTTTTTGCAGGCGGTCGATCAGTTGTTGTGCGGTTCTTGCGGGCATGGGCTTCCTCTTGTATGTGCTAAAAGTTCGCTCAACGCGACTCATGTGCCGCGAGTGCTTGTTCGACGATGGGATAGAGATTATCTACGATGTAGGTATATCCCTCGGCCGTGGGATGGATAAAGTCGCCCTGATTCAAGTCGGGATCGGCCGCAACCCCCTCTAAAAAGAACGGGATCAGGAGCGCATTGTATTTGTCTGCCACAGCGGGATAGATAGCGCGAAATTCGCTCGCATATTCTTCGCCTAAATTGCTGATAATCTGCATTCCTGCGATGATGACGATTGCGCCCTGTTCGCTAAAACGCGCGGCGAGCGTGTCGATATTTTCTTGTGTAATCGTCAGGTCGATGCCGCGCAGACCATCGTTGCCCCCCGTTTCGATAATCACGATGTCTGGCGACGTTTGCAAAATCCAGTCGAGACGGGAGACTGCGCCACTCGTCGTTTCGCCGCTGATGCCCGCGTTGATGACGCGCACATCGTGGCCGTCTGCTTGTAATTTGCGTTCGAGTTGGGCTGGGTAAGAATCGGCCGAATCAACCCCAAACCCCGCCGTCAATGAATCCCCCAACGCGAGCAGCGTGATGGCGTTTTCTGACGTTGGCGTGGGCTGACTTGTCGGCGCAAGGGTGGACGTTTGTTCAGCCGTGCAGCCAACGACCCATGAAATTAGCAGCAAGAAAAAAAGATGTTTTGTGATCATGATTGCGTCCCTGTTAACTTTATTACTCCCCCGACTGTTCGCGCAAAAAGACAATCGGCTTTTGGCGCAAAATCGAGAGCGATGCGAGCAGCCCAACCAGCGTCACAAGCGCAACGGTTCCCACAACGAGCAGCAGACTTGAGCCAATAAAGGGCACATAGTCTAACTCAAACACAAAGCGAACCAGCGCGTACCCCGCCGCTTGCGACAATAGCAGCGCAAGCAGCGCGGCGATGGCGCCGATCAAGATATTTTCCAGCGCAAAGACGTGCAGCACAAAACGCCCTTTTGCCCCCAACACTTTGAAATAGACCGCCTCTTGGATACGGGCGAAGCGCGTCGCCAAGACGGACGAGATGATGATTAAGATCCCTGCGACGAGGCTAAAAAGGGTGAAAAAGCGAATGATCGTCGTGATGTCCGCGACGATCAGCGCGAGTGAGCTGATCGTCGCCGTCACATCGACGACGGTGACGTTGGGATAGGCGGCAACGACGCGATTTTGCAGGGCGGGGATGTCTGCCTTTGGGACGCTGATGGCGGTGACAATCGTTTGCGGCGCAGCTTCCAAATCTTGCTCACGCAATACGAAGCCAAAACGGGGTGTGAAATCCCCATCGACGCTGTTGCTGCGGCGAATGCTGGCGACTTCGGCCGATAATTCTACCCCCTGAATATCAAATACAACCTGATCGCCCACCCCGATTCCAAACCGCTCCGACGCGCCCACGTCCAGTGAAATCTGTGCTTGTTGCGCCGTCAAATCGAACATCGCGGCTCCTTCCACCAGCCGCTCGTCTTCGCGTAGTGAGTCTCGATAGGATGCGCTAAACGGCCGATTGATCGCGGGCTGGTCGTCGTCGGGGTCATTTTCGGCCGATTGATCCACCACGACCCCATTGATCGCTGCAACGCGCACGCGCACGAGCGGAATAAAGTCGTCGGGTGTTTGTCCAATCAGCTCAGAAACGCCGTCGCGCTGGTCAGGCTGGATGTCGAGCAGAAAGACGTTGGGGGCGTCGTCTGGATATGATTCGACAAATGAGACATCTAAGTTGCGCTCGATCAAGAAGATGGTGAACAACACGCCCAACGCGGTCGCCAGCGTGACGATGATGGCGGCGGTCGCGTTACGGGGTCGAAAGAGACCGCGCAACGCCTGACGCAGTGCCAATGGCGTGATCGTCTGGCGGCGTAACAGGCCCAACACAAGCTGTGTCAACACCGCCGCCACGGCGACCAGCGCGACAACGCCACCGGCAAAGTATGCGGTTCGCTCGGGGTTGCGCAGATACCAAAAGACCATGCCGACAAAAAAGAGCGCGATCAGGGCTAACGCCGTGCGGTAAGGCCATCCTTTTGGCACAGGCAGCCGCTCTTTGCGAAAGATAAAATTCGGCCGAACTTCCTGCAACTGATAGAGTGGAATAAAGGTAAACGCCGAAACGACAAATGCGCCCAGCAGCACACCCTCAACGATCGAGCGTGGCGACAGCATAAATTCAACTTGCGGCGGTAAAAATGGGGCGAAGAGTAGGGGGAAGGCGACCTGTAACAACAGGCCAAGCGCCAGCCCAATCAGCGTTCCAATCACGCCCAAGCTGACCGCAATGGCAAAGTACTGTTGCACGATAAAGCGACCGGTCGCCCCCAACGTGCGCAAAATGGCAATCGTCCCCTCGCGCTCTTTGAGAAACGCCGCCAGCGATGATTGAATCCCAATGCCCGCTAGCACGAGCGTGAAGATGCCGATTAAGCTCAAAAAGGTCAGAAAATCTTCAAAAAAGCGTTGAACGGAGGATTGATTGGTGCGGTATGTTTCGATGCGTTCTTGGTTGGGTTCGGCCGATTGTTCGAGCCGTTCCGCAACCGTCTCAAGCTGCGCCTCATCCTGTAACGCGATCAACGTGCGATATTGAATGCGACTGCCCGGCTGGATCAGGTCGATGGCGGCCAGATCATCGGCATGAATAAAGATGCGCGGGCCAAGTTGGATAAAGTCGATGGGGGTGTCAGGTTCGGCCGAAACGACATCCACAATTTCCAGCGTCGTCGCCCCCACCTCGATCACGTCCCCAACGGCAATCCCCAACCGATCGAGCAGATTCTGTCCGACAATGGCCCGCCCCGACTGCAAGACCGTCGCAAAATCACCCCCACTCGCCAGCGTCACCTCTCCATAAAGCGGATAGCCCGCCTCCACGACCTTTAGCTCTGAAAGCAGTGTCTCCTCACGATCAGGCAGCCGAATCACAGAGATAAATTCATAGCTCTGCGCGATTTGGGCGACTCCTTCTGCTTCCAATGCGGCCAATTCCGCCACCAGCCGCTCACGCAGCGGAAAGCGCGTCTCCACCACAATGTCTCCCGCCAATAGCTTGCGCGCATCCTTTAACAGCGAATTGTTGATGCTCTCCCCGAAGCCACCCAGCGACACAAGAGTCACCAAAGACAGCGCGACACAGGCGATAAAGACAAGCGTTTGCTTTTTAGAAGTACTGATTTGACGGCGAATAAATTGTAAGTGCATTTGATTTTAATCAGGCAGCGTCGCGGCATTCGCCTGACGTGTTAGAGCGTTACAGTTCGTGTGACAAAACTTGGTCACCGTAGTGCGTGGTGCGTGGTGCGTATTCCAATTCACGCACCACGCACCACGCATCACGTTTGCATTTTAGAAACCTAAAACCACTAACCCTTACCAATAGCTACCCACGCTACACAACCCGCCCATCTGCCAGCTCAATCACGCGCTCTGCCCGCTCCGCAATCGCGGGATCATGCGTGACGAGCACAAGCGTCATCTGCCGCTCATGCTGTAGTTCGAGCAGCAGGTCGAGAATCGCGACCCCGTTACTGCTGTCGAGGTTGCCGGTGGGTTCATCGGCAAACAGAATGGCGGGATGATTGATCAGCGCACGACAGATGGCGACCCGTTGCTTTTCACCGCCTGAGAGCTGGTGGGGAAAGTTGTCAGCGCGGTCGCCCACGCCCACACGGGTGAGCAGTGCTTCTGCCTCACGCCGCGCCAGCTTATTCCCGCCTAACTCGGCGGGAAACATCACATTTTCAATGGCCGTCAGCGACGGAACAAGGTGAAACGACTGAAACACAAAGCCAATCGTCTTGTTGCGCAACGGTGCGAGCGCATCCTCGCTCAAGTTGGTGATGTCGCGCCCCTGCACGCAAATGCGCCCCGCTGTAGGATTGTCTAAGCCTGAGAGCAGGGAGAGCAGCGTCGATTTGCCGCTACCACTACTGCCAACGATAGCGACAAACTCCCCCGCCGCAATCGCCAATGAAACAGCATGTAGGACGGTTAATGTGCGGTTACCGATTTGATAGGTTTTGGTGATAGATTGGGCTTCAAGGATAGTTGTCATATAGGGATGACAGTATAGAAACCCACTCTTTGTTTTCTACAAGTTGCGACCTTTTGCTGACGTTATCTAATCTTTGCGCTCCCGATTTTCTTTGCGAATCTACTGTTACAACGAGATTTTGCCAAAATCCTACGGCTAAAGCCGCAGGCTGATAGGCAAAACGCGCTCAAGCGCGTTGCTTTTGGTCTTTAGAAAATTAATTCGGCAAAAACCCGTCATTCTCGCGAAGGCGGGAATCCATTCTTGTTTTGCCCCGTCTGGACAACGTTTCGGGATTTCCAAATCCCGAAACATCGATTACCGAACTTGAATTTTGAACTGCAAGTGGCGTGGTAAATAAAGAATTCTTGTGGGTATTTGGGGGCGGATGCCCCCAAATAGATTTTTACGAGCCGCTGTAGGTGGCGAGTTGCATTCCATTTGCAAAATGTCAGCTTGTTTACGGGTTGAGATTTGCGGTGTTACATCATCCGCAAGGCTTGCGTAGCTAAATGGCTACATGTATAATTGTAGTCGAATAGCTACACAACAACTTCAAATCACGACCCAATGAATCTAAGACGAGATGTATTTCAGGCAATAGCCGACCCAACAAGACGAGCCATCCTACAGCTGGTCGTTTCGCAGCCCTTATCGGCGGGGGCTATCGCGGCAAATTTTGACACCGCACGGCCGACCGTATCAAGACATCTGCAAATCCTCACAGAGTGCGAACTGCTCGCACAAGAGAAAAACGGCAGAGAAATTTTCTATCACTTAAATCCGCAAAAGATGCAAGAGATTGAAACGTTTATCGAACCATTTCGACAATTTTGGGATGAGCGATTTGATAAGTTGGAAAGCATTATGAAAACATACCAATCGAAAGAGTCGCAGGAAAAATGAAACAAAAAACACAAGTTAATGCCGAAGACGGTAAACAGGAATTGTTGATAACGAGAGTATTTGATTTGCCAGTGGAAGCACTTTTCACGGCGTATGTTGAACCTGAAATTGTCGAACAATGGATGGGGACGAAGGTGCTGAAACTCGAAAATAGACAGCACGGCAGTTATCAGTTTGAAACGACAGATGAGCAAGGCAACGTGTTATTTCGTGCCAATGGGACTATTCATGAATTTCGGCCGAATCTGAAAATCACGCGCACGTTCGAGATGGAAAACACCCCATTTGCCGTCCAGCTCGAATTTCTAGAATTTGAAAAATTGAGTGACACCACCAGCAAACTGACGATGCAAATCGTCTATCGCTCGGTGGCCTACAGAGACCAGATGTTGCAAATGCCTTTTGCCGCAGGTTTAAACATGGCTCACAATCGCTTGCAAGAGATCATGTCGGAGGAGCAATAGATGAATTACACAAACCCGAAAGTTGATTTTTTCTTTAAGAAGGCGAAAAAATGGCAGTCTGCATTTGAACAGTTGCGCGTCATTGCGCTTAATGCTGGCCTGACTGAAGAGTTGAAGTGGGGCGTTCCATGCTACACGTTTGAGGACAGCAATATCGTATTAATCCATGGGTTTAAGGAGTATTGTGCGCTGCTATTTCACAAAGGCGTCTTGTTGGATGATCCGCTTGGCGTTCTGATCCAGCAAACGGAGAACGTGCAGTCAGCGCGTCAGATGCGGTTCACCGATGTCGACGAAATCATCGAGATGGAACCCGTGATCAAAGCCTATATCATTAATGCGATTGAGGTGGAAAAATCTGGGTTGGAAGTGACGTTTAAGGAGACAAAAGAGTTCAACATGCCCGCAGAGTTTCAAGCGCAGCTGGATACCAATGCTGAGTTAAAAGAAGCTTTTGAAGCCCTAACGCCGGGTCGGCAGCGCGGCTACCTGCTCTACTTTTCAGGCGCCAAGCAGTCTAAAACGCGCACGTCAAGAGTTGAAAAGTACACGCCGAAAATTCTCGCTGGGAAAGGTTTGAATGACCAGTAGCATGAATCCACAGGTTGATGCCTATTTCGAGATCGGCTGTGGACGTTGCCCGCTCGGGGGCACGCCCGATTGTAAGGTCCATCGTTGGCCTGAGGAGATGGCGCGGCTGCGCACGATTATTCTTGAGAGCGGCCTGACCGAAGAGGTGAAATGGAGTGTGCCGTGCTACACGTTTGAAGGCAACAACGTCCTAATTTTAAGCGCATTCAACGACAATTGTGCGCTGAGTTTTTTCAAGGGGGCCTTACTAAAAGACTCCGCTGGCATCTTAATCCAGCAGTCGGAGAATTCACAGGCGGGGCGGTTGATTCGGTTTACCAGTGTCGAAGAAGTCGACGCGCTGGCTCCTAATTTGAAAGCATATATTCAGGAAGCGATAGAGGTTGAAAAGGCGGGACTGAAGATAGACTTCAAGGCGAAAGATGAACTGGTGTTTGCGGAAGAGCTACAAAGTCGCCTTGATCAAGACCCTATTTTGAAGCGTGCATTCGAGGCACTCACGCCAGGACGACAACGGGGGTACAATCTCTACTTTTCTGGCGCCAAACAGTCCAAAACGCGCGCGGCAAGGGTTGAAAAGTGCATCCCAAAAATTCTCAATGGAAAGGGTTTGCATGATCGCTAGCGGCACGTTGTAAAGTAGGTCTAACTTGGCGACAGTCAATTGACACAATACGCTGCGCAAAGTGTGCTGGTCATGGAGTAACTGATGCCGTTTTCACCTGAATTTTTGGGCTACTTGGCCTCAATTTTGATTGCGATCTCGTTGACGATGAGTTCGCTGCTCAAACTGCGACTGATCAATCTGTCGGGCGCAATCATGTTTGTCATCTATGGCTTGTTGATTGGTGCGCTGCCGATTGTCTTGCTCAACAGCCTGACGACGCTCGTCAATCTCTACTTTTTGTATCGTCTATTCACAACCAAAGCGTATTTTCAGTTGCTCAACGTCAGCAGCGGCTCGGAATATCTGCACTACTTCCTCAACTTTCATCGCGCTGATATCGAACGTTTTATCCCCGCCTATCGCTTCGCCCCATCAGATGACCAACTAATCGTATTTATCCTGCGCGATATGGTGCCAGCGGGCTTGTTTATTGGCGAATGCAAAGAGGCGGGCGTTTTTCACGTCTATCTCGACTACGTGATTCCCCAATATCGTGACTTCAAAATCGGCAACTATCTCTATCGCAACACGCAACTTTTCAAGGCAAGAGAGATCGACCGCTTGGTGAGCTCCCCCAATAATCGTCTGCACGAAAGATATTTGCAGCGCATGGGCTTTCAGCGGGCCGCGGATGGCAAAGATGATGGGTTGTACACATTGCATCTGCAAGCGTAGGACTTAGGCACGTAAAGAAGGCGAGCCACGAATTGCACGAATTTCACGAATAAAATTGACCAATTCGTGGCGACAAATCAGTCAAGTGCGTAATTTCTGAGTCGTTTGTTTTTTGGCTAGCGATCTGTTGTAGCAAAGTCGCCAGTTTGTCTTTATCATTGCGTGTAGGCGACCAACTATGACCGCCTGTAAACATCATTGAATAGGAAAACGGTATGGCTAAACCGATTGCGCTACAACTTTACACAGTGCGCGAGGCACTTGCACAGGATTGGATTGGGACACTGGAGCAGATAGCAGAGGCTGGCTATTTGGGTGTGGAGACGGCGGGGTTTGGATATGCCCCATCGATAGAGGCGGTCGTTGCCAAGTTTGATGAGCTTGGACTTGCCGTTGTCGGCGCACACGCTCCATTGCCACTTGGGGAGTCGGCGGAGTCGGCTATTGAGATGATGGCTGCACTCGACTGCAAACGCATCGTGTGTGGCGGCACAGGTCACGATAAGTTTGGCACGCTGGCGGATGTGCGTGAGCGTGCGGCGACGTTCAATGCGGCCAACGCGATTGCGCGTGCCAATGGACTGCAATTTGGCCTGCATAACCACTGGTGGGAGTTTAATAAAATTGGTGATCGGTTTGCGCAAGATATTCTGCTTGACATGCTCGATGAGGATATTTTTCTTGAAGTTGATATTTACTGGGTGCAGACGGCTGGCGTTGATGTCATTGACTATTTGAAACAGATGGGGAGCCGTGCGCCACTGCTGCATATCAAAGATGGCCCCTGCACGCTCGCTGGGGATATGGTTGCGGTTGGCGCGGGTAGCATGGATATTGCGGGGTGTATTGCGGCGGGGGAATCGGCCGATTGGCTAATTGTCGAACTCGACCGCTGCGCCACCGATATGTTGGACGCAGTGCGAGACAGTGCTGATTATTTAATGCGCACTGGATTGGGGCAGGGCAACACAATATGAACGACAGTGCGACAACAAAAGTGGGCGTGATCGGTGCTGGCACTATTAGCGGCATCTATTTGCAGAACGCGGCGTGGCTGGACGACATTGAGATCTATGCCATTGCTGATTTGCGACGGGCGGCGGCTGAGGCGAAATCGGCCGAATTTAACATCCCACACGTGATGAGCGTGGACGAACTGCTTGCCAGCGACGAGATTGACATCGTTCTCAACCTGACGACACCCGACGCACATGCGGCGGTCGGGTTGGCGATTATCAATGCGGGCAAATCGCTCTATGCTGAAAAACCGCTGGCGTTGACGCTGGCAGAGGGATCGGCACTGGTCGAGGCGGCGCGTGCGCGCGGCGTTCGGATTGGCAGCGCACCGGACACCTTTCTCGGCGCAGCGCATCAGACGTGCCGCAAACTAATTGATGACGGGGCGATCGGTCGGCCGATTGGCGCAACCGCCTTTATGATGAGCTACGGCATGGAGATGTGGCATCCCAACCCCGCATTTTATTTCCAGCCCGGCGGTGGCCCCATGTTTGATATGGGGCCTTACTATTTGACGGCCCTGATCAATCTGCTGGGCAGCGTTTCGCACGTCAGCGGCATGGTGACGACAGGGCGCACGCAGCGCACCATCACGAGCCAGCCGCTGGCAGGATCAGTCATCGACGTGGCCGTTCCAACGCATGTTGCGGGGACGCTGCAATTTGCCAGTGGCGCAATCGGCACGTTAATTATGAGCTTTGACGTGGCGGGATCGCTGTTGCCAAACATCGAAATTTATGGCACAGAAGGTACGCTGGCCGTTTCAGATCCCAACCGCTTTGGCGATCCGATTGCGCTCAAGCGTCCCGGCGGCGATTGGGAGAATGTCCCGCTGACCCATGCGTACAGCGCAAACAGCCGTGCGCTCGGTTTGGCCGAGATGGCGCACGCGCTGAAAAACGGCACACCCCATCGCGCCAATGGGGCTGTCGCCTATCATGTGCTTGAGTTGATGTGGGCGTTTCACGAATCGGCCGAAACCAACCAACACATCATCATTCAATCAACCTGCACAAGACCTGCGTCGATGCCGCAAGAGGCATTCTTGGGCGCACCCAATGTGAATTGAGGCCATAGCTTTCAGATAATAACTTGGGGTGATGTTTCGGGATTCCGCCACACAGGTACGTGGTGCGTGGTACGTACTCTCGACACGCACTACGCACCACGCACCACGACTGCTCAAGTAGCGAAAACTTCGTGACACCAACGGATTTCCAAATCCCGAAACATCATTTCTTTTTCTTACACGCTCATCGTCTCAGGCGTTTGCGTTGATGCAGCCCAACTAGCGTTGCCGTCAGGAGGGGCAGCGCGAACAAGAGCCAGAGTGGGGAAAGGGGGGATTCGGCCGAAATTTCGCCCATCCCAACCGCTGTTGGAACCGCCTCTGTCGTGAACCGCCACGTCACAGAGGCTCTTTCATTGCCATAAATATCTTCGGCAACGACCCGCCAATAGTAGATGGTCGAATACTCTAAATTACTATAGTAGCAGGCGGACAACGTGGAACCGCTACAGACGAGAATGTCGGGGGATGAATCGTTGCGCTCCAGATAAACATCGTAGGTAACGGGGTCGCCATCGGGATCACTGGCATTTGACCAATCGAGAAATCCGTTAACTGACTGGTTGGTCGCAAAGTGGCTGGGTGAAACAAGCGAGTACGAACCCGGCCCGCCTATCGTTTTGTCGATGCCATGCTCATAGTAGATCCGCTTGATCGCGTTGTCTTGTGAATTGCGCGCTTGAAATCCCGTATAGAAGTCGTGGATGTCCCACGGATGCGCGCGCTCACTGCCCGGCGGATTGTAAAAGCTGAAGGTATCGTGTATGTCGTCATAGAGCATGTCGATGATGTCGCCAACGCCGTCGTTGTTTTGGTCGTCTGCTGGTGTATCGAAAATATCGAGCAAGATACCTGCAATCGTGCCTTCCGAATCATCCCATGCTGTGCCACCCACGCTGTGCCACGAATTTTCGATATCAACCGACCAGTTTGTTTCGACATAATCTTCTGGGCGATCCATGCCCCAGTACAGCTTTACGGCCGATTGGAAGCCGTTCGCCCAGCCCTCGATCCATGCAGAGGGTAAATCCTCGTGCGAATTGAACGAGTGACTACACGGCGGTGTTTCGCCCGGTGAATTGCAATACTCAACGCTGGGTGGGCCTAAGTCGGAGAATGCATCGTGGGCAAAATGTCCATACTCATGCAATATCACCGACTCGTCCCATTCATCTGGCTCGCATGTTGCACTGTTACACGAGGTTGGCCCCTCCATGCGAATTTTCCAACCGTTGTAGTAAGAGGTTTGATCGTTGTCTGTGTCGGGCCAGACGACGGTGAGAAAGTTCGCGTCGCCAGAGTCGGGCGTGCTGTCGCTGCCCCCCTTGTTGTCGATCATGACCCCCGCATAGGTGATCATTTTTTGAATGTGATAGGCGCCATCCTCGTCGTTGCCGGGACGATAGCTGCCGAAACTATAGTCACTTGTGCCATTTTCGCTGATGTCGCGTGTGGAAGTGTGAATGTCGTAGCGCGTGCCAGACGAATTTTCTGTGCTGCCGTATTGACCATTGACTGCAGATGCACGGGCGTAGACTTCGATGGTGTCGTCAAAGGGGTCGCTGGCCTCGCCGCTGCAATCCCAATAGCCGTTGGCATCGGTGACGGTGTTGCAGATCAGATCGTCGGCGTCAGCGCTGTCATAATCAAATACTTCGACGCGGCTGTAGTAAACACCGCGCACCATGCCGGGATCGTTCTCTTCACGATAAAAGAAGCGGCCCGAGTAGTTGCGGATGGCGGCCGTTTCGCGGCTGTCGTCGTTGTTGGCTGTTTCGATGGTGAATGTCTGTTCGGCCGAAATTCCCCCATCTGCCTGTAGACGTGCCGTCAATTGATTTTCCCCACGCGAGAGTGCCGCCGCATCAATCCGCCAGCGCAGCAGCACCGTTGCAAACTGGACGAGCGTCCCTTGCCACCGGCTATCACCACTCGCAATCGCGCCATCAATCTCGATGGTGACGTTAGAGAGCGGCTGGTTTGCCATCACATACAGCTCGTATTGTCCCGCCTCCAGCTCGATAAATGTAAAGTCGGCACTGTGTGGGTTGGGGACGTTGTGCACACCGGCAAATTCGGCTGGCACGGGCGCGTCTAGCTGAACGGTCGTCGGTTGTGCGACGTCATCGACATATGGAACACCCGTCGGCATCTGCTGCACGACGATCGGCGTTGGCTCGACAAATAGATGGGTTGCGACAATCGTTTCGTTTTCAAAGACGGAAAGTTCAAATGTGACAGGGTTCAGTAGTGCATCTGTTGCTACTGCTGAAAATGTAAGCTGTTGCGGCGATCCGGCCGCGAGATCGCCCTGCCATGTCAGCGGGTCGTCTGTTGTTAGGTTGGGGGGAAGCTGTAATCGGCCGATTGCACCCACCACGTCAACCTGTGCCACCAGTTGGACATCGATCTGCATGACATCACCCGCCGCCGGTCGCGCTGGCGTGACACGCAGTGTCACGTCGACCGATTGACCCACCTCGACCGTTTTTAGCGTCGTGATGCGCCCGTCTTGCGGCGACCACGTTGCGCCATAGTCAACGATGCCGTTCGTCAATCGCACGCTGACGGCACGTGTCAACGCCTCATCTACAGCAAAACGGACCGTTTTTATATCCCCTTCCGCCATGTCTCCGACCGATTGCGCTTGTTCCCCATCTGGCAATTCGGCGGTTAGTGTCGCGTCTGAAATCGCTTCATGGGCGGTGATAGTGACGGCGAGTGCCGCATTTTCTTGGGCGAAGCTAAAGGTTGCGCCCGTCTGCATCTCGCCACCATCGGTTGGCGCAACGGGGGTTGGATTCGTGCTACAGCCAACTAGAAGTAGAAAGAGTAGATAAAAAATCAAGTTGTGTCTCATGTTGGTCTCCTTGCAATAATGGCTTGTCTATTCACACACTACAGCATAATAGCATTGCGTGATTTCAGCGTGAAGAGGGCTTTTCGTGCAAAAGTCGGGCGTTGCATTTTTCCCACTTCAATCTACACTTGACGTGAAAAAGGGTGCGTTTCAAACGAGTTGAAACGGTCATTCTCGCGCAGGCGGGAATCCATTCTTCTGGGCTGGACGTTTCGGGATTTCGTTTGTGTCGCCAAGTTGTCGCCGCAATGAAAAAAGTGGTGCGTGGTACGTGGTGCGTGAACTGGGTTACGCACTACGCACAAAGATGACGATAACCCAAAGGTACTAAAGCCCGAAACACGCACCAACCGAGATAAAACACCCCGTAAAATAGTGCAGATTGCGTGAATGAAAGGCCCTCGCATCATTCTATGCAGCGCGAACCCCATGCAAAGATTACTGATTGATACAGACCCTGGCGTTGATGATGCGCAGGCAATTTTGATGGCAGCAGCCCATCCCGATGCGAAAATCGAGGCACTATTTGCCGTCGGCGGCAATGTCGGGCTTGACCGCACGGTGCGCAATGCCTTGACGATTGTCGAGGTTATCGAGCAAGAAATTCCCGTCTACGCAGGCTGTGACAAGCCGCTCATAGGCTTTCAGGAAGATGCAGCGGTCGTGCATGGCGACGACGGATTGGGCAATTCAGGGCGTGTGCCAAAGGTGCGACAAGTGGAGAAGACACACGCCGTCAATGCGCTGATCGAGATGGTCAATGCAGAGCCAAACGAATTCACGCTGGTTACGCTTGGGCCGTTGACAAATATTGCCGTCGCGCTCAAGCTGGACCCCGATTTGCCAAACAAAATTAAGCGCACGGTCGTGATGGGCGGTGCGGTTACGGGCAAGGGGAATGTGAGCAATCTTTCGGCCGAATTTAACATCTACCACGATCCCGAAGCAGCCTATGTCGTTTTTGAGGCATGGGCGCGGGCGGGTCAAATGATCGAACTGTACGATTGGGAAGCGACCGTTCGTCATGCGATCAGCGGCGACACGATTGACGAATGGGCAAAAATCGATAATCCACGCGCCAAATTTTTCGGCGAAGTGTCGGCCTTTACGCTCAAATGGGTGCGTGAATCACTGGGCGAAAACGCCCTTTTTGGGGCCGACCCGCAAGCGATGGCGGTGGTATTGGAACCAACGATCGTTACGCGCAGCGAAGACCACTATCTCGTAGTGGCAACGGACGGCGCATACACGCGCGGTCTGACGGTGGTCGATTGGAGCGACCGCAGCAACCAGCCCATCAACGCCCGCATTGTGCTTGCCATTGACCGCAGCCGCTATGAACGGCTAATGTATAACAGTATTATGTGAACCAACGACGGGATGGTGGTCACGTATGAAGCGACGAGCCATTGCACGGAAATAGTCATTCTGACCGCTGACCCACTAATAACAACGGAGCAACGCTATGAACTGGAAGCCGCCCGCCATTATCCTTTTTTCCATAACGCTCGCGCTACTGATGTCACGCTGGACGCTTGCTGCTGCCACGTCCTGCCCCGTGACGGTTGGAATCGATTATGCCACCATTCAAGAGGCATTTGATCAAACCGCCTGCCGCATCATCAATATCCCCGCCGGCACCTACAATGAGCAACTGCGCTTTGACGCCTATCAGGGGCTTTACATTATTCGTGGCGATGGGGCTGACCAAACGATTATTGATGCCAACCTCGCGTTAAACGCGAATGGCTTGAGCGTGCTCCTGAGAACAGATTCGCGCGTTCTCTTTCAAGGGATGACGATTCGTAATGCCGACCGCAGTGGGGTGTCTGTTCAGAACATCGATCAAGACCCGCGCTCGCTGTTGCTCTTGGACGACATGACCATCACCGCCAATCGGGAAGGGGGTGTCGCAGGGACGGATAACGCTGCGATTACGATTGAGGATTCAACGATCAGTGACAACTTTTCCAACTTCTATGGGGCGGGCGTGCAGGCATCGGGCATTCTCACCATTATCAGAAGCGAGATTGTGTCGAACACATCGCAGGTCAACAACGACGGGGGCGGCGTTGCGTTGACGCGGACGGGAGAGCTGTCCATCGAAGACAGCACCATCGCTTACAATGTTTCACAGCGCAGCGGTGGTGGTATCTTTGTCGGTTCGGATGTCGGATCGGCCGAAATTAAACGTTCAACCATCGCCCACAATCGCGCCGCGCAGACAGGGGGTGGTGTCTATGTTTTGAGCGATCCACCCATGAACATCACCAACTCGACATTTGCCGACAACGCGGCGGAACAGGGATCGGCCATCTATTCACGCACCTATTTTGATGGAAACTCCCCCATCTCGCGCACGCTTGCCATCTCATTCACGACGTTCGCCAGCAACCATGCCACGGCTGGCGCGCCTGATCCTGCCTCGACTATCTTTGCCCAAAACAGCGTCGTCACCCAATATCACGTCCTACATTACAACAACGAAGATTTCGACTGTGAGCCTGTCGATGCCGAATTTGTTTCCAACGGCTTCAACATCGAGCCGAGCAACGACTGTTACTTTCACACGACCTTTGATCGGCCGAATACGCCATCAGCCGTGCTGCCATTGGCCGATAATGGAGGCCCAACGGCGACGATGTTGCCAGCAACAGGCTCCCCTGCCATCGACGGGGGATTGGGCGGCGCGTTTTACTGCGGAATCAGCGAAGATCAACGGGGCGAACCGCGTCCCTACGACACCACTCCGCTGACGCCAGAGGCTTATTGCGACATTGGCGCCGTTGAATGGCGCGATCAAGATGTCGCGCCACCGACCGCCGTCTCGCTGCGTCAACAAGAAGCTGGGTTACGCGATCAATCGGCCGATTGGCTACGCATAGCTGGCGCATATATCCTGCTTTCCCTGATGGTAATTCGCGCAAAAAAGCCGCATAATCATTATTTGGGCAGGTAATGACGCCTGACTTTTCTGACTGAACGAGGATACGATGAAAACTTATCAACGCTGGATTGGACTTATTTTGCTTGCACTGCTTTGCACGCCGATGGGTGTGATTCACGCACAAGAAAAAACATATAGCGCGGATCGCTTTGAGAGCGCAGTCGTCATCGAGGACGAGGGCGCAATTTTGGTCACAGAAACGATAGAGTTCAACTTTGTTGGGGGACCCTTCACCTTTGTCTTTCGTGAGTTGCCGCTTGGGAACACCGATGGCATTTCGATTGTCCGTGCGAGCGTCGATGGGGTAGTTTATCCCGTCGGGGAAGATGCGGGTCAGGTTGAAATCGAGCGCGGCGATCCGATGCGCATCACGTGGCACTTTGAGCCGATGAGCAACGTTGCGCGCAGCGTTCAATTGGTCTATCGCATGGAGGGTGTGGTGCGTCCTGAGAATGGAACAGATGCACTGCACTGGCAACCGCTGCCCGATAGCTACGACTATGCAATCGGTGAGAGCGAGACAACCATCACCTATCCCGCTAGCGCAACGCTGATCGGCGAGCCAATGATCGAGGCTGGCACAGCGACAATCGAACAATCGGCCGATCAAGTCACCTTCACGACGCAGAGGTTAGAGCCAGACACGCCCCTCGTTGTCTCCATGCAGTTTGCAGAAGGTTCATTGATTTCTGCACCCCCCGCATGGTTTGTGCAAGAGCAGATCAATGCAGAACACCTTCCCTATTGGGTCGGCGCGGCGTTGGCCCTATTCGCCGCTGGACTCGCGGGCATCGTCTCTTTCTGGCGACGCAACAATGTATCACTCAAGAACAAGGGAACGGTCATGTCACCTCCCAATGACATCGCTCCCGGCATGGCGGGTGCCCTCCTTACGCATGGTAAACCGACATGGACACACGCTCAGGCGACACTCTACAGCTTGGCCGAACAAGGCGTCCTGATCATTGAAGAGTTGCCCGAAAAAACATGGTATCGCAAACATGATTTTGCGGTCAAACTGATCGACCAGAATAGTGGTCTGCGGCCGCATGAAGAAGGTTTGTTAACCATGCTGTTTGGTGAAAAATTTGAACGTGAGACGTCGGTCAAACTTTCAGAGGTGAGCAAGAAGATCACGGGCAAAGGGTGGAAACAGTATGAAGAGCCACTCCAGGCTGAACTGAAGCAGGCTGGATTTATGAGCGACAAGCGCAAACGGGCGCAAAACGTTATGCTCGGTGTTGGCACACTATTCATGGTCATCAGCATCCTTGGCATTGTGGTGACAGTTTTCTGGGGCGAATCGATCAACTATTATGCGCCGTTGGCCGTTGCGTTTGCCTTTATGGGACTTGCGGTAGGCAGTTTTATCTTTGGTGCAATGCTGGCTCCGTTGAGTGATGCAGGTGCTGAGATGGCGGTCGCATGGAACCAGTTCAGCAACTATCTCAAGGACATTTCCAAAGGGAAGCAGTCTGTAGACAGCCCCACGATGTTTGAGAAATATCTGCCCCATGCAGCATCATTTGGCTTGCTGAGCCAGTGGACAAAACATTTTGAGAAGGCTGGCTGGACAGAGTTGCCCCCTTATGTCCATGTGTTGCCCACGACCGATAGCTCGCAAGCATGGCTGACGTTCGTCTATATGCAGGGCGCGTTTCAGTCGTCTGGCGGTAGTGCGGCCGGTGGTGCCGGTGCGGCTGGCGCAGGTGCGGCCGGTGGTGGCGCCAGTGGTGCGGGCTAAACCTTCTCGCGCGCAATTTATCGTTGTCATAGCATTAGGTACAGCGTAAAGTAAGTCCCGGCATACCTGCGAAGGCAGGTATCCATTCTTTCTCTGGGACTGGATTCTCGCGCAGGCGGGAATGACAGTCCCATACAATTTACCTTACGCTGTATTAGGAAAAAGATCAGATGTCAACTGAATTCCGCCGAGCCATTCTCATCACCCTGCTTATCTTGGCCGTTGCCAGCACGCTCGCATTTGTGGGCAGCGACAACGGCCAGCAGTTGGCTAATCGGCCGATATTTGCAATATGTGTCGCCCTCGCCTTTGTCATCAACTGGATCGCTTATATCCCGTCCCAATACTATCAAACCGAAAAGTATTTTGATTTCACAGGCGCAATCACCAACATCACGCTGCCGCTCGTTGCCATCTTGCTAAGCTCTGAGACAGACGCGCGCAGTTGGTTGCTGTTTGCCTTAATTGCGATCTGGGCGGGGCGGTTGGGTTGGTTTCTGTTTGGACGCATTCAAGCGGTCGGGCATGACAGTCGCTTTACTGAGATGAAGCAGAGCGCACCACGTTTCTTTATCACATGGTCGCTGCAAGCGTTGTGGGGCAGCTTCTCGCTGGCGGCGGGATTGGCGGCGATCACGGCGGTGGAAAATCGGCCGATTGGCATAATCGCCATCATCGGCCTGCTCGTTTGGCTCGTTGGCTTTGGCATTGAAGTGGTTGCCGATCAGCAGAAAAGCCAGTTCCGCCAAGGCCCCGCCAATCGCGACAAATTTATCCAGACTGGCCTGTGGGCATGGTCGCGCCACCCCAACTATTTTGGCGAAATCGTATTGTGGTTCGGGATTGCCATCATCGCGCTGCCCGTGTTGAGCGGCTGGCAATGGGTCACGCTGCTTTCTCCCGTCTTTGTGATCGTTCTGTTGACATCCATCAGCGGCGTTCCGCTGCTTGAGGCGAAGGCAGATGAGAAGTGGGGTGGTGAAAGCGGGTATGAACGCTATAAGGCCAACACGCCCGTTTTGATTCCGCGTCCGCCGACAAATTAAAATAGTTGCCAGTGTTTAGAGGAGTGAATGATGCAGATAATCGGGGCTGGTTTCGGCCGAACTGGAACCCTATCACTCAAACATGCGCTCGAAGCGTTGGGATTTGCGCCATGCTACCACATGACCGAAGCATTCGAAAATGCGGGTCACATTGAAAAGTGGCAGGCAGTTGTTGACGGCGAGCCACCCGCATGGGATGCGCTGCTGGGCAACTATCAGGCGGGGGTCGATGTGCCTGTCAGCCTCTACTACAAAGAGCTGATGGCGCACTATCCTGCGGCGAAGGTCGTGCTTTCGGTGCGCGACGCTGACCGCTGGTATGAGAGCGTTGCCGAGACGATCTATCAGATGCGAGAACTGCCCCGCTGGATGGAGCGGTTGCCCAGATTGGGCGGATTTCTACGTTTGACACGCACCATGATCTGGGAAGGTTTTTTCTCAGATCGCTTTACAGATCGGGCGTTTGCGATGGCTCAGTTCGAGCGACACAATGCTGAGGTGCGCCGTACTGTGCCAGCAGAGCGACTGCTTGTCTACAGCGTGAAAGAGGGATGGGCGCCCCTCTGCGAATTTTTGAACGTCCCAGTTCCCGACAAACCCTTTCCCCATGTCAACGACCGCGCAGACATTCAAAGACGCATCAACGTCATGCACTGGATCAGCCGTCTCATTCCTCTCATGCTGACTGGCGGCGGGGCGGCCATAATTTGGCGGCTGTCACGCCGATTTTCCACCTAAAATGTCAACGCCCCCTAGTTTCTGATTGCGACAACAAAATAATCACGCATTCGTAGGGGCAGGTTTGTTGGTCTTTAAAAAATTAATTCGGTAATAGATTTGTTATTCCCGCGAAGGCGGGAATCCACTCTTCTGGCGAGGACGTTTCGGGAAATCCATACCGCAGGGTCACGGAGTGACATTCCCGAAACACGCTGATTTTGTTACTGATCTATTTTTTAAACTGCAAGCAACCTGCCCTTCAATAGCCAATTGACAAAACAGAACAAATCGTCTATTATACCAGAAGGTTAATTAACCAATTGGTTAAATACCCCAATTCATGATGAACGACGAAGACAGACTTAACGAGATTTTTGCAGCATTAGCCAATACGACGCGGCGTGCGATTTTGGCACGGCTGGCGCAGGGTGAGGCGACGGTCAACGAGCTGGCAGAGCCATTCGACATGAGTTTGCCCGCCATTTCAAAGCACATTCGGGTCTTGGAGCGGGCGGGGTTAATCATACAGGGTCAAAAAGCCCAGTATCGACCCTGCACGCTTGACGCAACGCCCTTGCAAGAGATATCCAAATGGACAGATCGCTATCGCCATATTTGGGAGACCAGTTTTGATCGGATGGATGCGTATATTTTGCAACTTGGGGACAACATAAATCACGAACGAGATGCTGCTGAAGAATCTCAATCGTAACAATAGTTCGGAGAATTATAATGAGTGATAACACGATGACGAAAGACGCAGTGGTTATTGAACGAACGTTTGCCGCACCTATCGATGTAATTTGGCAACTGTGGACAGATGGTGAACAGTTTGCGAAGTGGTATGGGCCATCGGGGATGACAATTCCCGTTGCCGAGATGGATGTGCGCGTCGGTGGCAAGCGGCTGATCTGTATGGAGATGGCTGAACGCAATATGAAAATGTGGTTTACGGGCGAGTATCGGGAGGTTGTGCCGCCTGTGCGACTCGTTTATACAGACAGCATGTCTGACGAAGATGGCAACGTCCTCTCACCACAGGCGATGGGAATGCCAGAGGGACATCCAGAGGTAACTGAGGTGATCGTGGCGTTGTCAGACCTCAATGGGCGCACAAAAATGGTGCTGACGCACGTGGGGATTTCGGCCGATTCTGGTGGTGCAGGCGGTTGGGAGATGGCGTTCGATAAGCTGGCGGCGTATCTTGAAACGCTTAATTGAGCGAGCTGATGGCGTTTAGTTCGGCCGTTAATTCAGCCAGCGAGTCGTGTTGTGAATGACCTGTGGGATGGTTGAGTTGCCAACTTGTGGGGTTGCAGATAACGTGGATGGCGGAACCATTTCGGCCGAAATGCACCCGATACCCCTCCCGTTCCAATGCACGTGCCGCCCACGTTGCGCTCAACCCCTCGCCCACGACGCTCACTTTGCCGCGCCCGTTCTGCTGCACGCGAAACGAGCCCGTCTCTGCGTCAAACATCACCCCTTCGCTGGCAAACGCCGCCGCAAACGCACCGCTCAACACCAAATCCTCAGGTGCGCCCACGTGCAACTCCCCGTTTGAGAGCAGCCACAATACGTCCGCACTGCGCAAGGCAAGGTCGAGATCGTGGGTTGAAAGCAGGATGGCGCGGTCGCTATCATGGGCGAGGCGGCGCAGAATTTGCATAATCTCGACGCGCCGGGGCAGGTCGAGATAGGCGGTTGGTTCATCGAGCAGCATCAACTGTGGCTCTTGCGCCAGCGCACGCGCAATCAACACCTTTTGGCGTTCACCATCGCTCAGCTCGCTGACGGGACGGTCTGCCAGCGCAACTGCCCCAACCGATTCAAAGGCGGTTTGGATGATGGCCTCATCTTCGGCCGAAAGTGTGCCGCGCCAATCGGTGTATGGATAGCGACCCAGTGCAACCAGCGCATACGCCGAGAGCAATCCCACATCAATCCGCTCGGTCAGCACAATACTCAACTGTCTGGCGAGCGCGTTGGGCGAATAGTGCGCCAACTCTTTGCCCGCCAACATGACCGATCCCGACAAGGCCGGTTGCAACCCCGCCAGCGTTCTCATCAGCGTCGATTTGCCCGCCCCATTCGGCCCCAGCAGACAGACCAACCGCCCCCGTTCCAGCGACAGGTCGAGTCCATGCGCGATCACTTTTGGTGACCGATTGCGCACCCGATAGCCGATGCTAAGTTCTCTCGTTTCAAGAATCGAACGCATTGGTGAATCCATAAGCCATTACCAAAATAGACGAGTCAGCATAATCCTGTCCGCCTGAAATCCCACTCACGTCCCGCCAAAAGATGCCTGCAAGTTACGACGGCGCAGAATCACCCATGCCACAATCGGCGTGCCGATCAAGGCTGTCACCGCACTGAGTGGCAACACCGTGTTGCTGCCGGGCAGTTGCGCGATCAGGTCGGCCAGCAGGGCGGTGATGCTTCCCATCAAAATCGTGGCGGGAACTAAGACGCGATGATCGGAGGTGTTAAACAGGCTGCGACACAGATGCGGCACAGCCACACCGATAAACGCAATCGGCCCACAAAAGGCGGTCACCGCCCCCGCCAAAATCGACGCACTCAGCAAAATTGTCAACCGTGCGCGCCGCACCGTCAGCCCCAACGACCGTGCATACGCCTCGCCCAGCAAGAGCGCGTTGAGCGGTTTCGCCGAGAGCCACGCGATCAGCAGGGCGATCAGAATGGTGGGAGCCAGCACATACAGTTGGCTCCACGTCACGCCGCCAAAGCTGCCAAACGTCCACGCGATGTACGCCTGTATGCGCTCCGCAATGGCAAAAAAAAGCAAGATGCTGACCACCGCCGTCGCTGCATAGCCGAACAGGAGTCCGAGAATAAGCAGCGTCATTGTGTTGACGCGATGGGCGACGAGCATGACAGCAAACAGAACGACCGCGCTGCCAAGTGTGGCGGCGATGATGATACCAAAGTTGCCAAACAGCCCCAACGTGGCGATCAATCCCGTTGCCGATGTGCCAACCGACAGCACGACCAATGCGACGCCCAAACTCGCACCTGAGCTGATCCCCAAGACAAATGGCCCCGCCAGCGGGTTGCGAAAGAGCGTTTGCATCTGCAATCCCGCCACCGCCAGCGCAGAACCAGCCAGCGTCGCCGTCAACGCCTTGGGCAGCCGAAAGCGCAGCACGATAATCGACCAGGTCGCCTTTGTCGGTTCGCCGCCCATCAGAATCGTGAAGATATCGACGGGCGGAATGCGAACCGATCCCAACATGAGGCTCAGGGTGAAGACGGCGAGTAGACCAACTAGCAGGGCTAGGAGGCGCATCGGCCGAATTTTCAAACGCTCTGAATCCATTACACGTGCCACTTTATCCAACCCTACTTAACCGCCCGATGATAAACAAACGCGTGATCTGGTACGAGTTCGGGGTGGAAGATTTTGATCAAATCGGCAAGCATCAAATTGGGATAGACAACCGCACTTTCATAGTAGTCGTTGCCGCCACTGGGCAGCTCGCGTGCATCGTTGTTGAAGACGTTGCCCGTCTGATAGGCGGTGAATTCGGTGTAGCGATCATCGGCCGATCCCAAATCGGCCAGCGTCGGCGCATAGCCCACGTTGAGCCAGTAATCGGCGGCGTTGGCGCGTTCAAACACCTGCTCGAAGTCGAGAAAGAGACTGCTCGTCGATGTGTCATCCGACCAAAGATAGTCGGCTCCCGCGTCGGCAAGGAACTGGGCAAGATAGCTTGCTCCGCCCGGCATATACCACGTGCCGTCAAAGGGGGTGTTGACAAAGACGGTCGGCCGATCTTCAACTTCGGCAACCAAGTCAACCAGTCGCTCATAGTCGGCCGCAACCTCAGCGATGCGCGCCTCTGCCGCTGCCTCTTCGTTAAAAAAGAGCGCGACAAAATCGATCCATTCTGCGCGTCCAAGCGGTGACTGGTCGATATAGTCGGCGTTGAGCGCGACGGTCAAACCAACCTCTTCTAGCTTGGGATAGGCGTCAAAATCAGCAAAGCCCGATGAATAGGTCATAATTAGATCGGGTTCGAGATCGAGCGCAGTTTCAACATTGACCTCTGGCCCACTGCCAATTTCGGCAATTTCACCTGCGTCAACGCCTGCTTTTACAATCTCGTTTGAGGTGTAAAGAGCGGTATCGACACCGACGAGTGTATCTAATCGGCCGATTGCCTCCAGCGCGGGCAGATAGGTTGTGGACATCGCCACAATGCTGGCAATCGGAACTTCGATCATGGTCGCCTCGTCAAATCCAGTTGGGGCGGGCGTGCCACATTGCACCAGCAGATATTCAACACCTTCCTCCGCGCCGCTAAACGGTGCGTCAACGGTGACGACCTTGTAGTTATTAAAGTATTCGACCGCAAACCCATCGGTGTACTCAACTTCCGCCTTTTGTGGGAAGTAGTCGATGGTCTCATCGTAGTCGGTGATGCAGCCGTCCGTCACGTTTGTCGTGGGCGCAATCGCGGCTGGCTCTTCGGTGGGCTCAACTGTCGGCTCGGCCGTTGGTTCAACGACGGGGGCATCCGTTGGCTCGGCCGTTGGCTCATCCGTTGGTTCAGCTGTTGGCTCATCCGTTGCCGCCGCGACGGGTTCCGCCGTCGGCACAGCCGTTGGCTCTGGTGTGCTGCAACTGATGAGCAGTAGCAAAAGGATAAAAAGGGTCGTTTGTTTCATCATATTCTCCATTGACAACTCGCTGAGTCGTCAGCTTTTGTCTGCTCCAACAAAAAAGCCACAACGCTCCGTCGTGGCTGTGAGGTCAATGTCGCCAATAAAAAAGCCCACCAAATAAGGTGGGCAGTCAAGACAATTAGCTGATTGTCGCACCGCCCTTTTTCCACGAAGGTTGATCGTGCAGCTTGCTTGAGGTGGGTGTTCGGACTTCTGGAAAAACCAGTTACCGTTGCGGGACAGTGTCGGACTTTCACCGAGCTTTCCCCATTGTGTGCTGTGCATCCGGGCAGTAGCACACCTGAAGCAATTTAGATTGTTGTGATTATTATGCTTGGGATTGCCAAAAAAGCCAGCGAACTACCGACTCTCTAACACGCCATGCGCAGATCACTCGGCGGAATCCGCACAGGATTTCTTGCCACGATGTTGTTCCGTCGCTATTCTTGCGCGAGACATGCAACAGCAAAAAATGGAAATGCACCAATGACACAATCACGTCCCTACGAAAAAGAAGATCTCTTCAAGATGAAATGGCTCCATTCGGCCGATCTTGCCCCCGACGGCACGGCCGTTGTCTACGCACTGACCGAGTATGACGCGGAAAAAGATGCGGACTACACCCATCTCTGGCTGCGCCGATTTGCCGATCCAGCCCCGCAACGACTGACGACGGGTCAACACAACAACACAAATCCGCGCTGGTCGCCTGATGGTGGGCAAATTGCCTTCTTGTCCGATCGGGTCGACGAGCAGGGGCAGGTGTTTGTTCTTTCGGCCGATTTTGGAGAGGCGCGTCAGCTCACAACATTTCCGCAAGGGGTTGACGGCGGCATTGCCTGGTCGCCCGCTGGCACACACCTCGCATTTACGGCGGGCAAAGAGCGCGATGAACCGTTTGATCCCAAGCAACCTTATCGGCTCACTCGCGCTGTCTATCGCTTTGACGCGGTTGGGTATGTCCAGCGCGCCTTGAGCGATATCTATGTCTGCCAGCTTGCCGATGGCGTTTGCACACAGCTGACAAACCATGATGCCGTCGTCGCCAACCCACGCTGGTCGCCTGATGGATCGCGGATTCTGTACAATTTGCTGCTGCAACCCCAGCATCTCGTCAGCGTTTTCCCAAGTTTAGCGGTGGTCGATTTGGCTGGAAATGATCGGGTCGTCGTCAGTTCAGACCAGTTCAACGGTTTGAATGGGAGTTGGCACCCCGATGGGCAGCAGCTCGTCTTTGCGGGCGTGCTGGCTGACAAGCCAATCGGCAGCAAGCTCGATCTGTATGTCAGGGCGTTGGATGGTGATAAATTGGAAAATCGCACACCAACTTTGCCGATGGGTGTTTGTGGCGGCATTTCGGCCGATATGCCCGCCAAACTGTTGCGCGCGCTGCCACAGATTATCATTTCGGCCGATGGCACAGTCGCCTATGTCGAAGTGCAGCGCGGCGGCACGGTTGAAATTGGGCGTGTCGCCTTGCAGGGGGACGAATCTTATGAACCCGTTCTGGCGGGCAACCGTCGCCACAAACTGCTGGCCGTTCGTCAAGATGAGCGCGAAATTTTTTACGCAGCGGGGGACATCAACCAGCCGCTCGAACTCTATCTTAGCGACAGCGAGGGTGAACACGAACGCCGCGTAACGGGTCATAATGATGCTCTTCTGGCGGGAATCGCCTCCGCACGAGTCGATCAATTGCGCTACAAGTCGATTGATGATGTCGAGGTGGAAGGCTGGCTAGTTATGCCAGAAAACGGCACGGCTCCCTTCCCAACGATCCTCTACATTCATGGGGGGCCACACAGCGCGTATGGGCATCAGTTCCGCTTTGACACCCAGATGCTCGTCGGTGCGGGCTACGCCGTGTTGCTGGTCAACCATCGCGCCTCAACGGGCTATGGCGACGCCTTCTCGACGGCGATCAAGGGGGATTGGGGGCATCTCGACTATCAAGACCTGATGCACGGCGTCGATGCCGCGATCGCGCGTGGCTTGAGTGATCCAGACCGGCTCGGCGTCTGCGGCTTGTCGGGCGGGGGCAATCTCTCCTGCTGGATCGTAGGGCACACCGACCGCTTTAAGGCGGCCGTGCCAGAAAACCCCGTCACCAACTGGCTCAGTTTCTATGGCACAAGCGATATTGGGGTTTGGTTTGCGCTCGAAGAGTTGGGCGGTCATCCGCATGAGATCCCCGAAATCTACGCCAAATGCTCACCTATCACCTACGCGCATCGCTGCACGACGCCAACCCTGTTGGTGCAGGGGGAACATGATTGGCGTTGCCCCGCCGAGCAATCTGAGCAGTTCTACACGGTGTTGAAGACCAATGGTTGCGAGGTGGAAATGTTGCGCTTGCCAAGCAGTCCGCACGGCGGCTCGATTGACGGCGCACCCGCGATTCGACGCGCCCAAAATGATGCGCTACTCGATTGGATGGCACGTCATGTATAGATTTGTCGTCCGTTAGGATTTCGCGTGGTGCGTGTTCTAAGGTCGCTACGCACCACGCTCCTTCCCCCTAGAGCCAGACTTATTTGAGATAAATTGCCCCAATTAAGAGATTTTCAAACTGCTTCTCCAACTACCATAAACCTATAGAGATTCAGAATAAGAAATTTGTTTCGGGAAATCGTTCCTGTCACAAAGTTTTCGCCACGCAGGTATGTGGTACGTGGTACGTGGTGCGTGTCCAGAGTACGCACCACGCACCACGCACCACGACTTATCAAGTGGCGAAAACCTAAAGACACTACCGGATTTTCAAATCCCGAAACATCGCACCAATCATTATCTGAAGGTCTATAGATCGACCAAATCGGTCACACCATTTGCAAATGGTGCTTAGGTTTGACACACAAGGAGAGCAATCATGAAAGCGAAACTATGTCTCTTATTTGGAATCTTGCTGACCCTGATTCCCACGTTGGCGACGGCCGATAGCGTCTACCGGCCCGCCTATTTCAACCGTATCACCGCTGCCCCACAAATGGCGACGGGGCTATGTTCCCCGACCATCACGGGCAACTACAGCGGCATCAACGGCACGACGCACGACCGCGCCTTTGACGGCAGCACGGCCACCTACTTCGAGAGCAGTTACGACAACTGGCAATTTATCGAAATTGATTTTAACTGTGTCGGTCAGTTTAACGGCGTGCGCCGCTACATGACCCGCGATGGTAGCAACACGACGGGCAATCGCGCATTGCAGGGGGAGAGCATCGCCTATTCACTCGACGGCACAACGTGGACGAACCTGACGGGTAGCACGACAAGCGGGTGGGGCGGTTACAACAACTATGTTGCACACGCATGGAATCAGGTTGTCTATGGTTGGTCAGATTGGCTGCTGCTGAATGTGCCAGAGGATACCCGTTTTGTGCGCTATTCATGGGATGGCGCATTTGATGCGTTTAACGAGATCGCGCTTGACTTTGTGGAGCCAACGCCGCAGCCGTTGCCGCGTGGTGGTTTTGGACAGCAGGCTTGGCCGATGTTGCATCATGACGGCGCACGACGCGGCTATACAGTGGTCGCTGGCCCCGACGATCCGACCGTGATCCCGCCATGGCCATTTCCCACCGCCGCGACGACCCAATCTGCGCCGATCATCGGCTATGACGGCGTTGCCTACATCGGGGATGACGCTGGGACGTTATTCGCACTCTATCCAAGCGCGGCAGCGACCGCGAATCTGGAAAAGTGGCGCTTTGAAAGTGGCGATCCGATCGTTGGCGCGGCTGCGCTAAAAGAGCGACATCCCGAAATAGGTTTTGTGCGCGTCTACTTTGGGACGCAGGCGGGTGAGATTTTTAGCTTGAATTCGGCCGATGGGCGACTAATCTGGTCAGACTCACTCGGCACGCCAATCCAATCATCCCCCGCCGTCGTCACGCTATCCAATGATTTAGTCCAACTATACATACTGGCTGAGGATGGCGTTTATCGGATTGATGAAGTTGGGTCGGCCGCCGCACCGACCGCCTCAATACAATGGCAATTCTCGCTTCCCAGCAACGCAAACAACCGCACTTCTGTCGCGCTGGCTCCCGACGCAAGCGCAGTTTATGCAACGGACGGACTCGACACGCTCTACTTTATCGACACGGCGACGGGAACGGAACTGTGCGACAGCGAGACGTTGGGCAGTACATTGACGACACCTGTTGTCGATCCAAACGGCTTTATCTATGTTGCATCGGCCGATGGGCAGCTCCATAGCTATGCCCCGCTGGTCACAAATGGCGCCTGTCAACATCGTTGGACGCTCGACCTGAACGAACCGATCGTGCATCCGCCTGCGCTGGTCACAGATGGACGGATTGCCGTCGCCACCGACCAGAGCGTGATCGTTGCGGATCGCATCAACGGGACTACGGGGTGCGCCGACTGCTGGAATATGGTTGCCCCCGCCGAAATTGTCACCGCGCCGATCGCCGACGGTCGCGCCAATCTCTATTTTGGCGGTGTCAACAGCAGTGGGCAGCCAAAAGTGTATGGTGTCAACAGTGGCAGCGTCATGTGGGAGGTTGCGCTTGGCACAGACTCCGCATTGAGTGCGCCCGCACTGGATGGGCGTGGTCGCCTTTACATCGCAGAGTCGGCGCGCAGACTGTATGTGCTGGCCGATGATCCCGCCTTCCAAATCGCATTTGAGTCAGATTTAAGCGATAGCGTAAACGTCGATCTGCATACCTTGCGCGAGATTTATGGCACAACGGATCCGTTGCGCACCATTCGCCTGACGGATGACGCCGCACTTGATAGTGAACCGACCTACTCGATAGATGGACGCTTGATGGCGTTTGTCTCGACGCGAGCGGGCAGCGACGACATCTTTTTCGGGGACACCTACGCCGACGCAGCCGATAATTTGACGGCGGCTGATCCTAACACGCCGTTTACGGCCACATCGGCCGAAAATTGGCCGACTTTCTCCCCCATCCGCGCAGATGGCTCTTCTGCCTTGCGGCGTGGCGGTCACTTCCTTGCGCTCACGCAGCATCTCGATAACAGGCAAATCTACCTGATCGATCTGGTGGACTATTTGCAGAGCGGGACCATTTCGGCCGAACGCCTCACCGATTGGCTGGCCGACTATGGCATTACAACCAATCTGGGTGACGAACATGCCCAAGCCGCCTTCTCCCCGGACGGCAGCTACCTCGCCTACAGCGCGTGCAGCTTTAACGCGCCGGGACAGGTGCGAGAGTTGAAGCTGATCGATCTCGTCTTTGGGGGTATTTCGACGGTGACGAGCAGCACCGATTCGGCCGATTGCAGCAGCAACTTCCCAGAGTACGCGCCCGCCTTCTCGCCCGACAGCCGTTATCTCGTCTATCAGCGCGAAGGCAAAATCGAAGTGGCCGAACTGCAAACGGTCAACCGCTTCAACCTGCCGACCAATGGCATGGCGGCAAGCCGACCCCACTGGTCACCCGACGGAACGGAGATTGTTTTCACAGGCAGCGTTTTTGGCAGTGACGACACGCTCTATGTCGCACGCGGCGCAAATTACGGGCAACTGAGCAACATCAGCGACCCAATCGATTCTAAGTCGCGCTACGATCATGCCGAGTACCACCCCTATAAAATGCCCGAACCGTATTTGAATGCCGACTGCAAGGAAGGGCAACCCGCCGTGCAGCTATCGCCCACCGCCCAACAGCCGGGATCGTCGATTGAGGTGCGCGGCTGCGGTTTTGACATCAAATTTCCCGCACGCAATCAGGTTTACTTCCGTCACGTCAACGACAGCTTCCGCTGGGTACGCGGAGAGGTGACGGGAGCAGCGGTTGATGCTGCGGGCGGTCTCGGTGTGTTGCAAGTGACCGTGCCGCTCTTGGCGGGGGATGGGGATGTGGCGGTTGTGACACCGTATGGTCGCGCCGAAACAAGCGGTTTTCGCGTCATTCCGTTGCCGTTGCAGTTGGTGCAATCGGCGAGCGTTGTCGGCGCACAAATTCGCGTGATGGGGTATGGCTATCAACTCGTTGCAGCCAACAACCCACGTCTCAATCGCGTCTACTTTAGCGATGGCAATGGGAATCAGACGATTGCGGCAACGGTGACGGCGGCGACGTTGGGGACGTGTGGCACGGTCGAAACGCCATGCCCAGCCAACGCACCGACGGATATGGGTAGTCGCGTCGTGACGTGGCTTGAGGTGACGGTGCCAACGGGTGTGGCGAACGGGGCGGTTGAGGTGCGGAATGCGCCGCCAAATTCGGCCGAAACTGCCCAATGTCGCGCGCCGAACGGTGCGCTCTGCCAATTTAGTCTGCTGCAACCGTCGATCACGCCCTCACGCGACAACGGTTCGGCGGGTAACAGCAGCGCGGGCATCCAACCCGTCAGCTTTGACATCGCGGGCGCACAGTTCCCCTACGACACCTACTTCAACTACACGACGGTCGATCTGCACCAGATCGACAACGACCCGACCGCCTTCCCAGCGACGACGTTGGCAACCAACGTGTCGCTCAACAGCGACGGCACGTTTACGTCAAATCCGCTCGACGTTGCGCCCAACAGCGGCGGAGAGATGACGCTGACGGCACATCTCAGCGTCGTCCCAACCGTTGAGGCAACCGCGCCATTTCGCACGCCGATCCCCGATCTGCCGATGATCTATGTCGCCGGAACATCGGGAAACTTTATCACCAACTTTGGCTCTGCCTTTGGGCATGGGACGTGCCTGCCCTCCGTCCTCGATTTCCCCTTCCAAAATAGCTATCAGGCGGGTGAAAATGTCTGGATCGGCGCGAACGCGCTCAGCCATGTGGTGCTGTTGGGTTGTGATGGATTTCTCGACGCAACGAAGCTCAGTCCGACAAGCGATGCACCGAGCCATCCCGACTTCGCCAGCATCAATGTGGGGTCAGTGATCGATCGTGTGACCGTTCCAATCGGTTCACCAATCGCCGATGACAAGCTGGTTTACGAGCAACTGCTCAACTTTGTCACCGCGCCACAGCCAGCGGGGTTGGGGCGATTTATCGGCAACGCCAACGGGACATGCATCGACAACGGGGGTAATGCGGTCGGCAGCGAGAACTGCTTCTATCCGCTGATGTTCGACTGGCGCAAGGGGATGAACACACAGGCGGCTGCGCTTGCGACGCTTGTCGATAACGTGCGCGGCAACAGCACGATCCCTGCGCCCAAGAATAAAGTGCAGATTTTGACGCATAGCTACGGCGGCCCAACGACGCAGTTCTATATGCGCACCGATCCGACGGCGAGCGACGACGTCGATCAGGTCTTTGCGATGGGCGGCGGTTTTATGGGCGTGATGCTGCCATATAAAATTTTGCAGATGGGCGACAATTGGGGGATCGAGGCGTTAGGGGGGCTGCTCGGTCTCGACAAGTACAAGACGCAGGAGCTGGCGGAAGATTGGCCGACCGCCTACTGGCAACTGCCACAGCAGGATTGGTTTGAGGATAACAGCCCCGATCCAAACGCCCGCTTGTGTCCGCCTATCGCACCGTTTGCGCCTGTCTCCGCGACCAATCGACGCACCTGTGCCTTTATCCACGAGGTCAACCGCGATTTTGACGGCTTTAATGGGATACAGGGGTTGATCGAAAATTCGGCCGATTCTTATCGCTTTATGGAAAACACGCCCGCCATCACGGGTGATACGCTTGGCATTCCCTCCAGCTTCGATCTCAACATGAATGCGACTAAATTTAACGAGGCGCAGGCGTTACTGCTCGAACAGCCGCCGGGAAATCGCGCATTAGGGGATTGGCGCGACGGCACAGACGGTGTGTTCTTTCATCGACTGGTGGCGACGGGTGTGCCGACAATCGGCCGAATGCAGTACGAAATTTGGCAGCTCTGCGCCGAAACGACCATCCCATTCACGGGCATCACCATCCGCCTGTGTAGCCCCGCCATCGACCAGCGCGAACCCGTCTATGTGCCGGGTGACCACACCATTCCATACCGTAGTTTGATCGGCCTCATCGACGAATATGATGACCGCATTTGGGGCATCAACGCGGAGGGCAAGACCGACTTTGATGGAGATGGCGAGGCAGATGATGGCGAGGCGAATGCCCATCTCGGCATGACTCGTATGCCACTCGTGCATCAATTTATCCAATTTGCGTCGGCGGGTGAACTCTCCTCCATCGACCAAGTTTTGCAGTCGGGCAACTGGGGCTTCCATGTGCCGCAAGGCGTTCCGACACCCAGTCGTACGCCAGAGATCGCCCCAGACGCGGCGACGGGTTGGCAGGAGATCAAGCTGGACGGCATGAGCGCACTGCACATCTACGATGCACAAGGTCGCCACACGGGGCCAGTCGTGCGAGCCAACGGCACACAAGTGATCGAACGCGGCGTGCCGGGCATCATCTACAACCAGTCACAGGGCAGCACCATCGCCTTTTTACCCAGCGATTCGGGCAGCTATCAGATTGAAATTGCAGCAGATGGGCGGGGGGATGTCGTCAACGTGCAGATGCGCGAAATTGCAGGCATGAAGGTGGCGGGGGATACTGCGCTCTTCTTGGGTGTGCCGCTGACGGGAACGACCAAGGCGACACTCGATTTAGATACAGCTGGCACAGTTGCCGAAAGAGCGATAAAGGTTGACTATTTTGGGGATGGCAACGTGATCGATTGGTCGGCCGATGCGCTGCTCGATGAGATTGCCGCGCAGGATATGCACGCGCCAACGACGGCGATCAATGTGGAAGGGGGGCTGCTCACCATCAACGCAGATGACAGCGGCGGGGCTGGCTTGCATCAGATTTTCTACGGGACAGATCGCGGTCATGTGCAGGGGCAGTTGTACAGCGATCCGATTGAACTTCCAGACAACACGACCTATGTGTGGGCATTTGCGCTCGATCGTGCGGGCAATGTGCAGTATCCACCAACCGTCTATGAAAGCTGCGAGCTCAAGAGCGACTTTGATGGGAATGGGGTGGTCGAATCGGCCGATATTGCCCAAATCGCCGCCCACTGGCCGACCAACTACCCACACTTTGACCTCAACGGCAACAACAAAATCGACCTGAGCGATTTGCTGGTGACGAGTATGACGTTGGGTGATGGTTGTGGTGATCCACAAGGGCGTGCTGTGGCGACGATTTCGGCCGATAAAGTGACCATTTCTGCCCCAAGCGTTGCGACGGTCGGGGATGTGATTTCGGCCGATGTGATTGTGGATAACGCCGTCGATCTCGCTGGGTTTGAACTGGCAATCGCGCACAACCCCGCCGTGTTGCAGCTCGAAGCATGGACAATGGGCGATTTGCCGACACAGACGGGGCGCACGCCGCTGCTGCTCAATCCAACGATGGGCGCAGCGCAACATGACGGGGCGACCGTCTGGCAGTTTGGCGGATTGACCTATGGCAACGTGCCCGCCGTCAGCGGGACAGGCGTGCTGCTCACCGTCACCTATCGCGTGATCGGCGCGGGCAGCTCACCGCTGGCGTTGCGCGCTGTGCAGGTGGGGGACGCAACGGGCGGTGTCACGCAACCACCGACGGCCGATGCGGTTGTCACGACCGCCGTGCCGACCCAAGTTACGCTGCGAACGAATCAAGTGGCGTCACTGCTATTGCGTAATCTGCTGCTTGCGGTCGTCCTGCTGTTGGCGTGTAGTTGGGTCGTCGTGCGTCGCGCATGAGTTAGAACTATTAAGGGGTCACAAAAGCATCTGTGACCCCTTGAATTGCGCTTGCATGACAGGGTTAGGGTACGCTTCGAGGTAAGGCGAAGCGCAATATCAAAAAGCTGAGAACCAGTAGGATACCAATCACATATTTTTTAGCGGTCATATTGTGTGCGTGCTAAATCTTAACCCAGAAGCATAGGTCAGGACAAGCGTGACCTATGACGGTAAGATGATGGTCATTGCAAAATAATGGATGTGGTACGCGATTATCACTGTGGTTTTGCGGCGAAATCGACGTAAATCTGCTATAATTAGAACAAATTTTCCAGAGAAAAATGGAGCGATTTCAATGTACAGACATGGCGATTTGATCATCATTCCAGTGGCAGAACTGCCAGCAAACTGCAAGAAGCAGCAGCATCTAACGTTGGCACATGGCGAGGTGACGGGACACACGCATCGGATTGCAGAAGTCGATTCGGCCGATCTCTACGCACTCGCCGACCAATTTTTCCTGCATGTCACAGCCGAGCAAGCACTGGTCGTGCATGAGGAACATCGGCCGATTCCGCTCCCACAAGGGCATTACATGATTCGTCACCAGCGTGAGTACACACCCCAGCGGATTCTGCGCGTTGTCGATTAGGTAAATATGTCACAACATCAGACACTTAATTTCGATGGGCAAGCGGATCTCACCGCCTTACAAGCGGGGTTGACCTGTTATGAACTGCTGGCGCGGGGAAGTGGGCTGCGAACGTTGCCAGCGGTCAATGTGCGCTATCAGATCGATCTGTCCGACTGTCAGCAGTTGGTGGAACTACCTGACGGGTTGCGCGTTAGCTCGCTGATCTTGCAGAACTGCACGCAGTTGCGGGCGTTGCCTGACGGGTTGGACGTGTCGTTTTTGGATGTGTCGGGATGTCGTAATTTGACGGAATGGCCGTTGTTTGGGCGGGTGCGAATCGGCCGATTTTCCGCACGTGGCTGCGCCCAACTAACCCAACTGCCGCACTGGATCAACGACATCGCTCAACTCAACCTGCGCGGCTGTACGGGGTTGACACAGCTACCCGCCGGGCTGCGCGTGACGGGCTGGCTCGACATTGGGGATACGCAAATCACGGCGTTGCCCGTGGGCTGCCAATCGGCCGAATTGCGCTGGAATGGCGTGCGCGTCGATCGACGGATCGTCTTTGAGGCGGAGACAATTTCGGCCGATGAGGTGCTCAAGGAGCGCAACGTTGAACGTCGCCGCGTCATGCTGGAGCGTATGGGGGTTGAGCGGTTTGTTGCAGAAGTCAATGCAGAGGTGCTGCACGAAGACCGCGATCCCGGTGGGCAGCGGCAACTCTTGCGCGTTGAAATTGATGAGGATGAGCCGCTCGTTGTTTTAGGCTGTTCTTGCCCATCGACAGCGCGACGCTACCTCTTGCGCGTGCCACCAACGATGCAGACATGCCATCAGGCGGCAGCATGGATTGCAGGCTTTGATGATGAGACGTTATACGCGCCCTTACTGGAGACATAATTAGTTCGCCAGACAGGACAAAGGGTATTGCCTTGGAGCGTTTTTTGGGAATTTGAGGGGTTGACGGAACGTATTGCGTATTGCGTATTGCGTATTGACCTCTGGATACGCAATACGCAACACGCAATATCTTCAAGCCACATAAGCCGACACAACCGGTATCTCCACCCGCAAATCATCACGCGCAATGACGGGGATGCGCTCAAGAATTTGGTCGCCGTAGATGGCCGACTGGTTGAGGTGGGGGAGATGGACATAGCCGATGTGACAGCCGCATGTGGCGTTGGTGCAGGTGCGTGGTTGAAGCGCAGCACGCCAATCATCGCGGTAGATGTTGGCAAGCGGTTCGCGGATGAAATGGCAGCGGCGCATGTCGCCTAATGCATCAATCGAGATTGCATTTTCACCCGCATCACACCAATAGCCCGCGCTGGGGTGACGGAGAGTGTTAAGTGGGAAGAGGGGATCGATTTGCGTGAAATGGTTGAAAAGTTCGGCCGAATAATATCCCTCCACGCGCTTATACGCATTGATCCACAAATACAGATCATCTGGCAATTCAGCGCGTAACTTCTCAATCTCCTCCGCATGTTCACGCAGCCCTACGACCCCGACACTGACCGCCGCACCCTGCGCACGTGCTGCCAGCACTTGTCCGATAAACGCCGCGCGCGTCGTCTCCGTTGGGTGAAAGGTCGCCCATAACGCGACCTTTTGCACATCACATGCGGCCAGCCAATCAAACCGACAGGCTAAATTGGTCTGAATCGCCACCTTTTCGACGTGCGCCAACTGAGTTAAATCGCGGAATGCTTGTTGATAGCGACGATGATGCAGGGCTTCTCCCCAAGGGGTAAACAAGATGCCGATCGGGCGGGCGGTTGACTCCTCTGCGACCCACGCGACAAAGCGTTTGAGTGCGCGGTCGTCGGCGCGATGTTCGGCCGCTGTCTCGTTGTGTTTGGCAAACGGGCAATAGGTGCAGCCATAGTTGCAACTTGAGAGGGAGCCGCGATAGAGAATGCGTAGCGTTTTGTTCATTGTGTAATAAGCATTTCAGCGGGTCAGCTTAGGAGAGGGCAAATTCGGCCGATAATTCCCGCACCCGTTCAGAGTAAAACGCTGGCCCCACACCGTCTGACCACGCCAGCCCTTTTTCGGTCAGCCGCCAATGCGCACCATGCCGTTGAATGTAGTCGGTCAATTCTAGCAGTTGTGGAAACTGTTTGGCTGGATCGACGCCAAAACGCGCCACGAACTTCTCTCCATCAAGCCCCTCCGCGCTGAGCAGCGACTTGAGCAGATAGCGACGTTGCTGTTCATCCTCATCGAGGACAAAGCCATAATCGACGTGCTGAAAGTCGCGCTTAACCCAGTCGTGCAGAATATCGCGCACCGAAGATCGGCCGACGGCATATTCGCTCGAATAGTGGAGGGAGCGCGTGTAGGAGCGTGCCCCGCAACCCAGCCCGATCATGCCGTCCTCTTGGCAGCTGTAGTGCGCGTTGGCTTGTGGGACATGATCGACGCGCTCAAAGTGACGCATCGTCTGTTGACGATAGCCGTTTGCCAGCAAGAAATCACGTCCGCACTGGTACTGTGAGAGCCGTTGATCGTTCCACGCTTGCTGCATCTTGTCCATTCCCGTCAGCGGCCGAACGTAGAGGGGATAGAGATAGAGTTGTTCAGGCGCAAACGCCAACGCATGGCGCAGCGACGCCAGCCAGCTCGCCTCCGTCTGGTGGGGATTGCCATAAATGAGATCGATGTTGCGTGTTGGGAAACCCCGCATGTTGTTTAAGGCGCGTTCGACGATGGGATTGCGCTGCGATCGGCCGATGCCATTTAACTCTATCTGTACAAAACTTTGTACGCCGATACTGATCCGATCGACGCCATGTTCGCGCAACAAGGCGAGCCGCTCGGGCGTTGCCGTTTGAGGTGATGTTTCAACCGACACGGGAACGGTTGCCAAATCGACCGCAAAAATATCTTCGGCAATTGCCAAGACACGCGCCAATTCGTCAACGTCCAAATAGGTCGGCGTGCCACCGCCAATCGCAACCTGTGCGATGGTTGCGTCGGGCAGCGCGGCTCGCACCACCTCCGCCTGTCGCCAGAGTGCATCGAGATAGCGTTGCGTAAAGGACTGGGCAGGATTGGCGGTCGTAAACAGATTGCAAAAGCCGCAGCGCATCTCACAAAACGGGATGTGGATGTAGAGAAAGAGATTGTCGCGCGGTTCATTTGCCCAGACGGTTGTGAGCGGGAGGGGGGCATTGTCAGTGCGCTGAATCGGCCGATAAGCCGTCTTGTGCGGATAGGCGTAGGTGTAGGCGGTGTAGGGATTCATGAATTCAATATAAATTCCGCGTATGGAATCGTGTAGACGACCTCATGCCCGATGCGATGACCCGTGTAGCCAGCCTCACCGTAGGCGGTGCCGTGATCGGCGCAGAGGATGACGAACGTTGGGCCGCGCCGTTGCAGCGTTGCGAAGAGGGGGGGCAGTTGGGAATCGACATAGGCGAGCGCGGCTTGTTGGGTGGCGGGACTGTCTTCTGTCGCGCCATCGGCGAAGATGCAATTTGGTTGATGCAGCGCGGAGATGTTGATAAAGAGGAAAAAGCGTTGGTCGCGTGGGAGGGCGTTGAGCGAGTGGATCGCTTGGGTGATTTGGTGACGAGTGGAATCGGCCGATGTGACCCCCATCTCAACCGTCCAGTGGCTTTCGGCAAACAGATCGGGCAGCACGCGACCGAGTGGCGACTGCTTGTTAAAAAACCCAACCCCGCCAATACAGATCGTGTGGTAGCCATTGGCGGCCAGTCCGCTCACGATGTCAGGTGCATCAAACACAACCGTTTCAGTATCGGTCGTTTCGCTGCCGGGAAAGCGAGCGGCAAAGTGGCGTGGATGGCGACCGGGTGCAAGCGGGGTCGGCAGAAAGCCCGCGAAAAAGGCGTGATGCGCGGCATAGGTGAAGCTGCCCGGTGTGTGCCGCGCCTCCCAACCAGCGGGGAGATAGCGTTGCAAAAAGGGCGTTTCCCCCGCCGCCAACGCGCTGCGTGCCACGTCGAGCCGCAAGGTGTCGAGCGTCACAAAGAGGAGGTTGTGTTGCTGCAAAATCATTTTAACTCACAAAGCGCCATCTCATAGGTGTCCATGCCGTTGACGCGCACCGTCGGCAACAGGTCGCCAAAAGCGTTGAGTTCCAGCACATAGTGGTGGTGGAAGTTGGTCGTGAAAAGGAGATCGACGCCCGCGTAATGTGCGTCAGGAAAACAGGCGACGGCGCGTTCACAGGTTGCCTGCGCGTCGCGCCAACGCGCCATGCCAATCTGTGCGATCAGCGTTTCAATTGGCGCGCGGTCGTTGAGTAGGTGCAAGTTGGTGAAGGGGGTGTGGCTGAGTCGCACAATGCTGTGTTGCGCCTTGCCGTTGATGACAACGACGCGCACATCAAACTGCTGCCCCGCGAGGCTCGCTTTGGGGAGCCAGCGTTCAACGTGGACACGTTGGCGACAAAGCGTGTCGATGAGGCGGGAGATTTCGGCCGAATTGCGCACCACGCGAATCCGTCTGCTGTTAAACAGTCGCCCCCGTGCATCTCGTTCGATTGTCGTCGTTACCTTCTCCTGCTGCCCGTTTGTCTCATAGGCGATGATGCCCGCTGCACTTGAGCCATGCGCGGGTTTGATAAAGACGCGCCGCATATCGGCCGATTGCAGCGCGTCACGCAGCTGTGCATAGCTGTTGATGGGTGGGAGCAGAGGCGCGATTGGAATATCGGCCGATTGTAAGACGCGCTGTGTCGCCCGTTTGTCAAACATCGTGCGAATGGCGTTTGTGCCGTTCATGATGCGGTGGGGCGGGGCAGTTGTGCGCTGGTCGTCGATCAGGTCGAGCGCAGCACACAGCCCGAGATACCATTGCCGCGTCGAGAAGAGTTGCCCCTTTTCAAGGGGAAGATCGGGCGTCTTCGCATAGTCATCTTCGACAAGCGGTCGGCCAAGTCTGAGCAGGTGGCGGTTAGATTCGGCCGATTTGCCCGGTGACTCGATCCGCAAAATATCCCCCGCGTGCAAACAGTCGGCCAGTGCCACACGCCCCCCCAACAGATCGCTATATGTGACCACTTTGGCAGCGGGCAAGCTGCGGCGGGAGAGGGCGGCTTGAAACAGTTGAATGCGGCGATCATCGGCCGATCCCACCACAACGAATCTACTCACCGACTGCGACAAATCGCCAATCACCGTCGTTATCGTCTTGCCGGTCGCTCACGTCAACCGCAATTGGCATCCCGCGCAACGCCGTCATCATATCCTGCGAAAGATAGTGACGATGTAGGTCGAGTTTCTTCAGGCCGCGTACCCGTTCTGAGTTTAGAATCGCCCGTCCCCCTGCATCGGTCAGCGTGCCGAGTGAGAGGTCGAGCGTTTCGATTTGATCGAGCAGAGGCGCATTGACGAGCGTGGTGGCGATCTCATCCGCGATCTGCGCGTTGCGTAGACCGAGATAGCGCAAATTCGGAAAGATGTTTTCGGTCAAGAGCGGCGCGAAGTTGTCAATTTCAACGCTGCGTCCATACTCTTCCGTTCCGATCCACAGTTCGAGATGGGTCAGGTTGGGCAGGTTCGATTGCAGAATGTCCTGCACAACTTCATAGTTGAGTCCACCCGTTTCGACAATCAAGTGGGTGAGGTTGGGGTGATCAATTCGGCCGAAACGCAGCCCGTTTCCGCCACGCGCCCCGAAGTGAGTCAGCGCAGGATACGCCGTAAAGAGTGCGCCAAGATTGGATTGATTAATCCACGAAATTTCATTCTCTTCGTAGGTCATGTCCCCAATGAAAAGGGCGTGCAGATTCGGCCATCGAGCAGCCACATTGACCAGATGCTCCACCACAAAGGCCGATGTTCTGTCATATTTTTCGCCCATCCATGCCCCAGCGACAAAGCCATGCAGTTGCCCTACCAGCGGATCGTCGATCAATTGGATGAACCGTTTTTCCCAATCTGTGTCGTCCCAGCCGACGCTGATACGATAGATTACATTGGGATCTTCAATCCCTTTTTCTGTGTCAAAGTTGTGAACAGGATGGTCTGCAAATTCGGTCAGGTGTTTTGAAATCATGTTGCGTTTGCGTGATTAATGGTTTCAAATAGCATAACACAGTTCCCACCTACCGTGTCAAAAATGGCGATTGCGCCAACCGATTCTTTTAGGCGAAGCTGATTTGTCTCAATTGAGATTTGGGGCTATTAATATGGGTTCCGAGCGAGTCACTATTTAGGATTTACGCCCGTAAAAAACGAGCCACGAATTTCACGAATTACACGAATTGGGTAACTTTGTTCGTGCAATTCGTGAAATTCGTGGCAACAAATCAAGTCGTAACTCCTGTGTGTCATGGTACAAGTTAAGCTTTTTGGACATCCACAAGTCAGTGTTGATGGCAGCCCTGTAACCGATTTTTTGTCGAATAAGGTGCGGGCGATACTCTATCGGCTGGCGTATACGGAGGGGGCGATCCCGCGTTCGCAGCTTGCCGCGCAATGCTGGGGGGATGTGCCAGAGAAGCAGGCCAACAAAAATTTGCGGCAAGCCCTCTACGATATCCAGCAGCAAGTGCCGCTCGTGGTGACGCGACAGACGGCGGCCTTGGAGGGGCTGGTCGATGCGCGGGCGTTTCTGGCGGCAATTGCAAATGGCGAACACCAGCAGGCATCCGACCTCTACACAGGCGATCTGCTGATCGATTTCAGCGTCAATGATGCCCCAGACTTCATGGCGTGGTTGGATGCAACCAGACAACAAATGCGGCAACTCGCATTACGTGCATTGCAGACAGTGCTGCAACGCACTGACCTCTCACACGATCAACGCATGACGTGGCTTAAACAAGCGGTTGCGCTTGAACCCATGGGGGAGCGGTTGCAGCGTGCGCTGATCGAACAGTTGGCGCGGGCGGGGGAGTTCACAGCCGCCCTTGCACAATATGAACAGCTGCACACGGCAATGGCTGAGACGCTAGGCGTTGCGCCCACAGCAGAAACGACACGCCTTGTTGCCAAAATTAAACGCGCACAGCAACGCGGCAAGCCCACCCATTCGACAGGCGCAGCGATTATCGGCCGAAATCAAGAACTGTCCCAACTACAAACATGGCTCGCCAATGGGGAACGCCTGATCACCATTTGTGGGCCCGGCGGTATCGGCAAAACGTCGCTGGCAAATGCGCTTGTCGGCGATGCCAATCCGCTTGACGATCTCTATTTTGTTGCGCTGGCTGATGCCGAATCGTTCGAGGACGCATTAACACAGATCGCCACCGCCTATGGGCTGCCCTCCCAGTCGGCGCAACAGCTTGTCCAACAGCTTACAGGCGTACTGATTCTTGACAATTGCGAACAGTTGATGGGGGAGCAGTTTGTCGCGTGGGTGGTGGCAGCGTTGGCCGCCGCGCCACAGTTGCAGCTCGTCCTGACCAGTCGGGAGCAGCTTTTTTTGCAGCATGAGCGCGTGCTGCTGCTGGACGGATTGCGCGATGAGGATGAGGCCATTGCGCTCTTTGTGCAGAGTGCGCGACGGGTTGATGATGCATTTCGGCCGAATCGCGCCACCCTGCAACAGATCGCCGCGATCGCTAAGCAGGTGGACGGACTGCCTTTGGCGCTCGAAATTGCGGGGTCGCTCGTCAATCAGTTTTCTGTTGCCACCATTGCCGCAAAAATCGGCACGGCCGAGACGGACGATCTGCCCGACCGTCAGCGCAGTCTACAGGCGGTGTTTGATTATTCGTGGGGATTGCTGACATCGGCCGAACGCCAACTGTTTATCAATCTCGCCATTTTTAGGGGCAGCTTTGACCTCGCCGCCGCCAAGTCAATCACGGGCGCAAAACCACTCACTTTGCGCGCCTTAATTCATAAGTCACTGCTGCAATTTGATCCCAACAGCGGTCGCTATACCCAGCACGACCTGCTGCATCAATACGCCAGCGGCAAGCTGTCTGAGCGCACCCAGTTACAAGCCGCCCATACAAACTACTATGTCAACTTTTTGGCGCAGCGCGTGACCGCTGTGCAACAAAATGATAGCGCAGCACTACGCGAGATTGCGGCCGAATATAGCAACATCCGCGCCATGTGGCTGCACGCTTGTGAACAGCGCGACCAGATGGCACTCTTCCGCTGTTATCTGCCCTTCACCTACTTTTTAGAGGAGACGTGGCGACACAAAGAGGCGCAAACGCTCTTTCAAATCGCGCAAAATCAGTTCGACCAAGAGCCAAACGCGCCAGATGCACAACAACCGTTTTTGGTCGGTGCATTTGCGCTGGCATTGGCCAACAGCACGGCGCGACTGGGTGACTATGTCGCGGCTAGACAGTTTGCAGAACGGGGGCTGGCCATCTCCAACGCGCAAAATATCCAGTTGGGCGTGGCGCATGGACGCTTGCTGATGGGGCGAATTGCGTTGTTAGAAGGGGAGTGGCAATCGGCCGAAACACACCTGCGCGCACTTGACCAAATCGGCAGAAATTCACCCTTTGCACTGACTGTGGCGCGCGGACAGTTGCGGCTCGCTGAAGCCCTGTTTGCGCAAGGCAAAATGGCAGCGGCAACGGCGAAATTACACGACGTGCTGCCCCACTTGCCTGAACGTGGCGCACTCTACGCCCACCTGCTGCTCGGCGAGATGCTGCAAGATGAATACCATTGGGAACAGGCAGTTGCCCTAGCCGATGTGCTGCAACAGCCGAGTTTGCAGGTGGAGGCGCGACTGGCGATTGTGCCACACAAAGTGACGCTGGGTGCGCTCACTGAGGCACGTGCGCTGCTGGCTGAGATTGAACGGCGGGAGGCGTGGCTGGTGTTCTATGCGTTTGATCTGCTGCTGGTGCGGGCGACGCTGCAAACAGCGATAGGCGACTACCAAACCGCGCACGACCTATTGCAGCAGGCTGAAACACAAGCCGCTGCGCTGCAATCGATCCGCGCTCAGTTACGTGTGCAGTATCAGCAGGGCGTTTTGCTTGCTGCACGGGGCTTACAACAACGCGCCGAACAACTGCTGGCACAGGTCGCCCAACATCCAAACGCCCACTGGCGCGAACGTCAGCCTCTGCCACCTGCCTGATCACGCAAGGTCGCAGTTGCCGCCCAATCGACGGCATAATGCTCGGGCAGACGCACCAAACGTTCGCGCTCCCCCGCATAGTTGATGACGACCCCATATTCCGCGCGTGCCGCCGCAATCGAAACATACCCGTTCACCACATCAGCCAACACGTGTTGCGGGTCACGCAAAAATGGCGCCCCATAGCCGCCACCGCCGGGTGGATTTAGCTCAATCTGGTCTTTTGCATCCATCCACAAGATTGTTTTGGGTGGGGCCGTCGCGCCATTGCGCTTGAATTCGCCCACATCGCCAGCTTGTCCGCCCATCACCCCTTGCGCGGCAAACTGTGTCCGATCCACCAAGCTAGAGACGCTCCAATCCTGCTCTCCCAAATAGGAGAAAGTCGCATTCTGGCCGAGACCGCCGCGAAATTTCCCTGCGCCGCCAGAATCGACGCGCAACGCCCGCTGATGCTGAACGAGCGGGGCAAGCGTTTCGATCACTTCGGCGGGAACGCTGCCAACGCCGCTCGGAAAACCTGTCGTGTTTAGCCCATCTTTTGAGGGACGCGCCCCCGTGCCGCCTAACTGGAAGACGGTGATGTTGCTGCCCTTGCCTGTTTGCGGGAAGGTCGCACGCCAGACGCTCATCCAGCCGGGATCTGCGCCACCCGCCAACACACGGTCGGGGATGACCTGCGCCAATGCGCCAAAAATTGCGCTCGGCAGGAAATGTCCCACGAGATGCCGCGATGCGACGGCGGCCGGTTCGACACAGTTGAGAATACAACCTTCGGGGGCGGTGATGTGGACAGGTCGGAAGGCACCTTCATTGTGCGGCACTTCGGGGCTAATTGCCGCCTTCATCGCAAACGAGGCGTACCCTTTTGTGTAGTTGAGAACGACGTTGATCCCGCGACTGCTTTGCGGTGATGATCCAGCAAAGTCGATGTAGATGTCTGCATCTTCTACCGTGACAGCGACGGCGATTTTGAGCGGGGATTCAAAGCCATCGGCCCACAGTTCATGTGTCCAGCGGCCGTTTGGCAAGGCGCGGATGGCATCGCGCATGGCGGCTTCTGATCGGCCGATAATCTCATCCGCCAGCGGATCGATCGTCTCCAGCCCAAACTCTTCCATCATCGCCAACAAACTGCGTGCGCCGACGGCGTTACTCGACGCTTGTGCATAGAGATCGCCAACCGTCTCATCGGGCGTCCGCACGTTGGCACGGATTATCTGGAAAAGGATTTCGTTGGGTTCGCCGCGATCAAACAGCTTCATAATCGGAACGCGCAACCCTTCTTCAAACACTTCGCGGGCTTCGGCCGATAATATCTTCCCCCCAATATCGGGCGAGTGACAGCAGTTGGCAAAATAGGCGACAATCTTCTCGTCTCGAAAAACGGGGGTCAGCACCGTAAAATCATTGATCTGCCCGGCCGTCTGCCATGGATCATTGGTCACAAGCACGTCACCGGGCTTGAGCGTTTCAGGTGGAAAGGTGTTGAGAAAGTGGATTGCGCCTGTCGCCATCGGGTTGATATGTCCCGGCGTGCCGGTCAGCGATTGGGCGATCATGTTGCCGCGCGTGTCGAACACGCCGCACGCCAAATCGAGCGACTCGCGCACAATCGTGCTGAACGCCGTGCGGATCAGCGTCGTCTGCTGCTCGTTCGCCACCGAGAGCAAACGATTCCAAAGAACTTCGAGTTGTATTGCGTTTAATGTCATTTTATATGGCTAACTCGTTCAACGTCGTTCACCGCCTGATAACCAATTGCAACGTAGAATTTAGATGCGGCTTCCGTTGGTGTGAACAGTTGTAGTTGACGAAAATGCTTAAATCCACCCTCTTCGATTACGCGCATCATCGCACGCCCAATCCCTTGTCCACGCAAAGTTGGATCGATATAGAGATGTCGAATTCGGCCGATTTTCTCATCGGTAAAGTAAGGGTCGATATTGATCCCGCCAATGGCGACTAACTTTTCATCGAGCCAGCCAGCGTATAGTGCTTCACCCGGCCGATCAAAGCGATTGGTGCCTTGCGCAAATGCTTCCGCAAGGCGCGTCAACATGGTGAAACCCTCCGCCTGTGCACGGGACGCTAGTTCGGCAAAACCATCTGGTAACTGTTCAATTTGTCTGATTTGTAAAGGTGGCGTTGTCATTGTACTGATTCGGGCATTGCAACGATCAAGTTGAAATGCTCGTCAATATGGCAGGTTGCATGTGGGCCAATAATGACGGTCGATTCGCGTTCTTCGACAATGGCAGGGCCGGTAAACGTCATGTTGGGCTTCATGCGATAACGATCGTAGATAGGGGTCTCAGTAAAACCATTTGACTCAGGGAAGTAGGCGAGCCGACTGCCTTTTTGTGTGTCGGCCGCCGTCACTGCACCATCATCTAAGACCCGCACATCTAATTGTACATTTGGTTTTGGCCCCATGGAGACGACGCGCCAGTTGAGGATTTCGATGTTGACGGGTGGGCCGAGCCGCTCGTAAAGCTCTTGATAGACAGCCTCGAAGCGGGCTTTAATTTCGGCCGAATTCCCCTCATCCAGCTCCCCATCCACCAACTGCACCGCAATCTCATGCCCTTGTCCCACATAGCGCATGTCCACCTCGCGCCGATGGATAATCTCCTCAACCCCCGATTCGCGCAAGAGGGCTTCGCCCGCTGCCGCCATCTCAGACAGCAGCGCATTTGCCTTATCCCAATCGATCTCGCCAAATTCGACACGCCATGAGCGCACAAAGTCAAATGCGAGCGGCGCGGATAAAAAGCCAACCGTACTCATGACGCCCGCGCCGAGTGGGGCAAGCAGCAGCGGCGACCCCAACGATTGCGCGATCCGATAGGCGTGAACTGGCCCTGCTCCACCAAACGCAAAAAGCGGAAAGCGACGCGGGTCCTTGCCCCGTTCGAGCGCATGAACACGCGCCGCATTTGCCATATTTTCGTTGGCGATTTGGTGAATCCCCCACGCCGCTTCTTCAATCGTTAAGCCAAGCGGTTGGGCAATCTTTTCATCGATCATCTGCCGCGCGCGCGCCAAATCAAGCGACATTTTGCCGCCCAGAAAGAAGGCGGGATCGAGATAGCCGAGAATCAAATTGGCATCGGTAATCGTCGGTTCCAAACCGCCGTTGCCATAGCAAACGGGGCCGGGATCTGCGCCCGCCGAGTCGGGGCCTGCCTTGAGCAATCCCAAGCTATCGACCCGCGCAATGGAGCCACCGCCCGTGCCAATTTCGATCAGTTCGATGACGGGCAGCTTAATCGGCAAACCTGACCCTTTCTTAAAACGATAGATACGATCGACCTCAAAATCATGTGCGATTAGGGGTTCCCCCTTATCGATGACACAGATTTTGGCAGTTGTGCCGCCCATGTCGAACGAGATGACGTCGGCGTGACCGGTCGCCAAACCATAGGCGTTGGCGGCGAGTGCGCCAGCGGCCGGTCCCGATTCGAGCAGGCGCACGGGGAACTTGATCGCCGTGTCAACCGTTGCAATCCCACCGCTCGACAGCATCAGGTAGAAGTTGCCATTAAAGCCGTTGTCAGCGAGTCGTTTTTCAAGCTGGCGCAGATATTTTTCAACCAGTTCTTGCACGTAGACGTTGGCGATGGTGGTGGAGGCGCGTTCAAATTCGCGGATTTCAGGGACAACATCGGCCGAAATCGACACCCGCAGCTCTGGCGCAACCCGTTGCACAATGTCGCGCGCCAGACGTTCAGCCGCTGGGTTGGTGAAGCTGTGCAGAAAACAGATCGCGACCGCCTCAATGCCTGCCTCAACCAGTTCGGCCGCCAGCCGCTCGACATAATCTGTGTCCAGCGGAACGAGTTCGCTGCCATCTGCCAGCGTGCGCTGCGGCACATCGAAGCGCAGATAGCGCGGAACCAACGGCTTGGGCTGGTCGAGCATCAGATCATAGAGGTCATAGCGGGTTTCACGCCCAATCTCGACCGAGTCGCGGAACCCCTGCGTGGTCAACAGCGCGGTTGGTACGCCCTTGCGCTCGATCAGCGCGTTGGTGACGAGGGTGGTGCCGTGGATGAGACGTTGAATTTCGGCCGATTCTACCCCACTCGCTGCCAACGTTTCCAGTAACACCTTTTCCACCGCCAGCGATGGGTCATGCGGCGTGGTCAACGTCTTGCCAATCGTAAATTCGCCTGTCTCAGTGTTGACAATGATTAAGTCGGTAAATGTGCCGCCGATGTCGGCGCCGACGCGGTATTTTTGGTTCATGCGTGTGATGCGTAGTGCGCAGTGCGTTGAAAAACGCACCATGCACGCCGCTCTAGGCAATTTTTGGGAAGCTTGACGGTGGTTCGATGTCTACCGTCGCGGATCTTTGTTGGGCGAGCATGCCGCCATCGACAACGGTGCGCTGTCCCGTGACATACAGGCTATCATCGGAGGCGAGAAAGACGGCCGCGCCGGTCATATCTTCGGGTTCGCCAATGCGCCCGAGCGGTACGTTTGTCCCGCGCAATTTGCGCTGCGCCAGCCCAAGATCGTGCGTGTCGATGGAGCCGGGAACGAGCGAGTTGATGCGCACGCCATAGGGGCCTAAATCGAGCGCAAGCGCACGGGTCATCGCTTCGATGCCGCCCTTCGTGGCATCATAAGCGACAAAGGCGCGGTGTGCTTTGGTCGCGCCGCCCGAGGACATGTTGATAATCGACCCACTACCCTGTTTAACCATGATGTGGGCAGCCGCCTTGCAACAGAGAAATGTCCCTGTCAGATTGACATCGATAATTGAATCCCACCATGCCTTGTCTGCCAAGAGAAAGTGCTTTGTTGGCGAGACGACCCCCGCATTGTTCACAAGCACATCGACCCGCCCATAGGTTTCCAGCGTTGCCGCAAACAGCGCGTCAACCTGTGTTTCATCTGAGATGTCGCAGGTGTTGGCAATCGCCTCGCCGCCAGTCTCATTGATCGTCTGTGCTGTTTCGACTGCGCCCGCGGCGTTGATGTCGCTCACGACAACTTGCGCCCCTTCGACAGCGAAGCGCAATGCAATCGCCTTGCCAATCCCCTGCGCCGCACCTGTCACAATCGCTACTTTTCCATCTAATCGCATCGTTTTCTCCGAAAGGCTGCGCAAACGTGTTGACGTTTTGCGCAATATATCTAGATCAATCGCGCAGGATTTTCGTAAATCGGCCGATTTTCTGCAATTCGTTTTGCCAAAAACATGCTGAGATCGAGTTCGTGGGGCAGACCGAGAATGAGTTCGGCCGAAAATCGTCCCACAGCATGACATTGCTGAAATCCATGCCCTGAAAAGCCGTTGGCGCAATAGTATCCGCGCAAGCCCGGCCATTCACCCAAAATCGCGTTGTGGTCAAACGTGTTAATCGCGTACAGACCCGACCAGCCGTTTGTCACTTTGAGGCGGTCAAAGCTGGGCAAATAGTCAACCAGCTTTTCCCACATCTGCTCCTCAAAGCGGGTGCGACTCCAGCTAAAATCATCATACGTCACAAAATCGTCAGGACTTGCCCCGCCGACAATAAAGCTGCTGCCACCCTCATGGAACAGATAGATGCCATTGGGGAGCAGCAACATCGGCAATATCTCGTCAAGATGGGCGTCGATTTCGACCGTAAAGACCTGTCGGTTGAGCGAGATCAGCGGCAGATTTACCCCGAGTGGTTCCGCCAAAATGGGCGCCCATGCACCCGTGACGTTGAAGACAATCGGCGCGTGATAGACATCCCCATTCGCCAACCGCAATCCCGTCATCTGATCGCCTTCTTTGAGCAAGGCCGCGATGTTGGCTTCGAGAAAGGTTGCGCCCAGTTCCATCGACTTGCGGCGATACCCTTGTAGCACGGCGAGTGGCGACATCGAGCCATCTTTTCGGCCGAAACTCCCCCCCACAACGTCATCGGGCAAACTGAGGAGCGGATACAGTTGTTCAATTGCGGCACGCTCAAGCCATTCGACCGCGCACCCCAAGCTTTGCTGGGTCGCAATGCCCTGTTTGGCAAAATCTTCCCCAGCCGCATTCACCAAATAGAGATTCCCCTGTTGGCGAAAGTCGATATGCGGGGTGTGATCGGCGGTGGCGAACTCCTCTGAAAAGGTCGCCAGCACCTCCAGCCCATAGAGCGACATTTCGATATTGGGTTTGAGGTTAAACTGCACGCGCGTGTTGCCGTCGGACAGAACGGTTGAGGAGCGATCATAAGATGAATCGCGCTCAACGATCAGCACACGCAGCGTCGCATCCCGTTTGAGTAAGTTGTATGCGATGGCGCAACCCATGATGCCACCACCGGCGAGGATAATGTCAAAGTTATTTGAAGTTGTCATAACGTTGCCTCTTGTAGCGCATTTTGCAATTCGGCCGAACTATGCGCCATGTGTTTTTTTAGTAATGCACACGCCTGCTCGATCTCGCCTGCCTGACAGGCCGCCAACAGTTGACGATGTTCGAGATCGCCTGCGGCACGAAATTCGTCACCGAGCGTATGAAAAATCGGGAAGTAGCGGGCGAGATTGCCGCGCAGTGTGCCGACCTCGCGCTGGATACGCGGCAGCTTGGCCGCCTGATAGAGAATGGCGTGAAATTCGCCGTCCAGCTTGTGCCAGTCGGCGGGGGATAGATTGGGTGTTGTATCGACGAGATTTAGGGTTGCGGCGGCACGGGCGAAGTCGAGCGGGGTTAGGTTTGCTACCGAACGTGCCAGCAAAATCGGCTCCAACGCAATGCGCATCAGATAGATTTCTTCCGCCTCCGCAATCGAAAGCGGCACAACAACCGCGCCCCGTCCCGGATGCAGCGTCACAAACCCATGCGCCTCCAACTGTCGCAACGCCTCGCGCACGGGAATTTTGCTCACACCATAGCGTGCGCCAATTTCCGCCTGTCGCAACGGACTGCCACCGACCAGCTCGCCCGCAATGATTGCCGATCGCAGCTTGTCGTAAATTGTCGTAGACGTGGTGTTGTGCGGTTGCGCTGACTTCATTGGTATAATGGTATACCGTTATACCAGATCGAACAAATAAGCGGCTAGATGATCTACATGGCTCAACGCAGCTTGTTGTGCTAAATTGTCGCAATTTGTTGCTAATTGACAGAGAGTGGCGATATGATTGGGAGCATAGAGCGTATCAACAACTATCGGCAGGGACGGTTTGTGAATCGCCCCAACCTGTGAGTGCGACAATTTCATGACAACAACATTTGAACGAAGACAGGCCATCATTCGAGTCTTGGGCGAACAGCCGGGTATTCGTGTGCCTGAACTGGCGACGTTGCTTGACGTTTCCGTTGGCACGATTCGCAACGACCTAAACGCACTCCAAAAGGCAGAAAAGCTGCGGCGCGTGCGGGGCGGGGCGGTGCTAATTACAGAGGATGAGTGGGCTGGTGGCTCGGCAAATTCGGCCGAAATCGCCAATAAAGCCGCTAAAGATCGCATCGCCCAACGTGCCGTCGAAATGATCGCAGAAGGGGACGCGATCTGGCTCGACGCTGGCACAACGAGCCAAACGCTGATCCCCCATCTCACGCAGCGGCGCGACCTGACCATTGTGACGAACGGCTTGCGCGTCGCATTGCAACTGGCCGAGCAAACGGAACATCACATCTTATTAATTGGGGGTCGCGTCGGTAAAGATGGCATATCCACTATCGGCACAGGCAACGAGCAGCTTCTCGAAACGGTCAACATCCGCACGGCGTTTATTTCGGGCGTTGGGTTTACCGTCGCGGCGGGTCTAACCGTTTCGGAGTATGAAGATGCCCAGCTCAAGCGGCGCGTGATCGCATCGGCCGAAAATGTGGTCGCCCTGATTGATGCCAGCAAAATCGGCAAACGGGGCTTTGCCCCTGTCGCCAACTTGCAGCAGCTGTCCCATTTGGTGACAGATCGGGATATTTCGGCCGATATGTTGCGCCACCTGCGCCACGCACGGGTCAACGTCACCATTTGCGGCAAGAATACGATCCGCTCCCACACCATTAGCAACACCGATAAACGCTTTGCGATCGGGTTCGCCAACCAGTCGGAGCAAGCCCCCTTTGCCATCGATGTGCGGCGTGGCTTGGAACAGGCGGTGGCTGACCAGCGGAACATCGATCTCGTCATTACCGACAATAAGTTGAGCGGCGTTGAAGCGTTGCGCGTCGCCAATCACCTGATCGAGCGGCGCGTCGATTTAGCGATTGAGTACCAAATCGATGCACGCAGCAACAACTTGATCATGGACAAATTCCAACGCGCCAATATTCCCGTCATCGCCGTCGACATTCCGATGGTCGGCGCCACCTATTTTGGCGTAGACAACTATCGTGGCGGCTACATGGCGGGGGAAGCATTGGGCAAGTGGGTCGCGCAAAATTGGGGCGGACAGTTCGACCAACTGATTATTTTAGAAGAGCGGCGCGCAGGGGATTTGCCCAGATCGCGCATTCACGGTCAGCAAGATGCGTTTGAGGGGGTGGTGGGGAGCGTTTCGGCCGAAAAAATCGCCCATCTCGACAGCGGCAACGCGCTTGCCGTCAGCCAGCGTGCGGTGACGACCTTTCTACAAACACTCCCCGACCGACAGCGCTGTGCCGTCATCTCGTTTAATGATGAGGCGGCGGTCGGCGCGATCCGTGCCGCGCAGTCATTGGGGCGCGAGAATGAACTGGTTGTCGTAGGGCAAGGGGGTGACCGACTTGGCCGAGAAGAGCTGCGCCGTCCCAACTCGCCGCTCATCGGCACAACCGCCTATATGCCCGAACGGTATGGCACAAAATTGATCGAAATTGCTAGCAATATCTTGCAAGGCATCTCTGTCCCACCTGCGATCTATATGGAACATGTCTTTTTAACGGTGGAGAATATCGACCGCTATTATTAGTGCTACAACGAGACTTTGCCAAAATCCTACGGCTAAAGCCGAAGGCTGATACGCGAAACGCGCTCAAGCGCGTTATTTGCAGTGTTTTTTAATGCACTTTGTGTAGCAGCCTGTGTACGCGAAGTGGTCCCCTTATTCGCTCGCTGCGGCTGAATGGGTATGCAGCAACACCGTCCGATAGGCTGGATTTTCATCGAGGCGCACGATTTTATTTTCGGCAATTTGAAAGGCATACAGCCCCGTCACCGTCGAAAAGTAGAGCGTTTCCCCCTGCATCCCAAACGAACCGTGCAAAATGATGTCGTTAGCGATTGAGATTTGTGTCTCCTGCCCACCCGCCAAGTCGATCTGCCACCATGCAGACGGGATGTTGACGTTCGCATGGGCGTGGGCCACGTTGACCCCCGTTAGCACATCAAAAAGCGTGCGCGTGGCGGGGGCGTAGGGTGCGACTGTGAAGTAGAGCGCGGTGGGGGGAGAATCGGCCGAAAATAGCGGCGTGTCCAAATCGAAATAACGCCCCGCTGGGATCAAGACGCGCCGTTCACTACCATCGAGTCGGCTGATGATCAGGCTGCGCTGCAAGGTCGCCGTGTCCACATGAATATAGGTGATCCACTGACCATCCGGCGACACACGCGGCCAGATGCCATCTTTATCGAGCGTGGTGCGTTGGCCCGTCGCCAAATCGTAGCGCAACAGCGTCACGTCGAGATTTTGGATGCCGCCGCCGCGAATGATCGATTCGACAAAAAAGAGCGTCTTGCCGTCGGGGGAAAAGGTGGGCGTGTAGTAGTAAATGTTGGGCGCATCTGGCAGCAGCAGCGGGAGCAACTCGCCGTTGTCGAGCCAGTAAAGACCACTGCGATCGAGCACCAGCGAGCCATCTGCGGCGGGTGGCGTGTAGGCAAGCAGCAGGCGGCCATCGTCGGGAAACTGCGTAATCTGGTTGATCCAGCCATTTTCTGGCACGTCAAAGAGCGTTCGGCGCGTTAAGGTGTTCGTATCAAATAGCACGATGCGCGATTCTGGATAGGCTTGCTGTTCAAGCAGAAAGAGTTCGGCCGAAAAATCCCCAATTTCGGCCGATTCCGTCGAAATTGGCTGCGGCGTGGCGGGCAGTGGAATGCGTGGGATGACGGTCTGTTGACAGCCGATGCAGAAGAACAGCAGTAGAAGGATGAGGCGCATTGCGTCATTGTAGCGGAGATTAATACTACAACGAGACTTTGGCAAAATCCTACGGTTAAAACCGAAGGCTGATATGCGAAACGCGCTCAAGCGCGTTGTCTTCCAGTGCGTTTGAACGCACTTTGTGTGACAGCCTTCGGTTTTAACCGTAGGATTTCGATACCCCGATTAGTTCTTGATTGAAGTCTCGTTGTAGCGTTAAACAGTAAGCGATAAACAGTGTTCAGTTGACATTCGCCCTCAGTTCACGCCCTACTGTACAATCCACCTATGCGTGACAAAATTCTTGTAATCGAAGATGAGGCAAAAATCCGCAAGGTCATCACCACCTATTTAAGCGGTGCGGGCTATGATGTGCGGGCGGAGGTGACGGGCGATGCGGGATTGGCACAGGCACAGCAGTGGTCGCCCGATCTGATTGTGCTCGATCTCAATTTGCCAAATATCGACGGGATGCAGATCGCGGCGCAACTATCGGCCGAATCGGATGTCTATATCATCATGCTGACCGCAAGGGGTGAGGAGAGCGACCGCATCGCAGGGCTGACGCTGGGCGCGGATGATTACATCACCAAGCCATTTAGCCCACGCGAACTGGTGGCGCGGGTGCAGGCACGACTGCGGCGGCGCGGCAGTGAACAATCCAATCTCTTAACCTTCAATCAACTCACCATCGACCCGCAACGCTACACCGTTGCCGCCAACGAGCAGCCCATCGACCTCACGCTGACCGAGTTCAAACTGCTTTATGAGCTGGCCCAACACGCGGGCTTTGTGCTCAGCCGCTCCCAACTTTTGGAGCGCGTTTGGGATGAGGAGCCAGACCGCAAGGGGCGCGTCGTCGATGTTTTTGTCAACCAGCTCCGCCGCAAGCTCGAACAGGCGACGGGTGATCCACTGATCGAAACGGTGCGTGGTGTGGGCTATCGTTTTGCGGATGATAAGGTTTTAGGTGGTAATTAGTGTTTAGCGTACGTGGTGCGTGACCAGAATACGCACCACGCACCACGCACCACGACTTATCGAATGACGGTTAAAGGTTAATGCACACAGTCTGGGGCTATCTACGCGGTCGCATCCTGTTGACCAATCTGCTCGTTCTGCTCATCAGCGCGGGAATCATCTTGTTGCTGACGCTGTTTGTGACGCTGCGGCTGGTCGATGAATCAATTCGGCCGAATTTGATCACGCTCTCCCAATCGCTCGGCGACCCTGCCCTGATCTATCTCGTCGAACAGCAAACTGTCCGCACCTTCCGCAACACCGTCCTGCTCTCCGTCGCTATCTCGTCGGGTATCACCCTCATCGTTAGCATTCTCGTCTCGTTTTGGCTCTGGCGGTCGATTGTGCGCCCGTTGCAACAGCTTGAGACGAGCAGCCAGCGCATCGCGGCGGGGCAGTACCGCGAACGTATCCCCGCTCCCAGCAGCGGCGAACTCGCCACCGTTGTAACCGCCTTTAACCAGATGGCGAACTCACTTGACGACACCGAACGGCGGCGCATCACGTTGATCAACAACGTCACGCACGAATTGCGCACCCCGCTGACCAGCTTGCGGGGCTATCTGGAGGCGTTGGCCGATGGTTACTTCACGCTCGATGGGGAGACGATTGGTGAGATGGAGCAGGAGCTTGATCGGCTGACGCGCCTCGTCAGCAGCATTCACACGCTCTCCCGCATCGAGACCGATGCACACACGCTCACCCTTGAGACATTCGACCTCGTCCCGTTGGTGCAGCGCGTCTTTTCGCAACAGCAACACATCGCTCGCCACTGGTCACTGGACGCGCCTGACACCCTGCTCGTCGTTGCGGATCGGGATGCAACGATGCAGATATTGGTCAACCTGCTGGGGAATGCGGTGCGTTATTCGGCCGAAAATACCCCCATCACGCTCCAATTGACAACACAGGGCAATGACGCTATCTTGCATGTGACGGATGCGGGGATCGGGATCGATTCGGGCGATTTGCCCCACATCTTTGAACGCTTTTATCGCTCTGCCGCCGCAAGGCAACAACATGGGGACGGCAGCGGGATCGGTCTCACCATCGCACAACAGTTGGCGTGGTCACAGTCTGGAACCCTCACCGCCAGCAGTCCCGGCCATGCCCACGGCAGCACCTTCACATTGACTCTCCCACTGGCATAAAGGTCTATCCTTACACAATCCAAACATTCTCCAGATGTGCTCTAAACACAAATCATGGAAAATACTGAATTCATTTGACAGCACCGACCAAACTGGTCAAGATCACCCTAAACTTGAAGAGGAAAATCCTATGAATCCAAAATTGTTCCGTTTACTCATCCCTGTCTGTCTCTTGCTCTTATTTGGCCTGAGCCAAACGGCCTTTGCTGACACAAAATGTATCGATGGCAATGCGGGCGAATACGACTGTAAAGATATAACACTTGTTTCCCATCTCGCGCTCGACCAAATTGGTGGTGACGCCACCAATGGCGTGCTGGGCAACGATATTTGGGGCTGGGAAAGCAGCTCTGGCAATGAATATCTCATGGTCGGCTTGCGTGACAAGACGACATTTGTCAACGTCACCGACCCCGCCAACCCTGTCGTCGTTGGCTATTTGCCATCACACGAAGCGGGGCTTTCCGACTACCGCGATATCAAGGTATATAAAGACCATGCCTTCATCGTTGGGGATGTGCCATACACGGCGCATGGGATGCAGATATTTGACTTGACGCAGTTGGATGGTGTGGCATCGGCCGATATGCCCGCCACGTTTACCAATACCGCCCACTTTGATGGCATTGCCTATGGTCATAACCTCTGGATCAACGAAGCGACTGGCTTTGCCTATATCTTCCGCTCTGACAAATGTTCAGCCGCAACCTATATGGTAGACATCAGTGACCCACTCAACCCGACAACGGCTGGCACAGATGGCTGCTTGACGGTCAATGGGGCAGACTCCGATGCGGAATGTCTGATCTACAATGGGCCCGATACGGACTATCAAGGGCGCGAACTGTGCTTTGTCGGCAGCGATGACACCGCCTACATCGCCGACGTGACCGACAAAAACAACCTCGTCACGATTGTCGATTTTGCCTACCCCAACGTGCGCCGCGCCCATCAGGGTGTTCTGACGGCCGATCACAGCTACTGGCTGATTAGCGACACGATGGATGAGATGATGGGTGCAGAACCGAACACCAACACCGTCATCATGGACATCACAGACCTCGACAATCCACAGTACGTCCGTCGCCAAAACTACCCGACAACAGCCAGCGACCATAACATCTACCTCAAGGGTAACTATGCAATGATGACCAACTGGCGGTCAGGCTTCCGCGTCTATGACATTGGCAACTTTGCTAATTGGCAGGAGGTCGGCTACTTCGACACCCATCCAGAAAGCGACGATCCCGGTCCAAAACATGGCGCATGGAGCCATTACGATCACTTGAAGAGCAATGTGATTGCCGTCAGTGATGTCGAACGCGGCCTATTTATGTTGCAGATTGAGCGTCCACCGACCGACGTTACCCTAGCTGATGTGGTTGGGCAATCTAGACAATCGATGCTTGGCGCATCGCTGGCCTTGCTGGTCGGCATCGGTGCAGCCGTCGTTTTGACGCGGCGCGGTCGCCAACAGCTCTAGAGCGGGAATGGTGCGTAGTGCGTGGTGCGTTTTTTCACGCACCACGCACCACGCATCACGTCTATCGATCCATTACCCACCTAATCCACACTCCCTCCTTACAAAACCCAAACATTCCCCACACAAAAACCATACTGAAAACAAACAATCCCCGCATCTAGGTCTGCCACCATTGGGGGTTTGGAATATGAGCGGGTTGTCCACGCGCTCTTGCGTGGGCGGAGGACCGTCTATGCCATTCAATCGGTCTCATTGACCCTAAATGGAGAATAAAGATGCTTAAACGCATTCCCTTGCTACTAATTATTGTATTTCTGGTTGCCTGTGCGGCCGACGAAACCATTCAAACCGAACAATCTAATAACAACATAACCGTCAACAACATTGAGGCCAACTTGACATCACCAACGGACGTTGGCTCGATTTGGCTAGACATTCGCAACACTGGCGATCAGGCGGATCAGCTGATAGGCGCATCGCTCGATGGCTGTGGCTCGCTTGATCTCTATGATATGGTCACAGAAAACGGCGTGATGGAGATGCGCGAAGTTGCTGGGGGCGCAATCGACGTGCCTGCGGGGGAGACGACCGTACTCAGCTCCGACGGGTTGCACATCATGTGTTATGGCAAAAGCGGCGATTTTGCAGAAGGGGATTCAGTTGAAATCATGCTGGAATTTGCCAACGCGGGCATGATTAGCGCGACGGGGACGGTCGTCGTGCCTGAGTTCACGTCCATGGATCATGGGGATATGGATCATGGGGACGACGAGGCGGCGATGGATCATGACGACCATGCTATGGAAACAGATGACGGTGAAACAGTCGCAGACGACGCTCATGCGCATGGTGATGAGACAGCAGAAGCAGATGAGCACGCGCATGGGGACGACGAGGCGGCGATGGATCATGACGACCATGCTGCGGAAACAGATGACGGTGAAGCAGTCGCAGAAGACGACCATGCACATGGTGATGAGGCAGCGGAAGAAGGTGCGCACGCACATGGCGACGACGCGCATGGTGAAGCCGTTGCGCTGGGTGATGAACTGCAACTGTTCCAAATTGCCGTGGCGACCTATCTGATGGACAACGCTGGTTTTCACGCGCTCGACGATCAGCTCAACGAGGATGGCGACCCCCCGACGCTCGAAAATGCGGCGATGATTACGCACATTCGCAATGCGCTGGCTGGCACAGAGTGGTCGGCCGATTTGCAAACGCAAGTGGATGAGCTGATCGCTGTGCTTGACCCACTGACGGTAGCGTTGCAGGATGCCGATATGGAAACGGCCGCGCCCTTAGCGACCGATGCACATGAACGTCAGCACGATCTCTCACACACCGTTGCCGCAGGGTTGGAAGCGGTCGAACATGCCCCTGATCCAGAATCTGAAGAATTCCTCGTTGCCGTCACGCAGCTGGCGATAGATAAGGCGGGATTTCATGGGCTGGATGTGCGGCTAAATGAAGAGGCTGGCGACGTTTTGCCACTCGATGCGTTGATGGTAAGGCGTGTACAGAGCCTTGTGGCAGAGACGGCATGGCCAGCGGAGCTGAGCGAGCAGGCTGGCCATTTTGAGATGGTTCTCAATGAGTTTGTTGCTGCATTAGAGGCGGGAGACGCAGCGGAATTGGCGGCTGAGGCACATACCGTGCAGCATGATTTTTCGGCCGAAATCTCCCACTATCTCGGCTTGTCAAGCGATCATTAAGTACAGTGTAAAGTAAGCTTTATGGCGTGGTCATTCCCGTGCAGGGGGAATTCAGTCCTAGAAAAGAATGGATACCTGCCTTCGCAGGTATGACAGGACTTACTTTACACTGTAACAAGTTCCTGTCCAAATGTTTTCAGGTGATCGTTTCGGGAAATCCAATTCCCGAAACATGCTTGCACTTGTGTATCGGGAAATCCAATTCCCGATACCTGTTCAACATGATGCCCACAAACTTTTACTCCAGTACTTATAACGACACGCGGCGCGTTAAATGAATCACCAATAGCGTCAGTCCAGCCAACAGGCTAGTCAAGAGGAGCAACCCATTTCCGCCATGCGCTGAGACCTGCGCGGTCGTGCCGCTAACGGCGGTTGGTGGCGAAGCCGCGACACCCAAGCTAAACACGCCGCGCACCTCCACCCCGTCTAACCGCACACAATTTGTTGCCGTATCGACTGTGGTTGGCGTCACGGCTTGCCATGTTTGCCCGACCTTTTGCAAGACGACCAGATTTGCCTCATTGGTGCTTTGCGTCTGTGCAAATTCCCAATCGGTGTAGCACTGCGTCAAATCGTAGTTGATGTTCTCCTGACTGGCGCGATCGATGATGGCCGGTTTGGTGATGTTGATTTGGAACGGCAGCGGCGTGATGTTCACAACGCCACTCGGCGCAACGTTGGAGCGGCTCACGCTCGTTAAACCTAGCGAATTGCGGAATACGCCGTTGTCTGTCAGGGTGACGGCGAGTGCGCCGTATAATTGCGCCTCGTTTAGCGCGACCGATTCTGTTTGGTTTTCGGCCGATTGTCGTTCCGCCGCACCGATGTCGCACCGATTGCTACCCATGTAGTTGACTGGGCGTGTAAGGGCGCGTTGGTCGGTTGTGTAGGTCGTTCCACAGCCACCGCTGCCAAACGCGGCCGCATCCATGGCGACACCGCCCGCCATTGGCATGTGTATCCAATGCCCCCCGATAAATTGGAGTGTGTGTAAATCGGCCGATTGTGGTGATCCAACCGTCCCCGTTACATCCCCCACACCCGCCGCATAGCTGCCCGTTGTGCCAATTTCGCCCAGTATGGTGTTGCCAAGCGATTGCAACACTTTGGTGCCTGACGAACTGTCTAAATGGAATGCGCCATCTCCGGCCGAATTGACGTTGCCCGCCATGATGCTGTTTTCGATGGTGTGGGTGCGCGCGCCCGCACTGATGTCATAGATGCCCGCCGTGCCAAATTGCCCAGAATTGTTGGTCAAAGTGCTGAAGCGGATAGTGAAAATACCGCCATTGCTGCGGCTCGACAGCACGCCGCGTGACGCTGTGCTGGCTGTAATCGTCGTGTTTTCGAGCGTTGCATTGCTCCCATTGACCAACGTAATCGCCGCGCCATCCCCCGATGTTCCCTGATTGTCGCTGCGGACAAATGCACTTTTGCTGACCAGCAGCTCCGACCCATTGACATAGATGCCGCCGCCATTATCCGCTTCGCTGCGGTGGAAAACCGTGTTGCTCACCGTCACATCGCTGCCAAGCACGTTGACGGCACCGCCACGATTGTTGGCGACGTTGGAGAGAAAGTAGCTGCCCGTAATGTCGAGATCGACCAGTGAGGCACCCACGCCGTTGACGTAAATGCCGCCGCCGATTGAGGAGGCTGTATTGGTCATAAAGCGGCTATTTTGAATGGTTGCGGTCGGCACGGTGCTGGCACATGTATCTATGTAAAGCGCGGCCCCACTGTAGGCACTGTTCGCAGTAAATGTGGCATTGATGATCGGTGTGTCGTGGCAGGTGTAAATCGCGCCGCCGCTGCTATACCCTTGATTGCCTGTGAAGTTGCCGCCTGTTACCGCCAGCGAAAACGGTGCGCCAATCGCGCCGCCTTCTGTGCTTTGGTTATTGCTAAAGTCACTGTTGAGCGACGTAATCTGACCCCCGTGCAGCGCACCACCGTTGCTGCTGCCTGAGTTAGAGACAAACGTGCTGTTGGTGACGTGAATCACGTTATCGTCAGAATGCGCGCCAATCGCGCCGCCGAAAGAGTCACTGCTGTTGCTGGCAAACGTGACGTTGGTGGCGGTCAACTTGGCAGTGTCGCGCATGTGGATAGAGCCACCCGCATGGGCATCTTGCCCTCCAACCACACGCCCATTCGATAGCGTGAGATTGGTGAGCGTTAATTCGGCCGATCCCGACAAGGCCAAATGGCGCACGCGCGTCGTGCTGGTGTCGCGGGTGATAATCGTGTTGGCGGCTCCTGCCCCCTGCAACGTCACCTTACTCGACAGCGATGGCAGACCACATTGCGAGCTGGCACCGCCAAGCGTGACGCAAGTTGTATAGGCTCGGCTAATAGTGTACGTCCCCGCTGGCAAAATGATGGTGTCATTACTGCCACCGGCTGGACAGGCATCCGTTTGCGTGTTCGTTTCAGCCGCAATCAACGCTTCGATTAGCGTGCAGTTGCCGTTGTTTGCGAGGGGGAAATCAAATGTGGTTGTGTCAACGGTGATCGTTGTGGTTGGTGTGGCTCCCACAGGCCGTGCGGACAGCAGTAGCAAAATTGCCAGGCCCAAAAGTAATGATAGAGATGTGATGTTTGGTCGAGACATACGACAGACTCCTTAAACTATGATGATTTTGGCGACACAATTGGCTGTGCCGCATCCTGCCACCCATAGGCAATCAACAGCTTGTTTAGTCCATCGAGCGATGCAAAATAGGTGCGTTGGCGACCGCTGGTCTCGATATAACCGCGCCAGACGGATTCGCCCTGCACCCAGATAGAAACGATGAACGTTGCACGTGTTGGTTGTCTATGAATGGCTGTCATGCCATCAGAATAAGGTAGCTGTGTCGTATGACTGTCGCATAGAAAATCGGCCGAAAATCTATCCCGACATTTGTTGGGTGATTCGGGATTTGGGAAGCCGTTTCTGTCTTTAGGTGTTGGCAAACGTAGTGCGTGGTGCGTGGTGCGTGCGCAGAGTACGCACCACGCACCACGTACCACGCGGGAATGACCGTTAAACACACCCTTAACTTTTTCGGCCGAACACCACCCCCATCACCGTGAGTAATCCCAGCAACAAAAGGAGCCACAGCAATGGGGCAGCGTCCGTTGCGCTGAAGTGGGTTAGCGCAATTGTGGTTGGAACGCCGCCGCGTTCAAATGCGCCCATGTCATACTCGCTGCTCGATGCGGAGCCGTCCCCATTTTGCGGGCGGCTGACGTTTTCGAGATCGACGGTCGCACTGCCGCTGCACGCATCGACGGCGGGCGAACCCGCACTCAGGAAGTAGGAGCCACGCGCCGTTCCCGTGAACTGGGGATCAGCGTTGATGTCACCCGCACCGTCAAACGACTGTGAGCCACTTTCAGGGGTTTGGGCGATGTTGCAACTGCTGGTGAAGGTGGCGGCGTTGTCGATATTGGTGCCGCGAGTGTTTGACCAGATGATCGTGCGTTGGACGTTGAGCGTCGCGTCATCATCGGCAGAAATCGCCCAGCCCGCATTGTAGGCCAACGTCGTATGGTCGAGCGTCACGCTGTGCGGGTTGCCGAGCCCACTCGCATTGATGGCGTGTGCCGCGTTGTAGTTGGCCGACATCAGGACGTGGTTGAGATTTAACGCCGCGTTGAAACCATAGGAGTCGATAATGCTGCCGACATTGAATTGGGTGCCATGATTGATGGTCAAGGCGGTGTGGTTGAGGTTGATGGTGCTGTTGTCGGCGTCGATGGCTGCGCCCGTTTCGGCCGAATTGTCCCAAAACTCAGAGCAGTAGCGTTCTCCAGCGAGCGTCGTCGGGTCACAGGCGATGGCGCGGGTCGCTGACATCTGCGCCCCCATCGTCACCGTTGCCCCATTGCGTGCGGCGAGACCGCCGCCAGTATCGGCCGAATTCCCCTCAAACAGCACGTTGCTCAAATCGACGACGCTGTTATCCGCATAGAGTCCGCCCCCTGACAGCGCGACGTTGTTCAAAAAGTCAACGCCCGTCAAATCGACGTTGAGCGTGTCTTCTACCATTAGCCCACCGCCACGCCCTGTGCCAGAATCGGCCGAATTTTCATGCAGGCTCGGTCGCCCATTCACCGTTTCCAACATCAATATCGTGCCGCCGTTGGCATAGATGCCGCCGCCCGTCGTCGCGCTATTGTTGCGAATCCGTGCCTCGTCATACGCGCGCACCTCGCTGCCACTGCCGACGAACACCCCACCCCCAAAGACCGCAACGTTGAATTTGACCGCGCTTTGGTCATACATTTCCAGCAGCGTGTTTGCACCGGTGAGATAGAGACCGCCCCCGCTGCCCGTGACGACGTTACCACGTTCCGCAATGACGCCGCCCACGTCCGCACTGTCGCGCAGGGTGATGATTGAGCCGTTGGTCGCATAGATGCCGCCGCCGTCGGTCGCCGTGTTGTCTAGAACTGCGCTGCTGTCGTTGAGTTCGATGGTGGCGTTATCGGCGTAGATACCACCTCCATTATCGGCCGATTCATTCTGATAAACGTGCGATCCAATGGTGCTGGCGTCATGCAGAATCAGCGTGCCGTTCAGCAGCGCAACGCCAGCCCCGTCCCCGCTACCCGTGGTCATGCTGTCGCGGATCACGCTGTTGTTGCGGAGTTCGAGCGTCCCCAACACCCGTGCGCCACCGCCTAGCAGCGTTGCGCTGCCAGCTTCGATATAGCTGTCATCCAGCACCGCCTTTGCATCCCCGTTGACGTAGAGAACGCCCCCATAGGTCGCCGTCGCGTTGCGCAAGGTCATGTGGGTAAACGTGACGGTTGCGCCGTTGGTGATTTGGACAAGCCCGCCGGTTGAATCGGCCGAATTTCCCTGCCCTTGAATGTAGACGGACTGTTCAGTTGCCCCCCCTGCTTCACCCACACACTCGTCACTCGCCGCGATCAGCGTCAACGACTTGTCGATTTCGTCCAACAGCTCACTGTAATGCCCGCGTGTGATGTAGATGGTGTCGCCATCAGACGCGGCGGCAATCGCGTCGTTAATGCTGCCATAGGCACACCCTGCGCCGTTGATGCCGACGATTTCGACTACCTCATCCGCCCCCGCATCGTAATCGTTGTTGCCACCGGGCAAACTGGTTGGGCGTGGATCGCCGTCAATATCTTGAAAGTAGGAGACGGTTTCAAAGTAAACTTTGTCCACAGCGACAGAGTTGTGCCAGATGTGGAAGTTGTCGTTGTCGGGGTCGATAAAGTTGGGGTCGATGCCAAAGTTGTTGCCGGCGGGCGGGAACGTGCCATCGGCCGGTAAAACGGAGGAGCCGAGGCTCGCCGTTGCCCCCAACGTCGTTTCAACCACGTCGCGGCTCATGTCGCCCCAAACGATCAGCGCATCTATATCGGCGTCATAGGGGCCTGCAATGCCGATCTCATCAAAGGTGTCCACGGATCCGTTTGTGCGGCTGTTGTAGGCAAACGTCAACCCTTCTATGTCGAGATCGAGCGTTTCGGGGTCGGTGCTGTAGTAGCGCAGGACGAAATTATCGGCCGATTCATTGCGCCCAAAGATCGCATTGACTGTCGTGAGGGTCGTATCAGCCGTCGCCGTGCGGTTGATGTAGATTGCCGACCCGCGTCCTGACGACGTGTTGTGCATGGCGTGCGATTCTCGAAACATGACATCCGCGCCGCCCGTCGCATAGATGCCGCCTCCCTGACTATTTCTCGCTGTGTTATGGCTCAGTTGGCGGCACTTTTCGACCGTGCAACTGTCCGAAAAGTGGAAAAACGTAACGTCCGATTGGTCGCCTGTCACATAGACCCCGCCACCGCGCTGATCGGCCGTGTTGTAGACAATTTGCCCTTCACCGACGTGAAGCGTCGCATCCCCCGTCACATAGGCCCCGCCGCCGCTGCCCGATGTCGCCTCGTTTGCGACAATCGCCGCCGTATGCCAATGGTTGACATCAACATAACTCCCATTTGTTGCGTAGATGCCGCCTCCGTTGGCGGCGCGGTTCGCTTCAACTTGGCTGTTGTTGCCAGCGAGCCAAAGCGTGCAATCATCGAGATAGAGACCACCCCCAGCAAGCGTTGCCGTGTTGCCGAGTGGCACGATGAATTGGTGTCCAACTGCCCCATTGTGCGTCAGTTGGATGAATGCGTTGCCTTCGCAGTAGACCCCGCCCCCTGCATCGCTTGCACTGTTACGATAGATGGTCGAATTATCGACCGTCAAGTATGCATTGTCGCCAGAGATATGCACGCCCCCGCCAAACGTCGAGCTGTTGTCGCGCACCGTACTAAATCTGAGCCGTAGATGGTAGCTGTCGTTAACTTCAACGCCACCACCATACCCTTCGTCGTCGCTGCCACCCATGATGACGAAATGTTCGATCACGACATCATCGCGATTCGGCGCAACAGCGGTTGACCCCGTAAGCTCAAACACGCTGTCATTTTCTCCCGTCGCATCCAGCGTCGTCAGGCTGCCGTTTGTGCCCGTGCAGTTTGCATCATAGCCGCCGATGATGGTCAGCTCCTTGCCGCCTGTGATGTTGACCGTCGCCGCGCTGCCCGTGAACGTTTTGCCTTCGACGTGGATAATGTCGCCGCTGACGGCCGCTGAGACCGCCGCTTGCAGGGTGTCGTGTGTGCAGTTTGTGCCGACGGTGAGCGTGGTGGCGGCGCGTTGGGGTGGGGTGGTTTGGGATGCAATCACTTCGCATGGGGCTGCATGACAACGTGCCGCCCGATTGGTTGCGCGGCGTGTCATTTCGGCTTGCGCGAGGTTTGCTTGTTCGGCCGAATCGAGCAACGCCACCTCTGCCTCTGATAGCAGTTCCCGCCCGACAACCGCTGGCAGCACGGGGGGTGGCGCAACCTCATCACGCATCTGCGCCGCTAGCATCTGCTCACGTTCGGGCAATGCCTGCATCAACTGATCGATCAGCAGCGCGTCACCCGCGTTATACGCTTGTTCAATCGCTATCCAGATGGGGTCGGTCGCTTGGGCTTGCTGGATTCGGCCGAAAAATAACACGCTAAAAAGCAATATAATCGTTAAAAATCGTCTCTTGTTCATGATTGTCTCCATATTGTTTCACCGGCGCCTTTCAAACGAGTCGAAACGGTTGTCACCAATTGGGTCAGGATTCTTTTCTTCAGCCTGAACCATCTGCTCCTGCAAAAACGCGACCAACTGTGACAGATCCGCAAACCCAATCTGCTCACCCGATTGCGCCGCTTCCAGACTAAATCGCCACGTTGCATCCGTCTCTGCCCAATAGCGCAGCAGATAGGCGTGATATGAATTGGGCAGATGTTTGTTGTTCATGCGACCAATTTAGCAGTTCATCGTGATGAGTTCGTGAACTGTTCGCGTGTTATACTGATCTGCGGCAGGCAAATGACTATGAAAACGATCCAACTCAACTTGTTAGGTGGTGTTGAAATTACGCGCAACGGGCAACCTGTGACGGGGTTTGTGTCGGACAAGGTGCGCGCGCTGCTGATCTACCTCGCCGTGACGGGGCGCACGCATACCCGCGACACGCTGGCGACGCTCTTCTGGGGGGATGTGTCTGAAACGGATGCGAAGACGAGTTTGCGCCAAGCTCTCTCCAACCTGCGAAAAACGGTTCCCGACTGTTTAACCATCACGCGCCACACGGTTGCAATTCGGCCTGAACAGGTTGGGCTTGATGTGCGCCTGTTTTTGGAAGAATCGGCCGATCTCTATCACGGCGATTTCTTGGCTGGTTTTCACGTCAGCGATGCCGCCCGCTTTGACGAGTGGGTACTTGTGCAACGGGAGCAGTTGCGACAACATGGCTTGGTCGTTTTTACACAACTGGCTGAGTCGGCTCTCGCACGGGGCGCGTATGACGAGGGGATCGCGCTGCTGCAACGTCTGCTGCAACTCGACCCGTGGCGCGAGGCGTTGCATCGTCGCCTGATGCGCCAGTTGGCCCGCATGGGACGCTACAACGCGGCACTGGCACAATATGAACAGTGCGTGACGCTGTTGCGAACGGAGTTGGGGGTGCAACCGACTGCAGAGACAAGCGGATTGGCAGAACGCATCATGGCGTTGCGCGAGACGGGGGAGCGCGTGCAGTTGCCCGCCTTGGGATCGCTTTTCGGCCGAATTCCCGACCTCGACGACCTCGCCCAACTGCTCAACAACCCCGATTGTCGGCTCATTACCATTTTGGGCGCGGGGGGGATGGGCAAAACACGGTTGGCGGTCGAGGCGGCGCGGCGCAATGCGTTTGCGTTTTTGGATGGGGTTTGGTGGGTGTCGCTGGCGGAGGGGGATGATTTGGCGCGACCGATTGCCAATGCGCTCAACCTCTCACTCAGCGGACGGGGCGATCCGCAATCGGTTGTGCAATCCTATCTGCGCGACAAAGAGTTGCTGCTCGTGTTGGACAATTTTGAGCATCTGATCGACGCGGCGACATGGCTTTCCGACCTGCTGCAACATGCGCCACAGATCAAATGTCTCGTCACCTCGCGGGTCGCGCTGCAACTGCGTGATGAGTGGCTGTTTGATCTCGCCGGGTTGCCGTATGCGGTCGCCGCTGATCCCGCGTGGCGCGACTATCCCGCCGTACAGCTGTTTGACGAACGCGCCCGCCGCATGAACCGCCATTTCACGTTGGAGCAGGCGTGCGTCACCCAACTGTGTCAACTCGTCGACGGGCTGCCGCTTGCGCTGGAGCTGGCTGCCGCCGCAATTCGCACCCAATCTTGTGCCGATATCGTGACCGCTATCACAACCCATCTCGACGCACTACACAGCAAATGGCGCGATCTCCCCGCCCGCCATCGCAGCCTGCGCGCCGTCTTTGACCATTCATGGGCGTTGTTGTCGTCGCAAGAACAGGCGACCCTAGCCCAGCTTTCGATCTTTCGGGGCAGCTTTTCGCATGAGGCGGCGGCGGTCGTCACAAACACACGGCGACAACAGCTAGAGCAGCTTTGTCACCAGTCGCTCGTCAAACATGCCGCGACCGATCGCTATCAACTGCATGAGATGGTGCGCCAATTTGCGGCTGAAAAATTGACCGATCCCACGCCAACCGCGCAACGTCACGCCGACTATTATGCCGCATTTTTGCAGCAGCAGGAGGGGGAGATTATCGGCCGAAATGTCGCCGCCGGTCTCAACGCCATCGCGCAAAATTTGGAGGACATTCGCGCCGCATGGCAACGGCTGGCAGAGACAGGGGCGGCAAATCAGTTAATTCAAGGAGCGGATGCGCTGGCGAGCTACTACTTGGCAAGAGGGCCTGTGCAGGATGCGGTGGTCGCATTTGAAGCGGCGGTGCAACATGTGGAGGCGGAGCCGCTGTTGCTGCGATTAGCGCAATTTTGGAACAAGCAGTCGAACTACGCCCAATCGTTGCCGCTGCTGGAACGGCTGGTGGGAGTGGAGAAATCGGCCGAAACTCGCGCCACAGCCCACCGGCTGATCGGAGAATCCCACTACACACAAGGCAACCTCAGTGACGCGCGGACTCATCTGGAACGCAGCTTGGCATTGGCGCAACAGCCGTTAACCCGCGCCAACGCCCACAGCGCACTCGGCATCTGCCATTGGTATTCGGCCGATTACACAGCCGCCCGTCAGCAGTTCGAGCTGGCACGCGACATCTTTGCACAAATCGGCAATCGACTGGGCAGCATTCGTTCAACTGGCAATTTGGGCAATGTCGCTCTCTTTCAGGATGACTACCCAACTGCCCGCCGTTACTACAAGGAGACGTTGCAGCAGGTCACGGGTCTCGACAATCGCAATCTGGAGGCCGCGCTGCATATGAATTTGGGGGTCGTCAACGCCTATCAAAATGATTATGCCACCAGCCAACACAACTATGAACGCGCCTTACGTCTGCATCAACGCTTGGGCGACGTTACGGGTCAGGCGAACACGTTGGGCAACTTGGGGATCACGGCGCAACATTTAGGGGATTACGCACGCTCTGTGCAACTGTTCCGCCGTGCATTGACGAACAGTTATGCCAACCGTAATTTCCATAATGCGATGCTGTGCGAGACGAATCTGGGAATGACGTGGCAACTGTTGGGGGATTACAAGGCGGCACAAACGGCATACGAGCGCGCATTGGAACTTTCGGCCGAAATCGACCAAGACGACCCCATGATCTTCGCCTTCTACAGCTTATGGTCACACCAGCAGGGGGATCAACAGCGGGCAGTCACATTTGCCGAACGCGCCCTCGCCTTATGTGACAAAACGATGCAGCGACGCACACGCAACTATGCCCAAACCCATCTCGCCCACGCCCTCGTCGCGCAAGGTGATCTCGACGCGGCACGCCCTCACTATGTGGAAGCTCTCGCAGAACGTCGCGCATTGGGGCAAGCCAATCTCGTGCTAGAGCCGCTGATGGGGCTGACAGAGATTGCGCTGCAACAAGACGATAATGCGACTGCCCTACGTCACGCCGAAGCGATATTTGAGCATCTGAAATCGGCCGATGTGGGCGGCTGTTTTGAACCGCTGCGCATCTATTGGACTTGCTATCGCGCCCTCCGCGCCAACGCTGACCCGCGTGCCGCAACCGTTCGCCAAATGGCACAATCGCTCCTGCACAGTCGCGCCGACCGACTCAACGACAAACGCTGGCGGGAGCGATATTTGGGGTTGCCGTTGCATCGGGAGATTAGGGGGTTAGGTCGCTCAAGAGAATAAATTGTTTAAGCGTATTGCGTATTGCGTGGTGCGTATTGCGTACTAGATTCACGCATTACGCACCACGCACCACGCACTAAGGTGGCGAAAACCTAAAGACCCTAACCAAAGCCCGCAACGTTCCGCCGCCGTATCTGAATAGTAAATAACCCCAGCAGCAGAGCTAACATCGACCAGAGCCAGATTGTCGAGCCGCTAGATCCAGCAGTTAGCACACGCATTGTAACGTGCGTTGGAATGGCATCGACATTGAAATCGACGCCGTTGCTGACCGCTTGAACAGGTTCGGGATTTTGCACGCGAATCTGGGCCGCACGACCAAAAGCCGTCTCCGCTGCGGGCAGGGTCGCCTGTAGCTGCGTGCTGTTGACAAATGTGGTTGCCAAGACGCTGCCATCGAACAAAACCGTCGCCCCGTTCATGAATTCCGTGCCGTTGACTGTCAACGTGTGTGAACCCGAACCTTCAATGACCTGTGTTGGAGAGACGGTCGTGATGGCTGGGGCTGGGCTTGTGACGTGGACGATGAGGGGGCTGCTTTCTATATTATCGGCCGAATCATCCGACCGCACCGTAACAACATGCTCGCCAACCGTCATTGCATCCGTCGGTACATAGCCCAAGACAATGGATGGCAGGGCAATTGTGGTCATCTCTTGTCCGTCCCAGATCATCTTGTCATTCGGCTCAAAGTCGCTGCCTTCAATCGTCAGCCAGAGCGCGTCAGACGGGAGAGCGATGGTGCTTGGCGCAATCGATGCAACCTGCGGCGTTCGTTTTAGATGGGATGTCGCCCATGTGTTGGGGTTGCGCCAGCCTGCATCGTGCGGCCAATAGTAGTCGTCGCCTTGTGAATCGACCCATGAATGTTCGACCGTGATAGCAGAAACATCAGCGGCGATAAAGACCATGCCACGCTCGATCCGTAGTTCCGCGTTCCATGTGCCGCTGTCACTGCCTGCGCTCACTTCGGCCGAAAATGTGTTTTCGATATACGCGCTGACCGTCTCCGCAAACCCCCCGCTGCCATCACCCGCAAGCACCAGCAAGCGACCATCAGGATAGACTTCAAAACGATAGTCACCCGATTGAGCATAAAACTCACCACTGCCATTTCCGTCGATGCGAACGCCCGCATACTCGTTAAACGTCCCGTTGCGCAGCCCGCTAAAGCACACATAGAGATAGTCGTCAGACTGTGTGAAGCTGGCCACTGCCTGTGACCCATCGCTGTAGCGTTCTAGTGGGACAGTATCACCCTCACTGTAGTTGGCGTCGAGACAGCGACCGTCGAGTACGGCGGCTCCCTTGCCCATCCGCAGTGGGGCGACGTGAAAGGTAATGGTGTGGCTACCCGTCGCGTTGCGCGTGTTGTCAGCCGCACGGCCAACCAGCGTGTACGCACCGGGTGCGAGGCCCGTGAGCGACAGTTGCGCCCCAGCACCGACAGAACTGCCGTTGAGCGTCCAGTTCAAATCGGCCGAATCGATCACGCCATCTTCAGGATCGACCGCCTGACCACGCACGCTGATCGTGGCGCCAGCGGGGAAAATCTGCCCATCAATCGGTGCGTCGATGTAGACATCTGGCGTGCGATTTGGCACGGTAAATGAGTTTGACGTGCGCAGCGACGTGTTGATGCCATCGCTGCTGACGATGCGCAGGAGACCATTTTGACCGTTGCTGCCGGCCCAATCTGTCGTGTCGAGCATTACTTCATACTCGTCGCCGCCATCTGCTCGATTTCGCAAATTATGCGCGACAACGCGCCACGTTGCGCCGTTGTCTGGGCTGTAATGGATTGAGAAGGTCAGTGGTTCGCTGTCGGATGCGGTCCATCGGGCAAGCAGTTGTGACGTGGCAACTTCTCCACCCGCCGGTAGCTCAAGCGTCGTTTGGGGTATGACGGCACCGGGCGCGAGGCTGTCCACAACAACTCCGTTCATCAACAGATCGATCGATGTGACCAGTCCAGATGGGCGTGGGAAGGATGCGCCAAACCACTGTGTGCTGCTAAATTCGTCGTCCATCTCTTGCGGCGTGATGTTATAGGTTTGGCTTGTTCCCAAGACGACGTTGAAGCGAATTTGCACGGTGGCGGCGTGTTCGGCCGATTCTGCCGCAAGCTCGCCCCAATCCGTCAACACCTCGCGGCTGACGCTTGTGCTCGGCATCGTCCATGCCGTTCCCAATGTCCCGCTCAAACTTTGTGTCTCCACCACACCTGACACCAAGACGATGCTCGCCGCATTCGTGACGGCTGTGGCGGCGGCCTGTTGTTCGGCTGCCCGATTGCCGTCGCGCGTATTGCCCAGCTCATTAAAAATCGCACGCCATGTAAAATCACTCGTCCATTGAGGCCCACAGTAGGACATCACATCGGCCGCACCTGTCGGGCCGATGATCTGTTCACGCACCGATTCAAATCCAAAGTGTGTCGTCTCATCAATCGGTGAACTATCTTCGATTTGGTTGGGTGGATAGGGGTAGAAACCGGGATCATCGGGATCGTTGCAGTCGGTGTGTTTTCGGCCGAAATTGTGTCCCATTTCATGGGCGACGATTGGCTCAAGCCCGCTGATCGGCCAGCCCGCAAAGTTCACGCCCCATGCGTTCCCCGTATATGGCAGTTTGACCCAAAGCTGATCTTGGTCACGATAGGCGATCCCACCGAGCGTCCCAGTGTCGGTGTCTGGATGCACGATGCCCATGTAGAGCGTCCGTGCCCCTGCATCGTCACACTCGTCTGGATCATCCGACAATTGATCGTGCCACCAGAGGTTTTGCAAAATTTTAGTGCGATCGTCGGGTAATTCATAAGGGCTATAAAAAGGCCAAATCCCCTCTTCAAGCAAGCCGCCCTGCTTGTAACGCCAGATGGCTGATGCGGGCAACATGCGTTCACCTTGGGCAACGGCAAAGCCATAATTTGCCATCGTGGTTGAAGGCTTCGGTGCATGTGTGCGCACGCGCAGCGCGACGACGCAGATCGGTGGCTTGGCATTAAATGTCACCGTGCGCGCTGCCGTGTTGGGCAAGGTATCGTACAGCTTGCGCGGATCGGTTGTGACGGCTAACCGCACCGAACCGGCTGCTGTCCAAGAGGGCGGTAGTTCAAAGAGCCAGCCGTTTTGCAAAGAACCATGCGCTGGCAAGTTAACTTCCAGCATGTTTGACGGGCGGCGAACTGGTTGCAGCGGCGAGCCGGGCAGCGCGACATTGTTAACCGTGCCGGCAAGCTGTGCTTCAAGCCCTGCCATGCTGGGCCCATCAGGCAGCCGCGCCTGCACAAGCACATAGGTCGGTTTGTCGGCGACGAGCGGAACCTCATTGTTCGCATTTTGGCTGCCCTGTGTGACGGTCATGCGAAACGGCACGATGTTCCATGTGATCGGCGTTGCGTTGACCCGTTCGCGGCTGACCCCGTCGTGTTGTAGATAGACGTGTGCCTGGCTAATACCGAGCAGATTGCGTTTTCTGATTGGCGAAAAGTCACTTCCAACCGACTGATTGACGACGATATTGACCGCGCCACCGCTGCCATCTCGTTCGATGCGCCGCAAACGTATCGAACTGTTATCGATCACTTCCGACCAAAATAGTTTCCCATCGGATGCAACGAGATCGAGCAGGACATTAGTGCTGGGTGCGGTGTACAAATCTTTGTGGAAACAGCCGCTGGTGTCGGGAATGTCGCAGTCATACGATTCGAGCGTCGGCGCGGCGTAATCACCGATCCAAAAGACAGAAGTGCGCACCGCATCGCTGGCGGCAAAAATTCGGCCGATTGGGTCGCCATAGTTGGGTGTGCTATCGCTGCACGGCGTGGCGCAGTCGAGTTCCGCTTGATACAGCCCGCTACTCGATCCCCACCAAACATACTTTTCATCGACATCAATCGCCGTCGGTTCATCAACCGTGTTGGCAAAGATAATCTCTGCATTGCCAAAGGTGTTATCGCGGTAAATTTTGTCGTTCTCGGCCGCCCAATACAAAAACCCATCATGATAAGTCAAGTCGTTTGGCTCGTTGTAGCTAAAGTATTGTTGAATCGTCAGGGTCACGGTCGGGGCGCCGATCACACGCCGTTCAATGATCTGCTCGCTCGGTTTGATGTAGAAGAGTGAGAGGCCGTCCGTTTGCAGATCGCGTGCATCACACGCGCTGTTGCCATTGACGGTGGCGAGGATTTCGGCCGAACCGCCCACAATCGCCTGTCGCATGAACTGCACACCATACAAGCCAGCGTCTCCATAGCAAATGGTGTAATAGATATGGCCGTTATGGATGACGAACTCTTCAACATCTTGGTTGACGATGTTTGTCAAATCAGGGGCCGCATACACAGTAGACCGTGACTGAATCGTGCATAGCCACAGTCCAATACAGAAGGTGCAGAAAAATAGCGTGATCTTGCCTGTCATGTTCGAATCTCCTTGTTGCCGTGACGCTAATTCGTCACGGTAGGTCAGTTAGATTCAATATAGCGGCAAAAGCGATCTAAAAACGATCTGAACATGAAAATGGGGAATGAGTGAATGAGCCAAAATCCTACGGCTAAAGCCGTAGGCTGATACGCGAAATACGCTCAAGCGCGTTGTTTGCAGTGCGTTTCAACGCACTTTGTGTGACAGCCTTTGATTTTAACCACAGGCTTCCCCCAACGCACTTTGTGTAACAGGTATTATTTACGAGTTTGCAACGGCGTTCCAGCGGCGGTCAGCGCAGCCATATCACGCTGGATGGTTCGCACCGCCACACCCAGCGCGTCGGCCAGATCTTGCTGGGTGGGCAGGACGCCTTGTATGTCCGCCTCCGCGACAAGCTGGCGCAACCGATGCTGGCGCAAGGCAACTTTACTGCTGAAACTCTGTCCATCCCCCGCATCGACAGTCCATGTAATTGTGCGCTGATCGGCGGGCGTAATCGCCTTGCCCAAGGGGTGTTCACTAGCTGTCAGCGTCACGGCTTGCGCGGCAGGGGCGGCACGTCGCCATGCCAGTTCAATGTCACGATGCAGCGAGAGTTGATAGAGAAAATCATGGCGCAGTTTGGGTGCTTTGATGCGCTTGGCAAGCGTGTGTAGCATTCGTCGTGCGGTGGCGAGGGGGGCAAGTTCGGCCGAAATTAAATGCTCGATATAGTAGTAAGAGACACCGTTGCCGTTGATTTGCGAGAGATCGTCCTGAGCGGCAACTTGGTCGAGATAACGCCGCGCCTCAGCCAATTTTCCCAGCCGACAGCAATTCTCTGCCAAATGTTGATACGTCGCGCTGGGAATAGCCATTGTGGGCGATTCTAACGCCAACGCTCGCTGGTGGGCTTCATAGGCGGTCGCATATGCGCCCTTGTGGAAGTGCAGCACGCCAATCGTGTTCCATGCGTAAACGACCGTGCTGCCCGCTGGTTCGCTGGCGAGCCATTCGAGTAATCGCGCTGCCTCCTGTTCCGCGATGGCATGTTCACCCGCCTCAACATAGGCGCGGATCAGCAGCGCACGAAATTGATTGACATACAGCTGATCGCCCGCCTCGGTTTGTTGCAATTCGGTCTGCAACAGATCTTCCGCAAACAAGACCGCCTCAACATGCTGCCCAAGCACCATCGACATATTGGCTGCGTTGTAGCGTGCCGAACGCAACATGCGGTCGCTGCCATCCTGCTGATAGCGCATCACGACCTGACAGTAGTCGCGCCACGCTTGCTCAAAGTCACCCGTCATCTGCGCGGCGATGGCATGATGCAACTGCAAATCTGTTTCGAGCGGACGCAGCGCATCATGCTGGGCAACGATGGCGGCGGCGCGGGCATGATAGCCAAACAGTTCGCTGGCGGTGCGGTCGGGTAGGCGGGCGCGTGCCGATAGCTTTTGTAACCACGCATCAACCTGTAAATGCAGGGGCGCGTCAGGCTGTTCGGCCAGCGTAAGCGCATGGTCGATCCAGCTCATTGCCGCCACCACGTTGCGTTCAATGACGATGATTTTGTTGGCGACGGCGAGATAGATGGTGATTTCGGCCGAAAGATCCCCCAACTCGCCCGCAAGCTGAATCGCCTCCGCCCCAATCGAACGCACGACATCGAGTTCACCCTGCGCGGCGTAGGCACCAAGCTGTAAGCGTAAGATGCGTAACAGCGTGGCCGCGTCGCCCAACCGTTTTGCGCTGGCCGCCAGCGTTGCCATTTTGTCCAAGTTTTCGCCCGAATAGCGGTGGGCCTCAGCGATTTGCAGCTGCATGAGTTGCAGCACCAACTTGCCCCCCTCATCGAGATCGTCATGCAGCGCGACCGCTCGCGTCACAAACGTCTGTGCCATAGCCAAATTATGCTGCATGAGAGCCGTTTCAAATGCGGTTTGATAGTGGTGCAAGGCGGATGTCGCGTTGCCCGCGGCGACCTCATGCCATGCCAGCGTTGCCGCCGTCGCCTGCTGCGCCAGCACAGCGGCGGCGCGTTGATGCCACTGTCGCCGCGCCCCGTCACTCAGCGATTGCCGCACGTGCAGTTGCAGCAGATCGTGTTCAAATGCAAAGCCGTTGTCGACAGGCGTGATGATGTTCGATTTGAGCAACGCATGAATGGGGGGCGCAGCCTCTAACATCATGTGCCAGACATCGGCCGAAATCGTCCCACCCAATACGCTTGCCGCCGCCAATGCCTGCCGTGCCGCATCCGATAACGCGGCCAGCCGTTGATCAAACAGGGTGGTCATTTCAGTCGTGCCATCTCCTGCCAGCAACGTTTGCAGGAGATAGGGATTGCCGCCGCTAATCTCGATGGCGGTCTTGACTGTGCTGGCAGCGGGATCGTAGCCATGCTGCTGGACAAATTCGGCCGATTCAGCCGCCGCCAAGCCTGTCAGCGTCAGCCGCAGCGGGGCAAACTGCTGATCGATGGCCGCAAGCTGGTTCCAGCCTGTCTCGTTTGCACGCATCTCGCGGCTGCGGAAGGCGAGCACAAGGCTAAGCGGCAGCGTTTGAGTCAGCTCCGCCAGCGTCGGCAAGAGCCCCCAAAATCCATCATCGGCCCACTGCACATCGTCGAACAGCAACACAAGTGGGGTCGTCGTTGTGAGGTGGATATGGAGTTGACGCAGTGCCATTTGCAATGCGCGCGGCGAGGTGTTTGTCAGCGGTTCCGCCAGTTGGGGTCGCAATTGGGGCAGCATCTCGCTGATTAAGCGGCGCGCAAGTGGCGTGAGTTTTGTCAAGGACTCGGGCATCGCCCGCACAACCGTTTGCATGGCAGATGCAAGCGGCTCATAGAGCTGTTCGCCCACCAGTTGATTGGTCTTGGCGCGCCCAACATGGATGTCGCGCCATTGCAAGGTGGCCGCAATATCATTGAGCAGATGCGTTTTGCCGATACCCGCGTTGCCCTCAAGCAGCGAGATCGAGCCACGTTGCGCGAGCTGTTTCAGCAGTTGCGCACGTTCATTGCGGCGACCGATCAGGGGGGGATTTTCGGCCGAATCTACCGCGCTCTGAGCCTGTAGCTCCGCCGCAACGGCTTGCGTTTCAGGCAGTGGCTCGACAGCTAACTCGGTCGCAAGCAGGGCGACCAGATCGTTGTATTGTTGCAGCGCAGCACGCTGTTTGCCCAACCTGTGATAGAGGCGCATCAGGGCAACATGCGCATCCTCATCCAGTGGGTTCACCTGCACCCAGCGTTGCGCGAGCGGTAGCGCGGCGATCGCGTTGTTTTCCGCACGATAGACGGCGATTTGTTGCGCCAAAAGTCGTTCATACTGTTCGCGCAACTGCATGCGTCGCCCCATCAGCCATGCCGCATCGACGGAGCCCAACAGATCAGCGGTGTAGAGTTGCAGTGCTTTCGGCCGATCTCCCTGCCGCGCCGCAGACTCAAACGCCACAACATCAACCCACACATCCGCTAGCCCAATCGAATCGTTGTCGAGCAGCAGACTGTCTGTGCCAATCTCGCGGCGCAAACGGTAGAGCGTGTGGGTCAGCAAGCGGCGGGCTTGCGTCTCAGACACGTCAGGAAAAAGCGTTCCCGCAATCTGACTGCGCGGCTGGGGATATTGTTGCAGCGCCAAATAGCCCAACAGCATTGCCGTATTGCCCATCAGCGTCATGCTGTCACCCGCACGAATGACGCGCAGCGTTCCAAATAAATACAGTTGCATCATCTCTATAAAGTATAGAAGAGCGTGCGGCTTGTCCACCACGCAAACGCATCTCCAATCCACGCAATTTGTGACTTGCGATTTTACCCATGTCACCTTTGTTATCGACTAAACGTGATAGACGACAAAAGTTGCGGCACAACGGCACGTAAGCGACACGAACGCTAAGGTACACACAGTTTTCAGCACATTAGTGACGTAAACAGCTATTTCGTTCACTAAAATAAGGGTTATAATTTCCCTATGAATTTGCCCGTTTTGCTCTCACAAAATCCCGCCCAACGCTACCTTGACGCGATTGAACGCAACCCCAATCTGCTGCCAACCACCAAGCGACAATATGCGCGTACCGTTGAGCGTGCCGTGCGCGACGGTGTCAACATGAGTGACCCGCTTGCGCTACGCGACTATGGGCAAACGGTCTCTGTCTCGGCCGCGCTTTATTTGCGCGGCGCGATTGCTAGTTGGGCGGATCGGCTTCAGTTGATGATTGAAAGCCAAGTGCAGCCATCTCCCGAAAGTGTCGCCGAGGCGCAAGCCGCTATTATGCGACTCAATGCCCTATCGCGCGCCATCCGCACACGTCAGCAGTCGGGCGAAAAGGCGCATCTGTGGCTTTCATCCTATGAAACCCACCGACTGCTCATCGCGCCCGATCCGACGACCTTGCAAGGGATGCGCGATAAGGTTTGCATCGCGCTGTTGGTCGGTGCAGGTCTGCGCCGTAACGAGGCGACCAAAGTTACGTGGGCGCAATTTCTGCGGCAGGGCGACCGCTGGGTGTTGTCGGTGCTGGGCAAGGGTGCGAAAAACCGCGTCATCCCGATTGCCGATGAGATGGCACAGTTGCTGCTCAGTTGGCAGCGCATCAGTGATTCTGAGGGCCGTATTTTGCGCCGGCTCTTTAAGGGCGATCGTCTTGGCGACTCGCTGGGGTCTACCTCAATTTATAATATCGTTCAACGCTATGGCAATCTGATTGGGCATGACAATTTGCAACCCCACGATCTACGCCGCACCTATGCCCAGATTGGCTACGAGAGCGCCATCCCGTTAACCCAAATATCCAAACTGCTCGGCCACAGCTCGCTCGCCGTCACCCAAACCTATTTGAATATTGACCTCAATTTGGAAGAAACCATCTCTGACTTTGTCCCATTTAGCTAGCATTGTGGCTTGTGCAGATGATTGAAACTGTCTTTCTCAAGTAGAAGAATGGATTCCTGCCTTCGCAGGAATGACGGATGTGTCAGTAATTTGAGTCTCGATCCTAAGGGGGTGTGGTGGCGCGCCACCACACCCCCTTTAAATGATTCTTTGCGGACTTTGCCGGCAAGTCAAAAACTTGAAAACTATTATCTCCCCAGTTAGCGAGTAACTGGGGAGATAATAGATTCTTGTTAGATTTATTACGGCTCTTACTTATCGCTTGATAAGTTGATAGAATGAAACCGTCTACTTATCAGTCGATAAGTAAGGCCATTTAAAACTTATCGACGCACATTCATGCAAATCATTCCTATTAACGAACTCAAAGAGCTACACGGGCTTTTACCGCTACTGCCGATGTTATATGTTGGCTGGACAAACGGGATTTTGTCACCGACAGAAATTTTGCGTCTTCAGGAGTATGTCAACAGTCAAACATGGTTGACGACGCAGGAGCAAGGCTATCTAAAAAGCTGGCTCAACCCTCAGAACCCACCTGCTGAGGCCCAGCGTCATGACTGGCTAAGCGTGATTCGGGATTATTCAGATGGGACAAGCGTGGTGGGTTTGGCTGATTTCGGCCGATATATCGCCCGTCGCGTCGATGCGCGGCTCGATGAAGAGGTCAATCGTGCGCTCGAATTTGTCGAGGGCACACTCGGTGCGCGTGGGCGAGAGGCGATTCGCCAGCTTATCCCACAGACGTATGATCTGCCCGTTCTGGTCGAGAGTCAGTCGCCGTCTTTCAACGTCGCGCAGTTGACCCAAACACTGGACGGACAACATGCCGCATTCAAGCAGCGTCTGCGCCAACTGCTCACAACACCCCAATTTGCCTATCACCAATCACATGATTCAGAAGCGTATCGCGCCGACGTGTTGCGCTGGCTTGAACAGCTTGCGGATCAAGGGCTTGGTTCGGCCGCCTATCCAGCCGCCTTTGGTGGCCGCGACGACATCGCGCAATATCTCGTCACGATGGAGATGCTCGGCCACCATGACTTGAGCCTGCTCGTCAAGTTTGGCGTGCAGTTCGGTCTATTTGGCAGCAGCATTTTGGCACTCGGCACGCGCCACCATCATGAACGGTATCTCGCCGCTGTTGGCAACTTGCAACTGCTCGGTGGCTTTGGCATGACGGAATCAGGGCATGGCTCAAACGTGCGCGGGCTCGAAACGACGGCAACATTTGATGCGGCAACCGATGAGTTTATCATCCATACCCCGACTGAGTCAGCACGCAAGGCGTATATCGGCAATGCGGCACGGGACGGCGAGATGTTGGTCGTCTTTGCGCGCCTCATCACGCAGGGTGAAGATTATGGCATCAGCCCATTTCTCGTGCCGATTCGGGATGGACAGGGCAAGCTGATGGACGGCGTGCGTATCGTCGATCATGGGGATAAGGTCGGGTTGAACGGGGTGGATAACGGGCGCGTCTCGTTCGAGTATGTGCGTATACCGCGTGAAAATCTGCTCAATCGCTTTGCAGACGTGGCGGCCGATGGCACCTACAGCAGCCCCATCGACAAGGAGTCGCGCCGCTTTTTCACGATGCTCGGCACGCTGGTTGGGGGACGCATCGGCATTGGGCTGACATCGCTCAGCGTCGCCAAAAATGCGCTGACGATTGCAATTCGCTATGCCAATCGACGCCGACAATTCGGCCGAAATGACCAACCCGAAACGCTCTTAATCGACTACAAAACACATCAACGCCGTCTGTTGCCCCCGCTCGCCCAAACGATTGCGCTCGACTTTGCACTGCATGGATTGCTCGACCAATATGCGGCATCCGTCAAGCAGCCGATGCAAGCGGACACGCGGACAATCGAAACGTTGGCGGCGGGATTGAAGGCGCGCAGCAGTTGGAACGCGACGCATATTGTCCAAGCAGCCCGCGAGGCGACGGGCGCACAGGGGTATCTCGCTGAAAATCAGCTTGGACGCTTGCGGCAAGATTGTGATATTTTCACGACGTTTGAAGGGGACAACACCGTTTTGATGCAGTTGGTTGCAAAAGAGCGACTGGTTGCATTGGGGAAAGAGATGCGGGGTGGCAAGATAGTGGGGGTATTATTGCGGCAGCTTTGGCGGGGAATTCGGCCGAAAAAATCACACAAAATCACATCCTCCCATCTGCGTGACAGCCGTTTCCACAAACGCCTGTTTGCGGCACGTGAACAGACACGGGTGCTGGCACTCGCCAAGCGGCTGCAACAGCTCGTCAAGCAGGGAGCAGACCCAACGGATGCACAGATCGCGGCGCAGAACGACTTTATTCGCCTCGCCGATGCGCTGATCGACCGGGAATTGTTGGCGCACTTTTTGCGTGGGGTGGCCGGCACAAAAGATCCCGCCGTCCGCGCTGTGCTTGACAAGCTGGCGTCGCTATTTGCACTCTGGCAAATCGAGCAGGATGCGGCATGGTTCATGGAAAATGGCTATTTGTCGCGCCGCAAGAGCCGCGCCATCCGTGCCGAAGTCGAATCACTATGCGAAGAACTGCGCTATCAAGCGTTGCACGTGGTCAACGGATTTGCGATTCCCGACGCGCTGCTGGCCGCACCAATTGGGACGCGCTAGGGTTCGTTGACCTTTCAAAACAGCCGTAGGGGTCAGGCAAACGGTGTATGATTTATGATTGGCGCGGTGTTAATGCCGTTTGTCTCACCCCGTTTCGTGGACATGATTGGCAACAGGGCGAGATAAACGGCGTCGAATTGTGCGCCAACGGAATGTACGATGCCGTTTACCTAGCCTCTACCTAAATGTCGATGACACCTTGCTCGTCATTAACACAAGCGCAAATAATCTTACAAAACCAACACAGCCAACTGCTCGATGTAGTCGGCCAGCGTGTCAAAGGCGAGATGGATCGGCTCAGGAGAGCTGAGATCAACGCCCGCACGTTGCAGAACGGGCAGCGGATAATCAGCCCCACCCGTGCGCAGGAAAGTGAGATAGCGATCAACTGCCCCCTCGTCACCTTCGATCACCGGTTTGGCAAGGGCATGTGCGCCAGCAATCCCCGTCGCATATTGAAAAACATAGTATCGACTATAGAGATGTGAGAAGGTTGCCCACGTGATGCCGATACGGTCATGGTCGGCTTGCACCTGATCCCCGTACCCTGTCTGGAAACATTCGGCCGAAATTTTAATCAGCCCATCCGCCGTCAGTGGCTTCCCTTCTTCAACCATCGTATGGGCCAGCAACTCGATGCGCGCGAGCGTCGGCATGATGAAGAAGTAACGATAAAAGTTGCTGATCGCCTCTTCCAGCAGTGCAATCCGGAAGTTGCGGTCGGTATTTGTTTGCAGCAGATGATGACGCACCAATGCCTGATTAAAGTTCGACGCAACCTCTGCCACAAATAGCGAATAGTGGCTGTATCTGATCGGTTGATGCTGCCATGTTAGGTAGGAGTGCATCGAGTGGCCCAGCTCATGCGCCAGCGTGCTCATTCCCATGATGTCGTCACCACTGTTCATCATGATATACGGCTGTGTGCCAAACGAACCAGCCGAGAATGCACCCTGCACCTTGCCGACATTGGGATAGAGATCAACCCAACCTTGCTCCATACAGCCATGCCGCACCGCAGCGACATAATCTTCACCCAACGGCTGCATGCCAGTCGCAATCATCTCCACCGACTGTTCAAATGAGATGGTCGGAGCCTGTTGTGAGAGCGGTGCCCACATGTCATAAGGCGCAAGCGTCTCGACGCCGAGTGCCTGTTTGCGCACCGAGAAGTAGCGTTGCCAAACATCACTGCGTTCGCGGAAGACGTCGATTACATTGTGATAGACAGATTGGGGAATTTTATTTTCGCCCAGTGATTCCTCGATGACGCTGTTGTAACCGCGTGCGCGTGCAAAGAAGACGTTTTGCTTGACATAGGCGTGATAGTTGTTTGTAAACGTGTTCTTAAAGCCGAGATAACCGTCACGATAACTTTGCCATGCCGTCTGGCGGGCGGTGCGGTCGGGGTTGGTCATCATATTTCGCAACGCGCCTTGTGAGACAGAGAGGCTGTCGCCGTTGGCGTTGGTTGCGTCAGCAAAGCGCAGATCGGCGTTTGCCATAATGCGGTGCGAGGCGGATGCGGTTACGAACGCATCCATAGACTGGGCAAGCAGTTCTTCGACTTCGGCCGATCTCACATGCGGCTTACGATCCGCTAACCGCTCAAAGTAATGTTGATAAATCGCCAGACGTGGTTCATTGGCAATCCATTGCGCGATCGTTTCGGCCGATAATGCCATCAACTCTGGCTCAATAAAGGCGGTCGTCGCGGCTAACTTCACCAGCACAGATTGCGCGCGTCCCATGCGGGCGACCCCTGTCTGATCGGTCACATCAACCGCATATTGCAACTGGGCCCATTCCCCCACAAACCCAGCCACCTGCTCCACCTCTGCCATCAGCTCAAATAGGTCGGCCAGTCGTTGGGCACTATTGGTCAGCGACCCTTGAAAGGCTGTAATCTTGGGTAGACTATTTTGCAGATCGGTGAGTGCACTTTCCCAAGCAGCTTCGTCGGGAAAGATAGAATCGAGATGCCACGTGTATTTTGGATCAACGTCGGCACGAATCGGTAAGGTGGTCGGTTTTGACATGGATTGTTCCTTTTTTGGGTCTATTGTAGCGGAACATCTAAAGTATTGCGTATTGCGTGGTGCGTATTGACTGCTGGATATGCAACGCGCAATATAAAGTATTGCGTATTGCGTGGTGCGTATTGGCTGCTGGATATACAACGCGCAATAGTATGAAACTCTGGGAAATCGGTAGGCCTTTGGTTTTTGCAGTTTTAAAAATAGATCAGGTAACAAAATCAGCGTGTTTCGGGAATTGGATTTCCCGAAACATCCTCGCCAGAAGAGTGGATTCCCGCCTTCGCGAGAATGACGGTAGCACTACAAAGTAGCGTGGAGAGATTTCGGTCGATTTTGGAGACAAAATATCAAGTCTCGAAGCGACCAAACCTCCTCCGTTAAGCCAGCGGCCATGGCTGGGGTTGCCTCAAGGGTCGCATGGATGCGTCAAAAGTTGTAAACCGCTCCCGTCCAAAACAAAGCCGCTTCCAGATGTAAGCGATAGCGCGATGGGGTGCGGGAGCGACGCGCCAATGCGGGTATCCATGTTCTGAAGGTTGCATTGAGCCGTTCGACATAAGCGGTGTTGAACACACCGATGAACGACTGCGTTTTGGTCATGATTTGTTGTGCCGTTTTCCAATCGCCAATGCGCAAGCGTCGCGTGATGCCAGTCAGTCGTCTGGCTGCCGTATGCATTACAACCTGAACCATGTGGATTTCTGACCAGACTGGCAACTTAGGTGCGCCGGGCTTGCCGTCATAAACGCGGTCGCGCAACGTTTTGCGAATCGCTTGTTCCCATGCACCAAACCCATCGGTGACCCAGAGCAAGTCGCTGCCACGCTCAATCGCCTGACCGATGCGCTCAACCACTCGTTGTACCAGTGACCTGTTACGCTCAATGCCGATGGCACCCCAGATGAACAGACGCGAGAAGACCGCCATCCCCGTTGCCAACCACATCGCGCCATACTGGGTTTTGACCCACATCTCATCACTTTGAATTTGCTCACCAGCCAGTTGCCCACAGCACACCTTTTCTGCTTGCACTTGTTGGGCGTGTTGACCGGCTTCCAACTGCCAACTGGCAACCGTCTTTTCGTCAATGTAAAAGGCTGTCACAATTGCCTGCACTGGACACCCTCCAGCAAGCAGTCCCAACACCAGCAAGATCACCCAATTGGGATACCGTTTGTTAAACAGCAGCGTGCCACGACTTTCGGCAAAGGTGCGCTGACACGCACAACACTTGAAACGGCGTTCTTTTTGGGAGTGAATCCAGATACGGTCTTCTTCTTCACAATGGGGACAGACCATTATGGCTGGATTAAGTGGGGGTTCTGTCATAAACTTCATCATGCTGAGAGGCTCCATGAGATTGTTGGATTGTTTTTTGTTGGTACAAAAATTGTATCCCATCTCACAGAGGCTCTCAGTGTTCACTCCACGTCTCTTTCTGGTGCTACCAGAATGACAGATCGATTACCGAATTAATTTTTCAAAGACCAACAACCAAAGGCTGTTACACAACGCGCTTGAGCGCGTTTCGCGTATCAGCCTTTGGCTTTAGCCATAGGATTAATGGGGGTGGTTTAATTCGGCCGATTTATTCTCGCACGCAACACCATCGCAATACCTGTCAGGATGGCAAACACGGGCCAGATCGAATTCATCGACAGACCCACGAGGAAGCCAACCCCCATAAACGCGATCATCAAGCCGATCCAAAGCGTGTTGAGTGCGTAGTGAAGTTGACCATTGCGATACGCCGTGACGCCCTGCACGAGAAAGACAACTGCGGGGATGAAAATGTAGAGCGGCCAGCTTCTTCCAAACGGCAACAAGTTGAACTGTTGGAGCAGGAAGATAACGCCGACTCCAATCACGCTTGCTGCGGCATAGTAGTTTCCAAAATGACGGACGTGGTTTTGACTCTTTAAATTGCTCATCTTGTTTTCCTTTTAATTGATAACTGTGCAGTCAATGTGCCACACATTTTTTGCAAAGTGGACGACAATCGTGCCGCCCACACGTCACACTACCTCGCACTGATATTCAGATGAAATTGGGCCGGCATCGGTGTCGGCATCGTGTGAATTCTTAGCTCGTAATCTGGATCGGCCAACTCAATCTTAAATGAACGCAGTAGCCCAATCATCGTCAACATGATCAGCACCTCTGCCATCCCTGCCCCCAGGCAAACGTGCGGCCCGACCCCAAATGGAGCAAACGCACCGGGCTGGCGATATTCGCTTCCGCGATCGAGGCGATACTCAAATGGACGCTCAAAATATTCCTCAGAAAAGTGGGGAACCGCACCAGCCATCAGCAGCCGCTGACCTTCGTCTAGCCCATAACCAGCAAACTCGAATGGCTCGGCAACCGTACACATCGTGGCTGATGAGACTGGGTAGAGACGCAATGCCTCTAGGGTGGCCGCGTGCAGACAATTCATGGCGCGCAAATCAGATGGCGCAAATGTGTCACCAGTGGCGTTGGCATCAATGTCGGCAACGACCTGCGCCATCAGATGGGGTTGCTTGAGCAGCGCATAAAGAATGAAGAGGCAGGTATAGGCAACCGTATCAAGACCGCCGATGTAGCCGCCTAAGACGGCAACCCGCAACTCCTGCTCGCTCATCAACGTATCTTGCTCATGCTGGGCAGATAGCAGGTCATCGACGAGCTGGCTGTGGCCAAACGGACAGCTTCCCGTGCGATGGGATTTGATCACATTGTTTGCCAAGCCGAGCGCACGGGCTTTGGCAATTTTGTAGCGCGTTGTGTCTAAAACGGTGCGTGGTCGCAGATGTGCCACGGTTTCAATCGTTAGGTTGCGCACAAAGTAGGCGATTTCGGGAAACAGTCCCCCCGTCGAGTGACCCAACACGCCCACGCCCAACATCTCCGCCACGACAGGTGGGAGCAGCATACTCGGCCGAAACGGCGCATCCGTTGGCCATTCACGAACTTGCGCCTCGACCAATTCGACCAGCGTCGTGTACTTATCGTTCAGCACTGAGCGCGAGTAGCCCGCCTTTTGCAAGCGGCGATGGTGATAATGTTGCTCTCCCCCCATTGAAACGAGCGTCTCATCGACGCCGAGCTCTTCGTTCTGCTCACGCCGAATTTCGCGTGCGACGATCAGCCTGCCCCCTTCTTGCGTCATAAAGCGATTCGCCTCGACCCCACTCATCACGACAAATGAATCGCCGTCGGGGTGTGTACGCTGAAAAATGGAGCCGTTGACCTGATGGGCGCGCCAAAAGTAATAACCGGGAAATTGCTGCATCCGCTTGTGGTCAAGCTCCGTAAACTGAAACGGTCGCAAATCAGGGGGTGCAAGCGGTTTCGTCATTGTAATCATCTGATTCTCCTAGTCTAAAATCCTCACGCCTCTAAGCCCGCTTCTCGGTAATAGCCAATGCGGGCTGACGGGCGACCCCTCTCACTGAAAGAGCGAGCTATGGTGTGGATGCTTAAGCCATCTGCCGCTGTGCTAACTCCGCAAACGGCCCTTCTTGATCGAGTAGTTCTTGATAAGTTCCCTGCTGCACGATCCGCCCGCTGTCGAATACAAAAATGCGGTCGGCGTTGATAATTGTGCTGAGCCGATGGGCGATCACAACGCGGGTCGCCTTCATGCGCTCCAAGCTCTCGCTGACAATCGTTTGCGTGCGGTTGTCGAGCGCACTGGTCGCTTCGTCAAAAAAGACAACGCGCGGACGTGTCACCAGCGCACGCGCGATCAATAGTCGCTGCCGCTGTCCGCCAGAGAAGTTGCCACCCCGCTCGCTTATCACCGTGTTCATCCCCATCGGAAGCTGACGGATGTCGTCCGCTAAGCCAGACAGTTCGGCCGCTTCCCACGCATCCTCTAAAGTATGGTCGGGTGATGTGCCGACGATGTTGGCGTAAATGTCTTGCGGCATAAGGGTCGCGTTTTGCAACACAACCCCAATTTGACGGCGCAATGAGCGCACGTTGAGGTCGTTTAAGTCCTGCTCATCGTAGTAGACTCCGCCACTGTCGGGCGTTTCAAAACCGAGCAACAGCCGTAAGAGCGTCGATTTTCCTGACCCCGATGGCCCGACAAAAGCGACAAATTCACCCGGCTCAATCGTCAACGTCACGTCATTCAAAACGGTGGGGCCGCGCTCGCCATAGCCAAACGTCAAATGGTTGACCTCGATGCCACCCGCCAATTCGCCGACCTCTTCTTTATCGTCGCTGACTTCGGAAAGCGTATCGAGAATTGGCTTGAGCCGATCCCACATCGGAATGAGCGGCAAAATCGAGAGCATAATGCCCCCCAGCATCACCCATGCAGACATAAATTGGACAAAGGCGAGATTGAAGGCGAGAAAGTCGCCCGTCGAAAGTTGGGCTTGGCTGGCTAATGCAATCACGCTAAAGATTAGGATGGACGCGATCAGGGGGGCGGCTCCGTTATAGGCTGAGAGCGCATTGGTGATCAGCCGGCCGCGATAGTCAACGCTTTTCTGCTCCGTGAAGTGATTTGACCAGCGATGGAAGGCGTGATTTTCTGCGCCAGCAATGCGAATCTTGACGATCCCTGTCAGGAGTTGCAGAACGGTTCCAGAGACGGCGCCTTGAATATCGGCCGATAATCGCTGATATTTCAAATACAACCCGCACAGCACAACCGTCACCACCAGCGAAAGGGCGACCAACCCCACCGCCGCCACTGCCAAGCGTCCCGAATAGCTAAACAACAGAATCAAGTTGGTGACTGAGAAGATCGACGTGATGATCGTCGTCACCACATAGCCCGACAGCGCGCGCCGGATAGAGCTAATGCCCATCGCGCGCGTTCCCAAATCGCCCGCCGTATAGTCACGGAAAAACGACATCGGCAAGTTGAGTAACCGATTCCAGAGCGCGGCCTGTACATTGAGGTCGAGCCTCGTCTGCACGCGCAAAAACCCGATCCCGCGCGCAACACGCAAGGCGGCGCCGGCGAGTGACATCACGATCAGGCCCGCCCCGATTTGCCACAGCAGACCAACCTGTGCAGCTGGGATGACGCTGTTGAACAGCCAACCCGTTGCAATCGGTGGCAACAGACCGAGCAGTGAAATCGCCAAGCTGATCCCCAAAATAGAGATGATGTCGCGGCGACTGCCACCAAAGCCATATTTCAACACGTCAAACAACGAAAGCGCACGATTGGGAAATGGCGTATAGAACGTATACCCCATCGGCATCACTTCTTTGGCAATTTGGGCATCGACGCGCAGCTTTTCATTTGTTTCTGGATTGACCAATATGTAACCGCGACCGTCAAACAACAGCGCAACCGGCTTTTGTCCACGCTCTAAAAATCCGAGCAGCGCACCGTGATCATCTTTCCACCACACGCCGCGCAAAGCGACATCGCGTGACTCCAAGTTTGCATGGTTGAGAATGCGCTGCAACGCTTTTCCCAACAGCAGCTTCTCTTCCACTGGGGGCGGCGCATCGAGCGTCACGCCGAGCTTGTCACAGACCAATCGGCATGCCGTAAACAGCGACTCTTGCTCACCCACATAGGCGTGTCCGACGCTGGAGGCAAGCAGACCGCTCGTCTGCAAGGGAGACGTGAGGTGCGAGAGTGATTGATGCATCACCTCTTGCTCAATCTCCGTCTTCTTCTGCAACCGTTCCAGATCGCTGAGATGTTCGCGCTTGCGATTGAGCGCGATAGCGACCATCATCAACTTGTGGAACTGGTCAACCGCCTTCCATTCGGGATCATTCTGCAAGAAGGTCGCGGTGTCGATCACATCGAGCGTGCTTTGTGCCTCGGCCGTTGCCCACGCTTGGGGTGAAATTGGGACGTGTCCCGCCCCGTTGCGCCACGCCAGCGATTGTTGGTTAAACAACTGGAGATGCCCGCCTTCTGCCTGTGTCCACAGCACCTCTTTCTTTGGCACAACGACATGATCGATTTCGACCGTGACCTGCTGATTCGACTCAAGCAGTTGGTAGACCTTTGGCAGTGACTCGTTGGAAACACCGCTCGATAGCCCAATCACCCAATCGTTGAGCATGGCAATGACCAGATCGCTGTATTCCAGCTCTTGGGCGAGCGCGATGAGGCGTGCCTTTTGCAGCCTAATTAAGCGCGTGCCGGGCATTCCGCTGACGCGAATGTTGAGGCCGCCATGTAGCTCCTGCCCCACGCCCATGATGAGCTGCCCGACCCGTCCACGAAATAGGTGGTTGTTGTGACCGATAATTTCGTCGCCGCGCGTTTGCACGGAGAAGAGATCGACCACGCCGCTGTAGACGATGTAGGCCACGCTGGGGTCGTTGAGCAGAAGGGGCTTGTTGCCTTCAACCTCAACCATGCGACCCTCTTTGTAGCGCAAATTGAGCAGGAAAAGTTCGAGGTTATCGATAGCGTCGATGTGCAGTTTACGACTCATAATGAACTCCTTCACGCGACGCTAGTTAGCGGTCGCAATGAGGTCAAAAATATCCTGTGTGGTCGTTACGCCAGATGTTTTCTGCGAGCGAATCAGGCTGGCATACGGCCCTTTGACGCGCACCATTTTGTCGTGCGTGCCGCGCTGGACGATTTTGCCCTGCTCTAAAACGATAATTTCATCGCAATCCCGAATGGTGCTGAGACGATGGGCGACGATCAGCGTCGTGCAGCCACGTCGGCGCACGTTGTCGTCGATGATCTTCTCGGTGATGGGGTCGAGTGCGCTCGTTGCCTCATCGAGAATGAGAATGGTCGGATTGGTGACGAGAGCGCGGGCGATTTCGAGCCGTTGGCGTTGTCCGCCGCTAAAGTTGCCGCCCCCTTCGGAGACGATGTGGGCATAACCGCCCTGCTTGGCCGCAATGGCATCGTGAATCGCCGCATCTTTGGCGGCCTGAATCACGCTCGTCTCGGGAATTGTGCTGTCCCACATGGTGATGTTTTCGCGGATGCTGCCCTGAAAAAGGTAGATGTCCTGATTCACCATTGTCATGGAGTTTTTGAGCTGCAATCGGCCGATTTCCTCGCGCGGCTTGCCATCAAACAACATCTCCCCATCCCACGCTTCATAGACACCTGCCACCAGCTTGGCGATGGTCGATTTCCCGCTGCCTGAGCTGCCGACGAGCGCGACACGTGAGCCGGGCTTGAGCGTCAGGCTAAAATTTTCGATCAGCGGTTTGTCGAGTTTGCTGTAGCCAAAGCTGATGTTTTTCAGTTCGAGTGCGCCGATCAGTTTGGTGCTGGCGAGGTCAACATCGGCCGAAACCGCCGTATGGGGATCAACCTCATATTTCATCACATCATCCAGCCGCGCCATCTCGCCTTGTGTCTGTTGCAAGAGCGTGCCGAGATTGACCAGCTGATTGACCGGCATCATAAACGACGCGATCAGGGCTTGAAAGGCCAGCAGTTCACCAATCGAGAGCTGCCCATTGATAATGCGCAAGCCGCCAATCGTGACGATCAGGGCGATGTTGATCGACGATAAAATGGCTGGCACGGCGGTCAGCATCTCCGTCGTCACGCTCAAATCTTGTTCGGCGTTGACGACCTTCGCCTGTGTTCCCGCCCAGCGTGCAAAGTAGTCGGACTCGCGCCCCGTCGCCTTGAGCGTTTCGATCATCTGCAAGCCGCTCATCGCCACCGACATAAACTGCCCCTGCTCGTTGAGCAAGCGTTGATTGGCATCTGTGCGGCGGCGTGAAAAGTAACGCAGTGCGACAATGTTGAGCAGCGCAAAGCCCACCCCGATCACGGTCAGCACCACGTCATAGCGAATCATCAAGAGGGCATAGAACGAGATCAGAACGGCGTTGATCACGTTGGTCGCCACCTGCCCCGAGAGCAAGCGGGCGATGTTGTCGTTTAGTCGGACACGATTGCTAATATCGGCCGCACGACGTTGATGGAAAAAGTCGATGGGCAGTCGCAGGGTGTGCCAAAAGAATCGGGCCGAGGTTGTGATCGAGAGTTTTGTTTCCAGTCGCAACAGATAAAGCTGTTGCAGCCACGTCAGCACGACACTGACCACGACGGTCGCGCACATCACGCCAATCAGCGGCCATAACCACGACTCAAACCCGGAAACCAGATATTGATCGACGAACACGCGGCTAAACGCCGGCACAACCAGACCCACCAGCGTCAAGATCAGACTGACGGTGAAAAGCATCACCAACGCCGTGCTGGAGCCGCGCAAACGACCGCGCAGGGCGTTGATGAGTGAAGATTGGTCGTTGCTTTTTGTAAACGTCTCGGTCGGTTCAAACATGAGGACGACACCCGTGTAGGAGTCGTCAAACTCTTCATGCGTGACGGTACGTGGCCCCGTTGCAGGATCGTTGAGGAAGACGCGATCTTTGTTGAACCCTTCAACCACCAAGAAATGGTTGAAGTTCCAAAAGACGATGACGGGCATCGCCGTTTCGTATACTTTTTCAATCGCCCGTTTGCGCCCCGTCACCTTGAGCCCATACTGACGCGCCGCACGTGCGACGTTGCTCGCCTTGCTGCCGTTGCGCGAAACACCGCAGGCAACCCGCAACTCTTCGAGCGGCACTACTTTGCCATAGTAGGCCAGAATGATTGCGAGCGCGGCGGCACCACATTCGACCGCCTCCATTTGCAAGACGGTCGGCGTTTTGATGCGCTTGCTCTTTTTGGGTTGAGTTGGGTCACGCTTGACGCGCCCCCATAAATTGCTTGCATGATTGACCAGTGCCATCAGAACCTCCGCAGCTATTGTGAGAAAACGAGTTGATAGGGGCGCACTTTGCTGACGATGATGTCGGCATTTGCGGGTGTGCCGATGTTGAGGGCGGCGGGTGGGCCATCGACCGATGTCCACAAATAACCGCTGGGCGTATCGGCCGAAATGAGGGTCGCCCTCACTTCAATAATGTACCCATCTCCCGCCGTCGCCTGCGCCAATGCGTCATTCCCCAAGACGGCCGCCATCTCGGCAACAGTCGATGGCTCGTGGCGAACCGACTGCACAATGCCGACGAGCAGCCCATACTCTTCAGGACGAAACGAGAGGGGTGAAATTTTGATCTCGCTGCCCTGATGGATGCGGCGTGCGTCGCGCATAGAGGTGTAAACGACCACTTCCACGTTATCCGCCTGTCCGTTATCGACCAGCACGCCGTGCCCCTCAACGGTCGTTTCGATGGTGGCGGCAAATCCCCAGACAAAGGTCGCAACGACAAGAATGCCCAATGCCAGCACAATTAGCCAGCTGCGCGGCGACGTGATCGTGATCAGCGTGTCGAGCTGTTCGGGCGAGTTGAGCTTATCGAGCAGTTTGCGGCGAAAAATTGGATGATCATCGATCTCTTCGATGTTGACAGTGAGTTTTGGCTTTTCTTCAGACATGATTTCCTCTTTGAAGTGGCAACGCACACAGTGATTCAAGCGACTGCATTGCAAGCTGGCTGACAGCCTGCTGTAAATTGGATGGGTCGATATGCGGCGCGAGCTGCGCCAAGCGGTCAATTGCGCTGTTGACAAGGGCCAGCAGCACGTCGAAGGCAGGATCGGACAGATCGCCGCGATAGTTGGTGAGGCGGCCATTCGGCCGAAAATCTGGAAACGCCTCCAAGCCGTAAAAATGTCGTAGCCAGTCGGCCGTGTTCGCCCCTTCCCCAATGGCGCAGAGGGCGGCAAAATCACACAACAGCTCATCGAGCACGCCGTGGTGCAGATAGCCGCGCTGTTGCAGCAGGAAGTAGTGAACACATTCATGCTCACGACGGATGCGGATCGAGCGGTCGCGCCATGCGTCCTCGCTCAAACCCAGCGCCGTCGCCGCGACACCGCTGTAGGGGCCGCTGCTCAAAATCAGAAACGAGTCGTGATAGAGTGCCTTGTTGGGCAGCACATAGCGACGGAATTCGTGCGGCCATTCGCGCAGACCGCTGACCCCTTTCTCCATGACCCATTGGGTGCGAAGCTGGTCGATACGCCCCCAGTTGACATAGCCCGTGATCAGGCACGACCCCATCGATGCGGGAATCGCAACGGGTTCATTGCGATGGGCGAACACCTGCACAAGTCGCTCAAACGTGGCCCGCTCGGCGCATTGCAAGATGGGAATTGCGCCCGCAATACTGTCATGAATGATGAGGGTGATTTCGGCCGATTTTTCGACCGCCAGCACGGGGGATTGCGCCGCATGACCCTGTCGTGTCGCCGAGAGATAGTGCGCTTGCTGACTCATCCCGTCGGCAACGGGGAAGTTGAGCTGGCGCAAATCGTCGCGCAATACATCGAGTAGCTGGCGATGTTGCGCCGCCGCTGCATAGCGTTCCCATGTCGGAATGTGCATCTGGTAGGACGGCTGTTTTGCCGCCCGTATTTGTGCGGGTGCGTTAAACGGCAGCAGCTCTTGCGTGATGGCGATAGATGCGCCATGTTCAAACAGCACCTCCGCGCGTTGTTCAGTGGACGACATGGTGCGCCTCCTCCAGATGCTGGCGAATATAGCCCGCCGCGATGTCTGGCACTTGCAATAGACAGAGATGGCTCACACCGGGCAAAAAGATACGGCGGCAATTTGGCAGATACCGCTCCAAGCGTTCCGCAATCAGTTGAAAGGCGCGCATCTCTTCATCACCGACGAGGATGATCGTTTCGGCCGAAATTTGCTGCAACTGTTCTGGCAACTGTTTTCCGCTGGTCAAGCCGCGCATCGCGCCGCTCGCGATCTCATCCCAACTGTAGCGATCGATGATGGTGTATAGCGATTGCCAAAGCTCAGGCTGGTCAAATGCGCCCTTAAAGAGAAACGGCTTTGATTCCATCCACATATCGGTCAGCCATGGCCCCCGACCGCGCTCAAAGTAGACACGCGCCATCTTTTTGTAAAGCAACATCACGCTGGGGTCTTGCGGGCCACCAGACATGCCGGGTGCGCCCAAGACGATGCGCTCAAAGGCGTTGGGAAACTCGATGGCGATTTGCAGCGCGATCTGTCCGCCAAACGAGAGCGCAACGAGATGTTTAACCCCCAATTCGAGCGCATGTTCACCGAGCTGGCGCGCCAGTTCGGGCAGCGTTTGCTGTGGATCGAAGGGGCGTGAAATGCCGTGTCCGGGCAGTTCAATGCCGATGTGATGCCATTCAGGCAGTTGCGCCCAGAGTGGTTGCCACGTGCTCGCGTCGAGCGTGTAGCCGTGAATCCACAGCACCTTGTCGCCAGCGGCGGGAGCCTCACGCGCCACAATGCCGTCGCCAAAGTCGATCATGCAGCCTCCACAAAGGTGTCGCAGAATTGCTGGAAGGCGAGCACGGCGTTGTCCTGCGGCGTGAAGTTGTGTGGGACATCCTGATTCATCGTCTCCCACATTACGGCATCGTCCTTGAGTGCCTGATGACTGTACTCCAAAATTTGCTGCACGAAGCGTTCGTTCGGATAGGGGCCAAACTTGGCGCGGGAGAGTGCGAGCGAAAGGCGAATCGTCGTCGTGCCGTCCGGTTCAGGCGTTGCGCCCGTGATGACGTTGTAGGGTGGCTTGCCATCGAGCATCACCGTGATCAATCCCGGACTAAAGGTGTGTGCCTCGTAGGGGATGGCGTCCTGATAGCCTCCGGGTGCTTCAAAGGTGCTGGTGACGATAACCGCCCCCGCGTCCGAATGGCGCACCACAAACTCAGGATCGTTGGCAATACCATGCACGGCGGGAAAGTGACGATTGTCAAAACCGTTTTCGATGACGAGCGGAGCAGGCGCGCGCACGCTCATCGTGATGCCCGGCACGATCGTGTGGCTGATGCTCAACTGCTTGATGAAGTCGCTAAAGCCGTTGTCGTGGCTGTCAGACAGCCGCACAAAGACCAGTCCGCCGCGCACGATGGTTTCATACTCTGGGACGCGGAACCGTTTTTCGGCCGATCCACCCAACGCAATCCGATAGCCGTGAAAACTACAGACCATCGTGCAGCCATCGAGTCGGCCCGTTCGGCCGAGATCGACACCGCGATGCGGGCAGTCGGCACCATAGGCGTGCAGTCCATCCTCTTGACAGACGAGCATCAGCCGCTTGTTGCCAATGCTGATCGGCGTAACTGATTCGTTGAGGTCGCGGGCATAGGCGACGAGATACCAACCGTGCGTGTACATGGATTGCTCCTTAGGCGGGGACGGGAATTTCGGCCGAAATCGCCGCCACGATCTTCTCCACCCCTTGCGTGAACGAGTGGTCTGGATTGTCGAGACAAAAAACTTGCGCGCTGGCGTTTTGTGCCACGTCGAGCGAGAGCGGCAACAGGGCGACCACATCCGCATCGTAGGCCGATTCGACCTTGCGCCGTACGTCGTCAAAATCATATTTGGGCGGGGTCTTGTTGATGACGAGATGAATCTCTGGCACACGCAGACGGCGCGCAATATCGACCGTGACGCTCGTCCCCTGAAAATCTTGCTGGTCGGGGCGCAAAATGATGATCAGCGCGTCTGAAATGGCGACCGAAAGCAGCGTCTCTTCGTTCAAACCCGGATGGGTGTCGATCAACAGATAGTCGAGCGAGAGCACCGAAACGAGGTCACGAAAGGCGTTGTGCATGTCGTTCGCGTCATATTTCTCACGCAGAATGCGGGCGATGTCGTTGGGCTTGATGCTCGATGGCACGAGAAAGACCGCCCCATCGCTGGTGTCATCGCTGAACACTTCGTGTGCCGCATCGCCGATTTTGCAGTTGCCCCACAGATAGTCGTTGAGCGTGTAGCCGATTGAGGTGTCGTTGAGGCCAAAGATGACGTGAATGCCCGGCGATTGAATGTCGCCATCAAAAACGCCGACTCGATTGCCCTGTTTTGCCAGCAGGGTGGCAATGTTGGCGGTGACGTTTGATTTGCCTGTTCCGCCGCGAAATGAGTGTGTTGAAATGATTCTGGTCATTGCTTAATCCTTAAATTGAAAGTGTCAATCATCTTGATTCGTTGGGAATTTGTGTGGCTGTTCTCTCTGCACCACAATCAATCTATCTCCCCAAAAACCTTGTTTTCTACTGCGGGTAATGGTTGCGAAACGGCCTTGCCTTTAATGCGCTCGCGTAATAGCTGTGCGTTGTTTTCCAAATGTTGGAAGTAATCCGTTTCGACAAGCTGGCGGATTTGCGCCTCTTTGCGCTCCGTATCAATTTGGATCGAGAGCGCATCAACTTTCTCTTTCAAGCGACGCTCGCGTTGGTAGACGCGATCCGCCATCTCGTTAAACGCCTGCGCCAGCTTCTCAAACTCACGAAATGAGACGAGGTTGAGCTTGTCGGCGCGGCTGTCCTCGCTCATCTGCCGCACACCCGTCAGCAACTGGCGGATCGGCTGGTGCAGCGTGTGGGTCAGCAGCAGTGAGAGCGCAATGGCGGCGAGCGCGATCACGCCTGCAATCGTGTATGAACGCTGCTGCATGATGCGGGCGGGCGCAATGACTTCCGAGTGCGGCACGACAATTCCCAAACTCCAGCCGATGGTCGGAATCGGCGCATAGACCAAAATCTGGTCATCCACGTCATCGACAAAGCGGCCGCTGCCCGTCTCGCCGTTGACCATCTTGGTGATGATGGCCTGAAAATCAGGCGTGCCATAGGTCAATAGTGAGGCATCTTCTTGCGACCCTTTTAACGCCTCGTCGTCTTGAAAGTCTGGATGGCTGACGACGTTGCCGTTGGCATCGATCAGGAAGCCATAACCTGCCCCGTCGAGCACGCGGATATCTTGCACGAGATTTTGCAGTGCATTAATCGTGATGTCGTGTGACATGATGCCGAGCAGTTCCCCATTCTCGACCATCGGAATGGAAAGCGTGACCATCCAGCCCGCTCCCGCAAAATCGACATAGGGCGCCGTCCAGCGTGGTTCGAGCGTGGGATTATTCGGCCGATCTGCCACCGTATAAAAAATGATTTCACGCGGGTCCCACTTGTCTGGATAATGGTCGTTGTCCGCCCATGGATAGAGCCGCATCATCCCTTCGGGGGTCGTCATATAGATCCACTGCGTGTCGGGGCTGACCCCCTTGATGCTGCCATAGATCGCATCGAGTGGTTCTGTCTGAATGATCTGTCGCTCGACGACGTCGTTGATCGGGATGTCATTGTTCCAATAGACGTTGGAGAGATCGCTCCCCAACACCTCTGCCCCGCCCGCCGCGTTAAAGTAGACATCGAGCCCCAACAGGTTGCGCCCGTCGAGTTGATAACGCTGCATGCCCGTCGTGAGCTGGTCGGCCGTGACCTCTTGTTGCAGTGCAGACTTGGTATGCGCGGCGGCGATCAGGGTCGTGTGCAGAACTTCATTGAGCCGCTGGTTGATTTCATCCGCCTTCGATTCAACGAGCGTCTGCACGTTATCTTCCATCTGCTCCGTCAACACACCGCGACTCTGGCTGATCAGCGCACCCGAAACCACGACAATCGGCACGATGGAGATGATAAGAAATGCGATTAAGATGGCGCGGGCCACAGGCCCTCTAATTTGTAATTTCATGCCAATGCTCCTTCAAAAATGCAAAGATGATTCATGGTCATGCGGACGTCGCCTAAACAAGCAACAGTTGATTGTCAATATCGACGGCGACGGCCTCTTGCTTCATCGTGAGCTTGAGTTCGGTTGCGTAGCCAATGACGCTATCTAGATTTCGTTCGAGTGCTTGTTGCGAAACAAACGTCCGCACAATCGTGACCTCTTCCACGACCATGCCGCTCTCTTCGCTTTGCCAGACGCCTTCTGCGTTGCTGCTGGTTGCGCCTCCGAAGATGCTGCCCAAAAAGTTGAGCGTCTGCTGCACCTGCTGCGTGTTGTCCACGCTCATATCGACATCGAGCGTAGAGGGTATAAAGATGCCGATTGAGTGGGTCAGCGAGAGGCGACGCTGTAGCTCTTCGATCTGTTGTGTGAACGTGGCGGGCGACGCAGCGCGATCAGAGATGGTCAGATGGAAGCTGAGATCGGCGTTGCGCTGCGCCTTGTTGAGGACGGCCATGCGCTTCTGACTCGGCCGACCGCCCTGTTGACGATTCCAATGTTGGACAATTGGCTCGGCCGTCGGGATGTCGGTCGCCAGCGTGATCAGCGTGGGCGCGTGGGCGCGCAGACGTAGACTCAACTCATCCGCGTCGCTGCTGCCCGTATCGCAGATGATGTAGTCATACTTTGCGCCAAACTGGTTGAGCAACATGTCGAGAACGACTTGGGGGGGATAATCGGCCGAATGCCGGCTCATCAAAACGTCTACCCCGCTCGCATGGTTGGAGAGCAGATAGGATTCCTGTTCCTCCACAATGCGACACTCCCCCTCGCCCAGCTCGGCCAGTGAGGGGACGGACTGCGTGTTCCATAAAACGACCCGCGCCCCTTCCTCCTCATGCACGCGCCGTGCGAGGCGTTGCGCGACGGTCGAGACACCTGTTTGGGGCAATATCCCCTCAAGTACCCACAGCCGCGCCTGCCCCTCGCCACAGCTCGCCTGACAGTCAACGACCTGTTGCGCCATCATCTGCCCCACCTTCAAACAGAAGGCGGGTTCAGATTGCAAAAATTTGAGGAAGAAATCGGCCGACCAGACCATCAACTCCCCGTCCGTCACGGCCGTGAAGGTGGCGGTGTTGTTGGCATCACCGAGCAGTTGGGTCAGCCCAAACCACTCATAGCGGCGCAGATAGGACGCATCGGAAGATTTACCCTGCCCGCGCAACCGATTGCGCTTGACCAAACCGTTCCGCACAATGCCGACATAAGGCAGCGGTTTGCCCTGCCACGCCAGCACCTCGTCGCTCAACATCGAGCGCAACTTACTGCCTTGCAGCAGTCGCTGACATGCATCTGGGCATAGCTCACTGGTCAATGGGGCTTCGGTCAAGAAACTGTCTGGCTCCTGTGCAAACATCGCCGCCATGTCGATCGGCATGTTGCGGACGCGCTTTTGCACAGACGCAAAGCGCACAGAGAAGCTGCGCTGTCCGTCACGAAACTGCTCGACGATCCCTGCATCCCGAACCATCAACGTTAGCAGCTCTTCAAGCTGAGATGTTGCGATCTGCGTCGCCTCAGCGACCTGCGCGAAGGAGGAGCGCGGGTGACGATTGAGATGGCGTAACACCTTCTGCTCGTCCGATGACAGGAACATCATATCTAAGGGTGAAAGTTGAGACATGGTTAGCTACGAGCCGCAATGGCTTAAGAGAAAAACGTCAGTGTGTCGAGTGGTGAATTGCGAATTTGGCTGCGGGTCAATTCGACAGGGGCTGAAAAGACAGTCTGTCCGTTCATGTGTTCCTTGACAACCGATTGCTGGGAGACCAAGCGCGCGATCTCCTCTTTTAACTTGGCAATCGGCAGGTCGGTCGCTTGGGCAAGCGCGCCGAGCGATTGGCGCGGCGTGCGCGTCAAACAGGCGAGAATCGTTTGCTCAACCGGCGGTAAAAACAGTAGGTCAAGTGCAGTCAATCTACTCATGCGATAGCTCCTAGAAAAAGATTGAGTAAGGGTTTAAATCGTTTTCGGCGACAGGGGCATCAAGCCAGCCCATCTGCACGGGGACATCGTAGAGACGACCCTTGCCCAAGCGTCGCCAAAAGTGGCGCAACTCTGGCACGATGACGCGAAAGACGGACATACCAATGTCGGGTCGCGTCATGTCGAGCAGCAACATCTCCAAACCAGCAGCGGCAAAACGCTCGACGCACAGCTCAACATCCTGCTTGAGATCGTCGGTGCTGATGTCGGCGAAGTCCGTTTTGCGGCGTGGCGCGGCGGTGCTTGGCAATAGGTAGGAGTTGTCGGCAATCGTTGCCTGTTGCCACCAGTCGATCGCGTCCCCTTCGCTGTAGGCGTAGGCGGTCGTGCCGTCTGGTTTGCTGTGGCTGACGACGGGCAAAAATTGGTTCATCTCACTGACCGCACGTAACAGGGCGGTTTGCGCATCGGCATGACAGCCCAGCCCCAAAATGATGTCCTCAACAGGGCGGTCGGTGCGTCGGGAGACGGCGACAAAGGTGGGGATTCCCAAATCATTGGTGATGTCCAGCACCCAGTACTCACGTCCAAGCGCGGTGTAGTGCGCGGTCAACTGGCGCAGATAGGGCAGATTGAAGCTATCGAGGTCAACAGCGGGGCGACGCAGCCGGTTGTACCACCAGATGGCGGTCGCATCTCGCTCAATGAGTTCGTAGGTCGCCTGTAGGATGGCTTCTTCGGCCGAATTTCCCGCCGCGCAGCCGTTGCTGTTGCCCATGCAGTAGAAATACTCATCGGTATCGGCATGACCAAAGTAGCAGTAGGCGGTCGGCACAAGGCGTTCGCGCATGTGTGTCATCGACCAGACGCTTGTCCAATCGATCGGCAGCGTCTCATCAAAGCGATTGGCAATCACCTGATAGCTGCCCTCGCGCAGCGCACCGTTCAGCGCATCACGGTTGGCGTACTGCGCATCGCTAAAGTTTGTCAATGCCTCGACGTGCAGTGCCTTTGGTGCAAGCTCAGCATAGCTGCCGTGCGTGGTGGGTTCATTGCCGCGATAAACGGCCGAATAGCGTTCAATCGCCTCGCCCATCGCGCTGACTTTGGCTTGCAACTCGGTCATCCCCTTGCCACCCGTGTTAAAGCGGATGGTGCGGCGCAGCCAGTTGACATCGTTCTTGATCAGGGCGAAGTTGTGACCCGCCACATAGCTATAAACCAAACCGTTTGGCTCATCGCGGATGCTTTCCAGCCAGTTGATGACCCCCGTGAGCGGACTAATCAGGTGGCTGTAGCGGTCAAATGTCTCCTCGGGCGTGCATTGGCGATGACCGCCATCGTTGCGCAGGGCCTTTGGTTGTGATTGCAGTGTGATAGGCGGTTGTGGCTTGACAATTTCTGGCTCACCACAAACGTGGCACTGCGGGCGGCGCGTGACGGGGTGCCACTCGGTGCTGCTCTTGAGCGTGTCAAAGGTCAGCATGTTTCCCAGCAGTTGCGCGTTGCCGCGATTCGCCAGCCATTTGGCAATTTCGGTGGCGACCATGTTGGCGGCAATTTGGGCGGTGGTGGGCAGTGCGGCTTGGACACGTGGCACAAAGTCGCTGTGATCGCTGTTGCGAATCAGGTAGCTATCGACTTGGCGATTGTGGCGCAGACGATAGGAGAGACATTCCCAGCAGGCGTTCTGCAATGGAATAAAGATCGGCCCTAGCCATAGCTTTGCGCCTTGCAGCGTCACAGGCATCCATGAGACGTTGTCGCGGCGTGCCTGTTCGTTGATCGTTTTTAATTGTGGATTCAAATAGTCATCGACGACGCAGACGCGCAGATGGTTGGGCGAATCGGCCGAAACCGTCTGAATGTTGAGCGAGGCAAGCGCGGTGCGGAGTGGCTCCGCATCGACATCCCCCACGACCTCAAGCGCAACCGTCTTTTGCGCCAGCTGTTGGGTGACCGTTGGCGCATCCGCCCCGATCAGATACCAAAATGCGGCCTCTTTCTCGTCCAGTTCGTCCTGCGCTTCTGTGATGTAGCCGCGCTTTTGCAGGGCTTGCAGCATCGACAACACCTTTGACGCAGAGACCTGCCCAGAAAGCTGTTGGATGATGTCGTATGACTCATACTCCCCGTTCAGATAGGGCATCAATTTATGGTACGCATCGCCGTCGAGTACCCAGTAATGGCTCTCGGTCAGAATAAAAACGCGATTCGGCGCAACGGGTTCGATGTGGAAGCAATCTTTAAACTTGGGTTTTGTGACCATGGTTAGGGTAGCGGCTTCTCGCCATGAGCGAGAAAACCGATCATCATGACATATGCGTTGGGTGATGCCAGAAATTTGTGGACGAGCGCCTGCGCCAGTCGATACTCCTTCTGCGTGATTTGCCCTTGGCGGACGGCCACAAGCAGACGGTCGGGCGAGAGCTGGGGCAAAAAGGGAGCCAGACCCAGCGCGTCGCTGTGATAGGCAAACATCTCCAGTTCGACATTGACGAAGCCCGCCTCTTCTAAAATGCGATACAGTTTTCGGCCGATTAGCCGATCCCCACCGCGCGCCTGCTGCGCGCCTCCTGCTTTCGCATGGATGGCGGGAAGCTGGTCGAAGGTCGGTTGTGCCACGCCGAACAGCATGTCGTCGATGTCGATGACGGCCATGCGACCCCCGGGCTTGAGCACGCGCAGGGCTTCTTGTGCCACCCAGCGGGGCTGTGCCAAATGTTGAAAGAGATAGCGCGCTAGCACAAAATCGAAGCTGTCGTTGGGTGCGTTGGTCTGTTCAGCCATGCCGACGCGCAAGCGTGCGCTGTCGCCCAGTTGGGTACGCGCATGGGCGAGCAGGTCGGGGTCTTGGTCGATGCCCGTGATGCGGACATTCGGCCATGCCGCTTGCAGATGTTTGAGCGCAAAGCCGGGCCCGCAGCCAAGTGAGAGCAGTTCACCCTGTTCGGGCAGCCCGATCCAGCGCAGCAGTCGCTCTTCCTGTCGCCAACTGAGATCGACCTGTGCCTGCAGACGGCGCAATTCGCTCGTGACATCGCGGTGTTCGGCCGAAAAAACGTAAGATTGGCTCATGAGCGTGCCTCCAACAACATCGGCAAGCCGTTGCGCGGGCGCAGCGTGACCAATGCTTCAGGTTCAACGGTGTGGCCGGGCAACAGACGCAGCCGATAGCGTTGCGCGATGGTTGCCAACACCAGCTTCATCTCCATCTCGGCAAATGGTTTGCCGATGCAGAGGCGGGGGCCACCGCTGAACGGGATAAATGCGTAGGGGGGACGTTGGGCGCTGTTTTCGGCCGAAAAATGTTCGGGGTCAAACTGTTCGGGCGCGTGCCAAAAATCGGGATGGCGGTGTAGCGCATACGGGCTGATGATGACGAGCGAGTTGGCTGGAATGTGATAGCCGCCCAATTCATCGTCCTGCACGGCCACCCGCGAAATCGTCCAAATCGGCGAGCGCAGGCGCATCGACTCGTTTAGCACCATCTCGGTGTAGGGCAGATTGGGCAAGTCCTGCATCGTCGGAATGCGACCATCCAGCACGCTGTCTAACTCGGCGTGCAGTCGGTCGGCGACGGCGGGATTTTGGTCGAGCAGATAGAACGTCCAGCCCAACGCCTTTGCCGTCGTCTCGTGACCCGCCAGCAGCAGCGTCACGATTTGGTCGAGCAGTTGACGCGGTGACAAGCTCTCGCCCGTGTCGGGATCGCTCATCTCAGTCAACATCGTCAGCAGATCGTCCGCCTTGCTGTTGGTCAGACGACGCACCCAGATAATTTCCTTGACGATCCCCTGCACCACTTTGAGCGCGGCGGGGAAGCGGCGGAACACCTCTAAATTATTGGGGTCAACATGCCCCATACATTCGTTGAGCGTCTCGACGGCTTGGCTAAAGCGATCGGCCGAATCTTCGATGTCATAGCCGAATAGTGCCTTCGCCACGATGCGCAAGGTCAGTTCGCTCATCTCAGCGTCGATGCGCAATGGCTCTGTCTGCGTCGCCCAGTCGTCGAGCATTTTCTCCGTCATGTCGGTGAACAGCTGGGCGAAGTTGGCGATGCGCTGGCGGTGAAAGGCGGGCTGCGTCAAGCGACGCTGCATCAACCAGACTGGCCCTTCTGTGGTCAGCAACCCCTCCCCTAACATCGGCTTGAGCATCATCAGGTCGGGCGTGCCGCGCTTGCCATAGAGCGCGTGACGCTCCTGCAATACGCAGCGCACGAGATCGGGATGGTTGATGATGGTGCAAGGCCACTCACCGACTTGATAGCGCACAACATCCCCATAGCGTGCGGTTTGCTGGAGGATAAAATCCAGCGGTTCGTCACGCACAGCGTCGAGCGAGAGTGTGTCGGTCGGTCCGGGCGGCATGAGGGCAACAGTCATTAGCGTAGTCCTAGCTGATGCAACATCGCCAGCGTGTCAAAGAGAGAGTGGCGTTCAGTGATGTGTCCATCAGCGACAGTAAAGATGTCGATTCCGCTGGCATAGAAGCGGCGACCAGTCGGGGCATGGCCGAGAAATTCGCCCGTATGGGTGCCTTGTGTCTGCGTGCGGGCGACGACTCGTTCGGCGTTGTCAATCGTCTCGACAACCGACGTTTGCAGGTCGGGAAAGCCGGCGCGGTAGTCAGAAAGCAGGTTGATAAAGGGTTTGCTGCCACGAGGGTAGCCGGGAACGTGGTGTTGAAAATCGGCCGAAATTAGCCCGGCAACCGCCTGCCAATCTGCCTGATTCACCGCCTCGTAGTACGCCTGCACAACATTCATCGTCTACCACTCCTGCCCGTTCGGGTCGCGGCTGCCGAGCAAAAATTCACCCACAAGCGACTCTTCGTAGTAATCCAAGCCAGTCGTTAAGCCGAACAGGTCAGAGTTGCCGCCACCCAGCCCAACGGCGGCCAGCCCCATCGCTTCGGCGACCAAGTACATCGTTTGATAAAGTGCGCCGACATTTTTGAGCGTGGCGGCATAAACCATTGACTCGTATTTCCACTGCAATCGGCCGAAACGAGACGTGATCCCAAACATCACCTGTGGGAATGAGCGGCGATCGGCCGTCATCCAGCCGATGTGCAGCAGCCGTTGCACATATTCGTTATGTGGCGTGACCAGTTTGAGCGTGTGGTTGAGCGGGTCGTAGTAGTAAACGCCCCCAGCCAGCCCCTCGCACTTCCCGACAATTGGATAAAGGTTTAGCTCATGGATTGCCCCACCACCGGGATGGGGGCGGAAGCTGATGTCGGGCATATCGCCGCCGGGCTGGTGCATCTGCTGGACACGTGCGGCGCGGTAGAGAAAATGACCGAGCTGTTCAAACGTCAGCGGGGCATCATCTTGATAGGTGCGACGTGAGCGGCGCGACTCTAGCACAGCTGTAAACGGCGCATCCCCCTGCTTGAGCGCGTCGAGATCGGGCTTGGGCAGCGCGATCGGCTCGTGGTCGGCATAGCTTTTGACCAGTGGTGGGGATTGCTTGCGTCCGCGAAAGCGATAGGTGCCGCCATAGGGATTGTTGTGGCGACCCTGACGACTGCGTGCATGGAAGAGCAGATCGTGGAAGTCCCACATCTCCAGTGCGCCTTCGGCCGTTTCGATGGTCGATTCGTCCTCGGCAACGCTGACGATCATTTCGGCGTTCAACAACAGATTGAGGAACTGTTTGATCGTCTTGCTGTCGAGTTCGTCGTAGAGCGCAGCCAAATCGTTGAGCGAATGCCCCGTTGCCAGCGTGCGCCAGAGCGTGAATGCCGGTTCAGCATAGAGATAGACTTTGGCACAGCCGCGCGGCGTTTCGATTACAAAGTCGCCATCTTCTTGACGCACGTAGGCGAATTTTGAAAATTGATAGACCTGATCGGGGTCGATGCGCTTTTGCTCAAATTTGTAGTGACGGGCAATCGGCATGATGGCGGCAATCGGCTGGCTGTCTTCGTAAAGATGATGGGCGATCAGCGCGCTACTCGTCAGGCCATAAATAAATTGATAGTAGCCAAACAGCTTTGCGCTGCCGTCATGTTCGACGACGAGCCGCGAGAGCGCGTCCTCATCTGCGCCACCATTGGAAAGTTTGTCAAAAACGGCGAGAATGCCAGAGGACAACCCCTTGTAGTGGAGGTCATTCATATCGGCCGATTTGAGCACAACGGAATCGGCCGAAACTTTCGTGATGTTCATGCCGTTGCGAAAGCGAAGTCGAAGGTTCATATCAGGTTCCTCAAGGAGATTAGATTTAGAAAAACATCGAATGGGGATTGACATCCGCCTCAGCAATCGGCGTTGCGCGCCATCCCATCTTGACCGGCACATCGTAGAGTCTGCCGGGAGCGAGTCGCCGCCAAAAGTGGCGCAAGCCCGGCGCCATGACGCGGAAGACGTTTAGTTCGATATCGGGCTGCGTTTGGTCGAGCACGTAGGTGTCGATCCCGAGCTGCTTGGCCGCATTGACGCAGTACATCACATCGTCGCTCAGGTCGTTTGAGGCCAGCGAGGGCAAGGTTTGCAGCGTGCGAGCTGGCACATCGGGCGCAGGTGACAGGAAGCTGTCGGGGGTCATCTTGGCCGCCTTGAACCAGTCGATTGCGTCCTGATCGATGCCATAAATCGTGCTGCCATCGGCGTTGCGTCGATTGACCATTGGCAAAAATTGGTTGACTTCGGTCAAGGCGCGCATGATGCCGATCTGGGGGTCGAGGTGTGCGCCAAGACCCACGACGATATCTTCAACCTCGTGGTCGGTGCGTCCTGAGATGGCGACAAACGTTGGAATGCCCAAGTCGTTGGTGATATCGATGACCCAGAGCGAGCGATTGATCGAGGTGTAGTATTCGCTCAATTGCTGGAAGTAGGGTGTGTCGAAGCTGTCCAAATCGACTTGCGGGAATTGAATTTGGTTGTACCACCAGATGGCGACCGCATCCCGTTCGGCAAGCTCAAGAAATCCCTGCAAAATCGTCTCTTCTGGCGTGTTGCCAGAGGCACAGCCGTTGCTGTCGCTGCCGATCATCGAACGCTCTGAATCGTGATGTCCATAGAAACAATAGAACTCTGGCACATAGCGGAAACGCGCCTCGCTGAGCGACCAAATCGGTATCCAGCTTATGATGAGATCATCGTTGAATGGTTCGGAGACGAGATTAAACTGTGCGTCGAGGCCGGCGTTCCATGTGTAGCGATTGGCATATTGCGTTTCGCTAAAGAGTAGATAGGTCGATGGGTGCAGCGCGTCGTCGCCCAGCTCGTTGTAGGAGGCTTGAATGGCGTGCGGATGGGGCTGACGATAGACACCAGAGTAGCGTTCAATCGCCTCACAAACCCCGCTAACCTGCGCCTGTATGCGCGTGCGCCCCTTGCCACCGCTCTGTGAGCGCATATTGCGCTGCAACATTTTAATGTCGTCACCGCGCATGGCGAAGTTGTGACCCGCCGAAAAGCTGTAGGTCAAGCCGTTGACTTCAAGCCGATTGGTGAGCCGACTGACGACGCCCGTGATGGGGCTGATGTGGTGTTCGAGACGGGCGAACGTCTCTTCGGGCAGAAAGGCGCGATGACCACCGTCGCGGGTAAATTTTTTCTGGCAGGGTTGCAAAATGACGGGTTGTGGTTCTGTTGTGGATAGCTCTGTTGTGCCGCACTGTTTGCACTGCGGCCGATGCACGACGGTGTGACGCGCCGTTTCCATCGTGGCGATGTCGATGGTCAGCAGTTGGTTGTCCAGCCCCCCACTCCCGACAAGCCACTTCGCAATTTCGTTGGCGGCGATGGCGGCGACCATGTTGGTCGTCGTCGGCAGCGCAACACGCGACGTGGGCAGTGGAATGCGCGACTGCTTTTTGTTCAGCAGGTAGGATTCAACCTGTCGATTGTTGACGACGCGATTGGCGAGACAGTTCCAACAAGCCGTTTCGTATGGCGTGATGCTGGGGCCAATCCAGACAGATCGGCCGATTAATTTAACAGGCAACCAGCGTGTCCCGTTGGCAAGTGCCAGCTCGTTTTGTTCGCCTAAGCCAGCTTGCAGATAGTCATCGGTCAGCACAACGGCGGTTGGTGCCGTCGCGTCGATAATGACGCCGAGCGATTCAAGTGCTGACTGGAGCGGCTCCGCATCGACCGTGCCAAACGTTTTGAGCGCAATGGGGGTTGCCGCCAGTTGTTCATTGACCTGTACGGCGTTGCGACGCTGGAGCTGCCAATAGGCGGACTGTTCGGCGGGGGCATCTTCCCCATCGACAATCAGCCCTTGTCGGGCGAGCTTCGTCAGCGCACTCATCACCTGTGGCGGGAAGGCGTAACGGCTCATCTTCATCATCAGTTCGGACGTGTCGTGCTGACCAGTCAACAGGGGGAGCAGATGGCGATAGGTCTTGCCCTCAAAAATATGTTGATCCCCGTCGAGCAGCAAAAAGGTATCGCTGCCGACCTGTTCGATGGTCATTCCATTGCGTAATTTCGGCCGAAACATAGTCTATTAACCTCCTGCAATTTGCAGTACGTTTTGCGGAATAGCGTCTTGTGCGACTGGCTCTATTTGATAGAGGTATTGATCGCGTTGATAGGAGCGCATCACAACATCCTCATACCATGATTCCCATGAGAGCCATGCTGTGCTGGTGCAGTCGATGGTGTAGGAACTTTGCTGCTTTTGCAGCGGAACCGCCTCACCCTCCAACACACCTTGATAAAACTCCCAGATGTTGTGGGAAAGCATTAGGTTGATGTCGGCAAAGCGGAACGGGATGCGGATGAGGCTCTTGTTGAGCAGAATCGCATCGTGCAGAAGGATGGGATTGGTTGCGATTCCGCGCTGCATCATGCTCAGGAAGAGAATCTCTTCGACCTCTTTGTACATGTCGTTCAACTGACCCTTGGTAATCAGGTCGATGATCATGAACTCATGTGCCGGCCACCAAATGCCGAGATACTCTTCAGAGGGAACATACTCTGGCTTGCCCGCCTGATTGGTGCGGGCGAATTGGGTGAACTGCTCGCGGATATGGGCGCAAATCGGGTAGAAACGTTCGTCTGCATCCATGATCCATTCGATCATCTGCTTGTAGGTCACGCCATAATGTTCGGCCAGCGTCACAAAGACGACTTGCAGCAAGCGGTTGAAGTGCAGCATTTCGACAAACCAGGCAAACGTTTTGGCGCGCACCCAATCTTCAGCCGGCATACTGGCGGTGTAGAGAACGTTTTCGAGATATTCGCGGATCTCTTTTTCGGCCGAAAGTGACAGCTCTTCGTACTCGTGAATAATTTCAACAGGTTTGGAGACAATGCCGTGCTGCTCGCAGTAGGCGGGGTCGTTCATTTCGGCGTTGGGCAGCACCGAGCAGTTGTAGAGCGCGATGCGGTTGTGCTGTCCGCTGTCGATCACTTCAGAGATACCATTTGTGAATGTCTCATAGGTCTCACCGGGCAAGCCCAAAATCAAATCGGTGTAGGTCGGAATTCCATCGCGGCGGTAGCGTCGCTGTAGCTCAAGGAATGAGTCGAGCGAGATATTTTGGCGGCGGATAATTTGCAAAGTATGTGGGTCGGTCGATTGGAGCGAGAGCGTGACACCGGCCGTCGTGATCTCGCTAAAAATTTTCTGCACTTGATACGATCGTTCGGTGGCGTTTTTGGTGTTCTGCACGCTGATCGCCATAAAGTGACGGCGATCTTTGCTCGTATCGACTAACATTCGCGCAATCTCGACGTCACGCGGGAAGATGCCAAAGTTGGCATCACACACAAAGAGATGCTGAATGCGCTGGTCGATAAACCAGTTGATCTCCTGCTCCAAGCGATCCATCCCAAAGCGGAAAACTTTTGCCGCCGTCGCCGATCCCCAATCACAAAATGTGCAGGAGAAGGGACAGCCGCGATTGGTTTCCCACATGACCAACCAGCGAAAATCGGGGTTGGCTGCGATCAGGTTGTCGAAGGTGCCTTCAATATAAGGCGAGGGCAGCTGTGTTAAATCCCGCAGTCGAGGCGCACGCAGGTTGGTGACAAATTCATCATCTGCGTTGAGATAGCTAATCGATGGGACATCATCGGGGGTGTGGTCTGGTAGTCGGCGCAAGATCTCATTAAAGACGCGCTCGCCTTCGCCATGACAGACGATGTCGATAAAGGGGTTTTCGCGCAAGAACGCTTCGGGGCTGTCTGGCACTTGTGGCCCGCCGAAGACGATCAGCATGTCTGGGTTCTGCGCTTTGAGTGCTTCTGCGATGGCGAGTGATTGGCGGATATTCCAGACGTATGCGCTGAAGCCGACGATATCGGCCGATTGTAAGTGCTCAACCGCCTCAGCCACGGGGGTTGGCTTGAAGATGGGCAACAAAAAGTTGTAGCGATCGGGTGCTTGTTGTTGTGCGTATGCCTGCAATAGTCCCACCGAATAGGGCAGATAGACATACTGTCCGGGAGTTTGCCATGAACGCTTGCGCACAGGCATTCCGTTGACGATTCGCCACTGTGGCTTTTGTCGTCGCGCCCATGTCATTTCGCCGATCTGCACCAATCCAACTGTAAACATAATTGCATCCTTGATCGATAAAAATCATTTTACGACGGTAACAGCCAGCGGACTGACTGCTACCGTCATGGTTCCCTTGTAGGTTCCGGGTGTCATCATTGAGAAATAATTGTGGGTATCAGGTACAGCAGGTGCAGGGTGTGCAGCAGCAGCAGTAGTCGCAAGAAGAGCAGCCACCAGCGATGGGGGCCATCTCTTCTGCCTGCTGAACACCACCCGCGATGACATCTAGCTCGTTGTCTGAGAGCGCCATGTCATTGATGTCGAAGTCGTCCGGTTTCTTTGCGAGCAGCAAGTCATACTGACCGCTTTCCTCGCCACGCTCCCATGCTTCGATCTGATCGTCGATAGAACCTTCACCTGTCGGCTCCAGCAAAACGACGCTCACATGGCCTGTTTCTGGAACTTCAATTCCATAGCCAGACAGCGCTTCACGCGGGTTTTCAACAACATATTCGAAATACTCGTCACTAGCCCACGTCCGAACCATCAGACGCGAGTAGCTTTGCAGGAATGTTGATTTGTCGATCATAAGGCACTAACTCCTTGATATTTCTATCGGGGTTTGTTATCTTTAGGTTTGAGCGAGTTCTCAACGATGACAATGTCAACTGAGTGCAGATAGCTCCGTATAAGCTGCTCTGCATTCAGGTTGGCAACAAAATTAGTTGGCTACTGAACGTAGCAATCCAAATTTTCCCCCCAGCATCTTCATCAATTTAATCTCTGCAAGACACCTTGGTTGTTTATTTGAATCTAAGGCTATTTTGACGGATCTTGGCGTTTACCACATGGTGCTGTGACGCTAATTCGATGAGCTAGATTTCATAAGTTGATTGTGACATTGGGATGGGGCGACTGTGACTTTTATCCTATAGGTGCAGGCGCATCTGCGAGTCCCCATGCATCGATTCGGCCGTACGGCAGGCATAACAAAGTGACAACAGCTATTTGTTTTTATCTCTACGGGCGGATGACAACGAGGCTTAGCCAGACTCGCCGCCTACGGCGGCGAGTAAAAATCTATTTGTGGGTAATTGGGGGCATCTGCCCCCAATTACCCACCACAACTCTTTTCGCCGCGCTGCTTGGTCTTCAAAAAATTAATTCGGTATCGGTAATCGATCTGTCATTCCAGCGAAGGCGGGAATCCACTCTTCTGGCGAGGATGTTTCGGGAAATCCAATTCCCGAAACACGGTGATTTTGTTACCTGATCTATTTTTTAAGCTGCAACAGGCGCGGTGTATTCACCAAAGTCTCGTTACAGTATGAGGGATGGCAATTAATAGGGAGGGGGATGAGGCGTGGAAGGAGGATGGAGGCGTTTGATGGAAGTCAGAACAGCTCAAGACAATCAGACTGCACAAGACGATTTTGCCATGCCCATGCAACCGCTTCCGCACGTGAGCTGACGTTGGGCAGCTTGCGGTAGATTGCGGCCAGGTGACTTTTGAACGTGTTTGCCTTGATGTTCAGCTCAGCCAAAATTTCGCGCTCCGTCTTGCCTTTGGCAACCATGCAGAGTATTTCCGTTTCGCGCTTGGTCAACTCCAGTGCGGGCTGATTGCGATTGCTGATCATGCGGCGGATAACCTGTGGGCTGAAAACAACTTCACCACAGGCGACCTTTGTGACTGCTTGACGAATAAAGGTCGGGGTTTCATCTTTAAGGATAAACCCTTTTGCGCCATAGGAGATGGCTTGAAAGGCATACTCGGGTTCGGAGTAGCCCGTTAGGATGAGATAGCAGGGGGTTGTCACTTCTGTGCGGAGTCGCAAAATGTCAATGCCAGACAGTTCGGGCATATTGATATCGAGGACAACAACATCGGCCGAAACTGTATCAATCAGATGCAGCGCTTCCTTCCCGTTGCTCGCTTCACCCACAACCGTAATTGCTGTGGTGGCGTTGAGCATGTTGCATATCCCTTGCCGCACAATTGGGTGATCGTCAGCAATAATGACTCGGATAGTGGGTACAGTATCAAATAGCATCATACCATTGACAAGCAACTTGGTTTGCAATGACCATTGTTAGCTTGTTTCGATAAGTCAGTTAATATGGCATCTTTATACATTGTGCCAAAACATTTGATATTTCGCCTCAGCAGTCGGTGCTATTTTGACTATGCTTGTAGAACTATCCTCTATAAAAATTGCAACTGTTGTCGTCACTTACCAAGCCGCCAATGGACAAGTTGGATGCCACGACGACTTATCATGCCCACATCGGTTGAGGTGAGGTTATGTCAGGTCTTGTTTTAGAAGCACGGGCTGACTGGAATGGAAAATATCCCTCTTGGTGTGTCTGAATGTTGAAAATTCGGCCGATAAAAGGCACTTGCGCGACTGATCCAGTCTGCACAAGCACCCCTATTCGGCCGATTGCTTACCAGCTTCCGCCAGCTCCGCCACCACCAAATCCACCGCCGCCGAAGCCACCAAAGAAACCGCCTTCATCGACAAGCAGATTGCTAATGTCCAGCGCATCAACGCCGCCGCTCACGCTGTAAACCAGCATCGCCAGCACAGCCACAAGCAGAATCAAGCCCAACAAGCGTGTTTGATTAACCGAAAGATTCATCGCATACTCTCCATTGTTGTATTGTGGTTCTTTTCCTGAGTTTGTCAGTTTTTGGAATTGAACCGTTTAGGTTTGATTTGAGTATAGCGTTGGGTAAGCAAGGGGCATGAAGCCAAAGTCACGTTGCACTGTCACTATGGATTCAATCAATCCGCCTGAACGATCCGATTTTCCCATGCCCACGTCACCGCTTCTGAACGTGTTCGCACGTTTGGCAACTTGCGATAGATATTGGTGACGTGGTTTTTGACTGTGCCAATTGCAATGATCAGTTCATCGGCGATTTGTTCGTTGGTGTAGCCGCGTGCAATCAGACGCAACACCTCTAATTCACGGCCGCTGAGGGTGTGTTCAACGATGGGTCGGCGGCTCAGCAACGCTTTTTGCACTTCGATACTTAATGCGGGTTCTCCACACGCCACCTTGCGCACGCCTTGCGCGATGCGGGCAGGCTCCTCATCTTTGAGCAAATACCCTTTCGCACCTGCGGCGAATAACGTGGAGACATATTCGCGGTCACAAAATGCACTCAAAATCAAGATATTTGGGGCTGTTTGGGAATGTTGGGTTGTGTTTGCAAGCTGCATTGCCACTTCAATTCCCTGTATGTCGGGCATATTGATGTCGAGGACAATGACATCTGGCTGAAGCCGTGCGGCCAGTTGAAGCGCCTCCGTGCCGTTACTAGCCTCACCAACCACCGTAATATCATCATAGCGATTGAGTTCGCTTTTTATGCCAGATCGCACAACATGATGGTCGTCAGCTAGGAGAACGCGGATTGATTTAGTCATAGTTTATTGAGTCAGTTTACACGGCCACTGCCGTTGGCAGTCGCAGTATGATAGTGGTTCCATTTCCCGGATCTGATTGCAAGTGAAACGTGCCGGCGATTAGCTCGACGCGCTCCCGAATACCCACAAGCCCAAAATGCTTCTGCGCCATCAAGTGTCCGAGCCGTTCAGGCAGGGCAAATCCAATGCCATTATCTGTGATCCGACATTCGATTTCACAGGAGGAAAGCAATAATGATACCTCAACCTGCATGGCATGGGCATGTTTGATGACGTTGTTCAACGCCTCCTGCGTGCATTGAAAGATGCACATTGTCACCTCTTCGGCAATCTCGATTGCACGGTCCCCTTCTACATTTAGCTCAATGGCGATATGGTGGCGTTCCTCAAATCGGCCGATCAGCGAACGCACGCCAGAGACTAATCCCAGATCGAGGGCGGGCGGGCGCAAATCGTAGCATAAGTCGCGGGTTGTCTGGATCAGTTCACGTAATGATTGGCTTATTCTGCCATCGCTGGCGATTGGGGATGAGGGGGAATCGGCCGATTGTAACTCCGCCAGTTGGTAGCGAAACCCGACCAACTCTTGAATCACATTATCGTGTAAATCGCGTGCAATCCGCTTGCGCTCATCAGTCCGCACAGTCACCAAACGCCGTTGGTATAGCTCACTCTCTTGCACCTGCTGCTCAAGCGATGTGATCAACTGCACGTTTTGTAACGCCATGCTGATTTGACGCGCCGTTACAACCAGAATGTCCAAATCTGTCTCGTTGAACATGCTGCCCCCATGCTTCGGCCCCAAGATGATCACGCCAATTGTGCCGCGATGACCCAGCACAGGCACCCACAGCTTGGCATCCTCAATAGCCATCAACGAACTTTCCGTCTCGTTAAGTGAACTGTCGGCAAGACTTTCTCGTAGTGCCAAAACGGTGGTGGGAGAGAGTCGCGTTTTTAGCTGTGCCACGATATGGGGGATGTATTCCAGCGTCACCCTGTCCAGCTCCATCGGCGGGTGGCCATGCCCAAACCACGCCTCATACTTTTCCTTTGTATCGGCATGCGGCAGTAAAACCCCCACCCACTTAACACGCATCGCTCGTTGCAGCACGCTCCCCAGCGACTCAACAAAGGTCAGCGAGTTCATATTCTCGTTAATCGTCGTCGAGACAGCTTCGACAACAGATGAATAGTCATACCAGCCGCCATAGAACTGCTTTGTGATCCACTTGTTGACCCCTTTGTTGATCGGGTTGGCTAAAATCGTCGGGATAAATGCCGCCACGAGTCCAACAAGCGTGTAGGGGGAGTCGGTCAGCGGATTGACAAACCATTGGGTCACGACGATGATCGCAAAGTAAATCGCAATCAACAAAAATCCCGTCATGACGAGACTGGCAGAGCGGTTGATGTATCGCTCCAGCGGAATGATGCGAAACTTGTTGATGGCATATCCATAGCCGAGTGGGATAAAGCTCATACAAAGCAGCGTATAGTTTGCGGCGATGATGTCGTCATCAAACAAAAATGTCGGCACGAGCGTAAAAATCAAAAACGGCAAAAATCCGATACAGGTGGAAAGAACAATGACGCCAACCTGCTGACGTTCGATCCCATCTTCTAAACGAACCATCGCCCGAATGAGCAGGGCTAGCACGATCACCAGACCGAGTGAGATCCAAGGCAGATAGCTGATGCCAAAGAGATCAAAGAGCCAGTTACTTTCGGCCGATCTAAATGCCAATTCGACTGATAGAAGGAATCCTAACAACCCAATTGTGTAGCCAGCGGCTGTAAACGGCCGATACCCTTTCCCCATCTGCTTGATCGGAAAGACCAAGTGGAAATTGACAATTGTGGGGACGAGTAGCCAGACTAATCCGATCGACAAATAGGCCGGCCAGCTTGGGATGCTGACGTTGCCAAATGCCAACACCAACGCCATGAGTTGACACCAGCAAAATAACAAAATTGTCGTGATTGAGTGACGATAGCGATATTGCACAACGGCCGTGCTGACAAGCCAAAATGCGAGTGCGACAAGCAAGACCAGCAGCTCTCTGATCACATCGAGAAGTGGAACGCGATAGATCAGCGGCACGTCGAATGTTAACGGCTGATCGTCGCGCAAGACGGTCACCTCGACAATATCACCCTTATTCCAGTAGAAAAATGGGAAGGCACTCTCTTCAATTGGAAGACCGTCGATTGCTACAACGGTGTCATCAAGTTGAAAGGGGGTTGTCGGCTCGACATATTCAATATGACCATTCGCGCTGTCCCAACTAATACTCAACTGTGGTTGTGACACGCTGCGCGTTGCAGACCACACGATCAAGACGAGTGTCGCAACCGAAATGACGAGCATGATGTGGCGTGCCATTGCGTTCATCTGTCTCTCTTGCTCCTAGAACTGTTCCAAGCTAGTTAGTCGTGGTGTAATGTAATGGGGTCTTGTATGGATTTCAGCATTTCAAGGGACCAGTCAGATAAACTGACGCCTGAAAACCTCACTTTGGTGACGCTGACGCGACGATCTGCAACTGCTCTAACATCGCTTCAAGACTATCGCGAGTCTCGCCGCGTATGTCGAGTATGTCAAGTTGCTCATAAGCACTCTTTAAATACATCTTTGAGCGCACCGTCAAATAGAGTATAGCACCGCTATCAATAATCAACTTGCGAGCAAGATCGCGGGCTTCTTGTGAATGGTTTGCGGCGGCGAGAGAGCGATCAAATTGCAACTTTTGCGTCTCGCCCAGCACACTGCGCGTATAAGCTACAGGCAACGAGTTGGCCTGCACGTCAACAAAGTCACTCTGCCGCCCATCCCGATCCCACAAATCTTCTGCATCATCGCGGATTTGACTCATCATCCCCAGCGCAAATCCAAATTGTCGCGCGGCGGTTAATCTTATGGGATCGGCCGATGTCATGCGACAGCTTGCCCACGTCGCCAGCACGGCAAAATCACCCGTCTTGCGGGCCGCGATCTCCCACGCCTGTTCCAGCGTTGGCTCGACAAGCGTCAGATCATCATGCTGACCTTGACAGACCCGCAGCAAGAGTTGGTAGACATGCTGGCGAATGTCGTAGGCAGCCGCTGACTCAACGCCATAATTTTCTAACTCGTTGAGCAGCCATGAAGCAGTGAAAAGCAGCCCCGTTGAGCCATTCAGATCTGTCTTGGTTGAATCGACAGCCCAATCACGATCCCCGTCTTGAATGTCGTCTAGCACACGACCCGCAAAGCGAAATAGACACCACGCTAAGATGAGCGGGTGATCGGAGGGAAGGGTGATGTTATTTGCCTGTGCAAATAAGTGTGGGAGACGTGCAACGGTGCCAAGTTTTGCGGGTAAAAGTGCGCCCATTCTCGCACTATAGCGATCATCAATCCCCAGCTTAGCCCAAGTGTTGTGAAGCATTAAATTTAGAGGCTCATGCGACGCGAAAATTGTCTAATGGGTCTGGTGGTCGCGTCACCAGACCCATCAAGTAATTTTTTGCGGGTTTTGCAGGGGTGGGTTTGTTGGTCTTTAAAAAATTAACTCGGTAATCGATCTGTCATTCCCGCGAAGGCGGAAATCCACTCTTCTGGCGAGGATGTTTCGGGAATTGGATTTCCCGAAACACGCTGATTTTGTTACCTGATCTATTTTTAAAACTGCAAGCAACCCACCCGCTGCTGCAAGGGCAGGTTGCAAACCAGCCCCTACAATTTTGCTAAATTCCAATGAACATGGGATTTTTATGGTCTGATTAATTTGTTAATGACGAATCGCCCGCAAGACACGCTTAGGGCCAAGTCGGCCATGGTTTCGAGGCCTCTTCTAAAAGCGATGTATCGACGAGTTCCATTTGCAGCAACGAGGTTATATCGACGGATGCGACAACCTCTCGTAATGCGTCGATTTCCATTCCTGTTAATCCCGCTTGCATGTATGTGGCCAGTGTATCAGAAATTACGCCGACACTGCCAGCACTTGCCAATTGAAAGATAAAGTCTGCCAAATTCATTTACTTTTCTCCAGGGGGTTCATGGTCTATTCAGACATTTTGCAGCGATTTTACTTGCACAGGAGCAATATTGTCCACATCGGATAGCATATTCAGGCCAATCAAATCCTGTGCTTGATAACGAACTGATATATATTTTATACAAACAATCACGATCACAACATATTCAAAGTCCCCCCTTCCTATGACTTTAAGCCTATTTTCGCAGAATCAAGTGATTCTCTTGCCATTTTGTTAATACTATCCACGCATCGCCACCGACTTCACGGTAATTTTTGCCTTTCTTAAATTTATATGTTACAAGTCAAGTATCGTTTGATATGGTATTTGGCAGATTAATAACAGTGCTACTTTTATCATCCCAGTCTCGCACCAAATACTCGGCATCAGGGAACTATTTTCCCGTTGCCGCATCTTTCATCTTACAGATTTATTTGAGGAAATAGACATGGACCCCTTTCCAGTTGATACGATTGAATCGATTTGGCGCATGCAACGGCTCGTCAATCATATTGCCCGACCATTTGACACACGGCGCGGTAAAGAGTTTAACTTGTCAATACCGCAATTTCGCGTGATGCGTGCGATTGCCGTTTTTCCCGGTATCTCGGCACAAGAGATCAGCGAATTTGATGGGGTCAACACGATGTTGGTTAGCCGCGCTGTGGCGCTATTGGAAAAGCGTGGTTGGGTGACACGAACGGTTGACGAGGCAGATGCCCGACGCATGAAGCTGACATTGACGGTGCCGGGCCGTGAAGTATTTGGGACGATGTATCCAAATATGGAGGCGCGTTATCGTGATGTGCTCAGTCCGCTCAGCGATCACGAGCAAGCGGTCTTAAATGGTCTGTTGCAAAAGTTGTTGGCGCATGTCAGTGGGGAAGAGCTTGGAGATGATCTGGTTGAGATAGAATCGGCCGATTCATCCCCCCCACCCCATCAAAATCTCATCACTGAAAATCAAAACTTGCGCGAATTGTTGATCGACCTGCAAATGGAAAATTACCAGCTCAAAAAGCAGTTAACGCCTCAATAAAACGTCATGCGTAAAACCTCGTAAGAAGCATGTTTTACACATGACGTTTTGCGTTCTCTAAATCACATCTTTACGCTTCTGAACCACCCCCGTCACGCCCAAACAAATTAGCGAATAGGCCAACAAGACGAGCCAGCGCAGCGTCAAGTGACCCGTCGTTGAGTCGTAACTCAAGTTTGGGAAATAGCCCGCATCGATGGCTAGCTGCGCGTCGGTGCAGTATGCGCTTTCTGTCTCGATAATGTTGGCGAGTGCGGGCGTGTCGGCCTCAAGACAGCCACCACCCAGCGCGATCACGTCGCGGATGTGTGCGGTGTCTCCCAATGCTTCAACCGTCCAGCGTGTCGTTGTCAGATAGCTGATCGGCTCGGCCGCATCGGGGATCGGGAAGATGACCCCTGCAAACAAAATCTGCACAAAGACGACGACCAGAATCGCATAGATCACGGTGCTAGCGTTACGAACTAGTGCAGAGATGAGCAGTCCCAAGCTGAGACTTGCCAGCGTTGCGAGGACGAGCGTGATGTACATTTCGGCCGATGCGCCCAAAAAGACCCCCTCCGTTGGGAATTCCACCTTAATCGACAAGACGACCAACAGCAGCGCACACTGAATCAGCGCAAAAACGCTCAGCGGAATGATCTTCGATGCGAGATAGGAGCTGATCTTGAGGTTGACCAAGCGTTCTCGCTGGTAGATGGCCGCCTCTTTGATAATTTCATAGGCGGCGGCAAAAAGGCCGAGCAAGGCGGCGGCGAGTGCCATGATAAAGATGACGCGCTCCGTGTTGCCCGCAATTTGGTAGATCGACTGGACGGGCAGCGTGTCGCCACGATTGATTTTGGCGGTGATGATGCGCTGAATGCGGTCGCCGATGGCATCGGCCGATTGTCCCACCAGATCAGCCTCATCCGTCATCAATAGCAGCAACAGCCCAATAATCGGCATCACCGCCAACAGGATGATGAGGCTCAAACGATCGCGCCGAATGAGATTGAAATAACGCTTTGAGAGAACGCCAAACTGCTCAAAGAAACCCACATTTGCGCCCTGTGTGGTGACGTTGACGTGACTGCTTCTAGTCTGGTTGCGGTCGCTCAGACGCTCCTGCACATACGTTTTGTACTGCGGCGACAGTTTATAAAGTGCTTGCCAAATCGTCGCAACGTCGTGCCCTTGCTGTATCAGCTTTTGGGCAGGCGCCGCAAATTGGGCTGGCCAGCCGACTTGATCGGGCGGCAGCGAGAGGCGTGTATAGATGTCGGCAAAGTCGGATGCGCCAAAGAATTCGAGTGCTTCGCTAGGTGGGCCATAGTAGGCGACGCGCCCGCGTGCCAAAAAGATGACGTGTGTGCACTGTTCGATATTGGCGGTGGCGTGCGTGATGAGCAGGACGGTGCGCCCGCTGTCTGCGAGACGACGCAGCGTGTACATCATCTTTTTTTCCAATCCGGGATCGAGTCCACTGGTTGGTTCATCGAGGAAAAAGAGGCCGGGATCGGCAAGCAATTCGGCCGAAATGCTGACCCTTTTTCTCTGCCCACCGCTCAGGTTTTTGACCAGCTTTGCACGATGATCGGTCATCTCAACTTGGTCTAGCACCTTATCCAGTCGCGCCGTGATCTCATCTGGCTGCGCGTCGGGCAGTCGAATTTTTGCCGCATAGCGCAACGCCTCATCGACCGTCAGGTTCAAATGGATGATGTCATCTTGCGGCACATAGCCAATGATCGAGCGATAGGCATCAAAACTCTCGTAGAGATCGTCCCCGTTGATCAGAACGGTTCCCTCATTGGCAGGAGAGAAGCCATTGAGTGTTTTGAGCAGCGTACTTTTCCCCGCCCCGCTCCCCCCGACAACCGCAACAAACTCTTTTGGATAGATCGACAAGTTGACATCGTGCAGAATGGTCAGCGGTTTGCCGCCTACTTTAACGGTGCGCTCCAGCCCGAATGCGTCGATGCGATAGTTTCCTTCAGGTGAATACTCGACCAATCTTCCCGCATCGTATTCGAGGCGAAATGTGCCGATTTGAACGGTGTCGCCCGCACGCAGGGTGTGGGTTCCACTGATGCGGCTGCCGTTGACGTAGGTTCCGTTGGCGCTGCCCAAATCGCGCAGGACATCACCACTGATTTCGGCATGACGGCGCGAGACGGAGGGGTGATCAAGCTGTAGGTCAGATTCGGCCGTGCGCCCAATGCGGATCGTTTTCTGCGGCTGCAAATCGACTTCACCGACGTATTGCGTCGCGGAATCGGCGTTGCCACGTTGTGGCGCACCGCTAAATTGAAGACCGACGGTGTTGCCGTCATTGTCGCCAATGCGGAGGATGTCGCCGTTGCGCAGAGGGGTTGGGGAATTCGGCCGAATTAGCTCCCCGTTCAGCCGTGTCCCGTTGGTGCTGCTCAAATCGGTGACACGGTAGCCATCTGGCTGCGGCTCGATGCGCAGGTGGTGGCGCGATACAAAGTGGATCGGAACGGTGACATCGCACCCCTCATCGCGGCCGACGAGTGCCGACCCGTTAAACGTTGCGATTTGGGCAGGCTTGCCCGGTTGACGAATGGTTAGTTGTGTGGACATGGGAGGGGGTGGCTAGTGAGGAACAATGCTGAGAACCACTAGCCACTCATCACTATCTTCCGACTTGCACCGCATTGACGGAGCCAAAATTATAGGTGTTATCGGTGTAAAGGATGGTTGCGCCGTCGCTACTGACGACGATCGCTTCGGGGTCACAAATTTGCCCAACGGCGAGTGTCGCTGCATCGCGGCACGCTTCAAACGGTTCGCCAAACTGCGCGATCAGGTTGCCTTGCGCGTCCAGCACAACGATTCCCGCATCACGAGTCGTGAGGACAATTGAGCCATCGGCCGCAATCGTCATCGCCGTGACGGTGGCGGAAAGGAACTCTTCTGGATTGGCGGCGGCGAGAGCCTCTTCGCCCAATTCCGTGATTAGATTGCCGCTGTTATCAAATTTGAGGATGCTGTTGAAGGAGTTCATATACAGGTTGCCGTCTGCGTCGATGGCGAGCGATCCGTTAGCGTTGGGATCGGCCGATATTGCGCGTTGGAATGTGCCATCGGCCGAAAACACCTTGATAAAATCGACAAATTCACCACTCGCGTCTTGCGACACATCAAAAATATAGAGTGTTCCGTCTGCACTACTCGCAATCGACCGAACGAGACGAAATTTGTCTTCCTCCGTTCCGTCACCGCCAAACGTGCCGCGCAACTGCTGGCTTTCAATATCGACGAGAAAGCCCGTGTTGCCAATCGTGCTAAAGAGCGCGAGCGTCGTTGGATTAACAATGTTGACATAATCAACGGTCGCAAAGGGCAGACCGAGATCGATCGTCTGGGTTTCGCCTGTGACGACGTTGATCGTCAGCAATCCGTTGTTTGTATCGGCAACATAAAGTGTGCCAGTCGTTTCATCGAGCGCGAGTCCACCCAACGTGCCGATTTGCCCCTCTGCAAAGCCGTTCTCACCAGTGAAAAGCTGTTGGAATTGTGCATCGCCGACGCTAACGACGGGGGCGGCTGTCGGGTCGGGATCGTTCGCTGCGGGAACGGGCGTTGGCTCGGCGTCGCCACCACTGAGCGGCGCGGCAGTAGGAATCGCCGTCGGCTCGTTGGCGCTTTCAGTTGGGGCGGCCGGTTGTTCGGTGGGAACTTCTGCATCTGCAACAATGGCCGTTGGATCTTCTGTCGCAGATGGCTCATCGTCTCCCCGACCAAACAGCCCAAAGGCAACGGCCAAAACCAGCGCAACGGCGACCAATCCGCCAATCAATGGCAGCCTAGATCTTTTCTTTTCCGTCTTTGTGGTTGCCTTTGCTGGCGGGACAATGGGGGGCGGCGTCTGTTGCACACCGTCGAGCAGGGTCGTTTTGTCATCATCGATGGGATCGATGTTGAGCAGCGTCGTTTTGTCCTGATTTGTGGGCAGGGGATCGATGTTAAGCAGGGTCGTTTTATCGCCGGGTGGGGGCGCGGGGCGTGTTGGTTCAGGCTGTTGATCGAGCGCGGTGAGCAGATCGTTGACCGTGCTGTACTTGCCAGCGATGCCGTTCAGAATGGCGTTCGAGAGGACAGAGGGGACTTTGCTGTTATGTTGTGTCGCGGGAGTTTCGCTGGCCGGTTGTGCCGTGACCATCGTGTAGAGGGCGGCGGCGAGTCCTTGCACGTCATTGCGTTGGGGGTGATTTTCGGCCGAATATCCCGTCAGCATCGCATCTTGGGTGGGGGTGATTTGGATATTTTCGGCCGAAACCGCCCCGTGCGTCATCCCTTGCTGATGCAGATAGCGCAACGCATCCCCAACCTGATTGACCCAATGACGCGCTCGCGCCAATTCGACGGGACGACCGCGCTCCAAAATTCGCTCATTGACCGATTGCCCCTCGACAAAATCAACGACGAGCAGTCGCGTATCTTCGACCCGCAGCACATCGCTGACACGCGGCAGATGGCTGTGGTGGAGTTGGGCAAGCTGTATTGGTCTTGCGCCCTCACTCGGCACAACCTGCAAGATACGCGCCTGTTCCAACGCCGAATCCCATGCACGATAGGTCGTCGCACCCAATGATTTCACGATACGATAGCGGTTTTGTAGGATGGTTCCAGTTTCTAGATTCATAGTCTATATACGCGGCACATTTGCGAAATGTCACTACAATAATAGCCGCATTGCCGTGATGTTGGTAATCAATCACGTCGTCCCAAAGTCACGACGCTAGCTTTAGGCCGCTCAAAAGAACAAATTGTCCAAGCATATTGCGTATTGCGTATTGCATACTTGTGTGATTCATGCACCACGTTTTATGATGGAGTCCCACCTGCGCAGGAATGATCGTTTCAACTCATATAAACCGCACAAAAAAATTAGAAACCAAAGCCCGAACATTGACGCCAATCAACACAAATTTCTCCCTAATCCGCGCCCATCCGCGCAATCCGCGCCCAACTTTGGTATTCACCCTGCACTAACGACAAAACACCAACGCACGAACTTATAAACCTATGTCTCTAACCAAAAACACGCTCCTCAAAAATCGCTATCGCATCGTTGCCCCCATCGCAGAAGGCGGCTTTGGCGCAGTCTATCGGGCGGAAGATACGACGCTGCAACGGGTGTGCGCCGTTAAAGAGAATTTGCAGTTAAGCGCGGCGGCGCAGGCGCAATTCCAACGCGAAGCGTCGCTGCTGGCGGGAGTCAACCATCGCGCCTTGCCCCGTGTGACCGACCATTTTGAGGAGGAGGGGCGGCAATATCTCGTCATGGATTTTGTTGCGGGTGAAAGCTTGTCGGAGAAGTTAGGCAAGGTCGGACTTGAACAGGCACTAGATTGGACACGTCAAGCGGCTGCGGCACTCGACTATCTGCATCGCCAAACACCGCCCATCTATCACCGCGACATCAAGCCTGCCAACATCATCGTGCAGGCAGACGGGCGGGCGATGTTGGTCGATTTTGGGATTGCGAAGGTGATCGACTCGACCGATGTCACCCACGCGGGCGCACAAGCCGTCACCGCTGGCTACTCGCCGCCAGAGCAGTATAGCGGCACGACCGACGCGCGCTCCGATGTTTACGCACTTGGCGCAACGCTCTTTGCGCTGCTGACGGGCGAGAAGCCGACCGACGCGCTCGCACGGTTGCAGGGCGCAAAGATCGACATTTCTGCCCTGCCCGCCGTCGTGAAGCCGATTTTGGGCAAGGCATTGGCGTTGGCTCCGCACGAGCGGTATGCGACGATGGCGGCGTTTGTGGCAGAACTGGAGGCGGTAAACGTCGTTCCTGAACAGACGATCGCTCCCGTGACTGTGAACAAGGAGCGAGAGGGTGCTGCGTCGATTTCGAGTGGAGGTCGCAATTTGGGGAGGCGGTACCCGCGACTGGCTCCGTATGTTTTTGGGGCAGGTGTGCTGCTTGTTGTGGTGGCATTGGTCGTGCGCGTGCTGGTCAATGGATCGGCCGATTCTGTTAACCCAGCAACCAACTTTGGGGAACCACTCTGGACAATCACGGATGGGATTAGCGAGCCGCTTAGTTTAACGACCGCTGGGGAACTCCTGTACGTTGGGGAGACAGAAAACCGCTATCACATCCTTAGTTTGGAGGGGGAGATATTGGAGACGCACACATTGGCGCGTGCGGTGGATGATCTCGCCGTTTTGGGAGATGGTCGGCTGGTCAGCGTCGATGGCGTTTCGGCCGAAACGCGCATCCATGTTTTGCAGGGCGACAACGAAATCAGCACCTTTGGGGAAGCGGTTAGCTTTGGCGGGCTGTTTACACCCTTCAATCCGCGCACCGTCGTCGCCGCTGGGGACGACATTTTTGTACTGGAAGATAATGGTGGGGCAGCATTTGAGTCGGCACGGATCTACCAGTTTGATCCAGCGGGAACGCTGCGCAACACCATACCGCTCGACTTTGCGCCGCACGCACGCACGCAAATTGCACGAGACGCGATGGGTGCACTCTATCTGCTGGCGCAAGATCGGCTGACTGTGTGGCGCATTTCGGCCGATAGTCCAGCGACCCCGCTCACACTGGCATCGATGGAACCGATTGGGGTCGCCGTTGGCGAGCAGGGCGACCTCTATGCGTTGACCGATTTTGGGGCGCAGCTGACGCAATTTTCGGCCGATGGTGAGCAGTTGGCAACCGCCACAATTGACCTCTCAGGCACACCAACGGACATCATCTACCACGCAAATCGCGTTATTGTGGCGACGCAAGACGGGGTCGTTGCCTTTCGCGTGAAGTAACACACCCTAAAAGATGTGCCTTTCTGTACATGCTGTCCCAATCCAAATCCATGTAAAATGGGAGCGTGCCTATTTAATAAAGGAACTCTATGCGCGTAACACGATTTTTTCTGCTCTTTTTGTCGCTGGTATTGGTTGGCTGCGGATTATTTGGGGGCGAGCCCACTGCAACCCCAGCCCCACCCGCCGCGACAACTGCCAGCACCCCCAGCGAAAACATAAATGAGGATAGCCCCGAAATTGTCCAAAACACTGATCGTGATTTTGGGACATTGCCCAGCTTTTCGCTAAATGACGCGCCAACATTGGCTGACCTGATCGAGACCTATCCCGATCTAGGTGGCTTGCTACAGTCGCAAGATTTGAGCGACCCCGCCACCGTGCGCACGCTGTACGATCAGATGGTCAACATCTATCGCAATGAAGGGGTCGAGGGGCTCAATGTCTTTCTCAAAGGTTCGGGATTAGCGGAACAGCTTGGGATGGATTCGAGCTATATCGACTATTTGATGGTGTATGAGGATGAGGGGGCAGAATCGGCCGAAAAATTAGCCCGTGACCGCAACCTCATCAACAAAGATGACCAGCTACGCCTCCTCATCATTTTGGAAGATGGCGCAACGCTCAGTTCGGTTCAACCCCTACTTGATGAAAACAACGTCATTGTGCTGAGTCAGACGGGGCCAGCCGTGCTGGTCGGTATTCCGCTCGAACAACTTGCGGCCGCGCAATCATCTGACGCGGTGATGGCGCAACTGTTGTCGATCACACAACATGAGAGCGTATCGGGCATTCGTGTTCCACCGACTGGATTCACCAACCAGCAGAGCGGCTTTGTCGGGCAAGGGGTTGCGAGTACGGGTGCGACTGCATGGCACGATGCCGGTTTCACAGGGGATGGGGTGCGCGTTGCAATCGTCGATGGCGGTTTTGGCGGATTTCTCGATCTCGTTGGAACCGATCTGCCCGACGCAAACAACCTCTTTATCCATCCTGACAACGATGCCGACTATCTCGACCAATTTACCGATCCGCACGGCGCGGCGACGTCTGAAATCGTCTTCGACATGGCCCCCGACGCACAGCTCTACCTCGTCAATCCCGAAACGCTCTACGACTACTTTGAACTGATGGATTGGCTCATCGCACAAGATATTGACATCGTTTCCCACTCGGTCGGCTTTCCCGTTGAGCCGATTGACGGGACGGGCGCAATTGCCCAACTGATCGATGACCATCGTGACGACTTCGTTTGGATCAACGCGACGGGGAACTATGCGCTCTCCCATCTCGACATGCCCTTCAAAGATAACGATGATGACGACATGCACGACTTCCCCGATGGAGAGGAGCTGCTGCCCATCGCGCCGCTGGGTCCCGGCTATATCTCGCTCGCCTTGCAGTGGGAAGGGGCGTACAACGGCGGCGAAGACCATGACTATGATATTTTCCTGCTCGACGAGGATGGGGACGTGGTTGCCAGCAGCCGCAATCCGCAATCAGGCAACCGCCGCGATCTGCCCCACGAGGTCGTCAGCTATTATGTCAGCAGCCCCGATCTTTTATACGTCGCCATCGAAAATGCGGGTGCGGCGACTGACAAGCGCATGAATCTTGTCGGCAATGGGGTCGATTTTAAGTATTCGATGCCAGAAGGCAGCCTCGCATCTCCGTCTGACGCGGCGTATGCGGTTGCGGTTGGTGCGACCTATTGGCAGGATGATTCGCTTGAAGATTACAGTTCGCAAGGGCCGACGTGGGACAACCGCATCAAACCCGACATCTCAGCACCAGCGCGGGTTGACAGTGTCACCTATGGATCGCCATTTGCGGGAACGTCCGCATCTGCGCCCCATGTGGCGGGGGCGGCCGCGTTGCTGTTGAGTGCGAATCCGGGGATGGATTCGGCCGATTTACGCGCCGCACTGATCGATGGGGCATTTGACTTGGGCGCGAGCGGACTCGACAGCGAGTTTGGTGCGGGTCGGGTCGATCTCGGTGATCCGCCGACGAGTGCCGTAGCCGTCGTGCCACAAAATACGCCGCTGCCGACCAACACACCTCGCCCCCAACCGACCAACACCACAGCACCACGCGCAACCAATACGCCACGCCCGCAGCCAACCAACACCCCTGCCCCAGCAGCGACCAACATAGCCCAACCAACGCGCACCGCCAGCCCAACCGACACTCCCCGTCCAACTACCGCCCCAACACAAGCCTCTGCTGGAGGTGGCAACACGGGATCACCGCTCTACGAAGCGGATGAAATCGTCATCAACAATGAGATCGGTATTTCGATTTTTCTGCCATCTGAATTTGAGCGCGAAGTTAGTCAATCAGCTGGCGTGACGCAGTTGATTGCCGCGCCCACAGATGGCAATCTTGTCTTGATTGTCGTTGCGGGTGGCTTGGATGACAGCCCCACCGCCCTTGAGGACAACCTCGCTGCATTTGAAGCGAACGTTGCCCAAGATGGTATCTCCGTCGGATCACCAGTGGAGACAACAGTCAGCCTGTCCTATGCGGGCATTTCGGCCGAAATGAGCGGTTCGATTGATGGCATTGCCGTGCAGGGGCGCGTTGTCGTCTTTGGTGCGGATGGTCAGGTGGCGACAGTTTATATTTTGACGGAAGAAGATTTGTGGACGGTGACGGGAGAATCACTATACGAAGAACTGATTGATTTTATCTTCTTGTTTGCGCCTGAGTAATGCAAAGATTAGTCCTAAATCTTTACTTGCGCTGACCCACTATTTTGCCTTACACTCAAGAGTACGCACCTGACGTTACCCGACACGTAAGCACGTCGTGATAAATTTTGAACGACGCATGGAAGTTGAACAGACTATCTACCTAGAATTTGCCGAGAAACCAGCCGAACAGTTGGTTATTAACCCCCATTGGACGGGGCAAGATTTGTGCGTCATCATTGCGGAACGGGTTTGGACACACCTTTCACCCAGTGCGCTCGTTCTCATCAACAAGTCGGGAGATGTATTGTTAGACCCAGAACAACCGCTGTCTGCGCAAAATGTGCTGGATGAGGATCGGATCGTTGTGCTGCGCTCACGGCGTAAACCGCTGAGCGGCAAGTTCTATGCTCGCCTGCGCGAGGCTGAAATGGGGGATGTCTATCCGATTAAGTGGCAACCGGCCATCATCGGCCGACCCGGACACGTGCGCGACAAAGAGCTGCTCGCCGTCGATCTCGAATGGCTCCCCGATGGTCTGTCTGTCTCACGCAACCACGCCATTATCTATGAGCGCAACGAGCAATTTTTTATCCGCCACATCGCTGGCGAACATAATCAAACGGCTGTGAATGGTCATCTACTCGCTCCAAACGAAAATCATCGCCTGCATGATGGCGACGCGATTACGCTTGGGCACCGACAGATCACGTTGAGCTTCCTACTCAGCTTGGCGCATGGGGTGTAATGCAACAGGTCAAACCCCTCATCGCCGAACGTTATCTTATCCGTGAAAAGCTCGGGCGCGGCCTGATTGCCACCAGCTATCTGGCCGATGATCGGCTGAACAACCAGCGCGTCGTGCTGAAAATGTTGGACGCAGAGCTGTTTGATGATGCGGTGCTCTGGTCAAAAATCCGCGTGCAGTTGCAAAAAATCGGCCGATTACGCCACCCGCACATCCTGCCCATTTTGCGCGGCGGACAAGACAACGGCGTGCTCTACTGGACGCTGCCCTACATGTCGGGCGGCTCGCTGGCCGATCGACTGCGTGGGCAATCCCCGCTGACGGCGGATGAGATTCGCAAACTGCTCTCACCAATTGCCGCCGCCTTGACCTACGCCAACACGCAAGGCATCGCCCACACCCATCTACAGCCAAGTAACATCCTTTTTGATGCCGTCGGAAAAGTGCGAATTGCCGACTTTAGCCTGCTGCCGATTGCCGATGTGGTGGTCGAATCGGCCGATGCGGCACAGTACGTCAGCCCAGAACAGTATATCGACCAATTTTTGCCGATTGACCAGCGGGCGGATGTCTATGCCGTCGGGGGTCTGTTGTTTCGGCTGGTCAATGGGCGGGCGCCGTATGTGGGCGATTCGGCCGAAAGTCTGGCCGTCCAACATCTGCTCACCCCACTGCCCCAGCTCCACCCCACCACCCTGCGCGAAAAGCTGCAAGCGCGCCGCGACCGCTGGCAATACCGTCGGCAAAACCGCGACCTCGCTCCCTTTGCCGACTATCTCACCCAACAAGCCGCCATCCCCAACGCCGTGGCATGGCAACCACTGTTTGAAAAGGCACTCGCCAAACAGCCGCAAGATCGCTATCCAACCATCGCCGAACTGGTCGCCGACGTGCCGCAACCCAAGTCCGCACACCCGTCAGCCAAACGGCGGATGGCCTACTCGCTATTCCTCCTCTCATTTACGCTGCTGCTGCTCGCCAGCCACAACTTCCACATCGCGCAGCTCGCCTCACCCTTGCGCAGCATCTTAGGCGTGCGGGCGGTGACACAGTTGGAAGAGGTCTATTTGACGGCGCAAGATCAGTCGCAGCAAGCCCAACTCTCGCTGGGGCTGGTCGAGCCAAGTAGCCCATGGGAAGGGGAGACGCTGATCTTCCCCACACCAGCCCCGACGCCCAGCGATGCTGAGTCGTTGGTGGTGCGGGAAGACGCGATCACGGAGGAGATTAAGCAGCCGACAACGGTGCGCAATTCGGCCGAATTAGCAGACGAAAGCGCAGCCTCACTCGATAATTTAACCCCGTTTGGGACACTTGCGGGCGAAGGCGAATGGGAACCCTATCTCTATGCGGGAGAGCAAGCGGTGGCATGGCGCACCTTTTTGCAGCCCGACGAGGCGCGGGCGATGACGGTTGCGGCAGTCGTCGCACTCGATTTGCGCGAGCTATCGCTCAACTATGTTTGGGGGCGTTCAGAGCCGGTTCCCCCTGCCGGCAAGGTGGGGAATGGCGTGATTTTGGGCATGGATCGCTCAAAGGTGGTTGCAACCTTTAACGGCGGTTTTCTCTCTGAACACGGCACATTTGGCGCGATGGCCGACGGTCTTCAGCTTCCCGCACAATATGATCTCGCAACTGTCGCGATTGGCGCAGACGGGCGCGTGGCGATCGGCGGCTGGGGAACGTCGCTTGAACCATCGGCCGATTGGGTCGCATGGCGGCAAAACGCCCAGATGATTTTGCAAGATGGGCAAATCACACCCGCCGTGAGCAGCAACGACATCGCTGAATGGGGCGGCACGATTGACGGCGACATTGTGACGTGGCGCTCTGCACTGGGGATCAATCAGGCGGGCAACATTTTGTACTACGTGGCAGGATCGGGGTTGAGCATGGATGCGCTGGCGCGAACGCTACAACATGCGGGGGCGGACGACGCGATGCTGCTCGACATCAACGCCTACTGGGTACATTTCGCCGCCATTCAAAATGGTGAGGTCAGCGCACTGTTCCCCGAAGAGATGTCACTCCACGTTGACCGTTATTTGCGCGTCAGCGAACGTGATTTTTTCTATTTGTCAGTCAAACCCTAACACTACAACGTAAAGTAAATTTCATGGCGTTGTCATTCCCACGAAGGTGGGAATCCATTCTTTTCTAAAACTGGATACCTGCCTCCGCAGGTATGACAGGACTTACTTTACGATGTATTGCAGATCCTGTGGTTGAAATAGGGCTGCCGCCCCCGCTTCGCGTTCAAAGGCTGTTACACAAAGTGCATTAGCGTATTTTGCCTATCAGCCGATGGTTTACCAGAGGATTTTTGTTACCGCGTTATTGCGTTAAATCGCAAACTACCCCAGCCAATTTTGCAAAATTGGCTGGGGTATCCCCCAAATCTATACCTTTCACACCCTGTTGTAATTCCCCAAAACCGATTATGCTAGGACAATCGAATAGCTGAACTTGTTGCAACAAAATTTGTGCATCAAGCTGCAAGGCGTGGAGACGTTCATGCGTGATTGGTTGGTCTTATTATTTTTATTGATTGTGGGATGTGGTGCGCCCGTTGAGGCGCAGTTAACGACCGTTGTCGCAACGGTCGAAGTTCCCGCTACATTGACCAGCTTGGAGAGCGATTTTGGTGGGGTGGTTGAGACGCTTGCGAGCGATCTCTCAATCACCCTGCCACCATCGACAGCGACGGTCCACAACCTTGCGACCCCCACAACGATCCCCAGCACCGCTATTCCAGAGGACGATGAACCGGCTGGCGACCTCGCCCAGCAGGAGCTGATCTTTGATGAGGTGGTTCATCTCGTCCGCGACTTCTATCGTGACGAAAATTACAATGGGGTCGATTGGGTTGGCCTGAGCGCACAATATCGCACCCAACTCGCAGCGGGACTGTCTGAAACCGCCTTCTATCAGCTTTTGACCGATCTTGTCCGCGAGTTGGACGATGGGCATACGTTTGTGATGTCACCCGCCGATGTGGTGGGGTCGGAAGCGATTCGGCGGGGTGATGCGGGCAATGCGGGGTTGGGAATCACGACGCTGCCGCGCCCTGAATTTGGCGATGCACTGGTGGCGTGGGCCGTTGACGATAATGCGGCGTGGAATGCGGGGATTCACACGCGCGACGCGATTGTGCGCGTGAATGGGGAGCTGCTGTGTTGTGATCAGCAAGGTGAACTCAACGATTATTTGTTGCGTGGAGCAGATGGGGACACGTCTGAAATGGTGGTGCGCTCACCCGATGGGGCGGAACGCACGGTGGTGGTGACCTATCGGCCGATTCAAGTCCAAAACAGCGTCGTCAGCACGCGCAGCGACGACATTGGCATCATCACGCTCAACTCTTTTCTGCCGCGTCGCGTCCATGAAGAATTTACAGAGGCATGGCAAACGCTGAATGCGGCGCAAGATTTGCAAGGGCTGATTGTTGATGTTCGGCCGAATACGGGTGGCTCTGAACGCGAGATGCAACAATCGGCCGAACTGTTCAGCGATGGCGTCGTCGGCCACTTTGTCAGCCGATACAGCGAACTCCCCTTCACGCTAACAGGGCATGATGTGGCTGGTTCACAATCAATTCCGCTCGTCATCTTGATCGGCGAAGCGACCAACAGCAACGGCGAGATTTTTGCGGGCCTGCTGCAAGAGGCAGGACGCGCCACACTGGTTGGGCAGCCAACCAATGGCAACATCGAAACCATTCTGCCCTATGAGTTGGACGACGGTGGTCAACTTTGGCTAGCAAAAGATCGCTTTTTCCCGCCCAGTGGCACCAATTGGGATGGCAGCGGCGTGCAGCCCGATATTTTTGTCGATCAGGCGTGGAGCGCAAGTTCGACCGAAAATGACCAAACGTTACAGACGGCACTCGATTATTTGAAGAGCAGGTAGACACGATGGCAAACGACATTATCCAAGCGCAATACGAGACCCTTGCAGAGATTGCCAAACAGTTTGGCGAACGCGGTGACAGCATCGAGCAGATGCGCGGCGTGTTGACACAGCATGTCGATGGATTGCGCGGGGGCGGTTGGGAAGGTGACGGGGCGCAGGCGTTTTTCCGCGAGATGGATGGGCTGGTCTTTCCGGCCGTGACGCGCCTTTCTGATGCGCTCTATGAGGCGGATAGAGTGACGATGCAGATTGTGGATGTGGTTCGATCGGCCGAAGAAGAAGCCTCTAGCCAATTCCAACAGCCCGGTGATAACAACGTCAACCTAAACGGCACACCAACGGCACAACCTGTCCCAACCCCTTCCCCCAATGGCACACCCACACCGACCACATCCGTCGGCGGTGACGGTGGCGGCGGGATCGGCAGCTTTATCGCCAACATCGCGGGCAAGATCGTCGATTTGGCCGACACGATTGATGATGTCGCGCCGATTCCAGCCGCCATCCTGATCGCATTGGGGTTGCGCGGTGGCAAAAGCTATCCGGGTCAAGTGCTTGTACGCGTGCCAGATATTATCAAGCGCATGGGCATCAACGCCCGCTGGCTCAAAGGGTTGGGCGGGGTCGCAGAAAATCTCAGCCATATCAAAGGCGCCAATCTCGCCCAACATATCGCCAAGGGTGCGCGCAAAATACCCGTACTCGGCTGGGTGATTGCGGGTGGATTGGGTGTCAAGGCGGTCGCAGAGACGTGGTCGGGCAATTGGGATGAGTATAGCGGCTATGATCCTGCTCGACGGATTGCGGCAATGGGGGTCGATGCTGGGATTGCGCTAATCCCCGTTGCGGCCGAAGTGGCTGGCGGCGTGGCAGGGACAGCGATTGGCGCGTGGGCTGGCGGTCTCGCGGGTGGTGCAATTGGCGGCCTGCTCGGTGCGCCGACGGGACCCGGCGCGGTTGGCACGGGTGGTGTCGGCGCGGCGGCGGGCGCATTGATTGGCGGAGCAGTCGGTGGCTTTGCGGGTGATTGGCTAGGCGGACAGGCGGGGGATTGGGTCGTCGGCAAAATCAACGAATCGGGCGGACGCGATCGGGCGATCGATTGGATTGATAACAATATCGGTCAGCCTATTTCCAGTGGGATTGGCGACGCGGTTGATGCTGTGAGAGACTTTGAGTTACCGTCGATTAGGTTACCATCGCTGCGGTTTGGATTTTCTGGATGACCCTGCGGAATGGAAATCCCGAAACGTCCAGCCGAGAAGAATGGATTCCCGCCTGCGCGGGAATGACAGTTTCATCTAATTTGAAACGCACCTATAGGCAATGTTGCAGACTTTTTTGGCTAGGCGCGACGCAGTGACGATACGAACTGCGTCACTCACAAAATTATGGAAAGTGTGACGATATATCCAAAGGTCAGCAGAATTTTTCTGTTTGGCGCGATCAGTTTAGGCTTTATAGTGATCGGTCTCTTGCTGATCTATGGTGACCCGTTGCGACCCTCACAGCTCCGCCGCATCGCGCAGACGGGTGTTGGTATTTTGGGTGTTTTGTTTGGGTTGTTTGGCGCAGGCGCGCTGGGCTTTCAACTGCTCACAGGCAAATATCACCAGCAGATTGTGCAGGTCAGTCAAGATGGCATTCATTACTATCAGGACGGCACGCTGATTGGTTGGGACGACATTCAATCGATTGAACTGTACAAAATTGGTGGTAATAGAGGGATCACGGTCAATTTCAAGCCAGATAGTTCGCTCGGCGCGTCACATGTGGACATCAATCTAACTTTGGCGAATGCGGCAGATTACGAGCGCGTGGTTGCGACGATACAACGAGCGTTAAAGACAAAGGGAAACGAATGATTGAATTATCAGTGGAAGAGCTAGCCTTCACGATGGGCTATTTGAATAACAATGAGGCTGCGGCGGGATTGATGACGGCGACCTATGGGCAGTTGCCGCGTGCCGAGTTGACGGGGCGCATCACAGCGGCCTCCCACTCGATGATTGCGCGCGGGCTGCTGGAAATTGGGGAGTCGGTCGCAGAGACGACGCTCAACGCTGCGTTGCGCGAGATGGTGACGGGATTGCTCAATGGTGAGCGGACGTTGCGCTGTGAGCGGCGCAGCGGTCGCAATGAAACGCTGCTGACGATTCAGCTCGACAGCACCCCATTTGTGACCCATCAACTGCGGCATGGGGTCGTTTCCCAGCTTGGGATGTTGGCAGATCGGGCGGCATTGCTGGCGCGAATTGGGGAGTTTGTGGGGTTGAAGGGAAATTCGGCCGAAAACACCCCCATTGGCACGATTTCGGCCGAACTCTTACAAACGATGCGCCAGCAGATCGGCAGCGAATCGAGCGCACAAATAGCGGAACGCTTGTCGGCCGAGTTGCCAACCGCCAGCGCAAACGAGTTGGCGACCGATCTGACCGCTGTCGCAACAGATTGGGGCAGCATCTTGCCCATTACGGTGACGGAGGCAACAGGCGACCAGCCACCCCTTGAAGCCAACAGCGGCCTCTTCTATGCCGTCACGCCACAAAATAGCTGGCTGTTTTATATCGCGCCAGAAGATGCAACGCAGGCAACCATCTATCGGGGCAGCCCGCAAACGTTGCACCAACTGCTTGAGACGGAAATAATAGGGAAGGTCGAATAGGAAAATAACGATGTCAAACGAACTCATCCAAGCACAATATGAAAAACTGGAGGCGATTGCCCAACAGTTTGCAGACCGCTCAAACAGTATTGAGCAGATGCGTGGATCGCTGACTCAGCAGGTGTCTGGGTTGCGCGGTGGCGGTTGGGAAGGTGAAGGATCGGCCGCCTTCTTCCACGAGATGGAGTCGTTGGTTTTTCCTGCCGTCATGCGGCTGCGTGACGCGCTGGGCGAGGCAAACAGCGCGACGCTGCAAATTATTCAGATTATCCAAGCGGGTGAAGAAGAGGCGTCACAACCGTTCCGTGCCGACGATGGGGCGGTCAGCGTGCCGTTTGGTGGGGCGACGGGTGGCGGCAATGGGGTTGCTGGCGGAGAGACAGGCAGCGGCAGTGGCGGATTGACGAGCGGCGACGCGACAGGTGGCGGCAGTGCGGGGGCTGGCGGGGCGACAGGTGGCGTTGCAACCCCGACGCCGATCGGCACTAGCGAGATATTTGACGATCCCTACATGGAGTCGTTGATTGGCAGTTCCTACCAGGGGGCAGATTCGGCCGAACTCAACAGCGCCATGAAGACGCTCGCGGGCAACCCAACACCCGCCCAAGTCGATCAGGCACTCGACCAAATCGCCCAAGCACGTGGCATTCCGCGTGAGCAAATTCAGGCGCAATACGAACGCTTCCTTGACCTCAAGGCAGAATCGCAGCGCATCGGTCAAATCAATGATCAGTCGCCCATCGACGCGCTCAATGAACGTTTCCATGGCGACTTTATGGGAACGACGGTGCAGTTGCGCTATGGGCAAGTGGTTGGTGATGCGCTGGGCATCGATCCCGTGTTTGGCTCGCTTCTCAACCCAACGGGCGGGCTGGTCGGGCCGGGCAACTATGCGCTCGATCTCGGCCCCGATTCCCCGCTCAGCTATCATGGCATCGTGCATGACGCGGCGGGCTATCTCTACAACTACCATGACACAGGGCCCGGCTATAACTATCTGGGGCGCGAAATGCGCGATACGGCGAACCCATTGACGGGGCAAGAGGCGGGGATTCGCTTCTGGAATGAAAAACTCGGATCAGGTCGCATCGAAACGTTTGTCACCAACACGGGTGGTACAATTGCGGGCGAAATCCAAGATGCGGGGACGTGGATCTCAGAAACACGGCGCGACATCGGTGAAGGAGTCGGTGAAGTACGGGATTGGTTCGTCGATCTATTTGATTAAACGGATTGACGATTCACGAGCAGGCCTGCGTAAATCGTCAATCACATGAGTTTGTCATTGTGCAACAACTAAAAAACTTCAGACTGGCATGAAACAACTGACCAGCACATTACTTCTAACGTTGGCGGAGCTAACTTTTTTGCTCACGCTGGTTCATGCTGAGACGTTGCCGGGATCGAGCAACATTCGGATCGCGCCTTCAAAGAAGGGTGCGCCACGTGACATGCTGTGGAAGATGGGGCGGTCTGCGCTGCTGCGCGAGGGGTGGATGGTTGAGCTAAAGACCAACCAATATGATCTCAATCCCCAACTGTTGCAGTTGGTTGCAGGCATTGCAGAGGCACGCACCGTCTTGATTTCGGAGTGGCGCGGGCTTGTGCCAACACAGGGTGTGACCCACTATCTAACGGAGACGTATGTGGTGGAACAGGCGTATGAGGATGGTGTCTATAAGTTTGTGCTGCTGCCCGATACGGCGACGATGACGGCACGTTTAGCCAATCAGTTTGGCTTTCCAGAACGCGATTCGGCCGATCTCACCTTCACCCTCCCCCCAGAAACGGCTGCCACTGTCAAGAAAAAACCCGATCCCGACACCCTCATCACTGCTGGCTTACAACCTGAAACGGCGACGCTGTTGACCCAGACGCTGCGGAAGGTGAACTATCAAGGGACGGTGCGCGTGATGCAAACGGCGTTGGGCAAGGTCAAGCAGGTGCGCGTGCTCGGCTTTGTGGCGAGCGACCCCTGTGCGTGGCTCGTGGGGCAGACGTCGGATGAGCAGGTGCGCTATGTTTCGGCCGATATTCCCGCCTTTCAACGACAAATCCACAGACTCATACACGATGTACACCGCGAGGAGGCGTAACCATGCGCTGGCTCATCATCATAGGACTATTCATGACATTTTTGCAATCTAGCTGTAACGATAGCGAAAGCGTCCAAATTCGCATTCGCAACAATACGGGAATGGAGATCGAAGATTTTTGGCTCGGTGCGGGGGGCAATGGGCCAAGCACGATTGCGTATGGGTCGATCGAGGCGGGCGAAACGACCGACTATCAAGCGGTTGAGCCCGTGCTGGCACGCTATCGCAAGCTCAACTTTATCACGGTGGACGGCCGTCAATATCTCGATACGATCTATTTTGAGGAGCATGTGGGATCGGCCGAACTTGCGCCCGGTCGCTATACATTTGCCTATGCGCTGGTGAACGGCGCGGCTGAATTGACGCTGATTGTCGATCAATAGGGTGAATTGTCATTTGGGTACGCCCATAGTATGATTGCCGTCGTCAAGTACGTTCGTCCATTTTTAAGTATGAAAAGGAGGAGCATTTACATGCGCCGCCCCCTCTTACATTGGTTCTTTTTACTCTGGCTGATCATCATCCCAACGACTGCACTTGCGCAGTCTCGCACGGTCGCGACCCTGCAAATCATTGAGATTGATCAATCGCAATTCCCTGAAATGCGCGTCCGATTTATCGCGGTTGACGCCGATGGCGAAGCGATTACGACGCTCGCCAATACAGACATCACGCTGCGTGAAAACGATCAGATCATCGACGCGCCCAGTCTGACGACGGGGGAGCCGCTGCCCGACAAGACAGCCATTGTTCTCGACTTGGGAAAGTACAGCAATTTAGATGAGTTCAACGACAGTGCGCTGCGACAATACCTGTTGAGCTTTGCAGGTGAGACATTTCGGGATGGCATAGACACGCTTGCCCTTTACGCCGTTAACCCCTCATTTCCAACGACAACACAGACGCTTGTGCCGTTGACAAATTCGGCCGATGAGTATAGTCGCGCCGTCGAACAGATGCCGTTTGACTCTACAGGCGGCGCAACCTCGCTCGACAGTGTTGAATATGCGCTTGAACAACTGCTGCTCGCCAATGAGGTCGAATCGGGCAATCTCGCCGTCATCTATATCGGCTCGCTGTTAGACGATCCGCTGGGACAGCTCAACCATGCACGTGGGGAAGCGGCGCGTGTTGGGGCGCGGTTCAGCCAAGACGGGGTGCGGTTCTATGGACTGCACACGCAAGCCAACGAATATGCCGAGCCGCTGACAACATTGGCCGAAGGGTCGCCGGGCTTCTATACGCTCTTTTTGCCAACAGAAGACAACACCCGCATAACGTCACAAATTATCCAAGATATTGAGGCGCAAAACCCGACCTACCAGTTGAGCTTCCGCAGCACAAGCAGTGCAGACGGCACGCGCAACATCACGGTTGAGACAGTGGGCGGCCGCGCCAGCAATTCACAAACCTATGCGGTCAGCGTGCTGGCGCCCGAAGTTCGCATCACCTCCCCGCTCGATGAAAAGGTGTTTGTGCGCGATGTGGCCGAAAATTCAGATGGGACCGTGAGCTACACGCTCAATCGTTTTGCGGTTGAGGCGCGGATCGCCAATTGGCCCGATGGGAAACCACGTCGCGTAGAATCGGCCGAATTGCTCGTCGATGGCATCGTTGTCCAGACGATTGACAACCCTGAAACGGATGATTTCCAATTCAACGTAGACATCAGCGACTACACCAACAATACGACGCTGCCGCTCGTGCTGCGCGTGCGCGATGAGCTGGGGTTGGAGTCGAGTAGCGCAACCGTCAATATCGCCATCGAAGTGCCTGAAAGGATCACGCAAGGTAGCAACACCGTTGCAACGGTCGTGGCAACGCCGACGCTGGGGCCAACACAAACACCCGTCATCCAGCGCGTTGGCCCTGACATCACCATCGGTGCGTGTGAAAATGACTACCTGAGTCCGGGCTGTATGGCACTCTACATTCCGTGGATCGGCCTCGCGCTCTCATTGATTGCGCTGCTCGTGCTGTTCACGCGCTACCGCCAGCAGATGAAGAACGTCGGCGGGCGCATCGTGGCCGTTGCTGACAACGTGCGCAAGACGCTGCTGGGTGGTGCAACCCAAACCGCACCGCTCGCCACCCTGCATATTTTGTCTGCCAAAGCAGACCGCATGGGTGAGACATACCAAATTTTCAACGACCTGACCGTGTTGGGGCGCGACCCGCAATACACCGATCTGCAACTGTTTGATCCCAACGACGATAGCAGCGTGAGTGGTCGCCACTGCACGATTCAATATGAAAAGTCGCTCGGCAAGTTCCTAATCATCGACCATTCGACCTCTGGAACGCGCGTCAACGGCCAAAAGCTGGAGCGTGACAACCCGATGGTGTTGGGGGATGGGGATGAGATTACGCTTGGCTTGATCTCAAAAAGTGGGGCTAAGTTGCGCTTTGAGGTGGGTGAAGTGACCGACTTTGTTTCGGCCGAAACCGTTCTCGACATTGGCTTCCAGCAGCAGGGTGTTGACACCATCTTTGACGATGTTGGCACAAAAACCCAGTTTGAGTTTGGCGAAGACGATCTCGGTGACAGTTTTGAGGTCATCACACCCCCAGAAGAGGATGACATTGGCGACGATTGGATGCGTGATCTTGAATAGTTTTAAGGATGAAAGAGAATCTCCACACTCTATTCATACTTCATCTTTGTAAATGGCATTAAGCGTAGGCGAAGTGATCGGTGATTTCACCATTGAAGAGCGGCTCTCCGTCGGCAAGAATGAGGGCGGCATGTCGCAGGTTTTTCTCGCCCATGATTCAGCCCGCCCCTCCTATAAGGTGGTCATCAAGGTCAATGAGTCGCGCAACAATCAGGCGACGACCTATCAAAACTTGCTCAAGCGCGAAGCGTCGATCCTGAAGCGGCTACGTCATCCCAACATCGTCCGCATCTATCCCATTCGCACGCGCCGCGAACCCGCCTATTTTGCCAAGCTGACCAATCATGAAAATGAGCCGTGGTACTACTTGATGGAGTTCATCCCCGCCAAAAGTTTGGAAAGCTACATTCCCGCGATTGTGAGCTATCCGATCGAGTGGCGGATGGAGTTGTTCTATCAACTGCTGTCTACCGTCCATTACATGCACCTGCTGGGCTATGCACATGGAGATTTAAAGCCGCAAAATATCCAATTTCGCACGCCTCCCAATCCGACCCAGTTCCCCTCCCCCGTCGTCATCGACTTTGGCAGCGCGTGCAATGCGTCAGCCGTCGATAATCTAACAGCCTCCGTCCGCTATTCCCCGCCCGAGATTTTGAACGCGCTGGCGCGGGGGCGTGTGCCAGACACGGGGATCCGTGCCGACAAGGTCGATGTCTGGAGCATGGGCGTGCTGCTCTATGAGATTGTCACGGGACAACCGCTCTTTAATCAACGCTCCAAGAAACAGATCACGACGACAATTATGCGCGGCAAACTGCGTAAAATGAGCGAGATCGCGCCCAACATCCCTGAATCGCTCGACAAATATCTGGCGGTCATGTTGCGCATGGAAGCCAAAAATCGTCCCGATACAGGCCAACTGTTAAAGGCACTCGAAGAACGAATTCACAGCGTCCGCGCGCCGCGCATTGCCTATGGGTAGCCACTATGTCAAACATTATCGTTGGTAACTTTCACGACATTGGTGCAAGAGAGATTTATGAAGACCGCGTCAAATCGGCCGAATTCAAAACGGCTGGCGGCGTATCACTGGCTGTCGGCATTGTCGCGGATGGCGTAGGTGGTGCGAACAAAGGAGAACGAGCAGCGCAACTGGCCGTCGATAGTGTGCTGTCCTATTTGCGCGGCAGTCGTGAAACGGATGTACCAACGCTGTTGACCCACGCTGCGCAGGCGGCCAATGCCAAAGTCCACGCAGAGGCGCGCCAATCAGGTGGTGCAAGCTGCACGCTGGCGATGGCGGTCATCGTCGATGGCAAGACGCTCTATGTGGCGAACGTCGGGGATAGTCGCGTCTACCTGATCCGCAATGAGAAGTTAACCCAACTGACGATGGATCACAGCTTTGCCAATGTGATGGTGATGCAGGGGAAGATGTCGCGGGAATCGGCCGAAATTAACCAACGCGCCGAAGTCCTCATGCGTGCGCTGGGGCCCAAACCACAAATTGCGATTGATGTCGGCTTTTATGTCGGCACAGAAAACTATCAGGTTGCCCAAGAGCGCGGACAAAAAGGGCTGCCGCTCAAAGAAGGGGATTCCGTCATTATCTGCTCTGACGGGCTGATCAAAAGCGGTGTCGATGGCAAGCCATTTACGACAGAAGATGAAATCGTTCAGACGCTCAATCGGCAGGAAGGGGAAAAGGCGGCGCGTGAGCTGATCTCATTTGCAATTGGGCGCAACGCCGACGACAACGTGTCGGTGGCGACATTGCAAATGCCCGACCCCAATCGGACGATGACACTGGCAAAAGAGCGTGCGGCCGAAGCAGCCTCGCGGCGCAAACGCACCTATGGCATTGTCGCGGTCGCGGCGGCGATCATCCTCGCACTCGGCGGCGTGATTTTTGGCCTAAGCCGCACCAACCAAGAGACGCAAAACGAAGCGGATGCAATCGCCGCCCAAAGCACACTCGACGCAATCAGCCTTGAAGAGACACGCGACCAAAACGCGCTCTTTGGCGAGCAAACGCGCGAATTTGAGACTTTTCAAGAGACGGCCATCGCCCAGACAATCGCCGCACACACCCCCACACCGACCAACACACCACGCCCAACGTTGGCTCCCCTGCCCGCCTTTTCGCCCGGCGACATTGGCGTCGCCTATTCACAAGACAGCGAATCACCCGTGCAGGAGAGGCAGACAGTGACGGCGACGGGCGAGCTGACCACCATCCAAATTGATGATGAACAGGGCGATGATCGCACCCTCTTTGCCAGCTTTTATGCCCACGATGGGGCAGCCATTTTCTTCGATCTGGCCGTGCGGCAGCGGATGCAGTTAGCCTTGCGCGCGGGCAGCGACCTCTATGTCGATGCGGGGAAGTACACGGGCGGCATCGAGATCGAACTTGACCCCGATGATGACGTCATGCTGGCGTTTGACCAATGTTTCTCGCTGCAATATGCGGATGATCAACTCGTGGCAAACTGCTATGGCGGTAGTTGCAGCTATGACACGCCCGACGTGGCGGCGACGTGGGAGGCGGGAGAGCAGTTGGTGTTGGATACAAAGCTGTTTTCAGCCACGACGCAACCCATTCCAATTGCGCAGGGGATGGCAGATCGAGAATTTATTTTGGGATCGGCCGATGGTGAACTCGATGCTCAACGCTGTCTAAACACAGCTTACGAACCAACGCCCACCCCGTTTCCACCCACACCAACGCGCATTGTCGTGCCGACGTTTACGCCGCGCCCCACCAACACGCCGCGTCCACGTCCAACCAACACATCACTTTCTACAAATACGGGTGGCGGTGTTGGTTCTAATCCCACCAACACACCACGGCCGCAGCCGACTAATACGCCACGCCCACAGCCGACCAATACACCGCGTCCACGCCCCACCAACACACCACGCCCACAACCGACCAATACACCGCGTCCACAACCGACCAACACGCCGCGTCCGGGCAACACGTCGCCGCCGCCAACCAATACGCCACGCCCACAACCGACCAACACGCCACGCCCACAGCCGACCAACACACCGCGTCCGGGCAACACGTTGCCCCCACCAACCAACACGCCGCGCCCCACCAACACATCTGTGCCACCGACTAACACGCCCGTGCCACCGACGAGCACACCGCGTCCGACTAATACGACGCCTCCTGAGCCGACAAGAACGCCGGTTCCACCCACTAACACGCCCGTCCCACCCACTAACACGCCTGTGCCGCCCACTAACACGCCTGTGCCGCCCACTAACACACCTGTGCCGCCCACTAACACGCCCGTGCCACCGACTAATACACCGGTGCCACCCACCAATACACCCGTTCCGCCTACCAACACGCCTGTGCCACCGACTAATACACCCGTCCCACCCACTAACACACCGATCCCGCCCACAAGCACGCCCGTCCCACCCACCAACACGCCGATCATCCCAACCATCATCCCACCGACCAATACGCCTGTCCCACCGCCGACAAATACCCCCGCGCCACCACCGACCAACACACCTGAACCGCCACCCACTAACACACCCGAACCGCCACCGACCAACACACCCGGTGCGCTGGCTCCTTAATTTTCACATTGTCAAAAGGCAGCTATTCAGCAGTTCGGCATAAAAACAACGCGAACTAATACATCGTAAAGTAAGTCCCGTCATACCTGCGATTGCAGTTTAAAAAATAGATCAGGTAACAAAATCAGCGCGTGTTTCGGGAATTGGATTTCCCGAAACGTCCTCGCCAGTAGAGTGGATTCCCGCCTTCGCGGGAATGACAATGGCATACAATTTGCCTTACACTGCACTAATACTAATTCTGAGAACAAGTGTCAGATGTTCGACCTTCAAAAGCCGCCCAGCTTCTTCTTTGCTGAATTGCTGATAGCTGAATTGCTGATAGCTAAATCGCTAACCAGCCTGAGAAGTGCATATTTTGATACACCTTTATGCGCGCGGTATGTCGTTAGCCAAGATAATTTGTACAATACGAAACAGTGATAATGTCAACGATGCAATTCTCAAGACGTAATGGCTAGCAAAACACACCTCGGCCGCTACGAAGTCAAAGGAAAGTTAGGCAAAGGCGCAATGGCGCTTGTTCTGCGTGGTTACGACCCCCACTTTAAGCGGGACGTCGCCATTAAGGTACTGCATCGGAAATTTGGCAACTCCCCTGCCGTGCGCCAACGCTTTGTGCGCGAAGCCCGCACGATTGCCGCCATCGACCATCCAGCCATCGTCCCCGTTCTCGACGCGGGACAGGATGATGGATTGACCTTTGTCGTTCTGCGCCTAATGGAAGGCGGATCACTACACGAACGCATCCAGCAGCGGGCGTTAACCCCAGAAGAGATTCAACCCATCCTTGAGCGTGTTGGCGCGGCACTCGACGCGGCCCACGAACGAGGCATCATCCACCGCGATCTCAAACCTGAAAACATTCTCTTTGACCAATATGGCGAGGCGTATTTGGGGGATTTTGGCATTGTCAAAATTCAAGACCAAGCGGTCAACATCACACAAAATGCACTCGTCGGAACCCCTGCCTACATGAGTCCGGAGCAGGTGCGTGGCGACGTTGACATCGACGGACGCAGCGATCTCTACTCGCTGGGGGCGGTGCTGTTTGAGATGTTGACGGGAGAGCTGCCATTTGCAGGCGACACCTCGATGCAGATGGCGATGCGCCACATCACGGAGCCTGTGCCGCGTCTGCATGACTTTTCACGCCCATGGCAAAAGCTGATCGACAAGGCGATGGCGAAGGAGCGCGAAAAGCGTTTTCAAACGGGCGCAGAGCTGGCGGCCGCATTTGCAGCGACCGCCGATCACTCCCCGACCCCCCTCATCCCAGCGCGACAACGCCGCAATCTTTCATTTGCACTCGCGGGACTTTTAGCTCTATGCTTTTTAATTTGGGGATTATGGGGCAGATTTGGCACAACCGAAGCGACAGAGAGTGATCCCATCGCGTTGACGACAGCCTTTGAAGAAACGGCGGCGGCACAAGCTGCGCTCGATCAGCAGTTAACGCTTGCCGCACAATTGACGCAGAGCGCGGCGGCGCAGGCACTCGATGACATCACGTTAACGGCGGTCTATGCTGAAATTGCGGCGACGCTGGCAGCCGAGCCGACGTTGCCAGCCTTTTCGACCGGGACGCGCCCCAACTTTGCGGAGGATGACATCGGGATTGTCTATACAAGAGACAATGTCTCGACCGTCAAAGAGCGGGATGTCGTCAACGCCAATGGCAACATCGTTGTCGTGCAGATTGATGATGAGCTGGGCGAAGATTTAACGCAGTACGCCAGCTTTTACACACACAACGGGACTGAAATTTTATATGATCGGGCGGCACGCCAGCGCATGGATGTGGTGTTGAGTGCGGGGAGCGATCTCTATATTGATGCGGGAAAGTATGTCAACGGGATCGACGTGCTGCTTGCATCGACAGATGCGATTCTCTTCTCATTTGACCAGTGCGTTTCGTTGCAGCACACGCCAAACGAGTTGACGGCGAATTGCTACGGGGGCTCTTGCCGCTATGAAACGCCGATTGAGCGGGGAACGCTGGTGGCGGGGCAGCAGTTGCGACTCGACACGACGCTTTTCTTGACGACAACTCGGCCGATTCCACTGCAACAAGGACAGGCAGATCGCGCGTTTATATTGGGATCGGCCGATGGCGTGATCGACGCTGAACGTTGTCTCGATGGCAGCTACATGCCACCCCCCACGACCGTCCCAACACGCACACCGCGTCCAACCAATACCGCACGTCCAGCAGTGACAAACACACCATTATTAACTGCGCTGCCTGCCAACGTCGGCGGCACCAACACGCCGCGTCCCGCCAACACCAATACGCCACGTCCGGCCAGTACAAACACGCCGCGTCCCGCTAACACGCCGCGCCCGAACAACACAAATACACCACGCCCAACCAATACACTACGTCCCGGCAATACGCCGCCAACCAACACGCCACGTCCACAACCAACCAACACGCCGCGCCCCGGCAATACGTCACCGCCACCCACGAATACGCCACGCCCAGCCAACACCAATACGCCACGTCCGCAGCCGACCAGCACGCCGCTTGCGCCGACGAAAGAATCAAAGCCAACCGTTACGCCAATTCCGCCAACCAATACGCCCATTCCACCGACCAATACACCGATTCCAAAACCGACTGAGACACCAACCCCACGCCCAACCAACACACCCATCCCACCCACCAATACGCCAACCCCACGCCCCACCAATACCCCCATTCCACCGACCAACACACCGACGCCACGTCCCACCAACACCCCCATTCCAAAGCCAACAGAGACACCAACTCCGCTTCCAACCAACACGCCCATCCCAAAACCGACCGAGACACCTATTCCAAAGCCGACCGATACGCCGATGCCCCTGCCCACCAGCACAGCGCTTCCGACGTTGGTCAAGCCAACCAACACACCCCCATTCAATGGGATCACGCCGAATCCGCGCCCAACCAACACCGCTCCAACGCTGATCGTCACTAACCCACCGCCCGATTGGTAGACGGTTGTTACTCATACACAATTTCTTGATGGCCTAGTGCGGTGACATGCTCCCACATCATGAGTACAATAGATTGGAAGCAAGCGATCGTCCAACACGTAGTAGATTACAATCCACGTAGATGTCATGAGCAATAAACAGCAAATCGGCCGATATGAAATCAAAGGCAAATTGGGTAAGGGAGCGATGGCTCTCGTGCTGCGCGGCTACGACCCACGCTTTGAGCGGGATGTCGCCATCAAGGTGCTACATCGAAAATTTGGCAGCGTCCCCAGCGTGCGCCAACGCTTTATTCGTGAGGCACGCACGATTGCGGCGATTGACCACCCGGCGATTGTGCCTGTTTATGACGTAGGACAGGATGGGGAGTTTACATTTCTCGTCATGCGCCTGATGGATGGGGGATCGCTGCACGACCGTATCAAGCTAGGCGCGTTGTCGCCAGCGGAGGTGCAGCCGATTCTGGAACGTGTAGGAGCCGCGCTCGATGCGGCCCATCAAAACGGCATCGTTCATCGTGACCTTAAACCAGAAAATATCCTGTTTGACCAATATGGCGAAGCGTATTTGGGCGATTTCGGCATTGTCAAAATTCAAGATCAAGCGGTCAATCTGACGCAAAATGCGCTGGTTGGAACCCCTGCCTACATGAGTCCAGAGCAGGTCAAGGGGGCAGTTGACATTGACGGGCGCAGCGACATCTACTCGCTTGGTGCGGTGCTGTTCGAGATGCTGACCGGGCAGTTGCCATTCAAAGGGGAAACGTCGATGGCGATGGCGATGCAGCACGTCACGGAACCTGTGCCGCGTCTGCAAGATCACAACCCCGACTTTCCGCGTCGCTGGCAAAAGCTCGTCAACAAGGCGATGGCAAAGGAGCCAGAAGACCGCTTCCAAACGGGTGCAGAGTTGGCAGCTGCGTTTGGGGCCGCCTCAAACAATTTGGCAGACCCACTGCGTCCCGCACAACGGCGGCGGACCCTGCTGTTTGGGCTGTTGGGACTATTGGCGCTCGCCTTTTTAGGCTGGGGGGTTTGGGGAATGGTGGTCGGTTCGGGTGAGGAAACGCCGACGGCCAATCCCGCCGCCATGTTAGCGGCCGCAACGGAGACGTTCGCGTTTGAACAGACCCGCGAACAGGAGATTTCGGCCGATCTCGCCACCCAAGAACTGCTCTACGATGAGTTGACCATCACGGCGTTGTATGAGGAGATTTCGGCCGAAAATGCCCTCCAAACAGATGATGTCAGCACAAGCGTCGCACAAACGTTAACGGCCGTCGCGCCGCCCACTGACATGCCCGCGCCAACCGACACCCCTGCTCCGACGGACACGCCCGCGCCAACCGATACCCCTGCCCCGACTGCTGCCGCGTCGACAGGCGAGCCGCGTGCCATTGTGCAGGCGAGCAGTGCCACAGTGCGCGAGGGCCCCGCCACATCATACCCAGCGGTCGTTTTTGCGCTGGATGGGGATGAGATGGCGATTATCGGCCGAAACGAAACAACCTCATGGTATCAAGTCGAACTCGCGGATGGCACGACGGGCTGGATTTCTGCCACAGCGGTCGAAACGTTCGATGTGAACGAGAGCGAGCTGCCTCTTGGCACTTTTGTGGCGCAACCGACCGCCACACAACAGGCGGCGGTTCCGACCAACACGCCACGCCCCACCAACACGCCACGCCCACGCGCCACCAATACCGCCACGCCAAATTGGGATGCCACCAATACCGCCGCCACGCGCAACGCACCCACGACTGTGCCAACCAACACGCCCGACTGGGCAGCGACCAGCGCAGCCGCAACACGCAACGCGCCGACCCGCACGCCGACCAATACACCGCGCCCCACCAACACGCCCACACGCGCCGCCACCAACACGCCAACCGCGACGGCGACCCGCGCCGCCACTGCCACACCGACGGCAACCGCTACTCGCGCCGCCACCGCCACACCGACCATCACGCCCACCCCAGCAAGCACGGGGCCACTGGCATTCTCCTTCAACTTCCAAAACTGTCGCTATGAGGGAATCGATTGGCTCTGCGATGTGCCCATTTCGCCACGTGGTGGCTCTGGCGGCCCCTACACCATCGAAATCATGGACGCTGTGCCGCCAACGACCTACACGGGCGTGCGCGGCACACAGATTCACGTCGCACGCGGCCGCCGCTGTGGGGCGTGGGTGCATGAGATCCGCATCACAGACGAGGTGACCAACGAAGTTTTCTCGCAGAACGTTTTCTTTAACTCTTCCGAAACGGCCGTATTCCCAGATGGGACGTGTACGTTGCCATAACAGCAAATGGGCGCGGCTGTAACCGCACCCATTTTCACATAATGCAAGGAGACGTTAAGACGATTTACGAATGCGTGCAGAACGGCTCCGTCTGCACGCCTAACTACAAGTTACTCCCAATCGACATCGTAATCGGCTTCCCAACCCGCCGTATCGAGATAGCTCAACCCGACAATCGCGCCAACCTGATAACACCAGCTATCGCGCCACCAGCGACGTTCCCAGCGTGTCCACTTGCTCGGCTCACACCAGCCAGCCCCCGCCGCGACCCAGAATGTGCCGCTGAATGCCGTGCAGCCATCGGCCGATTCGCACGTCTGCCGAATGCTTTGCCAGCCGACATCACTGCTTTCGACCCCGTTGGCGAGTTTTTCAAACACCATGTTTAACGTACCGCGCCCGCTGATGATCTCGGCCAGTGTCGCATAGACGCTCGCTTCAAGCTGACCGCCCCAAATGTCGTGCGGCGTCGCTTCGTAATACCAGAGCGTCAGTTCGCCAACCCCATTGGCACGCAACACGCCACTGTCATAGAGCGGGAATTCGCCATAGACATTGAGATAAAAGCCAAAAAACGGCAGCGGTTGGTCGCCAGCGGTGAGCTTGCTGATCGCCTCGTCAAATCCAGCGTGGCGCAGAACGGGACTGTCGTAGAGATTGCCGACGAGGAAGGAGCCGCCCAGCACATACTCATCCCAGCGACCTTCGCCCTTCACGCCAATGTAGAGCAGGAGATCACCCTGATAGCGGCCGACACCAAACGCGCCGCCTAGCTCACGGAACTCGACATCCCCCGTCTCGAAGTTTTGCAAAATCACACCACCTTCGATGCGCTCGTTGCCGTCGGCCCATGCGATGAGCAGGGCAAGATCGGCCGAAACCACCAGCTCTTCACTCAACGCCGTCTCCACATCATCCCCAAAGATGCGGAACTCACCATCTTTGTCGTACTCCAGTTTGATCCAGCGCGCATCGACAAACGGTTGCTCACCCTCACCGTCAATCTTGAGCTTCGTGCCAAAGTAGAGGTCTTGCAGCACTTTGCCCTCGCCAAATGGGATGATGGTCGTCGCGCCCAAGTTGGTCGCCATCGTCACGCCGAGATCATCCAGCACGTCGCCCGTTTGCAGGCTGGCAACGCCGTATTTATCGGAGCCGTTCAATCCGCGCACCTTACTTTCCATGACGCTGAACACCTCCACAAAGCGGCGTTGGCCCCAGCTTCCCCACTTCTCTTTGGCGAGATCGACGGGATCATCGTCACCCTCATCGCCGATTGCATAGCCAAACTGTTCCGCCCAGCCCTGCATCGCCGCTTCAAGCTCTGGTGTCCATGCGGGAAACTGTGTGTCGTGTTTGAAGTAGTGCGAGAGCGCGCGCAGCACCCCTTGGGAGGCGGCATAGCCTGAGTAAATCCCGACCTCTTCAACCAGTGCGTCGTTGTCCCAGAGCATCGTGATGACAAAACCGAAGTCGCCACGCACCACGTCAACGAGATTGAGATCGGCCAGCACACCCGCCACAACTGCGCCATCGGGGTTCGCCATCATCTTGACGGGGATGCCCCATTCGTTATATTCGCTGCCGTTTGCCCACTCCCACGCGATGTTGGGATCGTTGATAAACGCCTGAATATCCTGCTCATTCTCGCGATAGAAGGCGACGGGCGAACTGCCTTGCGGGAACCACGCATCGACCTCGTCGAGAATTTCATCCTCTAGCTCACCAAACATATCGACCGCGCTGTGTCCGTCGAGAATCATGATGCCGCAGCCAACGACTTGTGTGAGAGAACATTGTTGAAGCGCATCGGTGGTCAGCTCTGTCTCACTCAGGATATTATCCAAAACGAGACCGGCCAAGTCGGGTTTGCCGTCTGGGCCAAAGTAGCGGGTCGGCAACAGATCGGTCAACAGATGGTACATCCCATTGACGCGCACTTCTGGCACATCGAGCAGTTCGTCGGCCAGATTGCCCGTGAAGATGTCAATGTTGCCAACATCGCCCGTCGGGAACCAGTGGGACCGCCCTCCAATTTTGAGGAAGGTGGCTGGATCAGCGACGCTGCTAATTTGCGGCATGTCGATCACGCCCTGTAGTTCCAGCAACATGGTGGGCATATCGGCCGAACGTCCCCCGCCGCCATAGAGGATGGGATCGGTGTTGATAAACGCGAGGTGGGTGATCTGTTGGTCGAGATCCCAATAGTCGTGCTGCACCTTGCCGTCGTTGTCGGGCGTTCCGGCGGCGGGGCAACCTTCACGCGGCGAAAAGTCGTTCATGTTGGCGGGAATGGTGAAGTCACTGGGGTAAGGCAGCTGAACATCTAACCCCATGTCGCCGTGCAGAATGTCGCTTTCGCGGAAAAGGGCTTGGAAGCGCTTAACTTGGGTCGGGAAGTCGTGCAGAAGGCGCACGTTGTTTTCGGCGTTGCTGAACGCCAGCGAACCGCTCACACCGCCCCGCCGCACGTAGAGTTGCAGGCTGGCATCAAACGGATCTCCCGTGAAACAGCTATATTGGACGCTTTGGCTATCATCGACGTTGAGCGTGCGGTGCAAATTGAGGCCGGGTTCATAGCGCGTGTCGCCAGCATAGAGCGGTTTCCAGCCGTTGCGGTGGGGGTCGATGTTGTTCTCAATAATGGCGGGGGCGATGAAGAGATGCCCATTGAGCGTGCTCGTGTCAAAGGACCCCCAGCGGGTTGAATGGTTGGCGACAGGGCTAAACAATCGGCCGTTTTCTCCCACAGCAAAGGTCAGGTTCTCTGGTGCAATAAAATGACTGCGCAACCCATCTTCACTGTGGACAGGCACAACTGCTTCACTGTGCGTCAGCGAAGGCGGGTGATCCAGCTCTAAACGACGCAAGCTGTATTGAATCGGCCGATCTTCATGGTAAAGAATGCGGCTGGTGGCGTTTGTCAAACTGCCGCTGCTGATCTGGCCGTCTGCCAGCGTCAACGCTGCCCCGCCAAACGTGACCATAAAGGCGGCTGGCTGTGCAGTCATGTATGTCCACTCTACTTCTGTCTGGATCAACCCTTGCGCGCCGTCTGCATCAAAGCGCACATCGACCGTGCCGTAGGCTGGCTCCGCGAAGCCGAGATTGTTGCCGATCATTTTGTCGAAGGGTGTGTCGTCAAATTCGGCCGATTCAAAGCGATAGCTCGTTAGCGTGCCGTCGGGCAGCTTGATCTCTGCGCCGTTGAGCGCGAATGCGTCGGCCATAAAGTGCCATGGCAGATTTTCATCCAGCACGCGATAGCTCGTCACGATCACGTCTGAGTGCGCCCAGTTGTTGCCAAGCTGAACACGTGCGCTGACTTGGTCGTAGCGTTTGGTCGTGTCATTGGAATCGACCAGCATAATCGTGTCTGGCAGGATGGCGTCGAGTTGGGCAAAGACGCCGTTTGAATCAATCTCGACTTTGGGGAAGCGGGCAAGCGGATAATCGGCTGAAACGTAGTTCCCTGTCTCCACCACGATGCGTCCACCGAGCAGCGTCCCGTTCGTCTCCTTGATGTGAACGTCATAGAACTGGACGGCGAACGTCTCGCCCCCATAGTTGAGCGTCCCTTCACCATACGCATGGGCGAGATCGGGGGCGACCTGTTGGCAACTGCCGTCGATTTGATAGTAGCTCGAAATCAGAATGTCCCCTTCTGGAAAGATGATACTGTCACGCAAGCTCGCAGCCGCTGGCGAGATCGGGTTCATGTTGCCGCAATTGGGCGCGGCGACGGGCGCGATTTCGCCGAGCACGAGCGTCTGTGCGGCATCGCGTGCGGGCAGCGTCAGTGTGGCGGCCGTGCCAAGCGGCTCAAACGTCACGGGCGAGAGGAGCGACACCTTGTATTGGTAGGTCTGCTGTGGGGAGAGATCATGCGTGTCAGTCAGTCGCCAAATGCCGTCTACATCGACCGTTTCATTGGCGGGAATCGGCCGATTAACCTGCTGCCAGCGACCACCCAACACGCGGCGATAGAGCGCGAGATAGGGGAACGCCGTGCAATCTTCACAGGCGTATTTGTCAGCTATGCGGATATGGGCGGTTGGGGTGGCGGCGGTGTTGTCCCATTCGGCCGAAAATGCAGCCCCCAAATCGAGCGCGTTCCACTGCACATACTCACCATCAATCGGCTGGTCAGCATAGTAAGGGCCAAACTGCGCCACTTCGCTCGGATTTCCCAACACATCCGCCTGTGTAATCTCCACGCGCACGCTGCCGCCACTCTCCAGCGCATCCTCCACGCTCTCTGACCATACAAACTCGCCGTTTGCATCGAGCTGCACGTCGATGCTCGTTTCACCATCCTGACCCGGCACAAAGAGCGTCACCGTCAGATCATCGGGCAGATCACCCTCTGCCACCACCTGTGGATTGTCCGCTTTTGTCTGCGGCCAGATGATATCGAGGGGCGGTTGCGGCTGTGGATTCGCGCCGGGCAAACCCGCGCAGTAAAACTGGGGCGCACTGGGATTGCCGTGCGCGTCAAACGCTTCGAGCATGTACCAGGCGATCACGCTCGATGGCGGCGTCACATCCTCCTCAATCAAGACGCTGCCCGCTTCTACGCGGAAACGGTCGATTATCTGGAAGGGGCCATCGGCCGAAAATCCACGATACATCGCCACCTGCACAATTCGCTCATCCAGCCCATCCAGTTGCAACGGCATCGTGTTAGTCACACAGTCCGCATTGTCCAATTCGGGCGCAAATGGCGGGGCGGAACGCGGGTAGAAGGTCGCATGAACGGGCGCACTCGGCGCAGACCAGTTGCCAGCATCATCCCGCACCTGCACGCGATACCAGTAGGTCACACCTTCGTCATCCGTCTTATCAATCGTGATAGCTGAACTGCTGGTCGCGGGATAATCTTCCCACTCTGTCGCCGTGTGTGAGGTCGCGCGGCTGACGACAAATTCGACAGGCGTATGCACCTCGTCGGGATCGCTGTATGTCCACTCAACAGAGAGCTGTGAATGGTCATCATTCATCATTGCCGTCAAGTTCGCAACCGCGCTCGGTGAGTCGAGTTCGCGCACCCAAATTTCGAGGGCTTCCTCGCAAACGACTTCCTGCCCCAAATAGTCAACGGCGCAGACTTTGTAATCCCATTTGTCATAGGCGGCATCCCCATAAATTGCGTGGACGGCATCCTCAAATTGGAAATCATCGCTGCTGATGCGCGCCAAAATGGGCGTGCCGCCGCTGCTGGTCGTGTTTGCCAGCTCCCATGCGTTGCCGGTCAATGCATGGCGGCGATAGACGTGATAGCCCGCGATCTGGATGTCGCCGTTGGTCGGGCAGGTGGGGGTTGGGGCAAGCGATGGGTCGGGCAGTTTTGCGCCATTCCAGTCGAGATAGACGCGGCCGTCCATTTGGCGGAACTGCTGTGCCTTGTCCCAATCGGTGCGTTCGGCCGCATCGAGCGGGCGTGCGCTGGGGGCAACGCCTAAGTCAGCGGGAACGTCGGCGATGTTATTTTCTTGCGGATCGAGCGGCGTGTAGGTCCATTCGACGCGCGCGGTGGGTGGTGTCGGCACGCAGCTTTGTTGCAGCAATTCGGCCGATCCGCCGCCACGTTCCACCTCAACCTTATATGTCCACTCGACAAAGTCGATATTGTCATCAAAAAACGCCATACCGAGCGCCAGCGCGAGTTCTGGATGTTGGTCGGCGTGCAGTTGGGCAAGGTCGAGATTGGCGGCTAAAAAGGTGTAGAGATCCGCGACAGCCACGCCCATATCTTTTGCGAGTGCGGTGCGCAAATCGGCCGAAACCAACGCCTCAAATGTCCCTGCATCTTTGACAAACTCTGTTCCGCCAATGTACGTCCACTCTACTTCCGTCAACGCGCGACGATAGACGCTGTACTTGTTTGCCACGTCCAGCGTGCCGTCATACCAACGCAAATAGATGTCGCGCTTGCCTTGCTGATTATCCCGTTCCGACCAGACAAGTTGGGCTGCATCGCCGGGCCATTGCTGTATTTCACGGTCAGCTTGCGCCGCCAACTTCACGCCAACCGGTTGTGTCGGGTTGAGCGGCGCATTGTTGCCCGTGCCGTTGTATGGCACAAAATCACCCGTCGCGCTGTCCCAAACGTAGAGCGTTTCGACGTTGGGAATGGCGTTGAAGAGATCGGCCAGCGTTGTGATGTCGCTGCGGTGCAGCGGAATGGTGAGGAAGCTAATGCCGCCCGTTTCGAGCATATAGTCGATGCGTTCGACGTTGCCTGCAAAGCTGACCGTCTCTGTCCACTCCTGTGGCAGAATAAAAATCGTGTCGCCAGCCGCAATGGCGAAGTTGTCACCGCCGTCATTGCGATAGATGCTCATGACCTGTCGTTCTGGATTCCAGCGCGCCACTGCGTCAATGCCAAAGACGGTGTTGAGCAGCGATTGGGCGTCTGTGATTGGAAATGCGCCACCCGAAAATGGGACGCTGATCGGCTGCCATTTTGTGCCATCCAGCGCGTACTGCTTCACGCCAACGGGTGCGGTCGGCTCCGAAACGTCGCCACAGCTGTTGCGACCCGCAACGACATACGTCCACTCGACTTCCGTCATCGTCTCCGTTTCATAGAAGCTCGCATGACCCGCGTCCAGCGTGACGTGTGGGGGCTGGGTTGTGTCGGGATAGGCGACATTTGTGCCGCGCCAGATGAGATAGCCCGCATCATTGGCGGGATTGTCGTCCCAGTGCATATAAGCACCCGCGCTCATTTCGATGGTGAAGTTCGCGGGACGGGTCGGCGTTTGACAGTCGGCAGCGTGGATTTTCGGCCGAAATCCAAACCCCATACCCACAACCAAAAACAGACCCAAAAACCAGCGTAAGGACAAGGCTGAATGCCAATTCTTGCCACGCCGCAACGGTCGCCGCGGACGGACAAGCTGAAACAGCGCGTTATGGCTGAAATGGCGTTGCGCGCCGCGCAGCCTAACCCATATGCTAAGGGTTGTTAAGGCCAAAAATGCGGCGATGGCTAGTAATGACAGATAGGTAGACGTGATTGTGTTGCTGTAGAGATTGATGGCGGTGGGGACAGATTCGGCCGATAAAACCAGCAGCGGCGCGGCAAACCCTTCGCGGCTCGCAAACGCAACCATGCCCGCTAAATCTCCGTTTGTCACACCATCCAGCCGCACCAAAAGCGACACATGACCGTCGCCTGTGCGCTGTGCTTCGATGTGCTGGCTTAATGCTGACGCGCTGTCTATTGTGCCGAGTTCGATCTCCCCAAAATCATCCCCGTCAATCGCCAGCGTCGCCAGTGGTGTTGCAGCGGCGGCAATTTTGGGCGCGTTAAGATAGTTGATCGAACCCTGCGCCCATTGGTCAGCCTCAATCGCATAAACCGCCAATGTCGCGCTGTCCGCTTGCAGCAAATTCTGCCCCAAATTCAAACGCAACGCCGCACGATTGACCGTATCCGCACCGCTGACATCAAATTGCAAAATCGCCTGGGTTGTCGGCTGGAAGGTTGAAAGAAAGTTGCTATAGCCAACCGACAGCTGCGCGTCATCAGCGACTTGTGTCGGATTGGCATAGTCGAGCGTTGCATCTTGGCTGGCGGCAATCGTGTCGCTCGCCGCAACGGCGCCAACAAGCCAGAGACATAAGATCAATAATGTTGAAAGTTGAAGTAGACGTTTTGTCATCGTGAATCTCCTTGCATGTGAATTTGATTGCACGATAAACGGGGAGCGTTAAGAGATCGTCTAGAAGCGCGGTCGCCTCGCCCGCCGCAATGCAAAACGCGGGCGAGGCGACCGCGCTCCGATGAGTAAAAGTAGGTCAACAATAGCGTGTGACCCACTCTTGATACAATCTTGATGCACTGCCGTCAGCTCTTGTCACTCTCTTAATACCATCATCTCTATAATGAAGTTATGATGAACACACCCAGAGATAACACAAACTTCCTTCTCGCGCTCGTTGCGGGTGCCATCCCGACGCTGCTGCTTCTGTCGTCGTCAATGCACCTTGCTAGCGCTGTGACTGTTCTAATTGTGGTCGTTTTAGGTTTAATACTTGGCGCAATCGCACTATGGGCTTATGCTAACAGAGAGGCGAACGGCTCAGAATGGTGGCAAGATGATGATGCGTCAGGTTGGCGCGGTTATTAAATTTTATGCAAAAGACGCGCGTGCTGATTGTTGATGATGAATATGCCATACGGCGGTTTTTACGCACCGCGCTGGATGCGCACAGCTATGAGGTGCATGAAACGGCGACGGGTGAAGATGCCATCATTCAAACGATCAATATCCGCCCCGACCTAATCATTTTAGATTTGGGCTTGCCCGGCATTGACGGTATCGAGGTCACAAAGCGGCTGCGCGAATGGACGCAAACGCCCATCATAATCCTCTCCGTTCAAGATCAAGATAACGACAAGATTACCGCGCTCGATGCGGGGGCGGACGACTATTTGACCAAGCCATTTAGCGTTGGCGAGTTGACGGCACGACTGCGCGTTGCGATGCGCCATGTCCATCACGAAGAGCCTGAACATCTCTTTGTAAGCGGCAAGCTGCGGGTCGATTTGGCGGCGCGGATCGTCACCTATGCGGGCAATGAGATTCAGCTTACGCCCACTGAGTATGACTTGCTCAAAGTGTTGATTCAACATGCTGGGCGCGTGCTGACCCATCAACAACTGCTCAAAGAGGTGCGCGGGACAGGTTATCAAACAGAAACCCACTTACTGCGCGTCCATATGAGCAACCTGCGGCGCAAAATCGAGGTTGATACCTCCAACCCACAATATATTTTGACGGAATCGGGCGTAGGCTATCGTCTGATGGTTGATGCTTAGACTGTTTCTAGCTGGGCAATGGGCAGGGCAATCGAGAAGATCGCGCCGCCATTCGGCCGATTTTCCGCCCAAATCCGCCCCCCATGCGCCTCCACAATCCCCTTGGCAATTGACAACCCTAGCCCCGATCCCGCCACCCCTTTGGCATTTAGGCGAAAGAACTTGGTGAAGATGTGGTCTAACTCCGCATCGGGCATTCCCTGCCCGCGATCTTTGACGGCAATCACGACCGTCTCGCCATCTTGACACGCCTCAATTTCAATCGGTTCACTATCAGGCGAATATTTCACTGCATTCCCAACAAGGTTGATCAGCGTCTGTCCCAGCAGCGAAAAGTCAATTGAAATGGGTGGCAAACTGGCGGGAATGGTCAGTTTGACCTCACGCCCCTGAAGCTGGTTGGGGATTTGCGCCAGTGTTGTACCGACAAAATCTCGCACATCGTGCGGCTGACACAATACCTTCATCACGCCTGATTCCAAGCGTGTCATGTCGAGCAGATTGCCAACCAGTCGATTGAGTCGTAACGCCTCCTCCCATGCGTTTTGGGTGAGGTCGTGCTGCGCCGCTGCGGAAAGCAGGTCGGCATCATGCAGCAGGCTGCTCAACGCCCCGGTAATCACAGCAAGCGGCGTGCGGAGATCGTGGGAGATGGCGTTGAGGAGGGTCGTTTGCAGTTTTTCTGTCTCTTCGAGCAGATGGGCTTGTCGCGCCTTTTCAGCGAGGCGTGCCTTTTCAAGCGTCAAGGCGACCTGACTCGCTAATGTGGTCAAGAAGCGACGTTGTTCGGGGGAGAGTGTTGAATAATCGGCCGAACTAAAATCAATCGCCAGCACCCCAACCGTCTGCCCCGATGTCCGTAGGGGCAAATAGTATTGCCGCGCATCGCTCTGTGAGTCTGTATAGCGTTCCGTCGGCTGCCCCGTCTGGAAGACTTGATCGGCCGATGTTTCGTCGTCCGCATCTGCCGCCATAAATCCCGACGTTTGCGCCTCAATTTGCACCTGCCCCCCCTCCTCCACTGGCAAATACAATGCGGTCGGGCTGGAGAGCGTCTCCTGAAAATGGGTTACGGTCGTTTGCGCGATGGTGGCGCGATCAGAGACCAACGCTAACTTCTGGCTCAACGCAAACAATGCCTCCGTTTGCGCCTCACGTCGGCTAATCGCCCGCGCCTGTTCCCGCGTGCTGGCCGACAACGTGCTAATCACAATTCCGACAGCCAGCAAGCCGATAAACGTCAGCAGATATTCCGCGTCGGTGACGTGAAAGGTGTAATAGGTTGGGACAAAAATAAAGTCGAACGCGATCACGCTCAGCACGGCCGTCACGATGGCGGGTCGTCTTTCCAACCAGACGGCCGCAAAGACTGTGACAACGAGATAGAGCATGACGATGTTGGTTGGATCAATCAGGGAACGCAGCGGAAACCCAATTGCAGTTGTCAGCAAGACGATAGCCACAATCAGCAAGTAGGTCCGCCACGATGTGGCGTGTTGTAGAGGGGGATTTTTCGGCCGAATCATCATATCGCTCACAGTTGCAGTTAGGAATCAGTTGATTCTAACAAGAAAACGCCGTCTTTATGCCATCTTGACCTTTTCTTGACACGCCCCAATCCGTTCTTGACCCTTTCTTGACGCACATTTCGCTATGCTCATAAACGGACTTTTGAACAATCAAATGACCATTTCAAAATAAAAATAAATAAATATTTGTTTGTGAATCATTCGCAAACTCACAAACTAGATTGGAGTTTCTTTCGATGGCTGTGTCTGAACTAAAAAGAACCTTGATTGGAAAACCATTTCCAACAAGTCAGGAAATTCACGAGCGACTCGACAAAGTGCGCGCGCTCGCCGTTTTTGCATCTGACCCGATCAGCAGCAACGCCTACGCGACGGAGGCGATTATGAGCGTCCTGATCGTGCTGGGCAGCGGTGCGTTGTCGCTGACGTTGCCGCTGGCAATGGGGGTCGCGTTACTCGTTTTGATGGTTGTCTTTAGCTACATCCAAACGATTCTGCACTACCCTGACGGTGGTGGCGCATATACGGTTGCCAAGGACAATTTAGGCAAATATCCGTCGCTCTTGGCCGGCGCGGCGTTGCTGATCGACTATGTGCTGACCGTCTCTGTCTCGGTGGCCGCTGGCGTGCGGGCGGTCACATCGGCCATTCCCGCAGCCTACAGCCACCGCGTGCTGATCGCGCTGCTGGCGATTGCGCTAATCACGTGGGTCAACTTGCGCGGCGTGCGTGAAAGCGGCACCGTTTTTGCGCTGCCGACCTATGCGTTTGTGACGGGCGTGCTGTTAACCATCGCCATCGGCTTATTGCGCTATGCGGGGCTATTTGGCCTCGCACCGCTGCCGACATTTGCGGAGAGCGTTCCTGCGACGAACTCAATTATGGGCGTCGCCTACGTTTGGCTGCTGCTACGCGCATTTGCAGGCGGCTGCACCGCGCTAACGGGCATCGAGGCGATCAGCAACGGGGTCAAGGCGTTTAAGGCACCAGAGGCGAAAAACGCCGCCCTGACGATGGTAGCGATGGGCGTGATTGCGATGTCGCTATTTGTCGGCATCACGTTTTTATCGACGCGCATGCACCTCGTCCCCACCGAGCATGGCGAAAGCATTTTGTCGCAGATGACGCGCCAAATCGCGGGATCGGGCATCCTCTACTACTGGGTGCAGACATTTACCGCGCTCATTTTGTTCTTGGCCGCCAACACGGGGTATCAAGATTTCCCGCGCCTCAGTTCCTTCCTTGCCAATGATGGCTTCCTGCCGCGCTGGATGCAAAATCGGGGGGATCGCTTGGTGTTTAGCTCGGGCATCGTCGTGCTGGCAATCATCTCGGCCCTGATCGTGATTCTCTTTCAGGCAGATGAAATTGCGATGTTGCCACTCTATGCACTGGGCGTTATGTTGAGTTTTACGTTGTCACAATCGGGGATGGCGCGTTTGATGGGGAAAATTGGCAAATTGCAGGTGGGAGAATCGGCCGAAACCGCCAACACAAAAATCCACTACGAAAAGAACTGGCGTTGGAAACAAGCCCTCAATATCGTCGGTGCGATCACAACAGGCGTCGTCTTCATCATCCTCATGGCAACCAAATTTGTCGATGGCGCATGGATCGTCGTGCTGGCAATTCCGCTCTTTGTGCTGCTTTTTGATCGGATCAATAAACATTACAAGATGGTCGGACAAACGCTCAGCACCAATCAGTTTGTTGAAGATGATCTTGTCGATGTCGCCAATGTCGTCATTGTGCCGGTCGCCGACATCCATCGCGGCACGCTTCGCGCCTTGCAATATGCCAAGCGGATCGCCAGCGACGTGCGCGCCGTCTGCATCGCCACCACCCCCACCATCCATCAGCGCATCGAGGCGCGTTGGGCAGAATTTCCCAAGCTGACCGCAGACGTCAAGCTGGTCATCATCGACTATGATTACCGCGATATTCTGACGCCGCTCGTCGATTATGTCGAAACAGTCAATCACGATGAGTTTCCCAACCGATTGATCACGGTCGTCATTCCTGAATTTGTGGCAACCGACAGAATCTACGACGTGCTGCACAACCAAACCGCCAATCTAATGCGTCGCCGCCTGCGGGTGGAACACGAAAATGTCATCGTCATTGATGTGCCATACCATATTCCAAGCGCAAAACAGGACGTGTGACCTAATCTAGCAGTGGCGCATGGCAAGCCGGTGTTTTGTTAAGCAAGAACGCTCGCCTTCCATCCGCCACTTCTCACCCACCCTTTGACCAACTATTTAAGGAATCGAGATTCAATAAATGTCGCGCCGATCTCTCCTGCGCAGACAGGAATCTATTTTTGAGATAGGACAATTATCTAACTCTCGTCCCCAAGCATGAACGCAAACACATTTTCTCCGAAAAGCTGGTGGCAACGTGGCTTACTAGCATCTCCCGATCTCGTTCTCAACGTTGCCGCATTGCTAGTCGGCGTCGGTACTGGTTTTGGTGCAGTCATCTTCATTTGGATGCTGGCAAAGGTCAGCGAAATTAGCGCATCTCTGCAAGCCAGCATCGGCAACCCGGCCGGATTGCTCATCGTGATGGGTGGTGCGGGTCTGATCGTGGGCTTTATGATTAGTCGCTGGGCGACAGAGGCAAAAGGGCATGGTGTCCCAGAGGTGATGGAGGCGATCGCCCTGCACGGCGGGCGCATCCGCGCACGAGTGGCTGCGGTGAAGGTGCTGGCCTCGTCAATCACAATCGGGGTCGGCGGCTCGGCAGGGCGCGAAGGGCCGATTGTGCAGGTCGGTTCAGCGCTCGGCTCGACGCTGGGGCAACGGCTCAAGCTCTCCGACGATGCCATTCCAACGCTCGTTGCCTGTGGTTCGGCCGCTGGCATTGCCGCCACCTTCAACGCCCCAATCGCGGGCGCACTGTTCGCACTAGAGGTGATTTTAGGTCGTTTTACCGTGCGCCACTTTGGATCAGTCGTTCTCAGCTCGGTCGCGGGCAGCATCGTCAGCCGCGCCTTTCTGTCCAACCAAGTCGCCTTTCGCGTCCCCGCCTACCCGCTCAATCATCTGGGCGAAATACCGATCTACGCCGTCCTCAGCCTACTCGCCGCGCTCGTTGCCGTTGTTTTTATTCGCCTATTGTATGCAACTGAACATCTCTTTGATCGCTGGGCAATTCCGCTGGCGTTTAAGGCTGGGTTGGGTATGGTGCTGACGGGCGCGATCGCACTGATTTTGCCCAATGGTGAGATTTTGGGGTCGGGGGTCCATCTGATTGGAGAAACGATTGCTGAGGATTTCGATTTGCCGCTCAAAGTGATGGCGACGCTGCTCGTCTTAAAAATGCTCGCCACGACGGCGACGTTGGGGAGCGGCAATTCGGGGGGTGTCTTTGCGCCAAGTCTATTTATGGGGGCGGCGTTGGGCGGTATGGTCGGCACGGTGGCGCATCAGTGGTGGCCGCTGGTTGTGGTCAATCCGGGTGCGTATGCCATTGTTGGAATGGCAGCAGTTTTTTCAGCGGCTGCCCGCGCCCCGATCACGGCGATCTTAATCGTCTTTGAGATGTCAAACGACTATCAGCTTATTTTGCCCCTAATGTTGGCAACCGTTTTGGCGACGTTGATCTCGGAACGGCTGTTGCGCGAGTCGATCTACACGCTCAAACTCGCGCAGCGCGGCATTCGTCTGCGGCAGGGGCGCGATGAGGATATTTTGGGGAGCATCACGGTTGGGGAGGTGATGCAGAGAGATGTGACCACCATTCCAGCCAGTTTAACGTTGGGCGATCTCGCATTGCGGCTTAGCCATTCCCATCAACATGGCTTTCCAATTGTCGATGAACACGACGCACTGGTTGGGATTGTGACGTTGGGAGATTTAGAGCGTGCGCGTCAGACAAAATTATCGGCCGAAACACCCGTCTTACAAGTCGGCAAACCGCGTAGTGAGGTGGTGTCGATGTTCTCCGATCAAACGATTGGAGAAGCGTTGCAACATATGGGGCGTGTCGGAATCGGCCGAATTCCCGTTGTCAGCCGCGATAATCCCAACCACCTGCTCGGGCTAGTCACACGGTACGACATCGTTAACGCCTACAATATCGGCCTCACACGTCGCGCTGAGCTGCAACATCGCACCAAACAGATGCAGCAGCGCAATATCGATGGCACTGAGTTTGTTGAGGTGCTGATTTCGGCCGAAGATGGCGCGCACGATCAGGCGATTCGTGATGTTGCGCCAAAACTGCCGCGTGATTGCGTCCTCGTTTCGATCCGCCGCAACAATCGCTTGCTGATCCCACATGGCGATACGCGCATTCTGGCGGGCGATCAGGTGACGGCGTTTGTCAACCGAACAGAACGACAAGCCCTGATCGACAATCTGCGTGATTAAAAACTCTGACTTGTGGGCGACAGGTCATAGGTGTGACGACTCGCCATGAATCAAAAAGGGGTAGCACGGGTGCGAACGTACCTGTGCTACCCCTTAAATAGTTCCGTCCAAGCCTGCGGCGTAGGCAAAATGAGGTAACCCGATCAATTTATTAAGTCCCAAAAGCCCACCAACAGCGATCCCGAGAACAAGTGTCAGGTATTCGAGTTTTCGAGCGTATCATGCACCATCAGCCCCGATCAACCAATACAATCAAATAATTTTGATCTTCGCTAAATGGAACGATCTTGCGTATAATTTTGCAATAAACTTTGGATATGATGCAACAAGCCCCGTGATGTTCTCGCTAAAGGATTCACAGGGCCTGTTTGGGGGGGTTATAAGTTTAACTCTCTTGCAAAGAATTATACTATTTCGTGTATTCGTTGCAACCTCGATAAGGTGAGTCAACCTTTTAGCCTCCAATTCTTATCCACAACCACATAATCAAGGTAGGAATTGGGCATGATGACACCCCAAAAACCGACAATCGCTCTCTGTATAAACCCTCTACAACTGGGGTGGATTATTCGTATCCACTCTAGTTGTAGGTAGTTTATGCTGCCTATGGAGCATTCGCTCTAAAACAGAAAAGGCCAACTAAGTTGGCCTTTCTAACAGAAATAATTTTGATCTGACGGTAAAGAGCACACCTCTCTGAACTGTCACAAAAGAGCCTCTTGATTGGGGAGGGGGGATTTGTATCCCTCCATCAGTCAAGAACTCAACATGCAAACGATAGCACGACGGACTCCGCCTGTCAATAGTTTGTGCGGTTCTCGCCGCCATCTGACCGATGCGAATGCACGGCTTCATGCGCTACGCCAAGCGCATCAGGCGCAAATGCAGCCAAATCAGTCAGCTGTTGTGCGATCTTTTGTGCAAGCCCAGCGTGCGACAGATGTGGCGCAACCCGTCGCGAACGTGACGCTACATGCAGCAGACGGGTTTTGTGCCACCGATGTTCCCCAGAAAAAGTCTGCGTTTCAGATTGAAATAGAGCCGGATGTTGACGCCGAGCCAACGTCTAGCATTCATGTGCAGACGCTGACGGTTCAGCCCTCTCTATTGGTTGCATTCTTGAAAAACGAGGTGGCGGCAATCGGCCGAATTTGGCTCCTGTGCCGCCATCTAGACCAATCGGGACGCGGTTGGTTAAACGTTGATGAGTTGCGCACCCAATTAACGACAAAGAATTCCCCCTACTACGTTTGCGGCTGGCGACGATTGCGCCAAATTATGCAAGCGGGCATGCAAACGTTTTGGCAGCGCGACGACGTAGGGCGACTATGGCTCTTCGGCACTATAAAAGTCGCAGCCAATCTTGCGCTAACGCGGTTCTCTGGTGACGCGGTTGAACTGCCTGTGCGCGATCTGGTTGGCTCAATCGGTGCGGTGCGAGCGGCCTTTTACGCAACGTTTCATTGTGGTCGTGCGAGTGCGCCAATCGCACGTGCGACGCTTCAAACGATCACGGGGATACCGGAACGAACCCAACGCCACTATGACGACACGGCTGACACCGTGCGCGTCAGCAACTTTTCGCTCGTCGCCCCTGTGGGTGACGAGGACACACTTTGGCAGCACGGCCGTGCCGCCTTTCCCTTTATCGACAAACAGGGCAAACATGGCGCGGTGAATCAACACTATACCGCCATTCGCTTGCCCAACAGTTACAACTCGGTCCGCTACGCCCCACTCAAACGGAAGCGCAGGCGGTTGAACAGACGACTCAAGCAGATCCTTGTGCAACGTGGGACACAGGGGAACGGCGATGGTCAAGTTCAACGGCTATTCTTTTCTGATGGGAAACAGGCGGCGCGGGTTTTCGGCCGAAATAACGACACCTATCTTTATGACCAGCACAGCAACAACGTCGTGTTCTGGACAGGCTGGTTGCATTAGGGGTCGGAAATTGTTTGCCGTGCTTATGTGGGATTTCTTCTTGTTTCTTTTGCGGCATTGGTATGTTGTTACTCTACCTGTGATGGTACAAGTCATTCCAATTCGCTGTTTCACGGCTTTCAATAAAACAATAAAACAATAAATAAACATTTGCATTTTATGTTTTACACTGGATAATTCCACACATGGCAACAAAAATCGCAATCTCACTCGCAAAAGGTGGCGTTGGTAAGACCACCACCGCCGTAAACTTGGCTGCGGCTCTTGCCCAATTAGGGAACCGCACGCTACTAATTGACACCGACACACAAGGTCAAATCGCTGGGGCATTGGGAATTGAGCCCGAGTTGGGGCTAGCCGACTTCGTGATTGATCAGCAACGACAGGCGATTGTCGAAGCGCGTGAAAACCTCTTTATTTTGGCTGGCGGCATCAGTGTCAATAAGGTTGTCCAACAGATCAGGGAAACGAGCTTTATGCAGCATGAAATCCTAAAAAATGCGCTCGCCCCACTCGAACAGTTCTTTGAATATATCATTGTCGATACAGCCCCCTCATGGACAGAGCTATCGATCAACGTGTTGGCGTATGCCGATCAACTGCTTTGCCCCGTTCCCTTGGAGATGTTGGCCGTGCGTGGGTTAAAAGATTTTTTGCAGCGGGCTAGACCCGTGCTGGAGCGCACGGGTGGCGTTGTGCGTTACATCGTTCCGACGATGCTAGATCGCCGATTTGCCCAAACGTCAGAGATTTTAGCGTTGCTTGAGGAGACATTTGGCACGCTATTGGTTGACCCGATTCGCTCGAATATACGGTTGAGTGAAGCTCCCGCGCATGGTGAAACGATTTTTGAATATGCGCCAAACAGCAAGGGTGCCAACGATTATCAGCAGTTAGCTGAAAGGATTACCGCAAATGAGCAAGCGTAAATCGATAGTAAGTGATGGCTTTGGGGATTGGCTGACGGGCGAAAGTGGTACGTCTTCAGAATCGGCCGAAATTTCCCCCACCCCATCCCCCGTGCAATCCGCCCAGACAAGTTCAGCCGATCCTGTTGTATCGAATGCATCTGTTCAACTCACAGGGCAATCGCGGGCATTTACGGCGCACATTGATACAGGCTTGCTGCTTGAACTCGATGTGGCAAAAACGGAGCTGAGGCGCCTAACAAACAGGAACGCGCACGATACGAGTAAGCGGCTGATCATTGAGGCCGCGCTGCTCAATCTGCTGCAAGACTTCTATCTGAACAAGGAAGATAGCTATCTCTTCAACTACATCGCCAATAAATAAAGTTTTATTTATTGAATGATTGTTGTCATACAGGCGATAGATTCATTCGGTAGGCGAGTACGATGATAGTTATAGACTCGCGCCAGACCATAAACCTATCACTAATAAAACAATAAATACAGTTTTATTGTTTTATTGTTTTACATCTTTGTTCATTTCTCTCGACAGGAGGGGAGGGGCAAGGAATTCGCAATCAGATGAATGACCAAAAACAACTTGCCATCGTTGAACAGCGCGACGTTGCCTTCTACGAAGACATTCTTACCGCAGTTAAAGTTGAGAGCGGTGATATCTATGTCTCTGTTCGCGCCGTTTGTGACGCACTAGACATCGACCATCGCGCCCAATATCGACGCATTCGCAGACAGCGCACATTGGACAAAGGGTTTATGGTGGTCAACATGACCACCATAAAAGGGGAACGCGCGACAAATGTCCTGCGTGTTGATCTGCTTCCGCTATTCTTGACGGGAATTGGTACGCGCAGCATCAAAGATGACGACACACGTCACAAGCTGGAAACCTTCCAAGACAACGCCGCACGCATCTTGTGGGAAGCGTTTCAGAGTGGTGAGCTTTCGGCCGATAATACCTTCAACGAACTGCTCCAGCAGGGTGGGGAGGCGGTTGAGGCGTATAAACTGCTGCAAAGCATGTTGAAATTGGCAAAAAACCAGATATTGATCCAATCGCAAGTTAGAGACCACGAGATCAGGATTGAGGCAATTGAAGCGGAGCTGGGTCATAACGATCGCTTGTTGACACAATCGCAGGCCGTTCAAATCAGTCAAGGTGTGAAAGCGATTGCGCTCGAACTTGGCAAGCGCAGCGGTCGCAATGAGTTTGGCGGGGTTTATGGCGAGCTCTATCGACGCTTTGAGGTGACGAGCTACAAGCAAATTCCGTCACACCGATTTCATGAGGCAATGACCTATTTGCGCGATTGGTGGCAAGCATTGACGGATCTGCACGACGTTCCCTTTTAAGAACCATTCGTTTCACGGGAAACATCTGAGCTTAAGCGCGGAGTTCTTTTATTTATGTGGCAATTTGGTTAAGCTCTCCGTATGGCAAAAATTAAAGTAGGACAACCCGCGCCCGATGTGGCGTTAATGACGCTAGAAGATCGGCCGATTCAACTCTCCGAAGCATGGTCAAATGGGCGCAATGTGCTGGTCATCTTCTTGCGCCATCTCGCCTGACTGCCTTGCCGTGAGCATGTGGTGCAGGTTGTACCACACCTAGATGAAATTTCTGCGCTCAACACCGATGTGGTCACCGTCACATTCGGCACGCCTTATTGGGCGAATGCGTGGTTGTCAGAGACGCAAGCCCCGCTGACGATTTGGCTCGATCCAGAGAAACAGTCATATGAAACTTACGGTATGAACCGCTCGTTTTGGGCATCGTGGGGGCCTAAGAATCTATGGTATTACGCGAAGGCGATTTTGCGGGGTGAGGAGCTACACGGTAATCGCGGCGACACGCAACAACTCGGCGGCGACTTTATCATCGACACAGACGGCATCGTGCGGTTCGCATATCCCAGCAGCGACCCGACCGATCGTCCGCCCGTTAGTCAGCTTCTTGACGTACTACGCAAGATACATGGGGACAGACGCTAGATAAATTGCCAGTTTGCGCTTTCATCTCAAACATTGTTGCTTCTTCGGGCATTTATGAACGCTAATTGCTCGAACGCATCTCTTTCCCACTTTTCTATCCAATCCCATAGTTCAAAATGTTCTGCCCGTGATTTGATTGTTTCTCGCATCATTTCTGATGCTGCTTCATCAAAACTGAACTGTAGCGTGGTGGGAACGTTATGAAATATGTAGGCTAACTGTTTTGCTTCATGCCCCCGACCATCTTCAATGTTTCTGAGCTCCAATAATAATCTTGAGAGCATCATCATGTAAAAGTCTCGGGAATATCGCATTGAAGTGTTGTTTTTAGCACACCGTAAAGTGAGTTCTGTCATACCTGCGAAGGCAGGTATCCATTCTTTTCTAAGACTGGATTCCCGCCTTCGCGAGAATGACCACGCCGTAAAATTTACTTTACACTGTATTTAGAGCCACTCAATCATTAGTTTTTGCAGTGCATCCCGTGAAGTCGCCTGAATCGAGAACTCGTTATCGTTATCCGTCATGCCGAGCAGCCAAACATTGGTTTCATCTTGCAATAAGGTGAAGTCGCGGCGGGAGACGGTGCCATTTTCGGCCGAAACCGCCTGAAAAATCGTCGCAATGGGTTGGGAGGCGAGTGTTTTTGCAAAGGAATCGGCCGAATCCTCCGCCACCCCCACACTAACCAATGCCGCTTTTGCCGTCTCGCGGCCATCCCCTTCTGCCAACTCGCGCGCCTTCCGCAGCTGTGAATTGTTCAACGTAAAACCACGCGCTGCCGTTGCCGTCTGCTCATTTTGCAAACAGGCCGCCAGCACCTCGTCGACAAACACCTCTCGTGAAGGCATCCGCGAAATCAAATGTAGCACGGGATCAGGCCGCGTATGCGTCACCATGACCCCATCACGCACATGCCCAAACAGGCGATCTGGCGGCGTGCCCTTGCCGCCCCAGTGGTAGACAAGCAGAGCATTATCCGCAAATGCACACGCGCCAACGTTTTCCAACAGATCGTTGTGCAAGGTGAATGCGCCATTTTCATCAAGTCGCGCCAGCCCACGCGCACGTAGACCACGCTGCGCCGCTGTCAACATTGCCCGCGCATGGCTATCATCAATCTCGCCAACGGGATCGGCATCAATGCCCGGCAAAATAGGCGCCTCCAATACGTTCAACACCAGCATCAACTCTTCGCGCGAAAGTAAAATGTTCAAGATATTTTCTTCGTTCACTCGTCACCATCCTTGTTACCAAGCATCTTTTTGCCTAGCAGGGCTGCAAATGGACTCGCCGCAGCCAAAACCATTCGCATACTTCCATTACTGTCATCTGCCCCCGTCGGCGCGATCGGTGTTGGGGCTGCTGCCACCACGCGGGGTGGGGGTGTTGCTGCGGGGCCAGCACCTGAGCCGCTACTCGCACCGACGTACTGTGCGCCAGAAGGGCCGCTTGCACCAGAGCCACCGACAACCGTCGTGTCACTTGCCGCGACACCGCGAAATCCATCGCTGCTCGCTGATGATGGTGCGTTGACCTGAGATTCAGGCATTCCGCCACCGCCACCGCTGCCGCCGCCACCTGTGCCAGCTGCTGCGCCACTGTCCCCTAAACCGCTGCCGCTGCCATCAAATGCGCTGCCGCCACCGAGTCCACCGCCGCCACTGCCACCACCGCCAGAACCAAATGAGCTACCGCTGCCAAAGTCGCTGCTGTCAAATGCGCTTGGCGTAAAGGAAGAGTCACCAAGTGTGCTTTCAAATGGACTACTACCGCCGCCGCCAGAGCCAAAGTCGCTGCCAGAGCCGAACTCGCTCCCACCGCCGCCACCGAAGCCACCGCTACCGCCACCAAAGCTACTGCCACCACTGCCGCCGCCCGTGCCAAAGGCATCGTTGACCCCAGAGAGCCAATCGTTTGGCACGCTCATGCCGTCATAGCGGTCTGTGAAGCTGTCCGTCACGCCAGAGAGCCAATCTTTCGGGATGCCGAAGTCGCTGCTCGACCCAAAACTAGAGCCGAAGCCACTGCCGAAGCTGCTGCCTGATCCGAATCCGCTACCAAATCCACCGCCCCCAAAGCTGCTGCCCGACCCAAAACTAGAGCCGAAGCCGCTGCCTGATCCAAAACTGCTACCCGAGCCAAAGTCGCTGCCCGACCCAAAACTAGAGCCAAAGCTGCTACCTGAGCCAAAGCTACTACCTGATCCAAAGCTGCTGCCTGATCCAAAGCTGTCGCTGCCCGATCCGAAGCCACTGCCAAAGCCACCACTGCCGAAGCTACTACCCGACCCAAAGCCGCCCGACCCAAAGCCGCCCGACCCGAAGCCGCTGCCTGAGCCAAACCCACTGCCTGAGCCGAATTCGCTGCCCGATCCGAAGCCACTACCCGAGCCGAAGCCACTACCCGAGCCAAACCCGCTACCCGAGCCACCGCTGCCGAAACCACTGCCAGAGCCAAAGCTGCCTGAACCGCTACCCGATCCGAAGCCACCCGCACTACCGCTGCCGAAGCTACCACTGCCGGAGCCAATGCCGCTCCCAGAACCAATGCCACCGCTGCTGCCAGAGCCGCTGCCAAAGCTGCTTGAGCCGCCGCTGCCACCGCTCCCCGCGCCGCCACCAAAGCCGCCCGCGCCGCCCGATGTGCCACCGCTGCCAAAGCTGCCGCCACGCCCAAAGTTTGCGCCGGCTGCGCCAGATGCGCCGCCGCTGCCACTGCCGCCGCCAAATCCCGAGCCTGCGCCGCTACCGCCGCCAGCACCCGATCCAGCCCCTGCGCCACCGCCAGATCCACTTAACCCCTCTTTGAAGTTGGTTGCGCCTTCCTCTTCCGCTCCTTTCATCACTTCCGTGATGTGCATGGTGACGGTGCTGGCCTCGCTGAGTGCTTCAATGAGACGACGCACGGCAGGAATTGCGATCCCTTCCATCTCTTTGTAGAAGCTATCGGAGCCTTCGCCGATCCAGCCTCCGCCGCGCAACGGCTCCATTGTGGATAGAATCAGCGAGAGCATCTGCTCCATATTGCTGGAATTTTGCTTAAAAGTTGCGGCAATTTTTTCTAATTGTTCGTAGTCGGCACGGATAATTTCAGACATTAGTCGTTCCTGTCTTGAGTGGTGAGTGACAAGCGTTTTTGCTTACCACTTATCACTCACCACTTGTCACTTCTTCCATTTTGGCGCGTTCAATAAATTTCAAATCAGCCCCACTGCGCTCTAGCTTGATGTGATCACCGTGTCGCAGTTCACGTTTGTCGTCGTCGAGGGCGGTTGTGAAGCCATCGGCGCTGTGCAGTTCGGTGGGGTTACGGGAAAGTTGTTCGATGTAGTAGCGGCCGTTGCGCTCGGTAATGCTGGCGTGGCGGCGCGAAATCCGCAGGCCAAGCGGCAGCGATTCAAAGTTTGTGATGAGCAACTCTTCGTCGGCGACGTTTTTATCAGATCGGCCGATAATCGCCGGCTGCCAATGCAACTTGTAAACAGTTCCAGACCCCATCTCGCGTAGATAGACGTCTTCTTTTAACGGACGCGCTCCCGCCGGAATCAACGCCTCCCGATCTATCAGGGCAAGGTGTGAACTACTGCTGACTTGGTCACCGAGCGACACATCTTCCCGCAACGGCTCGCCGTTTGTCACATCGATCAACTGATACTGGTCGGGGCGATTACTCAGATATTCAATCTCGCCAAACTCATCAAGTGTTGCGGCGATAAACTCGACCGCCGTTAAATTTGATAACGGTTTGGCCCGTTGCATTTTCAGATCAAAAACGTCAAGCGTAATGTCAAGTCGTGAATAATCAGCCATCTTGTTTGGTTTCCTCTGGTTCAATTGCTGGGAACAGTCCACTCATGTGCGGCCAGCGTTCGCTAAACGTTTCACCCAACATCATGTGGCTGAGCGAGTCGGCTTGCTTAAAACTGTCATCGACAAGGTAACGCAGCAACGCCTTTTCGTCCCATGTCGCAATTTTGTCTTGTAGACCGTTCTGATTTTGTTTGTAGGCAATGCGCTTGAGCATGTCGAGTAGTTCGCGCGTCTCGCTGTCGAAACCAGCGGCTTCATCCGAATCGGCCGATTCTGCCTCGCCCGATTCCGTCACAGACAACCACTGCGCCCGCTCATGCCCTTCCCAGTCGGCCACAATCTCCGCAATCCATGCGTCGAGCGCGGCGATGTTGTGTTCCTCTTCATCTTCGTGCTGGTGGGGCAGACGCGCATAGGGGGAGGCGACCTGAATCATCGTCGGCCGACCCGATTGCACAATAAAGCCACGTCCCACGCCCAATTCCCCTTCGCGTAGTGCGGCAGGTCGTCGCAGCACACGCAGCGTTTCGACCGCCCCCGCCGTCCGCAACCCGACGCCATAGTTGGCACTCATGATGCGGCGGCGCAAATCGCTCGCGCTGTTCTCCATCGTGCCAGCGACGACAAAGTGCAGTCCGTCGCGCCCATAACGCCGCGCCATATTTGACAGCTCTTTCGACTCATCGCGCAGCTTCGCCCCTTCCAGTTCCTCTGTAAAGTCGTCAAAATTGTCGATGACGATAAAGAGTTGGTGCGTGCTGCCTGTTTGGGTCAACGTCTCACATTCTGCCTTGAGCTTGGGCATCAGCCCTTCGATCTGCTCGATTTCGGTGATGACGCTCAAGACGTGTGGCAGGTCGGCCAAGGAATGATTTTCGCTGCCGTAGTGGGCAAATTTGCGCTGGAGATCGACCACGACGAGCTTCGCCTGTTCGGGCGAATGGCGTTTCGTGATCGAGAAAATCCAGTTGTAGAGCGTGGTTGATTTACCCGAAAGTGGTGGCCCCGTGACGACAAAATGGGGCGCCGTGCGCTTGAGGTCAAAGCGGGCAATGCTCAGGTTGTAATCCATGCCTAACACCGATTTTGCCTGTTTGCCCGGCACAACGCCGTTGAGCAAGCCATCGAGCGGTACAGTGTCGGGAAGCGTGTCGATGGGATCGGGGTTGAGCGTCCAGCCGCCGCGCTGCTGCATCGCCTCCGCCATCGCGCGAATACTTTCTGCTTCGGATAACGTGTCGTCGATCATCTCATTGAGTGCGCCAACGGGCAGGGCGGCTTGGAACAGGAGGGGATTTCGGCCGATTCGCACATACCCACGTCCCGCAATCTCATCCAACTCAATCGCCCCACGCCCCACGATGTCCATGTAGCGGTCGGGATCAGCTTGCTTAAACGTGATCCGCTCGCTAAATGAACTGTAGAGTCGGCTCGGCAGATGGTTGGGCACGTTGGTCGCAACGACAAAGGAAATCCCCACGCTCAACGCGCGCCGCACCAGCGGTATAACGACGTTATCGACCAGGTTTTCATAGTTCTCGCGCAGTTCGGCAAAGTTGTCGATCACGACGACGATTCCCGGCATCACCTTGTCGGGATTTTGCGCGTTAAATTCAGCAAAAGTCGATGCGTCGGTGTCGCTAAACGCCTGTGACCGCTCGGCCGCGATCTGTTCAAGCTTGCTAAAAAGCCGCTGCATCCGCTCTTCAAACAGCTCATCATCTGCATAGATGGCCGTGCCGACGTGCGGCAACGCCTCAATGTTGCGGTATTCACGTCCCGCGAGATCGAGAATATACGCTTGGAACTCGTCGGGTGAATGGGTCGCCGCGAGGCTAATCAGCAGCGTTTGCAGGAAGTTGGTCTTGCCCCAGCCCGATTCGCCAAAGATGGCGAGATGGTTGCGCTTTAAATTAAATGTGAGCGGCCTTTGCACCGCCTCACGCGGGTTGTCCAGCACGCCGACGATGGGAACCAGCGCATCTTTGCGCCAGTCAACGCCGGGCCACAGCCCATCGGTGTCCTGATTGATCCAGTGGGTGACGGCGCGATTCAAAATGTAGGAGCGGCTGGCCTGTTCGTCAAAGAGCGACGTTTCGAGGCTAAAGTTATCCTTCAAAAAGCCCGGCCATGGTTGCCGCACGATGTTGCCGCGATTTAACTCATCGGCAATAGAGACGACGGCATCGTAGAGGGTGGGGATGTCGTCGCTGGTTGATTCGGCCGATTTCTCTTCCCGATCTTCCCAGATCACCGCCTTCTTGCGGTCGTTTGGCAGCTTTTCACCCGTCCACGAAACCTGAATCAGTTCGAGATTTTCGTTGCCAACCTGCATATACCCACGACCCGGCAACCCATTTGGCAACAGCGCCGCATCTGGTCGTCGCAACATCTCGCGGCTCGTGTCGATCTGCTCAACGCGCAGACAAATCCGCAGCTTGATGTTGGCACGCATCTGGTCAGATACCCCTTTCGGCCGCTGTGAGGCCAAAATCAAGTTGACCCCCTGTGCGCGACCGACGCGCGTGATACTTTCCAACTCGGCGCGGAACTCTGGATTATCGTCGATCATCTCGGCATATTCGTCAATGATGATAAACAGATGCGGGTAGGGGGCGTTGGTGAGATGCAGCCCGCGTTTGCGATAGTCGATGATGTCTTTTGTCCCCGTTTCGACGTTGAGGGCTTGCCGATGACGCATCTCCGCATTGACCGCGCTAAACATGCGATAAACGGCCGATTTGTTCAGGTTGGTCACGATGTCCACAACATGCGGCAAATCTTCAAACGGCTTAAACGCACCACCGCCCTTGTAATCGACCAGCACAAAGTTGAGAATGTCAGGCGAATAGTTCATCGCCAGCCCAACAATCATCGTCATCAAAAGCTCCGACTTACCAGAGCCCGTTCCGCCCGCGATCAAGCCGTGAACACCATCCTTTTTCGCTTCAAACGCCAGCGTCCGCAATCGCTCACCCGACGTGATCCCCAGCGCAACCTTCAGCCAGTCGCTAAAGTCGGGGTCACGATTTTCGCGCCACATATATTCGCAATACTCCTGTAGCTTGTCCCACATCGGCATGCTGTCCCATGAGTCATCTTTGTGCGCGAACGTCTCAACAATGTCGGTGCGGAAGGAAGAGGTTTGCGGCAGTGCGCCGATGCGCAGGGGTCGCTTGATGCGCTCTGGACTCTGCTCAATAACCATTTCCATCATCGCGCCAAGTTCACGAATACCGCTAAATTCACCCTGCAACTGTCCTGTCTCGTCCACTTCACCCGTCGCAATGGCAATCTGGAATTCAAGTGGCTGCCGCCCCGTGCCGATATAGCCGCGCCCCGCCACCTCGTCGATGCCCGGAATGTTGCCGCCGACAATGGCGCGATAGTCGCCGCCGTCAGACAGGCGCAGGGTCATGCGTTCGGTGAAGAGGGTGTAGAGCTTGCTGGTGAGGGAATTCGGCCGATCTATCGTAATCACAAAATGCACCCCATAAGCCTTACCCTGTCGGATCAGCAATACGAGTGCTTCCAATAAGTTGGCGTCGCCATCTCCCTTTTTCTCACCGCCAAACGTCTCGATATATTCGGCAAAGTTGTCGATGGCGATCAGCAGGGCGGGCTGGGCATTTTCACGATTTTGGATGTTGTAATCGACCAGCGTCGAAACACCCAAATCGCTAAACAGCCGCTTGCGCTCATCGACGATGTCATTTAGCTCACGAATCAACTGCTGTACGCGCTCCTCATAGCCGCGCTCATCTGGCATGATGACCGTCCCGACATGCGGCAACGCCTCCAACACTTCCAAGTTGCGCCCACCCAAATCGAGGATGTGGGCATGGAATTCGTTGGGGGAATGGGTCGCTGCGAGGCTCGTCACCAACGTGCGGAAAAAGGTCGTTTTGCCCCAACCCGATGTGCCAAACAGCACAAAGTGGCCGCGATTAAGGTCGATCACGAGCGGGTCTTGCGTCGCGTTATAAGGATCATCGCGCAGCCCAACCGTGCCGCGCATCGAGAAGTTGCGCCAGTTGATCCCGTGCCAATGCCCATTCCCTTGTTGCCATTCACGCAACGCAGGATTAAGGCAATCCGCCTCCAGACCAGTGCGTCCCATCTGCATCAGCCGTAACCCCTCTGGATTGAAATAGCCAGTGGCAAGCGGCTTGGTCAACGTCAAATCGGTCGGCAAAATCGGGGGCCATGGGGGCGTGGGGTCTGGCTTTTCAGCCATCAACGCTTGCGAGAGCCGCACCATCATGTCATAAAATTTGGGCTGTTTGCCGTTGTCCATCGGCTCTTCGTCGTCGTACCCTTCGCCCGTGTACGCCGTCTGCACCAGTTCGATATTTTCATTACCGATTTGCAGATAGCCGCGTCCCGGCAGACCGCTGGGCAAGAAGGCCGCATCCGAACGGCGCAACATCTCACGGCTCGTGTCGATTCCCTCGACGCGCAGACAGACGCGGAATTTGATGTTTGCCCGCATCTGGTCAGACACACCCGTCGGCCGCTGCGAGGCCAAAATCAGATTGACCCCCTGTGCGCGACCGACTCGGGTGATGCTGTCTAGTTCCGCCTTGAACTCGGGCGTGTCTGTGATCATCTCGGCGTATTCGTCGATAATGATAAAGAGGTGCGGGTATGGCTCCTTGCTCAGGTGGTATCCCTTGGCGCGATATTCAACAATATCTTTTGTACCGGTGTCGGCGTTGAGCTTTTGCCGCCGCTGCATTTCAGCGTTAATCGCCGTGAACATGCGCCGCACGGCTGATTTATTCAGGTTAGTGACAATATCGACACAGTGGGGCAGATTCCAAAATGGCTGGAATGCGCCACCCCCCTTGTAATCGACGAGGACAAAGTTCAGCACCGACGGGTCATAGTTCATCGCCAGCCCGACGATCATCGTCATCAAAAGCTCTGACTTACCCGATCCCGTGCCACCCGCGATCATGCCGTGCACACCGTCCTTTTTCGCTTCCAGTTGCAATTCGCGCGTGCGATTACCAGATGCAACGCCGATAATGACCTTGAGCCAATCGGCCGAATCCATCTCCAGATTCTTTGCCCAATTCGCCTGCATCCGCGCCTTCAACTGTGTGAAGAACTGATCATCGATCGTGATCCCAAATTCGCGCGACAAAATCTGACGGAACAAAATGGTCTTCGGCAGCGCATCGACGCGCAGGGGCTTTGCAAACTCATAGCCACCCTGCTCGACAAACTCATTCATGCTGTTGACAAATTGCAACAGCCCTTCCGTCTCTGTTTCGCCCGTCGAATCTGACCCGACAGGTAGGGCGACTTGGAACGCCAGCGGCTGGTTGTTGACGCGCGCATAGCCACGTCCGGGAATGTCCGCAATTGGCGCAACGGCACTCCCGACGATGGCGCGATAGTCGGCGTTGTCGGTCATCCGCAATGTCATGCGCTCGGCAAATAAGCTCTGCACTTGATTGGGGATATCGTTGTACTGATTGGCCGTCACGACAAAGTGAATGCCGTATGTCTTTGACTGCCGTGCCAGTGAAACAAAGCGGTCAAATGCCCCTTCAACGCTATCTTGGCGCGTGTCAAACGTCTCGCGGAACTCGCCAAAGTTGTCGATGGCAACCAAAATGGCTGGGATGCGTTTGTCAGGATATTCCGCGTTGTAGCTGTACACATCGGAAAATCCCGCATCGGAGATAATTGCCTTGCGGTCATCGACCCGATCATTGAGTTCGCGCAGCAGTTGTTCGACGCGCTCTTTATACCCCTCTTCATCGGGATGGATGATCGCGCCGATATGGGGCAGGTCGTCGAGTGCCATCATGCTGCGACCGCCCAAATCGAGCAGGAATATCCAGAGGTCAGCCGGCGAGTGGGTTGCCGCTAGGCTGATGACGACTGAACGCACAAAGTTTGATTTCCCTGACCCCGATGTGCCAAACAGCGCAACATGCCCATCCGTCAAATCGGTGACGAGTGGCAGCTGTTCGGCCGCATGGGGATTGTCCAACAGCCCGACAACGGGCCGCATCGCATAGTTTTCCCAATCTAATTTTTCGATCCAGCCGTTTTCGCCGTTGAGCCATTTGTTGACCGATGGATTGAGCGTCAGGCTATCATCTTCAATCTGCCCCAACATGATCTTGTCGATATTGTGCAGATAGTGGCGCGACGTGACCGCTTTTTGGCGCGGGTCTTGTGAGACGAGCAGTTGTGAGAGCGCGAGATAGTGGGGCAGAATGTCTGGCCATGGAGCGCGTTGACGTGCAATGCCCAGTTCGGCGTGCTTTTTGTCGAGGTTGTCGATAATCGCCTTGTACAGTTCGGGCGGTTCTTGATCTTCGGCCGAATCATACACATGCGGATTGCGATCGGGCCAAAGCACGGGAATGCGCGGCTGCCGATTGGGGTCGATATACCGTTCACCCGTATACGCCACCTGCACCAGCTCAATTTCTTCGTTGCCGACCTGCAAATAACCACGACCCGGCACACCGCTCGGCAAAAATGCCGCTTCCGTGCGCCGCAACATCTCACGCGATTCACCCGGCGTCTCCACACGCAGGCAAATACGAAACTTGATGTTTGAGCGCATCTGGTCGGTCACACCGCTGGGGCGTTGTGCTGCCAAAATCAGCGTGACACCTTGTGCGCGGCCGACGCGCGTGATCGTCTCAAGCTCTGACTTATATTCGGGCCGATCGGCGATCATCTCCGCAAACTCATCAATAATAATGAAGAGGAACGGGTAGGGTTGGTGCGTCGTGTGCAGCCCTTTGCGCCGATAGTCAACGATATTTTTTGTTCCCGTGCTGGCGTTGAGATATTGGCGGCGGTTGAGTTCTGACTGAATGGCCGTGAACATGCGCGTCACACCGCCACTCTCCAAGTTGGTGATAATGTCCACACAGTGGGGCAGGGTGTCGAACTCTTTAAATGCGCCACCCCCCTTGTAATCGACCAAGACAAAGTTCAAAACGGTCGGATCATACGTCACCGCCATCGCGGTAATCATCGAAATCAAAAGCTCCGACTTACCAGACCCCGTACTCCCCGCAACCATCCCATGCACACCATCTTTTTTGGCGGAGAAAGTCAGGCGACGCTGCTTATTGCCCGACATATTGCCCAACTTGACTCCTAACCAGTTGGAGAAACGCGGCTCGACGCTCTTTTCCCAACTCTCAAGCGTCTGGCGCAACAGATCGTCCATCGAGCTAAAGCCCATCAAATCCATAAAGCCGACGGTCGAGGTCAGTCCTGCGCCGTACCCCTGCCGCATGTTGAGGGCGATCATGCGCTCCGTCAACTCCTGCATGTTTTTCGTTTTGGCGATGTAGTCAGCTTTACCGACATAGCGGAAGGAGTTCACACCCGTTTCAGCATAGCGATAGTGAAGGTGTTTGCCGGCTGTGCCACCCGTGTTCATCTCGATGTCGGTGCGCTCGATCTCGACAACCGCCTTGCAGTTGCTTGGCACTTTGCCGCGCTCTGGCACAAGGAAGATGACCGCTGCCCCCAACATGCCGCCCTCTTCAAGCAAAATCGAAATCGCCGCATCTGACTGCAAATCGGTCAGTGGCGACGTTTCGTCGTACATCGTTTCAAGCAGATCGACGACGACAAGCAGGAAGGGGTGGGTGGGGTTGGACGACTTCTCTTGTTGGTCGTCGCTATCCTGCATCTGGATCTTGCGTTGCGAAAGTGTGCGGCGAATCCCTTCGAGAAATTCGTCGATTGGCCCCTCCGCTTCACTTTCAAACTGCTCAACCTCTTCTTCGGCGAGCGCATCTTCGACAAAGCAGGTGTATTCGTTCTGCTCATCGGCCGAACTGTGCGGCACATTATCGACCCAGCCCCACTCCTTCTTTGAGTTTGCCAAGAGATACAAACGCGCATCAGAAGGCGCATGAAAAACGAGATAGTCACCCAAGAGCGCACGTGAAAACTCATAGACTGCGCTGGCCTCTCCCGCGATACCGAGTGAGTGTGTGACGGGCGTTCGGCCGACATCATCCGACTCTGTGCTGTCCTCTTCGTCCTCTTCGACAGAGGTTTTATCTTCCGCTGGCTGTTTGAGCGAAATGATGACGGGGATATCAGTCACAAATTGCGAATCTTTTTCCAGCTTACGCGCCTCGCGCATTTGCGGGTCTTCGTAATTTTCCCCTTCTTCCAACACATACTTCACGGTCGAGGGCAACGTCCCCATCCCGAGCCGCACGACGCCAAAGTCTTCATCAGAAACGCGCCGTTCCCAAAGGCGACTTTTCGAGCGCAGGGTGCGATCCTCTTTTTCCGCTTCCGTGCGGGCGTTGTGGACGATGCGGAAGAGCGTGTTGCGGTCGGGGTAGTTATAGCGATAAAAACGGCGTTGCTGGTCGTGGTGGGCGCGCATCTCTTTGTTCAGTTCAACGAGACGCTCACCGTATGCCTTTTCAACGGCGGCCTGTTTTTGTTTGTCTTTGCGATAGCTATAGATGGAAAATGCGGTTGAGGCGACGACAGAAAGAGCCATCGGAACCATCATCCACGGACTGCGTCCGCCCCCCATCGAGGAGACGAGCACATAGCCGATGATGGTGATGAGTGGCAGCGAGACCTGAATGAGCTGGTTATATCCCAACTCATCCTTTTCGGGTGGCGGCGGAATCTGCACCTCATCAAAGGGGAGTTCTGGCTGTATACGTGGCGGACGGTCGATATAAACGTTCTCTGACATGTGTAGGATTTACGATTTTAGATTTACGACTTTAGATTTTGATCGCATTGGGAACTCTCTTTGACTCAAAACTCTGTCTTGCTTTAACTAGCAGTTGCTAGTTACTAGTTGCTAGTGCAGAATATAGAGGGGTTGAGATTATGATAGATTGCAATCGTAAATCATAAATCGTAAATCCGAAATCCTCAAGGAGCTACTGTGAATCGAGTTTGTCTACTTTGCGAACGCACCTCTGTCAATGAAAATCTGTACTGTCAGGAAGATTATTGTCCTGCGGAACTGTCCCCGACCGTTCTCGACTATGGCGAGTGGATTGGGGATATTGAGATTGTCAAAGTGGTCAGCGTGTTACGCTCTGCCGTATTGTACGAGGCGACACACCAGAAGAACAAAGTTTTTTTGAAAGTTGCACAACCGGGTCAACCGCACACAGATCGCCTAAAGCGAGAAGCCACCTTTTTACGCGACATTGCCAGTAAGCCACACCCCAATCTGCCGAAGCTGTTGCCGCCTTATGCATCAACGACGATAGATAATGATTGTTATGGACGCGGGATGGTCGGCGGGCAGTTGATGTACTTTTACCTGTTTGAATTTAGCGAAGGCGATACGCTGCGCGACATTCTCCGCAAACATCCACAGCTTTGGGTCAATCATGTGGGCTGGTTGATGATTAGCCTCTCCCGCACAATCACCTATCTGCATGAGCAGGGGTTGTACCACTATGCCGTTATGCCCGATGCGATTTTGGTCGATTTTGACGACGAGCCAGAAGTGCCGCGCATCATCCTATTCGATTTGGGCGTAACGGCCGATCAGCAACGTCTAGGTGTGCATTGGACTAAAGAGTTTGTACTGCCCGCCTATACTGCGCCTGAGTTGTTAAGTGGGATTCGGCCGAATCCTGCCACCGATGTCTACGGCTTAGGCTTGACCCTCTACGAAATGCTCGTCGGGGAGCCCGTCTTCACCTACAGCCTCGTCAATGATGAAGACGTTTACCGCGCGATTGAGCGCAACCGTTCTGTCGGCATGAATCGCGTCGATGTGCAGACGGTCGCCAAAATCGCTGTGCAAGCCGTTCGCCCCGATCCCAACCAGAGACAAAAAAATCCTGACAACTTCACCCAACAACTGCTGGCGTTTTTCGGGGAAATCCCCACGCCTAAGCCGAGCCGCTGGCCGAGTCAGGAAACGATTTTTATCATTATGGGTGGGTTGTTGGTGGTCGCCTTCCTGATTTTGCTCGCCTATACCGCGTCGGAATTTATTTTTTAAGAGAACGGAAAATCCCCACCTGCCTCCCCCAAAGGGGGAGGAATCTGGTTCTCCTCTTTTTAAGAGGGTTCGGGGAGGGTGATTTTAGTGGAACTTCGCCGCACCGAGCGCGTCGCCGCGTTCGTAAGCATCGGCCGATGCCATCAAATCTTTGTTGAGTTCCTCACACTTCTGCGCGATGTCCTCGATTTGTGGACGAACCTGATCGATGTACTTTGCAACCGCATAGCCACCAACCAATCCGACGAATGCCGTCGCCTTGAGGACGTTTGAGAGTGTTTCGAGTGCTTTGTTGACGGTGTTTAGCACTTCACCGATATTGCCAAAATTCTTTGCAAATCCCCGTACAGCGGGGACATCCATATATACGCCTTGACCTGCCATGATGTAGTCTCCTAAAAGGTCTTCAGGTGGTCAGGTGGTCAGGCAATCAGTAAATGCTCACTGAAATCCTGAAATCCTGAAATCCTGAAATCCCCTAATGCTTTCTAAAAGATACCGCCGAAAAGGTCAGCGAGTCCGTTCACAACGTTGTTAACCGTCTCATCAGCGCGATCAAGTACGTCTACAGCGTTTCCGATGTTGCGGTTGAACGTGGTGATTTGATCACCAATCTTGCCAACGCCGGGCATCATAATGCTGGAAACTTCTTCAACAAATGCGTCTGCGCCTTGACCGACCCAGATGCCATCTGTGACTTGTTGCACCATCGCCTGCATGGGGCTAAACGCTTGTTCTTGCACGACGTTGAAGTTCTGCATCAACTGTTGCATGACGTTCTGGACAACTTTGCGTGCAAATCTAATTAACACATTTAACATGATTTATCTCCTTTTAGTACATGCCTTCAGTATTCTTGTCGGCTTCTTGCATCGCGGTCATCGCATCAACAACATCTTTTGCCAACTCGTCAAACTTTTCGGTCAATCGGCCGATAGCGGGAGCCAACTTGCCACGAATCGCGTCCGTGAATGCAACGCCGCCACGTCCCAACAGTGCGCCATCTTCAAGTGCGGTGGCGATTGTCTGCATCTGCTGCATCGTGTCTTGTAGCTGTTCGACACTTTGGAGGAATGTGCGGTTCATATCCTGCATCATCCCATAATCCATTTTAATAATATCTGACATGGGGATTCTCCTTAACTAGCGCGGAATGGTGCGCTTGCTTCTTCTTCCGCTTGTTTGACGGTCTGCATGATCTGCTTGGTGACGTTGTTCGCTTCTTCCAACGCCTGTTGCAGACGTTGCGTGGCGGGAATTACAACCCCTTCCATCTCTGAATAGAAAGAATCTGACCCACGTCCAATCCAACCACCACCAATAAGCGGATCCATGCTGCCTTTCACATTTTGCAACATCTGTTGGATTGCTTGGGATTGGGAGGCGAACTGATTGGCGACCTGTTCCAATGCGTCATAATCGGCTCTAATCTCGTCCATGAAAATTGATCTCCTTACTGGTATTCTTAGATGAACAGCAGCTTGTTTTGAAGGTGCCAATCCGCGATTGGCATGGATAGCGTGTAGCGTGAAATAGCTCTCACGAAAAGAAGTTGTTTTCTTAAAATTGAACGTCAACCATCTTTGGAATTATCGCTATTGAAGTTGTCATTTTGAGAATAATTTGAAACACTTGGTGGGTTATTCTCTTGACTTTTTCGACGCTTTCAACATCGCTTATTACGTTGGTTAGTTTAAGAACGATAGGAGTTCATGTCAAGCAAGATGTATCCTTCTATACCGTTGACGACTATAATGGATGGATAAATCCAGAGGTTTTTGATGAAAAGGACGCGATTTTGGACAATAAGTTGGCTATTTGGACTGTTTTTGTTGATTTTCTCGACTGCCCAAGCGCAGCGCGGGGGTGATCCACTAACCATTAGCTATGTGGCGGTGCAGGAAAGTGAAAGCCGTTTAGATTTGAACGTCTTTTTCACGATGCGTGATGACAACGGGGAGCCGATTCCCAATCCATCGATCAACGAGGCAACCATCCAACTTTTAGGGATCGACAGCGAACCCGTTTCAGCCAGCGTCAGCAAACCGAACACGCCAATCTATATCGTGCTGTTGATCGACGGCAGCGGCAGTATGCAAGAGGTGATGCCCGACGTGCGCTTGGCCGCACGCACGGCCATCGATCAGGCACCCCCCAACGCGCTCATTTCAGTTATTCAGTTTGATGAAGGGATTACCGTCATCGAAGATTTCACCGACAACCATGAGCGCGTCAAGACGGCGATCAACGGGGTTGCCTCGCAGCCCAACAAGGGGACGTGTTTGTATGATGCGGCCTTTGATGCAATCGGCCGATTAGAGCGCGTCATCACCTCTCCCCAAGAACAACGCGCCATCATCCTCTTCACCGATGGTAAAGACCAGCTGCGAGTCGATGATCCCACCCCGTGTAGTGTCCAAACCCTGCCCGACGTGATCCGCGCCGCCCGTCCCAGTGACATCACGCGCCCCAGCACCCCCATCCACACCATCGGTCTCTATAGCTCGCAGGGGGACAACAACATCAACCAAGCGGCACTCCAACAGTTGGCGGGCGAGACGTATGCCTTTTCCGCCTTTGGCACGGCGACCCAGCTCGACAGCCTGTTTGAGCGCATCATGCAGGGGCTAAACAGTCAACTCGTCGCCACTGCATCTGTCTTTGCCCAGCAGGGAGCCAATCAGGCCATCTTGTCGATCAGCGACCGCCGCGATGGATTGCCCCAAACTGCGCCGTTCACATTTGTCGCCAACTTTCCACACAATGCGCCCCCTGGAGCCGTCGCCGCAATCGACAACGGCGTCGATATCGACGAGGCAACACAACTGCTCTCATTCTCCGTCGGTCTCAGCAATGTGGAGCAGATCGACTCGCTCGTTGTGCGGATTGAAGATGAGGGCGGCATCCGCGCCATCAATGAAGACATTTTGATCTCTCAACCCGGCAACGCCGTCGTGATTGAGATCGACGTCAGCGATTTTGAGGTCAATGAGCAGTACACGATTCAGCTCTTTGCGCTCAATGAAAATGGCGAATACATTCTCAACGCCGATGATGAAGTGTTGCTGTTAGCGCGTGAGTTTTCCAAATCACCCCCCGAAGAGACGCCCTTTGAATTTGAGATCGACGCGGTCAATGTTGAGTACGAGTTGCAGCAGTTGATTATCGACTTGGACGTTCCCGATGCAGAGATGGTACAAAGCTATCAAGGCTACATCAGTGACAGCGATGCTGGCAGCAAGCTGGTTGAGTTTGAGCCGACCATCTTCACAGACGAGCGCATCGTCAGACCCCTACCAGAACTATTTGCATCGATCACTGAACAGCGTGACTACGAGTTGACGCTCATCCTTGAAATTTTTGATCAGGTCAATGGGGAATTAAAGGAGATCGAACAGGTTCGAGAGTTTTCACCCCTTCCACCGCCCCGCATCGGCCGAATTGCCGGTCTGATGGCGCGACTGCGTGCGAACCCTTCTATTCTATATGCCATCGTTGGCGTGCTGCTCGCCGTGCTGGTGCTGATAATGTGGCGCAATCAACAGGCGAAGAAGAAGGTCGTGCCAGTCGTGCGCCCGCCCGTTGAAAACAAAACGATGTTATTCAGTGATCCCATCTTCAAAGATTTGCAGCGGCGCGATGATGAAGAAGGCTTTGATAGCGTCTCGCCTGAAAAAGCGACGGCTGTCCCATCAACCCGCGAGAGTCAATCGACGCACAAGGCGAAGGTCAAGGTGTTGCGCATGCCCAAAGAGCAGTTGATCGAGTCGCGGGTGTTTAACATGTTCCCACTGGTCGTCGGGCGCGAACAAGCGGACGTGATCGTGCAGGAAGATCCCTATATCTCGCGCAAGCATGTCGAGATCGGCCTTGATAGCGGCCGCTTCTATGTGCGCGATTTAGGCAGCAAGAGCGGCGTGCGGATTGATGGGAAACAGATTGCGGTGGGGGAGAAGGTCGGAATCGGCCGAAAAACCCGCTTGCGCCTCAGCTCAAAAACGACGCTGGAGATCACGGTCGCACAGTAGCCCCGCTACCCCTCACAGTGACCGAATATCGGTCTATCTACCATTCGCCATCGCTTGCGCCCGTAACGCGAGTTCCGAGACGGTAAAAGTGTGTTCCTGCGTGATGGCTGTCTCTTCGCGCGTCACGATGTCGTGCAGAAGGCGAGGACCGAAGGGCAGCGGATGGTTGCGGCAGTCATGATATTGGATGCCGCTGCGGTCGGCGAGAAAGAGATGGTTGTCGCCGGGTCGGCCGTTGATGTCGATGTTCTTGCGGATTTCGATGTAGCCGTTTGTGCCGAGAATGGTCAGGCGCACATCCCCCCACGTCGGCAACCCGTCGGGCGTGTACCAATCGACGCGGATAAAGCCGCTCTTGTCGCCGCTGGTCAGCAACATTTCGCCAAAATCTTCAAATTCGGGGAATTGCGTGAACTTGACGTTGGCGGTGCGAGCGGTGGCGATTTCGGCCGAATCGACCCCCGCAAAGGTCAAAAACTGATCGATCTGATGACTGCCAATGTCGTTGAGAATCCCTCCATAGCGCACTTTGTGGAACGTCCACTCTGGGCGCGGTCGCTTTTCATAGCCAAACAGCCGATGTGGCCCCACACCAATCGTCTGCACTACTTCGCCAATCGCGCCCGCCGCGACCAACTCATACGCTCGCTCTGTGGCGGGATTGCCCAGCCGTTCGCTAAACATGACGAGAAACTTCTTGCCCGTCTCCGCGACGACGCGCTTGACTTCATCTAACTGCTCAAAGCTGGCAAAGGCGGGTTTGTCGCTCAAATAATCTTTGCCATGCTGCATGACGCGCACACCGAGCGGCGCACGCTCATCGGGGATCGACGCGCTCGTGACGATAGCGATACTCTCGTCCTCAAGAATTTCATCGATCGAATCAACGAGCCTGCCTTGTGGAAAAGCGCGTTTGAAATTGGCGATTTGGCCGGGATCGTCGTCCCAATAGGAGACGAGTTCTGCCCCTGCGTCGAGCAGACATTTTGTCTGCCCAAAAATGTGTCCGTGATCAAAGCCGATAGCGGCAAATTTAATGGTCATGTCTATTCCTTTGTTCAGGGTGTGAGTGTGGCGATAGGGAAAGGTTGTAATGTCAGCGTTTGGTTATCCGCTTGTAATTTTGCCACATCGAGCGGCCATTGTGACGCATCGGCCGATAATTGCAACGCCAATACCCGCCCTAAAAACACTTCACTCACATAAATCGTGTCATCTGCGCCAAACAGAAATGCGCCCGGCGTGTTGAGCCCGACGATAGCCGGTTGTAGCGTTCCATCAGCCGCAACGCGACTCAACCGCCCGCTGTCCGCGATGTAATCCCCACCGGCAAAACAGTTGCCGCCGCGCCGAAAGGTGGCAAACTCCAGCACCCAAAGCGCGCCGTCGTCAGCCACGCCAACGTCAATCGGCATGTTCAACCCGCTCACGATGGTGCGCGGTCGCCAAATTTCGCCAATCGCAATCACCTGTCCGCCGCCCTCTGGGAATGGGCAGCCGCCGGTCAGCGTGACGAGAAATTCATTGCCATCATGCACAATGCCAGTTGGTACTGCGTCGATAGTTTGCGCGGAGTTGGTGGGGTGGGGCAGACGGTTGAACTGGTGCAGAAATTGGGTTTTGTTTTCGGCCGATTCCGTCGCGATCCCATTGGCGCTGGCATCGGTGACGTAGAGCTTGCCGTTTTCATCAAACGCGAGGTCAAATGGATTGACGAGATAGTCGACGACTTGCGGAAACAGCACCGCTTCAAAATCGGCCGTTGTCAGCGGGTCATCTGGTAGTTGCTGCGCTGTCGTGGCTGGCAACGTCCACAGTTGGTTGGCGTTGAAGTGACCGAGATAGAGCGTTTGCGCATCGGGCGAGAGCGCGATCAGCGGCGCACCCGCCAAGTCACCAGAGTCGCGGGTGCTGGGAATGTGGGAGACAAATCGGCCGATCTGCCCCTCACGCAATAATGTCACACCCGCACTGTCATCATCCATGCCCGTGCCCATTTCTGCAATCAACAAGCCGCCATCTGGCAGTTGCGCCAGCCCAAGCGGATTGTGCAACCCATCCGCGACGACCCGCGCCGTCTTTGTCCGCCCGCCACATGCTGCCAGCAGTAAAAACAAAACCACCAGGAGCGCGGACGCCCCCATCCGCACCAGCAAAATCGCAGACGGAGGCGTCCGCGCTCCGAAGTTATTTTGGTTGACCATTCATCGCGTAGTAATACGGATCGTCAGGCGTGATCGACCCGCGCTGCACCGCTTGGTGCGTGAAGCCAGATTTGTAGAGGCTCGTGCTGAACTCGATAATGCGCCGCGCCTCGTCCCCACTGACGAATGGCCGTTCTCCCGCGTCGATGCTGTCGAGAATTTCGCCCAACTGCGCCGCATGTGATCCCATCACGTCGCCGCCCTCGATTTGCCGCCAGCGTTCGAGCTCGTCGGTGTGGGTCATCTGGTCGGCGATGCTGTACGTCCAATGTTTGTTCGTGTAGCGATAGAGGGTTGAGCATTCGACCGTCGCCTTCTGGAAGTCGAGCCGCAAATATGACTCTTGACGCGGCGAAAGTGCGCTGTTGACGACGTGCGCGAGTGTGCCACCCTCAAAGCGCACCAACGCCATCGCAATATCCTCGACGGCGATATCCCGTTCGAGCGTCTCGACCATCGCGTACACCTCTTGCCACTGATCGCCGAGCAGCCACAGCATCAAATCGGTTAGATGGATGCCCAGAATCATCGTAGGGCCACCCGTTTCGGTCGCCCAATTGCCGCGCCACGGGACAGCATAGTAGTTTTCGTCCCGATACCAGAGCGTATTGCAGTGGACGACGAGCAATCGGCCGAGATCGCCATTTTCAATCAATCTTTTGAGATGTTTGCCCGCCGACCCAAAGCGCCATTGGAAGACGGTGCTGCAATAGCGACCCGTCTCCGCCTCTTTCGTTGAGATTTGATCAAATTCGTGGAGCGATGCGCAGAGCGGCTTTTCACAATAGACGTGTGCGCCCGCTTCCAGACATTGCACGATGATTTCCAAATGGGTGAAGGGTGGGGTGAGAATGTGGACGAGGTCGGGCTTGACGGTGGCGAGCATTTCGGCCGAATCGGTAAACCAGTGCGGAATGCCGTGTTTCTCACAGACCGCCTTGACCTTTTCCTCTACAATGTCAACCGCCGCGACCAACTCAACGCGATCCCCCGCCTGTGCCACTGCATCCAAGTGGCTGGACAAAATTGCCCCCGTTCCAATAAATGCGACTTTATACATAATATCTGGAGCGTGGTCACCTCGCCCGCGTTTCTTACGGCAGTGCAGGCGACCGCGCTCCGCTTAGTTTTTCATTTTGAGTTTGTATTCCGCCAATTGCTCCGCTGCTGCCATCTGTTTGTAGAAGTCATCGAGCGGATAACAGCCAGAGGGAAGGCCATTGCGTGGGGCGGTCGTGCAGTCGCTGAAGGTGCGGCAGATCAGCTTGCGCTGCAACTTGTTCCCCGCCAACACATCGGCCGCAATGTGCGGATAGGACAACACCATACGCCCCAAGCCGACAAAGTCTGTCTTGCCCGTCCGCACCACCTCTTGCGCCACGTTGGGCAGCCAATCTTGCAGATAGGAGTAGCCAGAGCCGACGTAGGTCAAGTTGGGCTGATACGCCTTGAGTTCATCCGTCACCGCGATCTGCCGCGCCACGCCCGCAAGTGGGTCTTCGGGCGGCAAATAGCCATCCGACGGCGGGAAGATGGCGGGGCGTTGGATGTGGGGATTATAGTAGGGGCTGCCGACGGTGATGCAGACAAGGTTGATATCGAGTTCGTGTAGCAGATCGAGGAACTGCTTCGGCTCGGTCAAATCGGCCGATGTGCCATCCTCATTGCCCCCAAATGCGTAAGGGTAATTCCCGTTCTCCCACTGCATTTTGGTGCCAATGCCATCCGCGTCTTTCTCGAATGGAATCCAATCCATCGCGCTCAGACGCACGCCGATGTGCAAGCCCGGTGCCTCGCTGCGAATGCCCGCGACGATTTCGCGCAAAAAACGGGTGCGGTTTTCAAAGCTGCCGCCAAAATCCCCTTTGCGATCGACCGCGCTCAAAAATTCATGCCCCAAATAGCCGTGACAATGTTTGACATCGACAAAGTTGAAGCCCGCTTTCTGCACGAGCGTGGCGCGTTGCACAAACTGGTCGATCAGCTGGCGGATGTCGCCATCGCTCATGATGGTGTCCGACATGTCCATGCCGTACTTTTCTTCGAGCAGCGGGTGACGATAGAGCGTCTTTGGGGCCAATGCCCAATCTTGCTCTGGACGACAGAAGCGACCGCTATGTGTCAACTGCAAGCCGATGTAAAGATCATCTTCCCCATACGTCTCTTTGTGCGCGTTGACAAGCTCCATCCGCAGATCGCGGATCGCCGCAAAGTGGTCGTCATCGAGCATGAGCTGTTGCGGATTGGCGCGACCATCATGCCGCACGGCGACCGCTTCGCCACCAAAGATTAGCTTTGCGCCGCTCTTCCCAAAGTGTCGCCAACGCCGTTTGGTTAGCTCGGTGGGATAACCGTCGTCCGTCCCGTCCCACCCTTCCATCGGCAGCACGGCAAAGCGATTGGTGAACGTATGTCCGTTGACAGTGTGGGGTTGGGCGAGGGGGGCAGCGGCTCCCGACTCGACAGTTTCGTCGAAGTCGAGCGTCACGCCGATGGTGTCGAGATGTTGCCGAAGTTTTTCGGCCGAACGTAGTTGCGCCACACGGCGTATCGTCGTCATAGCTTCTCCGAAAGAGCGTCTTGCGTAACAAGCCTACGCAACACGTCCTACGCAATAATTTCCAGCATTCGGCCGATTTCCCGCAATATCGCAATATCGCTCTCTGGCCGTCGCTGTGCGTTTTGGTGCGTTTGGTTGGATGCGATCCAACCGCGTAAGTTTAAGAATTGGGCTGCGCTGTGTTTGTACGCGGGAACGGGCGCACGGAAGGCGAAAAAGCCCAGATATTGCAGAATGTCGTTTAGTTCGTAGAAGGCGGGGTCGCACGCTTCCCATAGCGCATCACGCTTGGCGAACAGGTCGGGCGCAAAGGTGCTGATGCCGAGCAGATAGTCGCTGCCATACATCACCATGTCGATTGCGAGATCGTTGCCCGTGAACACCTTAAAATCGGGGCGCACCGCGTCGCGCAGGGCAAGGCGTTGCCATTCTAATTCACGGTCGAGCGACGAATGTTTTGCGCCGATACACTGCGGAATCTCCATAATGCCGCGATAGGTGTCGAGGTCATAGATCGCGCCAAAGGGAGCGAACATCTTGCCCAGCTCAAAGGCGATAAAGCGTGGCGCAACGTCGCCCAGTTGACGATAGGCGTTGATGATCCCGTCTGGGCTTTGCCCCGTCAGCCCATAGGTCTGAAAGATGATCGGCGTGCCGCCATGATTTTGGATGATCTCGATCTGCTTGGACTGCGGTGCAGCATCCCACGTCTCCCCCGGCGAACTGGCGACATACGCCCCCGCGCAGAATTCGCCGCCTTGCAGCACGTCCGCCGTGTGCCGCAAAACGGCAAGGCGTGTCTCTTCGTCGATCAGGTTGGCATAACCGGTGTCCATGTTGACGGCGGGAGCCAGCCCCGCTGCGGCCGTCCGCGCCACGTGTGCGCGAAAACCGTCCCAATCGACTTGATAATCTTCTGTATAAGGTAAAAGGATGGCGGAAATGCCGGTGATTTTTCGGCCGAGTTTGATCTGTGCTGTGGGATGTGTGTTCACCAGTAACCTTCTCCTCCGTGCAGATGCCCGTTTTCCTGCATGTAACGGTTATAGGCCGCCAATGCATTTTGGTTATGGACGCGCAAAAGAGCCTCCAACGTATCGATCTCGCGTTCACGAAATGCCTGCATGATTTTGCGATGCTCGACTTGTGCCTTTTCTAGCCGCACCACCAACACGTCCTTCATATAATGGAAGCGCAAGCGATCCCAATGGTCGAGTACCTTCCCGATCATTTGGCGGATAAGGGCGGTGTGAGCGTAATCACTGATTTTTAGGTGAAATGCCTTGTTTAGCTTCACCCACTCCTCTGGCTGGTCGAGACATGCGTCCATCTGACTGACCAGTTCATCGAGTGATGCGATCTCTTCGTCGCTCATCTGCTTGCATGCTGCCCGCGCACAAACCGCCTCCATCGTCTCCAATAAGGCGAAGACCTCAAAGATCGATTCCGCGCTAATCGGTGTCACCGTCGCGCCGATGTAGGGGGCAATCGTCACAAAGCCATCTGCTTCCAATTGACGCAACGCCTCTCGAATGGGGATTGCGCTCACCCCCATCTTGCCTGCGATATCGTCGATCACGATGCGTTCATTGGGCTTGTATTCGCCACGCAAGATGGCTGCGTGTAGGTGGTCGTAAACAATTTCGTTTTTGCTGCGGAAGACCATACTCATAATTCCCTCGGTGCGTTGTTGTGGTGAAAAGTCACGTTAGTCGCCCGATCTATAATGGCCGGCTCGATAAACGATGTCCTACCATCGTAAATCAAAAATCGTTAATCGTAAATCAATCAACTTCGCGCTTAGCTTAACGCCACCTTGCCACTTCTCCCAATATCACCGTTGTCAATCGGCCGATAATCAAATTCTGCTTTTTGTTGACGCATTACTAATTTCATGTATCATATATCATATATGATATACGAAACGCAAACGATTGACAACTGAAAACAACAATCTGCCAGCGTTTCGACAACCGTGAGGATGTACCAAGACTCCTCAGTAAACATCAACCCCTTATCTTTAGGAGAAGGAAACAGATGAAAAAGACAAACCTTTTTTCCCTCTTGTTGTCCGTCATTGCCGTTTTCTTGCTGGTGGTCAGTTGCTCTACCCCAGCACCAGAAACCGATGACACCCCCGCCGATTCACCGACAACTGCGCCGGTCGATTCGGCCGATGATCCCGCGCCGACTGATGAACCGGAACCCGTCGATGCCTCCGACGTAGGCGGCGAGTTCACACTGCAATGGTGGGGATCACAAAATCGCCACGAGCGCACCATCGGCACTATCGAACAGTTTCTCACCGAAAACCCCGAATTTGAAATCACATATGAATTTGTCGGCTGGGGTGATTACTGGACATCGCTGGCGACCAAGGCGGCGGGTGGTAACTTGCCAGATGTGATTCAGCAAGATTATGCACGCTTCTTCCAATTTGCTGATGACGGCCTGATCGTGCCGCTCGATCCCTATATTGAGGCAGGCTTGATCGACATTTCCAACGTTCCTGCCGAAGCACTCGCTGGTGGCATGATCGGCGGCGATCTATACGCTCTCAGTTTGGGAACCAACTCACAATCATTCGTGCTCGACCTTGACGTGTTTGAGGAAGCCGGTGTCGAAGTGCCATCATTTGACTGGACATGGGCAGATTTTGAGGCGACTGTCATGGAGATCAACGCAGCGACTGGCAAGTATGGTGTCGTCGGTGGATTGGCAAATCCACAGTTGGTCAATGCACTCTACCTCTCGCTCGGTTCGGGCATGTATAGCGACGACGGCTCAACGCTCGGTTTTACCGACTCACAACCGCTGATCGACTACTTTGCGATGATGGTGCGCTTGCAAGAGGCGGGCGCAATGGTTTCGCGTGAAGAAGAGCTCGCCAACCCGACCAACCTCGAAAACAACGCCTTTGTTGAAGGCAATGCGGGCATGTTCTTTGCCCACACCAACCAATATGTCGCTCTGCACACCGCTGCGGGTGAAGATCGCAACTTGATGATGGTTCCCGTGCCACGCGCAGTTGGAGCCACCCAATCGGCAAACTATCTCAAACCGTCGATGTTCTTCTCCATTTCTGCACACGGCGACAATCCAGAAGCGGGGGCAGTCTTCATCGACTACTTCACCAACTCAGTCGCTGCCAACGAGATTTTGGCGGCCGAGCGTGGTGTCCCCATCTCAACAGCGGTTGCCGAGGCCATCAAGCCGAACATGCCAGATGCGGCAGCGCAGACCTTTGACTTCCTTGCCGATATCGACGTCAGCCCGATTCGCCCACCCGACCCAATCGCACATGGTGACATCACGACGAATCTCTATGAGCCACAAGTGATCGATCCACTGCTATTCGGTCAGCTCTCACCAGAAGAGGCGGCTGCGCTCTTTATCGAAGATGCCAACGCAATTTTGGCAGGGCAAGAGACGACACTTTCGACTGAGCCAGTTGCGACGGATAATTCGGCCGAAATGCCCACCGCCGAAGGTGAATTCACGCTGCAATGGTGGGGTTCGCAAAATCGTCACGAACGCACCATCGCCACCGTCGAGCAGTTCCTTGCTGAGAACCCCGATGCCGACGTCACCTACGAATTTGTCGGTTGGGGTGACTACTGGACATCGCTGGCAACCAAAGCGGCTGGTGGCAACCTGCCCGACGTGATCCAACAGGACTATGCACGTTTCTTCCAATTCCAACAGGACGGCCTGCTCGTTCCGCTAACCTCGTACATCGACGCTGGCTTGATCGATGTTTCCAATGTCCCAGCGGATGCACTCGCTGGCGGGATGATCGACGGCGAACTGTACGCCCTCAGCTTGGGAACCAATTCGCAATCGTTCGTGCTTGACCTCGACGTGCTTGAAGAAGCGGGTGTCGATGTGCCAGCATTCGACTGGACGTGGGCAGACTTTGAAGAGTTGGCGATGACGATCCACGACGCGACCGGCAAGTACGGTGTTGTCGGTGGATTGGCAAATCCACAGCTCATCAACGCGCTTTACCTTTCGCTCGGTTCAGGCATGTACAATGAAGATGGCACGGCACTTGGCTTCACCGACACGCAACCACTCATTGACTACTATGCGATGATGGTGCGTTTGCAGGAGGCGGGCGCAATGGTTTCGCGCGAAGAGGAACTCGCCAACCCGACCAACCTCGAAAACAACGCCTTTGTTGAAGGGAATGCGGGCATGTTCTTCGCCCACACCAATCAATACGTCGCGTTGCACACCGCTGCTGGTGAAGATCGCAATTTGATGATGGTGCCTGTGCCACGCGCGGTTGGTGCCACGCAGTCGGCCAACTACCTGAAACCGTCGATGTTCTTCTCCATCACCTCACACGGTGACAACCCAGAAGCGGGCGCAGTCTTCATCAACTACTTCACCAACTCAGTTGTCGCCAACGAGATTTTAGCAGCAGAGCGCGGTGTTCCCGTTTCAACGGTGGTTGCGGATGCGATTAAGCCCGCGATGTCGGATGCAGCGGGCCAGACGTTTGACTTCCTTGCCAATATCGAAGTCAGCCCGATTCGCCCACCCGACCCAATCGCACACGGCGACATCCAAACAAACGTGTACGAACCACTGATTATCGATCCGCTCATGTTCGGTCAGATTTCACCAGAAGAAGCGGTTGAGCTGTTTGTTGAAGAGGCAAACGCACTGCTTGCAGATCAGTAGAATCCGTCGTGATAGGCTAAAATCTATCGAGACATGATGACACGCTTCCCCTCCCTCATCCGTTGAGGTGGGGGAAGCATTGCACCAGCGGAGGAAAAATGGATACCCCTGTTACCTCAGTTCAAACTGCCTCGCGCATTGTCACGCAAACGAAGCGCAGTTTGCGGCGTAGACGCGACAACATCGCCGGCTACGCATTTATCGCCCCATGGTTGATCGGCTTCTTTGCCTTCACCCTGTTGCCCCTGCTCGGCTCTCTCTACCTCGCCTTCACAGATTATAATTTAACCTCCGCGCCAGAATGGATCGGGCTAGAGAACTTCCAGACGATGTTTTTTAATGACCGTCGTTATTGGAAATCGGTCAAGGCGACCTTCTTCTATGTCTTTACAGCCGTGCCAGCGCGTTTGATCTTTGCGCTCGCCGTGGCGATGATTCTCAACAACGGTCGGCGCGGCATCAGCTTCTACCGTGCGGCCTACTACTCGCCGTCGATCATCGGTGGTAGCGTCGCTGTTGCCCTGATGTGGCGACGGATTTTTGCCTCAGACGGTTTGTTCAACGCCGTGATGAATGGGGTTTTTGGGCTGGAACTCAGTGGGGCATGGATCGGCCGACCGCAAACAGCTATCTGGACGTTGATCCTGCTGGCGGTGTGGCAATTTGGCTCCCCGATGTTGATATTTTTGGCGGGGTTAAGGCAGATACCGGAGGCGTTGTATGAATCGGCCGATATTGATGGAGCCAGTAGCATCCAAAAGTTCTTCCGCATCACCATTCCCCTGCTCTCACCTGTCATTTTCTTCAACTTGATTATGCAGTTGATCAGCGGCTTCTTGGTCTTTACCCAAGCGTTGATCATCACCAGCGGCGGCCCGCTCGATACGACGCTCTTCTACGCTCTCTACCTCTATCAACGTGCCTTTGTGACCTTCCAAATGGGCTACGGTACGGCGATGGCATGGGTATTGTTGCTCGTCGTTGCGCTGTTCACCGCCATTACATTTAGAACTTCCAAGATGTGGGTCTTCTACGAAGACGAGGGATAAGCGATGAACAATCTAACCAAGAAACAAAAAGACAAGATTAAAGCCTTCTTCTTCCACTTGTTCGTTGGTGGCTTTTGCCTCGTCATGATCTACCCGATCCTGTGGATGGTCGCCAGCTCTTTCAAGGGGCCGTCCGAAATCTGGACCAATGTTACATCGCTGATCCCCGAACGCTTGGCGTGGGAAAACTACGCGATTGGCTGGTCGGGCTTTGGTGGAATTTCGTTTGCAGTCTACTTCCGCAACTCGTTGCTCTACGCTGGCTTTGGCACGTTGGCAATTGTCCTGTCATCTTCCATCATCGCCTATGGATTTGCGCGCATTAAGTTCGCCGGTCGTGCTATCTGGTTTACCTGCATGATCCTGACGCTGATGTTGCCGCGTCAAGTGTTGCTGATTCCACAGTACGTTCTCTTCAACGAGCTGGGCTGGGTCAACACGTTCTTGCCGCTGATTGTGCCGCGTTTATCGGGTGGTGCGTTTTTCATCTTCCTCCTGATCCAGTTCATTCGCGGATTGCCGCGTGATTTGGACGAGGCGGCCGAGATTGACGGCGCGAGTCGTTGGCAGACGTTTACGCGGGTCATCATGCCCTTGATGCAGCCCGCCCTCATCACGTGCGCCATCTTCTCCTTCTACTGGACATGGGAAGATTTCCTTTCGCCGCTGATCTACCTCAACAACCCACGCCTCTACACCGTCTCGCTGGCGTTGCGCTCGATGTCTGACCCCAATGCCGTCACCAACTGGGGCGCGATCTTCGCCATGGCGACGCTCTCGCTCGTTCCCGTCTTCGCCATCTTCGTCTTCTTCCAGCGTTACCTGATTCATGGCATCAGCACGACCGGATTAAAAGGATGATGGTGGCAAATCGCAAACGGGCCGACAAGCGAGACCGCATCGACTGGATGGAGGTGTGGAATCACATCACCACCTTCATCCTGCTCAACATGCTCTGGCTGTTTAGCGCGCTGCTGGTCGTTACGCTTCCCGCCGCCACTGCCGCCCTCTTTGCAGGCGTATCGTCGTGGACGAATGGGGAACTTCCCCACAAGCCAATCGCAACTTTCGCCCACAATATGCGCCGCTACTGGCTCAAGGCGACGGCGATCATCTTACTCAATTCAGCTTGCGTCGCCTTAATTACAATCAATCTATTTCTGTTGCCACACCTAATCGCCCTCCGCATTATCGTCGCATCCGTAACGATGTTGGCGGCAGCGGTGGTGCTGTTGGTCAATGTCTACCTCTGGCCTCTTCTCGTCACACAAGACCAGCCATTGCGCGTCTTGTTGACCAACGCCCTGCGGCTTGCATTCGCCCATCCCCTCAACGGCGCAGGGGTTGCGCTGCTCGCGGCGTTGCCGATTGTCGGCAAC
>JAUIAP010000008.1 GCA_030425205.1 Anaerolineae bacterium
AGCGACCATCTGGCGTCCAGACGGGGGTGTAGAGTGACAGCCCTGCCTGTTCTGACTCTAAAATCGGGACGAGCGACGTGCTTTCCTCTTCCAGCAACAGCGCATAGATGCCCGCTTTCTGATACGGTTGCTCCCCGTCGGCTGGCACTGGCGAGTAGGATAAGCCAACCGCATTGGCATTGATGGGCGCAATCTGATGCACCCATGCCTCCGCTGGCATCTCCCAAAGCGGCGTTCGCTCCCCTGTCGTCACGTCAATGCGATTGAGCGTTGCGACCGTCATCGAACGATACTCCATCCCGATGATCTGGTTGGGCGCAAACTCGGCAATCTCTGCCGCGACAATTGCGCTATCACTTTCCACAACGGGGTCACGTTGATTTGAGCAGCGCACAATGAGCAGGCCCACACACAACAAGAGTGGCAACAGGTAGGCACGTAAATGATTCACGATAGTTGAGCGGGGCATTCACGTATGGAATACCCCGTTTAGCTGTTCGACTGACCGGGTGGCGGCGGCATCGTGCCACTCCCACATTGGGCGATTGCGTTATCTTGCAACACGCCCGCATAAGTCGGCCCGTTGTCGTGTGGGTACGCATATTCAAGCTCACCGTTCCCCAAATCAACGGACGTTGTGTGGGAATGATAGCTAGTTGATCGGTGTAGTGCCCGTTGTGTTCATCATAGATGGAGGTAGTGATCGGCCGAAAATCCATCAATCGACGACACGCTATACCCATCATCATCAAGCTGTTCGCTCAGGCAAGTTGGATTTGAGTGGTTGTGATAGTTGCCCGTTCAGTATGCAAAACCAGAAATAAGTTTCTTGGTTTCTTCTCTCACTATTTGTCGCGGGTTTCCCCCTAGCCATCGACAATATCACTGTTGAGCTCATAGTCGAACTGCATCAATCCATAGGCATGATGGTTAACCATCACGTAATGCTCAAGCAAGGTGCTCGGTCCATTGCCGTTGATCGCGCTGGCGAAGATGCTGTAATCGCCACCGTTCAGCGCGGACGGGACGCGCGTGATGCTGTGGGCGTGGTTACCCGCTTCGACACCGGGACCTGCGTTGGATTCCACGTTGTATTCGATCCAGACAGACGGGTTGTAAATGCGGTAGTAGAAAACAGGGTACTCACTAGAGGTGTCGCCGTCGCCGATCCAGACGAAAAGGATACTGACGTGCAGCATGAAAGTGGTTTAGGGGAGGTTTAGATCATGTTTTGGGTTCTTTAGAATCACAACTTGTCGTTAAGCATCTGTAGCCAAGCGTCCGTTCTGCCAAAGATCCAATTTCGCGGTTGTGATAGTTTTGTGATACCCCCGCCGTATCCTAAGTTGAAATCTGGATTATTCACGAAGCGTTCTGATTGCATGCGTGAAACGTAAAGGCGTAATCTTGTTGGTCACCCCGTTACGTTTTACGAATAGCTGCACGCTTCTTGTGACTACTCAACCTGAAAGGAGATGTTTAAAATGTTTCGACTATTTCTATTTCTGACAACTGTCCTAGCGGGGATGCTGTTGCTGTCGCGGCAGCCGATGGTTTCGGCCGATTCCATCACCGCCGCCACCCCCCAACTGCTCGACGCAGCGTTTGAACGCGGTGAAATCAGCGCAGGGGAGCGTATTCTCTACCTCGCCTACGCCATCTATGAAGATGCGTCATTGCCCGCTCGCTTTCAAAGCGACATTGGCTGGCACGGAACGATGGCCGTGCGCGAAATCCATGAGGCATACGCTCAAGACCGCGCTGGCTACTCACGTACTGTCGGCTCCGAACTTGACCGCCTTATGAACAACCCAGCCGCAACCATCTGTGATAGACCAGATGGACCGAACGACACGACAACCGAGCACTTTTTTATTAACTACGGCACGATTGGTGGCGGCTTGACGCTGGACAAATATAAGGTGTCGCTTGAAGCGGCGTTCGACAAGATCGTGACGGAGTATGGGTGGGCGCAACCACCGGTCTGTACGGCCGCTGATGTCACAGAAGGCGGCTGTGACTACGAGAATGATTTAGGTGGTTCGGGGCTGTATCCTGTGCAAGTTGTTAACATTGGCAGTTCTGTCTTTGGATACGTCGCCTCCAACTACGGTGACGGCGACTATGTAGGCGTCGTTGGAGATAATCCGCACACGTCCGAAACCGAAACCGCATCACGGGCGACGTGCATGGTGCTAAACAGCGATATGAGCCAGCTTTCCTTGCCACCGCAGCAAGGGCTTGACTCGACGACCAGCCACGAATATGTCCATGCCGTCCAATACGCTTACGGCACACCCTATGAACCAGAACCCGATAACCTGTGGTTTGAGTCGATTGCGGGCTACTTTGAAGATGAGATGGACGACGCAAGCAACACCGCCAACATCTACCTGTGGCCGAAAACGACCAACTGCTTGGGAGATTGGGAAAATCAAGGTGATCCAGACGGCGTTTCTGAATACTCTGCCTTCTTGTTCTTCCGCCATATCGCTGAAAATACAGGTGGAGCGAACATGGCAGACGGTGGCGAAAATACGATTCAGGCGATTTGGAAAAACATCGGTCAGGGTCAACTGCCATTTGCCGCACTGAACAACGCACTACAAGCGGCGACGCCCAGCACGAACCTCAATGATGCCTATCACGACTACGCGATTGCTGTTTATAACAGCAAAAGCTGTACAGGTGACTATGCCCCCTACTGTTTTACCGAAGGTGCAGAGTACATCGCTGGTTCGGAAAATCCATTACCGCCCGTTCAGGGGTGGATTGACACGATTGGCAGTAGCTACAGCGGCGACGTCAATGAACATTATGCAACCAACTATGTCGATCTACCCAGCACAGGCAGCTATCTCGTCAATCTGAAAAATGATGCAACGACGGGCATCGGTCAACTGCGCGGATCGGTCGTTTGCGATACGGGAGCGGGCTATAACGTCACGCCGTTGCCAAGCGTCGTTGGGCCGAATCAATCGACGGAGGTCAACATCAATGCGTCATCCTGCACAGAGGGTGTATTCTTAACCATCACCAATCAGGGAACGACACCGGGCGTTGAACCGCCGACTGGCTCCTGCACCGTGCCAGCACCCGGCCGGGCGGCGACGAATTACACCATCTCAACTGGCACAGTGACTGCCGTCACGTTGCAGCAAGAGAATGTCACCTCGTCACCAAGCTGGATGATGGTAACGGCTGTCCTGCTCGTTCTGCTCAGCAGCGCAGCACTTCTGACCCGCCGCACACGTTAATAGGAGCGCGGGCGTCCTCGCCCGCGTTTGCTGCGGACGTCCCCGTCCGCGCTCCAGTTCAGATAATGCTCATGGTCAATCCCCACGCCGATTACGTCTCTTTTTTGCTCAAAATGCGGCGCGTGCGTGGGGAATCGGCCGATATTTGGACGGTCACCCTCCAAGACACCCGCACCCAGACCGTTCTCTCCTTTCCCAACCTCTCAACTCTCCTCATCTTTCTCGCAACCACATTCAACGTAGAAGACGCGACACAACCTGAAACAGCGTCGAAATCAGCACCATCAACAAGTTGAGGCTCAGTTCGGCCGATAAAGTCCTGCGGAAAACTGGCGAAAATCAAAGACCCAAATTAGGTTTGGATCGGCCGATCCCCACAAGTAGTAGATGGTGTCAGAGACAGGAACGACCTGCCAGAACGTCTGAACTTCTGTGGCCATCGGGGACGTTGCCCAACCGATTTGTTGCTGCAAATCATGTTCGCGCCAAATTTTGCCAAATGCGCCTGTCGGTTGAAAGAGACCTGTGGGGGGCGTGAGGGTGGGGTCAATATCGGCCGAATCGCCCAGTGGATAAGAGCGCAGCCCCCCATTGGCGGAGATAACAAGCACCGCCTCTGCACCCGGAATTTCATCAAATAACACCATCCAACCCCGCTCAAAATGTTGTTCGGCAACCAGTTTTGGCGTGGCTGCCTCTACGGGACAGCCATAATCGCGGCTCGGTTTGTTATCGTTGCGGAAAAACCAGCCCGTCGCGCAGTTGAACGGCAGCTCAAAAAAGATTTCCTCACTATCGACATCGTTAGTGGCACGCAGGGCAAAGCGGGCGGCTCCCGTCCTGTCAGCAGGGTTGAGAGTGTAACTGATCGTGTTGCTATTTTGGGAGCCTGTATAGATGCTGACAGGTTCCACGGCACGAATACGCGGGACATAGTGGATCACATCAATCTGCGCCGCATTGCGAACGCGCCAACTGACGGTCACCTCTCCGTTCTCGATGGCTGGATTGGGCGTGATGGTAAAGCTATCAATCGTGATAGGCGCATTGGGGTTGTTTGCTGGTGGGGGTGCGCTGGTTGTCGAGCCAATCGGGTAGAGTTGAATATCCAGCGCGGCGTTGCCGACCATTTCGTAATGTTCGACATAGATAGCGTGTCGCCCAGCGGTCAGATAGAAGTCGCTGATGTGCTGTGACAGCGGCGTACCCGAGATTTGATTGATCTGTAACTTGCCATCGATAAAGACACGATAACCATCATCCCCACGTGTGATCATGCGATAGTGGCTTGGCTGATCGAGTGTCATGTAGTGGCGGAAGCGCGATGAAAAAAAGTTGCTGGGGATGCTTGAGTGCGGCGTGCCATTGCCCCAATACAGTTTGAGATGGCGACCAGCGTATGTTTCGTGAACGGGTGTGCCAGCATAGTATAGGCGGGGGTAATAGTCGGCATACCAAACGTTATCGGCCGTATTTTGCGCTGTGGCACTGCCGGCAATCAGCAGCATTGCGACAATCAGAACTAGTATCAAGCCCACTCTGCGTGACATAAACCCTCACTATTACCCGCTGAAACGAACGAACGTTTGATGTGGTGATTCGATACAACAATTGCACAAAAAGATTATTACGGATGGGAACGGTTGTCAATCATAACACGTTCCTCGCTCCGACAGTTCTGGTGCGTCCAGTATTTGGGATATGACTTGCAGTGTGAGTGCATTTTGTCCGTTTTAGAGATGACATTCCTCACTACTATCAACGCGCCAAAATAGCTATCCTTTAAATAGGGTTGTATTGAGTGACGAATACGCTTATACGTCATCGTCAACACTGGAGAGTCGTCATGTTAGGCACAACTAAATTGTTCCGCTCGCTGGCGACCATGGTGGTGTTCATAGTCATTGCGTTTACACCATCATATGCGTCGGCCGTTGGTCATACCGTTCTCGATGTAGGCTATGAAGCGGGCCACACCGCATGGGTCAAGGCAGTCAATGAGGCTGGCTTGATGAAAACTGTTACCGAGCATGGGCCGTTCACGATGTTCGTCCCAACGAACGCAGCCTTTGCCAATATGCAAGATCCCGATGCCGCCATTTTGCGACAACTGGTTCTGCACCACACCATTCAAGGAAGATATTCAGTTGAACAGCTCGCCGCCCAACCCGTTTGGAAGACCGCGCTAGGGGGTGAGATTGTTGTGGAGATGGTCAGCGGCACGCTCGTGATCGACGGTACGCTGCGCGTGCTGACCGCGGATCTGCCCGCCAGCAATGGCATTGTTCACATTGTCGATGTGGTCAACACGTTACCACCGGCCTATGGTGAGGTGCTGGTGACGGGACATCACATCCGCGACAATTCGCTGCTCGACCTGCTGGCGCATGATGCCGATTGCACCATCTTTGTCAGCGAGCTAGAGGAGCAAGGGCTTGAGCATCTATTCAACCAGCACGGCGCGTTTACCGTCTTTGTGCCGAGCGATGCCGTCTTCAATGCGCTACCTGCTAGCACGATGGCGAGTTTGCACAGCGACCACCGCGTTTTCAAGCAGACGCTGCTCTATCACATCGTGCTTGGCACCGTGGACGCAACCGCCAACGGGGCGTTCAACACCGCACTCGGTAAGCCACTGACGGTGGCAAATGGCATGGTCAACGGCACGACGCGAATCGTCGGCACGAGCTACGCGGCCAACGGGACGATTCACATGATCGATGCGCTGCAAACGCCGCCAGCCGATGCACCCTATGCGTCCACGTCCGTCAATCGCGTGACGGACAACTCGCTGATAGGTGTTATCGGCCGAAACGCCAACCTCACCACCTTCACAAACGAAGTTGGGATGGCGGGTCTCGAAAATCTGCTGGCACGACATGGTGAGTTCACCATTTTTGCGCCAACCGACGCGGCATATGCGGCGATGGATGCAGAGCTGATGACCGCTTGTATGGTCGACCATCGCCTGATGAAGCAGTTGACGCTGCACCACATCGTGCGCGGCGCGTGGAATGGCGAGACGACGTCACTCCCGACCGCACTTGGCGACATGTTGATGCTCGACAGTGTGCGAATTGTTGGGGAGATTTCGGCCGATAACGGCACGATCTACCTCATTGACACCGTTCAAATCCCGCTCATGCTTGCCCGTTAGCTCACGGGCTGTCCACCAACCCCGCTGCCTGAAAGTGGCGGGGCTTCTTCTGCCGCGGTTGAAGTAAACAGTAAGGCAGTACCGCTCCCGTCTCGCTCAACGGCTTGCAGCTGTCAGATTTAAAAAGGTGATTGTTGTTTCTGCTATCGAAACCCGTAGCTGAGCTTGTCGAAGTCAGCGGGTTCAATGTGAGGTTGTCATGTTTGATCGCATTATTGTTCCACTCGATGGTTCTGAACACGCCGAGAATGCGCTGCCCGTCGCCAAGCAGCTTGCGCTGACCTATGGTGCAGATTTGCTGCTTGTACAGGCGATCCAAAAGGAGTTTTACGTCGTCGCTGACCCAATCGGCAACATCGCTTTTTGGCCTGACATCTCAGAGGACGAACTGCGCCAGCACGCCGAAGGGTACTTGAACGCGGTCGTGAACACACACGACCTTCCCGCCACAATTTACGCCGATGTCGGCGAGCCTGCACAGGTTATTCTCGACATCGCGGCGCGTAATGGTAAGAATTTGATCGTCATGTCAAAACGAGAGCATATGCGGGTTGAGCGTTGGCTGTATGGCAGCGTGACGGGGCGCGTCATGCCCTTTGCACCGTGTCCTGTACTGGTCGTGCATGCAGCGGCTCCCCCTCAACACATTTTGCTCACGCTTGATGGCTCTGGCCTTGCCGAAGCGATCATTGGCCCCACTATCGCTCTTGCACGTGCGTTTGACGTAAAAGTTACGTTTCTGCACGTTGAAGATGCTGATATTCATCACGATGAAGATGTTGAGGCACAGATCGCCAAGAGCGACAAGGGATTAGCTGACGCATATCGCGTCGAATACTATGATAAATCGCATAAGTACCTGCGACAAATCGCAGCACGCTATCCAGAAGTAGAGACCGAGACATACGTTGCGCGAGGCAAACCAGCTCGGCGAATTATCGAGATTGCAGAAGAGATAGGGTGCGACCTGATCGCCATGAGTACGCACGGTCGCACGGGGTTTGCCCGTTGGCGTTATGGCAGCGTCGCCAACAAGGTGCTGCACCATGCGCCTGTTGGGTTGTTGGTCAGTCGGCCGACTGAATTGTGAGCGAACAAAGTGCACCTGCTAGACAAATGATGCTGTGGGGTTTGGTCAAACCAGAAGTTGCAGAACGCTTTGGTGTTCGCCCCATCACAATTTAATCACTCTTCATTCTAAAAAAGAGAGGGGATGTACTCAAAATGCACATCCCCTTTTTTGTTTCAATCGCCTTTAACATCCAGCAATCATCAAACACACCAGCGAGACAACTTTCTGTCATGTCAACGACGAGTGACTAGCATAATGCAAGGCTTGGCCTTGCCCGCACTGGCTGAGGCTGCTCGCCCACTGAGTGCGCCAAAACCCCATGCCATCTTACCCTTTACGACGCTGCCAAGCGGACTGACCTAAACGTACGCGTAACCACAACGAGGCCGCCGCCAATCCGATCATAATCAATAGTGTCCACACAATCTGCCCTGTCGCCACTGTTTGCTGACCAACGAGACCCAGTGCGGTTGGCACAGCGCCGCCGACGGTGTGCGGCAGATAGCCGGGATGATCGACCCAGAGGGTGATGGGCAGTTCGACGCTGTTGGTGACCGCGCGACCGCTATCGTAGCCAGTGAACGTGATGGCGGCATAGTTGAGGGAGCCGCTTTGTAGACCTGCGGAATCGGCCGAAACCACCACACTTCCCGGCACGCTACCCTCGACCACATCCAACGTCAACCACGCCTGATTGCTGCTGGCCGTCCAGGTCAAACTGCCGCCCCCCAAGTTGCTCAACTGAACCGTTGCCGTCTCAATCACTCGATTGCCACTCGCCACCGACCACTCGACCTGCGTTGGTGACACGGCTAGTTGAGTCGCTGGAATGCGCAAGTTGTCACCGATACGCAGCGTGCAGGTTTGGCTGGCGGTGACGCCATAGCTGTTGGTCACAAATAGCTCGACCTGATTATCGCCCGTTCGCAATTCATTTTGGAAGCCGACTGTCCCGTAACCAGCAAAGTCGCCGTTGAGATACCATGCCAATGCCTCCCCGTCTAGCGAACCGTCTTGTGGGTCGTAGACATCGGCCGAAAAGTTGACCGCATCCTTCCAGTTAAACGCTTGCGAACAGTCGGGCGTAAAGTTGCTGATGATTGGTGCTTGCACCGTCATATTGACCGTCGGGCTGTTGGCGCGGGCTGTCTGCACGCCATCGCTGGCGACGACCTGCACCAGCGTGCTGCCACCCCCCATTTGGCTGAGCGGCAACGACTTGTTGTTGCCCGTCACGCCGAGCGCCAGCGCACGGAAGGTCGCGCCCTGATCGTGGCTGACGTGGATAGCAAATGTGAGCGGATTGCTGTCGGGGTCGCTGGCTGTCCATGTGATGTTGGCATTGCTGCCATTTTGCGCGAGCGTGACGTTGCTGATTTGCGGTGGGTTGACGCTGATCGACTTTGTCGCCAGCACCACATTGTCCAACAGACGCACGATCTGCACCGTGCGCGTGCCGGCCGCGAATGGCACGACGAGTTGGAATGCTTCGCGCCCGCTGTCGGAGGGTGTTTCGGCCGAAAATGCCGTCGCCGCCAACAACGTCCCGCCTACATTACGCAGACGCACCGCATAAGGGCCAGCGACAATTGCCGGTGGGGCTGCCTCGTCCCAGCGTTCAACCACCGTCAAGGCTGCGCTGTTGTCCGCATTGGAGAGCGACCCAAACACCGCCAACCAATCACCCGCCTGCAATGTCGCATCCGTCTCGCGTCTGGTGGCAGACAAGTTGTTGATCATGCGCTCGTAATTTTGATCGCTGACCCACTGTCTGGGGTAAGTGCCATTGTTGCAGTAGCCCATCAAATCGTTCCATACGCTGCCTTGCAATAGCTGCATGGGCGAGCCAAAAAAGTTAAAGCTCAACCCATTGACGCTGTTATCGGTTGGGCCAATACGGGCGTTGGGATGATTCGGGGTTGTGTCGGAGCCATCCAACCCGCACTGCCCATTGGCGTTCAGCGGATGGCCGAGACCTGCCGTGTGGCCGACTTCATGTCCCGCGTAATAGCCATCCCAACTTGTGCCGTCGGGACCGGTGGAGGTTCGGCCGACGCCCGCCTGTCCACGCGGAAAGCGGTTTGTCCCACCTGGATCACGGATTTCGCCATACAGGAACATCTGTGATCCGACCGCTCGTTGGGAACGCAACGCATTAAGCCGTCCATTGACATAGTCGCTGGCGCACAAATTGCGGTTATCGACCGTCATCGTGCCAGCCATATCGCAAGTGTAGTACGCCCCGCAGACATGGGTCGCTTGATTGGTACACGTCGCCAATCCCCAATCGATCCGTGCCGTCAGGTTGGCATCGTCGATCTCCCAAATCTCCCAATCGAGACCAGACTCATACGCGCCATTGCTATAGGTGTAGCCAACTGGATAGACGTGGCGAATCCACGCCGCATTCTTGCTCGTCCCTTGCGGCCGCTGCGTCGCGTTGTTGAGTGGGTAACTGAATTCGGCAAAGATAATGTCCATCTGGCGTGAGGCGACCAGATTGAAGGTGGCGGAGGAGAGGGTGTTATCGGCCGTGCTATTGGCTGGCTCCAGCGGATACCCCAACGGATTGACAACTGCCTGCACGCGCAGAGAAGTTCCGTCCACTGCATACAGCGGCAAGTGAAAGATAAATTGATGGTTGAGATTGTTGCGGTCGGGTGCGCTGCGAACGGTGATGCGCCGTTCAGGGTTGAGCGTCGTGTGCAAGACGCCGTTGCGATAGACGTGGAGAATCGCCGACACATCGCGCACATCAGCACCATCGGCCGCCACAAAGACCCGCGCCACCGTCTCCTTGCCGCTAATCAGGCGCACACTGTTGGTCGTGCTTTGGATGCCCTGTGTCACCTCGATCCCCGTCACGCGCAGATTGATGCGCTGCAAGGCGGCGGCGTTGACCGACAACTGTTGGAGACGACGCTGTTCATTATCGCGCCAATGGATAAATTCTTGATCGTTGCCAAATTGAATGTCGGCATCGGGGGGATAGTTGTAGGTACGCTGATCGACGAATAATTCGGCCGAACTTCCCCCACCATACCCCTTAAACACATCGCGTGTCAGCGGCAAGCGACGAAACGTCGTGCGTGTCGTCGTCACAAAACAGCCAGAGGGTGACGTACAGTAGAATTTGTAGCGTTCCGCCAAAAAGTAGTAGTTGTCCGTTGTGGCGATGTCCGCATAGCTATCAAATTCGGCAAACGGCTGATTGCTGGAATTGAATAGTTCACGCGGGTTGGTGTAGAGCGTACCGTTCTGCCCAGAGTTGAGGTCGTGCCAGCGTGCAGGGCCACCGTAGAGTGCGGCTGAAATCGAGCCCGCTGGATACTCATACCCATAAAAGACGGGGCGCATTGTGCGGCAAAAGTCGCGTGAGGAGACTGCGAACACATCCGTTTTTGCGTCTCCGATCAGCTTGCCAAAACGCAACGCCTCAAGTGGTTGGGAAGCATAGGCGACATTTTGCAACGCGCCACTGCCGCCGTCCGACACCTTCCACTGCCAGTTGCCATCTGGACGCGCCTCAGTCACGAACACATCGTCAAACCCGTTACCCACAAAGTCGCCAAAGCGCACGTCATCAATTCCATATGGCTCTTGGCGCAAGTTGGTGTAGCTATAGAAACCGCCTGACGAAAAACGCCATTGATACAGGCCATTGCCCAAATCGCTGGCAACGAACACGTCCGTCTTGTTATCCGCGTTGAAGTCACCAAAACCCAATTGATCAATGGTAAGCCCATCGTAGGCGATATTGATAAATGCCCCCGTCCCTCCCGGAGAGTACGCCCACTGTTTAATTCCATTGGGTTGCGGAATGACGGTAAAGACATCGGTCTTATTATCACCATCAAAGTCGCCAAAGCGCAGGTCGCTTAGAGGAATAGTCGATTGTCTGAGATTGACATAGCTCGCCGCACCGCCCGACGAGTATTTCCACTGGTAGTTGCCACCGCCAATGTCAAAGATCGCAAACACATCCGTCTTGCCATCGCCGTTGAAGTCACCAAAACGCAGGTCTTCTGGTGCGGTAAAGTCGTAAGCGATGTTGATGTAGCTGCTCTGACCGCTAGCTGAATAGACCCACTGCCATGCGCCATCCTGACGCAACAGTGTGCTGAACACATCGTCCGTGCCATCCCCATTAAAATCCCCCAGATGCAGTTGGTCAATCGGGTTGCCCGCGTAGTTCAGGAAGCTATAACTACTATTGCCGCTGGCTGAGACCATCCATTGATAGGTGTTTGGCGCACCGCAGACTGTTTGCAATCCGGGAACGTGATAGGACTGCACATCGTTGAGCAGGTGCAGTTGCGCGTGTCCGTTGATTGGGTCAAGCCATTTCAAGCTACCACTGGCGATGAAGTAGAGATAACGTCCGTCAAATTGCAGGTTGCTGGCAGGTGGTGATCCAGCGTAAACGATGGTGACTGCGCCCGTCGCCTTGTTGTAGGCGCGAATGACACCGCCCAGCATAACGTACACATAGCCATCGCCCACCATCACCTGCCGACCGATATTGGGATCGGTATTGGGTAGGCTAAACAACTGTGTGGGCGCATCCCCCACGATGGCGGTCAGCGGCAGACGTTGCAGGCCGGCGGTGTCGAGCCAATAGAGATAGGTTCCATCGATACTCAGATTGGTGCGAATTTCGTAGGGGTTACAAACATTGACGGGACGCGGATCGTTGCGTGAAAAAAGCACGCGCACCTCACCCCCGCTGCTGCGTCGTCGCTGAATAGTGACGGGATCACCAGCCGCGCGATTGGGGCCAATCGGCGGACAAGTCGGGTTGGTGTACCAGTAGAGAACGTTCTCGTACATCGTAAACCCGCTCATATCATTGGCAATGGGCGTGGGGATGTCGGTGGGCTCGGCGTGGATCGTTTCGGCCGAAATTCCCCCCATCAATAACACAAATAGTAATAAGCCAAAACATTTACGAATCGACATGGATATCTCCTTGTTTGGTCAGCAAATAAGCGCAAGCATACGCCCCAATCAAACGCAAAAGGTGACATTTTGTGACAAAATTACAAGTGTGATAAATAGTCAACCGTTTTCCCACTTTGGCGAAGCGTTGCGCTATCTCCGCAAGCGCAATCGCATGACCCAAGATGAGTTGGGGCGTGTCGTCGGCTACAGTCGGGAGCAGATTGCACGGCTCGAAAATGGATCGCGCCACCCTGACGTGACGGCGGTGCGGGCATTGTTTGCGCCTGCGCTCAAACTCGACGCGCAACAGGTGGATGCATTGCTGCAACTTGCCCAGCAAGCCCGCACCAAGCGCACGGCTACCTATCAACTACCCGCGCCGCTGGTGGCGTTGATCGGCCGATCGGCCGAACTGCGCCACCTAACCCACCTGCTACCACAAACCCGTCTCTTAACGCTTGTGGGTGCACCCGGCATCGGCAAGACACGTCTCGCGCTTGCCGTTGGTCGAGAGTGTCAACCACGCTTTGCGGACGGGGCGGCATTTGTTTCGCTGGCGGCTGTGGAAGCGGTGGTCGATGTGTCGCGTGCCGTCTTGACCGCGCTTGGCATCACGCAGCGGCAAGATGATGAGGCAACCGTGTTGAGCCAGCTTGCCAATCAACAGGTGCTGCTCGTTCTCGATAACTGTGAGCAGTTATTACCCGAGCTCAGTCTCGTCGTGGCGGGATGGCTGGAACAACTGCCCCATCTGACGCTGCTCTGCACGAGTCGCGAACCGCTCGACCTGTATGGGGAACAGCTTTACACCGTGCCGCCGCTGGCGGTGCCGCAGGACAATGGCGATTTGCGCCATCTGGCGACGGTGCCGGCGTTGGCGTTGCTGTTGGTACGTATTAAGGCGTGGGATTCGTCGTGGGTGCTATCGGCCGAAAACGCCCACGACCTGACCGCGCTCTGTCGTCTGCTCGATGGGTTACCGCTGGCACTCGAACTGGCCGCCGTGCGCTTGCGCGACCAGTCGGCCGCCACCATCCTGAATCAACTCAACAGCGTGCCAGACACGTCGTGGCTACGTCAACAGCAGCACAACATCGCGCCGCGTCATCGCACGTTGCAGCGAGCGATTGAGTGGAGCGTGCGGCTACTTTCGGCCGAACAGCAGCAAACGTTCGCTCGCCTAAGCCTCTTTCGTGGCGGATGTGACGAGGCAGCCGCGCTAGCAGTGACCAACTGCGAGCGTACCAGCCTGCTAGCACTGACACACGCCAACCTGATCCAATGGCACGACGAGCGCATCAACCTGCTCGAACCCCTGCGGCTTGACGCATACATGCGGCTGGTGGCGGGCGGGCAACTTGCCATCTACCAAGAACGGCACGCCGTCTACTATGCCAGCGTCGCCGCCGACATTTGGCACGGTATGTTGGGCGACGCACAAGCGATCTGGGCAGAACGAGCGTTGCGCGACCATGACAATTTGCTGACCGCATTGCGTTGGGCAATCGACACACAAAACGGTGAACTGGCGATTGAGATTGCGGGGCGACTTTGGTGGTTTTGGTATCGACATGGCTTTCTGACGCTCGGCCGCGACCTCCTGACGGCGGCGTTGCAACTGACAACCCCCAACCTCAACCAGCGGGCGATTGCGCTTAACGGTCTCGCCTCGATCTGCATGGAGCAGGGCGATACGACCGCTAGTCTCTCCTACCATCAAGCAGGCTTAACCCTACGCCGCCAGTTGAACGATGAGACGGGCGTGGCGACCGTCCTACACAACATGGGGCTGACCGCCCATCGCATGGGGGATTACGAACAGGCGATTGATTGGCTGTTGGAGTCGATTTCACACGATGAGCAGGAGAACGCGCTCAACTACGCCCATCTGGGGCTGATTGCGCAGGAGATTGGGGATCTACAGCAGGGGCAACGCTGGCTGGAACAGGCGTATGCGTTGGCACAATCGGCCGATTCGTGGACACAAGCGTTCGTCGCCTGTAACTACGCCGATCTGCAATGTGCCAGCGGGGACGTGACCCATGCGCGACAGTTGGCGGAACGCAGTCTGCAACTCTTCAGTGAGCAGCAGGACGAGCTGTATATCAGTGATGTCCAACTGGTATTGGCACAGATCGCGTTGGCTGAGGGGATGCTGCAAGAATCGGCCGATTGGTGTGAACAGGCGGTGAGTGGCTATCGGCGGCGGCAGCAAGCACCATCGTTGGTGATGGCGCTTTTAGTACAGGCGCAGGTGGCGTGGCAGATGGCAGATCGGCCGATGGCGGCACACGCGCTTGCTGAAGCGGAAACGACACAACAGCAAGCCGCAGTCATACTGACACCACGTTGTCGCTTGCTGATGCAGCAGGTTGCAGAGTTAATCCACAACCGCTCAAAGTAGGGCGCATGTGACGCGAGCATCACGCACGGTAGATGCAACTATTCGGCCGAATTCCCGTATCGTAGATAAATCAATCCTAAACAATCATGGAGCATACCGTGCCTAAAGTGATCAACATTCTCGCTAAAGAATTTATCTGTACGAAATGCCACAGCAGTGGCGCCTCCGTCGAAAAGCTCGCCATGTCAGGGACAGGCATTTCACGTTTTCTCGACATCCAACCCTACCGCTACGTCTTCGCCTCCTGCAACCATTGCGGATACACTGAAATTTTCAACCTCAAAATGCTCGAAGGCAAAGACGATCTCGGCACATTCATCGACATTCTATTCGCGGGATAAACCGCCCTTTTTCATCACTCTAACCGATTATGTAGCTCTGCTACGGAAATCAGGTTGCCATCCTTGGCAACAATCAGCTTTGCGGTGCGGGCCTGGCTGATTAGTTTTTCCTGTTCAATTTCCAACACCAACCGGATAAAGGGGCTGTCGGTATTTTTATCGCGTCCGCGCGCCAGCCGATGCGCCAACGTTTCGGCCGGCGTGCTGAACAAAAATATGGGGAAGTCTACCCCTTCAAGCAGCGGGTTGTTGCCATGCGTCCACTCAATGATCAGCACCTGCACGCCAGAAAAATCGACCGCTTCAAAACGAATATCGTCACTCGTTCTGCCCATCCGTTTCAAGTTGATTGTGTCTTCGCCGCTCTTAAATGAATTGATGATGTGGTTGACCATTGAAAAATCGGTCTCATTTTCACTCCCCAAGTAGCTCATCAACCCTGTCTTTCCTGCATCAAAGTACACGTTCATCCAGGTAGATTCTTCATCGACAATCGCTGTGGGATTAAAATCTTCCATTTCGGGCCACAGTTGCTGGAGCTTTTCCATCCTGTCATTTGAAAACTCGCTGATTCTAGCGAGGGCGTTTAACCCAGCGTTTCTAAAGACCGTCATCCGCTCGTTATCATTGAATTGTGGCACTCGATGTGGGTAGTTGTCTCCCGACAAAATATAGGCGGGGTAACCCTGCTCGTTGCAGTAATGTCCCAGCACAGAGCCAAGTTCAGATTTCCCGACACCTGATCCACCATAGACAGAAACAACGAGACGCTGACCGCTCATGCTTTCCAACTCTTGCAGCAGATGAGGGAAAACGGTGTTGGCCTTGTCAATGTGCGATTGGTTAATTTGAATTTTATCACCCGGCATATCGCCCGTCTTGACTGAACTTATATCAATCTGTGGTGGGTTCCATGCAGGCAATTCGTTCACACTGTTTTCGTTGTTGGAAGTAGATCTCTCACTCATGTTCATTTCCTTATCTTTAATCAGTTTCAAAATGGTTTAACCAATGCGGTATACACGGCCTTCGCCGGGCAACATCTGCTGGACTTGATAATGTCGGCCGTTGTAAACCAACTGTTCTTCGCCTGAATCGGCGGTCGAAAAATCGAGGGTAAGCGGCACGTCCGTAGTGACATTTGGAATCAGGGGGATGCCAAACTTCCCGCTGGTCGCCTTGGTGTTGAGATTGACTACAAAGAGATGGGTTGGATGGTCATCCCCCTGTGTCCAGGCAATCTCTTTCCGCTCACCAAGCGCATCGGGTGGCAGCAGCCAGCGGCACGGCCGACCCTTGATCTGTGCAAACATGCTGTCGAGGTAGAGGCGCAAGCGCATAATCGTATGGAACAGATGCCCATTGCGTCCCCACACATAGTCACCGTGCGTTGCTTGCGGCCCCTCACTCTGCTGAAAGACGTACAGCTTGCTGTAATGCTCATTAGGCGCGGGCTCATAGTGGGCATCCCGCACCTCAAATCCTAAGCCCATATAGCTGGGCATATCGGTGAGGAACAGCGCCATAAACAGACGCGCCTCGTTGCCGTCTAAATAGAATTCGTCAAAACGGGGATCATCTTTGTCCGCCGTCATGACGGTGAAGCTGGGGGTGCAACTGCGAGTCGCCGCTAGGTCATCATATTGGCGCAACCGCTGCACAAAGACGGGCGTGCCGACTGGCACAGACTGCAAGTCACCAAGCGTTGTATCGGCATCGGCCGCTTCTAGGTGATCAAATTCTTCGCCGTAGGTCATGATGTCGCGCGGCGCGATGAATGTTTCGGCAAAGTAACCAAAGTAGCGGGCTCCTTTTTCTTGACGGATGTAGTTTTTAACCGCCGCTAGAATATCATAATAGTCGTCAATTTCTGAAGGAACCCCATCGGGTCGCATTTGCACGTGCGCCATATCGCCACGCATAAAGTCAAAGCCATATTTTTGCTGTACGTCCGCGTAATTCTCACAGACATATTGCCAGACGTTTTGGCGCGGCGCGGCGAAGTCAACGGCCCAATCGCGATTGTCGTCTAGGCGATCATACAGCTTGTAGCGGCTAAGCGGGCCGAAGACGCGGGACATTGACTGGGGCTGGGTGATAAGATAGTCACGCCAGACCATCCCATTAGAATCGACCGTTTTGGCTTTCGGGTGCTTATTTACTTCCAGCCCGCGAAAAGGGGGTGCCATCGTGCCGGGAACGGGTTCATACCCATACAAATACAGGTGTTGAATCAGCTGATTGCGGCGGCCGTCGCGTCCAGATTTGTCTTCGGTGGTACCAAACAACAGAAGAATGCGGCGAGATTCGTCTAGGTCGTTGAAGAAGATTTCGGCCGAAACTGGCAGTTCTTCCCCAGCCACAGCGGAACCATTTTTCTGTAGAAACGCCCAAATTTGATCCTGCACCGCTTCGTGCAAGTCTGCCCGCTGGTTGACGATCAGGGTATCTTGTCGTTGCAACCATTCAAAGAGCTGCGGCGAGGCAAGCACGATCTGCGAGTAGCGGTCGGTATGGGGGATCACATCCATGCCTACCGTTTTGCCAAGTGCGTGCAGAATGTTAATGACGGCTTTCAACTGCTTACCCGTCGTGTTGAGATGCGGTTTTATTTCTGCTAGCTCCGCGCTGTAAAATTCGTTGTTTAACTGCCAACTGCTCATGCCATAGAGGCTGCCCACAACGCCCGCCTCCCAAATGGGTAGGATGTGGATAGCATCTTGCGCCGCTGGTAGCGTGAGTGCATATTTGACGATATTCCAAAAACTTTGCACCGTGCGAACGTTAAGGCCGACCATATTGGCCTGTTTAAGCCAGCTACCGTCTGGCTGGTCTACCACGGGACTGCGGATGGCTGCGGGAAGCGTCGCGGACAGATCTTCGGGATTGCTGTACTGGGGGTCAAAAGCTACGCCCAAGGTTTCCCCTAAGCGGCTGTTTAAGATAGATAGCGTCTCAGCAGCGGTTAGATTGACAGCCGTTTCTGGCAGCAAGTTGGGAATAAAAGAGGTTTCCCCTTCCTGATAAGCCGCCAGTAAATCGGTCTTTTCACTTTGCCATTGGTCATGGAACTGTTGATGGACGGTAGGAATCGTAAATCGTTGCATAATATATTTCGACAGGCAAAATCAAACGTTTTTAGAAATTTACTCACGTTTTGCAGCTTATTGTAGAGGCTAGGTAAATGGCATCGAGTATCAAACATTGCGAGCGTTTACGCCATTTGTCTCGCCCTGTTTGTGCAAATGGTCAAACGGGGCGAGATAGACGGCATGTAAGCCGCGTTTGTGTAAAACCAATAGCCGTTTACCTAGTCCCCACGACGGGACTGCGCAGCATGAGTTAGAAAAGCCCCATCTATGAAGATAGAGCCTTTCGCAAAGTTTCAATCAGAAGAAGCGCCTCAAATAATCCGTAGCTCGGTCTCTTTGTCAAACAGGTGCATGTTGTCTGAATCCATAATCAGATCAACTTGATCGCCCACTTTTGCCTCAACGCGGATGTCAATCGTCGCCACAAAGGTGCTTTTGCCAGAATTGACATAGATATGTAGCTCATGTCCCAGCAGTTCAACGACCTCAATCACACCGCGAATTTTGGATTGCGTCGTGATGGGTGGCGCGTAGTCGGGCGCGTAGATGTGTTCTGGGCGAATACCAAACGTGACGGTTTTGCCAATATACGGCGTGTATGCTTTGGTGCGGTCTGGGGGCGCTTGAACGCGGAAGTCGCCCGTGTCGATCCAGATGCGATCATCCTCTTTGACCAACGTGGCCTCAAAGAAGTTCATGCTAGGGCTGCCGATAAAGCCAGCGACAAATATATTGCTCGGTTCGCTATACAGCTCGCGTGGGGAGGCACACTGTTGCAGCGAAGTCGTTTGCACCGTGCCACCTTCGAGTGGTTTCAAAACGGCGATGCGGTCGCCCATCGTCATCGCTTCGACTTGGTCATGCGTCACGTAGATAAAGGTGGTCTGCAAATCTTTGTGCAGTTTGGAGATGAACGCCCGCGCCGTCACGCGCAGCTTTGCGTCGAGGTTGGAGAGCGGTTCATCCATCAAAAAGACGGCGGGGTTACGCACGATGGCGCGGCCAACTGCGACACGCTGCCGCTGTCCACCAGAGAGCGCCTTGGGCTTGCGGTCGAGCAGTGGGTCTAAGCCGAGACTTGCCGACGCATCGCGCACGCGCCGGTCGATCTCGTCTTTAGGCGTTTTGCGCAGCTTGAGGCCAAACGCCATGTTGTCATAAACGGTCATGTGAGGGTAGAGCGCGTAGGATTGAAACACCATTGCAATGTCCCGATCCTTCGGTGGCACATCATTGACGACGCGATCCCCAATGCGGATTTCGCCGTCTGTCACCTCTTCGAGCCCAGCCAACATCCGCAATGCAGTCGATTTGCCACACCCAGAGGGGCCGACAAACACGACAAACTCTTTATCTTTAACCGCTAACTCGAAATCACGAATGACGATCACATCGCCAAAACTCTTTTGCACATTATTAAACGTTACGCTTGCCATTTTGATTTTCCCTGTCCTATTATTGAGGTGGTCAGTCTTGACCACAAATTGTCGTCATCCGCTTCATTGCGGGAATCATCTATCTACCAAATACTCGCCATTTGCCACACGTCGAGCGAGACAAATTCACCGTGATCATTGAGCAACTCAATCCCGACACTCTCAGCACATGCAGGATAAACGCGCCCCGTCAACGCGACTTGACCATTGACAAACACTTCAATGATCGACTTATCAATAAAAATCCGCATATCGAGCTGTTCATCGGCTGGCAAAACAAACGTGCCTTCCAACACGCTCAAATCATACTCTTCGCGCTGCTGACAGGTGCTGTGTGAACGGTCAATCCCAACAAGCCCATAGCGACGGTCGTAGAAGATAGTTGTGTGTTCATCGGCCGAACACAATACGCGTAACCCCACGCGCCCTAATCCCGGCTCAAACACTGCTCGCAATTCTACTGCATCACCCTTGATGTCACCAAGCGCGTCCAAATTTTCAGGCGTGATCTGCACATGGTCATGCCGCAACAACTCCAATTCAGGTGCTGGTTTGAAGCCCAATAGACCATTCTCTTGCAACGTCACGATGCGTGGTATCGCCATCGCACCAGCCCACCCCGCCTGCTCAAGTAACTCATCAGAACGCCCTTCCTGAATCCAGCCCCACATCACGGTACGCCCCCGATCATCAACAAATGCTTGTGGCGCGTAGAAGAAACGACCCCCCAAATCCAAATGATGTGCGCCAGTTGGCGTAAACAAATTGTCTTTGTACTCGCCTGTTAAATAGGCCGTCCCGTAACCACGACTGTTGTCCGACACAGAGATGACCAGCACTTTCGTCCCGTCAAAATCGAGTAGCTGCGGACATTCCCAAATCGTGCCGAGCCACATGTCGTCAAATGTCTCACCCAATGGCGGCGTTAGCGATCCGAGATATTCCCAGTCAATTAGATTTGTGCTGCGATAATGCGGGGCAATTCCCCCTTCACCATGAATACCTGCACCGATAATTTGCCGCCACTCATCTCCTTCGCGCCAGACATCATGATCACGAAAACCAATTAAATCATGGTCAGATGGGGAATGAATGACGGGGTTGCCCTTATATTTTTCCCATTTTTGCAGCGTTGGATCACCTGTGGCAAGATTGGCGTGTTGCGTAAATGGCATTCCATTGACTGGTGCAAGCTGTGTTCCCGTGTAAAGCACAGTTGGCACACCATCGTTGATGACCATACAGCCTGAGAAGCAGCCTTCTTCATCAAACTCCCCTTCAGTTGGGGTAAAGGCGATGGGTAAATGTTCCCAATGCACCAAGTCATCGCTGACTGCGTGACCCCAGTGCATGTTGCCCCACAGTGCACCGAATGGGTTATATTGATAGAAAAGATGATAGCGACCTTGCCACTGAATGACGCCGTTAGGGTCGTTCAACCAGTTACGTTCGGACAGGAAATGATATTGCGGACGATGAGTTGTATCAATCGGAGGTTGCGTGTCCATGTAAAAGGAAACAACTGTTGACAATGGAGCCGCAGACCCACATCATCAACAGCCGTTAGAAAAATGCAGAAAAATTTGGAGCGCGGACGCCTTGTCTGCGCTCTGCATGATTAGCCCTTCACGCCACTTGACGCGATGCTTTCGACAAATGCGCGTTGCAGTGAGAGGTACAGAATTAGCACGGGAACGGTGATGATGGTCAGATAGGCCATAATCTCACCCCACGCCACATCAAGCTGGAAGAAGTAGGACACCCCAATCATGACGGGTCGCAGACTCTCCGACTGGACGACCATAATAGGCCAGAGGTACTGTCCCCACATGGCGAGGAAGTTGAGAATGGCAACCGTGGCAAAGGTAGGGCCAGAGATGGGAACAACGATGTTGCGATAAATCTGGAACCATGTTGCACCATCTATTCGCGCTGCTTCAACCAGTTCATACGGGATCGACTTGAAGTTTTGCACAAAGAGGAAGATGGCAAATGCCCCCGCAATAAACGGGATGATCTGGACGTGATAGCTATCGAGCCAGCCCTGTGTCGCGCAGATAAACGCGCCACTGTCGCAGGTCGTCGAGAGCCACGGCAACTTGCTGACGATCAGCAGCAGCGGAATGGCAATCGTCTCAAACGGCACGATCAGGGTCGCGATAATCAGCGAGAGAACGACATTTTTGCCCCGCCAGCGCGGAATCGCCAATGCAAACCCTGCCATTGAATTGACGAGCAGACTGAGCAAAACGGTCAGCGATGTGACAAAGACCGAATTAAAGATAAAGCGCACAATCGGCACACGCGAAAACGCTTCTCTGTAGTTATCGAGTGAGAGGTCCCCATACGGCAGGAACGCCAGCAGAGAGCTCGTGTCGCGCAGAAACTGTTCGTCAGGTTTGAACGACGAGACGATCATAAAGACGAGTGGAAAAAGGAAGATCAGCGCGACAACAATGAGCAGCGCGTAACGGAGAGCGAGTGTTAATTGTTTCATCGTGCATCATCCTCCCGTGTCAAATAACGTTGAACAAGCGCAATTGACAGGACAACTAAAAAGAAGAAAACGGAGATGGTTGACCCGTATGCAATGTCCTGTTTGGCAAAGCCACGCTGCACCATCTGGTGGATCACTGTTGTGGTCGAGTCGAGCGGACCACCGCGTGTCATAATATCAACCTGCACGAAGAGGCCAAACGCCGCCATCGTGATGGTGATAAGGACAAAGACGAAGGTGTTGTGTAAGCCCGGCCATGTGACAAAGCGGAACTGCTGCCATTTGGTTGCGCCCGCGACCTCGGCCGCCTCATACAGTGAAGTCGGAATCGTCTGCAAACCTGCCAGCCAAATAACCATATGGAAGCCGACCGCTTGCCAAACAGACATGATGATAATGGCGGGCATGGCTGTGTATTCGTTGCCGATCCAGTCGATGGGTTCATATCGGCCGAAAGTCGCCGCTCCCAACAGATTGTTCAACAACCCGTTATTCCCATCGTAGATAAACCGCCACAGAATCGCCACGATCACCATCGAAACGACGACAGGTATAAAGTAAATCGCGCGAAAGATATTGATCCCGCGCAGCTTCTGATTGACCATCACCGCCAAGGCCAACGCCAATCCAGCTTGCAGCGGAATGACAATCACGGCGAAGTACAAAATGTTGATGATCGAGCGTATAAAGACAGAATCTCCCGCCATCCATAGACGCTGTGTCGGCCCACTTTGGAAAGAATAGACCTCTTGCAAGCCGTTGTATTGTGGATATTCGGGGTTGTCACGGGTGAATGTACGTGCGCGAGGAAAGACATAGTTACCCTCGTCGTCCAAAATATATTCCCCCGTGTCAGGGTCGGTCTCTGCCTCAATCGTTAAGATTCGCATCTCGAGCAGTCGCTCAAAGTTGCGCGTACCGACAAATTCTGTCGGATTGGGTGAAATCAGGCGTTGATTCGTAAAGGCGAATCCAAACGCCATAATAAATGGAATGATCAAGAACCCCAGTAAGAGCAGAATCGCGGGGAGCATCATCCCCACGCCCGCACGCGCCTCTTGTGAACGCGCGGGAGAGCGACTGGGACGGCGAGGCGTTTTTACGTCTACATGAGCGGGAACCGCTGCGGGACGGTGTGGGCGTGGTGTTGTCATGATGAATGTGGCTAGTGGTTAGTGGCTAGTGGCTAGTAAGAAAATAACTCTCTTACTAGCCCACTAGCGACTAGCAACTATTTACTGATTTGCAATCGCGTCGTTCTGAATGTCAGGGCCAACTTCTGACCCGTCAAAGCCGTAGTTGCTGTTGGCTTCCAAGTCGGCGTTGATTTCGTCGGCCGCTGCGTCGAGCGCATCGAGGACATCCGCACCGTTGGCGATGTCGGCCAGTGCCTTTTCAAAGGTCAACGCTGCTGAGAGATACGCAGGTGTGGGTGGGCGCAAGGTTGCTTGCTCATCGCTGAGTGCGAAGAACACTTCAAGCGGGCCGCCTTCTGCGTAATTTTCTGTCAATGCCGCCGCGCTACGTGTTGATGGAACGAGACCCGTGCCGTCAGAGAAGGCAGCGAGGAACTCGTCTTGAATCGCGTGGGCGATGAAGGCGTTGGCACATTCTGGCTGCTGAGAATCGGCCGAAACACCGAACTGCCAACTACCGGCACCGATGCGGCTGCCGTTGCCAAAGTCTGGAGCTGGCAAGAACAGCACGTCGTCGCCAAATGCTTCGACTGCACCAAGTGCCGCCCAGTTACCGTTCCATTGCAGGGCGTATTTGCCATCGAGGAAGCCAGTGTCACGGTCTGCACCATCTTGTGAGGTTCCGGGAACAAGGCCACGGTCAAACAGTGATTGCCACCATTCGCCAAACGCAATCGCCTCGTCACCGTTGATTGCGCCTTCGGCCGTTGTGAAGGTTGAACGGTCGATGATGTCGCCGCCGAATGACTGCATCAGGGGAGAGAAGGCATAGGGATACCATTCACCCGTCCACGCCATGCCGACATCAAGTGCGTTGTCGAAGTCGCCCGTTGCCTGCAATGTTTCCAATGCCGCGTCGAACTCTTCCAACGTCCATGGGTTGTCGAGCGTCGGGATGCGAATGTCATTTGCTTCTAAAACAGAGCGGCGTGCGAACATCGCAATGGCTGCGTCCCAGAGACCGACTGAATACAGTTCGCCATTCCATTCACCCAATGCACCCGCCAAGAAGCCATCTGTCGCGCCTGCTGGTAGGTCGAGTGGCTGCATGTATTCTGCCCATGCCCAGTTCGGCATCACGGGGCCATCTACGTCGATGATGTCTGGCAAATCACCAGCCAACGCTGCCGCAACGATTGATTCGTTATAGCTTTCCTGTGGAAAATCTTGGATGCTGACTTCGCAAGAGGTTTGTGAGCTATTGAAGCTATCGACGATGCTCAACAAAATAGCACGCTCGGTCTCATTACCTGCACCGTGATACCACATTGAGACGGGCGCCATCTCGCCGTTGCCTTCAGGCATTGCGTCGTCTTCGTCCGTTACGCCGGCATCTTCCATTGGAGCCACAGTCCCTTGTGAAATGGGGTCGTTCTGGATGTCGGGGCCAACTTCTGACCCATCAAAGCCGTAGTTGCTGTTGGCTTCCAAGTCGGCGTTGATTTCATCGGCCGCTGCGTCGAGCGCGTCTGCAACATCTGCACCATTGGCGATGTCGGCAAGCGCTTTTTCAAACGTCAATGCGGCTGAGAGGTAGGCTGGTGTTGGTGGGCGCAATGTCGCCTGTTGGTTGCTAAGCGCGAAGAACGGTTCCAGTGGACCACCGGGCGCGTAGTTTTCAGTCAATGCAGCCGCGCTGCGTGTTGATGGAACGAGACCCGTGCCGTCAGAGAAGGCAGCGAGGAACTCGTCTTGAATTGCATGGGCGATAAAGTCGTTGGCACATTCGACGTTTTGCGAATCGGCCGAAATACCAAACTGCCAGCTACCTGCACCGATGCGGCTGCCGTTGCCAAAGTCTGGGGCTGGCAAGAACAGCACGTCGTCGCCAAACGCTTCGAGCGCGCCAAGTGCCGCCCAGTTACCGTTCCATTGCAGGGCATATTTGCCATCGAGGAAGCCAGTGTCACGGTCTGCACCATCTTGTGAGGTTCCGGGAACGAGGCCACGGTCAAAAAGTGATTGCCACCATTCGCCAAACGCCATTGCCTCTTCGCCGTTGATTGCGCCTTCGGCCGTTGTGAAGGTTGAACGGTCGATGATGTCGCCACCGAATGATTGCATAAAGGGCGAGAATGCGTATGGATACCATTCACCTGTCCATGCCATACCGACATCAAGTGCGTTGTCGAAGTCGCCCGTCGCCTGCAATGTTTCCAATGCCGCGTCGAACTCTTCTAACGTCCATGGGTTGTCGAGCGTCGGGATGCGAATGTCATTTGCCTCTAAAACAGAGCGGCGTGCGAACATCGCAATGGCTGCGTCCCAGAGACCAACTGAATAAACTTCGCCATTCCATTCACCAACTGCGCCGGGCAGGAAGCCGTCGAGCGCACCCGCTGGCAGGTCGAGAGGCTGCATATACTCCGCCCATGCCCAGTTCGGCATCACGGGGCCATCTACGTCGATGATGTCTGGCAAGTCACCAGCCAACGCCGCCGCAACGACCGATTCGTTATAGCTTTCTTGCGGGAAATCTGCGATTTCGACCATGCAAGAGCTTTGCGAGCTATTGAAGCTATCTACGATGCTCAACAAAATAGCACGCTCTGTCTCGTTACCTGCACCGTGATACCACATTGAAACAGCCGCTGCCTCACCGCTGTCTGTTGGTTCATCATCTGGTTCTGATGCATCTTCCTCGGTTGGGTCTGTCTCGCCGCCTGTATCGGGGGCGACCGTTGGGTCTACTTCCGGTGTACTGCCACCGCAAGCGACCAAGAGTAAAAGGGCAATAAGCATGGCGGTTACAAGCCGCCACTTTCGTGTGGATAACATTTGATATTCTCCTTCAGTTGAATGAAGTTGTAAGGTGGGGTTTATTCCCCAACGTTTACGGCAATTCCTGAATAAAACGTAACGCGAAGAGCATAAGAAATGATAACTGGTAAGTGACAAGCAAATGCTTAGCACCTATCACATATCGCTTACGGCCACGCTGCATTACAATTACATGTCATGTAGATTCCCGCACCACAAGCGGACAATCCAACATTTTCTGCTTCGGTTCATTATCTGCACCCTCAATCAGGCCAAGCAGATGTTCCATCGCCCACTTTCCCATCGCATAATGGGGTAACGCCATTGTGGTTAATGCGGGATAAAGATGGGCTGCGATGATTTCGTGGTTGTCAAAACCGACAATGGCGACATCATCGGGGATAGATAAATTCAAGTTATGGAGCGCGTTGTACACGCCCATCACAATTCGGTCGTTATAACAGAACAGTGCAGTCGGCCGATCTGCCCGCTGCATCAATTCCTTCGTCGCATCATAGCCACCGACTGGCAACGCTTCCCCCATGACAACGAGCGTGGGGTCAAACGGAACGTCAAACTCGGCGAGTGCTTGGCGGTAGCCATTTAATCGGCCGATTTTCGCCGCCGTATCTTTAATTGCTGTGATATGCCCGATCCGTCGATGCCCTTTTTCTAGCAGATGTTTCGTCGCATCATAACCACCCTTGACCTCGTTTGGCACAACGGATGGCAACGATTGATCTTCTGCGTAGCAATCTAATAAGACGGTTGGGACTTCTAAAATATTGGTGGGTGGGGTCACGGGGCGGTGGTACATGGCACCGTAGATGATGCCATCCACCTGACGATCCAGCAGCATGTTCACCGCTGTCTGCTTGAGATCGCCCTTTCCGTTGGTGTTAATCGAAAGCAGTAAAACTTTGTCTTCCCACGCACGATCTTGTGCGCCTTGCAAAATTTCGCCTGCGTAGGGGGTTGTGCCAATGCTGTCGGAGATAAAGCCGATGGTGTTGGTGCGGTCAGCGCGGAGGCTGCGGGCGAGCGTATTCGGCCGATAGCCTAGCTCGTTCACCGCATCCCAAATTCGCTCTTTGGTCGAATCTGGAATGTTCATGTCGCGGCCGTTCAGTACAAAAGAAACCGTCGTGCGCGAAACCCCCACTTTTGTGGCGACATCTTGCATGGAAGGTCGTTTGGTGCGTTTTTTCGTCTTCATGGTGACGGATTGTACTGTCTCGGTGCGCTTTGTGTTACTAACAGCTAATCGGTTTACTATAACGTGTTAGTTACTCGTGTTAGTAGTTTACAGGAAATTCTTATGCTGTCAAGAATTTATTGATTTTCAATTTCTCCCCGACGACAGCAATTAATTCTTGCCAGCGACGACATTGCTGTCATGACTAACTACAGCGTAAAGTAAGTCCTGTCATACCTGCGCAGGCGGGAATGACCATGCCATAAAATTTACTTTACGCTGTACTAACGCGACGAGGGCTTACACTGCCTATTGTTGGGTAGCTGGCAGCAGCAGTGGGTGGTTTGCAAGATCCCAAGCTCGTGCGGGATGCACTTAGAGACGGGCAAATGGGGCAATGGCATTACGACATTTAGAGAGGCAAATGCTTGAGTTGCGGCGAAAGAAGCTGGTCAATCAATCGCAAAATCGACTGGGGCTGCCCGCGAACGGGCAAATTAGCGGCAAAGTTCTGTACCGTTTCCAAAATAAATGGGTAGACATTCTCTGTGTGCAGGACGGTTGCGAACAGATCGGCCGCGAACTGCTGCTGTTGGGAATCGGCCGATTCTCCCAAACATCGCCCCATTATCACGCACAACCACTGCTGTGCCTTACGGTCATCATCGATCACCGCATACAGCAACGCTTCCCGCACAAGCTGCCAGCCACTCTCCCGCTGACCGCGCATCACCCTGACCTCTCCCAAGTTTGCCAACGCCTGCGTTGTATGCTTGCGTAAGCCCGCCCGTCGCGCCAGCAGCAACGCCTCGCTCATCATGCGCTCAGCATCGGCCAAATCTCCCCACTTGTAGGCCAGCGATCCGCGATTTTGCAGATTGTCGATGATGCTCGGCAGATGCCCGATCTTGCGAAACAGTGCCAACGCTTCCTCAAAAGAGTTAACGGCCAGCTCGCGATCCTCTTTAAGTGTCGCCCAGTTGCCCATCCATTTGAGCGTATGGGCGATCTGTGCGCTCTCCCCAAGCTGATAGGCGAGACGCAAACTGCGCGTCAGATATTGCCATGAGAGATCAAAATCACGTGGCTGTGTAAAAAGCAGTGCCGCCGCCTGTGCGCGTAATGCCAGCACCATCCCGCGTCGCTCAGCACAGCGTTCAAAGATAGCAAACGCCTGCCCAAACTTGCTGACCGCATAGGCGTGATTATTTTGACGGGTGGCGATATTGCCCAGCAGATAGTGTGTGAGCGCAATTTCGGCCGAATCCTCCCCCACCCCAATCATCGCTTCCAGTCGCTCGTCATCGACCGAACTGCGCAGCGCCTGTTTCAACAACCCGATCCGATTGAGCAACACGTGGCGCACCGCGACCGTTTCTGTGGCCGCAATCCCCTCCTCAAACAGCGTCATCGTGTGGCTCAAATTGGTGTCGCCAAGCGCATATTCAACCAGCGCATCCGCCGCCAGCAGTTGCAGCGCGTCCGCCCCGTTTCCCACCGCCCACCGCCACGCCTGCCGCACATTCCCAATCGCCCGCGTCATCGCCTCCCGCTTCCCACGCCGCATGTCGGGGAGCTGCTGAGCCGCAAAATTCAGGTAGTATGCGGCGTGCTCTTGGGCATATCGCGCATGATTTTGTGTGGGTAGGGAGCGAATCCACTGGCTCAACAGGGGATGAATTTGATACTGCTGCTCGCTGAGATGGAGCAAGGCGTGCTGCACAAGTTGCCTTAGCTCAGACAGTGTGATACCCGTGATCTGGCACGCGGCGAGCGTATCAAAATCGGCCGAAAACAACGCCAACGCCCCCATCTTCTCCTGTAGCGATGGTGACAACGCCCCCCAAGTCTGTTCAAACAGCCGCGTCAGACTGCGATGACGCGGTGCGATGTCGCGCCAGTGGCTGCTCAATACACCGACATCCTCCTGTAAAAGCGCGATCAGGTGGCGGGGCGAACTGTACGCTAAGGCGGTGGCGCATAGCTCAATCGCCAGCGGCAGACCCGCCGTGAGGGAGAGTAGCTGCTGCAATTCGGCCGAATCACCCGCCTGTCGCTCGTCGGGCAGTCGCTCACGCAAAAGCTGCATCGCGGGAGAGTTCTCGCCCTGCAACGCCAATCCCGTGAGCGTCTCAACATGCTCGTTCTTTAATCCAAGCGGCACCCGCGAGGTCACCAAAATTTTTAACTGTGGCAGCGATTGCAACATCTGCGTAATCAGCGGCGACGCGGGATGCAGGTATTCAAAATTGTCGAGGATCAACAACGCGCTCTTCTGTTTAAAGTAGTGAAGCAGGCGCGTCAGGGAATCGACGTTTGTGTCTTGCGGCAGTCGTAACGCGCTTGCAATGGTATCGGCGACTGCGCCAATCATGTCGGCTGCATCCGCCGCGACCGATGCCAGCGGCACAAACCAAACACCGTCGAAAAACTGTTCAATGACCGCGTACCCAATTGCCTGTGCGAACGTCGTTTTGCCGCTGCCACCCATCCCTGTCAGCGTGATGAGCTGTGGCGTTGGCTGTTGTAACAGCGTGATGAGGGATTGGAACTGGAATTTTCGACCGAAAAATAGCGGCGCATGACCGGGCAAGTTGCCGCGCTGTCCGAGCTGCCTCTGCTGCTGCAACTGCGCGCGCACCGTCTCAACGAGCGACTCAGTCGCCTCACTCAGCTCGCTCCCCAGCCCCTCGACAAGCAGTTTGCGACACAGTTCATACTGCGTCAATGCCGCATCATAGCGTCCTGCCTGACTGTATAGCTCGATCAGATGACGATGGGCTGGCTCATGCCAATCGTCCAGCTTGAGCCGCCGCTGCGCGACCTTAATCGCCTCGCCAAGCTGATTGCCATACGCCAACGCATTGGCTAAACGGTACAAAAGTTCATGCACGCGCCGTTCCCAATAGGTCACCTGCTCTGACTGCCAATTTTCTAATTCTGGCAGGTCATCTATTTCTAACCCCGCCAAAAATCGCCCCTGATAAAGCGTTTCAGCCTGCCTCAAATCACTGACGGCGACCGACTCTGCCAGCTTGTCAAATTGCAGCACGTCAACCCTGGCCAACATTTCTGGCGCGATGGCAATGCTGTCACCATGTAGCGTGACCCATACCCCCACACACTTCTTGATGTTGTTCAATGTCCAGCTAAGATTGCGCCGTCCTTTCTGTTCACTCTGCGTCGGCCAAAAAAGATCGACTAAGCGGCTACGTGTGTAGCTGCTCTGCTCAACCGCCAAGAATGCAAGGAAAAGCAGAGATTTCGGCCGAAGTTTTGAGACAGTCACCCCATCGACCAACAGTTGCGGCGTGCCAAATAGCTGTAATGATTGCATGGAAATAGGTTCTTCGGGATTACGTATTGACCTCTGGTTTTGCGATACGGCTTCCCAACCCGCTTGTCTTCTCAAAAACCCTTGAAATATAGCATAAAAGTGCTGCGTATTTTTTGTACGCAGCACCTTGGAAAAGTGGTGCGTGGTGCGTGGTGCGTAATCCACGCACCACGCACTATGCATGTTACAAGTGTTGTTTTCGGCCGATTCTCCGCCGTCGTCCCACGCTCCATGCGCTCCCAATCAGCAACACACCCGCCAGCACACCGATGATGGCCGCGTTGCTGTGTGACAACCCGACCTGCACGAGATCAACCGCCGTCTTTTCGCGGTCAACAAAGAACGGCCCGACAAAGCGTGCGTTGTCCGCCATATCATACGCCTCAACCGTCAGCGTATAGCGTTCGGTGTAGCGCACCGTTGTCGCGTCAAACGACCATTGATCGCCGTTGACCGTCGCCTCCGACCATGTTGTGTCTTCATACTGCCGCTCGACGCGCACGAAGATTTTGTCCAGTTCACCGCCGTCGCTGACCATTCCCTCCAGCATACCACTCGCAACCACGTCGCCAACCATCGCGTTGGTGACAGTGATGACGGGTGCAACGGTGTCGATGCGGAAATCGCTTGTGATAGGCTGCGACAGATTGCCGACCGCGTCCGTCCCCGTCACGACGAGCGTAACGGTCAGGCCGTCTGTGTCGGCGATCGGCAGGTCGGTCGCCCAGCGGCCAGATGCCGCGCTGTCTGGATTGACGTCGAGCGTTTGGCACGCGCCGTTGAGACAAATTTCGGCCGATTCCGCCTCCCGATCATCCGTCACCAGTCCAGTCAGTCGCCCTTCACCCATGCCGATATACCCATCATCCAGTGCGCCGTCTTCAAACGTTACCGTCGGCGCGTTGGTGTCCACGATCAGCGTCTTCCATGCCGACCAATCGCCCACGTTGCCGTATTCGTCCGTGCCGCGCACGCGAGTGTCAATCGACGCAAGCCCTGTCAAATCGCCCGGATTCCATTCGCACGTCCACTGCTTATCAGCGGGGCGTGGGTCGGGACACTGGATCAGGGCGCGTGCCGCCTGTGGTCGCGTTTCGAGTTCGACCAGCGGAACCCCGCTTTCGTCTTCGACCGTTCCCACAATCGTTTGCGTGATTGGGCGCACGTAGGTCGTCGGTGCGTCAATCGTGATGGCGGATGGCGGCGCGGTGTCCACATCGTGTTGCAGCCAGAACCAGTCGTAGCTTCCGTGTTCGCCGTCGCTGAGGGCGGCGTTAAGTTCGGCCGAATCTCCATCCAGACCACTATCGATCCGCCCCGTCACGACAACTTCACCACTTTCGCCCGCCGCAACATCCCCAATGCTCACCGTTGTGCCGCCGTCTAGCACCAGCGCACCATATTGCGTCAAGTCGAGCGTCACGTCCGTCACCGTCTCCGCGCCGTTGTTGGCGTAGCGAATCGTATATGTCACGACTGCGCCATCCCCCAGCGGCAGCGGGTCAACGTCAAACGGCAGGGCAACATCGATCTCGCCATCGCTATCCGCATCGAGCGGCACATCGGGTGTCAAAATGTCGAGCAGATCGCTTTCCAAGTAACCGAGCGAGACCGCCGCCTGTTCGCTTTCAATTGAAAGCACGAGGTCGCTATCGGCAAAGCGTCCCGCGTTGGGAACTTGTCCAAACGCCAGCGATGACCACTCGTGATAGAGCGTTAAGTCGTAGTCGCTCAGATCACGTCCAGCGGCGAGGCGGTTGATGACGCGCTCGCTGTTGAGCGGATTATGGTCAGGCGCGGCCGCCCATAATTTCAGTGCATCTTGCTCACTGGCAACCGCCAGCAAGCCGAGCGGCGAACTGTTGTCGATGCCAAGTTGGGCAAACGGCAGCAGCGCGTCAATCGTCAAGTCGTCGCGCTCAAACTGCGTCGCGTCGAGCGTGGCGACGGCGTTCCAACCAGCCGTCCATTCGTAGAGCGTCGCCGTTTTGGTCACGATGAGCATGTGGTTGGGTGTCATGCCAGCGGGGAAGCCGATGTTGCTGCCGCTGTTATAGGGATCGTAGAGCGTCGTCGCGCCTAGAATGGCGGTGTCGAGGTAGATGTAGAGATCGCCCTGCGTCTCCCAGTTGCCCCCTTCCCAACGCAAGCGCAGCGCGTCAGCATCCCAGCTTGCAAACAGCTTTTGCGTTCGGCCGATATCGCTATAGGCGCGTGAGCCAGCGGTGATTTCATTATCGGCCGAAAGCTGCGCCCCTTCCACTGCCCATCTCTCATAGCTCAAATCGTCGATCAGATCGGGCGTTTGAATGCTGTCGAGGTAGATGGGACCAATCGTCGTCACGTCTTCGTTGCCATGCACGTCCACAAGCACGACATGCCCATAGACTATCTCCGCCTCACCACGCTGTTCACTATGCGAATCAGCTGTACCCCCAGCAATGCGCGTCAGCTCAGCCAACGTCGCCGTCTCACTAATTGTCCAGCCAGCGTAAACTGCGTCTACGCCGCTGCCGTCCGTGACCGCGCCCCACGCTAGCGTAAGCGTCGGATTGAGCGTTTCAATTGTCTGGTACGCTGTGATTACCTGGCCAGCGTGCAAGGCGGTTATCTCCGCGCTCGGCGGTTCGACATCGACCGTGACCGTTTCGTTGATCGTCGTGACGTTGCCGCCTCTGTCTCTGGCGATGATGGTGACGTTGAGCGATCCGCCGTCGTTGTTGGCGACATTGAGGGGGAGTTGCCATGTACCGTTGTTGTAATCGGCCGAAATCGCCGCCCCACCATCCAAACGCACCAACACCTGCACAATGCCCACGTTGTCCGTCGCCGTGCCACTCAAGCGCACGCCGTCAAAGCTGACCGCTGCGCCCACGCCCACAAACAAATTCGCGTCTAGCGTGACCGTCGGCGGCGTGCCGTCAATCACGACTTCCAGCGGATGCGTCTCCGTTTGGGTGCGCCCCGCCCAATCCTGCACGAGGGACTCGACCGTATAAATGCCATCGCTCGGCGCGTTCCAGACCGTCGCGTAGGTCGTCTGCGTGAGCGTGCCGGCCGCCCACGTATCGCTGTAAATCTCCTGCCCGTCGACGCGCACCGATAACGCTTGGAGGTAGTCACGCGCATACGCGCCACCCTCTAGCAGCACACCCGCACTGCGGCGTGGCGTGCTGTCGTCAGCAAACACGCTGCTGTCGAGAATCGGTTTTTCGTACGCATCGCTGTCGGGAACAGGGGGTAATTCGGCCGATGCCCCGACCGACCCAAACGCATACCCAACGCTGTACTCGGTGTTGCACGCATAGGTGGTGATCCCGTTCGTCACACGCAGGTAGTAACGACCCGTCTCCGCCGCGATTAATTTGAGTGATGGAAGATCGCCCCCGTTGCTTGCGACTAGCGTTGTCCCGTCGCTGGCAAACAGGTCGATTTGTGGCACGAGCGCGTTGCCGCTTGCATGCACGTCGATCCCAATCGTATGTCCCGCCGTCAGGTCGAGCGCGAACCAGTCGGCATCATTTGGTGCGCTGATAGTGTGCGCCATACTGCGGACGTTGCGCGTGAGTAAGGTCGCGCTGCCGCTGTCGTTGTCTGGCTCATAACTGTCTGGTGAACAGGTGGGGGCAGGGTAACCGAGCGCAATGTCGCCGACAAACGCAACGCCACCGACAACGAGCGTGGGCGCACCGCTGCCGTTGATCGGCGCGACTTCGATTTGCTGCGTGCCACCGTCAAACGCCGACCAGTACAGTTCGGCCGTTACGCTCGACACGGCAAAATCATTATAGCCGCCGCTGGGCTTTTGATAGGTCGCAAAGACGCACGCATTGACGTTCGCACAGTTCAGGTCTGCCCGGCGCAGTTCGCCGCCGTCGCTCTGCCAGAACAGCCAGTTGCGCTGTGCGTCTATCTCCAATCGGCTGACGATTGCGCCGCTGAATTGACCGATCACACCCGCACCGTTCACCACCGTCTCGACATTGCTACCGTCGCTCAGGCTGGCCCGCTGGATCGCCTCGTCTGCTTGGCTGTGCCAGTAGATGTAGCCATTCGGCCGATCCACCACCATCGCCGGTACAAAGTCGGTTGGAATCGTCAGCAGCGACTCTGTTACCAGTGTGGTCATGTCCATGCGCACGATGTCGCCATTCGCGCCTTGTCTATTGAAGTAGTAAAGCGAATCTCCCTCCGCGTCGAGCGTAAATGCAGAGATGGAGAAGTCGCCGCTTTCGACCAGCAGCTCGTCATTGAGCCCACCAACGGGAACCCGCTTGAGCGAATTTGTGCTGTCAGCCGTCAGCCAGTAGAGCGTCTGGTTGATGTTGTCTACGGCGAACTGGTCGATGTTGTTGCTTGCGTCGGTGTAAATGCCGCTGACGCAGCTTCCATCGGTGCAGCCCGTGATGGGCGCACGCCTGATGGTGTCGTCGTTGACGAAATAGATTGAATCGGCCGATCCCACCACAGGGGGTGCAACCGTCGGCAGTGGGGTCGGTAGCGGGGTCGCCGTCGCCGATGGCTGCGGAACGGGTGTCTGCGTCGGCGCGAGAGTCGGCTGGACATACGCTTGCGCGATTCCCGCGTTAGACGGTAGCGCATTCTCAATCACGACCTGCGCCACGCCGCCGTTGACGCTCACGCGCATCAGATCGTTGTCAAACACCTGATCGCCGCGTCGTAAGAAGTAGAGATTATCAGCCGCCGCATCGACAAACAGACCGCTCACATAGCCGCTGTGGTTCGTTACCGTTTCGACGCTGCTGCCGTCTCCTGCGTTGGCGCGTTTGATCGCCTTATCGCCCAAGCTCGCCCAGTACAGCTTGCCGTCAAACTCATCCAGCGTCAGATGTTGCGTCAGCAGTTCGCCGACGACGAGCGGCGTGACGTTTGAGCCATCGAGGTCGGCTCGCATGATCGATGGCTTATTGACAATGCGTGCATCCAAGCCCGCAAAGAAAATGTGACCCCGTGCGCTACTGACGTGCAGCGCGGTTGGGGCGTTGTTTAACGCTAGCACAACGCTGTCGTTGCTGCTGTTGAGGTCGTAACGATGGATGTCGTTGCCGTCGATCCAGAAAAGGTAGCGTTGCGTCGCGTCGCGGTAGAACGAGAGGGCGGTCGGTGCGTTGCCCGTGGCGATACGTGCGCCGTTTGTGCCGTCGAGATCGGCGCGTTTGACGCTCCCATCGCTCTGCGTCCAGTAAACCTCTCCCGCCACGTCATCGACGGCAATTCCGCGAATCAGGAAGTTGGCGTTGTCAATTGCGGGATAGCCGATGATGCCAAACTCCTCGCCGTTGGTTGCGAGATTTAATCGGCCGATTGCCCCATTCGCGCCCAAATAAACTGACTGTATTGCCGTCTCTGGCGTGGCGGTCGGCTGCGGCGCGGCGACGGTGTATGCGACCTGCGCACTGTTGTTGCTATAGTTAACTTCGGGCGTGTCGCTGCTGACGGTCGCCTGATTGACGAGCGTTCCCGTCGCACCCGCGTCAACCGCCGCCGTCAATGTCAACGTCAACGTCTCGTTTGGGGCAAGGTCGGGCAGCGTGCAAATGCCCGTCGGTGTACAGGTGACACTGCTGCTCTGATAGCTCAATCCCGTCGGCAGCGTATCGGCCAAGACGACGTTGCGTGCTGGCAACAGACCGCTATTTTGCACCGTAATTTGATACGTGATCGTTCCGCCCTGCGGCGCAAGTCCGTGCGGGTCTGACTTGCCGAGAATTAGGTCGGTCGTCGTGATCGCCCTGCCTGAAATGATGCCAATCGCGGACGCTTCCGCCACGCCGCCAAACGGCACGCTGTCCATATCAAAGAAGGTGCCGACCGCGTTGGAAGACAAATCTCCCTGCTCGATCAGGTTCAAATTGCTCCAATAAGCGTACCCGTTATCGAGTTCGAGCATCCCAGAGAATCCCTGTGTTTGGACAGAAATGCCGCTATTCTGCACGTCGCTGCCGTCCAGATTTGCGCTGAGAATCGCGTCGCCGCCCGTCGCGCCTAAGCCAACAATGGTGCGTAGCCAGTAGATGCGGCTGTCGTCAATGGCGATGTCGGCCGCTGCAAAATCGGGCGCGAGCTCCACGATCATCTCCGCGTTGGAGCCGTCCAAGTTGGCACGCCATAGCCGCGATTGGATAAACGTGCTGTCGGTTGGCGACCCCGCTGCACTCCAGTACAGCATTGCGCCGACGCGATCCACGACGATACGCTCGCTGTTAAAGTTGGTTTCGCCGTCTGGGTTGGGCGTGGTCAGCAGTTGCGCCTGCGCGGAGCCGTCCAGATTTGCCCAGAAGATGGCCGCGCCCGATGACCAGTATAGCTTGCCGCCATCGGGATCAACGGCGAGGCCGGGACGGTCAAACGCATCGCCGCGACCGAGCGCGATATTTTCGATCAGCGTGATCACGCTGTTGCCGTCAAGCGTCGAGCGGAAGATGGTTCCCGTGTCGGTGGCGCGATCTTCTTCGAGCCAATAGAGATGGTTGCGCCCCGTGTCGAGGTCGAGCGCACGAATTTCGCCGTCGCGTCCGTTGGTTTGCAGCGGCGGCTCATAGGCGAAAACCGGCGTGTGGCTGTCGCCTGAGAAGAGGCTGGCGCGGTCGATGCGGTTAGACGTGACGCCCGTCTGGTTTGATCCCCAGTAGAGCAATTTGATGTTGGGGGTGACGGCGGCGCAGCGTCCCGCGAGGTCGCAGACGCGCACGAACAGATCGGCCGAATCGACAAACCCCTCAACGGCACAAGTCTGCGTCAGGCCAGTGGGTCGCGCCTGATCGCCGCTGATGTTGCGCCACCACGCTTCTTCTGAATAGGTGATGTCCAGCGGCGTTTCGCATGGGCTGGTGAGGGAGTCGCTGTCGATGTAGAAATCTTCGGCCGAAATGTCAATCTCCGTCCGCGCCGACGCGCCGAACCCCGTGTAGGTCAGGTCAAAGTCGATGCGTGGGGCGGTGATGTCGATGATGCCGCGCCATTCACGCCAGAAGTTGCGTTCCGCGTCGCTGCGGTTGCCCAAGCGATCCGCGCCGCGCACGTCGATTTGGTAGTAGCCGTCGAGACCAGCGGGGAGGTCGAGCTGCCACGTCGTCGCGGTGACATCTGCGCCGGTTGCGGCGAGCGTGGCGGGTTGCCAGCGTTGGGCGATGGCGAGAACTTCATCGGCCGAAAGCGCACTGTCATAAACCGCCACGTCGTCCAAACGTCCAGCAAAGTATGGCTGCGAAGCCTGCTCGGCATACCCTAGGTTGAAGCTGTTTTGCGTCGTCAGACCAGACGCAATCGCCGCGCCTGTTGCGGCAACCGTGCCGTCAACATAGAGCTTTTGGCGTTCTGCGCTGTCTAAAATGTGCGCGACGTGATGCCAGTTGTCATCCGCGTAGTTTGTGCCGCTGGTACAAACGTCCACGTCTCCCTGCACGAAGACGCACAGGTTGCCGTTGGAAAGATAGATGTCGCGGTCGTGGTCGGTTCCGTCGCTAGCGGAGAGAATGCCGCTGTTGAGCGCGTCGCTTCTAAACCAGAATGAAAGCGTTGCCTGATTTTCTGGCAGGTCGAGCGTGGACGTGATCACGTCATTCACGCCGTCAAATTCGACCGCGTTGCCGTACACACCCGCAACCGTTGCCATTGGACAGGTGGTTCCCACACATGTGCCGTCATGCTGCCCAATCGTTTCTGCGAAGCGGTTGCTTGTCAATCCGTCATTGAGCGGGAAGAGGGCGAGTGCGCCTTCGAGATCATCGAGCAGCGAGGCGGGCGTGAACGCCACTTCGACGCTGCCCAGACCGCCCGAAATGTCGCCTACATCGGTGATGAGGCCAGAAAGTTGGATCGTGTCGGTGATAATGCTGGTGTCGCTGTCGAGCGAGGTGAGTGATGTGGTGGGTGCGTCGTCATCAACGCGCACGGTAAATTGGATCGGGGCAGTTTGGTTGTTGACGTTGTCAACTGAGCGCACCGACACGGTGTAATCGCCCGTCGCCGTCACCTGCAACTGACCGTTTGCAATCGAGGAAAGCGGATAGTAGAGCGTCCAGTCGTCCCCTTCGAGGGTTGCCGTGACCCAGCCAGAACTGCGCGGCTCGACCATTACTTCAACCTGCTGGACACCGCTGCCCACGTCCGCGCCGATGGCGGGATCAATCGCTGTGCCGTTCAGGCGCATGGCGAAGCGGTCGTTGAGAAATTCGACGGCGGGGATAATCGGATCGCCGTCCATGCCGGTCAGCACGGGGGCGGTTGCATCGACGATGACGCTCGTCTCGGCGGCGGGTGTTTCGATAAAACCGACCGCATCGGTAGCGCGACTGCGGATGGTGACGCGCCCTTCGGTGGCGGGGGTGAGCCATTGATAGGCCCACTGTTCTGCGCCCGTCGCGGCGACAAAACCGCTGCCCGTGTCGATCTCTACGCCCGTGACGTAGGAGGTGGGATCGGCCGATGTGCCGCCGATGATGTTAAAGGTGTCAGCTTGGTAGTAGAGACCCGTCGTGATGGTGGAATTCGGCCGATCATTGTCGATCACAATCGGCAGTCGTTCGTCGAGTGTGAGGTCGGGGTAGGCGTTGGCTGTGGTGGTTTCGGCCGAATTGGAGAGCGACCCCATTACAGGATTGACGATCTCGACCGTCTGCGATGGGCCGCTCGCGTTTAAGCGTTGGGCGTGCTGCGTTGCTTGTCCGCTGCCTAAGCTGAACTGTGTCGTTTGGTCAGCCGCCAAGAGTGCAGCTGGGTAATTGGTGCGGAACGTTCCGTTGATGTAGAGCGCGTCGGTGACGAGTTCGTTGCGGAGCGTTGCCGTGTAGTCGAAACCTGTGCCAGAGCGCACGACATTGTCAAAGTCGCTTGTCTGCATGTCGAGCGCCAGTGGATTTTCGTTGACGACATCGGGATGGAATTTATAGGTTGCGCTGTCCGTCAGATGGAGGAGGCGTTCGGCGCGGTCGCTGAGGCCGTCGTTGTCTCCGTCGCGCTCGGCGGGGGCGGTGTTGACGCGCGTGCTGTCGCTGGCGTTGTAGCGAAACAGGTAGCCGCCCGTCCATTCGCCCGTCGCGCAATCCTGATGCCAAAGCTCCTCGCCGTCGCTCAGCCCGTCGAGATCGGTGTCGGGCATGTCGGCGCGTGCGCCCAAGCGGGCTTCGTCGCTGTCGCAAATGCCGTCGCCATCGGTATCGGCCTGCGTCGGGTCATAGGCGATACCGCCATCCTCGCGTGCCGTGCCGCGCATGTCGATTTCATATTTGTCCGAAAGTCCGTCGCCGTCGGTATCCCATTCGAGGTCATTCGGGTCGGTTGGTGGCAAGACACCATCCCCATCAAAGTCGCTGATATTAGTAAATGGGCGACCATTCGTGACAGTGTAGTATTTCTCGAATTCTTCTTCCTCAACGTTATAACGCTCCTTCTCCTCTGGCAGATATGTTCCCCAGTTGCGGGCGTAGAAGCTATCGAGATCGGTGGGCAGAATGTCGTAAGCGAGCAATCCGCCATCATCGACCAGCAGGACAGAGAAGACAGCATCTTGATAGTCGTAATCGCGTTCTTCCGAGCAATCCCCTCTGAAACAGGAAAAGGCGGGGATTTTCATACCGACGTTGAGATAGAGCGGGAACATGTAGTCGGCGTCGATACCCGTTTTGGTCAGCTCGATAAATTCTGAGCGCACCGCAAGCTGCGGCACTTGCGCATTGTAGAGCCGCACGGTGTCGGCTCCGTCTTGATTGTCAAACAGGCAGCTAAGCCCTGTGGTACAGCGCGTGGGTGGCGGGTAGGAACGGGTGCCGACGAGCTCAAACGCCCATCCATCGTGGTTGACGAGCGTATTAGCGGTCGCGTGGTATGCCTCCTGATCCTCTTCCTCCAAATCTTCAGCTTTGACATCGCTGATCTCATAGCGCAAGCCAGTGGTGCGAATCGCATCAGGTGTAAAGGTGAAGCTGACGGGGGCGGTGGGGTCGTTTGGCACGAGGATGCCGCCAATATCGGCCGAAATCTGCACCGCATTGCCCTGCACCAACCCGACCTCCGAATCGCGCAGATCGGAGCTAAAGTTCAACACCTGCGGGAAGGGGAAGTTGGTGCGCTGCTGGGCATTTTCAAAGTCGAAGATCACGTCACCCACATAGAATGTTTCAGCAATTGCCTTCGTCATCTTATTGGTGACGCTAAAGCACTCGCCATCTGTGACCAGCGCATCGACCCCAACTTCACACAGGAAGGCGAGTAGGCCGTCGATAATGGCGATTAAACCGGTGATGATGGGGCCGATGATGGGGATAGAGTTGATGACAAAAAACAGGATTGCCACAATGGTGGCGGCGATGGTGAAGGCGAGTGCACTCTCAAATTCGAGCGTGCCGAGCGAAATCTGCCCTGACCCCCACGCATAGAAAAAGTAACCCCACGCAATTGCCAGCGTGATGATTAGGCCAACCACGCCCGCCTTGAGATTACTGGTGAGCGACGCACCGAGTCGGCCGGCCGCATTGGCGACGCCATTGGCAATGCCACGCAGCAGGGAAATCACCTTGTAGATGGAGTAAATTGTCAGCGCAAGCGATATGGCAAAGGTTAAAAACTTAAATGTCGCTATCGCCTCTGGTATCTCCTCAATGTAGGCAAGAACGAGTGTCGTCACGATCAGCGTGATCAGCACAAGCGCAGCCAGCACGAGCGCAGCCGCCACGGCCCCCTGCTTGACGGGTGATGCCGTGCGGAAAAAGTCGCGTAGTCCAGCAATCGGTTTTGCATTCTTTACCGAATTGAGCAAATCTTTGAAGCCGAACTTGAAAAAGTCGCGTGCTGATGAGGCGACATTTGTATCACCTGACGCAAATGCCAGCACCTCACCGACGTAGTAGACCTTCACGACAAATTTGATGGCACTGCTGATACCAGAGCCAATCGACAAGAGCGAGCTGCGAATGGTGTTGTTGATCTCTCTGTCGAGTCGCTCATTTTGAGACAGCACGTAATCGCCGATCTGCACGGTGGTCGTGACGCTGCTGTAGAGCGTGTAGTAGTAAAGCATGAAGGCGTTGATCTGCCCTTTTGCAACGTCGATGTCGGGTTCGTCGCTCAGGTTGCTGAGCTGCGCCGCCTGCTGGGAAACCCAATAGTCGGCAAGCGACATCTCGTCCCAACTGTCCCCCTCATATTGGTACGGCTTCCAAAGCATGTTGGCATCGGTGATGACGGGGGCGAGGTTGGCATCGGCCGAAAAATCCCCCGTAAACGTCGCGCCGTCAAAGCGGACGCCGGGTGAACTATCCACGACGTTGAGACCCAGTGCGCGATAGCTGCGCTCATACGCTTGCATGAGGGTGGGCGTGAAGGCTTCCGTTTGGCGAATTGGCGTGAACTCGTCCGCCAAAATTTGTTTGGTCGTTTCGACGGAGCCTGCGATCAGGTCATCGAGGGAATCGTAATCGGCCGATTCGACGCGCAGTGTGTCAGTGATCAGCCAGCGTTCTGCGAGCGACACACCATCATTAGTGGGATGGTTGAAGCGGCGTGCGATTTCGTCAATTGTCACGTCGCGCTCGTCCGCATCGGTGCGACCTGCCAGAAAGGTCTTGTCAAGCCCGTATGATAGCTGCACGAGTGCGCCGTCGTCCTGCAAGTTTGTGTCGATGGCGGGGTCTTCGTAGATGGTCGCCAGCTGACTGCCGTGTTCCTCGCTGACGTTGAGCGCGGTCAGCTTCCACTGTTCGGGATAGGTGTGGACGACCTGCGGCACGTTGTTGCGGACGATTTGACAGCCGCTATCCAACCGGTCATACACGCAAACGGTGTCCGTTTCGATTTGGACAACCCACACCATGCGAATTTCGTGGGCGGCTCCCCATTCGGCCGATCCTGCATACGGAATGCGTGCCGCAAATCCGACGTTCATGCCCGTCTGTTGGTCGTTCATCAATCCGAGCGGTGCATAAAGAGCGATATTATTGTTCTCAAGCTGTCGCGCCGACACCTGATAGCGTTGCAGCGCGAGACGATCAACGATCTGATTGCCAACAAAAATCTCCTGCTCGATCTGACCACAACTGACGACCACGCCGTCCTGCTCCACCGTCAACACATAGCCGCCGTCGGTGTTGGTTCGCATGTTGAAGTTGTTGATTACGCGCACCTCGCCACCTGAAGTATCGACGCGTGATTCATCTATGACGGTGGACTCGTTCGGCTGTAGTGTGGCGATTGGGTCGGGATTGTTGCCGCGCTGCAACGCGCCACATGAGCCGGGACGCACATGAATGGCGGCGGGCAGGGTTAGTCCAGAGGTCACCGTATACCGCCGACCGACCGACAGTTCATTGATCGGCGTGATGGTGATGGTTCCAGCTTGGATGCTGTCAAAACGGCTGGGGTTTAGCGTGACGGTGAACGTTGGGTCAGTCAGCGGCAGGTTGGGTGTGTTGGCGGGCGCGATCACTTCGAGCATCGGGATCAGCGCGATCTCGTCGGTCGAACGGTCAATATCTTTGATGTTGCCGCGTCCATCGCTCGGCCAGTCGAGCTTGTTGGTTGTGTACCAGAGATGCTTTTCGTCGGTGGGGCGCAGTTGAATATCGACAAATATCGGCCGATTTTCCACCAACCCATCCAGCACCAGATTGAGCGGTTGTTCATTGCTGAACGTCGTGTCGAGTACGACCAAAGGTGAATGATCCAGTTTGTCTGGCACGCCGTCACCATCGTTGTCGTTGTCGTAGAGATCGGGCGTGCCGTCCCCATCACTGTCGCGCACGCCGTTGGGCAACCACTCCTCCCCATCGGGCATATAGTCGCGGTTGGTGTCGATCTCAAGCGGGTCGCCGTACCACTGGACGCCAGCATACTCAAACCCCTGAATTTCGTCAAAGTCGCTGATGCCGTCTTGGTCGGTGTCGCTGCGCGTTGGGTTTGTGCCGAGCAGACCCTCCTCGTAGTCGGTCAGACCGTCGGCGTCGCTGTCCGCACCCGTCTCGACAGGGGGCGGCGCGTTGAAGAAGACGAACGTCTGCGGTGCGGCGTCAAACTGGTCGGGTTGCGTCTCCTGAATCTGTTCAACCGCATCGCTGCGCCCGTCGCCGTCGCTGTCTGTGCCGTCGTCCGCTTGGATCAGCTCATACCGTTGACGCGGTGTGAGGCCAGTTGGCGGCGTGTATTGCGCTTCCTGCATCGTGCGCTGCTCGTCTGCGTCTGTCTGCAAGCGTTGCTGACGCTGACTATACGAAGAGAAGCGGTCGTGCGCCGTGCCCTGTGCCCAGACAGAGAGCGGCGTTCCCAACACCATCGACGCGACGAGCCCGACGATGACGGCGGTGTAGAGTCGCCGCGAGTGGGAGCGGCGCATCAGCAAATAGGCCGCGCCGAGCGTCAAACTGCTGATCAGCATGCCGTTCAGCACGCGCCCGACTGCGATGGTCGGCATGGCAAACGTCGGCAGCCAGCTAAACGCCCCTGCTTGCGCATCAATCGTGAAGGTCGCGTCGATGTTGACATGCACGCGCTCGCCCTCCACTTCTGGGAAGTCGAGCGACATCAGTTGGCGCAGAGGGTAGCCATCGGCCGAAATCCACAGTTCGCCGCTGCCGCTCATTTGGCGCACCTGTTCAGACAATCCCAACGTTGTGCCAGCGGGCAAAAGGCTCTGCTCCCGTAGCTGCTGCGTGTTCTCGGCTTGCAGATAGGCGGCAAACTTTTCGCCACTCACGTCAAAGGTGTAGCGAGTGAACGTAATGCCTTGCCGCGTCTCCTCGCCCACGCGCTCGATATTTTCAGCGGCGGCAAGAAAGCTCAAAAAGTCGCCGTCAGGCATGAAGCTGTCGGTGACGTTGGTCATCTCCTCCCATGCCGATTCGTGGGAAAATCGGCCGAAAGTCCGCCCATCCTCCACTTTCAGCGCCATCCCGCTCGCGCTATCCAGCACATGACCGCCTTGCGACCAGAGCGTGAGCGATGCCCGCTCATTCTTGAGATCGGTTGCGCCTTCAAGTCGCAAATGGTGCTTTTTACCCTGCTTGCCAACGTTGGACGCACTGGCGGCGGGAATGACGTGCTGCGTAATATCTGTCTCAAATTGATAGGAGCCAACACGCTGGACGCTTTGCCAGAGGTTGGAAAGTGGATCAGATGAATGTACGCGATTTGCTAGTAAAAGCAGTAATGCAATGAGCAGTGGAAGCGGTAGAAGTTTGAGAGTTAGTGTGTCTTTTTTCATGTCAGTTGAGGGCGGATGCTGCATTTTGCCAGTGGTAAACAACGTTCGTGCACGTAAAACTTACACTTATAAAAAGTATATATTTGCCTGTTGGCAAGGTGTTGGCAGATAGGCGAAAAAAGTGGTACAGGGAGAAACACGACGTAAAAATGACGTGATTATGCGCTCCCGGCACTGGTTGCGTGAAGATCGTGGCACTACGACACGCAGGTATAGATTCTTGTGCAGTTTGGCGTGCCAATAGTTGCTATGAGACAGGTGTGTGAAAGCGAAAGTGCAGACAGCGCATCATGATTTGTCTGTTTCACTATTGTCATTGCGCTGTCCTAGACGATCTCTTAACGCTTGCTGTTTAGAGTGATGGTCAAACTCACATTTCAAGGAACGTCTTATGTTAAAACAACTACTTCTACTAATCTGTTTGTCCATCTTGTTTGTCACTTCGGCCGAAGCCAGCCCCACGTCCGTGGTCGATTACGTCGTTGATCGTTACGATAGCGAGCCAAATTTGGCTTGTGACCGTTTCACGCCCAACGACTGTTCACTGCACAGCGCGATCCAACTTGCCAACGCCAATAACAGCGACCTCAAGCGCATCAGCTTTTTTGAAGATGCGACCGTCAAACTGAGCGACCTACTTCCCATCATCGCCAACAGCGACATCTTTATCTACGCCTCCCCAAATATTGATGTCACGGTGGACGGCACGCAACTATTCCCCGTCTTTCGCATTGAGGCAGAAAATACGACAATTGATGGCTTGACAGTGGTCAATCAGGTGGGCAATGTCCTGGCGATTCAGGATGATGCAGCCGGCACGACGATTCGCAACAGTGTGATTGGCGGGATTCTGTCAGACGGAACCTGTGAAACGTATGACAAATTGCCAAATAATGCGATTGCGCTTGAGGGTACGGCGGGGACAGCGTGGATTTATGCCAACGAGATTGGCTGCACCGTCAACGCAGGTGTGCGGATCAACTCGACGGGTGGCATTGTCTATGTCGGTGAATCGGCCGATGGTGCGAGCAGCCAAAACATTTTGCGCGACAACGGGCAGAGCCACACCATCTTTTCAGGAGGCGTTACGGCCCAAACGAACAGTCACATCATTCGCGGTAATCAGTTCATTGGCAACAGCCGCGCTGTCAACATCTATCAGGCCGATGGGGTGCAGGTGTTCGACAATGAAATACGCGAGAATAGCGTCGGTATCACGGTGTCAGGTGATAGCAACTGGGTGCGGCGCAACTTCGTTAGCGGCAACAGCGATATTGGCATTCAAATCTCTGGTGATTCCAACTCGATTGGCTGTAACCTATTCGGCCCCTACGATGCCAACGAGGGCAACTACGTCTACGACAATGGGTATCACGGGATCGAAGTTAGAGGGCAGACAGACAATTCGGCCGAAGGCAACGCCATTCTCTGTAACAAAATCGGTCTGTCGCCATTTGGGACGCTTGGCAATGCGTATTATGGCATCTATGTGCGCGAGGGGAACAACACCAATATCGGGCTGAGCGGCGCATCGGGTAACGTAATCGGGGGCAATGGGAATACGGGCGTTTCCATTGTCGACAGTGACGACGTCGGAATCATCGGCAACTGGATCGGTTTGAACGTCGATGGTTCAGACATTGGCAATGGGAATAATGGCGTGGCGGTGTGGAATTCGGCCGATACCATCATCGGCGGTTCTATCCAAGCGGACGCAAACCACATCGGCAACAACACGGGAGATGGTGTGAGCAGCCTCGACGCGGTCGGCATAGCGATTCGCTGGAACTACATCGGCTTCTATGTAAACGATCTGACCATCGCGCCCAATCAGGACGGGATTCGCCTCAGCCGCAGCGATGAAGCGACGGTCGGCGTCGATTGTGCTGTGGTCTGCACACACATTGGCAACAATGCACAGTGGGGGATTGATGTGAGTTCGGCCGATAATGTCACCATCGGCCGCTACACCGCGATCATCCAAAATGCCAGCGGTGGCGTTCAACTCAACACCGTCGCCCTTTCCACGATTACCCCCGCCAATCTCAGCCAAAACGGCAGCGGCATCAACCTGCTTTTGTCGGGAGAGAGCAACGTGATACAACCACAAGCGGTCACACAAAGCGGTGCGTTGCCCATCGACTATGGCGCAGATGGCTACACAGCAAATGCCGCGAATGACGACGTGCCAGACCATCCCCTCATCACAACGCAGCAGGACACACTCATCAACGGAACGACCTGCCCCAACTGCCAAATCGACATCTATGCGGCAACATTCAACGCAAATGACGACATCACGTCAGCGACCTACCGCGCCTCGCTGTTCGCCAACGGCAACGGCGATTTCAGTGTCGATCTCGCCATCTACAACCTTGCACCAGATGGCACAGCACTGACGGCGACCCAATTCGGCACATCGGAGATGGTCGGCCTGATCATGAGCAACGAGCTTCCCACCGCCATCACGCTTGGCAGTGCAGCTGCAACATCCGCCCACCCCTTCCGGTTGCTGACCGTGCTGCTCGTCCTATTGTGTGCGATGACCTTCTCACTTCGTCGCCAAAACGTCTAACACTGAGACGATATGTGAGTTGTCGGCGCGACAGGGTAACTGTCGCGCCGACTTTCTTTTCAAAAATGCATTGCATCCAATGTGATCGATTGTTGCATGCGACATCGGCCGAATTTCAACCTCTCTTGCCATCCCGCTACTGCCTTTCATCTCGCAACACTTGTTCGAGACGCACTCTTGTCGTATAAGCATGACAAAGCTACAATAGAACATGCGTACCAGAGCTTTTTCAGAGCTGAAAAACAACACGTTAACTTGCGTAGACTTAGAAGGAGAGCTATGAACGGCGAAATATAACTGCTCAAACAGTTAAGTGTAAAGTAAATTGAATGGCGTGGTCATTCCCGCCTTCACAGGTATGACAGGACTTACTCTACGCTGTACTTATGCTATAAAGCAGCGAAGATAATAGGAGAACAGCAAATGGCTACAATTCGCGAAGGCAACAAACAGGTCTTAGTCGTCGTTGACGCACAGGTTGGCGTGATGCGGGAGACGTGGGAAGCACCCCGCATTATCAAGAATATCGGCCTTGCCGTTGAAAAAGCACGGGCAAGCAATGTCCCCGTCGTGTGGGTTCAGCACGCTGATGAAGAGCTTGTCCACGGAACACCTGAATGGCAATGGGTGCCTGAACTGTCCCCCGCCAAGGATGAGGCGCGCATTGACAAACAGTTCAATTCATCGTTTGAGCAAACAACACTCGAAGAGACGCTGGCCCAACATGACGCAAGCCATATCGTGCTGGCGGGGGCTGCCACCAACTGGTGCATTCGCGCAACGGCGTATGGTGCATTGGAAAGGGGCTATGATCTGACCCTGCTCAAAGACGCCCATACAACAGAGTCGATGGAATTGGCAAATGGCGTCACAATCGAGGCGGCTCGCGTCGTGGATGAGCTAAATATTGGGATAAGGTGGGTGAGCTATCCTGAGCGCACAAATAACACGGCAACCGTTGAGGAGATCAATTTTGCAACCTGAAAGCGATCTGCTTGAGCTGACCGCAGCCCACTTTCTCGAACAGTTGCTGGGCTTGCAATCGGCCGATCCCGCCGACAGCAACATGGGCGCGTTTCGAGACGATGACGGCGCAACCGAATCGCTCGGCATTGCGCACAAAGTGGTGTTTGAGCTGGCAAAAACGTTCAGCGACATGCCAATCGACCAGATTGATGCGTTGCTTTCTAGCCATTTTTACGAAGCACGGATGGGGGCGGTCAGCATCATGGATTTTCAGGCGCGGCGCAAGCGGATTTCGGCCGAAATGCGCCAAGAGCTGTTCCACCTCTATATCAGTCGCCACGACCGCCTCAACAATTGGGGATTTGTCGATCGCGCTGCCCCCTACGTCGTTGGCGGCTATTTGTATGACAAACCACGAGACATTCTCTACCAGCTTGCCCAATCAGAAGACGTATGGGAACGACGGACGGCGATTGTCAGCACCTACTTTTTTATTCGACAAAATGATTTAGACGACACCTTTGCCATCGCAGAGATTTTGGTCAATGACGCGCACGACTTGATCAACAAGGCGGTTGGTAGCTGGATACGCGAAGCAGGGAAGCGGGATGAGGCGCGTCTCCTGCAATTTTTGGATCGTCATGCGGCGACGATGCCGCGCGTGACGTTGCGGTATGCGGTTGAAAAGTTAGATAAGGCGGTGCGGGCGCAATATATGCGGAAATCCAGTCATTAGAAAAGAATGGGGACCTGCCTGCGCAGGTATGACAGGACTTACATTACGCTGCACTTACTTGCATTGCAATCGAATGTCTTTCATAGTTGTAGGAAAATTTGTCAAACAGAAACAGTAGGCAACCTATGAATGATCTCGCTCGCTATCAGCCAGCTCCTCCCGTCCAAATAACCCATCCAGAGTGGAGCAAAACGGCAACCATTTATCAAATCAACACGCGCCAATTTACGCAGGAGGGGACGTTTCGATCGGCCGAAAGCCACTTGCCCCGTCTGAAAGAACTCGGTGTCGATATTTTGTGGATCATGCCGATCAGTGAGATCGGCGCAGTCAATCGCAAGGGTAGCTTGGGCAGCCCCTATGCGGTCAAAGATTACTACAGCGTCAATCCAGAGTTTGGCACACTGGACGATTTTAAGCATTTTGTCGACGCGGCACACGCGCACGGCATGTATGTGATCGTCGATTTTGTGCCAAACCATACGGCATGGGACAGCGTCTTGGTTGACCAGCATCCTGAGTGGTATGTGCGTGATTACAAGGGGGATTTTCGGCCGACGGCGTGGTGGAATTGGTCGGACATCATCGAACTCAACTATGATTTGCCAGAGGTGCGCCAATACATGGCGGAGGCGATGTGCTACTGGGTGCGCGAGGCGGACATCGACGGCTATCGCTGTGATGTGGCCGGGTTTGTGCCGACTGACTTCTGGAACAACGTGCGCCAAGAGCTAGACGGGATCAAGCCCGTTTTTATGCTGGCAGAGTGGGAGTCGCGTGACCTGCACTATGCCGCCTTTGATATGACCTATGCATGGTCATGGAATGAGATTGTCCATAAAATCGCCATGGGCATTGCCGATGTGAGTGCGCTCTTTATCTACTACTCTTGGAATGAAAAGGCGTTTCCGCGCGACATCATGCGAATGATGTTTACCAGCAACCACGACAAAAATGCGTGGGAAGGGACGATGTTTGAGCAGTTTGGGGATGCGCTGCCCGCCGCAATCGCGCTTTCGGTTGTGGGCGAGGGCATGCCGCTGATTTACAACGGACAGGAGGCGGGGAACGCGAAACGGCTCGAATTTTTTGAGCGCGACCCGATTCAGTGGCAAGAACATCCCATTGGCGAGCTATACAAAAAGCTGTTCGCGCTCAAGAAAGCGAACAGCGCATTGTGGAATGCGGCGTGGGGAGCGCGGATGATTCCCGTGGTCAACGATGTGGAGAAGAAGGTGTTGAGTTTTGTGCGACAGAATGACGAAGATAAGGTGTTTGGGGTGTTTAACTTTTCGGCCGAAACCCAATCCCCCACGTTCACCTGTACGCTCCACGCTGGAACCTACACCGACTATTTTACAGGTCATCAGGTGACCTTTTCCGCCCCAACGCAAATTGTTTTGCCGCCGTGGGGCTTTCATATTTTTGTGAAACAGCATTCTTAACGGTGACAAGCGCAATGGTTGCTACCCCAATGAATCTGGTTCACGGCAACTCAAATCTAACTTTGTAATCAACAATTGGATTGGTTAGAATGGTGATGCAACGTGGAAGTCAACTAGGTAAATATAGGAGTGATGCGATGAGACGTTTATGTTCGAGCCTACTTTTGTTGGGTTTATTGTTATTGACGAATCGTTCCTACGCGAATCGAGCGGTTACGGTCGATGGAACAGGCGATGTTGCGGAGAATTACAGTGTTCTTGCCCTGCAAAACACACAAACTGGTTTTGGCAACAATAGTGATGATAGCGTGGAGCAAGCCAATGGCTCGGAGCTAAATGGCATCTATTTGGTTGATGATGGCGAAAATTTCTTTTTGCTTATCACTGGCAATATAGAAACAAACTTCAATAAATTGGACATCTTTCTCGACTATGAAGCGGGAGGACAGAATGTACTTCGCAATGATAATCCTGTTGTCGACTTTAACGGTCTGAATGCAATGGCTGGATTGACTTTTGATGCTGGGTTTGAGGCGGATTATTTTCTCAGTGTGACAAATGGCAACAACCCAGTTGAGACATATGCGAATTATGCGAACCTAGAGACAGCGGGTGGCGGAACAGGTGGCTTTGTTGGGGGTGGAACTGGTTCAACCGTCGATGGTACATCACCAGATATTGATGTGGCCATTAACAACAGCAACACAGGGGGTGTGGAGAGCGGGACGGGAACGTCAACAGGTGATGCAGCAGCGGTCACAACTGGCGTGGAGATAAAGATCGCCAAATCTGCACTAGGCATTGTGAACGGGGCACGCGCAACCGACTTAAAGATCACGGCATTCATCAATTCCAGCGACCATACATTTCTGTCAAATCAAGTGTTAGCGGGGATTGGTGGCGGCAGCAATTTAGCGAACCCAGCTGCCGTTAATTTTGCCGACATACCGGGCAACCAGTTTGTACAAACACAAGTGACGAGTGTGACGTTGACCGATTATGCGACTTCAACCAACGGTGTGCGTTTGATCTGGATTGGCGTTGCCACGCTCTTATTAAGCTTGCTAATGGTGCGACACTACCGGACGATTAACGGGCGCAATGCGCAGATTTAGGATCGATATGGGTCAAGCGCATCACGCAACCCATCACCGAGCAGATTAAAGCCCAACACGGTTAGGCTAATGAGCGCACCGGGATAAATCATCAGTCGTGGCGCGAGTTGAAAAAAGGGTCGTCCCTGATTCAGCATCGCGCCCCACTCCGGCGTGGGCGGCTGAATCCCCAATCCTAAAAAGTTTAGCCCTGCAATGGTGAGCATCAGGATGCCCATCTCTAGCGTCGCCAGCACAATCACGGGAGAGATAATGTTGGGTAAAATGTGTCGATAAATGACACGCCGCGTCGTTGCCCCGCTGGCAACAGCAGCCTCAACATAAAGCCCATTGCGCACTTCCAAAACCGCCGCACGCACAACCCGCGCATAACCCGCCCATGAGACAAGCACGACCCCGATGATCACGTTGCGAAGTCCCGTGCCTAACATCCCCACAATTGCCAGCGTTAAAATGAGCCCTGGAAATGCCAGCAGGACATCGACGAGCCGCATCACGAGCGTGTCAACCATGCCACCGATATAGCCAGAGAGTACGCCGATGATCGTGCCGAGCAAGACAATCGTTGTGGTTGCAAACAGGGCGACCCCCAACGATGGGCGCGCGCCATGCAGAAGCCGACTTAGCAAATCGCGTCCAAGATTATCTGTGCCAAGCGGGAATTGGCGACTAGGTGTCGCAAGGGGTTGACCAAACTGCTGGAGTGGATCATGCGGCGCGACGGTGGGGCCGAGAAGCGACAGAAGCAACATTGTCAACACGATCACAATGCCAATCGCTGCGATGCGATTGGTTAACAGACGGCGAAGTAAAGGGGGCATTGTTCGTTAAGTCAGCGGCGGTTAGGCAACGCTTTCGCCAAGCTGGATGCGTGGATCAAGCCAACCGTAGGAGAGATCGACACAGAGGTTAAGGAGGACAAACAGCGTGCCAGTGAAGAGGACGAAGCCTTGAATCACAGGATAGTCACGGAAAACAATCGCATCAATAATCAATCGGCCGATTCCCGGCCACGCAAAAACAGTCTCAACAACGACCGCACCCGACAGCAAATATCCAAACAGGTTGCCACTGACCGTCACAACGGGAACCAGCGCATTTGGCAAGGCATGGCGCAAAAAAACGCCACGCCAATAAGATAGCCCTTTTGATTGGGCAGTCCGAATATAATCCTGATTGAGCACTTCCAATAGTGATGAGCGTAGCAAGCGGCTCAGCACGGCCGCCCCACCCAACCCCATCGTCACGGCAGGTAGCAACAAATGTCGCCAACTGCCCGTACCCGCAACCGGCAACCAGCGCAGTTTGACAGAAAACAGCAAGATCAACATGTACGCAAGCCAATAGGCAGGCACAGAAACGCCAATCAACGCAGCGACACGCGCCACAAAGTCGGGCAGCTTGTCTCGCCAGTGTGCGGCGACCACGCCTAACGGAATCGCCACGATGATCGCGACGAAAAATCCGCTGAGCGCGATTTTGAGCGTACTGCCAAAGTGGACAATTAGCTCCTGCATGACGGGCTGACCGCTCTGGTATGAGTTGCCCAAAGAGCCCTGCGCCGCATCCAGCGTCCAGCGTCCATAGCGCAACCAGAACGGGTCATCAAACCCATACTCAGCACGCAGCTCATTCAAGGCACTCTGGTCAGAATGCGGCTGACCGTAGAGCCGAATGTAGAGCTGTGCGGCCGGGTCGCCGGGAGCCAACGCGCTTAGGCTAAAGGCTAGCAGCGATATGCACAGCCACACGGGAATGAGTGCCAGCAGTCGGTTTAATAATTTTTGTAACGCCATGTTAGGGAACGGTCACGTCATCCCAGCGAATCATGACAAAAATTGGATGTGGCGTGAAATTTGTCACGCTATCGGTCGTTGCCCAGACGCGATAAAGCCCAACGAGCGGGAGTGCCGTGTGTGCCTCATCCACGAGAACTCGAATAGCGGCAGCGGCGTTTTCAGCAGCGGTGACAGGATCGGCCGAATTGTTGCACGCATCCATCGCGCTATCAAATCCCGTCACCCCCACATACGTAGGCGCAAACGCAGACTGATAGTTGTTTGGTTCGTCATTGCCTCCGTAATAGAGAAAGCCGGGCAAAAAACAGGGGGATGCGCTGTTTTGGTTGCCGATCTCAACCCACAAATCACCCTGCTGCGCCGTTAAGCGATCGTTATACGCGGCACTGTCGTTGATCGCGGTGATGGTTGACGCGATCCCGACCTCCCGCAATTGAGCCTGCAAGACCTCTGGCGTTTGCCCGTTGTCGTTGGCGGTTGGATAGCCGCTGACGATTTCAAGTGATAGTGTGCGCCCCTCTTTTTCGCGGATGCCATCCCCGTCTGTATCATGCCAGCCCGCATCCTCAAGCAGCTGCATCGCACGGTCGGGGTCATGTGAAAAGCCGCGAATCTGATCGGCCGAATCTCCCAACACCGCCGCGGGAATTAGCGTCTGACTCATTTCAGCCATACCGCCCAGCGCGATGTCGACGATCGCCTGTCGGTCAATCGCGTAACCAATTGCCTCACGCACCAGCGGATCTCGACCAATATCATAAGGCGCTTCCCCCGTCGCCAGCACGGAAACAGCTTGATACGCGCCGACGGCGGCAGGCAATACGTTCAGTTCTTCCATCCCCATCAACAGGGTGGCCGATTCACGCGGCACATCGTAAACAATGTCCACCTCTTGCGCTTGCAACGCCAAAACGCGCGTGTTGGGGTCAGGCATAAAGCGGAAAATGATCTCGTCCACGTTAGCCGGATCGCCCCAATATGCCGAATTCTTAGTCACGGTAATGTGATCATCTGGCACATATTCCTTGAACACAAATGGGCCTGTGCCGACGTGCTCACCCGCCAGAGGGTCTGTTCCCGGCGCACGCAATCCAAAGTGTGGGTGGGCAATTTGTCCGGGAAGTTGGACGTTTGTCTGCGTTGGGATGATATCTACGGTGTAGTCGTCAACGGCAACCGCAGAGTTCTCATCGACGCGCAGAATGATTGAAAATCCACCCTGCGACACGCGCTCAATCATCTCGACGACCGCCAGCGAAGTCAGCGGCGTGCCGTCGTGAAACGTTACGTCCTGCCGCAAATTAAATCGCCACCCCCCGTTCTCAGGCATGTATTCCCAAGATTCTGCCAATGCAGGTTGGATTTGGAAGTCGGTGTCCATGCGGGTCAACCCTTCAAAGATGTTGGTGTTAACCTGACTCATGCCAACCGTAATTCGGCCGATATCTTCTGCGTCCAGTCGGTAATCATCCGCCGGTGCGCCAACGCGCAGCACTGTCGTTGGCGCGGCTGGTTCATTGGTAATCTCGTTCGTCGGTTCGACATTGCCATCGCTACAGGCAATGGCAAGACTCATTATGGCCAGAAAAAGAAGGTGTCTTAGATTCATGTGTTGTCTCCGCGCAAAGTTATAGCGCAATAATTATTTATTGCAATTAATCGCAATAAGCAATTATTGCAATGGAGACGTAGAAACTCGATTCCACGCTAATTCCACGCAAGGTTTTTATCCTTCAGCACTGACCAATTTTGCGCTGACAGGATGGCCGCCAATTGTGATTTTCGTTGGGCTGTTCTGATAGTGCGGCTACCTTCAATCGGCGCAAATTGCGAAATGACCTAAACAATAATTGGAGCGATAAATGATCCGTTTAACCCAACCCTTCCATAATTTCAGCCACCTTTTCCGATATCTGTTACTTACACTGGTGTTTGCGAGTGTGTTTGTGATCGGCCGAAATGCCAGCGCAAACAGCGCAAAAACGTATGTCGTCAATACACGCCTCGACTCTCTCACGGTGGGTGAGTGCACAAAGACAACGCAGGGATGCACGCTTCGTGAGGCGATTGCCGCCGCCAACAGCAACACAGGGCAGGACACAATCACGTTTAACATTCCTGTCGGCAGCGGGGTTCCGGTCACCGTTGCCCTCACTGCCCCCTTGCCAGCCCTGACAGATAGTGCCGGTGTCATTATCGACGGCACATCGCAAGCAGGGGCAAGCTGCGACATGCTGCTGGTCACGCTTGACGGCAGCAATCTCAACGCGGCAAACGCGACTGGCGTGCGCGTCGCAGCGGGGGCCGATGGCAACACGATTAAAGGATTGGCAATCGTCAATTTTAGCGGCAACGGTATCACGATTAAGGCGGCAGATCAGAACGAAATCTACTGCAATCACATTGGTGTCGATCATAGCGGCACGCACGCCGCAGGAAACGGTGAAAACGGTATTGCTGTCACCGAGAGTGGTGACACGACGATTGGCGGGGTGGATATGGGGAACCTAATCGCCGCAAACAGTCGAAGCGGCATCTCTTTTATTGATCATCTTTCGTCGGGCGGAAAGGTTAAGCGTGGAAACGCAATATATGCCAATCAGATTGGTGCAGCAGGTCTGGGGAACGGACATCACGGCATCCTGATCGCGGATGCGGCAAACATCGTGGTGGGTGACGCGACAATGGTCGATATGGAAAACACGATTGGCGCAAATGGCTTGAGCGGCATTCGTCTTTACAAGGCAGATGACAACATTATTGAGCGTAACTTTATTGGGACGGATGCGGGGGAATCGGCCGATTTGGGTAACAACTTGCACGGCATCCTGATCGATGAGGAGAGCAGCAACAACCGCATTGGTCTCCCCTTTAGTGTGGGTAATTCCCTCATCACTGGCAATGTCATCGCCAACAATGGCGCGGACGGCGTCGCGGTAACAGACGGCACCAGCATCAATAACAGCATTCACGCCAACAAAATCTACGATAACGCGGGTCTCTCCATTGACCTGAACAACGACGGCACGACCCCAAACGACAGCGACGATAGTGACAGCGGGGCAAATCGTCTGCAAAACTATCCAACTTTGAGCAACAGCAGCGCGGATGAGCTGCTGATTGAACTCATCAGCCAGCCCAGCACCACCTACACCGTCACACTTTACGCCAGCCCAACCTGCGCGGGCGAGGCTACTGATCTACTTGGAGAAGTCACTGTCACCACAAACGTAGACAACTATGGCAGCAGTACAGCAGCACTAACTTCTACCCAAGTCACCCAATACGCCGTTGCAACAGCGACCGATCCAGACGGCAATACGTCCGAACTATCGGCGTGCCATGAAATTTTGAATGTGGCTCTCGTCAACAGCGCCAACGATATCGATGACGGGTTGTGCAGCATCGGTCACTGTTCACTGCGGGAAGCGATTGATGAAGTCAATGCAGGTAGCGCAAATGCGATCTTTTTCAATATGACGGGAGCTGGTCCTCACATCATCACGCCAACAACGAGCTATCCTGCAATAACAAATCGGGTGGTGATCGACGGCACGACGCAAGGTGGGACGGTTTGCCCCACAGGTGGAGCGAGTGCGTCCCTGATGATCGAGCTGGACGGCTCATTGGCGGGGGAATCGGCCGATGGGCTTCTCATCAAAGAGGGTGGCACAGTGCGGGGTCTGGCGGTCTATCGCTTTAGTTCAAATGGTATCTCACTCGACCAGGTAGACGGTTTCGCGCTGACCTGCACCCATCTTGGGACAGATGGAAGAGGCGTTACGCCCGGCTTATCAAACGGACGTGACGGCATCTGGCTATTTAACGCCAATCATGTCACGCTTGGAGGCAACGCATCCGGCGCAGGGAACGTGATTATATCTGCGAGCGAAGATGCGGTCGAGGTTTTTAACGGTACGGAACTGACTATCGCGAACAATTTCATAGGGGTCGGTGCAGATGGCGTGACGCCGCTTGAAGGCGGACTAAGTGGCTTGAGTTTGTACAGTGTCAGCAATGTGCAGATTACGAACAATGTGACGGGTATCAGTAGCGTTGGAATCGAAATTTCACGCGCGGACCAGCTAACAGTTGCGGGAAACTATGTGGGGATTTCGGCCGATTTAGCCACAAACTTCGGCCACTCTACTCGCGGCATCTCGCTCTATGACACGTTAACCACGACCATTGGAACGATAGACGACCCAAACACCATCGCTCACAATGGCACGGGCATTCTCATTGATGGTCAGTCTAGTGAATCGACGACCGTCAACGCCTCCATCAACCATATTTTCAACAATGACGATTTGGGTGTTGATATTGTCCCTAGTGGGGTCACGGAAAATGATCTACTCGACAGCGATAGCGGTATAAACGATCTGCTCAACTTCCCGACCCTCACGCAGCTTTCTCTTGAAAATAATCAGCTAATCGTGACGGGAACGCTCGCCGCAGAGCCGTCTACGCAATACACGCTCCACGTCTACGCGAGCGATGCGTGCGATGACTCTGGCAACGGCGAAGGACAGCAGTGGCTCGGACATTTTTCAGGCACAACGGATGCGAGCGGGGTTTACGCGTTCAGCGCAACCTTCAACGTAGATTCAACCGTGAGCGCTGCGTCGCACGTTACGATGGTCACATCGCGCCAATACACCTCATCTGAATTCTCAGACTGTGCCGCCATCTCCGTCCCAACAAACGTTGGATTAAGTGATCAATTTGTTTTTGCTGGTGACAACTTGACGCTCTGGTTTGCGCTTAGCCTTGCTGCTGTCACCAGCCTGTGGCTGGCGCGGGACAGATTCAGGCGCGTTATCACAAGCCGCATCATGAAGTCGGTAATTATTCGGCCGAAAAATAGTACACCTCACCATTCGCGCCGACACACAACGCACATGATCCGGTGATTACGATTCTGTTATCAAAATGAAACTGTTCGGTAATCAGCTAGTGGTATGTTACCGAGATGAAGCAACTTTCCTCCCCAATCATTATTCTGTTCCTACTGCTGCTTGGACAGCGACCAGCCGAGGCGATAATCTATCGTCACGACATCAATCCCGCGGATGTTTTGCAAGCAGATGATGCGTATCCGGCCGTTTTTGATGTTTTTCCCGGCAATGGGGCGGCGACACTAATCGCACCTGAATGGGCGATTACCGCTGCACATGTCGCCCGCGACATCCCACAAGACGAACCGTTTTTCGTGACGATTCAGAACACACAATACGAAGTGGCGGAAGCGATTCCCCATCCAGAATGGGCCAACAATCGAATCGACTTCGACATCGCGCTGTTGCGCTTTGCCGAGCCGATTGAAGCGATCGCCCCGATTCCGCTATATGGGTTGAATGATGAGGGGGGCGCAGTTGCCACCATTGTCGGGCGTGGCGACTCTGGCACAGGGCTGACGGGTGCGGTTGCGCGTGATCAGCAATTGCGAGCCGTCACGAATCAGGTTGCCTTTTTTGAGGATGACCGACGCATCGTGTTTGTCTTCGACCCGCCCGAACATGATCCCGAAAATATGTTTACCGCCGAACCGACCCCGCTAGAAGGGATCGGTGGTCCCGGTGACAGCGGCGGCCCTGCCCTGATCGCCGTCAATGGTGCTGATCGCGTCGCGGGCATTAGCATATTCGGAGCTGAGCTTGGCGATCAGGCGCCGGGAACATACGAGACAATTGATATCTACACGCGCGTTTACACCCATCTTGCATGGATCGCGGAGACAGCGGGGGTCACACCGCCAGAGCGGGTTGAGGGTGTTTCGGCCGAAACGCCCACCGTTGACAATACACCTGAAGTTGTAGTGGAAGTAGCGGCCGACGAAACACCGTTCAATTGGCGTCGCATGCTGCTCCCAGTCATCGTCGTTGCGCTCATTGCGGTTGGCGCGGTGTGGTGGTGGCGGTGAGGCGGCGCATCTGTCCCTGTGCGATTGTCCATTGCCGTGCTGAATAGATTAGGGTCGCCATAAATAGCAACAATAACACCACCTGCAACGTCGAGTTCGGCCCCATAATCGAAGATTGCAATGCCCCAACTGACGTCGGTGTAAAGGTTGCGTCGTCAACAATAAAGCCCTGAACGTAGAGACGTGCTGGACCCGGCGAAGTTGAACTTCAGATGCTCTGGACGCATCGCGATGCGGCGCATGGTGTGTATCTTAACATAACCGGCGCGCATCAATGTGTCGTGAGTTGATTTTACTGCTTTGACTGCGCTCCCCATCTGCTTTGACATTTCGTTATAAGCGTGTTAATCTCACTCGAACGAAAGCCGTTCGTTCGTTCGCTGTGGAGCAATAATGCCGTCTGTAAGCCAAATTGCCAAGCACGCCAATGTATCCAAAAGCACGGTGTCGCTAGCCCTTAACGACAAACCCGGTATTTCTTCAAAGATGCGTCAGCACGTCCTTTCGGTTGCAGAAGAGCTGAATTCGGCCGAAAAACTCACCTATTCCGTCCCCCAAAATCACAAGAACAACGGCGCAACACCGCTCACCGTGATGGTGCTGCATCCAACTATTTTGCACTCAAGCCATATCTTTGGCGAATTCTTGCGTGGCATCGAGGCGTGTGCTTCCGCGCTCAACGTACAGTTGCGAATTGCGATTAACGCACCCGACATGGCACAAAATCACGCCACCCGCCTCTACCTTTCGCAAGCCTCACTGCTGCCCGATGGGGTTCTCATGATTGGTGCGCGTCGGCAAGAGCCGCTGATCGATGAGGCGAACGCGATGGGGATTCCCTGTGTCTTGATGGGGTGGGATTATCATGGAGGCGAGTCGCCTATCAACCTCATTCGCCGTGATGAAATTGCAATGGCGCGTGAGGCGACCAGCTATCTCGTCTCGCTTGGACACCGCGCCATCGCCTTTCTCGGTGGCGATATGGACTATCTTTTTACGACAGATCGACTGGCGGGTTATCGCGCTGCCCTCGCAGAACATGGCATTGCTGCAAAAGCGGAGTGGGTTGCGCTGGGGGGCGGCAAGGGGGCGGCTGAGGTGATGGTGGGGCGGATAAAATCGGCCGAAATCACCGCCGCCGTCTTCGTCAATGAAGCCTACGCGAAGGATGGGCTACCCATTTTACGCGCCGCCGGTTGCGCCATCCCCGATCAACTGTCCGTTCTCTGCTTTGACGACACAACTTTTACCAAGAACTACGACCCACCGTTAACGACCGTTCGTTACCACCAATTTGAGGAAGGGTATTGGATGCTCAAGACGCTTGTCGAACAGATTCAACAACCTTTGCTCAAAAGCACACAGATCACATTCCACGGCACGCTCGTCAAACGCGACTCGTGCAAACCGCCAAAGGAGAGCTTATAGTTAATAGCGCACCAAACGTTACGCCGATTGAGTCCGATCCGACTCGATCATCACTGTCTGGAGTATCAGTTAATATGGAGAAGAAAATGAAGACTTACATATCGAGATTGTTGATGTTCATACTGCTGCTGGTGCTTGTCGCCTGCGGTGGCACACCCGAAGTAGACCCAACCCAGCCACCAAGCGATGGTGGCGCGACCGAAGAAGCCCCAGTCGAAGAGACCCCCACCGACGACACGGGCGACAGCGTCGAACTACGCATGACGTGGTACACCGATGGCAATGAAGATGTCGCCATGCGTGCGCTACTCGACCGCTTTGAGGCTGAAAATCCCGGCATCACCGTCGTGATGGACAACGTCGCCTACAACACGATTCTTGAAAATCTACCGATTCAGTTGGCGGCTGGTGAAGGCCCCGACCTCGCCCGCGTCACCAATTTGGGCGGTTTGTCCGAGTACTATCTCGACATCAGCCCCTATGTCGATACCGCCTATTGGGAAGACAGCTTTGGCCCCTTCCTCAACTGGCTGCGTCCGCAGGGAGACACAGACGGCATCTACGGCATGATGACCCAGTTAACCGTCACCGGCCCCTATGTCAACAAGACGCTCTTCGACCAAGCGAGCATCGACGTTCCGACGGGCGACACCACATGGGAAGAGTGGGCAGACTTGACACGCCAAGTTGCCGACGCGACGGGAACCCCTTTTGCAATGGCGATGGATCGCACAGGTCACCGCTTTGCAGGCCCCGCGATTAGTCAGGGCGCACAGTTCTTTGACGCGGACGGTCATCCCGTGCTTGATGATGAAGGGATGCGGACGATGTCACAACTGCTGCTCGATTGGCACGCCGACGAGACGATGCCGCTCGACGTGTGGGCCAGCAGCAGTGGCAGCTATGTTCCCGCCAACGACCTGTTTGTGAATGGTCAAATCGTGATGTACATGTCGGGTAGCTGGCAGATCGGTCAGTTTGCCGACAGCATCGGTGATGCGTTCGACTGGCAAGTCGTGCCAAATCCATGTGGCCCCGCCGCTTGCTCTGGGATGCCCGGTGGTGCGGCACTTGTGCCAATTGATGGAACGGATCATCCCGAAGAGGTCGCTAAGTTGATGGACTTCTTGGCGCAAGCAGACGTGTTGGCTGAGTTCTCTGGCCAGACGCTGTTTATTCCCGGACACTTGGGATTATCGGCCGATGACATCACCTACGAAACAGACGTGCAGGCTGCGGCCGATGCGCTCTCCGTCTTCGTCGGTCAAGTCGGCGCACTCGATCAAACCGCCTACGATTTGCAAGCGTATCCCGTCAACTTCGCAATCTTCAACGCCGTGCGCGACCGTCTGACCCAAGCCATCTTGGGTGAATTGACGCTCGACCAAGCCCTCGAACGCGCCCAAGCTGATGTCGATGTGGCGGTCTCTGAAGCGCTCGGCACACCGACGGAAGAAGATGGTGAAGAAGAGATGGATGAAGAAGCGATGGAGCCAGTCGAGCTACGCATGACCTGGTACACCGATGGCAATGAAGATGTCGTCATGCGCGACCTGCTCGACCGCTTTGAAGCAGAAAATTCACACATCACCGTCATGATGGACAACGTCGCCTACAATACGATTCTCGAAAATCTGCCGATTCAGTTGCAAGCGGGTGAAGGGCCTGATCTCGCCCGTGTCACCAACTTGGGTGGTTTGTCCGAGTTCTATCTCGATATCAGCCCCTACGTCGATACCGCCTACTGGGAAAGCAGCTTTGGCCCCTTCCTCAACTGGCTCCGTCCTGCGGGTGACACAGACGGCATCTACGGCATGATGACACAGTTGACCGTGACAGGCCCCTACATCAACAAGACGCTCTTTGACCAAGCGGGTGTCGATGTCCCAACGGGCGACACGACTTGGGAAGAGTGGGCCGCATTGACCCAGCAAGTTGCCGATGCAACTGGCACATCGTTCGCAATGGCGATGGATCGCACAGGCCACCGCTTTGCTGGCCCCGCGATTAGTCAAGGCGCGGCTTTCTTTGACGCAGACGGTAACCCCGTCATCGACGACGAAGGGTTCCGCACGATGTCACAACTGTTGCTCGACTGGCACGCCGACGGCACGATGCCGCTCGACGTGTGGGCAAGCAGCAGCGGCAGCTATGTTCCCGCCAACGATATGTTCGTGAATGGCGAAACGGTGCTGTACATGTCGGGTAGCTGGCAGATCGGTCAATTTGCCGACAGCATCGGCGATGCGTTCGACTGGCAAGTTGTGCCGAATCCGTGTGGCCCCGCCGCATGTTCTGGAATGCCTGGTGGTGCGGCACTTGTGCCAATCGCGGGAACAGAACATCCAGAAGAGGTCGCAATGTTGATGGAATTCCTCGCGCAAGAGGAGATTCTCGCCGAGTTCTCTGGACGCACGCTGTTTATTCCGGGGCATTTGGGATTATCGGCCGATGACATCACCTATGACACCGACGTACAGGCTGCGGCCGATGCGCTCTCCGTCTTCGTCGGTCAAGTTGGCGCACTCGATCAGACCGCCTACGATTTGCAAGCCTACCCTGTCAACTTCGCCATCTTCAACGCCGTGCGCGACCGTCTGACCCAAGCCATCTTGGGCGAATTGACGCTCGACCAAGCAATTGAGCGCATCCAAGAGGATGTCGATCAAGCGGTTGCTGAATCTGGTAGTTAGTTTGTTACGAAAGTGTCGCGCCGATGGCGCGACACTTTCTGGTTTTTTGTGGCTATTTGGATGCGTTTGCAAGTTAACAAATAAGATGGGTACAAAAATCCTACCGTTAAAACCGAAGGCTGTTACACAAAGTGCGTTCAAACGCACTGGAAGACAACGCGCTTTAGCGTGTTTTGCGTGTCAGCCTCTGGTTTTAACCATAGGAGGCCTCATTCCCGTTTGTTTTGTAAACCCACAATTGCATCCAAATACCCACGTCGTGCATTCAATGAAAACAGCCCCTCAATTCGTGTCATTCACGTAATTTGTGGCTAACAGGAGAAGGTTCCGTGTTAGATGCAATTTTCAATCGCTTACAAAGCCGCATCGGGGTCAACAACATGGCGTATTTTTTCTTGCTGCCAAACATGTTGATCTTCGGGATTTTTGTCCTGTTTCCGATGTTGCTCAACTTCTACTATGCGCTGACGGGTGGCACAAATCTGTTTCCGCAAGATCGGCCGTTTATCGGCTTGGGTAACTTTGAAACCCTGTTCGACTGTGAAAACTTTTTTGATCCAAACTCCTGCCGCGAAGATCGTTTCTGGCGGGCTGTCTTTAACACGACCTTCTTTGTGATCTTTCAAGTCGGCTTTATGGTGCTGTTTTCAATGATTACAGCCCTAATTCTCAACCGCAACATTCGCGGACGCGGCTTTTTCCGCAGCGTCTTTTTCTACCCCGTGCTGCTCTCACCCGTCGTCGTCGCCCTCATCTGGAAGTGGATTTTACAGCGACAGGGGGTTCTCAATGGATTGCTCAGCAAGTTTGAGATCGAAGCGATTCCATTTTTGCTTGACCCGACATGGTCACGTTTTTGGGTAATCGTCATCAGCGTTTGGGCGTTGATGGGATTCTACACGCTGATCCTGCTGGCGGGGTTGCAGTCGATTCCGGGCAACTTGTACGAGGCGGGGCTGCTCGACGGCACAAGCACATGGCAACAGTTCCGCTACATCACGCTGCCACTCTGGATGCCGACGTTGTTCGTGGTGTTGGTCTTGTCGTTGATTCGGGCGGTGCAGATATTCGATGCGGTGTTTGTGCTGACGGGTGGCGGTCCCGGCACGGCGAATCTGTTCATGGTGCAGTACATTTACAACACGGGATTCTCAAATCAAGTGCAGATATTTGGATTATCAGCCGCTGCATCGGTGGTGATGGCGGTCGTCTTGCTGGTCTTTACGTTGATTCAACTGCGAATCGGTCAAGACTCAGGCAGCGCATAGGAGGTCACTATGTTTTCAACAATTGGTAGCTTTGTCTCTCGCACGAAAAATCCAAATCGGCTAAGTACGGCCGATATGCTCTCCTATCTCTATCTACTGTTTGGGACAGTCATCATGTTTGGCCCTGTGCTTTGGCTGATTTTGTCATCACTCAAAACGCCGGCTGGCTTGATCGAATTTCCGCCGACGTTTTTGCCATTTGGACAAGATTCGATTGTGGTGGAAGGGTATGATGATCCGCTTCCACTATTTACGGTGACGATGGAGGATGGCAGCACACGTGAATTGGCACAAATTCGCCGCATCGGGCTGGAGGCGCAACTGATCGACCCCGCCGCACCCGATGAGATTATCCGCGTCCCGATTGACCAGCGCGAGCCAGTACGCTCACTACAATTTGCGTGGAACAACTACACTGAACCGCTGCAACGCTTTAACTTTTTGACCTATCTCCGCAACAGTCTTTGGGTGACGGTGGTGGCGACGGCGTTGACGCTGCTGATCAACAGCATGGCGGCGTTTGCACTGAGCAAATACGAGTTCAAGGGCAAAAATACGACGTTTGTCGTCATCATCAGCACGTTGCTGATTCCCGTTTCGGTCATTTTGGTGCCGGTCTTCTTGGTCATCACCTCGCTCAACATGAACAACACGCTGTGGGGGGTCATTATTCCCGGCGCAGCGACACCGACGGGCGTTTTTCTGCTGCGCCAATACATGCTGACAATTCCCGATGAGCTGATGGAGGCGGCGCGGATCGATGGGGCTGGCGAGTGGCGCATCTACTGGCAGATCGTTTTGCCATTGGCGCGTCCTGCGCTGGCGGTGCTGACGATTTTCTCGGTGATGTGGCGCTGGAATGATTTCCTCTGGCCGCTGATCGTCTTGAGTCGCAGCGAGTTGTTCACGTTGCAAGTTGGGCTGAACTCATTCCAAGGAGAACTCAACGTGCAGTGGCACTACATCTTGGCAATGACGGTTTTGACGCTGCTGCCGATTTCGCTGGTGTTTGCGTTTTTGCAGAGGTTTATTACGAGTGGGATCGCGGCGACGGGTCTAAAAGGATAAGGTTAGCTGTGGACGATAAAGTCTGATATTGGGAGACGTAACTCGCTAAAACGTTATCGTCGCTCACCCACACCGAGCGGGGTCGGCGGCGTTTGAGTGGGGATGCGGCCGTATTCAACTGGCAGTGAAATCGTCTCTAGTTGCGGCAGCACATAGCGGGCAAACAGCTTACATTCGTCCAGATGGGGGTAGCCAGAAAAAATAAAAGAGCGGATTCCCATATCCATATAACGCTGGATTTTTGCCGCGATTTGATCGGGGTTACCAACCAGTGCAGCGCCACAGCCAGAACGGGCGCGGCCGACACCCGTCCATAGGTGTGGCTCAACGTATCCCTCATCGTCTGACCGCTCCCGCGCTTGGGCTTGCAGTGCGACACCGAGTGTCTTGGCATCCTGCGCCCGATTGCGAATCTCTGTCCCAAACTGTTCATCCAGTCGTGAGACGAGTTTGCGTGCGTGTGCGCGTGCCGCATCTTCTGTCTCGCGCACGATGACGTGAACACGCAGGCCATAGTCGATTGTGCGATCATAGGTGTCAGCGCGCTCGGTCAAATCCTCCATATGACCCCGCAAATTTTCTTCGGTGTCCGGCCACATCAGGTAGACATCACAATGCTCGGCACACAAATCCTTGCCCAACGGAGAATAGCCGCCAAAGTAGAGCAACGGGCCGCCGTTTTGCTGGTAGGGTCGCACGGGGTCGGTCGTGTCTAGCTGAATTTGATAATGCTCGCCAGCGTAGTCGATGTGATCCTGTGTCCACGCCTGTTTTAGAATCTCGATCACCTCGCGCGACCGCTGGTAGCGTGCCTCTGAGGAGAGCGTTTCGCCCGGCAGGTTAGACGAGATAATGTTGATCGTCAGCCGCCCATTGAGAATATGATCGAGCGTGGCAATAGAGCGAGCGAGCATCGGCGGCCACAGTTCGCCCGTGCGGATCGCCGCCAGCAAGTTAATTTGGGTGGTCAGCGGGGCGACAGCCGATGCGAAGGTCCATGTATCTTGGCCGACCTGATAGGAGGAGGGACAGAGAATGTTGCGGTAACCAAGTTGATCGGCCGATTGCACAATCTCGGCCGTGTGCGCAAACGTCGACTTGAGGCGGTTGTCTGGTACGCCAAGATATTCGTAATCGTCACTGCAAATGGGTGCAAACCACGAAATTTCTGAGCCAGTCAAGTGAGCAGATTTAGGTTTGATCATGTAGATTGGACGGTCGATTCATGCAAAATCGCCGATGGAATGTCTTTTTGTTATCGAGTGTGCGCCAAATGCGTGGTTCTTGCGCCATCATTGTCGAGATAGGGCGCCATCACTGCCCCAAAGACTTGTGACAGCAGTTGCGTGCGGAGCATCGTTGACGCCGACTGCATTATACAGCACGGCCGTCGCCATCACCTAGCGGCATATCTCGTTCACACTAGCGTGAACCACCCAGCATGAGCGCATCGCGGCACATTGCAATTGTCTTGTACATGTGCGAAAAGATGCGCGGCGGTCAGTGCGCTGCAAAATCATCCTTAGTCACCATTCGTTTGCATCAAGTTGAATATCTAACACGCGCTCATTTGATATTTGCAGGGATGCGTTTCAAGGTAAACATAGCAGGCAATGAGATGGGCGTATCGGGACTTAGCAATCGCGATACGCCCTTAAACCATTTTGCATAGGTTCTTCAGGAATTGGGCAATCCCTTGTGGTTGCCCAGATTAGGGCTGGCACAAGGACAGCCCCTACGACGACGCCATATGCGTAACACCACCGTCACCGCAGCTAGTGTGAACCATAGCCTAACCAGCCAACCGTGCTGCCACCCAACAATTTGCGCTGAGAGCATACTAACTGCCAGTACACCTTCTTCAAAGACTCGGACAGTGACATCGGTAACGGGTTGTGCGTTGTAGGCGGTGACGGAGGATTCGGCCGATCCCCCCACAATCAAACATTCTCGCACTTCAACCATTTGCCCATCATCCACACCTCCCACAACAACACTCACACCACGCTGCCAATTGCCACTATCAAGTACAACCTCCGTCATGCCAATGATACAGACGCTCACATCATCACTCGCCAGCGAAATCGTCACGGGCTGTGACGGCTCCGTTGCCAGCGTGATGGTGAACAGGCCAGTCGTGTCTTCGGTGATGCTGATCAGGAGTGGCGCGACGATCACGGCTGCTGCCGCCTCATCGACCGCATCGACAATCACTACCTCCGCAACGGTCGCTCGCAGATTGCCCAACTGACCATTGTGCGGATTGCTCAGCACAATCGTAAACGATTCGTCCCCTTCCGTAATCGCGTCTGGCAGCAGCGTGATCGGGATGGTCGTCTGCGTCATGCCAGCCGTGATGGTGATGCGTCCCGATTGGCTCACATAGTCAACCCCGCCTGTCGCCGTGCCGTCCACTGTGGCGTAGTCGAACGCCACGTCAAACGGTGACGAGGTTGAGAGCGTAATCGTCACCACGGCGTTGCCGCTGTCTTCCAGTTGTTGCGTTTGTGCATCGGCCGAAATCACCACCACCGGCGCAATCGTCGTCTGCAAATCCGCCACATTATCGGCAAATTCGATGTCCGTAAACTCACTCTCGATCACCGTGCTGTTCGTAAAGGTGACCGTTTGTGTAACCGTGGCGGCTGTTCCCGTCATCGTGATCGTTCCGCCTTCGCCGGGTTGGAGTGGTGGGAGGTAGAACAGGAAGGCGGAGGTGGGATCGGCCGAAATTGCGGGAGTTGCGGTGAGAGTTCGGCCGATTAAATAGTCTGGCGTGACGTGATACAAAATCACCTCATCGAGCGTCGTCGTTCCCTGATTGGTGTAGGTCAACGTGTAGGTCAGCGGCGCACCTGCCAACACAATCGGCTCAACGGTCGTCATCGCCAGCCCTAAATCAGCCGCCAGCACGTTGATTTGCAGCGACGTACTCGCCGTCGATACGCCATTGGTCGCCGTCACAATAATCGTGAACGGGCCAGTCGTCGTGTAGACGTGCGTCTGCAACTGCGCTTCGAGCTGCGGTTGACCAATCGTGTTGCTAATCACCACGCCTGAACCATCCCCAAACGACCATGTGTAGGTCATGTTGCTGCCGTCTGTCACGGTGGCGGTGAACGCGCTCGCGCTGCTGACAACGACGGGATCAACGCCCGTCAAGACGAGTCCGATAATCGGCCGCTCATTGACAGGCAGCAACCCGACAATCTCGTTATTTTGCGGCACGTCATCAACCTGCGTCGCCGCGACTGTCGCCGTGTGGACGAGCGTGTAGGGCGCAACGGGCTGCTGTTGGATGCGCCCGCTAAAGGTGACGACGCTGCTGCTGCCCGCCGTCAAATTGGGCAACTGCCAACCGCCAACCCCCGCCACAACTGGCACAGAGGCAGTCACGCTCAGTTCATCTAGCTGCGTCGCCAACGAACTCGACAGCACAACCCCGCTGGCAAGATAGCCACCCGCGTTCTCAACCGTATACGTCACGGTCACAAATTCGCTGGGCGCAACTTGCGCTTGCGCCGTGTTTTGCGTAATCGACAGGTCGTGCGCCAAAACGGTGACCAGCGTCGTCGCCTGTGCGGAAACGAGACCGTTGGAGGCGGTCACCGTTGCCGTGTAGACGCCCGGCTGTGTGTAGGCGTGGGCGACATTTTGCCCCGTCGCGTTCGCTGATCCATCGCCAAATGACCATTCCCATGCCGTCGGATTGCCGCTGATGACCGTTGCCGCTAGCTGCACCGTTGTGGCGCGTGCCGTCGGGCTGTTATTCGTCGCGGTCAAGCCGATGATAGGGTCGTCGCTTGCCAACGCTTGCGCCGTCGCCGTGTTGTTGTCCAGTGCGTGGTCTGGGGCGGGGCTGGCGATGGTGGCACTGTTGATGATTGGCACAACGCCCGTTAAGCCTGCGGTGATTCGGCCGAAAATAACAATCGTCCCCCCATCGCCCGGCTGTAGCGTCGGCAGCAACCAAACATGCGGGTCTGTCCCGATTTGGGTGAGCGTCCCATCATCCGCAATGGCGATGTTGGTCAATTCGGTCGGCAGCGTGTTTGTAATCATTGCGCCAGTGACGGGCAGACCGCCCGCGTTGGTGTAGGTCAACGTAAAGGTGATTGGCTCACCGGGATGCAGTTGCGCTGGATCAACCGTTTGCGTCAACTGCAAATCCCCGCGCACGATCTCGACCGTGCTGACCGCGTTTTGTTGTGAATTGGCGTTGCGTGCGGTCACGATTGCGCTGTAGCTGCCAGCCGTCGCGTAGCTGTGGCTGACAATCGCGCCCGTTGCCGTCATGCCATCCCCGAACGACCAGAGGTAGCTGACGTTGCTGCCCGCCGTGACGGTTGCCGTAAAGGTGACGGCGTGATCAATATACTGGCGGCCGTCATTGACCGCCGCTAAACTCGTGATCGGGTCATCACTGACTTGGATCACCTGTGTATCCGCGTTATTGTCGAGATTTTGCTCGGGCAGTGCTTGGGTCGCCTCGACGCTGTTCACCAGCGTCACAACGCCGCTAATCGTCGGTGTCACCGTCCCGCTCAGCGTGATGGTGATCGATTCAAACGGGGCAAGCGTTGGCAGTTGCCAGACGAGCGGATCGACCAAAATCTCATTCAGTGGCACACTCGTCTGCACCGTCACGTTTTCCCACCCAGCAGGAAGCGTATCGGTGATGAGGACATTGGTTAACGTCAACGCCGCACTGTTGCGAACAACCACCGTCGCGGTCAGCAACTCGCCCGGTTCAACCGCATAGCTCGACACCGTTTGGATCACTTCTAAGTCGGTGTCGATCACCGTCACGGGGACGGTCGCCGTCAAGCTGTCGAGACCGTTGGTAATCGTGACCGTCGCCTGATAAACGCCGGGCTGTGCATAGGTGTGCGCGGGTGTCGCGCCGCTGGCGGTTGTGCCGTCGCCAAACGCCCATTGGAATGTGCCGCTGCCGCTGGCAATGCTGGCATTAAAGTTAACTGGTAGCCCAAGTCCAACAGGGCTATCGCTTGTCGCAACGAGACCTGTTAGCGGTTCGACGACTGTGAGGGTAAGTTCGGTTTGATTATCGGCCGAAACATCCTCACGCTCCCCGCTACCAATCGTAGCGCGATGCACGATAGACGGATTCGCACTTCCAATCGATCCCGTCAGCGTAATCGTGCCGCTTTGCCCAGCCGCCAGCGTCGGCAACTGCCAAACGTAGGGAGTGCCGCCGATGTCCGTAATGGCGAGATCGCTGCTGACGATGAAGCCAGCCAGTTGTGCGGGCAAGGTGTCGGTGATAAGAACGCCAGCCAGCGGTAGGTTGCTACTGTTGGTGAAGTGCAGGGTGAGGGTTATCGGGTTGTTGGGGTGGACGATTTCGGCCGAAACCGCTTGTGAAATCGCCAATTCAGCCGCCTCAATCGTCACCTGCATCGCATTGGTCAACTGCGACGTGGCATTGCTCGCCGTCACGACGACGGTGTAAACCCCCGCATCCGCATAAGCGTGGGCAACAGTCGCACCGCTGCCGCTGCTGCCGTCGCCAAACGACCATGTATAGCTCACGGGGTCACTGCTGCCAACCGCCGCGCTAAAGTTGACGGGCGTAGCGCGGAAGACGGGTGCATCGTGCTGCATCGTCAAGCCCGTCACGCTGTCGTCGCGTAGAACGATTTCAACTGTGTCAACGTTGTCGATGGGATCGCTGTCGTCATAGCCGTTGCCGATCTCAACCGTGTGTGCCGTCACGCCGAGCGCGGTTCCGCTAGCGACCTGACCCGTGACCGTGATGCGACCGCTTTCACCCACGTCCAATGGCGCGAGTTCCCACACGTCGCCCGCCGTTTCCGCGAGTGGGGCATCACTTTCGATGGTGACCCCCGTGAGGAAATCTGGCGTCAGGTTGGTGATGAAGCCGTTTGCAACGGGCAAGCTGGTCAAGTTGGTGTAGAGATAGCTGAACGTCAGCGTTTCGCCCGTCGCCGCACCTGTTGCAGACACCGTTTGTTCAATCGCTAGGTTGGCTGGAATGACGTCAACTTGCGTCGTCGCCGTGCCGTCTGTCTGCCCGTTGGCGGCCGTGACGGTTGCGCCATATGTGCCGGCAAAGCCGACCGAATGCGTCACGACTGCGCCGCTGGCGATGACGTTGCCGAGAATGGCGTCGTCAAGCTCCCATGTGTAGGTCACATCGACACCGCGTGAGACTGTTGCCGTAAAGACAGCGGTTCCGCCCGTCACGACCGTGTCGTTTGACGTGGCGTTGACACCTGCAACTGCTTCATGGGCTGTGACGGTGACATCGGCCGAAATCACCCCAACCGCCGCTGCATTATTCACGACCGCCGTTTGCGTAAACGGCACGCTGCCAACCAGCGCGGGATCGACCGTCACCGACAAGGTGATGATCGCGCTCTCGCTCGCCGCCAACTCTGGCAGTTGCCACGCCGTGTTCGCCCCAATCTGGCTGATAACGACGTTGCTCTCTACATTATCAAGCGTCACTTCCGTTGGGAGCGTTACGCTGACGGTACTGCCTGCGACGGGGAGCGCCGTGCGATTGGTGGCCGTAATCACGTATTGGAATGCATCGCCCGTTGCGACATCGCTTGTGCTGGCTGTTTGGGTGATAGTTAAATCGGCCGAAATCACCTCAACAACCGTCGTCGCCGTCGTCAGCGAAATGCCGTTGCTGGCCGTCACGGTGGCGGTATACGTTCCCGCCGTCGCGTAACTGTGCTGCACGCTCGCTCGCGTCGCGCTGTTGCCATCGTCGAAATCCCAGCTATAGGTGACGTTTGTGCCGCCGCTAATCGTGGCGGTCATGCCGACCGAATTGCCCAGCACAACAGGGCTATCGTTGATAGCCTGTAGTCCGACAATCGGCGTGTCGCCTATGGTGACGCTTGCGGATGCGCTGTTGTTGTCGTTGCGTGCGTCGGGGTCGGGGCTGTGGATTTCGGCCGAAGTCACAATCGACACGCTGCCCACAATTCCCGTCGCCACCTCGCCGCCAACCGTAATCGTGCCAGATGCACCTGCCAACAGCGGTTCGATCTCCCAGACATACGGCGACGTTTGCGTGATAAGAACGCTTGACGTGATTGAGCCAGCGTCTGGCGTGAATTCGGTCGGGAACGTCGCCGTTAACACCGCGCCCACTCCATCATTGATCCCGCTATTCGTAAACGTCAACGTATACGTCAGCGCATCGCCGGGCAAAAGCTGAGCGTCGCTTGCATCGACACCCAACTGCAAATCTGACTCCTCAACGTAAATGACCGTTTTGGCTGTCCTAAACGATGTCGCGTTTTGTGCGCTGACCGTCAGGGTATACACGCCAGCCGCCGCATACGTATGACTCGTCGTGCTATCGAGTGACGGCACAGAGTTGAACGTGCCATCTCCATACGTCCAGCGGTACATGACATCTGTGCCAAGCCCCGCCGTGATCGACGTTGTAAAGTTAACCGTGTCGCCAACGGCAACGGGGCTATCGTTAAACACCTGTAACCCATCAATTCTCTCAACGACCGTCACAGGCACCTCTATCGTATTGTTCAACGGATTGAGGTCAAACGTCGGCGAGTTCATGTCCAGCGTAAAGGTGATGAGCTGTATGCCTGTCATCGTGGGATCAACCGTGCCTTCAAAGACAAAGTTATGGTCGCCGATGGGCGCAAACTTATCCCTAAAGCGGATCGACCATTGTGAGGGCGCAAGCTGTGTCGATGTATAACCAAAGCCGCTGGCTACCACGTTGAATAGCTCGGTCGGGGTTGTCGCCGTGAGCCAGACGCGACTGGCTGGAATCGGTGGCGAATTGAAGTCGTCATACTGGAAGACACCGTTAAAGCGAACCAGATCGCCGGGGGCAACGACATTGAAGGGACCCGTGGCGAAAACAGAGATTTCTGCCTTCTCAACATTGACCTGCAACGTTTTGGAACTACCCGCAACGGCATTGCTGACCGTCACCGACACGTCATAGAGATCAACCGCGCCGTAGGTGTAAGTGACAACCGCGCCAGTGGCCGTCGTCCCATCACCCAAATCCCACGTATAGGTGAGATTTGTGCCAGAGGTGACGGTGGCCGTCATGACAATCGGATCACCGAGCAACATGTTGATCGACGTGCCGTTGCCGTGTGAGGTCTCGACCGTCAATCCCGTGATTGGCTGGTCAAATGCGGTCGCAACCGCCTCGTCAACGTTGTTCCCCTCGATGGTATCGGTGATCGGGTTACGAATCTCGACAGCGGTGGTAAACGTCTTGCTGCCGGTCAATGTGTTAGTCACAACGCCCGTCAAACGGATCGAACGAATCCCCGCCACCGTGTTGTCTGCGGGTAGCGTTTCCAATTGCCACGTCAGCGTCGGTGAACTGCCGCTGGTCAGCGTGACGGGATGGCTGCTGGTAAATTGTGGGCCGTGCAGTTCAATCGGCAGCACGCTTGTGATGACCGCGCCGCTGACAGGCAGTTCGCCCCGATTGACATACTTGATCAGATATTCAACCGTGTCGCCAATCGCCACATTGGGTGTTTGGGTTTCGATGCTGATGAACAGCTCAGTCAGGACGACTTCGACCGTTGCGCTTGTGCTGACGGTTGAAACGTCGTTGGTTGCCGTGACGATTGCCGTGTAGTTCCCCGCTGCGTCGTAGGTGGCGGTTACGATGGCTCCCGTCTTGATCGTGCCGTCGATATTCCATTGGTAGGTCACGTCCGTGCCATCGGTGATGGTTGCCGTTAAGGTGACGGTTTCGGTGGGATAGATTTTGCTGCTGGCTTCGGCCGATAATCCCAAAATCGCCCGCTCCGTCGCTGTCACAATGGTAGAGACGCTGTTATTGCCCAACAGTGATTCAGGCTGTGACCCACTGATCTCAGCATCATTACTGAGCGGCACGCCATCGAGCAATCCCGCTTGTGTCTCTGCATCAATGACGATGGTACGCGATGCGCCCGGTTGCAGCGTCGGCACTTGCCAGACAAGCGTTGGCAATGTGCCGTCAACGTTGCTGGCTCCAACGCTGGTTGAGATGATGCTCACGATATTGAGATCGAGCGTGTCGGTAATCAGCACGTTGTTGACGGGGAGGCCGCCCGCATTGGTGTAGGTTAATGTGTAGCGTAGGGTGTCGCCCGATTGGACGGTTTCGGCCGAATCGACCGTAATCACCAAATCGCTCTCCACCACATTCACCGTCGTCGTTGCAACCGCAGTTGAGGCCGCATTGGTCGCCGTGACCGTCGCCGTGTACTGCCCAACGGCGGGATAGGTGTGGGTCGGGCTGCTGCCCGTCGCCGTCACGCCGTCGCCAAACGCCCACGTGTAGGTGACGTTCGCGCCAGCCGCAATCGCGGCGGTCAACGTGACGAGTGTGCCGACGTAGTGCGTGCCGCTGTTGGTCGCGGTCAACCCCTGAATCGCCCCATCGCTGGCAACAATCGCCACGTCAACCTGATTGTTGGCGGGGGTATATTCGAGCGGTTGCGTAATGGCAATCGTCGTGGTCAGCGATTGGAAGCCCGTCAACCCTGCGGCGACGTTGGCCGTCAGCGTCAAATCGACCTCATCCGTTGTTACAAAGTTTGACGTGGGCGCGAGTGGCGGCATTTGCCATGTGCGCGTGCTGCCGCTGGTGATAAGGGGGGTTATCGGCCGATTTGCCGTCAAACTCACAAACGCGAGCTCATTCGGCAACGTAATGCTCAACACCGCGTCATCAATCGGCCAGAAGTCATCGTTTCGCACCGCGATTTGATACGTCGCATCCTCACCCGGCACCACTTCTGGCGCGTCAGGGGTCGCCGTCACCGCGACGCTTGCCCCCACCACTTGGATTCGCACCCGTGGCGAGGTCGTGCCGCGCCCGTTCGAGACGCTGCCCGTCGCCCAGTAGTAGCCCGGCGTGGTGTATGTGTGGGTCGCGGTTGGGCTACCCGTCGCCGTGATGCCATCCCCAAACGACCAGCTATAACTGACATTGCTGGCTGGATCGTGGGTCAGCGTCAACGTGACGGGGCTGCTTGTGCCTATATAGCGCGTTGAACTAGCTAATTGCACATTTCTGACCAACTGATCGGCCGCACGCACGTTTGACGCAGCGCGGTTGTTGTACAGTCGCCAATCACCAATCGGACTTTCAATGATCGCCTGATTGGTCAGATAAACGAGACCCGACAGCGGATTTGAAACGCTGCCCGTTAGCGTGATTGTGCCGCTGGCTCCGTCTTGCAGCGGCGGCAATGCCCAACTGATCGCGCCGCTCAACAGCGTCTCGGTGACGGCTGGATTGGCGGTAAACGTTGGGTTTTGCAGTTGCGCTGGCAGCGTATTGCTGATGGTCGCGCCCACGACTTCATAGCCGTAGCTTTCGAGATTGTTGTAGGTGATGGTGTAGGTCACGACATCACCGGGCAGCGCGTCGCGTGGCGAAACGCTTTGGCGCACGCTCAAATCTGGCAAGCGCACGGCAAATGGAAGCTGTGTCGTCTGCTGCGAAACGCCGTTGCTTGCCGTAACGGAAACGGTGTATCCGCCGTCCGTCGCAAACTGATGCGATACATTCGCGCCTGTCGCCGTCGTGCCGTCGCCAAAGTTCCATTTATAGACGACGTTCGAGCCGCTGCCAATCGTCGCGCTGAACAGCACCGTCGTATCAACCAGCGGACTCCAGCCGCTGTTCTGAATGAACTCCCGCGCATCGGTCGTCGCCGTCAATGCCGTGATCGCCTGATCGCTCACGGTGATGACCGCTTCCGTCGCGTTGTCTGACTGGTCGAGGTCAACCGTGTCAGCTTGGGTTTCGGCCGTCAGCGTCAACGCCTGTGCGCCAACCAGTGGAACAACGATTTCCCCCGTCAGCGTCACTTGGATCGTGCTTTGCGGGGCGAGAGTCGGCAATTGATAGACCCATCCCGCGCTGACCGTTACGGGCTGGCTGCTCGTCACCGTCAAGTTGGTCAACTCGGCTGGCACTGTTGTCGTCAAGAATGCACCCGTCGCGGGGAAGTTGCCCTGATTGGTAATCGTCCACGTTTGGGTCACGCTTGCACCGGGCAACGTGCTGATCGGTGCGGTTGTTTGCGTCAGGTGCAGGTCTGGTGTGGTTGGAATGTTGACGCTGTAGCGTTCGGAGCGGGTTATGTTACCCGCGTTGTCGGTTGCGATCAGCCAGAAGAAGTAGGTGCCACTTTCGGCCGATTCCAGCGTCAACCCATACGACCAATCATCCCCATTCAACGCCACTGTCTCCGTCAACACCGCCCCATTTCCAGACGGCAGCTCAATCTCAAGCAGCAGTTGGGCAATCCCGCTGCCGTCGGTCAACTGTCCCGCTAGAACGGTTGGCTGTGTCGTGGCGGCAGGATCGACGACTGCGCTGTGTTGCGTCACCGTTATCACGGGCGCAACATTATCCATGTTAAACGTATCAGTCACGGTAAAGCGGTTGCCAGAAAAATCGATTGCCCGCACCGCCACTTGATGCGCCACGTTGTCACCCGGCGGGATCGCCAGCGTGTGCTGCCAGAGACGATCTCGGCCGTCAGGATCAATCGCGTTGACCCCAACAAAGTCGCCGCCGTCTAGTCGAATTTCGATGTCGTCAACACCGCTGCTCCTATCGCTTGCCGTTCCGCTGACGGGCAAAATATCGCTTGTCACGACGGTTGGCACATCAAACGCCACCGTCGGCAAAACGGTATCTCTGGCGTACCTGACAAGAATCGTTCGTAAATTACCCGCCGTATCTGAGGCATAGATGCGTGAGAAGTTATCGCTAAAACTGCCTGGAACCTCAAAGGAGAAGTTGATCGTGCCATCGACGGGCGTGTTGCTGCCGTTAAGCAATTGGTGGGTCACGCTGGCAACACCGTTCGCGTCGGTTGCCGTTCCGCGCACGATGTTTGTGCCGGGAACGAGGAACACGGTTGGGACAGAAATAGTCGGCGGCGTAATATCGACGATGTAACTATGCGCCGAACTAGCCGCCGTCATGCCATCGACCTGCACGTTTAGCGTCGCCGTGACCGCTGAAATGGCGGTCAAATCAAACTCGCTAATTGTCTGCACAGTCAGCGTGCGGCTACTGCCGGGCGCCAGTGTGCCGATGGTGCGTGGTTGCGTGTAGAGGCGCAAACCGGATGTGGTTTGCACGCTCAGATTGGCCGTCGTCAGCGTACGCTGATACTCATTGTTCGTAATTTCGAGCGCGAAGTCGAGCCGTCGATTACGCGAAACGGGTTGTGTTTCTGGGGTGACAGGATTAACAGACAGCGTCACAGATGTCGCACGCGGCTGACCCGCGTTGGGTGCGCTGGTGTTACACAAATCTGTCCATGAATACGCATCCGCCCAATCGCCATCCAGCGGGTTAGTCGTCGGGAAGACGCTCCACACCGTCTCAAACTCATCGACCGCGTACGCCAAAAGCTGCATATCGTCGGAGCGGAAGGGAAGACGTGCTTCGGTCACACCGTTTTCACCGAGCGCAAATTCGGCCGATTCCAACACCACCCAACCCCCACCTGACGCACTGTAAACCGTTCCCATCTCCGACCCTGCAATGGCAAGCGCATAGTCGGCCGCCATCGGCAGCGTGCGACCATCGGTAAACGTCGTCACCGTGCCGCCGCCGCTGTCTGTGTCGAAGTAGATCCACAGCGTTCCCTGACTGTTCCAATAGCCGCCGTCCCATGCGATGTAGGTGTTTTGCCCGTCCCACGTCGTATAGAACTGCGGGACGTTGTTGTAATTTTCAAGCGGGCGTTCGTCGTCGTCGAGGAAATCGGCCGAATGCCACTCCCCACCCGCCAACTCAATCAACCCGTCCAGCACAATCCCGCGATCCCGGTCCACACAGCTCGCAGCCGTCGTGTTGACGACCACAAATGGGCCGTCGTGCGCCACGCTCATGTTGCCTGCCGCATCGCGCACGGCGAGATGGGTATACCATTCACCCGTCGCGTTCAATGGGGTACTTGCGCTATTGCCCGTCACAACCTGTGTCGGCTGCGTGCGCGGATTTTGGTCGATGGCTAACAGCACATCGACGCTGCCGCTCGGATCGGTCGGTGTCTCCCACGCCACATCGAGCGTCGCGCCCTGCTCAATGCGACCGCCCACGTCTGGCGTATAGACGACCCCTTGCAAGCTAGCGGGCGCATCGCTGTCAACAATCACCTCCGTTTCGAGGAAGCCGACATTCCCCGCCTCATCGCTCATGCGAACGCTGACGGGATAAGTGCGATTGCCGCGTTCGTCGGGAGCTTGCCACGACACTTCCCACGCCGTGCCGTTCACAGCACCCGCGTGCCAGCTCACGCCACCGTCAAAACTCGCCTCAACACCTTGTAAACCGCTCTCGCCATCACTCGCCGTTCCCGTCAGCGTCACGATATTTGTAAAGAGTTGCGCCGTCGCTGCACGGGTCGTGTTGATTGTGCCAAAGGGTGATGTTGGGTCGGGTGGGGTCTGTCCGACAATCGTAATGTTTTGGGTCGGGCTGGCAATAATCGCACCGCCAGCCGTTTCCACGACAGCACGAATCGTATAGCTATTATTGGGCAACTTCGCCCACGTTCGCATCACGCGACGGCTATCTGTCGTGTCGTCAAATGGATCCAACGCCCACGTTGCTTGCAGACGCTTCCCGTCCACTTCAAAATAGAGTTGATAGTCGCCAAACTGACCCGGCACAAAGCCAGTCAGCTCCGCTTGCAGTGCCAGCGGCGAATTACTGTTGCCTGTCGGTTGCAGCCAGTTCAAAACAGGTTGTTCGGCGACAAATGTACCTTCAAAGCTGATTGTACTTTCTGGTTCGACCGTTCCAGCGCGATCCGTCGGCCGACTGTAGACGCGATAGACACCAGCTTGCGATGGCTGCGCGTCATACGTCCAGTAGCGCACCGCCTCACCCGTTGTGCCTTGCAACGTCGTCGGCAACCACGTCGTCGGCAACGTCGCAGTCACCGGTTGCGTCGTATCAATCACGGGAACAAGCCCGACCTCAACCGCCGCGACACCGCTATTGGCAACCGCACGCGAATTTTGCTCATCGCCTAACAGCAGCGCAATCGGTCGTGCGCGTAACTCCGCATACCCCATATCGATCCGCACACCGCCCCCAACGGGCGCATCCATCAACGGATTGCCGCTGTCAAGCGCGCGCGATGTCGGCTGCAAACGGTAATGATTGGCTGGCGCAGGCGACACAAATTGTGGATTAACGTTGCGGATGTTGGACGTGCCTAGCGCAACGTTTCCAACGGACAATGTGCCACCGGGCAGGAAAAGCAGATTGTAGTTATTGTTTATAGCCGCGCCATCTGTCGTTGCAAAGCCAACGGTTCCACCTGAAACGATGTTGTTCTCAGCTTGCATCCAACTGCCCGTTCCCGCTGCAAAGAGCGCAGTCGCATTGTTGACCAGCGTGTTGTTCGTGATTTCACCACTTGTGCGCTCGGCAAAGTAGATACCCGCCGCATCTGTCGGGGCGTTGAGGATGACGTTGCGTTCAATCGTGAGATTGTTGCCAGCCGCCACCGCCGCAATAGTGTGGGTCGTCGTCTGTCCGCCGTCGATCAGCAGATGGGAGATGGCACTGTGTACCGCGCCATCAAAGGTGACGACGGAACCGCTTGTGGTGAACAGGCGCGTCTGATCGGCTCCGCTCCCCATCAGACGCACATAGCTGGGAATCTGCACGGCTTCATCGAAGTCACCTGGCGCAACCGCCACCGTGAAGACGGGCGCATCATGCGCTTCGCCGAGTGCAATTAAGTCCGCTTCGGCACGGTCGAGTGCGCTCTGAATGGTGTTAAACGCATCGACACCCCAAAGCAGACCGTCGTTGCCGCAATTTTCGCAGTAGGCCAAATCAACCGAATAGGTCGCTTGACCATTTTCGGCATAGCCGATGTCGATGATCGTGCCGCCGGGGGGGACGGGATCGGACGGATTGCCCGCATCGACGGCGGGGGAGTTGGTCAGCAGACGGTAGTTGTGCTGGATCGCGTCTGCAAAGAGCGGGTTGGCAAAGACGGCCCCCGCCTCGCCCGTGTTGGGCGTGATGTCGGTGCCGTTTTCAAAGAATAGGTTGTAGCTGTGGTTAACGGTGGCGGCGCATGGATCGTACTCGAATGCCGTACCGCTGTGATTACTGAAAATGGTGTTCCGCACGTCAACGCGCGCGCAGCCGCCGATTGTCACGCCATCCCCGTTACCGACGAGCGTGTTGTTGTACAGCGCAATAGCTGTTGTCGCGTCATCGAGCGTGAGGGCGGCTGTTGTGCCGCGCACGATGGCGCGGAAGAATGCACCCGTCGCGCCATTTTCGGCACGCAGACCGCTATGGGTGTCTGTGCCGTCGAGCGTTAAGCGTGAGAGTGAGACGGCGGTTGTGCCTTCGGCCGAAACTAACGGCTCACTCACCGACAATCCCACTGACGGCATAATCACCGTCTGCTCCGCCCCCGCCCCATAGAGCGTCGTTCCCTGTGTCAAATAGAACGATTCGGCAAACTCACCACGCCCAAGCGTAATGCGATTGCTGCCGCTGTCGATTGCGGCTTGGATTGAGGTGAAACAGGTCACGTCTGCGTCGTCTGTGCAGCCCGTGGCCGACACGGTTACGTCGGGATAGTAGCTGTGGTAGCCCGTGTCGATTTGGGATTCGGCCGAAAGTCGATAGTTGCCAACCGCTGGGTTCGCAAATCCGCCATCCGCATAAACGGTCGTTGAGATACCCCCGGCTGGACTCCACACCGTCGGCGCGGTCAAGCCACCCACCCAACGACTGTCATCGTCAAGCGTCACCCAATAATCATCGGGCGCACGTTGCGCGTCAAACGGCAGCCATGTGGCGTTCGTCGCCTGTTCGGGCGCGATCATGAGGGTGTTACTGATGGTCAGTTTGTCGGCATTTCGGCCGATAATCTCATACGTGTACAGGTGCGACGTTTGCGACGGCAACGCGCTCAGCGCGACAAGCGAGTGACCCGCCCGCGCCATCTGCATCCCTGCCCGCGTTTGGAACGGCACATCATCATCTGTTGACGTGGTGATCTGCCCGTCGGCCAGCAACTCCCATTCATCATACAGCAAGTTGTAGCGCAAAAATTGGCGACCATTGTTGCCCACCGTGGCGTATAGAAAACGCGCCCCATCCCACTCAAGCGACGTACCGGCACCCCATTCAATATCGACGCCATCAATCAATTGAGGCGGCTCGGCCAAACTCGTCCAGCTGTCGCTGACAATATCATAAACAAACAGTTGTGGCACGACATAACATGTAAAGAAGCAGAAGTTCGCCAGTGGTTCGGCCAGCAGCAAGAACAACTTGTCGTCCGTTCTTGTCAGGGCGATGCCCTCGTGTGTATTCGTAAAGAATTCGGGGTGGGAGCCAAAGGCGAACGTGACGAGTGCACCCTGTTTTAGACTCGATAGCGACTCCCAAACATCTAACGCAACATCGTAACGCCAAAGACGGTAGCGATGACCGCTGCTTTGCTCGGCAACCAATGCGTAAACCTCATCCCCATTTGGATCGCCAACCATCGTGACCGTCGCGTATTGATCGACAGGCAGCGGCGCACGTTCTGTCCAACTGTTTGCGCTGTCATCATACAAGTAGGTGCGCGTGCCGAGTGCCGCAATGCGACTACGAGACACACCGTCAAGCCGTGTAAACGCGCCCGTAATGTAGAGTGGTCCACCATCAACGTCGGATGAAGTGACGTTAAGCTGGCTCCGCGTGTTGACATCGCTAACCAGCGGTCGCCAGCCGCTGCCCGGTGTCCAAATCGCCAAGCCGGGTGCGGAGACACCGGGCGCGACCTGCGTAAAGTTTCCTGCAATCACATAGCTGTTGCCCATGCCCGCAACGCTCGTAATGTCGCCATTGATACCTGCGCCAATGTCGCCCAGTGCGCTATCCCATGAGTTATCAAAAAAGTTGGGAGCCGTATTGAAAAAGGCGAGTCTACGGCGTGGTCTGTGGTAGTCTCCCACGCTTGTAAAGTCGCCCGCCACGATCAGCTGATCGCCACGTAATCCCAACGCCGTGATCCGCGACGTGGTCGGGCTAACCCCCTCACTACAGTTGGGACACGATGCGTTTGCGCGAGAATCTTGCAGTGTGTAGGCCAGATAATGATTGTAATAGGCACTAGACTCAAGTTGAAAGAGGTTGCCCGCATCTTCGTATCGCCACCAACTGCGTCTATGCTGGAGTAAATTGAATTGACCCGCAACGTATATTTTGCCGTTGGGCATAAACTGAATTGACGTTAGCTCGCCGGGATCACCGGGGAAGTTCGTGTCACTCCTGTTTTTGTATGCCCACAACATAAACCGCCAGCCACTCTCATTCCAGTTGTAGAAGTGACCCTCCGCCGTGCCGACAAAAAACACGTCGCCACGTCCCCCAACGACCGTCACTTCGCCTAGTGCGGTGACACCTTGCGGCGGAGCTGGATTAAATCCCGTCATCGGTTGGAGCGTTTGCGTTTGGCGCATCCATGCGGCAACGTTTGACGCAGTTGTTTGCCCAGAGGCATCGCTCACGGCGGTAAATTTACCCGCGATCAAGATGCGGTCGGCCGCAATAGCAACCCCTCGGATCGTTGCGCCAAAACCGACCACGCCTGTGGCAATCGTCTCCCATGCACCCCCAGCCACCTGTCGATAGACAACGTTCTCTGTTGTCACCACGACAATTTCATCCCCGACAACATCGACATGCTTAATCGCCACATTGCGTGGCAAGGCAGGTATATCGAGCCAGTTTTGAGCGGACACGGCGAGGAGCTGCTGATCGCCCACGGCGGCGGCGGCGGTTCCCGCGATCATCTGGCCGGGAACAGGTTGGCGACTAGACAACTGATTTGCGGTCACGTCATAGCGATACAGCGTGCTGAGACCGTTGCCCGGCATCATGTAGACGGTGTCATCATCGCGGCGTGCTAACTGTGAGCCGAGTGCGGCGGTGACGAGGGTGTCTGTTTCGGCCGATTGCCAATCACTCGCATAGACAGGATCAGGTGTCGCGTCCACATCGACCAGAACAGCGTTGCCCGTTGCGGCGACGGTGCTTGAAACGAGATCGAGCGTGCTGAGGCGGTCGCTGCTGATGGCGTGGTCGGAGAAATCGACAAACAGAATGTGATCAAGCTGGTTGCGTACCGTTGGGTCTTCCGCGCCACCGAAGCCTGAATTCTGCAAGCGCACGCCAATCGTGCTGTTGCGAATGGTCAAATTACGCAGCACGATCCCGTCAGAGCCGCTAAGTGTGACGGCCGTGCCATTTGCGCCGTCGATAAAGACTGCGTCTGGATTGACCCCTTCAATCGTGATATTCTGTTTGTTGTTGAGGGTAAAGGGCGCGTAGACACCGGGGCGCACTTGAATAGTTGCGTCAGGCGCGGCGCTGTTGATCGCATCTTGGATCGACGTTTCGCAACCAGCGCAGCCGTCATCATCGACTGTAATGATTGCACTGCTGGCACGGCTGTTGGTCGGTTCAGTGCGCGGCACCGATTGGGCGCGGGGCAACTGATTGGGGCTGATGAACGGCGCGGGTGGGAAGCTGTCGTAGCCATAAGCATTGGCAGCGGCGGCCGATGGCAGCAAGAGCAACTCGTCTGAGCCATCGGCGTTGGCATCTGCGCCACCCGTGAAAATCGTTTGGGCGGCTCCGTCAACCCCTTCAATCGTGGCGACCAAATTTCCCGCCACGCTGCTCGATGGGTTGAGCGTGCTGTTGCCCAGCAGCAAGACGGCATCCCCCGCCGCGTTGCCGAGTAAAATGTCGGGCAGTCCAACGGTGTTGGGATTGCTATCGTCATCGCGCACATTGCCGACGGCGGCGATAAAGCCTGTGAGGGCAGGGGAAACACCCGTCAAGTCGAGGCAACAGGTCGGGGTTCCGTTTGCGCCAAAGACGATGCGCGGCGCGGCCGCATCACCCAAGATGAAGTCGGCAAAGTTGTCGCCGTTGATGTCGCCCAGTGCGGCGAGTTGGTTGCCCGATGCGGCAATTGTTGCGTCGGCATCTGCGCTGGTGAGCGTCGTTGCGGGCAGGGTCGAGCCGGCAAAGTAGTACGCCTGATCGCCAGCGACGAGCATCACGAAGTCATCGAAGTTGTCGTTGTTGGTGTCGCCCACGCCGACGACGCGCGCCCCTGCGGGTGCATCGAGGACAGAAAGCGGATTCGCATCGACTGCATTGGTTTCAACCCAGTTGAATCTGCCGCGCATGAGCGTGCTGTGGGTGTCGTTGGTTCCGACAAAGAAGTCGTTGAGGCCGTCGCCGTCTACGTCCCCTGCGGCGGCGTTACGACCGTCGAGCGTGTCGCCCGCTGGGGGGACAATCGGCCGAATTCGCTGCCCGCTCAACGTCGCCAACGGCTGCAATCGGCCGAAAGCCTCTGCCCCACCCAAGACGAGATAGAGCGTGTTTTCGGCCACAGCACCGATCAACAAATCATCAAACCCATCCCCGTTGACATCTCCCACTGGCGTGATCTGCGCCCCAATTGGCGCGTCCAATGTGCCGACAAAGCTGTTGCGGGCGTTGGCAATTTCGGCCGAATCGGGCGGCAGCGGCCAATCACCCGCCTGTCCCGGATAGAGCGCGACGATCCCTTTGCCGTCTGCGCCATTGGGCAAGCCGATAGCGTAATCTGCTAGACGGTCGCCGTTGAAATCGCCAATCCACTGAACGGCGATCCCGTCGTCATCGTCGGCAATGGTGTCGGGGGAAATCCAGACGGTGGCATCCCCGATACTATGCAAGTTGCCGAGCAGTTCGGCGGGACGCGCTGGCTGCGGCGCATTGCCCGCATCATCCGCCACGCCGCTCAAGGTCAAGACCGCGTTCACGTCGGTGTGCGGTGGATCAATTTGATAGCCGGGATCGGTCAGATAGGAGGTCGGCTCGACCACATCGACGATAAAGGTGCGACTTTCGGCCGCGCTGAGGTTACCAGCCACATCAAAGGCACGCACCGACAGGCTGTGTTCGCCCTGTGCGCTGTCGCTGTTGGCGATTTGCCATAGATAGCTCCAATCGCTGCCAGTAAACGGGACTTCGCGCCACGGGCGGTTATCGAGGCTGATTTGTACTCGTTCAATCCCGGACTGCACGCCGCCTTCCTCAATGTCAAACGCCGTACCCGTTAGGTTGATTTCGATTGTCGGTGAGAAGGGATCGCTGCTGGTGACCAAATCGCCGTTGTTTAGGGCGACCGTCACAGCGGGCGGGGTGTGATCGACGCGAATGGTTCGCACGGCGGGGGTGCTGCTGCGGCTGACGTAATCTTGCGCGGTCGCGGTAAAGGTGTACGCGCCATCGCTCAAATTGCGCCATGTCGCCGCCCACTGCTCTTCTCCATTGACCGTCAGCGCACCCACGCCGTTGTCACCCGTCAGCGTGATCGACTTGATCCAGCTTGCGGGGTCGTTGGCGAAACCGCCGAGAACGTAATCGTGCGTATCCCCGCCCAGCCAGAGATTGTCCTCTTCTGGTCGGAGGTAGGCAATCGTGGGGTCATCGACATCGACAATGATCGAATCGTTTGCCAGCACGACGTTGATGCCCGGCACGTGGTAGGGCAGTTCTGCCAGCAGCGAGCCAGAGATGGTCGTCGTCACTGCGGGGTCAACGACGAGCGAGAAGGTGGTGCTGACCTGTTCGGCAAAGCTCAAATTGGCACTGCCAGCGAAATCCCAAACGAGTTTATCGCCGTTGTCGAGACAATCGGCCGATCCCGCCTCAACCGCAACGACAACGGTGCGATCCCCCGCCAATGCGCTAGGGGTCGGCGTGTCGATAAACGCGGGAAGGCAGAGCGCGAGTTGTTCGGTCACACGCTTGGGGCCGATGTTGCGTAAGCCGACGGTCAGTTGCAATGTGTCGCTTGGCTCGACGACCACGCCGGGTCGGTCGCCGTCGGGGCCATCGGCCGTCTCCGCGATCTGCACGACAAGCTGGGGCGCACCGTTGTAGCCGTAGGGGCTGGTGTTGTTGGCTTTTTCGGCCGAATCGACCAGCCCATCATTATCGCTATCCGCAACCAGCGGGTCACTCACGACATGAAACAGCTCGCCCGCGATGTTGACATCCCACCCAAGCAGCTCAAAGTAATCTGTTAAGCCGTCACCATCGGTGTCACGGCGACGCGGATTTGTGCCGAGTTGATGCTCCTTGAGGTCGGAGAGGCCGTCATAATCACTGTCTGAACGACGATAGTTCGTCCCAAATTGGAGTTCGAAGTTGTCGGACAGTTGGTCACCGTCGGTGTCCCACAAAAAAAAGGCGTCGAACTGTTCACCGATTTTTCCATCGAAATCGGGATCATAGTTGGTCAGCTCGCTCCATTCGACCAGTTCCGTGATTGTGGGTGGCAGCACGTCCATATAGATCTCATTGAAGTCACTGAACACATGCCCCTTTGGCTCACGATAGTCACGAGTCTCGCGGTCACAAATGGTGAAAATGCACTCCTCATACCGCTCTCTGATCTTCACATCGGCCGTGATAGCCATTGGCACATTGAGTGCAGGATGCTTGAATGCAAAGCGTGCCTCTGGGCTGTTTGTGCAATTATTTTGCAAATCGTTGGCCTCATCTAGCTCGCAAACTCGCGGCCCAACAACGTGATCTGAAATGTACAATCCTTGATTATAGGCATAGCCCAACAGCCGACCTTCCACAAAGCTGTTCTTTGCATCCTTCGATTTGCCCCCTGAATCCTCAATCACGGCGATGGAGCCATCAAAATTGGTGGCGATCCGAAAGGTGTTGCCCGCGACGAGACCCATCTGTTCGTTGACGACACCCGTTTCAAACTCACCAAAATTGTAGCTGACCGGGGCTGTCAGGCGTGTCGAATCATAGATCGCGTGAGCGACGGCGACCAACGCCTTATCGACAAGGCTTTCCCCCAAGATCGCAAAAAACAGGAAGTCGATGATCGCCAACGCGAACGCAAATGCGGCCGTGATCGGATTCAACGCCATCACGAGCGTGATCAGCGTGTAGACCGTCTGGACAACCGCGAGCGTGACCGCCTCTTTGACATCAAATGAGTTGTCAAAGTCGGTCGTTGCGAAGAAGATGCCCCAATAGACACCGATCTCTACCGCAATCAAAATACTCTCAGTTGCACCGGGCGCACGAAACGAAGTTAAAACATCAAATTTACTGATCGCTTTCGCCGACGCCTGCCCCTTGACGATTGAGTTCGTAAAGGCGGCCTTCTCCGCTACCGTTTGGATATCCCCATAGGTCTTGACCATGTTGCGTAGCTTTGTGCCAACTTTGACGAGCTTGTAAGTGAAAAGCCCAACGCGGAGTAACGTGCTGCTCGTTGTCTGCTCGCCAAACGTCACGGCTGTGGGATCAATGCCTGTCATGCGCGATACACGTGGATTCGCGTCGATAAACTGCGCGTCGGCAACTGGATTGTCACCAATCAGCAGCCCACCACCGGGCGCAGCAACCTCTGACACGTCCACGATGTAGGCCGGCCAACTGCCGAAAAATGGGGATTCCAGTTGGTTATAGATGGTTAAATCATCGGGAACTGTCGTTGGCAATGTCGCCGCTCCACCGATGGTTGCGAGAGCGTATTGCCCAGCTGTCCAAACGCCGACAAACATGTTCATCACCAATTGCAGATCATCGGCCGAAAGGTCTGGATAGGTCGGCTGCAACGCGCTCAGGACTGGCGTTAAGTCCGCATAGCGCGACCTGACCAAATCGAGCGTGTCGATGATGCCCAGCTTCTCCCAGCGGCCAAAGGCAGGTTGGGCATAGTAATCGACTCGCACATTGCGGGTCGTTTGCAGCGCGGAATTTTGCCAAACTACCGTCGGGTTCGCGGGTTGCAAAGTGCCATAATCGTCGAGTGACATGACGCTTTGTGTTTGTTCGACGGCCGACACAATCGCAGCGGATGATTGGGTTGTGCCAAACTCGCGCGTTAATAGATTCTGGATGCGTCGCGTGCTGAGGTCTGCCATCATCGCGTCGGCGTGATCATAGGTGATGGTGTCAATCGCAACGTTGGTCGCAACGCCCCATTTTTGCTCAATCGGCGTGTTAACCGAGTTAAAACGGTAGACGATTTCCTGCAAAATGGTGCGTGATGGGTCTTGCAATGCGACTTGATCGGCCGATAAAAACGTACTGTTCAACCCAAAAAGCAGACGGTACAGCTCTGAATCATCTTGTGGTGAGTCGGGGGTGGCAAAGAGGGCAACTTCGGCCGATCCGCTGCGCGTCGCCCGATACCCCGTGATGCGGAAGTTGTTCTCACGATAGGTCACGACTGGCACAATGCGGCTGCGGACTTCCCCATCACTGGTAATGCTATAGTCTGTTTCGGCGTAGACGATCCACGCCAGCGAGATGCGCCAATCGTCCCCCTTTAGTTCGCCGGGTGCATACGCCAAGCGGCCCTCAAACGCCGTAATCGCGCCCCCCTCGTCGACTGTATAGAGCGGAACATGCAGCTCATGGGCATATCCGTTGGTTCCCTCAAAGACGGACACCCCATAGTTGCGTGCCAAATCTGCACGCGGTGCCTGATTGGTCTCCATAATCATCACAGGCACAACCGTCACATCGTCGCGGCTGTCATCTAGCTGAACGATATTGCCTTTGTCATCGGCCGGCCAGTCGAGCTTTGCGCGTGCATAGCGCATGTGGTCGAGCTCTTCTGTTTGCAGTTGGATGCTGAAATAGTGATAGCTTTCGCTGTCCCCTGCTTCTGATCTAAGGTGGAGGTCCCCGTTTGAATAGGCGGTGCGCGAGAAGGGAGAGAGGTCAAATTCGTCAGAAACGCCGTCGCCATCGTTATCGCTGTCCCACGGGTTGGGCGTGCCATCGCCGTCTACGTCCCAATTGGGGGCCGCACCGCCCAAACTCTCAGGCCACTCTTCCCCATCGACTAAACCATCACTGTTGCTGTCTGGGTTGAGCGGATTGCTTTTCCACGTCAGGTAGCCCGTTAACTCAGCCCCGTCAGAAATGCCATCATTGTCACTGTCACTTTTATTTGGGTTTGTGCCGTAACAATTTTCTTGAAACGCGGTCAGACCGTCGTTGTCTGCATCGCTATCATCCCCTTCGCCGCACAGAACGGGCGCAACGACATCTGAAAACAGATCGCCACTGCTGGCGGCTTGCGCTGTGGGGGCGGTCGGCTGAGCGTCGTTTAGTCCAAACGCATCGCTGAGCGTCTGCTGAGCGGCGGCAGCTTTGGCGCGGCTGTGGTCGCGGTTGGCGGCGGCGGCAATCGGTTGCAGCAGCGGGGTCGCCATAAACAGGAAGATGAAGCCGACTGCGATCAGGCTGTGCGCGAGACGCGGCTGCCGCTGATACCCATAAATAGCGAGGGTGATGATAAACAGTGAAAGGCTAAGTACGATAAGTGTGGGCAGAATGTCGCGGTTTAGTGTGGGGAGGATTTGGGTTTGGGAGATGATTTCGGCCGAATTTACCCCATCCACAGTCTCACTATCTCCCACTGCCGCCGTCGCACCATCTCCAAACGCGCTGTAGTTGACGGTCAGTGAGAGGTGAGAATCATACTCGCTCGTCATGCGCGGCTGTGCCAACGCAAGCGTCAGGCGGCGCGGTAGCCCTGCGCTGTCGATCCACATCGTGCCGTTGCCGCTTGGGGCGGGGGGTGGCGTAAAGCGTTCGTCACTGGGCTGTGCGCTGGGGTCGCCAATGGTGAAGGTGATGACTTGGAGGGTTTCGCCGTCTAGCTGGATCGGTTCGGCCGATTGCACATCCGTCGCCTCATCGAGATAGTTGAGATAGCCCCGCGCTGCGTCGCCCGTGATGCCGGATGGGGTTTCGACGGGGATGAGTTCGCCGTTGGATTCGACGAGGATATTATGTGGCTCGCCACCCTTCGGATCGGCCGATTGCAAAAAGCGCACCGGACGCATATCCAACCCCGCACCCGCGAGAGAAACGGTCAACTCTGTCGTGTCTGGCAGCTCCGTATAGCCATCGATGCTCGCGCTCACATGCTGCGAGTTTTGCCCAATCATGCTCACGATGGGGCGCGGAATAAGACGTTGATCGCCATCCGCCTGAAAGCGAAACGACCCAGACGCGACCGCCAGATCACGGGCAGCTTGCAAAATCTCTGCCCCGCTACGATTGGCGGCGGGATCAGATTGCGCGACGACGTACAGGCTGTTTGAAAACCCAATCAGGGTCAGGAAAAGTGTAATGATAAGAACACGGAAACTACGTTTGGTCGCTAGGTTCATGGTATGAATCTCTTAAATTTGTCCTCTGAGCAGAATGTCAAAAGTCCTGAATGTTCGTGATGCGTGGTGCGTGGTGCGTAATTTCTGTCACGCACCACGTACCACGCACCACTGGTTGACTTTTGACGACCTACTTCAGAAACAAGAAAGAGGTTAAAGTTCCTGCATGTCGTCTACGGAATCAGGTCGGTCGTCTGGCTGCTGCGTTACCTCTTGCAGCAAGAATGAAAACAGGTCTTCCAATTGAGCAAAGTGGTGGTGTTGACCACTTTGGGCATTATGGGCAGAAGCTCGCCAGGGGGATGTGGCACTCCCGCGCCAAAAGCGCACTAAATACCCTTTGTAATTTTCTGTCGTCGTCAAATCACCCATTTTCAGCATAGAAACCAGCATAGCAGGCGACCGTTCCCAAACCGTTCCGCAAATATCGGAGCGCGGACGCCCCGTCCGCGTTTTCTGCGGCGGACGAGGCGTCCGCGCTCCATTCTTTTCGGGTAAAATCGGAGCATGGCAAACTTATCCCTGAACTTATTGGGAACAGTAGAATTCACCACCGCTGGCAGCACGCCCACCAACCTCCAATTTCGCTCCGACAAAATACGTGCGCTGCTCATTTATCTCGCGCTAGAGGCGGGGAGACCGCACCAGCGGCGGTTTTTAGCCAGTTTGCTTTGGCCTGATGCGTCGGATGCGGTGAGTTTGCGGAATTTACGCAAGGGGCTTTTCCAACTGCGGCAGGCGATTGACCGAGCTGCACCAAATGCGAGTGACACGCTGTTGCAAGCTGATCGAAACACGATCCAACTTGCGCAAAGCGGCATCACGGTAGACGCGCTCCAGTTTGAACACCTGTTGTTGAGCGTTGAGCAACATTCTCATCGCCATCTGCACCTTTGCCAAGATTGTCTAGAGCGACTCGTACAGGCAACGACGCTCTATCAGGGGGAACTGTTAACTGGTTTTAGCTTGCGTGATGCGGCGACCTTTGAGGATTGGCTGCTCTTTTGGCGCGAGCGACTGCACCAGCGAGCCATCTCTGTCTTTAGCCAGCTAACGGCCGCCTACATGGAGCGCGGCGACCACGAACAGGCGTTGACCATCGCCACGCACCTGCTCGCCCTAGACCGCTTCCGCGAAGAGGCGCATCGGCAGGTGATGCGTCTGCTCGTTCTGAATGGACAGCACAATCGAGCGTTGGCGCAATATGAAGCGTGTCGTCAGCTTTTAGAAGATGAGTTGGGTGTCGAACCAGCGGCCGAAACAGTGGCACTTTTTGAGCAAATTCGGGCGGCGCAGCAGGGCGAGGATATTGCTGAGTCAAGTCACCCGACGGTCACACTGCACCATTTCCCGACGCAATTCACCCCTTTTATCGGCCGAGAAAAAGAGCTGCTGCACATCAGGGAGCTATTCCTAGACCCAAACTGTCGCTTACTCACGCTGGTCGGGCCGGGCGGGATGGGCAAGAGTCGCCTCTCTATCGCTGTTGCGGAGTCGCTTGCCGATGGTGGGGGCTTCTCCGATGGGATCTATTTCTTTCCATTGGCGGCCGTCCATGATAGCGATACGCTCGTCATGCGCTTGGTCAGTGGGCTGGATGTTGCGCTCTCGGCACGCATGAAGCCAAAAGATCATCTGCTCGATTACTTGCGCCATCGCCACTGTCTGCTCGTTTTAGACAATTTTGAGCAACTGGTCGAGAGTGCGCCCCTGCTGGCCGATATGTTGGCGGCCGCACCCGACTTACGGCTGCTCGTCTCGTCGCACATTCCGCTCCAGCTACGCGCTGAAAAACGCTTGACGGTCCCGGGACTGGACTATCCAGATGAGGGGGACATGTATGCAGATGCGTCTGCTTATAGCGCGATCCGTCTCTTTGTCGAATCTGCCAGCTATGCGGATGCCTCTTTTCAGCTCAACCCTGAAAATGAACAGGCGATTATTCAAATTTGTCAGTTTGTGCAAGGGGTTCCGCTCGCGCTGGAGCTGGCGGCGAGTTGGGTTAACGTGTTAAGCTGTGCTGAGATTGCGCGTGAAATCGGCCGAAATGCCAATCTGCTCTCCCGCACGCTGCGCGACAAGCCGAGCCGTCATCAGGGGATGGCCGCCGTTTTTGACTACTCCTATGCGTTGTTGGAGGAAACGGAGCAGGTCGTGCTGGGACAGCTGACCGTTTTCCCTAGCTCCTTTGATTTGGAAGCCGCCACAGCGATCACCGACGCCACACCGCTGACCCTTGCCCGTTTGTTGGACAGATCGCTGTTGCAGCGCAAGAAAGATGGTCGTTTCGCACTGCATCCGATGTTGCATCAGTTCGTCACGCAGAAAATAGGGGAGCAAGATCGGCAAGTCAGCCAACAGCACAGCACCTATTTTTTGAACTTTGTTGTCTCGCAGGAAGATGCCTTCAACGGCGCACTGCCACGTCAGGCAATCGCGGCCGTTCATGCCGAATTAGACAATGTTCGCCAAGCGTGGCGGTGGGCGGTCGAACAGGGGGATGTGTCGCTAATCAACCGTAGCTTGGAGGGGCTGGCGCGTTTTTATCATGTCGCCACCCTATTTCAAGAGGGTGAAAACGCCATCAGGATTGCGCGACAGGCGCAACAGGTAACGGGGACTGAAACACAATTTCAGCTTCAGGAGTGGCACGCCTACTTTGTCCATCTGTTAGGCGATCAGAGTGAGGCGACCCAGTTGGCGCAGGCTGCGCTAGAGCTGGCGGGGCAAGATGCAGCGAGACAGGCCCGCGCCCATAATCTGCTTGGCCGCATATTGCCGGCTGTTGGAAAGACTAAAGAGGCAATCGCCTATCTTGAGCAAGCAATCGGTTATTATCGAAAATCGGCCGATCTAAAAAATCTCGCCCGCGCACTCCAGCGCATGGTACTTGCCTGTCTGCGTGGGGGCGAGCATGATGAGATGTTGCGCTATGCACAGGAGGCAATTCCACTGCATCAAGCCCTTGAGCGCAAGCAGGGGTTAGCACAGTTGAACAATGTGATGGCTGGTTTTTATTTTGAACGTGGCGATATGGCGCAGGCGTTGGCGCATATTGAGCAGGCGCAACAGCTTTACGAAGCAATCGACAGCAAACTTGATGCGGCTGTTGTGGCGGCCAATCTGGGCAGCCTTTACAGCAGTTTAGGACAGTTTGAAGACGCATTGGCTTCCAACCAACGGGCCATTGATATTAGCCAAGAGATGGGAAATCGGCCGAATCTGTCGCGGGATTTAAGCAATCGCGGCGCCATCCTCGCCACAATCGGGGAGTTCGAGCGCAGTTTGGATTACTATTTTCGCGCCATAGAAATCGAAAAGGCGTTGGGTAACGAGTCGCGTGTCGCCTATTTCCAAGCGGGTATTGCCTCCGTCTATCAGACAAAAGGGGACACCGCAACAGCCCAAATCTACTACGATCTCGCCCTGCCCGTGCTGCTGAAACAGGCCAACCCCTATCACGTTGTCGGCCCCCTTTTGGGGAAGGCGGAGCTGCTACTACAACAGGGGGAATGGGCGTTGGCGCGAGCGTTAAACGAGCAGGCGTTCACGCTGGCAGCGGGGACACATTTGGCAGAATATAGCCAGCAGAGTCGCATCCTGACGGCGAAATTGGATTATGCTGTGGGGGATCAATCAGCAGCACAAGAGCAGCTTGTGGCGTTGCTCGATGCGACCAAAGATGAGGCGGAACGGGCGGCACTCTATTATGAACTGTGGCAGATGACGCAGGACAGCGCGGCGCGGGAGAAGGCGTTGGCGGCATATCGGCAACTTTCTAAGCGCGTGCCGTCGTTTATCAATCAGCGTCGGTTCAGCGAGCTGAAGTAGAACTGTCGTCGGCGCGGATACATCAAGGGCGTGGGTGGGCTAAAAGTTGCTGATGGGCGCGAATGTTTGTCAGGTAGCTGGTGCGAAAGTTTTCCTGACTGATGCGGCTGGCAACTGTGTCGATCCATTGTTGCCCCAACGCTCGCATCGCTGTCGCCTTTTCCGCCTCGTCAATCAGGCGCAACGCCGTGACACAGTTGCCCAATAGCAAGATTGGCTCGACGACCTTGTATAAGTTGTTCGCGTTGGCAAACTCAAACACGGCAATTGCCAATTCCCGCGCCTCATCCAGTCGCCCCAACTGCGCCGCCATCGCACCCAACCCCGCCTTGGCTTCATAGATATTGGGGTGTTTTTGGGGCAACCATGTCGCATGGGCGGCTTGGTAAGTCGTGTATGCATCCTCATACAGCGTCAACTCTGCCAGCGTGTGAGCCAGTCGATTCTGTGCCTGCCCCAACATGCGTGGGATACCCATTGCGCTCAGTTGGCATTCGGCCGATTCTCCATACTCACGCGCCTTTTGCAACTCACCCGCACGTCGATAAGCTAGCCCGAGATTCATTGTGAGCAGGGCGATTCCTTCCTTGTCCTCAATTTCACGTGCCAGCGTCAGAGCCGCGTGATTGGCCGCAATCGACCGCCGATGCTGTCCAGCAAACGTCGCAGTCAGGCCAATGCCCAAGTTGGCATCCACCTCTTGAAACCGATTCCCATGCGTTTGGGACAATTGCAACAATTTCGCTGCGTAGACGTCGGCCATTGCATAATCACCAAAGCGCATGTATGCCAAGTTTAGACAGTGATATAGCCAGCCCTGCCGATTGTCCAAACGGGGTGCATTTTGCTCAACGATGGACAATGCCTGCTCAAGCCGCGCAATCGCGCTTTTATAGTCGCCAGCAAAATGTAGTACTTGATTTTGTGCATATGCGCCAAGTGCGACCACGATCATCGACTCATCTTCTAGTTGCTCAGCCAACGCCGTTTGTGCCTGAAAGTGCATGTCCGCTTGCGTCCATGGCCCTATTTCAGCGAGATGACGGCCGAGTTCCCCATGCAGGCGCGCCTGAACGTGCGCTGATTTTGTCAAGGCAAGGGCTTGGCGGTTCAGGTCGAGGGCAGGCGTGCGACCCCGAAATCGGCCGATAATGTCCGCCCAACTCATCAATACCTGCGCCTTCGCCTCGCCTTCCACCACCTTGGACGCCGCTTCCAATGTCGTATCCACCTCATCAAGCAAACCCATGCCCTTCATGAACTCTTTGAATCCTTCTGCGCTGGCGGCGACTTGATCGAAATCGCGTGTGGCGATCACCCATTGCCACGCTGCACGAACATTGTCGAGGTCTTGGCGGCGACGCTTGTAGGTCGTTTTGTCCTCAATCGCATTCAGATAGTATTTGGCGTGGTTGGTGGGGGTTGGCGCATTGGGGGGGAGCTTTTCGGCCGAAAACTCCCGCACTACCTCATGGAGCTGATAACGTCCCGCGCTAACCCGCTGCACCAGCGATTTGTGGATTAACTGCGTGATATGTGACAAGCTCGCCTCGGTAATTTGCAGCACCGCCTTGCGCCCAAACGCGCCGCGAAAGACGGACATCTGAGCCAGCGTGCTGCGCTCCGCCGGGGAAAGATATGCCCATGAGTGGTCAAAGACGGCGCGCAAGCTGCCATGTCGCTGCTCGTCCGTTTTAAGAACATGGGGACTGTCTGCGATCAGGTCGGCGAGCTCTGCGGCTGAAAAGTGTTCCGTCCAGTGCGCCGATAGCTCAATGCCCAGCGGTAACCCCTGAACCAAGTCGCAAATGCGCTGCACCGCGCTCTCGTCCTCTATCGGAACGGGCGCGCGGTCGTGAAAGAGCGCGACCGCATCCGTCAGCGGCAGCCCACGCACGGCGATGACGTGTTCACCGCCAACGTGAACGCGCTGGCGCGACGTAAGCAGGATGTGGACATTTGTTTTTTCAAGCAGGGGGAGCAGAAAATCGGCCGAACGCTCAGCCACCTGTTCCACATTGTCGATGATCAGCAGCAGTTTTTTGTCGCGTAGCTGTCTGGTGAGCTGCTCAATCGGTGCGTCTGTGCCGCTCAGGTAGAGGTCAAGCGCGGTCATGATCGACATGGCGACGTGACTGGCCGAAACGCCCACCAGCGACACAAACCAAACGCCATCCTCAAAACGGTCAACCAGTCGCTCCCCCGCCGCAATGCTCATGCGCGTCTTGCCCACACCGCCCATACCTAACAGTGTGACTAGCCGCTTTTCTTGTATGGCCGCATACACGGTGTCAATGTCGGTATTTCGGCCGAACAGCATCGTTATCTGCTTAGGCAAATTGTGGCGCGGCTTTTCACCCGTCGCGCTTAGCAACTGCTCGAACAGCGCACGAGTCGTCGGCGCAGGCTCAACATCTAACTCCTTTTGCAAGACGACAACACACTTTTCATATTGCGCCGTCGCGTCGTTCAGTTGCCCCAGCGCGGCAAACGCCTGCATCAGTTGGCAATGTGCGGGTTCATGCCACGCTTCGAGTTGGAGCTGTTTTTGGGCATGGGGGATCAACTTTTGCCACGCCTGTTGTGTTGCCAGTTGGGTTAACAGCGTGTCATACGCTTGCATCGCGGCAATGTGCAGAGATTCACGGGTTGTGATCAGCCAGTCGTCAAATTCGGCCGAAACCCCTGTCGCCGTAAACCCGCGCAAAAAAGCCCCACCACACCCGTTCACGGCCGCTTCCAACTGACCTAGCGCAATCGCCTGCTCAAACGCCGTACTATCGACCGCAACCCCTTCCCCCAACGTCACACTTTGCCGCGAAATCACCAGCGTATTCGGCACCACTTTGCGGATATTCGACAAGACATTGCGTAATTGCTGTTTTGCCTTTGTCTCTGGAATCTCTGGCCAAAAGAGCGTCGCCAATGCTGATCGACTGTGCGCTCGCCCCCCTTGCGCCGCGACATATGCGAGCAATGCCCGCGCCTTATCTGATCGAAATTTCGTGATCGGCTCGCCATCCACCGTCACGCGAAACATGCCCAATAATTGAATGTAAATTGCTGCCATCAGTAAACCCTGTTTCAAGGTGACCCATTCTAACACAATGAACACAACGTGGAACCGTCCGCAAAATGACCGTTGCGCATCCATCTCGGTACGATCTCGGTACGTTCTTTTGTTACACTGTCTGCATGAACGACCGCCCCCCCCTTCACCAATTGGAATACCGCTCATTCTTGGTGCGCTTTCAGCGTAACGCGACCGATCAGGAGTGGCGCATTTTTGTTCGCAGCGTGGCTGATGGATCGCAACACGTCTTGGTATCGGTCACGGAATTGATGACATTTTTAGTAATGGAAACACAAAAGGATTACTTAATATGAAACGGCTAACCACTCTTTTACTTGCAATTTTATTGGCACAGATTTGGCGCGATAGTGCGGACGCAACAGCGGCGGCGTCAATCACGCCAACCGTTTTGGGTGCGTTCACCGCCCCCAATCTGCCCAGCACGCATGATGCAGGCGATGGACCTGATAACGTGGTCATCCCATTTGACCTCGCGCACTTGGCGCAATTCAGCAACTTCAGCCTGCATCGTGTGCGACTCGACTTTGCCTTTCAGACAGAAAACAGCTCTTATGCCAACGAAGTGCATCTCAAGCTGACCAGTCCAGACGGAACCGAATTCATTGCACCACACAAAATCGACGATACGGCTGGACCCAGCAGCAACAGTGTCTACCGTGTCGAATTGCCAGATTTCTATGGTGAAACTTTTGCTGGCCTGTGGACTGTCACAATTTGGGACGAGTACAATGATGCTGGAGACGACTTCACAGTCAACGAGTTGAGCTTGACGTTGTTGGGTGAGGAGATCGCAGTTGCGAGTGGAGGGTTGATCGGGTGGTGGCCGCTGGATAACAGCAATCAGGGTGCGTTGATGCTCGATCACAGTGGTCACAACAACGATGCATACCCCGAAGGCAACACAGGGCCCGCTTATTTTGCCAACGATCCAAGCCCGCTTCACTACAGCGACCGCACAGGTACTTACTTTTTTGGTGGGGATGATTACTTTCGCGTCCCCAACAATGTCGGTCAGCTAGACAGCGACACGATGACGGTTGCGGCGTGGATTCTCTATGAGGGGAGTGAAGCCATTGACAACGCCGACGGCGGGTTGTTCAGTATGCGCGGGGCGTCTGGCATCCGCTTCACGCTCTTTCGTTTGGTGGGCGGCCACTTGCAGATTGAGACAGCAGAGGCAGAGGGTCGCCAAGTGGCGAACGTGTTCCCCGCGCACAGTTGGGTGCATCTTGCGGTCGCGTTTGGCGAAACAGATACTCAAGTCTATATCAACGGGGAGCTTGCCCAAACATTCACCAACTACACGCTCAATCGGGCGGCGACGGGGAACGACCTGCACATCGGCCGAAATTTCAACCCCCAACTGTACGGTCAGATGACCGATGTGCGCCTCTACAACCGTCCGCTCAGTGCGGACGAAGTCGCCACGTTGGGCAAAGTCAACTGGTCTACGGAACCAATTATCGCATCAGAAGCTCGCTATAGCATCAACGAACCTGCCATTGTGACCACGCAGTTTAACGGCCTCTTGTCGATTGGCGGTCGCTTTGGCAACGGCAATTCAGTCAGAACCGTCAAGGAAATCCGCTTTTACAGCAATAGTGCTCATTCAAAAACGGGGATGAACTTTGCACGGGGCGGCGGTCACACGGCGACACGCTTGCAAGATGGGCGGGTGTTGGTCGCAGGCGGGTTTGAATTTGATGCAGCCAATCCAGCGACCAAGCTAGAGCTATACGATGAACTCAATGATGTATGGATGCTCGGCCCAGATTACAGCTCATATGGCAATACGGCAACGCTGCTGGCGGATGGGCGCGTCTTACTCGTCGGCGGTTTCCCCAGCTATGAGCGTGCGTATGTTTTTGACCCCGCCGATGACAGCCTGACGCGCTCGGCCGATTTAGAAACATCGCGTTATGGTCACACAGCAACTCTGTTGCCAGACGGGACGGTGCTGATTGTCGGTGGGTTGGACAATGGGGGGACGTTTGAGGAGGTTGGATCGGCCGAAATTTGGAACCCCGCGACAGGCCAATGGTCAACCGTCACCGATCCATCGGTTGCCCGCTACGGCCACACCGCCAATCTCATCGAAGTCAATGGCGTTCCCAAAGTCGCCATCATTGGCGGACGCAAGGATCACAGCTTTGCCGAAACGCAAAACATCGAGCTGTACGACATCGCCACCCAGCAATTTACCATCGTCAACACAGATAGCAGTTTATTGGCGCGTTTCTCGCATGCCACAGTAATGCTTGCCGATGGCAGTTTGCTGATTATCGGTGGAACGGTCGATTCTGGAGGGACGGACACAACGAGCGTGGCGCGACATGTGCCAAATGCCAACACCTTAAACACCGCACCCAGCCTCACTTATGCTCGTAGCTTGCACACGGCAACGACACTTGGGGATGGCCGTGTTGCGGTGTTTGGCGGACGTTCTGGCGTAAGCGGCAACGGGTTTGCAGAGGTGCTTTTCCACGACGCATTCAATGCTGTACAAAGCGCGTCCCTTCAAACGTTTGCGTTGGATCCGTTCTATCTCTCGACCTTCCGCACGGAGCATTTGCAGGACAGTTGCGTGGGTGGGATTAACTGCGATGCACGCCCCGCCGCCATGCCCATCGCCGACGACTTTTCCGACTACGAAGACGGTGAGTTTTACTGGCAGTTCTGCGCCGATTACGGTGATCCCGCCTTCGCGCCTGACGGTGTGGCAGGGTTAGCTGACATAGGAAGCTGCCCAACGTGGGAATCGCTCTCCAGCACGGAGAAGCAAAACCGTCTCGGCGGCGGCACGTTTGACAGCTACACACACTTCACCAATGTGCGAAATGAGTCGGTGCGTGTGCGCGATGCAATAGCAGCACTGGTGACATACCCGATTGACCCACGGTGGCAATCTGGCACAGCAGTTGAATTCAATAAAGTTGTCCGCGACATCGCCACGACACACATGCTATTTGGCAATGAGTTTTTGGTCAAGGCAACCCGCTTGCCTGACGATTTGAATGCCTTTGACGATGATGCCCTGCTCGACCGTGAGTTGGAACTGTTGCGCCGCGCACAGCATCAATATATGCTGGCCGTTCAGTCACTGCTCGACTTGGCAAAAATCCGCGTGGCAGGGGTGGATGATGTCTATCTAATCGAATGGCTTGATGTGGACACACTGCGGCTGTTGACCTATGCAAGCGAACAACAGGTGACGGCGCTGGAGGAGATTATCCGCCGTGAACTGCTGCGCGGCGTGACCCCTGGCGAGACGTTGCTGACTGAGGTGGCGCAGGCGATTGCGACCCAAAATGCACAAACCCTTTTGTTGAGCGATCTGTTTGACACGCTTGCGCCTGATGATGTGGGGACAAGTGAGGATGAGTCGGTCGCCGCGTTTGTCGCCGTCGGTGGGGATACGCTGATCAACAACATCGGCCGATTATCCCAACTCAGCGAACAAATTCGGGCCGGTCTCAACCCTCTGGGCTACGATGCGGAGTACGTCCCGCTCCAATCGGTCGAGGATATGCTGACCTTTGTGTGTGGCAGTGACCATTCGGCGTGTACGGGTGGTCTGATGGCGGGGCTGATTTCGGCCGAAAACGACTACATCGCCTCCACCCTACAGTACAACCAAAACCAAGCCGATTTGGGTGACGCACTCAACGACCTGCATGACGAAGCTGCGACCGAATTGACCGCCCTCTGTGGCGCAAACAGCGGCACAAACGGCCCCGAATGGTCTGCGTGTGATGCGGGATTGATGGAGCAAAATCGTCTCGACTTTATCGCCGCCAACCAAGCTGCCGCCATTGCATGGACACGCGCCGAGCAGATCAACCAACTGATCGCGCTTGAGGAAAGCACGGCACAAATCGTCAGCAATGCCATCGTCCAGACGGGACAACAACTTTCAGCGGCCGAGCTTTCCAAAGGCAAACTAGAGGCATATCGCACCACATCGACCTCCTTTACCGCCTCCTCATCGACCGAAACAGCCAGCGTCGAAGCGTCTGTTACCGCGTCGGTCAAAGCGTCTGTGTCTGCCTTCCCGCCCGGTGGCAACGTCGAAGCGTCTGTTGAAGTCGCCGCGACCGCCTCCGTCGGCGTATCTTGGGAGTCGAGCAAGGGCAGTAATACCGAAACAACTTTCGACATCAACGCCCAAAAGATCGCCAACATCGAAAGCATGAGCGTCCTGCGTGAGGCAGAAAAAGAGGCAACGATTTCAAATGCTGAAAGTGCGGCTGAGGTCAAGCGTTTACTGCTTGAACAATCGACGCTGCTGCTCGAATACGAACTCGCGCTCGTCGATATCAACAAGGTGATCGCGGAACACAACCATCTTGTAGACCAATATCAGCTTTTGAAAGACCAGCTTGCCGCCTCTGAAGTGGACGTTCAAGAGAGCTATGCCAACGACCCGTACTTCCGCATCGTCAAAGATCGCAAGGCGCAAATCTTCCAAGAAAAATTGCGGATTACGACCCACTACGCCTATCTGACCGCCAAAGCGTTTGAGTATCTGACGCTTGAACCACTCGACGGCAGCAATGGGGTCAACATCAACGATCTGTACATCGTGCGTTCCAAAGATGGCTTACAAGACTTTATGCAGACAGTCGTGCTGGCAAATAATGGGGTCAATCTCGGCTTCAACAAACATCGCTACAAGGTGTCGTTTGCCCGTCACATCTTGGGTCTGACGGACGAGGTGATTCAAAACGACACGAACGATACGCTCACGCCAGCGCAGATCGAGACAGAGCGAGCGGCGCGCTTCCAGCAGTATGTCAGCGACCACACGGTTGATGGGGTGGTCATCATCGACTTTGCAACGCTGGCTGACTTGCCAGCCGCGACGAACTACTTCAATGTCAATCTCGCCAACCTGCGAATCACGGGAGCGAGCAACGCGAGTCTCGGATGCACGGTCAACTACAGTTGCTTTGGTCTTTGGCTCAACTTCGTGACCGACCAGCCGGGCAGCGATTTTGATACCAATGGTCGTCCAGACCTGCGCCTAACGCACGGCGGTCACGCGACCTACATGCGTGCCAATCGCACCTTTGCCAGCTATCGGCCGGGGCCATCCCGCATCATCGACGCGCCCAGCACGTTTGGCAATGAGGATCGGACGAGTGACTTTAAGGCGAACATCAACATGAGTGTGGATGTTTCGGCCGAAAACCCCACCTTCCTTACCAACGATTTCCAAGACTTGAGCGTTGCCACCTCTCGCTGGCGGCTCGAAATCGACTTGAGCGCGAGTGCCAATCAAGCCCTCGATCTCAGTCAACTCAATGACTTTGAAATTCGCATGGATGCGGTGGGCTTTTCAGCAAATCAGAGCCGCGACGGACAACTGGAATCGGCCGAAGCGATCCGTCTTGCCGCTGTTCAGAATGGGGAACCGATTCCAGCCGCTGCGTTGGCGACGGTGCAAAATTGGCTCGACCAACAGCCAAAACCAAGCGACAACAGCCGTCATATCGCCGCTACGCCAGCGTTTACCCTAACCGATCAAACATACATGGGGCGCACATTCACGCTGGAACCAATCGCCCTTGATGCAACATCGGCCGGCTTTGAGATCTTCTTCAACAGCGACAACAGCATCACCGGGACGCTCTGCGCCTACTGCTCAGCAGGCTATGAGAATGACGTTGCCATAACTGGAACGTGGGAAACTGCGTCCATCACGCCGACATTCACCTTCGAAACGACACCGTTTGTCGATGTCAACGGCGTGCTACACACGCTTGCGCTGACGGGTGAAATGCAGACGCGCAGTCGGAACTTAACCGTACCAGATGCACCGTTTGTCTACGCACCGTTCAGCGGCAATCCTGCGGATGGCGTGCAATTCCTGCTCGGCACGTTTAGCGAAACGGTCAGCGGAGTTGCGGCCGAATCGATCACGCGCACGGGTGATTTCATTCTCACACCGCCGACGCCCGACTATGTGCCAAACGCGGGCGTGCCGACGGCCGTGTCGGTACAAGCCGCTGGTGCGGATGCTGTTGGCAGTGTGCTGTGGCTAGTTGTGCTGGTTGCGGCAGTGGGGCTTCCAACCATTTCGCTCCTCTCATCCACAAAGGGCAGGATTTGGGCTCGCTGGGATCGGTTGGCGCAAACAGATTCGTCTAAAATACGACGATAAGAGATGAGCCAAAGTCATACGGCTAAAGCCGTATAACGCAAACTGAAAAACCGAGTTTCTGACAGAAACTCGGTTTTTTTTTGCAACACGCAAGCTAATTGCGGCGGCATAGCCAGCCCGTCAAGCTATATCTTTCCCGAGTGGCGGGCAAAACTTCATGATAGATGGTGTCACAGCGGAAACAGACGAACGTGCCGCCGTAAGGTGTGACATCGACAAAGTGATCCCACCGCTCCGCTTCAGGATAGATGCGAAGTTGCCCACCATCGGCCGATTCCCACCCCAAATTTAGATAGAGGATACATGCAATTTGTCGCCGCTGGGTTTGTTGATGCTGGTCGAGATGCCGTTTGTAATAGGCGCCCGCTGGATAGATGGCGAGGTGCGCTTCAAATTCTTGCACATTGAAGAAGAGGGTTTGATTGATGTGCTGGCGCAACTGGTCGATGCGCTGGCAATACGTCGCCTGTGGGACTGACAGGGCATATTCATCTAACCAATGGATGAAATCGCTGCGAATCTCTGGCTGAAATTGGCGGTTTGCGCCGCGTCCAATGCTGGCGCGCGCAAATTCCCCTTCACGCCAGAGGCTCTTAGCCTCCTGCTGCAAGGTGAGAACCTCCTGCGCGGTCGCAAAGTTGGGAATAACACAATAACCAGTCGTTGCTAACTGGTCACTGATTACGTCAGTCGTGATGAGGGGTTGGGTTAATTGAATCATAAGCGAATGTCAGATTTTTTGTTGAGGGGCAATGATACGATGACAAACAATCGCTACGATGGGCTAAATGTCGTATTCCGCCTACGTCATTTGGCTGAGTTTTTTGGCGGTGTTGTATGAAACGCAAAGTTGACGGCATGAAAGTGCAAAGTTTAGCGGCGACAACTTGAAATTTAACCTGCGTCAAGTCTGAGATTGAACGCATGTTAAGTTCATTGTAAACCCGGTGTCATGCAAAATTTAACCCCCTCCGTAGATTTTTAGGTGGGAAGATGGTCGAATAGAGGTAACTAGAAATGGAGACTCATGATGACACAACAACTTACTGACCAGATCGTTACTGGTGCCATGCAACATATGAATACAGACCATCGCAACAGCCTGCTCAACTATGCCAAACAGTTGGCGGGGTGCGACTGGGCAGAATCGGCCGAAATGACCACCCTTTCCGCGACAGGCTTCGATTTGTCGGTCACGGCCAATGGGCGCAGTGAAACCCACCATATCCCCTTTGAAACACCTGTCAACGATGGCCAGGAATTGCGCAGCGCATTGATTAAGCTGGCGGACAAGGCGGACGTCCCAGACGGGATCGTGCGCGTCGCCACATCAAACGTCCACACACCAAACGCCTTGCGCTATGTTAAGGCGTTGACCAATCACTTTAACCGCAAGGCGGGTGGCAGCTATGAAGGCAATGTTGGAACGGTCAACTTTCCGTTTGGCGATGCCGTGCTAGAGGCGCAGGATGACGAAATTCTGCTGCGCGTTTCGGCCGAAAGCGACACCATGTTTGATCGCGTGAAAGATGTGGTCGGCGGCCATTTGGAGCGATTTGCCCAGAAAGAGACGCTGACGGTGGCATGGGTGGACGCACCGGCACCTTAACAAGCGCGCTTTAGATTGCGTGGGGAAAGGACGTGGTGCGTGGTGCGTGACCGGTAATGACGCACCACGCACCACGCATCACACACTACGCGCTGGCAAAGACCCAAAATATCAAAGCACAGATGGCAACATAACCGCCCATCTCAACCATTTAGAGGAAAAAATGTCGGAAACCCATTCATCTCCTTGGCGTGTGATTGCACTCGTCACATTACTACTTTTACTGATCGGCTGCGGATCGGCCGAACAAGCCGTGACAACTGTCCCGACGGCCACAACTGCGTTAGACGCTCCCCCAGAACCAACGGATGAGCCAATCGTTGAACCGACCGAAACGGCCGCTGATGGCGCATTTCCCGTAACTATTGACCACAAATTTGGCAGCACGACGATTCCTGCCGCCCCGTCGCGCGTCGTCTCGATAGGCTATACCGACCAAGACCCGCTGATCGCGCTTGGTGTCACGCCTGTCGCCGTGCGCTACTGGTTTGGTCCAACAGACAGCGGTGTCTTCCCATGGGCGCAAGCGGCCTTCACAGGTGAGGAGCCCGCGGTCATGAACATGCCGTTCGGCGAGTTGAACTATGAGCTGATTTTGTCCTACAACCCAGACTTGATTATCGGGGTGTCGTCGGGCATCACGGCCGAAGAGTATGAATCGCTGGCCCAAATTGCGCCGACGGTTGCCCAGTCAGGCGACTATGAAAATTATGGGATGCCATGGCAAGAAGCGCTCAGATTGATCGCAACATCGGTCGGAAAATCGGCCGAAGCTGAAACGCTGATCAGCGATGTCGATTCCATCTTTGCCAACGCCATTGCCGAACATCCCGAATTTGCGGGACAAGATATCGTGGTGGCGGCAGGGCGTGCCGATGGCGGCAGCTATGCCTTTTTCTCTGCACAAGATTCACGCACGCGCTTCTTCACCAATCTCGGCTTTAACGCTCCTGCCGATCTCGACGAGTTGACGGGCGACAGCTTCTACACCGAAATAAGCGAAGAACGGGTTGAACTGCTCGATCGTGATTTCATCGTTTTCTCACAGGCCAGTTATCTTCCAGAAGGGGCGGATACGATTCTCAACGATCCCCTGCTCTCACAGCTTGATGTGATTCAACAGGGTCGCTTCGTCATTCTTGATGAAGGATTGGACGCTGCCTTTTCATTTGGTTCGGTGCTGAGTTTGCCCTATGCGGTCGAACAGCTTGTCCCACAAATGGCGAGCGCGCTGGGTTCAGAGCTGGCAGACGGTGACGACGACATGTTGGCGGCCGAAACGCGCACTTTTGTAGACGCAATGGCGCGCACGGTCGAAATACCCGTTGACCCACAGCGCGTTGTCGTCTTGTCTGAAATCGACCTAGACAGTCTGCTTGCGCTCGGCATTGTGCCAGTTGGCGCACCAAACGGGCGTGGACAAACGACATTACCGAGCTATCTGATCGAGCAAATCGACGGGCAAACGACCTCGCTGGGCGCATTGGGTGAACCAAACTTAGAAATGGTCGCCAGCCTCGCTCCAGACCTGATCGTTTACTCCGATCCATATGGCGCGTTGGCGGAGATGATTCCAGAGATGGAGCAGATTGCGCCCGTCGTGATCCCCTACGTCTATACAGATTCGTGGGATTGGAAAGTTGTCTTTGCGGCGATTGCAGACGCTGTGGACAAATCGGCCGATGCCGACGCATTCCTCGCGGCCTATGACGCACAAGCGGCCGAACTGGGCGCACAGCTACCAGACGAGTTGCGCGAAGTTAGCATCGTGCGCTGGATGGCGGATGGGCCACGCATCCTGCTATCAAACGCCTTTTCGAGCCAAGTGCTGGCCGATGTCGGCTTTGAACGACCCGCCGCGCAGCTTGATCTCGCGGGCAGCCATCCCGTTCACACCGATGTGATCAACATGGAGCAGATCCAAGTGGTCGATGCGCCCGTCGTCTTTGCGGGCGGCCTCAATCCTGAAGGGGATGAAGTGATGCAGGAAGCACTTGAAAACCCGCTCGTTCAGACCTTTGAATCGGTGCAAAATGGGCGATTGTTCACCGTCGATGGGTTGGCGTGGAGCAGCACAGGTGGCCCACTCGCTGCGCTGGACGTGTTGGCCGATGTCGCCACCTTCTTACAAACCGTTGCAGAATAATGATTGAATCCGACCATCCCCTCACACAGACGTTTGCCAAAATGCGGCGCGTTGGTGACCATTTGCGCATGGCGCTTGTGGCCGATTCTCAGCTACACGATCCCCGTGCGTTATTTTCGGCCGAATCCCCCCACCTGATGGCATTTGTGGCGGACGCACAGGCCACGCTCTGCACGGCCGCCCCGCCCATCGTCACTAGTTCGCTGCTGCAACGCTACTCATGGGGGGTCGTCGTCTTTGCGCTGGGCAGTTATCTGATCGATCAACGCGTGCCATTGCTCTCATTGGACAATTTGCGCGTCGCCAACACGCACGGCGGCAACTATGTCGAATGCGTCACAGGTCGCTTCGCCGCCTTGCCCAACGACCCCGCCGCCGATCACCCCGACGCGCTGATTCTGCCCGACGATGCAGCCCTGCAAACCCACTTGCGACAGTCGCTCGAAACCCACTTTGCGTGGGTGATAGCGCAAATCACACAGCAGATCGGCGGCAAGCCCAAAGGTCTCTGGCTGACCGTCGCTGACCGGTGTGCAGGGGTGTTGATCTGGTTGATGCAGACGCTTGATCCGTTGGTTTCGGCCGAAAAAATCGAATGTGAACTCGATGCGCTCCTGCACGTCCCCAACTCACCGCTCAACCACGAGCAGGTCGGCCTGTTCACACTCACGCACGAGACCAAAACGAAAGCCTTTCTCGACCGTGCAACCTGCTGTTACTGGTACAAAATGGAGGCGGGCGGCACCTGCGACAGTTGCCCCCGTCTGCCAAAACCAGAGCGCAATGCGCGCCTGCTCAACGGATGGATCGGCTCAATTAGTTAATCCTGCCCGCTCTTCAGCTTCTCGCTAAAGAGCGTGCGAATCTAATTTGACTAGCGGGCGAAGCCCGCAAAGAATCGGTTTAATGGGGTCTGGTGGCTCTTACAGTTTAAAAATAGATCAGGTAACAAAATCAGCGCGTGTTTCGGGAATTGGATTTCCCGAAACGTCCTCGCCAGAAGAGTGGATTCCCGCCTTCGCGGGAATGACAGATCGATTACCGAACTAATTTTTTAAAGACCAACCGCCACCAGACCCCATTAGAAGGTTTTCGCGCCGCAAGCGGCGCGGTCACTCCCAATGGTTAACGCGCGGATTTAGCGAATGAACCACTTAAAACACGATGATCAAATTTAAGCCAACTTTACTCAACATATTGCTCATGCTAACGGGAATGCTGTTATGGCTCTCGCTGTACGGCTGTTTGGATGCTTAGAAATTAGGCTCTCTGAATCTACGCAATGACTCGGAGAACGCGTAAACTATGGCATCTGCAACCGCAAAACATAACTCACAACGCTTACTCGGCACGGCCGCACGCCTCCCGCTAGGCTTACTGGCTGCTGTGCTGCTTCTGCTCGTCTTGCTGCTGATCAGCATGGGGGTGGGCGCGGCCGACATCGACGCACGCACCGTCTATCAGGCACTATTTGCCTTTGATGAGACGGCGTTCGATCATCTGATTATCCGCACCGTGCGCTTGCCGCGCGTGCTGGCGGGCGTGGTGATTGGCGCAGCATTGGCGATTGCGGGGGCCATTATGCAGGGATTGACCAACAACCCGCTCGCCTCACCCGGCATTTTGGGCATCAATGCGGGGGCGGCGTTTGCCGTTGTGCTGGGGGTCTATCTGCTGGGTGCGCCCGCGCTGTTGACCTATGGATTTCTCGCAATCGCGGGAGCAGCGGTCGCGGCGGTCATCGTCTACACACTCGGCTCAATCGGTCGTGGCGGCGCAACGCCTGTCAAACTGACGCTGGCGGGGGTTATCTTCGCCACCTTCATGGGGGCATTCACAACCGCCATCCTCGTTCTCGACTCAAACACGTTTGATCAAGTGCGCTTTTGGACTGTCGGCTCGCTCGCAGGACGCGATATGGAAATTTTGGCGTGGCTTGCGCCGTTTGTCCTGGTCGGATTTATCGGGGCGATGCTGTTGGCGCGGCAAATCACCACCATCAGCTTGGGTGAGGAGATCGCCAAAGGGCTGGGGCAAAACACGGCGGTCGTCAAGCTGCTCGGCGCGGCGATGGTGATTTTGTTGGCGGGAGGCGCGGTCGGGATTGCGGGACCGGTCGGCTTTGTGGGACTCGTCGTGCCGCACGTCGTCCGCATGATTTGCGGGGTCGATTATCGCTGGGTGATTCCATATTGTGCCGTTGTGGGCGGGATTATGGTGACGGTGGCGGATGCAATCGGCCGAATTATTCTCGCTCCTCAAGAAATTCCCATCGGCGTGATGCTGGCATTTGTCGGCGCGCCGTTTTTTATCTATTTAGCAAGGTGGAAAGTTCGCTAACTGGTTCCCTATGTCAGAATTTCCAAGACCCAACTGGCACGTTATTCGGCCGAAAATCCTCCCGCTCTCCTTCCGCGTCGATCGCCGCGCACCGTTCGCCTTGCTCGGCTTGAGCATCGCCGTGCTCGTCTGCCTCGTTTTCAGCGTCAGCTACGGCGCGTACAACATCACCCCGCTCGACGTGATCCGCGCCGTTCTTGGCATCGAAACGAGCGATCCCAACCACCAGCTTGTCGTGCGTAGCTTTCGGCTGCCGCGCATCCTGCTCGCGCTGCTGGTTGGCATGGCACTGAGCGGTTCGGGCGCGATTATGCAAGGCATTACGCGCAATGACCTCGCCGATCCCGGCCTGCTCGGCATCAACTCAGGGGCGGGAATGGTCGTTGTCGGCTATCTCGTTTTTGCGCCCAATCCGCAGCCCGCTATCATGCCATGGCTGGCGTTTGCGGGGGCGTTGACCGCCTCATTTTTGATCTACACGCTGGCATGGCGCGGTGGCGTTTCCCCGTTGCGTCTCATCTTGATCGGGGTGGGATTGGCCGCGATTGGCAACGCCAGCATCAGCTTTTTTCTGACGCGCCTTGAACTGTATCAGGCGCAACAGGCGTTTGTCTGGCTGACGGGCAGCGTTTACGGGAGTACGTGGGAGGAGGTGCGGCTGCTCGTGCTGTGGCTCGCCATTCTCATGCCGATCACACTGTTATCGGCACGCCAGCTCAACCTGCTCGGATTGGGAGACGCACTGGCAACTGGATTAGGCGTGCGCGTCGAGTTGCAACGGTTGCTGCTGATTGTTCTCAGTGCGGCACTCGCATCGATCACCGTCACCGTCGCCGGCACGATTGGCTTTGTCGGCTTTGTCGCGCCGCATATCGCACGGCGACTGGTTGGGCCATCCCACGAAGGGTTGTTGCTCGCCGCACTGTTGTCGGGAGGGCTGTTGATGGTCGCCGCTGATCTGCTCTCGCGCTGGATCATCGCGCCGAGCGAACTGCCCATCGGTGTCACCACCGCCCTGATCGGCGCACCCTATTTCGCCTACTTACTCTATCGCAATGGAAAATAACCTATTGCGCGGTCGCCTCATTCGCCGCAATAAGGCAGACGATGCGACCGCGTTCCCAGCTTTTTATGATTGATATAAAACACCTTTCTTTGGCTTATGATAGTGTGACCATTATCGAGCAGTTGAGTGCAACGATTGAACGAGGTCAAGTGACGGCGTTGGTCGGCCCGAATGGGTGTGGGAAATCGACGTTGTTGAAGGGGGTGGCGCGTCTACTTCGGCCGAAAAATGGCGCAATCCTCCTCGACGGCAACGCCATCCACAAAATACCGACCAAACAACTCGCCAAACAGCTCGGCATTTTGCCACAAGGCCCCAGCGCACCCGAAGGGTTGACCGTCTACGAGCTGGTCGCGCAGGGGCGTTATCCACATCAAGGGTTTTTGCAGCAGTGGTCGGCCGAAGATGAACACGTGTGCCGCGAGGCGATTGCGCTGACCAACATGGTGCAGTACGCCGACCGTCCGCTCGACACGCTCTCTGGTGGGCAACGTCAACGCGCATGGATCGCCATGTCACTTGCGCAAGCGACCCCGATCCTGCTGCTCGATGAGCCGACCACCTTTCTCGACATCGGCTATCAACTTGAGGTGATGGAGATCATCGAAAAGCTCAACAGCGAACGCCATATGACGATTTTGCTGGTGCTGCACGATCTCAATCAGGCGGCGCGCTATAGTGACCGCATGATCGTATTAAAGGAGGGCGCGATTTATACCGACGGGACACCGCATGAGGTTTTGACGGCCGATCTATTGGCCGACGTGTTTAATGTTCACGCCAATATCTTGATTGACCCGAACAGCGGTGCGCCAATTTGCGTGCCGTTCGGGACGGTGCAGGCGAAGTTGCCAGAAGCGAGCACGGCAGAAATTCCAGTGGAGCCGCTACTAAACCTGCACACAAATAGAACAAGCCAAAGCTTTGCCAAGCATCTGGTCAGCTAGTTCGCTCACGCTATAATTGGTCGTGGTGGGGACAGGTATAGCGTTAATGTAGTATCCTTATCTTACATGCAAACAAAAACCTTCCTACAACGAACATTTAGCGCACAAGTGACAAAAATGCACTGGCTAGCAACATTGTTTTTAGCGATTTTGTTGGTCAGTTGTGGCACCTCCAGTCCGACGACAGCACCCCCGCCGATTGAATCGTCCATCCAGCTGAGCGATCTCGATGTGACATCAGGTCAAACGATCTACGTGCCGGCCTACTCAGAAATCTACTTTGTGCGCGATCGCACGATAGATTTAGCCGTCACGCTGGCGATTCACAACACCGATTTTGAGCATCCCATCATCTTAACTTCTATCCGATATTACAATACGCAAGGTCAACTGCTGCGCGAATATCTGACAGAGCCACGCCAATTAGATCCGCTAGCCTCCACCGAATTTTTTGTTGACGCGAATGAACAAAGCGGGGGCTTGGGAACAAACTTCATCGTTGAGTGGGTCGCGGAACAGCCCGTCTATGAGCCGATTGTTGAGGCGATTATGCTCAATACCAACAGCGGTCAAGGTATCTCTCTGACCAGTCCCGGCCGCGTCATCAGCCAGATTTCAGCACAAGACGAATAGATCGACGCCCTGAATTGCGATCTTGTAGATTACTCGGCATAATGTAGCTAGATCGTATCTACCGCTAGCGATTTTTCGGAAAATAGCAGCAGCGTTTGTTTCCGTGTGAGCCAAACCATGATCGAAGAAGTTGACGCGCAGGTGAAAAATTGGATTGAGTCAGTTGTGGGGGCTGTCGCAGTCTCATTTTCTGCGCCCATCCGAGACGCTACACAAACGGGCATTAACGTCTACCTTTTCGATCTCGCTGACTCACCCCCCGCCAGCGGCGCACAAACCGCCCCCCTACAATTTGCGGCGCGCTATTTGATTACAGCGCACGGCAGCGATGCGCACCGATTGCTCAGTGAATTGGCGTTTGCGGCGTTGGCTGATGGGGAGATGGATGTGACGATGGGGGGAATTTCGGCCGAAACTTGGCTCGCCCTCAACGCCCCACCCCAACCTGCGCTGATCCTCACCGAGACCGTGCGCAAACCACGCCCCGAACCACCTGTCCACTACGTGCGTCATCCGATGGTGGTTGAAACGCGGCCGACCGCCACCTTTGTTGGTCGCGTTCATGGCCCCAACGCCACCCCCATCACGGGCGCACGCATCGAATGTCCATCGCTCAACCGCTCCACCTACAGCGATACAAAGGGACAGTTCACCCTTGCCAACTTGCCAGCCGATCTGCCCGTTCATCTCGTCATCACGGCAAAAGGGCGCAAGCGCAATGTCGAGGTCAACCAACCCACGTCAACGAGCGAGCCTTTCCTGATTGAGTTTAAGTTCGATTAGCCGCTAGAGCGCGACTCGCTTGGTCGCCTGTTGTATAGATGCGACCAACCGGTTGCGCTCCATATTTTGAAATTTCGTGTAAACTATGTTAACGATTCGTAGGTTCACTGGCGAATCTGCAAATCTGACCAACATTTACGGAGAACACTATGGTTTACAATGCTCCCGGCATCTATGTTCAAGAAGTCGCTGGCGGCGCACGCCCGATCCAAGCGGTCGGCACAAGCACGGCCGCCTTTGTTGGTGTCGCCCCCGACGCCAAAGCCCCCCGCGACCGCGCCATCGCCTGCAACAATTGGAGTCAGTTTGTCAATAATTTTGCCAGCGGGGATGCGCCCCAAAGCACCCCGCTTTCCCATGCAGTTTATGGCTTTTTCCTCAACGGCGGCACGCGCTGTTATGTCGTCGCCATCGACGCGGGCAAGCCGCTCAAAGGGGGGAAAAAGCGCACAGGTCTCGACCTGCTCGATGCGATTGACGAAATTTCAATCGTCGCCGCGCCCGGCTATACCGATGTCGCCTCATACGATGCGCTGCTCGAACATTGCGAAAACAACGAAGATCGCGTCGCCATTCTTGACAGCGTGGAAAGTGCGGAAGATATCACCCAACTGACCGAAGTCGGCCGAGCAAGTGCGGGCAGCGGCGAGGGAGCGCAACCGTCTGGCGGATTGCGACCGCGTCAATCACAACGCGGGTTTGGTGCGTTTTACTACCCTTGGATCACCGTGCGCGACCCGTTTGACAGCGCGCAAAATGTCAACGTCGCGCCATCGGGCCATCTGGCGGGCATCTGGGCGCGCAGCGACGCGACACGTGGCGTGCATAAAGCCCCTGCCAACGAAACAATTCGCGGTGCGCTCGACGTCAGCCACACGTTGACGCGCCAAGAGCAGGCTGTGCTTAACCCTGTTGGCGTCAACGTGATTCGCTTTTTCCAGCGTGAGGGAGTCGTCGTTTGGGGCGCACGCACCGTTGCAGATGGCAGCAGCGAATGGCGTTATTTGAGCGTGCGCCGTCTCTTCAATATGATCGAGGAGTCGATTGCCAACAGCACACGCTGGATCGTCTTTGAACCGAATGATCAAACGCTCTGGAAGTCGATTCGGCGCGACATCAACGCCTTTTTGACGCGCGTTTGGCGCGATGGCGCATTGATGGGAACGACCCCCGAACAGGCATTTTTTGTCAAATGTGACGAGGAAACCAATCCGCCCGAAAATATCGACGCGGGCATCGTGACGACCTTGATCGGGATTGCCCCCGTCAAACCAGCCGAATTTATCGTTTTCAAGATCAGTCAATTTGAAGGCGGCACAGAAACTGAGGAGGCAAATCGCTAATGGCTAACACAAGCGCAACGCCGGGAACGTTTGTCGAACCGGTTCGATCTTATAACTTCAAGTTGGAAATTGATGGTATCACAGCGGGACATTTTACGGAGTGTTCAGGGCTGGGTGCAAAGGTAGGGGTGATTAAATATCGCGAGGGTGGGCAAGGTCAAATCGCCCACGCGCTACCCGGCCCCGTTGAATATGCCAATGTCGTTTTGAGCTATGGTGTTTCCGTCTCCCGTGAGTTGTGGGACTGGTTTTTGCGTTCCGTCGAAGGACAGGTCGAGCGTAAAAATGTATCGGTCATCATGCTCGACAGCGCGGGTACGAGCGAGGTCCTGCGCTGGAACTTGCTCAATGCGTGGCCGTGTGAGTGGCGGGGTGCGCCACTTGATGCGCTGGCACGCACGGTGGCGATTGAATCGGTTTGCTTGACGTTTGACAGGCTAGAACGTGGGTAATGTGGGGCGCGACCCGCTCGGTCGCCATGCACAAGAAGCGACTAAAATGGTTGCGCTCCAATGGAAATGAACTGGCGTAAGAGGTTACTGACTGGCATTGGGCTGCGCTTGCAGCGGATGGGGGCTGCGCTTGTGGATGAGCCGCAAGCGCAATCATCCGATGCGCCGCCTGCCCACTGGTTAGAGCTGTTAGGGCAGAGCGAGGTTCCGATCCAGTGGCAGGGGGTCGCGCAGACGGAGCAAGAGTCGTTGCCGCTAGCTGCGCCGCCGCAAGCGTTGGATTTGGGAAATTCGGCCGATTCCACCCCAAAAACTCCACAACCAACCTATCCCAACCCATCGACAGCTCAATCCCCCCCCACCCCCAACTATCAAAGCAGCGACCAAGGAGTCGGGAAGCGGGCGGTATTTGAGCGGGTCGATCAGGAAAACGGCGCGAAGCGTGTCGATTATGCAAAGGCAGTGCATTCGGAAAGGCCAGCGCGATTGCAATTTTTAACGTCGGAAGCGGATGGCGAGCGGGAAAAACCACAAGCCAATTGGGAAGCGCAAGGTCCCCGTTCGCAGGCGCAAGGCAGCGAGCAGGAACGAACAACTTCCAATGCGCAAAGCCCACCGCAAGCGGTTTATTCGTCAGAGATCGGCCGAAAATCAACACCTCCCCCGACCTATACCGTTCATGCGAGCAAGCTAGACGTGCTATTGTCTTATTTGCCGTGGCGCAGGAAGCGGCAGGAGAATTCGGCCGAATTTCCCCTACCGCTCTCACCCACGCTGCCACAAGGCGGCGAGTATGCAAAGTCAGCGCAACGCCCAGCGGCAGTGACAGAATTTCCACAATCGGCACCATTGCCGACCAGACATATTGACTACGCGAAGCCTTCCGTGCGTAAAAAACGGCTGACCGAATGGCAGACAGCAGACCAAACACGACAACGACCTTTTCCGACGTATGCGACCAGTCAGCCCGTTGCGACAAACGAACCGCTTGACTTTGTGCCATCGGCCGATTATTGGCCGACGCTGCCAACACACCCCTTGCTTGACGAAGAGGTTGCAAGCGAGCCGCCGGATGCAGCGCATCTGCAAAAGTTGAGGCGTGAGCAATTGGGCAAGCATCGCTAGAGAGCTTCAAACAATGATTTGGGATAATGTTTCGGGAATTGGATTTCCCGAAACACCATTTCTTTTTCTGAATCTAAATAGGAAAAATGGATTCCTGTGTAGACAGGAATGACAGAGCGTTAAATTTATGGAACGAGTCGCATTTTTAATCGAGGAGACGGGCGAGCGGATTAGCTGCCTGCTCAACCCAGAAAGCCTGACGGTACGGCGCACGGCGGGCGTTCGCACGCAGTCGAGCGCGACAGGTGCGCTTACGGGGCATGGGTTGAGCGATGACCCGCTGCTGTTTACGGGGGGCGGTCGCACCGAAATTGGGCTCGATCTGTTGTTTGATGTCAATGTGGCGGGGTCAACGATTGCCTCGCAAGATGTGCGCGATTTGACACAACCGTTTTGGCAGTTGGCCGAAAATGCGCAAAATGACAGCTATGCCGCGCCGCCGTTGGCACGCTTTGTTTGGGGGAAGGCGTGGAATGTGTTGGGCGTGGTCGTCACGGTCGCGGAGCGGTTTGAACAGTTTACGGCGGCAGGGGAGCCACAACGCTCGTGGTTGCGTATGCGTTTTGTGCGCGTCGCGGAACCAGCGCGGGCAACGGTGGCCGATTTATCGGCCGAAATCACCCCATCCCAACTGCTCGAACCACCACAAGGGGTTGCAAGTTTGCTCGATACACTGCCGGGAAATTCGGCCGATGCGCCAACACTCGACGCCAACCAACCCGATGAAGAAACGGACATACACCAGCTAATCGGCGGTGAGTTGTTATCTGAACTCGCCTTTGAATATCTTGATGACCCATCTAAATGGCGTTGGCTGGCGTGGTGGAATGGGGTCATTCACCCGCTCAAGATCGCGGCTGGCACGCTGATCCGCATCCCACCGACCACCTTTTTGCAAAAATGAGTGTAAACACGCTACCGACTCTGACACTGACGGCCAATGGGCGCACGCTCGACTTGATCGCGCTTAAGCAGGTGCGCGTCCAGCAGACGTTGTCGCTGCCGACGCAGTGCGAACTCGTCTTTTTTCAGGCAGATTCGGCCGATCAGTTAACCATCGGTACATCCCTCCGATTGACCGTTGACACATTTTCCCCGCCGCTCTTTGTCGGTGAAGTCACGGCGGTCGAATGGCACTATCGCGCTGATGGCGAATTGGAGTTGCGGGTGCGCGGCTATGACGTGCTGCATCAGCTGCGCAAACGGCAGCCTGTCCGCGCATTTGTCGAGACGCAAGCCGCCGATTTGGCACGTGAACTGGTGGCAGATTTGGGGATCGAGATCGCCACAACAACGGCTGCCCCACTGCATGAGCTATTGATTCAACACGGGCACAATGATTTTGATCTGCTGCAACAGACGTTGGCGACGCATGGTATCTACTTCACGCTACGCGACGACACCTTGCACCTTTTGACGCTGACCGGGCTGACAGATCGCGTTGAGTTGGCATTGGGAGAATCACTACACGAAGCATCTGTCGAGCTAAACAGTGATCGCGCTGTGCAGTCGGTTGCGGTTAGTGGCTGGGATCCGCTGTGGATGGAGATGTTTGAGGGGGTTGTCTCAGAGGCGCAATCGGGGCGGCGGGTGACGGCACAGGTAGATGGCCGGGATGCGGTTGTTTTTGGGGAAATGGAATCGGCCGATTCTGACCAATCGACCGCCATCGCACAAGCTATCATCGATCAACGCACCGCTGCTGCCATCGTCCTAAACGGCGTGGCGGAAGGTGATCCAGCGTTGCGACCCGGCACAATTGTCGCGGTGGCGGGATTGGATAATGCAATCAGCGGCGACTATCCCCTTTGCGACGTGCTGCATACCATTGATGCGCAACGCGGCTATCTGACGACGATCAGCAGCCAGCCACCCCAACTGCCCACCCCACCCCGTGCCGCATCCGCGCTGATAGGCGTTGTGACCCAAGTCGCTGATCCGCAAGGTCTGGGGCGCGTGCGAGTCAGCTATCCCTCGCTCAACGGGGTCGAAAGTGGCTGGATGCAGGTGATGAGTCCAGCAGCGGGGGTCAACAAGGGGTTGGTCGCGCTGCCCGATATTGATGACAATGTGTTGGTGCTGTGTCTCAACCAAAACCCGACACGCGGCATCGTCTTGGGCGGCATCTATGGTCCCTTTGCGCCCTATGCAGACGGCGTGGACGGTGGCGCAATCACGCGCTATTCGCTGCGCACGCCCAACGGTCAACTGGTGCAGCTTGACGATAGCGCACGGCAGATTCGCATTGAGAACAGCGAAGGCAGCTATGTCGAGATGGAGCCAGACAAAGTGCGGATTCACGCGACGACCGACCTTGAAATCGCTGCGCCCGGACATGCGATTGTGATTAAGGGAGATTCGATTGATTTTCAAAGAGGCTAAAGGCGGCGTGCGGACGAGGCGTCCGCGCGTCATTTGATAGATGAACTGGTTAACGGAAGATGCGGTGTTGCGCTGCACACACAAGACTGGAATCGTGGCGACGAAGCCAACGCAAACGCTCGTCACCATTGCGGGACGGCGCGTGCTGGTTGACGCTGATCCTGAACGCAAGGGAATCGGCGGTTGCTCGAACATTGGCCCCACGATCAAGCCGTGTACGCTGACGTTGCGGGTTGAGGTCGGTTATTCAGATTGGCTGCGGATTGAGGGTAAGGCGATTGCGCTCGACACCGTGCGCGGCAAGACGGATGGCACGCCGCCGGGAACGGTTTATTACGAAGTGGCGCAAGCGGGACAGGATTTGGTAAGACAATAGGTCGGAGCGCAGTCGCCGCGTCCATTCAAAAACGCAGGCGAGGCGACTGCGCTCCATGAGACTATGACAACAAAACGGTATCGCGCATGGCAATTTTTACACCCTGATTTAGATGGGTCATTGCACGCTGGGTTGCAGGTGGCGAGCGGTGGCGGGATTGGGATGGTCGCGGAAGCGGCGGCGGTGCGGCAGGGAATTTTGCTGCTGCTTTCGACGCGACCGGGCGAGCGCGTGATGCGGCCGACCTATGGCTGTCATCTCTATCGCTTGATCTTTGCGCCCAACGATGACACGACGGCGGGGCTGGCGATCCATTATGTGCGACAGGCGATCGACCGCTGGGAGCCACGCATCGAAATTTTGCGCTTGGATGCGGGGCGCGATCCGCAACAGGCGGAGCGACTTGAAATTGTGCTCGACTATCGCGTGCGAACGACACAGCAATCTGACAGCTTGCGTTTCGCACTGCGCTTGGATGTGGGTTAATGCCACTCAGAACGCCAAATTTAGACGACCGAACGTTTGACCAACTGCTTGCAGAGGCGCAGGCGATTGTGCGGCGCAAGGGGGCGGGTTGGACAGATCTCTCGCCCAGCGATCCGGGCATGGTGCTGCTCGAACTGTTTGCCCATTTGACGGAAGTGATGATCTTTCGGCTCAATCGCGTGCCAGAAAAGGCGTACATCGAGTTTTTGCGGCTGCTTGGCGTGCGCGTGCATCCACCAAGCGCGGCAACGGTCAAGCTGCAATTTTCGCGCAAAAAAGCAAGTGCCGAGCCGTTGGAGATTCCACGCGGGACACGGGTTGCGACGGGGCGTGGACAACAAACGCCCGTTATTTTTGTGACGGCCGAGACGGTGGTGATTTCGGCCGATCAAACCGAAACAACCGCCGTCGCCTTTCATGCCGAGCAGGTCGATGCGGAACTCGTCGGGCGGGGCAGCGGGATGGCAGGGCAGACGGTTCGCGTACAACGTGCGCCGATTGTCGCGCCGACGGGGGATGCGCGCGATCTGGTCGTGGCGGTTGAGGCATTGGCGGAGGAGCTAGACGAGCGCATTCCGGCGGTACAGCATCAGGGAAAGGTCTATCGCATCTGGCGCGAGGTGGCGCATTTCACCAATTTGGGTGAGGATGATCATGTGTACGTCGTCGATCGCAACAGCGGAATCATCACGTTTGCGCCAGCGGTGCAGATGGAACGACGGGATGGAACGCTTGCCGATGCGCCCGCGTTGTTGGCGGCCGTGCCAGCAGTCAATCGGGAGATTCGGGTCTGGTATCGGCGGGGCGGCGGAGCAGATGGGAACGTGGCGGCGGGGCAGTTGACAACGTTGAAGGATGCGCTGCCCGGTGTGACGGTGACCAATTTACAGCGGGCGACGGGCGGAAAATCGGCCGAAACCCTCACCAACGCTCTCCTACGCGGCCCGCAAGAACTGCACTCGCTCCAACGCGCCGTTACCGCCAAAGATTTCGAGCTGATCGCCAAAACATATAGCTCACGCGCCGTTGTGCGCGCCAAAGCATTTACCCGCGCCGCACTCTGGCAACATGCCGCGCCCGGACATGTCGAGGTACTGCTTGTGCCAGACATTCCCGAAAATGAACGAGCGCATGTCTCGCTTGAGCTGCTGGACGCACATCGCAATGAAACGGTGCTGGCGCAAATCACAGAGGCCCTCGATGAGCGAAGACCGCTTGGCACCACCTGCATTGTCAACTGGGCGAGGTATAAAAAGGTCAAGGTCAAGGCAAAGATCGTCGTGCAGCGCGAAGAGGATTTGGAAGCGTTGACACAGCGCATTGAACAACGTTTGAACCAAACGATCACGCCCGTGCCAACCGACTTTAATTCGACGGGTTGGGCATTTGGACAGGCATTGCGCGCCTCCAACGTCTACGATATTGCACTGGCCGAGCCGGGCGTGCGCTGGGTCGATTCGGTGCGCCTGCTAGTCGAGGAAGTGCCAGATCAGCAGGTCGGCGCGATTGCGATTGACCATTTTCAACCGCGCACATGGTATGTCGGCAGCGGCAATGTGCTGTTTCGGTCGCTCAACAATGGGGATGGCTGGGAGCCAGCAGGCCGTTTTACCGGCGAGATCACGGCGATTGTCGCCCATCCCCAGCGGGCGGGACTGCTGGCGGTGGCAACGCGGGAAGAGAAGGGCGCGAAGGTGTTGATTTCGGCCGATTGTGGCGAAAGCTGGTCGGCGGGAGAGTACGCGCCCGCCTTTGCCGTCAATGATTTAGCATGGACATTGCGCGACAATGAGCCAGTGCTGTTGCTGGCGGCCGATGCGGGTCTGTTTGAAATTACGGTGGGACGTTCGCCTGTACAGATTTTGGTCAATCCCAGCGATCAGGATTTGGGTTTTTACGCCGTGATTGCCCACACCGACGTGCGCGGGATCAGCTCGGTCGCGGTGGCGGCGCAAAGTTTGGGCGGCGTTTATCTCTCAAACACGGGCGGGCGACCCAATACATTTCGCCAAATCATGGCAAATTTGCCCAAAGATAGCGATGTGCGCGTGCTGGCGGTGCAGTATGATGGGCCACGTGCCTTTTTGTGGGCCGGCACGGCAGCGACCGAAGGGGGCGTTGGACGCGGCTGCTATCGGTGGGAACTGCGCGGCAAGGAAGACCCGCCCGAAGGTTGGGTGACGTACAGCGACGGGTGGGAAGCTGGGAGTTGCAAGGGGTTGGCGTTTCATCGGTCGCAAGTGTTTGCGGCGAGCCATCGGCTGGGGGTCGTGACGCTCGATGCGAGTCGCTCAAACGCCCGCTGGAACGCACCCGCAATTACGTGTGGCTTGCCATTGCGGGAGCGGGAGCAGCAGCGGCTATTTCATCCCGTCGATGCGGTGGCGGCGAGCTTGGATTCGGCCGAATCGCTCGTCCTCGCTGGCGGCGTGCAGGGGGTCTATCGCTCCCAAGATGACGGGCGATCATACAGCGCGTCGTCGAGCAAAGAGTTTATCGAAAAGGTGACGCTGCCCAATACGTGGCTATTTGTGTCGGACGATCACGACATTGAGGTAATCAGCGAAGATGACGCACAGTGAGATCGCCCAACTGCTGCCAGAGATTTTCCAGCGCACGCTAGAAGACGGCAATCCGCTCGACGTGCTGCTGGAAGTGATGGAGGCACAACACGCGCCATCGGAAGCGGCATTAGAATCGCTCGATGCGTATTTCGATCCCTATCGCACCCCAGATGCGTTTGTGCCATTTTTGGCGATGTGGGTCGATTTAGGGGAGTTGATTCGAGAGGTTCCCGTGCAATTTATGGACGACACGCCGCCGATTGCGACGGGAATCGGCCGATTGCGCGAACTTATCGCTGCAGCCGCCTATCTTTCAAAATGGCGCGGCACCTATCGCGGCTTGCAACGCTTTTTAGAAACGGCAACGGGTGTATCGGGGTTTACGATTGACGAGACAGTACATGATTTGCAAGGACAGATTTTGCCGTATCATATAAAGGTGACGGCTCCTGCAAATGTTGCGCGTTTTCGGCCGATGTTGGAGCATATCATCGCAATGGAAAAACCAGCCTACGTGACATATGAGTTAGAATTTAGATCGGAATCGGCCGATTAGCATTTTGGCTAGAGAGCTGACGAACTGACCAGCAACAAAAGGAACAAGATGGCAAACGAATTTTCAATCACCTCCGCAACCAACGCCGTTCAAATCGATGCACAAAATCAGGCGGTCGCCACATTCACCGTCTACAACGCCAGCGGGCGCGAAGTGAATGGGCGGGCTGCGCTTGAAACGGTGCCAGCCGATCAGCCACATGGCGACTGGTTGCAGATTGAGGGAGAGCGCGAACGCCGCTTTGCAATTGGTGGCACAGAACAGTATGCGATTAAGATCGCGCCACCCGCAGGGGCAGCCCCCAACACCTACACCTTTCGACTCAACATGGTCGAGACGGCGAATCCTGATGAGGGGTTTAATCCGGGTACGAGCGTGACGTTTACTGTGCCAGAGCCGAAAGAGCCAGAGAAAAAATTCCCCATCTGGATCATTCCGTTGATCGTTGGGCTTGTCATCGTGATTGGTCTCGCTGCCTACTTCTTGACGCGCTCACCAAAGACAGTCGCCGTGCCAGACGTGGTTGGGATGACGGCAGCAGAGGCGCAAGATGCCCTAGAGGATGCTGGTTTTCGCCAGCGACAGGGCGCACGTGAGTTTAGCAATGTCGTCGCAGAAAATTTGGTTGTGCGGACTGATCCAGAGGTGGGGGCAGAAATTGAACCCGATTCACGGGTCGTCTGGTTCTTATCCAACGGTCAAGAGCCAACGCCGACCCCAACACACACCCCAACCCCGACCATTACGCCCACACCCACAGACACGCCCACGCCGACGCCTGATTTAACCGCCACAACGGAAGCGGCGATTGAGGCGGCGATTGCTAAATATCGGGGCAATTGGGTCAACGATAATTCACAGGCGGGGTTTTTGACGCGCTTTAATTTGACCAGCAGTGGGCGGACCATCTCGATTGAAGCGTTTGGCAATGCCTACTATGTGGCGGCCGATGCGGGGATTGCTGCGCTCGGTTGCCCGCTCTCTTTTCCAGTTAGCTTGGATGATTGTGCTTACTTTTCGGCCGAAGGTGAGTACGCGGGCGATCCGATGACGATTGTGACAACAGATCGAGGCGGGATTACGCACGAGTTAACGCTTAGCATCACGGCGGATGGCGGGACATTGGGCGTTTTGGATCAGGTGCGGGTCAATGGGGTCGTGCGGGAAACAGATACCTATGCGTTGAAGCGGCAGCGACCATTTGCAATTTCAACCTTGATTTTTGTGCCTATCGAGGTGTTTGAAAATGACTTTATATTGCCTAGCGTCACCCTTTCACCTTAGCAAGACAGCAGCGACCAAGCTGGTCGCGCTCCAACTATCATGAATTTACGTGTGGCGATTGTGTTACTGGTGGCGTTGTGTGTGCTGTTCTTTATGGGGATCGGCGTTGGGGCGACGGGAGACGATGCGCCATCGCTGGATGCTGCGGCGTGGTTAGACGGGATAGCGGAACGCCTTCCGACGAGCAACGTGTCGAGTGATGCGCTCAATGCGGTGCAGCCGTTGACCTGTTTTGATGAACAAGATGATGCGCTGGTTGTGCTGGCCGATAGCACCTGCCTGTTGGTTCTGGAGCCAGCGCAGCGGCAGCGGGTGTTGAAGTTGACGCTGGTTGCGGGGGATTCGGCCGAAATTAGCATCACGCAACCGGTCAACAAAAAAGGGGGGCTGCTGACGAGTGATGCAGACGGAAAATCATTTGAGTTAGATATTTTTCGGCAACAATCGGCCGATGATCAAATCAACGTTCGCATCGTCTGCCGTGCGCTCAATGCGGCTAGCTGTCGCCTATTGTTTCCCTAAAAATTGATGCTCATGTGACCGCTTTCACGATTGACACAATCGCGCCAATCAGCAAGACAATCGCCCAAACACCCCCACAAATCGCCATCACGATTGCCCCAATTGCGTCGGTGATGCTGACCAAAAAGAGCGGCACAAAGCCGTGCAAAAAACTGATGACAATGTTGGCGAGCAACGCCGTGAGGATCATCAACATGAGTCCCTTGTTTTGCAAAAAGCGTTGTTGCGCCAGCAGCAGACAAATCACAAACGCCACTTTTAGCACCATCACCAAGCTAAGAACGGCGGCGGCGGCGCCACGTGCGAAGAAGGCATAGAGCGCAAAATAGGCGATTGTGCCAAAGGGGACGGCGAACAGCAGTCCAAGCATCACAAGCAGTTTTCCAAATGCGAAAAAGCCGATTCCAAGCGCGGCGAGCAGAATCAAGATGGAAAAAATGAGCGTGATGATGCCCTGAATTTTGCCGTGCAGCGCGTTTGAGATCGTCAGCGAAACCGTCATCAATCCAATCGTAAACAACAATATCCCATCGACTAACGCCAGCGCAGCAATGGCAAGTCCCGGCACAGAGTCGGCAATGTCTGCCATCTCATCGGGATCACACTCGTCGCGCAGATCATCGTCGTCGGGAAGTTGGCTGCAAACGTTTGAGATTGCGGGGGCAGAGATCAACAATCCCCCGCCAATCTCGATGGTGACGATAAATGCCAGCAGGACGAGCGCGGCGATAAAAAAGGGGGTTCGCAGTTGATCGGTCATAGCATAGGTTCCTTGTTGACATGATGATAGTCCCGACAAGTAAAGTACACAAATGCAAATGGAGATCAGGTTGTTAGGCGACACGCCGCTCCCCAAAATGGAACGCTGAAGAATGGATACCTGCCTGCGCAGGTATGACAGATTCTTTTCCAGAGAGTCTGATTAGTACGACATCGAGACTTTTCCAAAATCCTACGGCTAAAGCCGAAGGCTGATACGCGAAACGCGCTCAAGCGCGTTGTTTGCAGTGCGTTTCAACGCACTTTGTATATCAGCCTTTGAACGCGAAGCGGGGGCGGCAGCCCTATTTTAACCACAGGCTCTTCAGTGCAGCGTAAAGTAAGTCCTGTCATACCTGCGAAGGCAGGTATCCATTCTTTTCTAAGACTGGATTCTCGCCTGCGCGGGAATGACCGCACCATAAAATTTACTTTACACTGTATTCAATCAGTCCATTGAAGTCTCGTTGTAGTGGCAGTTATCCCCAAAATAAAAAAAACCGCACGAAGGTTCTCCGTGCGGTGAGTGAAGGTAGAGGGAAATAATAAGTTAGTGGTTGCTTACATCAAGCAGGGGTTCTTTGATGTTGTCCCCGTCATCAACGTTGTTCCAGTTCAAATTGCCGCTGTTTTGCAGCGCGTTTTGCACCTGTGCAGGCGATGCGCTGGGATTGTTCGCCTTATAGAGTGCGGCCGCGCCAGCGACGTGTGGCGATGCCATTGAGGTGCCAGAAATGGTGTTGTAGCCGCCGTCGTTCCACGTTGAGTAGATGCAAACGCCGGGAGCGATAATGTCTACATCTGCGCCATAGTTGCTGAAGTTGGCAAATGTGTCATCGACATCGCTACGACAGGTTGGCGATCCCAACCCACCGGGCGCACCATCAAAGTCAGCCAATGCAGAAACGGTAATCACTTGGTCAAACGATGCGGGGCGTTTGGTCGCCGCATTTGTCGATTCATTGCCAGCCGCAACTACATAGGTCACACCAGCCGCAACCGAGTTGCAAATCGCTTCCTGATAACCGCCGTCGTTGCAGCCCGCTTCGGTGCCAGACCCGCCCAAGCTCATGTTGGCAACTTCGATGATGTCGGCATTTGCCGTCACCCAATCGATCGCACCGATAATGGCAGAGAGCGAACAACTGCCACTGTTGCCGCACACTTTTAATGCCCACAGGCGTGCGCCGGGTGCCACACCAACAACTCCGATGCCGTTGTCAATCGCGCCAACCGTACCTGCAACGTGGGAACCATGTCCGTTGCCGTCGCTATATTTGTGTGCTGGCCCGCTCGTGAAGTTCACGCCGCCAGCGATGTTGAGGTCGGGATGGCTTGAGATACCGCTGTCGATAATGGCAACATCGACATCAACACTGCCGCTTCCGTTGCCAGCCGCCGTGCTACTCAGATCACCACCAATCCGCAAGATCCCTTCTGGAATCGTTTGGTTCCCGCCTGTTGGGGGTGGCGTTGGTTCTGGGCCGGGAGTTGGCTCTGGACAGGGGGTAGGATTTTTGCCTTTGCCACAGGGCGGGGCATTAAGGTAAAAAATCTGGTCAGGGACAATAGAAACGACGTTCGGATCAGCTTGCAGAGCAGCTAAACGGCCAGCAGGCACACGTGCAGCGAAGCCATGCAGGGCATGACCATAGACAAGGCTGACGTTGGCGCCATGGGCGTTGGCGAGTGCTTGCGCAGCGGCCTGTACGGGTAAATCTTTGTTTACCTTGATGATGTATTGGTCGGGGATGTTTGCGCCGTTGGCGAGGGTCGGTTCGGCCGAAAAGCTCATTACACCAAACAGGAACAGGCTAAAAGCCACAAAAAGCATCGGGATAGTTCGTTTCATCATGTACTCCAGATTGTAAATTTTTGACAGTTCAACTAAGGAGTGGTGAGTTTGTGCGCGAAAAATACATTCGTGTTCAAATTGGGGGGAAGTTGCTAGTTGCTGGTCGCTAGTGGCTAGTGAAGAAACGAATGCACTAGCCACTAGCAACTAGCCACTTTTTCTAAAGATGGCCTGAAAGAGAGAATCGCAACAATATAGATAGAGGTGTAATGCAGAAGAAGTCAGATTGGCAATTGATTCAAGCGTGCAGGCGCGGTAATGGCGCTGCATGGCAGCAGGTGGTCGACCGTTATGAGCGGTTGCTGTTTGCGATCTGTCGGCGTTATGGGTTGACACAGGGAGATTCGGCCGATGTTGTGCAAACCACCTTTATCGACATGCTGCAACAGCTTGACCAATTCCACCCAGAGAGCAATCTCAAGGGGTGGCTCGGCACAGTCGGCCGCCGCCATGCGTGGCGCGTGCTCAATCGCTACGACCATGAACAGGTGCAAAGTCCGCCCGACCTGCGCGAAATGATGGCGGCACTCGGCGCAATAACGGACGGAGTGAACGATGATTTTGCCGTTCTCGACTGGCTGCACGACGGGTTAGAGACGCTGGGCGGTCGCTGTCAAAAATTGGTGACGCTGCTCTACTTTGATGAAGATAGCTCGTATGACAAAGTTTCCGAGCAGTTAGCGATGCCAAAGGGCAGCATTGGCGCCACACGGTCGCGCTGTTTGAAAAAGTTGCGCGAGATTTTGGAGCAGTCGGCTTGATGTCCGTTCGGAGGTTGTTTCTGCATAGGGCGTTGCCGCGTCGCACCACGAAGAATTGCGTTCTTTGCAGATTGACTTCGGAAAATGTATTTTTTCGGCCGAAATCCCCCACCCCTTCACTGAGGATGTAACCATGAATGATCACGTTTGGGAACAAAAATTTGCAGAGCTAGCCAAGGCCAGCGGCATGAACACGCTGTCGGAAGCGCAACGCGCTGAGCTAATGAGCGCGTTCGCAGAACATTCTAGCACGCGCCCGTCGCTCTTAGAGCGATTTGTTGCGACGCTCTCTTTTGACAGCTTTGCCGAACTAGGGCTAGAGGGGGCGCGCGAGTCATATTCGGCCGATACACGCCAACTGTTCTATATCTGTCCATTGGGCGACATTGCGCTCGACTTTATGCAGCAGTCGGATGGCTGTCTACTCACGGGACAGCTCTTCTTCAGCAGAGAAAATCAGCCATTTACAGTCACCATTGTGCGCGATGGGGACATCGTGGCGACAACGACCACAAAGTCTCGCAACAACTTTCGTCTATTGCTTGCGTCGGGCGTGGCCGATTTGACCCTCGCCAACGAGAATCAATCCGTAACGCTCAAAAATGTCCCATTGGAGCTGGCGCGTGGAAAATGAGGCAATCGCAATTCTGCTGGCAGAACCAGATCAAGAAATTCAGCAGGCGTTGTTAGAAGGGATTGATCTGACCGATCTCATTCAAGCTGCCACACAGCGACTGCAATCGGAGCCTCAAACAGCGCGGGCATTGTTAGCACTCGTTGCCAATGACCATGCGCACGCTGCCTATCTACTCGCGCAAGCATACGCGCAAGCGGGGCAGTTTGACAGCGCATTGCCGCTGATTGAACAGGCACGCGCCCAATTTTTGGCAGATGGTGACGACGTTTCCGTCGCACGCACAAGCGTTGGGCAAATGATGATTTTAGGTGCGTTGGGCCAGCACCAAGCTGCGCTAGAGCTGGCGGACACCGCGCTCCAAACGATTGGCGAGCGTGCGCCATTGGTCAGCGGCAAGCTATTACAGAATCAGGGGTTAATCCACGAACAGCGCGGTGATTTTACAGCAGCGTTGGCGAGCTATGCGGCGGCCGATGCGATCTTTGAGCAAGGTGATTTCCCGACTGAACGCAGCGATATATTGAAGAATCGCGGCGTGACGCTGCTCTCAATGGGTGCGGCACACGACGCGCTGGCGGCGTTTGAACAAGCTGCAAATCTGGTGGATGAAGCGACCCAACCATTGCGACAGGGGCGCACGCTTGCCAACATCGGTTATGCCCAGCAACTGTTGGGAAACTACAGTGAAAGTCTAGCCACAACAGAGGCGGCGCGTGAGCTGCTGGAAAGACACGGCTTTAGTCAATATGCGCTGGCCGTGCAGGTCGATTTGGCTGATCTCTTTCAAACGCTCAATCGCAGCGACGACGCAATCACAAATTATGCCCATGCCCATGCTGGCTTGACCCCGTTTGGGATGAACTATCACATCGCGCGTGCGCTGTTTGGCTGGGGGATCGCGCATTGTGCAGCGGGACAGTTTGAGCAGGCGGCTGAAAAACTCGCCGCTGCCAAAACCGCATTTACGGAACTCGACAATGCGACGTTTGTCCAGCGCGTGACGGTTGAGCAAGCCAGTTTGGCGTTAAAAGAGGGCGATAGAGCCGCTGCGCTCACGCTTGTCAACGAACTGTTGCGCACCGATCTCTCAGATCAAACGCGCATCGTCGCACTGCTGATTCAATTTGATGCCACAGATGACAGCGCGGTGCGTCGTGATGCGCTGGCGAATGCGTTTGAAATCGTTGAACGTCTGCCATTGCCCCATCTACGCTATCGACTTTTGCAGCGACAAGGGCAGCTTGCGGTTGCGCTGGATGATCTGGAATCGGCCGAAACCTTTTTCCGCGCAGCCATCGACATCATCGAAACCTTACGCGGCACGCTCCAGCAAGAAGCCCTGCGCATCAGCTTTTTGCACGACCGCCTGACGCCCCATCGCGAGCTTTTGCGCGTCCTGCTCGAACAAGAGCGCATCGACGCGGCGTGGGAGCTTGGGGAGCAGATCAAAGCGCGCACGCTGACCGAAGCACAGCGACACGAACAGACCGACACAACGACTGAACCGCAGATCGCCACGCTGCGCCAAGAGTTAGACGCACTCTACAATACCTTGCTCGACGAGCATAGCGTGACGCGGCGCACTCAGCATCATGCCACGCTACGTCAGCGCATGATTGCCCTCGAAAGGCGCGTTGAACAACAGTACACGGCCCTTATTCCACCACAACCGACCGCCGCACCTGCCAACGAAACAGCAAACATCACCTACCACCTGATGGGAGAGGAGCTACTCGCCTTTGTCAAGGTTGAGAAGACCCGACATGTTGTCCGGCAGCTTGCAACGATCGGCGACATTACGGAGGCGGTCGAGAATTGGGAGGTACAGCTGCGCTGGATGCGGGGCGGACAAACGTTTTTGCGCCATCGCAAGGAGCAACTGACCGACTATGCAATCGAGGCGTTGCAAGAGCTGCACGCGCTTGTGTTCGCACCGCTGGAACAGTTGGTGAAAAATTGCCCCGAACTGCTGATCGTGCCATCAGGCATTTTGCATCGGATTCCATTCCACGCGCTGCACGATGGCGACCACTATCTGATTGAACGGATGACGTTGCGCTGTGCGCCCAGCGTGACGGTCGATCAGCTTGCGAAACGTGCGGCTGCGCCCGACTATCAACACGTTGCGGCGATTGAGGTTGATGATCCCGCGTTGGCGTATGTTTCGGCCGAAATTGCCGCCCTAATTCCCCACTTCACCACCGTTGACCAGTTCCACAACGCAACTGCCACTCGCCATGCCATCACAACTAGCACCGCCCCTGTGTTACACTTCGCCACACACGGCATCTTCCGCAGCGAACACCCGCTCTTTTCGGGCTTACGTCTGCACGATGGCTGGCTGACCGCGCACGACGTCACGCGGCTCAACCTTTACAATCGGCTCGTCGTTCTCAGCGCGTGCGAGTCGGGACGGACGCAACTGGCAGCAGGGGATGAGGCATTGGGGCTACCGCACGCCTTTTTGGGTGCGGGGGCGCGCGCCGTGATCGCATCGTTGTGGTTGGTGCAAGATGAAGTTTCGGCCGAATTAATGCCCAACTTCTACCAACAACTGCAAATGACGCAAGACCCCGCCGCTGCATTGCGTAATGCCCAGTTGGCGATGCTTGCATCCCGTCCACACCCTTACTTTTGGGCTAATTTTGTGCTATTTGGGGGAGACGTTAGGTAGACCGTAACGATCATCTCGCATAGTGGACACCATCACTTGCGCAGCAGCATCAGGTAGCGAGATGAAATTTATAGAGTATTTGCCCGCAATCTATCGAAGGGCAAAAGGTAGAGGATTGATCGATGTTCAAAACGAAAACGCTCTTATTATTGCTTATATCGCTACTGTTATTCCCCTCGCTTGTCAGCGCAAAAAAGCCTACGGAACAAGCGGCATCGGCCGATACGCTCCCACCCCATCTACCTAATCAAATCGTCGTCAAGTTGGTTAATGACGTTGCACTGGAGCAAATTAACCAAAAGTTTGGCACGACACTGCTCGACACATTCCTTGCCAGTGGCAACATCTACCTGTTACACACCGACAAAGATGCGGCGACCGTTGCTGCTGCGATGGCGCGCGACGGGCGGGTCAAATATGCAGAACTCAACTATCTACTCGATGCGCCAGTTGCCAATCCGCTCGGCGAGTGGGCATGGGGCAGCGACGACCTGACGATTGCGACAGAGGGGAGTCCACTCGGTGAGTGGGCATGGGGCGGTGACGCGACAGACAGCTTGACACAATACGCGACCGACATGATCGGCTTGTCCGCTGCACACCAAGTCAGCTTGGGTGCGGGTGTCACTGTGGCCGTTCTCGATACGGGCGTGCAGGCAGATCATCCATATCTCGCAGGGTTTGTGACGGAAGGGTATGATTTTGTCGATGATGATGGGGATTCGGCCGATAGTTTCGACCATCTCGACAACGACAACGATGGCCTGATCGACGAAGCGGCTGGACATGGCACACACGTCGCTGGCATCATCCACACGACCGCCCCTGCCGCACAAATTATGCCGCTTCGCGTTCTCGATTCTGATGGACGCGGCAACCTCTTTCTCATCGCAGAAGCGATCCGTTATGCGACATTCAACGGCGCAGACGTGATCAACCTCAGTCTCGGCTCAACCTTTGATTCAGCCCTCCTCGCTGATCTGCTCGACTTTGCCCAAGTTCGCAACGTCGTTGTCGTTGCCGCTGCTGGCAATCTCGACAGCGATGTACCGCAATTTCCAGCCGCCTATGATAGCGTCATCGCTGTTGCCGCTGTTGCCCCCGACGGGTCGCGCATGGATGGCTCCAACTATGGCGACTGGATCGACCTCGCCGCGCCGGGACTCTCCATCTACAGCAGCTTCCCGACCGATGCGTATGCGTGGTGGAGCGGAACAAGTATGGCGACCCCGTTTGTGGCTGGATCGGCCGCGTTGGTTTTGAGCAACACGCCGGGCATTCGCAGCTCAGCCGTTGCCGCACAGTTGGTTGATTTCTCTACACAAACAGGCTCGCTCAACCTGCTCAATACGGCAGCTTCCGTGCGCTGACTAAACATGCATGTTGTAGAGGCTCGGCGTATTGCGTATTGCGTATTGCGTGCTGGAGAGGTTCACACATACGGAATCTAATGCCGCAATAGTTACGCTGCGATCCCTGCCAAAAAAGCGTCGAGATCTTCGAGGTCGTCAGCGTTGAGCGGACGGCCAATGAGGGTGGGCAGCTCGCGCAACAGTTCGTCACGGTTGTTGCCAATTTGCTCGACTTTTCGGCCGATAATTCGTAAATCTTCCATCCACGCACTCAGTTCTGCCTTTGACATCACTTCTTCATGGTGTCCCAGCAGATAATGCTCGGCATCGCACGCCAACACGCATCAATTAACGGGAACAGCTTGCGCGTCGTATAGCGGCGCGGCTCGTTGTAGATGTCCACATAAAGCGCATCGCCCAAGAAAACGACCTTCTCTTCAGGAATGTAGATGATGATGGAATCGGCCGAATGATCGCCGCCAACATGTCGCAAGACGCAGGTCACATCCCCCAAATCAAGCGTCATTTCCTGCGTGAACGTTATATCAGGTGGGCGAATGACAAGCTCGCTGCGGTCGGCCATTTCAGCCTTGATCATCGTGCGACAAAAGTCGATTTCGGTTCCCGCCGCAACACGTGCGTCCAATACCTCATCACGCCAATCTAGCTGCGCCATCTCCTTCACAATCTGGGCCGTTTCACACTGCGCAATAAGTGGTGCATCAAATTCCGCGCTGCCAAAAACATGATCCCAATGCCAGTGCGTTAGGGCGATGTAATTCGGCCGAATGTTGCCCAACTGCGCCATCTCAGCAAGCAACAGCCGCGCATGGGCAGGCGAGTTGCCCGCATCCACAACAAGCGTCCCCTTGCGCCCCTGAATGACGCCTAAAACAGGTCGATCCGTTGTTCCATCGGGCGACAACCAGTGAATACGTTCAGAAATTGTGTTGAGTCTGGAGATTGTCATGATTATTTTGCACCGTTACCGTAGCATTTTGCGCCGCCTATTTGGGGTCGGCGATATGAGTTTACTCAATTGGGGCGCGCTCGTCATGTTTATCGTGGTGCGTGGTGCGCATCATACACGACGCATAAATTTTGAATAGCCACGACCTCCCGTTTTATTGACACAAACAATTTCTCTGTTATCTTTCGTTATCGAAATATTATGTGACGAATTATTCTTAGTCGAAGGATATGTATGGCAAACGAGCAGGATAACAACTCAGAAGAACACTATTCAGATCAGGTTTTTCATCAACTGCTGACCCTTATGCGGATGAAACGCCGCTACGATCATCAGTTAGAAAATGCGCAGGGGATCAAGCCGCGCGATTTTTCCGTGCTGCGCTTTTTAGCGGAGACAGGCCCCGTCAAGGTCAGCAGAATCCAAACCTATTTGCATCACAGCCCCAGCACCACCTCCACACTGATTGCCCAGTTGGAAGCGGCTGGCTATGTCACCCGCACGCGCTCAAAGAAAGACAATCGGGTGGTCATTGTCGCGCTGACAGATGCGGGACGCGCGATTGGGGAGCAGGCTCCGTTTGGCGGATTGCCGCTGCTGCGTCGTCAGTTGAGCCAGCTTTCATTGGCGCGCTTAGCCGAAATCGACGGCGTGTTGCAAGAGTTAGTCGCCCTGATGGAGATGCCTGAGTCATGAAAAATCTAAAACGAACCCTTCCATTTGTGCGACCCTACGCATGGGTCGCATTCTTCATGTTGGTGACCAGCTTTTTGCCAGCAGCGGCCGAGTTGCTTGTCCCCTACGCATTGCGCACGGTGATTGATGACGGGATCACGGCGGGCAACATGGCGGTCATTTTGCGGGGGAGTGGCTTAATGATGGCGGCCGCGCTTGTCGGGGCAATCTCGACGTTGGCGCAAGGATATTGTCGCGCACAAATTTCGCAAGGGTTGGCTTACGACCTGCGCGAAAAACTATTTGCGCAGATTCAGGCGTTCTCATTTGCCAATTTGGATCAGCTGCAAACGGGGCAGTTGATGACGCGCCTCTCCAGTGATGTAGACATGTTGCGTCTCTTTTTCAGCGCGGGAATTGCGTTGCTACTGAGGGCGTTGATCATGCTGGTGGGAAGCGTGGTGCTGATGGTCAGGATCGACTGGCAATTAACCTTAGTGATGGCCGTTTTGCTCCCATTGGCGAGCCTCGTCATCTGGTTTATCTTGCGCTTGGTCCAACCACTATTCACCATCGTGCAGCAGAAGTTAGGGGCGTTAAACACCATTGTGCAGGAAAATTTGGCGGGTGTGCAGGTGGTCAAAGCGTTTGTGCGCGAACGGTATGAAATCGGCCGATTTGCCAAATTCAACCATGATTACCGCGATGAAAACATCCACGTCGGCCGACTCATGGCGATTGCCTTACCCGCCTTGACCATTTTGACCAATTTGGGCATCGTGGCCGTGCTGTGGTTTGGTGGGCAAGATGCGATCACGGGTCGCTTGACAGTGGGCGAACTGGTCGCCTTTAACAACTACCTGATGATCGGCATGGCGCCGCTGCTGCTATTGAGCAACATCCTCAACATGGTCTCGCGTGCTGAATCCTCTTCGGAGCGCATCTGGGAAATTCTCGACATCGAGCCAGCCATCCGTGTCGCAGACGATCCACACACGGCGGCTGAGTTGCAGGGACACATTCGCTTTCAGGATGTCGCATTTCACTACAATGGCGGTTCGAGCGACACACTCAATGGCACAGGTCGCACGGGCGGTGAAGATGTCTTGCGCAATCTGTCCTTTACGATTGAACCGGGGCAACGTGTCGCGTTGCTGGGGGCGACTGGCTCTGGCAAGAGCAGCCTTGTCAACCTCATACCGCGCTTTTATGACGCGCATCACGGCAGCATCGAAATTGACGGGGTTGCCGTGCGCGACTGGGATCCAGAGGCATTGCGTTCGCGGATTGGGATGGTGTTGCAAGAGGCGACCATTTTTAGCGGCACCATCCGCGATAATATCGCCTATGGTCGGCTGGGGGCGAGCCTAGACGACGTGGTCTCGGCCGCAAAAGCAGCACAGGCACATGACTTTATCATGCGCTTGCCAGACGGCTATGAAAGTGCTGTTGAGGAGCGTGGCGCCAATCTTTCGGGGGGACAAAAACAACGGCTGGCGATTGCGCGGGCGTTGCTTATCGCCCCAGACATCCTGATTTTTGACGATAGCACAAGTGCGGTGGACGTGGAAACAGAGTATGAAATTCAACAAGCCATTGACGAACGGCTACAGGACACGACCACATTGATCGTGGCGCAGCGGATCAGCAGCGTGCTCAACGCGGATCAAATTTTTGTGCTCAATCGCGGGCAGATCGCAGCGCACGGAACCCATCATGAACTCCTAGAATCGAGTCCGATCTATCAGGAGATTTATCACTCGCAGATGGGAAATAGACAACTGGAGAGCTAAGCGATGAGCAAATCAACTTCCAATCCACCACGCGTTAGTATCAGTCGCTCTGGGGGCGGCATGACAGGCGAAACGGCACGCGATACGCGCACGACGGCGCGGCGTCTGCTCGGCTACACGCGCCCCTATCAAGCACAGATTGTGATTGTGGCTGCCTTAGTGTTGGTCACGACGGCCGCCAGTTTGGGCGGGCCAATCCTGCTGGGTCGGGCGATCGATCAGTATGTGATTCCGGGCGATCTTGTCGGGCTCCGGCGACAGGTGATCATGATGCTGCTCCTATACCTCGCAGGAGGTAGCGCATCGGTGATTTACGGCATCCTGATGGTGAGCGTGGGGCAAAGGCTGATTGCCGATGTGCGCGGTCAACTGTTCGATCATTTGCAGTGGCTATCGATGAAATATCACGATCAGCACAAAATTGGCGACATCATGAGCCGCGTCACGAGCGACACAGAGGCGATTAATCGCGTCTTGTCGAACGGTCTGATTGAGTTTACGAGCAACATTTTGCTGCTGGGCGGTATCATGATCGCCATGTTTTTGCTCAACTGGCAGTTAGCCATTGGCACGCTAATCTTGTTGCCCCTGATGCTGGTTATTACCTCCCAGATCACCAAGCGCAGTCGCCTCGCCTATCGGCAGGTACAGCATAATCTAGGGACGCTGAACGCGGTGATGGAAGAAAACATTACAGGGGTGCGGGTGATGAAAGCGTTTGCCCGTGCAAGCGAGACGCAAGCGCAGTTTCGAGTCGCCAACGCGGCGAATCGTAAGTCGGGCATATCGGCCGATATTATCACCGCCGCGCTCGGCCCTATGTTCACCACAATGAGCATCATCACCATTGCGGTGACGGCATTGCTGGGGGGCTGGCTCTCCTTACAGGGGTTGGTGACCGTCGGCATCATCGCCACATTCGTGGTTTATATCATGAACTTTTTTCGGCCGATGCGCGGCATCGCCATGCTCTATAACAGCTTGCAATCAGCACTAGCAGGAGCGGAGCGTATCTTCGAGGTGCTGGACGCAAACGTCACCGTTGCCGACGTGCCAGACGCGCCGCCGCTCGAAAATATCAACGGCGCCGTCACGTTTGACGATGTGTCGTTCAGCTATGTGGCGGGCAAGCCTGTGCTAAAGAACATCAATTTATCGGCCGAACCCGGCCAGATGATCGCGCTCGTCGGCCCGACTGGCGCGGGCAAGACGACCATCATCAACTTGCTCAGCCGCTTCTATGATGTGGACAGCGGTACGATCCGAATCGATGGCAAAGATATTCGCACAGTCCAGCAGGCGTCGATACGCGAACAGCTTGGCATTGTGCTACAAGACACGTTCCTATTCTCAGGAACGGTCGCGGAAAATATCCGCTATGGTCGCCTATCGGCCAACGATGAGGAAGTGATGGCGGCGGCGCGTCTGGCAAATGCGGACTGGTTTATCCGCCGACTGCCCAAAGGATATGAGACGCAAGTCTCTGAGCGCGGCAACAATTTTAGTCAGGGGCAGCGGCAGTTATTGGCAATCGCCCGCGCATTACTGGCTGATCCACGCATTCTTATCTTGGATGAGGCCACCAGCAGTGTGGACACGCGCACAGAGGTGCAGATTCAGGAGGCACTGCTTCGACTGATGGACGGTCGCACTGCGTTTGTAATCGCCCACCGCCTCAGCACCATCCAGCAAGCCGACCAACTGCTGGTCATTGATGATGGTCGGCTCGTTGAACAGGGAACGCATGATAGCTTGCTGGCGCAAAAAGGGTTTTACTACAATCTCTTCATGCGCCAGTTCCGCTAGACGAGATGCTATGGCGTTCGATAGGTGAACCCCTTGGATAGCGCATCGGCCCACAGTTGGATCCATGCGCTATGGCCTTCACCAACGAGATGCGTCCCGTCAAAATCAGATAGCCACGAGTCATTTTCCCGCTCGATGTTGAGTCTGAACTCAGTATAGAGATCGGGGCCCGGAATCAATCTGTACTCGGCATTTAAGCGGTCGATCTCGTTGAGCAGAATCTTTTTGGCGGCGAGGAAGCCGAATCCACCATACTCCGCATTCTCGTCTGTGTCGGGGAAACGGGCGAGAATTGGCACACGATCGGCGTCGCGCAACTGCTCAATCGCGGCACGCAGATGAACGTCGTACTGGTTGAATTGAGAGTTGGGATCGCTGAATCCAGCGGCCTTTTCATCTCCGATATTCATATCGTTTGTTCCCAGCGCAATCCCCCAATAGAGCGCATTGCTGGCGATTGCATCCCCCGCAACGACATCGGCGAGCAGGTCTGGTCGGCCAAAGCCATCATACATCAGCCCTTCCGCTTTTCGGCCGATAAAGCCATACGGGGCAAACGGTATGTCAGACGGGAAGCTATCGAGGCGTGCATTGAGATTGGTCGCGCCGACGTGGCTGTTGAATGCGCCAACAGCGAGCGAATCACCGTACATCGCAATGGCCTCCGTCGGGCTGTTGCCGCCGACGACTTGATAGACGCGCACCTCTTTCATTTGGAAATCATTGATTCCGTCGTTGCCGCGACAGTCGCCAATCGTGTCGGTCACTGCCAACTGGATATATTGAATATCACCCGACAGGCTCAAATTGTGTGAGCGATGGCCGCGTGCGTTGGCGGTCTCTGTGACGAGTGGGGCTGACCATGTGGCGTTATCGGCCGAAACCCGGATCGTATACGCCACAGGGAAGCCCGTTTGGTCGCTACATCCATCTCCCGCCGACCAACTGGCAACGGAGAAAAATTGGAACAGGTACTCCCCATCTAGCAGTGGCGCTTCAAAATCGACTGTAATCGTTGCCACCTCTCCCTGCGCGGCGTCCGCATCGAACTTCGCCGCGATACCATCCTTGCAGGTATAGGCGGTCAGGTATGTACTCGCATCTAGCTGGCTGTTGTCGTCCACGTCGTAACAGATGCTTGCGGCACTATTGACGTTGCCCAACGTGGTTGGCTTACCGTGTGACACATTGAGATAGGACGTGTCGGGCTGATCCAACCATCTTGAATCGATTGTGTAGACGTTGAATTCGGAGGTCGTTTCTGCGCCAGTGGCGTTTGTGAGGCGCAAGTCGCCCAAGCCATTTACGCCACTTGGCACAACGACGCGCACAAAGCTGTTGGTCCACTCAAGGATGGTTGCCGGTGCATCCAAAATCGTGACGGTCTGTGTCATATGACCAAAACCCGAACCGAAAATGCCAATCTCATAGCCGCTCACCCCAGAGATGTTGGCGACCTCGATGACAGGTTCGTTGCTCGGTGGTGGCGGTGGCGAATTCAAACTAGGGATGTTAACAATAGTGTCAGACCACAATTCGACCAGCTTGCGGCTCCCTTCAGTTGTGTGATGTACACCGTCTGGCTGGTACGTCCCATTGTCATAGTAGGATGCGGCGGCTGTTTCGATGTTCAGTCTAAATTCCGTGTAGAGATCGGGGCCGGGAATCAACTTATATTTGGCAGCCAACTGGTCGATTGCGATCAGAATTTCACGCTTGCTCTCGATGTCGCCCCAGAATTCACCGTCGCGGTATAGGGCTTCGGCCGTATCGGGCATCCGCGCGATGATCGGCACACGTCCAAGCGCGAGCAGGTCGATGATAGCTGGTTCTAGGCGACTGCCATAATCGGCCGAAAATCCCGCATCATTCGAGCCAAGCCCGATGCCCCAATACGTCATTTCAGCTTGGTTGTTATCGAGTGCCAATGCGTCGTAGAGATCATTGGCACTGTTTGCATCTTCGACAAGGTTAACATAGGCACTTGCGCCGACCAGACCGAAGACGTTAAAGATAATGTCGTTGTCTGCATTGCGTCCAGCCTTCACGTTGCCTGCAAATCCGTATTTTGTGTCGGGATTGTCAAAGGCGGCCGCAGTCAAAGAGTCACCAAACAGCGCAAACGTATCCGTCTGATCGCCGCTGCCAGTCTGCTCAAAGAAGCGCACCTCAAGCATTCGGAATGTTGTCCCAGCCGTCGCGGCGGTGACGCGCATACGCACCCACTCATACTCGTTGCCATCATCAGGGATGGTCACTTTGTGGAGCCGACTACCGCGCTGATTGTCACCTTCGCTGTGAACCGTCACCCATGGCTCATTGCCATCTTCGGAGAGCTGAATTTCGTAGGTCTTTGCAAATGGGGAGTCGGGGAACTCTTGATATTCATACCACCCACCATCGGCAAAGAATTGGAAGTAGTAGTCACTGTTTGCGTCAAACGTTTCGTCTGTATCGACGCTGATGGTCGCCGCTCCATTGGTGAGATCAAAGTCGGCATAGCCCGCCGTGCAGTCATAGTTCGTCAGGAACTGTGAGGCGAGAATGGTCGCGTTGTCGTCCACATGGAAACAGGCGACGTTGCTCGATAGATTTTCCAAAATGGCAACTCGGCCTGTGAAAAGATTCTTAAATGTCCCTGCACTGTTTGTAAACGCACTATCAACCGAATAGACCTCGAACGGCCAGTTGTCGACTTCGTCGTCTGATGTCGTGACTTCGAGCGAGCCAACCCCGTCCGTTTGATTGAGAATGCGGACGCGAATGAAGGAGTCTGTCCATGTGAGAATTTCGGCCGATTCGCCCAAAATCGTCACCGCCCCAATCTGATTGCCAAACCCATTGCCAAAGATCCCAACGGGATAGTTATAAACGCCAGACGAATTGGCGACCTCAATCATCGTATTTTCCGCAGACGGTTCATCGTCGCCCCCACCCGTACTGCTCGAACTCCCACATTCGGCCCCCACAAATGTAAGCTGTGTCAAATCAACTTCGATATTGGGGTCTTTAAAGATAATAATTTCAACCTGACTGGTCGGCATCTGGTCGCCGTTGAGTGCCAGATTGAACGCCCCCTCACCGATGTCTGCCCGTTGATACGTGACGTCACTGCCCGTTGGCGCACTCAGTCGAATGTTGTAGCCATTGTTGGTGCTGGCTGTCTCATTTGTCGCGGCACTTCCTTCAAGGGCGATACCGCTGACGGCCGCATCAAAAACCACCGTCTGCTTGATCCACGTGTACTCATCGTCTGCGAGACGAACGCCGGTTGAGTCACCCGCGACGGGTGCATGGGTCCCTCCAAAGCCGACATACTCCCAATTTGCGTAGGCTACGTCACAACCATTTGACCCGCTGCCGCCAACATAAAGACCCGCATCGATATGCCCCAAGTCGATGTTTGCACTGCCGTCTACAGCGATGCTTCCCGTGTAACCAGTGGCAATAACATCACTGTCAATCGCGTCGTCGCTGCCGACATTTTGAGTCGTAAACAGATACCCACTCGGTAGGACAAACTGAATTTGATAGCTCTGCGCAACGTTCAAATCCATAAAATGGTAGCTGCTATTGGTCGTCACTTGGTCGATCTGCGTCTGCAAATTGCCGTTCCCATCATCTGTCCAAAGAATCACCGTGATCGTCTGGCCGAGAGCCGCTTCCTGCCCATCACGCACACCATTCTCGTTGCTGTCTTCCCAAACTCGCCCTGCGATAAATGGTGCAGGGGTAGCAGTCGGGGTGGGTGGTATTGGAGAAGGCGTATTCGTTGGCGTTGGTGTATTTGTTGGTGTATTTGTTGGCGTTGCCGTGTTTGTCGGCGTATTTGTAGGTGTTGCCGTACTGGTCGGCGTTGGCGTCGCCGTGTTGGTCGGTGTTGCCGTATTTGTGGGCGTTGGTGTCGCCGTGTTTGTCGGTGTACTCGTCGGCGTTGGCGTATTTGTCGGCGTTGCCGTCGCCGTGTTTGTTGGGGTTGGCGTATTCGTTGGCGTCGGTGTACTTGTTGGCGTTGCCGTATTTGTCGGCGTTGCCGTCGCCGTGTTTGTTGGGGTTGGCGTATTCGTTGGCGTCGGTGTACTTGTTGGCGTTGCCGTCGGGGTCGGTGTCGGGGTTGGTGGATCAACACATGGGCCAACCAGTTCAAAATCTCCGACATAGAGCGGCCCCGTTGGGCCCCCATTCCACATTTCAACTTGAATGCGGTCAGCACCGTTGTCGATTGCGTTTTGGTCGATGGTGAGGCTCAATTCAAATGGCGCAACCGTCGCTGTCGCACCAATTCCCGAATACTGATTTTTGATCAGCTCTTGAACAATCGCGCCACTGCTGTTTTGTATGCGCAGTTTGAAACTGAGATCGGGATCGGCTGTTTGATAAACCCCTCTAAACGTGTAGGTTTCACCAACTTGTAGCGGGGTTATGACCGTTTGGTGGATGCCCTCATTGTTGGCGATCTCTAACCCATCGGCCGCACCGCCCCACGCTTGCACATTGCCAAAATAGGCCTGCATATTGGCTGGCACAAAGCTCTGAACAACACATTCAGCCACAGGATCAGCACACGGGCCGGTCAGCGCAAGATCACCGACAAAGACCGAACCAGTTGGCCCGCCATTCCACATTTCGACTTGAATGCTGGCAGCATTATTGTCGATGGCACTTTGCGCAATGGTAAGACTCAACTCAAATGGCTCAACCGTCGCCGTTGCGCCAAGACCAGAGTATTGATCTTTGATCAGCTCCTGCACGATCATTCCGTTGCTGTCTAAGATGCGCAGTTTGAAGCTAAAGTCGGGATCATCTGTTTGATAGACCCCATTGAATGTATAGGTTTCGCCAGCTTGGAGAGGTGTCGTGACTGTTTGAAAAATACCGTCGTTATTGGCGACCTCTAACCCATTCGCCGCGCCGCCCCACGCTTGCACATTGCCAAAATAGGATTGCATGGCACTCGCATAAAAGCCGTCAACATTGCACGCCGTCGGCGCAGCATCGCACGATTCGACCAGTGCAAAGTCGCCGATAAAGAGTGGGCCAGTCGGTCCGCCATTCCACATCTCAACTTGAATGCGATCAGCACCGTTGTCAATTGCGTTTTGGTCGACGGTGAGGCTCAATTCAAACGGTTCAACCGTCGCTGTTGCGCCGATCCCAGAATATTGGTCTTTAATCAGCTGTTGAACGGTTGCCCCGCTGCTGTTTTGAATGCGTAATTTGAAACTGAGATCAGGATCATCTGTTTGATAGACCCCCCTAAACGTATAGGTTGCGCCGACTTGCAGCGAGGTCGTGACGGTTTGGAAGATGCCGTCATTGTTGGCGACCTCTAGCCCAGCGGCCGCGCCGCCCCACGCTTGTACATTGCCAAAATAGGACTGCATGTTGGCAGGATCAAATCCGCTCACATCACACTCGGTAGAAGCGTTGGACATGGCAACCCCGTTTGTGGGATTATCGGCGGGGGGGGTGTCTACAATTGCGGCGTTCGTATCGGCCGAAACAAACGCAAAGACAAGGAACAAAACGACGACATGCAAAACGATACGTGTTGAAAAGTGGAAACGACCTTTCTTAGAATACATCACAATACCTCCAAAACAGTGTAAATTTGGTCTCGAAGGCTCCCTGATGCCTAGCTATCGCCATCCACGATTTACTTTGCGAAACAACACATCTCAGCAAAGATGACAAGCTCATTCAGTACATCTACCTAACATGCAAAAAAGCAGATTGCAACGTTTTGCGAGGCATTCCCCATCTGTGGCGTATTTAGTTGTGATACTGTCCTGTGTCTTAAACTGCGACTTTTTCTGAACTACTATGGATAGTTGAAGCGATGCGTCCACCCATAAAAAAAGCGTTAAACACGGTAGGTCAGAAGCTTATGTCAACAGATTCCATCTGTCAAGTTAATGGACAAATAAAATGATTGATGCGCCACTATTTCCGCCAATATTGTTGATATGATGAGATGAAATAGCTAGTCAGCTTCTTGGCTGACCTCTGAAGTGCTGTAACAGTGAAGGCCAACTCATCGTCGCAATAATGAACAACGACAACATTCCCACCTATCGTCTGCCGACGACCACAACGCTAGAGTTGCCCCTACTCGTCTCACGACTGAACCCAGCACACTCAACCGGATGGGATAGTGTGCCAGATCGTCATACGTTTTATGCGATCTTTTGGATTACAGCAGGGCAAGGACAGCATGTGATCGACTTTGTGGCACACGACATTCGGCCGAATTCACTCTTCCTGCTTTGTCCCAATCAAACCCATTTTTTTGAAGTGAGTGAGCCTATCGCTGGTCATACGCTATTTTTCAATGAGCAGATCGTCTATCGCAATACACACACGCGGCAGATGGCAAAATTGTTCTACCTCGCTGAACAGCAACCTGCCTACTATCCCACCGCGACCCAATCAGACATCGTGACCGGCACAATGGCACAGCTCTATCGTGAATTTCATGCGGATGAAGCGGGGCGCGTTGAGGCGATCTCCCATTTAGTCCAGTTCTTGTTTATCCAAATTCAGCGCATCTACAACCTTGCGGTGCTCGGCGGTCATTCGGAAGCCGAGACGAAGTTAACCGCTGAATTCCAACATCTCGTAGGGCAACAATTCGCCACGCATCATCGCCTCAATGATTACGCCAACCAGCTGGGCGTTAGCACAGGCTATCTCAATTCGCAGGTTAAAACGGTGACGGGACGTTCGGCCGCCGAGCATATTCGTCAGCGCATTTTGGTCGAGGCGATGCGGCTCCTCACCCACACTGAGATGAGCGCGGCTGAAATCGCGTGGCAGATTGGGTTCAAGGACAATGCGTATTTCGGCCGATTCTTCAAACGTGAAACGGGCCAAACACCGCTCACCTTCCGCCGCACGAGATACGAAAAGTACCATCTTCTCCATAAATAATCCTACCTGTGACGCCAATTTGTGGTCTAAAATGCCATAAACTTATTGGAGAAACAAATGGATTTCAAGAATTTTCTCAAATCAACACCAACACGCTATGACCTTGCCATCACGATTGTGCGCGTCGTGGTCGGCATTGCATTCTTTATGCACGGCTATCAAAAGTTGTTTCAGATGGGCATCGGCGGCGTCGGCGGCTTTTTTGGCAATTTAGGCATTCCAGCCGCTGGCTTGATGGCGGCCATCGTCACGTTTGTCGAGCTATTGGGTGGGCTTGCGCTTATCTTGGGTATCGGCACACGGCTTGCAGCACTCCTGCTTTTGCTGGACATGCTGACAGCCATGTTTCTCGTGCATATCTCAAATGGGTTCTTTGTCAGCAACAATGGGATTGAGCTTGTCTTTATCTTAGCGGGGGCATGTGTTGCGCTGCTCCTCTCTGGCTCAACGCGCTACTCACTCGATGAGCAGATTTCGTCGTGAATGGGTCTTAGTTCGCCTGAAATAAACTTACCCCACGCAATATCTTTACACCCACAAAATCCCAAAGAGCGATATAGATCAATCCGCATTGATGAACAATGCGGATTTTCGCGTTGCCAATATCGTCGTAGGGGCGGCAAGATTTGGCGACGGGTGGTAATATGACGCCGATGACGCACGATAGTGGTCTCACAACGAAACGCAGCAAATTTGGAGAATCCAATGAGTAGACCAGTTACATTATTTACAGGCCAGTGGGCAGACCTGCCGCTGGAAGAACTCGCCGCTAAAGTTAGCGCGTGGGGGTTTGACGGGCTTGAGCTTGCCTGTTGGGGGGATCATTTTGAGATTGACCGCGCCCTGTCAGAGGATGGCTACGTTCAAAGCCGTCATGATATTTTGGAAAAGCACGGCTTAAAATGTTACGCGATCAGCACCCATCTCGTCGGGCAGTGCGTGTGCGACCCAATTGACGCACGTCACAAGACCATTTTACCCGACTACATTTGGCAAGATGGTGACCCAGAAGGGGTGCGCCAACGGGCGGCCGAGGATGTCAAAAATGCGGCGCGGGCAGCCAAGCTGATGGGTGTCGATGTGGTGAACGGGTTCACGGGCAGCTCCGTCTGGCACAAGCTCTACTTCTTCCCGCCGACCAGCCAAGCTGAAATCGACGCGGGCTATGTCGATTTCGCCCAACGCTGGACACCAATTTTTGATGTGTTTGCGGAAAATGGCATCAAGTTTGGGCTTGAAGTGCATCCGACCGAAATCGCCTACGACATCATCACGATGCAGCGTGCGCTGGCAGCGGTCGATCATCATCCCGCCTTTGGTATCAACTTTGATCCCAGCCATCTCGTCCATCAATTCGTCGATCCCGTCGCCTTTCTGTACGCCTTCCCCGAGCGCATCTTTCACGCACACATCAAAGATACGAAGGTGACGCTCGACGGACGCAGCAGCATCTTGTCCTCTCATCTCGACTTTGGCGATCCACGTCGCGGCTGGGATTTTGTGTCGCCGGGGCGGGGTGATGTGGCGTGGGACCCCATTTTCCGTGCGCTCAACCGCATCGGCTATCATGGGCCCCTCTCGATTGAGTGGGAAGATTCCGGCATGGATCGGGATTGGGGTGCGCCAGAGGCACTGGAGCTGGTGCGGAAAAATGATTTTTCACCCTCAACGGTCGCCTTTGATGGGGCGTTTGCAAAGTAACATATCAGCGATGCAGCACGGTCGCAACGTTGCCATTCAGCACTTTAACCTGCTGACATGCTGACAAGCGAACGTGCATTTAACGATGAACAGAAAACTACAGTACGGACAAATCGGCGGCGGGCAAGGCTCATTTATTGGGGCGGTCCATCGTCGGGCGGCGGGGATGGATGGAAAGACAGAGCTAGTGGCGGGAGCGTTTTCGAGTACGCCAGAGAAGGCGATGGCATCGGGGCGCGAGCTGTTGATTGCAGATGAGCGTAATTATGGGAGTTGGCAAGCGATGTTGGAGGGGGAGAAAAATCGGCCGAAATCCGATCAGATCGACTTCGTCAACATCGTTACCCCCAACCACATGCACTTCGCACCTGCGCTCGCCTTTTTGCAAGCGGGCTTAAACGTCATCATGGACAAGCCGATGGTGCTCAGCTCAGAGCAGGCGCAATCGCTTATTGCGGCGGTTGAGACGTCGGGCGCGGTCTTTGCGCTCACCCATAATTACACGGGCTATCCAATGGTCAAAGAGGCACGCCATTGGGTTCGCAGCGGCAAGCTCGGCGAGATCAACAAGGTGGTCGTCGAGTATCCACAGGGGTGGCTGCTGACAAGGATGGAGGATGAAAACAAGCAGGCTGCGTGGCGCACCGACCCAAAACGGGCGGGGATTGCGGGCGCAATGGGCGACATCGGCTCGCATTGCGAAAATCTAGTGAGCTACATTACAGGATTGGAGCTGGAATCGATCTGCGCCGATTTGCATACATTTGTGCCAAATCGCCAGTTGGATGATGATGTGACAGTGCTGCTGCGCTTTACTAATGGGGCGCGCGGGTTGCTCTGGTGTTCACAGATTGCGGCGGCCGAAGAGAACGATCTCAACATTCGCGTCTACGGCTCAAAAGGCAGTCTTGAGTGGCATCAAGAAACACCCAACACGCTTCAATTCAAGGACCCCGCCGGCCCTGTGCAGATCTATAAGCGGGGCAACGGCTACTTGAGTGCAGCCGCGCAACGAGCGGCGCAGTTGCCCCCCGGTCATCCCGAAGCGTTTTACGAGGCATTCGCCAACATCTTCATGAACTTCACCGACACCATTCGAGCGCGTCTCGCAGGGCGGGAACCATCCGAGCTAGAGCTAGATTTTCCAACCGTTTACGATGGCGCGCAGGGTGTTAAGTTCATTGAGAAAGTTGTGGCAAGCGGACATGGCGATGAGAAATGGCTTGCGTGGTAGACAGTGTCTAGCCATAAAATAGGACTGCCGCCCCCGCTTCGCGTTACCTGTGCCATTTTGAACTTTAAATTATTGAGCGGGTGGTCTTTCACCTATGGTTATTGAACTTTAAATTATTAGACTGGCAATCTTTCACCTATGGTTAAAACCAAAGGCTGACACGCAAAACACGCTAAAGCGCGTTGTCTTCTAGTGCGTTTGAACGCACTTTGTATAATAGCCTTCGGTTTCAACCGTAGGATTTCGATACCCTGAATAATTTTTGAATGTTCAAAAACCATAGGCTGACACGCAAGACACGCTGAAGCGCGTTGTCTTCCAGTGCGTTTGATCCGAAGGGTCGGATACCGACAACGCACTTTGTGTCCCAGCCTCGAACGCGAAGCGGGGGCGGTAGGCCTATTTTAACCGTAGGATTTCGATCCCCCGATTAATTTTTGAATGTTCAATACGACATTGACCGTCGGGCTTGCGCGACCAGCTCATCAAAGAGACGTTGTTGTGTGGGATCATTTTCGGCCGATTTTTCAGGATGCCACTGCACGGCAAACGCCCATGGGTGATCGGAGACCTGCAACGCTTCAATGATGCCATCGGCCGCCGTCGCCACGACAGCCAATCCGTCGGCAACTCGTTTAACAGCCTGATGATGCCCTGAGTAGGTGGTCACATCGGCCGATCCCATCACGTCCGCCATCAGGCCCGTTGCCGTCAGCGGTTGAATTGCCCAGCCTTGTCCCCCAGCCCCGCGATGAATATCCTCTGGCAGCGTATCTGCAACATGCTCATGCAGCGTCCCTCCCAGCGCAACGTTTAACACCTGCATCCCGCGACAGATCGCCAAGAATGGCTGTTGCTCGTGCTCGACAAGCTCCTGCACCAGCCGAATTTCGCTCGCATCGCGCTCCGCGTCTAGCTCCGTCAGGTTGGGATGATTGTTGTTGCCGCCGTAATGCTCTGGACTGACATCTGCGCCGCCGATCACGATGATCCCATCCGTCACGTCGAGCCAACGCTGCCAGTTTGTCTCGCCCGGCGGTAACAGCAGCGGAACCCCGCCTGCCCGGCGCACCGCCGCCACATAGTCGGCAGGAATAAAGTAGAACTCATCATAATAATCATAGCGAATAAAGCGTTCGCCACGCCCGTACATCGTCAGCCCAATGATTGGGCATTTTGTTGCGGTTTGCGAGGTTGACATGGGGGTGGATTATACAGTGGTCTCCCATTATACTGTGCAACAAAATCAACAATTTCAGGCTCTTTGGATATGGCGCGTGTTGCGGCCGCAACATGTTTCCCCTTTCACACAGCCAAAGAACGCGGAGAATTCAATGCAGGCAAAATCTATTGGTGAAATCAGCGCAGACTCTCTGTGGCATTCGATCAAACAGCACAAACCATTGTCCCGAATGCCACTCGTTCCAATGGTCAGCGGGGCGGGCTGTTATCTGACCGACGAGAATGGCAAGCAATATCTCGACGCAATTGCGGGGGTCTGGTGCGTCAACGTCGGTTATGGGCGCGAGGAGCTGGCGCAGGTTGGCTATGAACAGCTAAAAACGCTGGGATATTTGTCGCCGGGCATGACGAGCGAACCAACGGCGCGGCTCGCTGATAAACTGCTGCAAACGTTGGGGATGCAGGGGCGTGTGCTATTTACGTGCAGTGGGTCAGAGTCGAATGAGGCGGCGTTCAAAATAGCGTGGCAATATCATCAGCAGTCGGGCGAACCCGGTGGGTACAATCGCAAGAAAATTATCTCGCGCTATCGGGCCTATCACGGCAACACGCTGGCGGCGTTGAGTGCGACAGGTCAGGCGGAGCGACGGATCGGCTATGGATTAAATGCGCCCGGCTTTATCCAAATTCCACCACCCTACCCCTATCGTCGTGATACCCATTTGACAGAGGATGAACACGGCACGGCGATGGCGCAGTGGCTCGATCAGGTAATTAACTTTGAGGGTGCGCAGACGGTGGCGGCGTTTATCATGGAGCCGATCATTTCTGGCGGTGGCGTGCTGATTCCGCCCGATACCTACATCCCCAAAGTGCGTGAGGTGTGTGACAAGCATGGCGTGTTGTTGATTTTTGATGAGGTGGTGAGCGGTTTCGGCCGAACTGGCAAGTTCTGGGGGCATCAACATTGGGACGCAAAACCCGACATCGTGACCTGCGCCAAAGGGATTGCCAGCGGCTATCAGCCTCTCGGCGCAACGATCGTCCGCCAAGAAATTTTCGACGCATTTCTCAGCGATGAACCCGACCTCAAACATTTTCGCCACATCAACACCTATGGGGGTCATCCTGTGGCAACCGCCGTCGCGCTCAAAAACATCGAAATTATTGAGCGGGAAGGGCTAGCCGAAAATGCGGCCAAGATGGGTGCCTACATGCTGGAGCAACTCGGCGAGCTAGTTGAACATCCCTATGTGGGCGACGTGCGCGGGCGTGGGCTACTCGTCGGCATTGAAATGGTCGGCAACAAAGAGACGAAGGCGGCCGTCGATCCAAAAATTATCGACACCGTTTTGGGCAGCGCGCGGGCAGACGGCATCATCCTGATCAAAAATGGCAATACCGTCCCCAATTTGTGCAACATTATCGTGATTGCACCCCCATTGATTATCAATGCAAACGAAGTCGATCAATTGGTAACAGGAATAAAAAAAGGGTTGATGAAATCCATTCCATGAGGATAATTGGTGAAGAGACTACACCGAATTTGAAAATGGGCGAATCATTCTACTCCTTTTGATTTGTTTCGGTTTACAATCGTTGTTGCCTCTTTGTTGAAACACGAACAAAAATTCAAATGCACATTAGGAAAACAAAATGATTATTGGTGTACCAAAAGAAATTAAGGCGATGGAAAAGCGGGTTGGGTTGACGCCCGGCGGCGCGGCGGAACTGTCGCGGCATGGACATGAGGTTTGGGTTGAGACGAATGCAGGCATCGGCAGCGGGTTTCCCGATCAGGCGTATGCAGATGCTGGGGCTGTGATTGTCGATTCGGCCGAAAAAATCTGGTCGGCCGAAATGGTCTGCAAAGTGAAGGAGCCACTGGCGGCGGAGTATGGTTACTTCCGCGAAGACTTGCTGCTCTTCACCTACCTGCACTTAGCGGCCGAACCCGCATTGACACAAGCACTTGTGGACAGCAAAACAACATCGATCGCCTACGAAACGGTGCAACCCGCCAGCGGCAAACTCCCGCTCCTGCAACCGATGAGTGAAGTTGCCGGGCGCATGTCGACCGAAGTTGGCGCGCACTATCTGAAAAATATGCAGGGTGGCAAGGGCATTCTGCTCGGTGGCGTTCCCGGCGTTGCGCCCGGTCATGTCGTCATTATTGGTGGCGGTGTTTCTGGCACACACGCAGCGAAGATGGCGATTGGCTTGGGCGCACGTGTCACGATTCTCGACATCAACGCCGAACGTCTGCGCGAACTGGACGACATCTTTGGCAGCAAGATCGAAACGGTTATGTCGAACAGCTACAACATCGCCGCAAAAGTTAAAGAGGCTGATCTGCTGATCGGCGCGGTACTCATTCCCGGCACAAAAGCCCCCAACCTCGTCACCGAAGAGATGGTCAAGTCGATGTCGGATGGCTCTGTGATCGTCGATATCGCCATCGATCAGGGTGGTTGCATCGAGACGATTGACCGCGTCACCTATCACGACGATCCAATCTACATTCGGCATGGCGTTGTCCATTACTCCGTCGGCAATATGCCCGGCGCAGTGGCGCGGACTTCGACGCTGGCGTTGACCAACGTAACGCTGCCCTACGCGATTCAGCTCGCCAATCGCGGCTGGCAAAAGGCGTGCCAGCGCGACAACGCGCTCAAGTTGGGCTTAAACACGATTGGCGGCCACGTCGTCTATGAAGGGGTTGCAACCTCGTTGGGCTATGACTACGTTTCGCCCGACAGCTTGATGTAACAGGTTCTCTCGCCAATTCTACGCGTTAACCAATTGGCTTATCCGCGCGGGCGTGGACGAATCTTTGCAGGGGTCGCACAGGTAAATTTGCACTTGTGCGACCCCTTTTTATTTATCTGCCGCTTGCGGTGGTAAGTAGATCGTAAATTCCGTTTCGTGCTGTATTAGAACGCTATGCGGCCGATTTTGTTCAGCGAACGGCACAAGATCGAGCGATTTCAACAGCGCAAAACGCGCATTTTCACAGCTCCCCACGCTCAAATTGAGCCGATCGTGCCAAATATGATAGCTGCCCAGTTTGCCGTCGCGCCGATAGTAATAGCCGCGCAACGGATGGGTCAAAACGACGAGACCGCTTTCTAACGTAGGGAAACCCGCCAACGTTTGGGGTGATTCCCCACTGTCGGCAAGCGTGAGACTTGCCTTAGCCCACGCGCTTTTTGTCCGCATCTCATACCGCCGATAGCGTCCTTCCCGCTGGTCATACTCACAATCAAACCGAATCTGCCCACGATGCCATGGCAATCGCCACAGCACGCGCGGCACGACGTTCGTCCATGAATCGAGGCATGTCCCGAAAAACCAGACGAAACGTTCGCCCGTCTCACGGTCGATGACATAGGCGCGATAATTTGTCTGACCAAATGTGAAGGTCAGCCATGGCAAACGCTCAAAGTGAAAATCGACATCAAGAAATGGGACAACCGAAATGAGCGCACGGCGGTTGCCGTGTTTATCGGTGATGCAGTCGGGTTCAAAGCGTGGATGCAGGTGGGGGAGCAGTTTTTCTGGCGCGATAGCGTAGGTGATGATCGCAAAGTGCCGCAGTTTGGTCGTTACATCAATGCCAGAGGTTGGTGGGCGTGTTAGATGTCGTGGGGTGAAGTGCAGCGTATCCATGAGCAATAATTGATAATAAACGACGGCTTTTTAGGATTTAGCGGGGGTGAGTGATATTGCGTGATCCGTATCAAGCGGTCAATACGCAATACGCACCACGCAATACACAATACGTCTTCCTAACCCCTTGTATTCCCGCAGCCCCCAAACAACGCTTGCGCTTCTACTTATCAAGATACGTCCGTGCCTCACTTGTTGAGAGCTGCCATACCTTATCTTCCACATGCGGTTTGAATCCCATCTCAGTGTTGATTTTGAGCATAGGCGCATTTGAGTTGGCGTTGCCCGTGCGGACGAATTCGATGGTTGGGAGCTCGTTTATGATGCGCTCGATCATGGCTGCCTTGAGCCATCGGCCGATCCGATTGCCGCGAAATTCAGGTGCAACCGCCGTCTCCCCTTGAAATGCAATTAACGGCGCAGAAGGGCGCAGGATCACTTCGGTGTAGCCCGCCAGCTTTTGTGATGGGATGTGCCGAACCGCATACGTCCAGCGTTGCCGACCGCTATGTAGCAATGACTGCTCTAACTGCCGAACATTATCGGCCGAATATTCAATATCTTCCACATCAAGGTCATCCAGTGGCGCACTGTTCATCGCATGGCGCACGTCCACAATTGCGTCGATTAGTTCATCAGGATAACGCCCTGCAACAAAAAGCAGCTCGTAACTGTCGGCAAGCGTGTCCCCCACCTCACGCCATTGCCGCATCAGATTCAGGTCGAGATCACGCAACTTAAGCTGGTTCTCGACCGCTGCCAACCCCATTTTTGCCCCAGTCTGACTGGCAAACGCCTCACCTGCTGGAACGGCCGATTGGGTTGCCCCGATAATAACCGTTTGACCCGTCGCTTCAATCGAGGCAACAATGGTCGCCAACAGCGCGGTTCCGATCCCCTGTCGTCGATAGGCTGGGCGCACTGCAATATCAATTTGGGCGAGATGGCGATTTTTCGGCATCAACTCATTCAGTGTCGTAAGGTCTCCCTTCCCCACAATCTCATCCGTTGTCCTATCGACAATCCACCAGTGTGACGCATCTGCAAACGGCGGCACATTGTGCCAACTCGTTTGAATTTCATCTAGCGAGCCAACAGGCCGCAACGGATCCGTCTCAGCCCGCAACTCCTTGAGTAAATCGTAATACTGTTCCCATCGCTGGTCAGAAATGTTGTCTACATCGACAACGATCAGTTCAAATTTATCGTTCACTAGCTTCTCCATAGCGAGTTCGAGTTAGCTTATGCGTCCCGCCAGCACCTTTTTGACCGCTGATGGTGCCTTGAACACGCCTTTGATCCAAATCGATTCAATCGCTTGGTCGACAAGCTCTGGCGTAATGTCATCTTCAAATTTAAGCGATCCGATCACGGCAATCTTCATGCGTTTATTCTCGGCAAGCACGCGCTCCAGCTTTGTGCCTGAAAGGGCTATCGTTCCAATCGCAAACACTCGGCTGATGCGCGATGCCTCTTTGCCAATGTTCGCCCGGATCCGCAAGACAGCTTGTTCTGTATCGCTTTCGTGTTGCAAGAGCATCTGTTTGATGCCTGTGCGGATGAAGTCGGTGCGATTTGTGTAGAAGCCTTCTTCTACCATCAAATCTATTTTCCCAAGATCGACCGCGCTAATGTTGATCGTGATTTTTTCAGTTGTTGACATAAAATCATCTCCTTACCATCCGTGGAGATGGTAAGGAGATGATAAAATGTTCTATTCAATTTGTCAATGGCGAGCTTGGTGTTCTTTTTCCACAGTGCGCAAGTTATGACGCACACCTTACTCACTCGTTAGTGGTCATTTCCTAACCAGCTCGGCGGCGCACGATGACCGTTGCGCCAAGCAAGACAGCCATCACAATCAGCACGGCGGAGATGGTCGTCGCGTTGGCAGCAACGCCCAATCCGCTAACTGCCGTCGGCACCACCGTGGGACTCTGAACGAACTTCAAGTCAAAGTCGCCCACAATCGTCACATCTTCCAGCGAGTAGCCCCAGAACGTCTCGCGGTACTCGCCCGTGATTTGATTCCCAGACGCAGTGCCGATCAGGCGAAACTGCCGCTCAACCGTCTGTCCCGCTTCGGTCGTGTGAGTGAATCGCTCCGAAGTCAGCGTGAAGTTTACGCCGTCAAACGTGCCGCTCACCGCTGGCCCTGCGTCTTGTGTCACGACGGACGTTGTCGTGGGAATCGTCATATCCACGTCGTAAGACTTCGTGAAGACGAGGGTGTTGCTCAGATCGATGTAGCCTGAAATCGTATCGGTCGAACCATCCTCAATCAAGAACCCAAGCGTCACTTCACCCAAGTCATTAAGTACATCGGGGTCATTGTTGACTGGCTGCATCAGGTCGTCGCTAAACTCGCCAACGGTCGCCCATTGCAATGCCGCCTGCCCAAACATGGTCTTATCAACTTTTAGTTGAGGGTTGCTGGCATCCGCTCGCGCCAGCGACGTTGTCGCCAACCCGATTAAGATCAGCGCGGCACTCATCACGCCACTCATCAGAATCAGCAGTAGTTTTCTGTTATTGTTCATTTTCATGCTCCTTACCAATCGATCCGCGCACAGTCGGCTGGATTCAACGGCAAACCCGTGTCCTCGTGAGCGGTCGATGCGCTCGATGCGCGCGTGACGCTAAACAGCAGTTGGATATCCTCTAGCTGCTGCAAATCCATGTCGATTTCGTTGATCGTCGTACCCGGCGTAAAGCCCGGTGATTGCGCTTTGATCAGCACAGTCCACTTGTTGGAGGCAACTGGGTAGCCATTGAACAGCGGCGTACTCATATCTGAATCTGGATACGCATACTGCTCGTTGACCGGTGCGCTAAAGCTTGCCTTGGCTTCGTCTGGGTTTTGCCCCGTTGGCAGTTGGAACCCTAACATCGCCGCTGGCTCCATCATGTTAAAGTCAAACGTACACCCCGCCTGTGAGCGCATCTGTGTCATACCAGATTGCGTCAGGGACACGGCGCGATAGGTCAACTTTGGATCGTTTTCTGCTGTCACCAAATTGAGTGCGACACCCGTATTTTGCGGGCGTGGTATGGCGTGGCCGCTCAACTTATACAGCCAGCGATCGGTATAGTTGGCGGGCAACAACGCTTGGAACATGCCACCCGGCGCGGCCGAGAGTTGGAAATCGAACTCCAACTGCGGTTTTCCACCCACAATCGTTGTGTTATCGGCAACCCACAGACGGAACTGGCGGATACGTTCGGCATCGATCTCCCCTTGCGTTGGCGACGGATTACCACCTGCAATCAACGCGGCTCTCACGATGTCATCTGACAGCAGCAGCACGTTCTTGGCAACCGAGATGCGTGGCATACTGTTCCAAACGACCTCGCTCGGCTGGTCGCCTTCTAAGTTGGAAGTCACCTTTTCCAAATCGGCGAGGAATTTCAGCACGTCATCGGCCGTCCGCGCACGATAAATATCGGAGATGCGGAAGTTGCCACCGTCGGGGCCATTCGGCTTGCCGAGATAGAGCGGATAGGCGTATTCATATTCAGCGCGACGGGCTGCGAGGTAGGCGTATTTTGCTGCCCCTTCGAGCTTTTTGGCGAGCGTCAGCCGTGCCGAGTCGCGCACGATGCGGAAGCTCGGATCGTTGGCTGGGTTCGTATCAAACCACGCCCGTTGGCGCAGCGTTTCACGCAGGTCGGCCGCTAAATCACCCGCCATCCCCGCCACTTCAGCCTGAGCCGCAAAGTACGCTTGGTTCGCCGCACGCGCTTCAATGAGCAGTTCTGTCTGATCGAGCAGTAGATTCTTGGTCTCCAACGCATTTTCGGCATTTTGGATGGTGACATCAGCATGGGTTGAGGTTGCGCCCGCAGCGGCAGCCGCAGCAGCATTGACACTACCCGCAACACCACAGGCGGCGGCCGATGGGCCAATACCCGTCACTTCGTGGTCAACACACGTAATCCCATCCAGCACAGCCCCCGCAACTTCGGCCGCCGTTTGCGCGATACCCGTCGCCTCTAGCCAATGGGTGATGGTTGAATTCGCGTCGTTTGAATTTTCGATACGCTGTTTGATATTGGCGGCTGCAAGCTCAATCGCCTTGTACTCCAAGAAGATGGAGCGCAGGTTGAACAGGGCAACTTGGGCATCCGTTCCCTCTACCCCTGTCATGCAAGCGGCAAAGACGGCATCGTCATCGCTGCCTGCCTTGAGAATACACGCCTCAATTGCGGCAACCTGCTCGTCAACACAGGCTGTCAGTGCCGCTTCTGTGCCGAGATTCGTCGCGTTGCAGCCGCTAACGCTGTCAATGGCGGCGTCAAGCGTGGTGCGAACACCGTTGATAGCCATCCGAAGCTGCTGCTGGGACGCTTCAAAAGTACGCTCCTGATCCTCTTGATAGATTTGCAGCACACGTGCCGCCTCCGCCTCACATTTAGCTTGATCCCACAAGCCGCGTGCGCCTTGATTGGATTGCGTATTGCAGTCGAGTGCAACGTCTGACTTGTAGAAGCGTGCGGGGGTCATCGTGACATCAAAGCCGAAGATGTTGCGTCCCGCCGCCAGTTCGCGGGCAGCGCGTTGCGTTTCGAGAATGTTGGCCGCCATGTCGGAGATCAAATCGGCATCGGGGCTTGCGCCAGCGATACAGTTACCGTTCTGTCGTTCTGCCAAGCCAGAAATGCCTGCCAGTTTGATGTATTGATCGATGGCGGATGAGCGTAAATTGGCCTGCGCCTCTGCTTGTGGTTGAGCAGGGTTGACGCCGGGTGCGCCCAGATAGCTCAAGCGCGTGGCGATCAGGAAGCGCACGTTGCCCTGCTCCTCCGCCGCCCGTGAGAGCAACGCCCACTCTGTCTGGGTGTAGAGGTCAGAGATCATGCAGCCGCTGCCAACGGTACGCTCTAACCCTTCCGCGATTAGGTTTTCGGCCTGTTCAAATTGATATTTGGCGGCACGCAGCTTCGCCACCTCTTTGACGACGAACGCTTCGCCACCAAAGATTGCACCACTAAAGTTCACGCCGAGTGCGTCAACCTTGAACTCCTGCCCATAGATCATGCGGATGTTAGCCGCCTCGCGCACGCTCTGGCGAAAACGGGCATGAAAGTTACACCAGTCGATTTTTGGTGGCAGCACTTCACCGGGGTTGGTCTGTGGATCAGCTTCTGGCAACAGCTCTTCAGGATAGGCTGGATCACACAGTGCCTTGTTCACACCGTTCCAGTTGTCTACCCACTCAGCACCCTGCGAACCATCGCCGCCAGCGGTGTAGCGTGGATCGGCGCGGAAGCGGATCGGGCTGCCAACCGTGGCCTCTGGCGCGTAGACTAGCAAGAAGGCGTACATGTCGCGGGCGAGTCGCAGATCGGTCTCGGCCGCGATAATGATCTCGTTGAGCGTCTTCGGTGAGCTGCCATTATAGGGTGTTGAACCTTGATAGGTTGTGTCGAAGCCAGAGGTGGCATCGAGCGTGCGGACAAACGAATTAAAATCGTTGCCAAATTGATACGGGTCGATTGATTGGCGCATCTCCAACCCGCGTCTTAGGGCAGCACGCGCCTGTTTCTCAACCTCCACGAGATCGGGGTCATAGACGAGTGAGCCAAATGGCGGATTGCCAGCGGCGGTGATAACGGGGCCAGATGCTGGTGGATTCCATGGAATCTCGCCTAAGCCAGCGGGTTCAATTGCCTGTGCTGAACTAAAGCCGCCGAATAGCCGACAATGCTTTTCATTCACGTCACACGCAGCTGGATTGCCTGCCCCCGAAATCTGCGACAGATTGAATGCCAGCACAATGCCCAAGCAGAGGCCAGCCAGCAACGCACGCCACGGCGGGGACAACATTTGTTGTTTGTGTTCATTCATTGGGTTGTCCTCTCTAGCGTGTCCGACACAGTTTTGCGGTAAACATGTAGGGTGGGTAGTTGGACTGAGCATTCTCGGTGTGCGTGTGACTACCGTTGTTACTCGTTCCCCAAATACGCGTCGTTGTTTGATTCATTGCGCCACCGAAATACCATTGACCACCATCGGCATATCCAACACCATCTGGAACCCACCAGCGGTCCCAATACTTGTTTCCAAATTCGTCGTAGGAGTACTGCTTAATCTGGCCGGGGTTATCCGGATGGGGTTCTGCTTCAAAAACATCGTGATTGTGGTTACCGACCGAGTTGATCGTATGTGTGTGGTCATTGCTGCCACCATATAGTCCCACAACACTTGTGATGTTACCGACACCAACTGTGATTTTGCTTTGCATATTTGGCAAGGCATACCCATTCAGTGGGCTTTCTGGATCGGTGACGGTATGGCCATCGCACAGTTCAAACCCGTCGGGGATGGGGAACAGGTTGTCATCATTGATAGGTCGCCACCAATCGACGATGCCACCAACAGGAACGCCGTCAAATGAGTTTTGTGCATAGATCGACCACGGCACGCCATGCACGCGCTCGCGTGGCAAAATTTCGGTTTCGTATGAGGAGCCATTGTTGTCCGCGTCAAGGAAGATGCCCATGTATAAGGGAGCCGTTTCAAAGGCGGTCAACAGATCGTAGCTAGAGTTTTCGCCCAATACAATGTTGAATTGACCATCACGCACGTTGATATTGGGGAAATCTTCGACATACAGTACAGTGCCACCAGTGGCTAAAGTGTGAAGGACAGCACGAACGCCAACAGTGCCGTTGGTGAGTGAGCCATCTGGTTCGCGCAGTATGCCTTGATAGTTAAAGTAGGCTGGAACCTGTAGGGAGGCGCTGGCAGATTCGGCCGAATGGCGTGTCACCTCCGTACCCGTTTGCTCCGCAAGCTGTATGGCGGTCAACTCTGCTAAGTTGCCATCACCCATTTCGTCGATGACAATCTCGACGTTTGTATTCTCTGGCGCGACAGATGGTGCGTCTTGTGCCGAAACCGACGGCGTTACTATCCCAACTGCGGAGAGCAACCCATAAATTGCAAACAGCGTGAGCGTGATCATGCCGACTGCTTGGGTGAATAGTTGAAAATGTTTTTTGTTCATGTTCGATCTTCCTTTTTGTATGGACTACAGCGGATTTGGGGAATAAACGGATTGGTTCTCATTGGCATCAATCCGTTCATTCTTAAAGCCTGTTGTCGTCATCGTTTGCAAATACGCCACCAGTCCATCCAAATCGCCAAAGTTGTGTTCACGGGGATCGGCCGAAACATCGCGCAGTGCAAACCGCCATTCAGGTTTGTCCCCCTCCGCTTGCCAGCAACGCAGCAAAAAAGATTGGTATTGTGGTGCAGTTTGTCGTGTCATGATCCAATCATCCACACCAAACGCTTCCAAAACGCTTCAGCTATGGGTAAAAGAGCAATAAATGACTTTCAAGACCCAGAAGATCAAATACAACATACTGCCCAATGCGCGTTATACTAATAGCCAGGGCTTGCAAAATAGGATATTCACCACAACTGTCGCATTCAGGATTGGATGTTTTCACGCTTGGAAACTCCGAAACATTCAGACACCAATAGAGTGTATGCCATCAAACAGTTTGTGGCTGGAGCAGGAAAACCAATCATGCTGGAGCTAACCATATTGGGCAACGTCGAGATCAAACGCGACGGCGTACCCATCCCTCGCTTTCGGAGCCAAACTGAAATCGCCTTACTCGTTTTTCTGGCGCATACGGGGCAAACACACAGCCGCGAGATGATCGCCGATCTCTTGTGGGATGCGCGCACGACAAAGCAATCTCTGTCCAACCTGCGCACGGTGCTGACGCGCTTACGCAAGCGGACGGGGGATGCGCTGATCGTGACGCGCAAAACGGTCGCCATCGACCGTGCCGTGCATGAGCAGACTGATTCGGTGCGTTTTGCCGCGTTATTAGGGGATGCATCACGCCTCGAAGAGGGATTAGGGCTGTATGGTGGCGAGCTAATGGGGGGATTTTATCTGCCCGATGCACCGCGCTTTAACGATTGGTTGACGATTGAACAAGAGCGGTTGCGTCAATTGGCGGCACGAGGCTATCGTCAGTTGGCGACGATGCAGGAACGGCGCGGCGCATATGCGGCAGGGATTGAGACGGCACGCCGCTGGGTGGCATTGAACACGCTGGATGAGGGGGCGCAGCAACAGTTGATGCGCTTGCTGGCGTTGAATGGACAATCGGCCGATTCTCTCCAATCGTTTGAAGCCTATCGCAAACTGCTGGACACAGAGCTTGGCATCGCGCCGACGTCAGCGACGATGCAACTGATCGAGTCGATTGAACGCGGCTCATTGCGCGCAGTCAAACACAATTTGCCGCGTACGCGGACACCGATTTTCGGCCGAATATCTCAACTCGCTCAACTCAAATCTTATCTACTCGATCCAAACCATCCGCTCGTCTCAATTTTGGGAGTCGGCGGGATCGGCAAGACGACGTTGGCAATGGCGGTTGCGCGACAATTGGTCAGCGAGAATGGACACACGTTCAGCGATGGCATCTGGTTTGTGTCATTGGCAGAGGTGGAGGAGACAGCGGTCGAACTTGTCAAAACCCGCGTTGCCGCGATCATGGGTCAGGCGTTGGAGCTGCACTTTCATAGCGAGAGCGATCTCTGGTCACAATTGCTGGCACAGTTGGCGACTAAACACGCGCTGTTGATTTTGGACAACATCGAACAGTTTGCCGTCGTTGCGGCCGATCTGATTGATGAATTGTTGGCGGCGGCGCGCAATGTCCACCTATTGATCACGTCGCGCACAACGCTTGCGCTCGGGCAAGGGGTCGTCATCACGTTGGCGGGGTTAGACATTCCTGCGAATCTCGCTGATGCGGCGCAAAATGAGAGCGTCCAGCTATTCGCGGCCAGCGCGGCACGCTCCCCTGCTCCGTTCGATCTCGCAAAGAATCTCACGGAGGTGGTGGCGATTTGTCAGTTTGTGCGGGGAATGCCGCTGGCGATTGAGTTGGCGGCGGCATCGCTGATCCGCCTTTCACTGCACGAGGTGTTGCCCGCGCTGCAAAATAATCTTTCTCTGCTCAACACGACTCACACCGCATTGCCAGCACGCCAGCGCACGCTGCAAGCTGTCTTCGACCACACGTGGCAACTGCTTGATCGGCGGGAGCAGGCGGTGCTGGCGCAGCTCGCCGTTTTTCGCGGTGGGTTTGTGCGCAAATCGGCCGAAACCATTCTCGAAAACGACAGCACGACGCTGTACAGCCTGCAACATCATGCCCTATTAAAACGGGACCAAACGAGTCGCTTCCAAATTCATCCGCTCTTGCGACAGTTGGCACAAGACAAGCTACCCGACCCAACGCCCACGCTGGCGCGACATGCAGCACACTTTACCGCATTGTTTGGCGCGTATACCAATGATCTGATGTATGGCACGGGTCGCGCGGCCCTGCAAATCTTGACCCCCGAACAGGCCAATTTGCGGGCGGCATGGCACTATGCTGTCGATGCGGAGCAGTGGCAGATGATCGCCCAATGCTTGGACAGCGTTCATCATTTCTACAAGCGGACGGGGCTGCTGAGCGAACGGGCTGACCTGATCGATCGGGCGATCGGTCGTCTTGAAGCCTCTGCGCATACAGAGAATGCCCTTTTGAGTCGGCTGCTGACGGTGCAGGCTTGGGGGTATGTGAAATCGGCCGATTTTGCAAACGGCATGAAATCGGCCGAACGCGCCATTGCGTTGTCCCTAGATCAAGCCTCAGCCGAGATCGAAGCCCAAGCACGCCTCGTCTTGGCGCAACTCCATTCGATGCAGGTCAACTATACGGAGGCGAGCGACCAATATCAAAAGGTGATCGCGCTCGCCGAATCTGTCGATAATCCCCAGCTCAAAGCGGATGGCTTGCGCGGGTTTGGCTCGCAGTTCCTGTTCCAGCCCGATCCACAACCTGCCTACGAGCCGCTGCATCGTGCGCTGCTCCACTGTCAAAAACATGCGTATAAAGTAGGCGAGTTGGAGACGGAGATTTTGTTGGCATCACTTGCGCACGCACAAGACAATTTTAGCCTCTCTGAAGAACATTTTCGGCAAGCCCTCTCGTTGAGTCGCCAGTTGGGGGATATTGTTGAGGAAGCGGAGGTGTTGGGGAGCATCGGTGTTGTCGTCGCGGCACAGGGTGATTTGGAACGCGCTAAACAGCTCTATATGGAAGCATTGGCGACATTCCAGCGGATCAACATACCTGAAAGTGAGCTGTGGATGCTGTCGCAGTTGGGGCTCAATGACATCCAATTGGGAGACTATCAATCGGCCGAAAAGTATCTTACCGCTGCACTCGCCATCGCAGAGCGAATCGACGATCGCTTCTGGCAAGCGCGTCTCAACACGCTGCTGGGCCGTGCGTGGACTGAATCTGGTCAGTCCGAAAAAGCGTTGGCTGTGTTGGCAAAAGCGTCAGACATTGCGGCAGAAGTCGGCCATCCTCGCTTGCCGACGATGATTATGGAAGAGTGGGGGCTGGCGTTGCTCGCCAATCAAGACCACAGTGCGGCCGAGCAAATGTTGCAACAGGCACACGACTCGTGGCAAGCGGTCGGCTCACCCTTTGAGACGCTGCCATCGTTGGCGGCGTTGGCATTTATAGCCTATCGACTGGGCAAAACAGATGTTGCGGCGGCACGGGCAGACGCGCTCTGGCAAAGTTGGCAAGAACACCCCACATGGGCGGAGCAGTCCAACTTGAAACTCTACGCGCTCTTGGGAACCGTTTGGGAAGGGCTTGGGGACGATCGCGCCGCGACCGTCTGGGCTAAGGCGCGTCAACTATTGCAACAGCGCAGCGAAAAAATCACCACGCCCGCCTCACGCAAAATGTTCATAAACAACATCCCCGCCCATCAGAGCATTATGATGTATAGAGATAATTGAGTCGATGGGAATCCAATAGGATCTAGAGATGATTCCACTGGAAAAAGCCACGAATTGCATGAATTTCTCTCTGGTATTCTCTGCGCTCTTTGCGCGCTCAGCGGTTAATTCACCCGAAACATCGCTCCAAATCACAGATTGCGCATCAGCGTTCATGCCGCAATAGACAGCAAGCGCTGTCTCTGTCACCGTTTTGACACCAAATTGGACCCATTAAGTTGCCTCAAAATGGGTCTTGTATCCACGCATTCAACCGCTATCCTGAAATTAAATATTGGGTCTTTTGGAATGGGCGTGAAACCCGCAAGATCTAAAAACCCATTCTATCCAAGGAGACCCTTATGCGAACGTGGGGCATTATCTTACTCATCATCGTGCTGGCTGCCTGCACGGAGCCAACGCAAGTCGAGACACCAACCGCCGTTGCAACAACTGCGGCAACCGCAACGCCGACTGAAACAGCATTGCCGCCGACGGAAACGGCGACGACCGCACCGACAACTGAACCAACCCCAACAGCCGAGCCGACAAACACAAGCGAACCGACCGCAATTCCCACCAACACACCCGAACCCATCAACACGTTCACGACGACAGACGAGATCGCGTTTAACCTGAACGCCGAAACGCCTGTGATTGAGCGCGAGCAAGGCAACAAATACCTCAACGGTGGGGCGGTCATCTTCCATGATGGACAGTTTCATCTCTTCTCCAACTACTTCAACAGTTGGCCGGGCAGAACGACGACCTACTATTTCACGTCGCCCGATGGTGAAGCGTGGACGCGCGCGTTGGATGAGCCATTGTTTACAATTGATGATGTGCCGTTGCTCGGTGATGGTGCGCTGATGTTAGATGGGCTGGTTTTAGCAGATGGGACGTGGGTGCTTTATTACCACACATTTTCATCCGTCGGCCGAACCAACCTGATCGGCCGCGCCACCGCCGACAATCCAACTGGCCCATGGACGTTTGACGAAACGCCAACCCTTGCGCCCGGTGGGGCAGGTGAATGGGACGATCGGCACGTCATGCGCGTCAACGTTTTGCCGCATGAGACGGAGGGGTACGTGATGTACTATGCGGGTGTGGCGTCATCTGGAAAGTCCCAGATCGGGCTGGCATTTTCGGCCGATTCCCGCACCTTCACAAAATACGATGATCCCTCAACGACGGCGGCCCCCTACGCCGAAAGCGATCCGATTATGTTGAGCGGACAGGTTGAGTGGGAAAGCAGTAAGTTGGGTCGCCCAGAGGTGGTGCGAACGGCCGATGGCTGGGTGATGCTCTATGAGGGAGGTGGCGGCAATCATACAGGGCTTGCCATCAGTCAGGACGGCATCCACTTTGATCGCTATGCGGCCAACCCGATTTTGACGCGGGACGAGATGCCGCAGGGGTACACCTTCTTTCAAGGCGCATTTTTTCACCAGGACGACACCTACTACTATCTGATTGAAGCAGGTAACGGGCACATTGGAACAGATATTTTTCTATTCACGCATGAGGGATCGCTGTTGGAGGCAGGGGGAGGAGAATCGGCCGAAACCCTCACCTTCGACTTCACCCTCCAGCGTGGACGCGACAACCCCGCCCTCGACGATGGTAGTGGCTCAGACTTCGACTCGGCGTGGACATTTGCGCCCGGCGTGATCCACCACGACGACCAGTTCCACATGTTCTATACGGGCTGGAACAGCGCGGCTAACATTCGCATCGGCTATGCCGTTTCCGATAATGGGCTCGACTTCGAGCGCGTTACAGACGACTTTGTGCTTGAGCTAGCGCCAGACGACCCCACCATTGGCGTTTGGACCCCCGTTCCGCTCGTCTTAGAGGACGGGACATGGGTGCTTTTTGTCGGCAAGAGCCAAAATTCGGGCTTGACCAACGAACTGTTGCGCGCCACTGCGCCCGCACCCACTGGCCCATGGACGTGGGATGCGGAGCCGATCTACACCGCCAACCCGACCGGTTGGGACGGCAAGCTCTTGCCCGAATCATTGGCGCGTACCCCAGAAGGCGGCTACATCATGAGCTATGAAAGCAACTGGTGCACCGACACACAAGCGGGCGTTTTGCTGTCTGATGATGGCGTGAATTGGCAGCCCTACAACGACCCCGACACCACAGGCGATGGCTTGAGCAGCAGCGATCCCGTATTTAGCCCAACTGGCAGCGGAGATGATTGGGATCGCCAAGCGGTCAGTAGCCCGCTGATCTTCGCAACGGACACCGGCTACGAACTGTTCTACATCGGCCAATATCGCAACATCGGCGTAAAAATGTCGAAATTTGACAACTCGTGGCTGGGATATGCGACCAGCAGCGATGGGGTGACGTGGCAACGCTATGCGGCGAATCCCGTGATCGAGTTGACGGGCGAAGGGGGTTGTCCGTGGATGACAGGCGTGAAAGTTGACAACACCTACTACCTCTACATGGCGTTGCGGGCGGGCAGATTTGGCATTGGCGTGATTACGGGAACGATTACGGAGCAAGTGGCGCAAGAGGAGGCCAGCGCACCCGTCTTTGAGCAAGCTTCGGCAACACCCGTCATCCCGCACAACGGCGATCTAACCGACCGACTCAACCCCGGCGCGACGATCTACCATGAGGGACAATTTCACATGTTTCTCAACCGCTATGATAGCTTCCCCGACGCGGTCGAAGTCGGGTATGCGACATCGGCCGATGGGCTGACATGGACAGAACACGACGGCGACCCCCTGCTGACGACCGCCTCTGTGCCATTTGCCTCTGTCGCCGTCGTCGCCTCTGATGTCATCGTTGAGCCAGATGGCACGTGGGTGCTCTATTTTCATACATGGAACACGCGCACACTCGCCAATGGTCGGGGCGTCATCGGCCGTGCGACGGCCACGACACCAACGGGGCCATGGACGGTTGATGCGGAACCTGTGCTGACGATGGCAGAATCGGCCGATGCGTGGGATGGTGGGCAAGTTTCCATCGCCGATGTGCAGCAAATGGCGGATGGCAGCTATCGCATGTACTACACCGGCGCAACGTCAAACGGTTTGATGCGAATCGGATTGGCAACCAGTGAGGACGGTCGCAACTGGGTCAAATATGATGATCCCACAACGACCGCCGCCCCATTTGCCGCGAGCGATCCTGTCGTGGTCAATGGGGAGCGCGGCGACTGGGATGCCAACGCCGCCTACACAGCGCGCGTTGTGCCAACGGAGACGGGTTGGCTGATGCTTTATAAAAATGTTGGGACACGCGCCAATGGATCACAGATGGGGATGGCAACAAGCGCGGATGGCATCAACTGGACCAAGGCGGATGCGCCGCTCTTTGATTCCGCAATTATCGCCGCTGGGAAGGAGTTCGCGCTGACTGCCCTTGTCAAAAAGGACAACATGCTTTACCTTTTCACTGAGCATTACACCGATCGCATCAGTGAGACAGATATTTTTTTGTTAACGGCTGATGCTCCGTAGAAACAGGTTACATGACATGACAACGAGACTTTTGTAAACGCGTCCCAGATGGCGGGTTTTTCGTCATTTGGGCGTATCTCGTTGCAGTTGTCACAAGAGGAAGGAAAGTAATATGAAAGTATTTAGCGCGAGTTCGACAATTAATGCAAGCCCCGCAACGATTTGGGCAATTTTGACCGATGCGCAAGGATATCCACAATGGGATCCCGGCGTTGTGCGGATTGAAGGCAACATTGCGCCCGGTGAAAAGGTGACAGCGTATACTAAATTTAGCCCTGACCGCGCCTTTCCCGCTAAGGTGACGACGTTTGAGCCAAATCGCAAGATGGTTTGGACGGGCGGGATGCCGCTGGGATTGTTCAAGGGGGAGCGCACCTTTTTGCTGACGCCGCAGAGCGATGGCAGCGTCAAGTTTGATCTGAAGGAGGAGTTTACGGGCGTGTTGCTGCCTATTTTCGGCAGATCTATCCCCGACCTCTCCGAGAATTTCCAAGACTTCGCCGATGGTCTCAAGCAACACGCTGAGGCACAGAGTGGTTAATTGGCATTCGGCACGCGAGACACAAAACGGTGGAAAATTTGTCCACAACACTGTGGATAAGATGTGGCGCGTCGTATCGTAAATGAGTGAGTGCGTGACCAAAATCACGCTTCCCATGCCGTAAACGGCGAAAAAATTTCCTGTGGATGTGGGTCGGCGTGCCGACCCACACCCACGAACAGGATTTTGCGGGCTTTAGCCCGCCTTTGATATCGTTGAAATTTAGGGAATGAACCACTTTGAAGGGTGCGTTCAACAAAACGGGGCTGCGGTGCATAACACCGCAGCCCCGTTTTATTTTGTCTAGCCGTCGATTTTCTTGCGGCTACGCTTTTCTGCGTCCAATGCGGACGGCGACAAGGCCGAGCAGCAGTGCGCTGATTAACAGCAATACCGTTGTCATATTGCCATGCCCCGTCTCAAATGATTGCAAGGAGGTGACGGTTGGGGTGGTCGGGACGGAGGCGGTTGCCCCATCAGTGACCTCACCGTTGTCTGAAGACCCCGACTCGCTTGCGGTTGGATCACCGCTGCTATCGTAGACACGCACGCGGTAGTTGACTGTTTCACCCAATATCGCATCACTGGGGACGCTGCCGTTGAGAACGACCGCACTGATGCTGCCAGCCTCATCGAACATCGCCTCACCCGCATCGGCAAAGTCGCCATCGTTGTTCCAATCGAACCAAGAGGCAACCCAAACGCCCGCACCCGCCGCGCCCGAGACATCGACCGTCATTGCGAAGGCTTCACCCGCTTCAAGCGTACTGTCAAACGCAATGCCATCATCGGTGTCGTCGTCTTGGCTGGCGGCCGAACTGTTGTCGCTGTCCCATGCGTCACCGATCTTGAGTGCACCCGTGCCAGTGTGAGAGGCGATCCCATAGCTGGTGGCTAAATCGCTAAAATCGGCCGATCCCGCCGTACAAACCTCAAGCGACCAGCTGGACAACACACCGGCATGATTGATAAACTGATCAGCCATCTGCAAGCTCCACGTTCCCGCGCTCATCTCTTGATTGAACGCATCCAACGACTCATTTGGCTGATAGTTATCACCCGCTGTTGGCGGACAGGTCGCGTCTTTAATCTTGGTTGTCGCCTGATCGTCAAAGCCAAAATCAAAGCTCAAGTCGTTGCCTGAATAGCCGCTGCACAGTGTCGTTGCGTTGAACAGCGTCACGCCGCTCCCGCTGGGACTGGTCAATAACCAGTTCAGACTATCGAGTGAATCATAGACACCAGTCGCGTTGTGGATGTTGATGTCGGTGATGCGCACATCGTCGCCGACAGAGATGGTCGAGGTTCCACCGATGCTGCCGACAATTGGGATTGGCAAAAGCGAGTCGTAGGTGGTGCAGGATGAGTTGCTGACCGTAAATGCAGCAGGGGCAGATGGTTGGCCCACACCACAATCGTTGTTTGCCGTAACGCGCCAGTAGATGGTCTGACCCTCTGCCAGCGGCGTTTCGAGCGTGTAGCTCGTCGCTTGGATACCGTCTTTCATGGCAACGATATTGCTAAAGGCCGCATCGGTCGCCAGTTCGATCTTATAGGTACTGGCCTGCGCGGCTGCTTGCCATGTGAACAGCGGCGTGAGTGAGCTGATCACGGCCCCATCGGTCGGCGTGGCAGCCGTTGCAACAGCTGGCACATCATCAGCGATGTTGAGCTTCAATTCAGTGCTGGCGGTCGTCGTAATCGCCGTGCCAACCACATCGACAAAGTAGGTTCCCGCAGCGACGTTGCCCGTGTTGCCAATGGTGAGATTGCTCGTTGCGGGCAGGCCAATGACGGCTGCTGGGTCAAAGGTAGCTGTTGCGTTGGTCGGGAGATTTTCGGCCGAAAGTGTAATTGTGCCACCAAAGCCGTTGAGCGTCGTAACATTCACGGGCGTGATCCCGTTCGCAGGCGCACAGATGGAAAGGGGAGCGGTCTCTAAATCAAACTCAGAAATACAGTGTGGTGGAATATCAAACGCCTCATTCGCATCGGTCGCACTATTGCGGTCGCCAGAGTCAGCACTAAAGCCCAAGCCGCGCCGGGCAAACACATCCCAAATCATGCACTCATTCTCGCCGCCCGTCAGCACTTGTTCGGCTGTCAGAATGGCATCGCGTGCCTCCGTAAAGGTCGGATCGCAGACCTGCATCTTCATCCCATCGAAGATGAGCTGAATCGCGCGCTGGTTGCCGGCCGTGCCAGCCGCATTGTAGACATCCGCATCGTAGCCATACTTATCGACGTAGGCCCAATATAAATCCCAAATCATCGTCGCCCAGACTGAGCCGACACCGTGCGGAACAGCCGCGCTGTTGGTGTCATTATATGTTTGGGGATTTACGTTCATGTCGGTTGTATACGGGAAGGCGCGAATGCCGGGCCCATCAGGTGGTTGGTTGAGCGCGAATGCACCCACACCGCGATTTGTGGTCGCCGTGTGTTCAGGCTTTGTCGTCAAAACGAGACCCAGCCAATCGCTCCAGCCTTCGCCCTCACGTTCAGCGTGATTCATGCAGCCAACATCGGCCGGGCCACCCGTCAGGCGAATCGAGATACCGTGGCCATACTCATGCGCGATGATGCCTGAGTCAAAGTCACCGTCAATGATCGTACCGGGATCGCTCAATGCCCAAACGTACATCTGCATACGCGGGTTGCTGCCGTCGACTGGGGTTGCGAAGTTGGCGTTGTCTGTGCCGCTGCCATCTTGTGCTTCAGCGAAAACATAATCGCCGCCCACGCCTCCTCTGCCATAGTTGTTCGCTTGGAAGTTGCCGGCAACCTCGTCAAACCCATACTGGTAGTAGACATCGTGGATGATGTTTGACCAGTAGAAAAGATTGGTGACGGCTGCATCTTTGTAGAGCAAAAATAATTGGTCTGTCCCGTTATAGGGGAAGTCGAAGTTGAGTTCCTCGCCACCCTCCGCATCACTCAATGGCAGGGGGAAATTTGGCACAAGCAGATCTTGATAAGCATGGACATTGTTGCCGCGTGTCACGGTGTACTCTGCGCCAGCCACGCCATCGACATCATGCCAACCGTATGGGGAAGCGACCAGATCGAAGGGGTCGGTGACAATGGCGCGCTCACCATGAATGGGGCTTTCAACGGGTTGTGGAAAGACGTTGTAGGTTCCATCGACGGCGCGTGTCGTTGTTTGGGAATCGGCCGATTCTGCATTTGATAGCGAACCAGCCGGCGCATTCTCAACACCAAAGTGGTCATGGGTGACAAAGTCGTAGCGGTCGAGAATCTCGCCTGTGTCCGCATCGATCCACAAATGCCACCAGTGGCTGGCATCGAGTTCGTAGATGATCATCTCCCATGAAAGACGCAATAGGCCGCTGACATCGGGTTGATACATCAACTTAACGGGAATTGGGTCACGTGAGATACCGCCCGACGAGACGACCCCTTCCTGCATCACGCCGCCCTTTGTCAAATCAATCGTAAGTGGTTCAAGTAGCGGCAGCTGCAATACGTCAGCCGCATATTCGACGGCCGTCATCGCATCGCGTGCTGGAATGGCTGCATTGATCAGGCTAGCGGCATCACTGATATAGCGACTGCCCATGCTGATGATGCTGCCATCTTGCGCGACATTGACGTTGGCGACAGCGCCGTTAATCTCAATGCCGTTGATGCGCTGGCGGGTGTGGACGTGGGTCACGCCGTTATGTTTTGATAGATAGCTAGAGGTGACGACGATATCGGAGACATCAGACGCGGTCAGATTATATTGAGGCGCACTGCTGACCAAATAATCAAGTGCAATCTGAACGGGATCGCCATCGTTCGGCCCTGTCAAAAAGCGACCAGGCATCGTCTGTGGGGATGCTGCGCCATCTGCCGCCGCAACAGGCGCGACCGATGTACGATTGCTAAGCAATAATACGAATAGCAATGCTATTCCCAAGAGTGGGAGTATGTGTTTCCATGTGGGGATTTTCACAGCTACTTCTCCTTTTTCCCTGATTGCTCAAAGGAGCAGAACAATCAAGTTTTGCCACGCCTAATGAAAAAGCATGGCAGTTTGCCAATCATATGACTATTTTAGCTGATTATCGTTACGAGATCGTTACGGATATGCGCGAGATCGGCCGAAATTATCCAATAGGCGCATTATGGTGGATATATTAAGTATTTGAACAACAGATTGTACTGACTTTAGGTTTTCGCTACTTCAAGTACGTGGTGCGTGGTGCGTGTCCAGAGTGCGTACCGCGCACCACGACTTATCAATATGTCCTAAATGCAGCGTAAAGTAGGTCCTGTCATACCTGCGAAGGCAGGTATCCATTCTTTTCTAAGACTGGATTCCCACCTTCGTGGGAATGACCACGCCATAAAATTTACTTTACACTGTACTAACATCCCAATCACACGCCGTTCAAAGCAGTTGCTCAATCGCATCAGGGTCTTCTTCATCCCCGATGGTGGCGACACGGATCGGTTCGAGCGTGTGGGGGGCGATCAAGCCAGACGCGGCGGCGTGTTCGGCCGCGATAAAACTATTCTCCGTCAACACCATTGGCACATTGTCCGATTGTAACAGATCGACAATCGTCTGAATTTCCATTTCGCGTGCCTCCTGCGAAACATCGCGGATGTAGATCGCCTTAATGCGGTCGGGAAATGCCTTGACGACGGCGCGGTAGATTTCGGGGTCGTGCTGCCCGCTGTCGCCAATCAGAACGAAGGGCAGGTCGGGGTAGGCGTTGAGAATGCGCGCAATTTGCGCCGTTTTGTGGTCGCCATGCCCGGAGGTGATGAACTTGTCTTCATCGATCCCGAGATCGCGCAACATCAGCGGGCCAGCAGGAATGTCGTGGATTTTCATGAAGTCAATCAGGAGGTCATAGAGATTCCACGGGCTGCTGCTGACGTAGAAGATCGGGTTGTTTTTGTCGCCTGTTGTGCCGTCGATCAGTGCGCGATAGAACGCGGCGACGCCGGGAAATGGCAGACGCATCTTGGCATTGTTGAGAAAGGTCAATTTGGCGACTTTGAGCAGATTGGTGGCAAACGTTTCAAGGATGGTGTCGTCGATGTCGCTGATGATGCCATATTCGGCCGATTCTGGCGCAACCATCACCTCAGCCGCAATCACTTCAGATGTGGCTGGCTCCTGCAACTGCACGCTGACCGATTGCCACCCCCCCATCACCGGTGCGCCATTTTCAGGTTTTAACACCGCCTCAAAATACCCCTCGTCATCGGCCGTCACCTCGCTGACAGCGTCCCCATGCTGCACGCGCACGCGCGCATACGGCAGCTCCTTTGAATTAAACCGACGATAGGAGTTGAGCAAATTATCCCATGTTCCATCCTGATCTTGCGCCTCGCGCAAGCCATTGTCACCCAAGACGCGCCCCTTGACGATGAGATGTTCACTTGTGCCAAACCAGCGATAGGGTTGAATGTAGTACGCGCGCTCTACCCCCATGCGCTCCTCAAATTTCTGCGTGAGTGATTCAAACTGTTTTTCCGCTTCGTAACCGAGTTTGTGAAGAATGTTGCGCCATGTTGTCATGTTACAATTATGCCACAAACGATTTAAGTATTCAGGTGGTCAGGAAGTAAGGGGGCCGAAACGACAGTCCCCTTTCAGAGCCTGATAACCACAATGGGTTTTCGATTGACGCTAAAAGAACTAATTCGCAGCCGCCGTGCCATTCGTCGCTACACGAAAGAGCCTGTCCCCCATGAACTGATCCGCGATCTGCTGGAAACGGCACTGTGGTCGCCCTCTGCCCACAATCGACAACCGTGGCGCATGGCCGTGCTGACTGAGTTTGCGGACAAGGCGCAATTGGCAAACGCGATGGGTGAGCGACTGCGACGGGATCGTTCGGCCGATAATGACCCCACCCCCGCTATCGAGCGCGACGTGCAACGCTCCTATGAACGCATTACGGGTGCACCCGTTGTCATCGTCGTCTGTCTGTCGATGGCGGATATGGATGTCTATGCGGATGCGCGACGGAATTCGGCCGAAAAAACGATGGCTGTGCAATCGGTCGCTATGGCGGCGCAGTCGCTTTGGCTGCTGGCGCATGATGCAGGGCTGGGCTGTTGCTGGCTGTGTGCGCCGCTCTTTGTGCCAGAGTTGGTGCGCGAAACGCTCGGACTTTCGGCCGATTGGGAGCCTCAAGGCTTAATGACGCTCGGCTGGCCCGCGCAAGAAAAACACAAAACCCGCGAACCGCTTGAACAAAAGGTCAAGTTTCTCGGCATCTAGTCGCGGTCATCCGCTGCACATTCCCGCAAGAACCGATCAAAATCTAGCTCTCCCGGCGAGTGTCCAGCCTCCGTCATGATGACGGCCGCCTCACTGCGGTGCTGAATGCCGTGCATGACGACGTGCATAATCGTCTGCCACACGTTGAGCGCGCCATCGTCGCCGGCGCGCTGGATCTGCTCATCCGTCAGGTTGCTCACATAATCGAGCCAAGCCCTATTTTCAACTTCCCAGCGAGTCCTGAGTGTCGATAGGGTGGGGAAATCGGCCGAATCTAAAATCGTGTCCCCATCCTCTTCTTGCAAAATTGAACGCCAGCCATACTCCGTATCTAACGCATGGACGAGAATCCCGCGCAGGCTGCCCCATCCGGGATCAGGTGTGACCGCCCGTATGAACGCATCATCTGTAAGCTGTTCACATGCCGCAAGTAAGCGATCATTCGCCCAGATATTGAATTGAATGAGCGTCAAAATGTCCTGTCTATTCATCGTGGGTTCCCGTAAAAATTAACAGCCTCAAATTACACCTCTTTTCACCCCTCCGCGCCAATCCGCGTAATCCGCGACAAACTTGCCGACTTAATCACCACGTGACAAACGCAGTTTGATATATCCCCCACCAATCAATAATACCCCTATCAACCCAATGGACAACGCCAGAACCAGCGTGTTGTCCTGCGCTTCTGTCTGTTGCAGCGTGACAGCAGTGGGGGTCGTTGCGCAGCCCGTTGGGGTTGGCTGTTGGGCGCAAATGTCGGTCTGCCAGTAGGTGAGCAGATCGGCGAGGGCTTGCGGCGGGTTGGTTGGAATCGTTGCGCCCGCTTGATCGGTGGCGTTGAGACCGTGACAGGAGGTGCAGACGCGCACTTCTCCCGGTTGAAATGTCAGCCAATAACGTTCGCGCACCACGCCAGCACCGTTTGCATCGGTCAATTGCCATGTGAGGGCGCGTTCGGCCGAAACAAACGCCGCCATCGAACCGTCTAGCCCCAATGCAACGCGCCCTGTCCCATCCGCATTGGGCGCATCGTGCATCGCTCGCGCCACGACCCGCCGCCCCACATCATCCCCAATGCCCCGCAATTGATCCGCTTGGTAGAACTGCATAAAGCTGACATCGTAGAGCGTACCTGTGCCGTTGATTGTTTGAACACCATTGGGAACGCGCAAGTTATAGGGTTGCTGAACGTCGGCATCGTCGCGGGTGGTCACGTCGCGGCTGACGACAACGGCGAGATCGTTGGCCTCCAGATACGCCTTGAAATTTGCCCAGTTGACACCGCTACTATCGACGATTGCCTGTTCGGGCGCGGGCAACGCGGGTTCGCTGGTGGCGGGCGGTGTGGTGCGTGCGACAACCTCAACGGGCTGTAACTGCCAGAGTGCGCCGCTATAGGTGATGAAGCTGTCGGGATCGTAGTAGGTGACTGTTTTGCTGATGCTGGGCGTGAGCAGCTGGTCGGCAACCCAGACGGCACCACTTTGTGTGAGCGTTTTGAGGTGAAAGTCGTAGCGTGATTGGGGATGGGTGAAGCTGCCGTCGTTTTCATCAGCGCGGGTTTCGGCCGTATGAACGGCAACCAATGTCCCATCTGCCAACACGATTGGATCGCGATAGAGGCCGCTGTGATCGGCCGATGGGTTTTCAGCCACATCGGCCGTGTCAGGATGGGTCACATATTCAACCACAATCTCATCGGCATTATCTGTGGGTGCGGCCTGCATGGCGACGATCTGCCCCGCCGCATGGGTCTGGAATTCGGGAGCGTCGATCCCAACGTAGCGACCCGACTGGGTGGGATCTTCGCTGATTTGGAAGAAGTTTAGAATGCTGTTCGGATTGGTGCGCCCAGAGGTTGCGTCGATAAATTCGGTCAGCGCGTTGTCATTGTTGAATGAGCGGTTGAAGTAGAAATGCAGTTCGTGTCGGCCGATATGGTTTAACGTCTCCAACTCGCTGCCATCTTGATTGACCATCCACGGGAAGAAGTGGTTGAAGCGGTGATCGTTGAGCGTGGAGCCAGCAGGCGCGGTGCGAGGTTCGGGGAAAATTTCGCTGCGCGTCGTTAGCTTGGTGGAATCGGCCGATTCGCTTGTCCAATCATAGGTGCAGTAGATGCACGGGTTGCCAGCAGCCTCCGCCGCATTGTCCGCATCGGCCTGTTGGTCACGTTGCAAATGATCCCAGCGCGTGAAAATAATTCGGCCGAAACTGTCCACGAACGGCTCAAATACACCCGACGGCGCATGGTCGAACAAATTCAACGCCCCCGTCGCGGGATCGAGTCGCCACAATCCGCTGACCGTCGGAGCCTCTTCATACTCATCCAACTGCGGGTACAAATGGCGTGCGCCGTTGCGCGGTCTGTCCGATGTGAAGGCGATGGTGTCATCGCTCAGATAGGTGGGGCTGATGTTGTTGAAGTTGGCGGGCTGATTTGGGACATGCGTGATGCTGGGAGAATCGGCCGAATCCAGCCCCGTAATTTCGTACAACTGCCAGTAAAACGCATCGTATTCATACTGTCCCGGCGAACCGATAATCATGCTGAAGATCGCCTTTGTGCCACTCCAATGCACGGCGGGATCGCGCACGGCAATGCTGTTGGCATCTTGATAGCCGTCCACGCCATATCCCGCCGCCGCCGTCAAATTCTTGGTTGTGCCATCTGGATAGCGAATCCAAAGATCGCCGCCGCGTGCGACCGCTTGGGGATTACCGAGATGGTTGCCAAAGGTGGAGCCAATCGTCGTAAAATCGGCCGGAATGGGCACTTGGGTCACAAACAGAATTGGATTGGTTGTCGTCGTTTGTGCCAGCGTTGTCGCACGTGAAAAAGTGACAGAAAGCAATAAACAAAGCCAGAGTAGCTGTCGTTTGGTCATCGTAGTATCTCCTTGCAAGTACCCGCACAAAATTTGCGCCCCTACTTATAACCATACGATAGCATAGATTTCGGGGAAGATGAATCGGCTGGGCTCGGTGATTTTCGGCCGAAAATCACCTATATTGCGCCCCGCAAGCCTACCGATGGGACAATTACCGCCCTGCAAAATGGTCAGATGAGACGATTATCGCACAATCGCCACAATGGACAGACCACTCTATAATTCTGAACAGCAATTTTCGCCTGTGGCATTTGCCCACAGATTGACCTCTGCATGACTCTACCCACACTCGCCCCGAGAAATCGGCTTTACTTTTTGCCTTTTTTCTTGATCTTCTTCGCCCTTGCGCTGCACACTGCCGTTGCGATGTCGCCGACCAACGATGAACCCGTGCATATTCTGCGCGGCTATGCGCTGGTCAGTCGCGGCGATTTGCGCTTTCAGGGGGGACATCCACCGTTTGCCCATCGCCTGATCGGGCTGTTGCTACCGACTGAAACCTCGCTGCCCCCACTCGACAGCTTACCCAGTTGGGAGGTGACGGCCGATCGGCCGACCATCTCCCGCGAACTATTTTCCCATGACACAACAAATGTGCGGCGCGTCCTCTTCTTGAGTCGCGTCCCGATCATATTGGCGGGGCTGTTGTTTGGCGCGGTCATGATCCGTTGGGCAGGTGGTTCATTGGTGATGGCGGCACTCTGGGCGTTTGCCCCCAACTGGCTGGCGCACACCACGCTGGCGACGACAGATGGGCTGGTGACGATGGCTTTTGGGCTGGCGGGGTTCACCATTTGGCGCTATCGCAACGCCCCCACATGGCGCAATGGGCTGTTGGCGGGGTTGGCGATTGGCTGCACGCTGGCAACAAAAACGACGGGCATCCTGATGTTGCCCATTTCTGGACTGTTGTTACTGACAACGTGGAAACCTGCATGGTCATGGTGGGAGAGCATCAAACAGTGGCTATTCTTGCTCCCCATCATTGGGCTAACCGTTTGGCTGATTCACGGCTTTGAGCTACGCCCTGTCCCTTATGCCCCATTCCCGCTACCCGCCGCAACCTATTGGGATAGTATCTTCGATGTGTCGGGGCATGTCGCGGGTGGGCACGTTGCCTTTTTGCAGGGCGAAATAACGTCCGCTGGCTGGTGGCATTACTTTGTCATCGCATTCTTTGCCAAGACACCCCTACCCGTTCTGCTCCTGTTGGGCGCGGCCGTCGTGACATTGTTACGCCAGCGCGAAGGGTGGGCCAGTCGAGATGCATGGTTTCCCGCGCTGCTGCTCTTTGCCATCGCCTCCTACACGCGCCTCAACATCGGCTATCGGCACATCTTGCCGATGCTGCCCTTTGTTTGGTTACTGATCGCCTATGCCAGCCCACATTGGCGTGCGCCATTTTTGCGTGTGGCGTTGTTTGTTTTGCTGATTTGGTACGCTGCGAGTAGCTTGTTGCAAGCACCCGACTACATTTCGTATTTCAATTTGGTCAGTCGCAAATCGGCCGAAACCCTGCTCGGCGACTCAAACATCGACTGGGGGCAAGATTTCTGGTCGCTCGTTGACTATGCGAAGGGAAATGAGGTCATCGTCAGTTACAGCGGCTTTCTTGACCCACATGCGTATGGCCTGACGACGCTGGCGATCGATCCCGAAACGGGTTTCATTCCCAACTTTGCCAACGCCAATCCCGCGCCGGGTCGCTATGCGATCAGCCTCAACCATTTGCAAGGCACGCTGATCCGTGAGCCAGATGCGTTTGCATGGTTCCGCGACAAAACACCCGTCGCCAAACTCGGTGGCTCGATCTACGTTTATGAGGTTGCGTCCGCCTTGACGGGCGATTGGATCGCCCACTGCGCCGCGCCACTCTCCCCGTTGCAACCTGAACAAGCCGAACAGCTCGTCGGTCAAAGCGGCTTGCGTCAGCTCTTTTTTGACTGTACACAAAGCTGGGTTTTTCCCAATCGCGGCAGTGGATGGTATGTGTTGCCATCTGCGGAGATGGCGGCTTGGTTGCCAAATGAGCTAACAACCGAATGGTCGTTCATTTATACCCATCGACCGACGGCGGATTCGGCCGATTACACCCTCCTCTATCTCCCAGCCCCCCCTGCGCTAACCGATTCGTGGGCAGGCGCTGTGTCGCTTGAAAACGGCGATTCTGTCACCTTGCCGCTCGCGCTGGGTCAATCTGCCCAACTGCACGGCTACCAGCACAACGAAACCGATTGGCTAACCTACTGGCAGGTCTTGGATGAACCATCCCCATTTCTGTCGATCTTGGCGCATCTGTATGATGCAACCCCGACCCCGCTGGCCGTTGCGGATGGGTTAGGGTTTGCGAGTGCGCAGTGGGAATCGGCCGATTTTGTCCTGCAACGCCACAGCTTCCCGCAATCCGTCTCCTGCGAAAACGGCCGACTTGCCACCGGTCTCTACGACTTCACAACCGGCGAGCGCATCCCCATTGGTCAAACTGGGTCGCAGCTATTTCTGGCGGCTTGTGTGGAATAGACGGGGATTAGCGGTGCGGGGCTTCAACAGTTGGCCCTTCCAGCAAACGCATAAAACAAATCGTCGGCACGCCATCCCGCACTGAAAATTGCAAAATCTTGCGTCGTTCAGTCTCGCGCAAATCGAGATTTTCCCGCGTGATGCGACTGATGTTGATATAGATGGTTATCAGGCCCGTGTTGGGGAATTTGTGGGCGAGCTGCTGGACAAAACGGGTGAGCAGACTGCGCTGAAAGGCTGGCAACTCGGCCGCTGGCGGGACAATCCAACACTTGTTTTGAATGTAGGAGTGGAGCAGTACATTCCGCATCGTATGGGGAAAAAGTTGGTTTGTGTTGAAGGGGCGAATTTCGGCCGAAATCTGCTCAACTCCATCATAAAACATGTGCCAATTGCGCTCATCAACCCAATCGAGCAGCCGATAGCTCTGCACCAATCCCAGCGCATAGAGTGGCGCAGTCCACGGATTATTGTGGTGGCGCAAGCCAGAGTACAGCCCCAAATGGCCGCGCCAGCGCGTCACAAATGGTGAATCGGTGCTGCCGATCGGCTTGCGCTCACGGATGCGCCATATATTTTGCAACAGCAAAAGCGTCAAACAAGTGCTGGCGAGAACCTTTTGCCATTCAGGTGTGCTGGCGGGATTCGGCCGATCTGGTGCATGATCGCCCGCCAGCCACGCCATCAGTTCGGCTTGAAATAGCAGCGGCAACCCAGCCATACATGCGATGTTGGCATAGGGAATCCGCAGCGTGGCGACAATGCCCGCATGGAACGCTACCAGTGAGCCGCCCAGCGCATATTTGAAGCGCGAATGGGCGGGCAATAGGGGCAATGCGGCGAGTATCGGTTCAAGAATCAGCGCGAGATAGCTAAATGGGCGCAAGAGCGGCTGTAGCGACGACGGCCAAAAGTGGGGCGCACGCGAGATGGGCATTTTGAGGGTGGCATAGAGGGCGATGCCCTGTTTCCAAAGTGGGCTGTTCCATTTCCACAGACCAGCCGCAAAGTAGATCAGGGCGAGGTTGGCGGTAAATAGGCGCGTCGTAAAGCCGGGAACGGTTGCGCTGCGCCAGTTGGAAGCCCTGCCGAGCGTGAGCGTCTTTCCTGTCGGCAATAGCTGTAACCAAAATAGGACGAGGTGCATCACCACATCATCGACATACATTGCGGGGAGATTCCAGCGATAGGTTGAAACGGCGGTGAGATAGAGGAAGGTCACATTCGGCCGAATTCCCCGCCCTGCCATAACGCCCACCGCCGCACCGACCGCCGCCAAGTTGACGCTGCGAAAGACGCGCTCATCCATCCCCAATTGATAAAAACTGAGGCGGGTATAGGGAAACATTTTGCGGACGAGTTGATGGTCAAGCAGGCCGTTGGGCGAACTAATCGTTGGAACTTCACGGCGCAAATGCCAGAAGTAGACCGCGCTCAACGCCCCTGCCCCAATCCGAAAAAGATCGAGCGGCAAGGCGGGAATGGGGTCATCAAGCCGTTGCCAGCCGCGCCCGATCAGTGATTTGAGACGTTTGACAAGACGAGTTTTCATCTGGCGATAAGTTTACCAGACTGTTGCCGATCATCGACTAAATCACAGCGGTGCAAGCAGCTTATTTCTCAGAAATTTCCTCAACAACGACCCTTGCACGGGCGAGCACTTCTGAATCGGCCGATCCCGCCGCCAGCACCCGTTGCGCTCTACTAACGGCCTGCGCCACAGCCCCCTCTGCCAGCTCAATCTCCGCCAACGTCACCTCTCCTTCCAAGTGCATCGCGGTTGCGCCCGTCTCTTGCGCAAAGGTGAAAACGGCCGATAGATGCGCGCGCGCTAGATCATAGTCGCGCAGGTTGCCATATCCGCGCGCCAAGCCAAGCTGTGCCGTCGCAATCCCGTATTGATGGCCAATCTCTCGATGCTGCACATAGCACGCTTCATAGCGCGCAACGGCCGTCGCAAAATCACCCTGCAAGATGGCTAGCTGCGCCAAGCTGAGTGAGATGTTGCCCGTGACATAGCGATCGGCCATCTGGTCAGCCAGTTGGAACGCCTCTTCAAAATGGGCTTGCCCTTGCCCAAAGTCGCCCATCATACAGGTTAAGTTGCCGAGATTGTGCAGCGTGAGTGCGATGTGGCGGGCAAAGTTGGCGTGCCGCCCTGCGCTGACGCTCTGTTCAAATAGGTCGCGGGCTCGTTCGGCGTTCCCCTGTGTGATGGAGACGATGGCTAGGAGATTTTGTATTTTGGCGGTCAGGATGGCGTCGTTTTGCGCTTTTTCTAGGGCGGCGGCGAGATCATTTTCGGCCGATTCATACCCCCCCGTCAAATAGTGCAGATAGCCGCGCTGCCACAAGCCAAACGCCGTTTCTGTCTGCGCCAACAGCTTTAACCCACTCCCATACTGGCCCAAGCGTGCCAACTGATACGCCTGCAACGCTGCCAACTGCTGCTGCCGCTGCCCCTTCGCTACCTCAACGGCCGCTGCAAAGAGCCGCTCCGCCTCCACAAATAGCCCGCGCATCTCGCAGAAGTCCAATAGTGCATTGGCCGCCAACAGCAGCGTCTCGTCGTCGCGTTGATTGACGGCCCAGAGCCACGCATGGCGGATATTTGCCCAGCGACGTTGGATCGCGGCGACCGCCACCTGTGGGGTTGCGCCACGCAGGATCGCCGCTTGGCGCGTCAACCAATCGAGATAGTAGGCGGCATGGCGCGAGGCGACGAGTGTCTTTTCGGCGACGTGCTGGGTGAGCATTTCGGCCGAAAACTCCTTCACCATCATCACCAACTGATACCCCCCCTCTTCCGTGCGCCGCAGCAGCGACTTATCGACCAGCGCGGCCAAACTGCGCAACGATGCGCCCGTAATCTGCATGGCGGCGTGCCGATCAAACGTCCCCCAAAAAACGGAGAGTTGCGCCAAGAGATATTGCTCGTCAGGCTGCAAAAGCTGCCACGAGCCATTAAAAACGGTGCGCAAACTGTGATGTCGCACAGGAGCATTGCGGTGTAGATTGGTCAACATATCCCACTTCTCTGTTAACTCGGTCGCAATTTCGGTCGGCCGCAACAAGCGCAGCCAGCTAGCCGCCAGCTCTATCGCCATCGGCAACCCTTCTGTGCGAACGCAAATGTCCTTGATCGCAGCGCGATCTGCTTCTGTTAGATTTAACGGCTCACTGTTTTGCTGTGCCTGTTGCAAAAATAGCGTCTGGGCATCCTCTTTCTGCAATCCTGCGACGGTAAAGAGCCACTCTTCACGCAGGTTGAGCCGTTCGCGTGATGTTGCCAACACCGTCACCGTTGGAACCGTCCGCAGCAATTGGGTCAACCAGTCAGCCTGCTCGATGACGTGTTCAAAATTGTCCAGAATCAGCAGATTCTCGCGGTTGTTGAGATAGGTGAACAGTTGCTTTTCAGGGGGATCTCGGCCGATCAGTTGCAACTCCAGCGTATCGATCAGCAAATTGATGATCGACTGCTGCTGCGACAGGGTCGTTAGATCGACAAACTGGACGCCGTCGCGAAACTGGTCGCGACAGGCCGCCCCGACCGCCAGCGCAAGGGTCGTCTTGCCCACGCCGCCGATCCCCGTCAACGTGACAAGGCGGCAATTGGGGTCAAGCAGTTGTGTATAGATTGTTTTTAGGGGGTGAGATCGGCCGATAATGGGCGACAGCAAAACGGGCAAGCGTGTCTGCAATGGCGCACGCAATGTCACTTCCAAGCGCGCCAGCAACTCTTTGGGCGCATCCCCATCTTGCTCCTGCAACCGCTCCCGATAGTGCTGCAAGCGACGCTGGGCAATCTGTGGCTTGCCCAACGCGCCATAGAGTCGTAGCGTCGCCGCCTGTGGCGCAGCATCGAGCGGTTCATATGCTGCCCATGCCTCCGCCTGTGCCAACGCACCCGCCAAGTCGCCGCTATTTTCCAGTGCAGCAACCTGCGTCGCAAACTGCGCGTTAAGCGTCTGCCGCCACTGATGTCGCTGCTCCGTCAACCAATCGGTGAATGGCGCACTGTCATCTAACCCAAAATCCGCCATAAAATCGCCGTGCGCAACGGGCTGATCGACGCGCACATCAATCGTCATCTGCGGATGGGCACAGAGCTGCACAGTGCGCCGTCTGCTTTGCAGGGCGTCCTCTGGCAAAATTTTGTTCAACGCATAGACAATCCGCCGCATGTAGCTCAGGGCCTTGCTGGGATCCGCATCGGGCCAAAGCAGGTCGGCCAACTGTTCTCGACGATGCTCCCCACGTTCGACCGCCAGATAGGCCAATAGCGCAACCGCCTTGCGTCGCTTGATCACGATGGGCTCGCCATCGACTAACAAAATTGGTGGCCCCAATAGCTGAAGCGCGAAAACTCTTTCCATACCGAATACTCTGTCCTGCTCTTTTAACGGGCAGATGCGCTACCTGAATTTCACTAACCGTCCCAAAAATGCCCCATCTGCAAGCTGCACTTACGACACCGTAAAGTAAGTCCGTCATACCTGCGAAGGCAGGTACCTATTCTTTTTCTGGGACTGGATTGCCGCCTGCGCGGGAATGATGGATGTTTCGGGATTTGGAAATCCCGAAACGCCCCTACCGCGAGAACCGTTTCGGGAAATCCAATTCCCGAAACACGCACATCCTACTATTTCCATAAGTGGCGAAAACTTCATGACTCGAACGGAAATCTATATCGAAGGATCGCGGAGCGACATTCTCGAAATATGTTTGGACTGTGTATCGGGAATTGGATTTCCCGATACTACTCTATTTAACACCCATAATCTTTATTCCAGTACTGATTCACCACTAGATCGTAATTGCAGTACTAGCACTTTATCCAGCCAACCCAGCGAATAGGATTACAGTACCAACTCTTCACTCAACCTTCACTTGCCATTTCATGCGTGCCACGCACTGTGCTACGCATGATGCCACATTCTTAAACTTTGCGATTTCTATACTTGCCGCAGGTTGTTCGGAGCGCGTCCCGCTTGGTTGCCTCAAGGACGACCACGAAACCGATGTATCTGGAAAATAGCTTGGTAGTGGTAGGTAATGCAGTATCGGAAACGCTCCCAAGCGTCAATCTCAAGGGAGAATTGTATGACATTCAAACGATTGTTGATCCTTATGTTGATCAGTGGTGTTGTCATGCTTGCAGGTTCGCAAGTATATGCCGCACCACCCGCTGTTGAGCAATCCGATTTGCTCAACTCATCCACACTATCTGTCGCGCAATACGACATCCTCGATAGTGCCTTGCTTTCTCCGCTCCTTTCTGTCAATGCACAAACAAATAGCAGACAAGCAGCGGCCTCCTGTACCGACCCGTTCAATTTTGACCCCAACTTCCTCGAAGCGTGCAAATGTGATCACAAACCTGACTCATTGACGATGCGCTATCTGGGCAATGGGCCAGTCAACATCAGAGCCAACAACTATAGTGGCGGCACATTTAACAACGTCAACACAGGAGATTTAATCGTTATCACCGATGGTGGCGACGACTTTGACTCAAATACAAAATTCTATATCAACGGCAGTGCGGCCGAAGAGATTCACACCTCCTGCTCGGCACCGCTTTTTCCCGGTCGTCTCTCCAATAAAATCGGTGACGACAAGCAGGATCAAACGGGCGAGCTATTTGAAGTTGTCACCTACAGCAGCAATGGGCAAAACCCACAACAGATCGGCTATAAGGGATCATGTACCTTGAGCGATTTGGGCGACCGTGTCTTCCAAGATACGGATGAGTCTGGTTTGCCAGATGGTAGCGGCGAGGCAGGCATTCCCAACGTAACGGTCGAGCTGTTTGGTGGTAGCTGTGCGCTAGATGGCAGTTTATATCCATCAAGCGAGCGCATCGACGAAACGACAACCGACAACAACGGTAACTACAGCTTCCCCAACTTGATGCCCGGTAAATACTGTGTGCAGGTCAACAACAATACGGTTCCCGTCAATGTCGCCTCGACCACACCAAATCCGCTAAGCGCAGCCATCAATCGAACAGATCAAAATCAATGTGATTTTGGCTATAACGATACAAATGAGGCGGCGGTTGTGGTTGAAAAAGATCAGGTCACGAGCGATCCAATCCAGTCGGGTCAACAGGTTGTCTATCGCATCACCGTCCGCAATACGGGCGACTCGACGTTGACCAACGTGCCGCTCAAAGATCTCTATGACGCAAGTAAGCTGCAATTTATCAGCGCGACCGTCTTCCCCAGCAGCACAACGGGTGGGGTCATCACATGGGACGACATCACGACAGGCGTGGGTGACATCACACCAAACGGCAGCGCGTCTATCGACGTGACCTTCACCGCGCTCGCCTCGACCAGCGGAACCCGCGCACCCGCGCAATCGCTGTCCGACGCAGCCCTGTTAACTCCCCTGCTGCTCAATGCAGGATTGCCAAGCGCAAGCACCCGCGCTGCCAATGCTGCGAGTTGTACCGCTCCCTTCAACTTTAATGCCGACGCCCTCGAAGAATGTGAATGTGATGATCGACCCGATTCGCTGACGATGCGCTATTTGGGCAATGGTCCCGTCAACATCAAGGCGGGCAAAGATGCGAACAATCCCTATGCGGGTGGCACATTCAACAACGTCAACACGGGCGATGTGATTGTCATCACCGATGGTGGAGACGAATTTGAGTCGAACACAAAGTTCTTTATCAACAACAGCGCGGCTGAAGAGATTCATACCTCCTGCTCCGCCTCACTCTTCCCCGGTCGCTTGTCGAACACGATTGGTTCCGACAAACAAGACCAAACGGGAACGCTATTTGAAGTAGTCACCTACAGCAGCAATGGGCAAACGCCTACCCAAATCGGCTTTAAGGGTTCATGTACCCTAAGCGACATTGGGAATCGTGTTTTCCAAGATTTGGACGGATCAGGCTTGCCAGACGGTGGCAACGAACCCGGCTTGTCAAACGTGCAGGTCGAGCTTTACGGCGGTAGCTGCCCGATGAACGGCACGCTTCCCAGCAGCGCACGCATCGGCACGACCACAACCGATGGCAACGGAAACTACAGCTTCCCCAATCAAATGCCGGGTAAGTACTGCGTCGCCGTCAACGATAGCAGCGTGCCTTCCCTTTACGATGCCAACACCTCCAATCCGGTCAACGCCGCGCTTAATCAAAATGGTGGCGACCAGAATCAGTGCGACTTCGGCTATGGCTTTGCTGGCACTGGACAGATCGGTGATACCGTTTTCTATGACAACAATGGCAACGGCAACCAAGAGGCAAACGACCAGCCATTGAGCGGTGTGCCTGTCAGCTTGTTCCAAGGGACATGTGCGAATCCGAGCAATGCCCCATTGCGTAGTGCAGAGACAAACAGCAATGGTAAATATCTGTTTGACCAACTGCCCGCCGGCAATTTCTGTGTCGTCGTCAGTCCGCCAGCCGGCTTGTCTGGCACGACCCAAGAGCCGCGCAACGTCAACTTGTCGGACGGCGAAAGCGATTTGACCAACGACTTTGGCTATCGTGCGCAGGAGACGGGCAAGACGTGTGACTATGCGGTGGTCAGCGGCGCAACAGACAGCGTCGGCGACGTGGCTCCAACGGCATCCGACTCCGCCTGTACCCCTATCGAGGGTGGGCCACAACTGTTTACGCTCGGGGATCGCGTCTTCAATGATCTCGACCGTGATGGGATTCAAGATGGCAACGAGAATGGCGTCAGCGGCGTGACTGTTGAGCTGTTTGATAATGCCAACTGTGCTGGCAGCGCGATTGCAAACCAAGCGACCAACAGCAGTGGCCTCTACAGCTTTACCGACCAGCCCGCAGGAACCTATTGCGTCAAATTTAGCAACATTCCAAGTGGATTTGTCGTTTCACCTGCCAATCAAGGGTTGAACGATTCGGCCGATTCTGATGGCATCGACATCGGCGGCCAGATGGCGCAAATCCCCAACATTACGCTCAATGCGGATGACCCCACCAACGACTTAGGCATCAACCAACCGGCACAGCAGAATTTCAGCTTGGGCGACCGCGTCTTTAACGATACCGACCAAGACGGCATTCAAGACAACGGTGAAAGTGGTGTCAACGGCGTGTTGGTTGAGCTGTTTGGCAACGCCAACTGTACCGGTTCCGCGATTGCCAACCGCACGACAGACAGCAGTGGCAACTACAACTTTGCCAATCAGCCAGCGGGGACGTACTGCGTCAAATTTAGCAACATTCCAGCGGGATTTGTTGTTAGCCCTGCGAATCAAGGTGGCAATGATGCAACGGACAGCGACGGCATCGACGTCGGCGGCCAGATGGCGCAAATCCCCAACATCACGCTTAATGCGAATGACCCCACCAACGATTTAGGCATCTACTCACCCCAAACGGGTGGCGGCTCCATCGACATCGAGCTTTACAAAAACGCCTCCGTCGAAACAGCCACGATCGGCGAACACTTCAACTTCTCAGTGACGCTTTTCAATCGCGGCCCAGACCCTGCAACGGGTGTCAACGTGCGCGACTTGATTCCAAGCTGTGTCGAGCTGATTCAGGCCTATCCGGGTCAGGGCAGCTACAGTGGTGACATCTGGACAGTTGGAACGGTCGGGGTCAATCAAGCCCCCAGCATTAGCTTCCTCGTGCGTGCTGCCCAAAACGGCACCTGCACCAACGTCGCGGAAGTGATCAGCCACAACGAAACGGATGTGGATAGCACGCCCAACAACAATGTCCTATCTGAAGACGACCAAGACGATGCAACCGTCCAAGTTGGCGGTGGTAACCCAACCTTTACGCTCGGCGACCGCGTCTTTAACGACACCGACCGCGACGGCGTACAAGATGCAGGTGAACCGGGCGTCGGCGGTATCTTTGTCGAACTGTTCGACAACGGCACCTGTTCAGGCAGTGCTGTCGCCAACACAACGACCTCTGGCGGCATCTACAACTTCGGCGGTCTCAACGCGGGAACGTACTGCGTCAAGTTCAGCAACATTCCTAATGGGTTCGTGGTCAGCCCCGCCAATCAGGGTGGCAATGACGCGACCGATAGTGATGGCGTGGACGTCGGCGGCCAGATGGCACAGATTCAGAACATCAATCTGACTGACGATGATCCAACCAACGATCTTGGCATCAACCAGCCCGCACAGCAGACATACACTATCGGCGATTTGGTCTTCAATGACCTTGACCGCGACGGTATCCAAGACGGCGGCGAACCCGGCGTGGGTGGCATCTTTGTCGAACTATTCGACAACGCGACGTGTTCGGGCAGTTCGGTCGCCAACACGGTGACGAGCAACGGCAGCTATAGCTTTAGTGGTCTTAATGCAGGAACGTACTGCGTCAAGTTCAGCAACATTCCGAACGGCTTTGTGGTCAGTCCTGCCAATCAGGGCGGCAACGATGCGCTCGACAGCGATGGTGTGGACGTCGGCGGCCAAATGGCGCAGATTCAGAACATCAGCGTCACGAGCAATGATCCAACCAACGATCTCGGCATCAACCAACCCGCACAGCAGACCTTCTCACTGGGTGACCGCGTCTTTAACGACACAGATCGTGACGGTATCCAAGATGGCGGCGAACCCGGCGTGGATGGCGTTTTGGTTGAGCTGTTCACAAACGGCGCGTGTTCTGGCAGCGCAGTTGCCAACCAAACGACCAGCGGCGGCAACTACAGTTTCAGCGGGTTGAACGCGGGAACGTACTGCGTCAAATTTAGCAACATCCCATCTGGTTTTGTCGTCAGTCCCGCCAATCAGGGCGGCAACGATGCGCTTGACAGTGACGGTGTCGATGTCGGCGGTCAGATGGCGCAGATTCAGAACATCAACTTATCGGCCGATGATCCCACCAACGATCTCGGTATCAACCGTCCCCCAGTGGCAGGCAATATCGACATCGAGCTTTACAAGAATGCGACGGTCGAAACGGTCAACGTCGGGGATACGTTCAACTTTAATATCACCCTATACAATCGCGGCCCCAACGCGGCCACCAACGTCACGGTGCGCGACGTATTGCCAAGCTGTGTCGAACTGATCGGCGCCTATCCCGGTGCCGGAACCTACAGCGGCAACACGTGGACCGTCGGTACGGTTGGCGTAAATGCGGCACCCAGCATTGGCTTCTATGTGCGTGCGACGCAAGCGGGAACCTGCACCAACGTCGGCGAAGTGATCACGCACAACGAGCAGGATGTAGACAGCACGCCGGGCAACAACGTCCCCTCTGAGGACGACCAAGACAACGCGAGCGTGACCGTGACAGGCGGCACACCGACCTATACCGTTGGCGACCGCGTGTTTAACGACACCGATCAAGACGGGATTCAGGATGCTGGCGAAGCGGGTGTCAATAATGTGACGGTGCGGATTTACGACGATCCAAACTGTGGCGGCAGCCCGCGTGCGACGACGTTGACGAGCGGCAATGGCAACTACAGCTTTAGCGGTCTCGAAGCGGGCGACTACTGTGTGCAGTTTGAGAATTTGCCCAGTGGTTCGCAAGTGAGTCCTGCCAATCAGGGCGGCAACGACGCGACCGACAGTGACGGGGTGGACATCGGCGGCAACCGTGCGCGAATCAGCAACATCCTCGTCAACGCGGACGACCCAACCAATGATTTGGGGATTTACACACCCGTACAGCCACGCTATACGCTCGGTGACACGGTGTTTAACGACGCAGATCAGGACGGCATTCAGGATGGTGGCGAAAGTGGCGTTTCTGGCGTGACCGTAAGACTCTATCCAGATGCAAGCTGTGGCAGCAACGCGATTGGGACGACGGTGACGAATGGAATCGGCCGATATACGTTCACCGGCCTGCCCGCAGGAACCTACTGTGTTCAATTTGAGAACATCCCAGCTGGTTTTGTCGTCAGCCCCGCCAATCAAGGCGGCAACGATGCGCTCGATAGCGATGGTGTGGACATCGGCGGACAACGTGCGCGGATCAGCAACATCAATTTATCGGCCGATGACCCAACCAACGACTTGGGCATCTATCAGCCAACCGCCCCAACCTATACACTGGGCGACCGCGTCTTCAACGATACCAATAAGAACGGTATTCAAAACGCGGGCGAAGTGGGCGTGAGCGGTGTGTTGGTCGAACTGTTTGGCAACGGCACATGCAGCGGCAGCGCAATCGCCAACCAGACGACGAGCAACGGAACCTACAACTTTAGCGGCTTAAACGCAGGAACCTACTGCGTCAAGTTCAGCAACATCCCGGCCGGATTCGTCGTCAGCCCTGCCAATCAAGGCGGCAACGATGCAGCGGACAGCGACGGTGTCAACATCGGTGGTCAGATGGCGCAGATCAGCAACATCAACTTATCGGCCGATGATCCCACCAACGATCTCGGCATCTACAAACCACAAACCGGTGGCGGCAGCATCGACATCGAACTGTACAAAGATGCAACGGTCGAAACGATCAACGTCGGCGAAGATTTCAACTTCACGCTCACCCTCTACAATCGTGGCCCCGAAACGGCGACAAACGTGCAGGTGCGCGATCTTCTGCCAAGCTGTGTCTCGCTCAACGGCGCATTCCCCGGACAAGGCACCTACAGCAACGGCATTTGGAATGCGGGCAACATCAATGTCAACGGCAGCGCATCGCTCTCCTTCTGGGTCAAGGCGATCAGCGGCGGGACGTGTAAGAACGTCGCTGAAGTGATTGCCCACAACGAAACAGATGTCGATTCGTCGCCCAACAATGATGATGGCGACCAGTCAGAAGACGACGAGGACAGCGCACAGGTAATCGTGAATGGCGGCAATAACCGCTTCACGCTGGGTGACAAAGTGTTCATGGACGACGATGCAGACGGCATCCAAGACCCGAATGAACCCGGCGATCCCGGCATCACCGTCCAGCTATTCAACAACGGCAACTGCTCTGGCACAGCCATCGGCACAACCGTCACCGACAGCAACGGCTTCTACAGCTTTGGCGACCTGTTGGCGGGTACATACTGCATCGAGTTTAGCGACATTCCACCCGGCTGTGATGTCAGCCCCGCCAATCAAGGGGGCGACGACACGAAAGATTCGGATGCGATCAATCTCGGTAACGGGCGGGCGCGGATTCCGAACATCAGCCTAAATGGCGACGATACGACGCAAGATTTGGGTGTCTACCTCGTCTCCAACAACCCGAAAGCGATAATCAACGCCTCCCCACTGAGCGGTAATGCGCCCTTGACGGTCAATTTCGATGGCTACAACAGCATCGCGTTTGACGGCGCGACGCTAACCAACTTCCACTGGTCGTTTGGCGACGGCACGACGGGCAACGGCATTGCGATTCAGCACACCTACAACAATCCCGGCACCTATCTCGTCAAGCTGACCGTGACGGACAGTCGCGGCGGACAGGGCGAAAAGACGGTCACGATTACGGTGACGGGCAACGGTGGCGGCAATAACGCTTGTACGACAGGTGGATTGCTACGCGAAGTGTTCACCAATGTTTCTGGCACGGCGGTTGCGGATTTGCTGGCAAGTGGCAGCTTCCCGAACAGTCCGAACCAGACAACAACGCTGCTGACGTTTGAAGCACCCGAAAACGTGGCAGACAACTATGGAACACGCATTCGCGGCTACATCGTGCCACCGACGACGGGCAACTACACCTTCTGGATCGCCAGTGATGATGCGAGTCAACTGTGGTTGAGCAGCAACGATTCGGCCGCAAACGCAGTCCAAATCGCCAGCGTCACACAATGGACATCGCCACGTCAGTATGACTGGTATGCAGAGCAGCAGTCGGTGCCAGTCAACTTGGTTGCAGGGCAGAAATACTACGTTGAGGTGTTGCACAAAGAAGGCGTACAGGGCGATCATGTCTCTGTCGCATGGCAAACACCCAACGCAGCACGCTCGGTGATTCCACAATCGGGCTTATGTCCATTCGTGCCTGCGGGTGTTGCACCAACGGTCGTCCTACATGCGAAACCAACGCAGGGAACGGCTCCGTTAACTGTCACATTCAATGGCAATGATTCAAGCGATAGCGATGGCAACATCGTCGCCTATCAATGGTCATTCGGCAATGGTGCGACGGCAAGCGGCAGCACGGCAAGTTACACATATAACACGCCGGGCAGCTACGAGGCACGTCTGACCATCACGGACAACGATGGCAACAGTGCCAGCTCGACACAGACGATCACGGTTAACAGTGGCGGTGGTAACGCAAGCTGCACGACCAATGGATTGACGTGGGAGTATTGGGACACGATCTATGCAAACGACATCAACAGCGGCTTGCTGAGTGACCCACGCTACCCCAATAACCCAACGGCGACGCTGACGACCGACCGCTTTGAGGCACCGACCAACTACGCTGACTGGTATGGCGCACGGATGCGCGGCTACATCGTGCCACCCGTGACGGGCAGCTACACCTTCTGGATTGCCAGCGACGACCAGACGAGTCTGCGCCTGAGCAGCAGCGACAATCCAGCCAACGCGGTCGAGATCGCCAAGGTGGATAGCTGGACATGGCAATATCAGTGGGAGACGTTTGCCACGCAGAAATCGTCACCCGTGACGTTGCAAGCAGGTCAGTTGTACTACGTTGAGGTGCTGCATGAGGAAGGCGGCGGTGGTGACCATGTCGCAGTGGCGTGGACACCTCCCGGCGGCTCGCGTCAAGTGATTGCGCGTGAGTACACCTGTGCATTTGGCTCAACGCGCACGGCGGACGTCGATGGACGCGGCGCACTGGCGACTGGTTCACCACTGGTCAACTCGAATCTCGCGCAGAGCTTCCCGCTCTCACTCTACGACGATGCCACGCTGCTGATGGCGAATCATGGCAACCTGCGCTCGCGTGGATTGGCGATGAACCTGACCGTTGGGCAGATGATCGCCGACGGCACGGTAATTTCGGCCGAATTCATCAACCAAGCCACCCAGCTCTATCTCGATGCCCGTTCAGTTGCAACCCCAGAGTTGCGCGACTGGATGGACTCGGCATGGACGGTCGTTGACTTGGCGGCGTATGAGGGACAATCGGCCGATTCCGCATGGCAACAGATCGACACAGCGGCCGTACCAACCGCGATCACGCTCATGCCGACAACCACGCAGAGCAGTTCAATGCTGACCGTTTTGGCGGTTGCATTGGGAATGTTGCTGCTCACTGTGGCGGTTGCACGACGCGATGAGTAACTAACCCTTTACCTACCTGTTGATGCTGTCTGTTGCAAGACAGACTGCCAGATACAACCAAAACCCCATGCTGCGTAGCATGGGGTTTTTCTTTTGAACATAGCGGCACTCCCCCCACCCTATTTATTGCAGCGTCAACTCAAGCATGGGAAATGAGCTAGTCAGCTGGTCAGCAAGCAAGCTGAAATGCTGAAGTGCTGAAATGCTGACAAGCCAATCTTCAATAACTTTACGCTCTATTCATTGCAAACGCATAGTACCTTAAGGCTATTTGTCACTCCAAATTGCTATAGTTTTCGGATAGTAGATGAAACGGTGGAAAGATGATGAAACTGAAACGAGCGATCTTTTTTGTATGGGTGTGTCTGGCGATTGTGGCGTGTGGGAAAGAGTCAACGGCGCGTGTGATTGTGCAGGGTGCTGGCGCGGCAGAGGCTGTGGCACGGGCTGGCGGAACGATTTCGGCCGATCTTTGGCTGATCGACGGCGTTGCGGCTGAACTGACGCAGAGCCAAATTGCGCAACTCGACGGCTTTATGATTTCGGCCGATAGCGGGGTCAAATCGGCCGATTGGGATGGCTATGTTTCTAATCGGCGACGTGCGCGGGGCGGCGACCAGCTTGGCGAAGAGTTTATCAACCCCATTGTGCCGTTGCCCGATGGTGGCGCAGTTTCCGTCGGTAAACATGGGCTGATGGTCATTTTTAATCAGGATGGCAGCACGCGGGCAACGCACGATCTGGCGACCGACAAGGTGCTAACTGCGCCGGTGATTTCGGCCGATGGGACAATCTACTTACTTGCTGAAAGAGCTGTCTACGCCATTGATGCCGCTGGCAATATGCTATGGCAGACGACGCTCAACCACAAAGTTCACATCAATTTGACACTCCACAACGACCACCTCTACACCGTCGATAAACAGAAAAATTTAGTCGTAATTGACCGTTTGAGCGGTGCGATTTCCAGTCGTGAGTCACTCAACCTAAAGCACAAAATCGAAACCGAGACCACCAGCGACGCAGATGGCATGTACCTGCTCGACAAAAAAGGGCAGCTTTACGCCATCACATGGTCGGGCAATTTGCGCTGGACGGTGGAAACAGAGATGGACGACAAGGCTTACGTGCCGTTGGTCGTTGGACAGACTGTTTATGTTGTGGACAACGATGGGCATGTACGCGGTTATGAGCGTGACAGTGGTGCTGAAATTTTTGCGTTGTCGTTAGAGGAAATCAAGTTTGACCCACAAGTCGCCGACGGGCTGATTCTGGTTGAACAGGAACGGCGCGTGCTGCACGTTTCGGCAACTGGCGAAACAGAACGGCTTCTAACTACTCAGGAAAAAGTGCAGCAGATCGCGGTGCGTGATGGGAAATTACTGATCATCGATGAGAAACACCAACTGCAAATCGTCGATCTCAATAGCGGTGCGGTGCATCAAGCGGTGCAGTTGCCCAATAAGGCGCAGGTGCGTCCCGATGTAGATGGGGATGGCAACATCGTTGTTGCAACGGAAGATGGACAGTTGGTGCTGGTTGCGCCAACGGGGGAAGTCGTTGTGCAGTCGTTGGGAGATAAGGTGGGGATGGATTTCGGCCGAAATGGACACAACGATCTGCTCATTCCGCTCGGCGACAAGGGACAGCGGATTATCACAGTAGCCCAACTCGCCAATGATTGGTCGGGGCAACCCGATGTGTCACAAAGCGCAGACGGTGACTATCATTTTTATAACCCTACCTCTATCGACGTGGGAGCCGACCAACTACACGACGCGGGAATCACTGGGGAGCATATTACCATTGCCGTTGTCGATAGTGGCGTTTATTTTGATAAATATGTCAAGGAGACGCTTGGCTCACAGGTCGAAAAGCAGTTTATCGGTCAGGCTGATTTTGTGGGCAGCGGCACTTGCCAAAGCGACAAAGAGATGACGCAATACGCCAACTACTGCTGGTCAAATCACAAGAGCAGCGTCGATGCATATGGGCATGGCAGTCATGTCGCGGGCATCATTTGGAATCAGTTTAGAGATAGGAATACGGATGTACGGATGGGGATCGCACCCGATGCAGATATTTTGAGCGTGCGCGTCTTGGATGAACAGGGGCGCGGCAGCTATAGCGACGTGATCGAAGGGATTCAATATGTCGTTGCCAACAAGGACCAATTTGCCGTGCGCGTGTTGAATTTGAGTTTGAGCGGCGAAGTGTTGACCCCCTACTTTGCCGACCCGTTGAATCGTGCGGTTGAGCGAGCATGGGAGGCTGGCATTGTCGTTGTGACGGCGGCGGGGAATACGGATGGATCGGCCGAAAGCATCACCGCGCCCGGCAACGATCCCTACGTCATCACCGTTGGTGCGGTGGACACCAATCGCACGGCCGCCTACTGGACGGATGACAGCGTTCCCGCATGGTCGGCCAGCGGCCCAACGATGGATGGCTTTGTGAAACCCGACGTGCTGGCACCCGGCAGCAACGTCGTCTCTTTCATCTACAACGACCCCGACCACAACAACACCGCCTATCTCGCCGAAATTCACCCCGACTACTCCGAATCGAGCAGCTTTTTCCGCATGAACGGGACGAGCATGGCAACGGCCGTCACATCAGGTGTCGTGGCGTTGATGCTCGATGAAAATGACGATTGGACACCCGATCAGGTCAAATATCGCCTCTTGGCAACAGCACGACCCGCGACCGATGGTGATGCCCTCCGTTTCCCGATTTTGCAACAGGGCGCCGGCAGAGTGTGGGCAACCGCTGCGGCCATGGCGGATTTACCCGATGAACGCGCCAATGCGGGGATGGATATTTCGGCCGATCTTAGTCACGTCTGGCAAAATAGTGAATCGACCGATCCGGCCGACAACCCCGCTCTACAAATGCACTATCAAGGGGGTGTTCAGCGCGAAACGGCGGGCGCATTCACCGTCTATTTTATGGAGCGCGACGGGGTGCGTGAAATTCTTGGATTAGCCGAAAACGGTCACTGGCTCGGTCAAGAAGAGGCCGGTTCAATCGGGCTGATTTTTGGCGATGCTGGTACGTTGACGGGTGGCGGATGGGCCTGGTCGACACACCACAGCATCAACGATAGCACCTTCTACTGGGCAGGCACCTACTATTGGAGCGGTGGCTGGGCATGGTCTACCGGTTGGGATGTGGCAGATTCTATCGATGTTTCAGCGACCCATTGGGTTCCGTAGATTTTTGGGTATGGGTGAGTGTCTTTAAGTTTTCGCCACCCATCTTAGTGCGTGGTGCGTGGTGCGTGATTCGTATCCACTTCACGCACCACGAATCACGCACCACGTTTTTTTTGTGACGGAAACTTCGTAACACGAACAGTATACTGGCCTACCGAATAAAGCTGGCGTATACCCAACCAATCGGTGTCAACGTCTTTTTGACTGGATCGTAGAGATCGCTGACCGTAAATTCACCGCTGGCATCGTGGACGCTAAACCAGAACCACCACTGGACGAGGTGATTGTTGTCTTGGGGGTAGCCGATGGTGGGATCGGCCGAATTTAACAAATACTGCACCACCCCACGCATATACGCCGCCACCACATCGGGTGGAAATCCGAAGTCGGCTGGCATCAAAATCCCCATCTCCGTGATCGCCAATGGCACATCCTGATACCCATTTTGCGCCATCCAACGCCGAAATTCGGTGATCAGACGTGTGATCTCTTGTACATCGTTGTGGTCATCAATTTCATAGAGATTCCCCGCATTCACATCGGTCATGCCCGGCGGAATCTCAACACCCCAACTGTCGCGTTCCTCGCGCAAGATGTACGCATGTAGCGTCCAAACATCAACAGGCATGGCAACCCCATACTTACTTTTGTATGCCTTCAGCACATTGTCTAGGTAGGTTCGGCGTAACGGCGTGGGTGTTGATACGGCACCGATTGCCACTTGTGCGCTCGGGTCTTGCTTTTTGATATAGTGATAGAGTTGGTTGTACAACTCCGCATAGCGTTCGGCCGTGACGCTATCTTGCCAAATGACGTCTGGCTCATTGCCGATGATCCACGTGTCGCCGGTGCGCGCCTGCAAAATCGCGTCGATTGTCTGATAGCTGGTGACAACCCCCCGCTGGGAGAGCCGAATCGTCTGCCAACTGACATTGACGTTGGGCAACGCCGTGCTGACATCGGACACCCCCCAACTCAAGAAGGAACCAAATTTCAACCCCGCACTGTATGCCGTGGCGGCCGTCGCCGATGACCCTGTAATGCCAAACCGTTCACGCTGGGTGATGCTAAACCCGCTCTGTGTTGCACAGTTGGCAACTGGAATGATTAACACTTGACCGACGTGAAAATCATTATGATCCGCAAGGTCGTTTGCATCTAGTAACGCTTGCAATGTAATCCCAAACTTCCACGCTATTTTGCCCAAGTTATCGCCGGGCTGAACCGTGTAATGCTGTGTTGCGCACGTTGTATCTGCCCGGCAATTTGCGGCAGGAATCACCAGCACTTGACCGACATGAAAATCATTGTGATCTTCAAGATCGTTTGCGTCCAACAGCTCTTGTAGCGTAATACCAAACTTCCACGCTATTTTGCCCAAGTTATCGCCGGGCTGAACGGTATAGCTTTGCGGCGCACAATTGGCGGTGGCCGCTTCCGCTTGGATCGTTGTTCCATTTAGGTTCAAGACAAAACCAAATAACAAGATAATTGCAACGATGGAAATGAGACGAGTAGGATTCATGATGTTTATGCCTGTGCAGAAAGTTGCGGCTGTTTGGGATTTCGTTGAGGTTGGTGATGGTGCGTATTGCGTATTGCGTGTTGCGTATTGACTTCTGGATATGCACCATGCACCGTGTAATAGGTCGCGTCAACCCCTTGGATAGCTAGAGTCCCAAATTGCCTTTCATTGCAAGAGACTATTTTCGCAAGTTAATGTCACACTGATATGAGTTACGCACTTGTTACACGGCAAAATAAGTCCTGTCATACCTGCGAAGGCAGGAATCCATTCTTTTCTAAGACTGGATTCCCGCCTTCGCGGGAACGACGACGCAGTAAAATTTACTTTACACTTTACTTAAAGTGGATGTTTCGGGATTTGGAAATCCCGAAACACGAGTACCAGTTAGGCAACTGCGTAACTTCTAGCTGAAAGAGTAAGCATAGCGAGTGCGTACCAATGATCCACATTGTATCGGGTCATCTGAATGGATTATTAGTTTTAGCAAGGTGGGATTTGGATGTTCATCGTGTTCCACGTGAAAACATTCATGATAAGAGCATCTGCTAAATCTTTCGTTGGCAAAGTCTTTCGTTCGGTTGTGAAATGTCAACAAGCGCAGTTTCCGAGACACGTGAAGGGGTGCTACTGCTATGTTTTCTCCTTCATTTCGCCCAAATGCTTGCAAACGTGTATAAACGCTTACTTTTTTGCACGTTTGCTAGCTTGCTCTTTAGCCTGCTGAAAAAGGAAGCTCCCCTCCTGATTTTCTTCGAAGTCACGTAACAAGAGTAACAGCCCCGTTTCAACCATCAAACTCTTACTTGCATCGCGCGCATCGACGCCCATCATGCGAAGCTGCATCTTCAGCAGGTCGAGCTGCATCTGAATGCCCGTATCAACATAAACGGAAAAGGTTTTACGCTGCCCTGTCAGGGAAACATTGGCCACACCTGATTGCAGGTCAGGCTTTTTACTTTTTTGCGTTCTTGCTGGCTTACGTGTTTGCGTGTTTGCTGGTTTGCTTGCATTTGTTTTTGCTGGCTTACTTGTATTCTCACGCAGCTGTGCCGCTGTGGACTTTGGAGGTGGTGCCTCCTGAGTGATGGGGTTTAACAGGTCGTCAATTGACGGCATCTTCTTCTTGCTCATCTGCGAGAATCCTTTCGACTAGGCGGGTGTAATCGGCCGATCCCCGCGAACTAGGCGCATATTCAAAAATTGTCTGTCCAAATGCAGGGGCTTCACTCACCTTCACATCGACGCGAATCGGCTCGCAGAACTGCGCCCCAAATCGCTCGCGCAACTGTGACTCAAACTCCCCCGTCTGTCCCCGCCGCACATCCTTCATGGTCGGCAGCACATAGCGCAACTGCGCGGCCCCAATGCGCTCCATGCGTTGCTGATAATCGAGCAACCCCTGCACACCCAGCGTCTCCATCGTGACGGGACATAACACTTCACGTGCGGCAAATAAAACGTTGACGGCCAACGTATCCCAGCCCGGTGCGTTGTCGATCAAGATATAGTTAAAGTAGGGAGCCAGCGGTGTCAACAGCTCATCCAACTGTCGCTCGATGTTGTACTCAGCCTGCCCAAATTCCCGTTTAAGGCGGGCAATCGATTCGCCACCTGCCAACAGGTAGAGATTGTCGCGGGCTTCCTCAAGGACTTCTCCGGGGGCTGTGCCGCTGGCGAGATCATAAAGGCCAGATTTCGGCCGAATTCCCAATGAGCGGGCCGCCTGACCCTGTGTGTCGGTGTCGATCAGCAAAACTCGCCGCTCTTGCGCCGCCAGTCCTGCCGCTAGATTGACGGCCGTTGTTGTTTTGCCAACGCCGCCTTTACTCAATGCAATTGCTATTGTTCGTGTCATAGTCGCAATTATGACCAAAAGCATAAACGCTTGCAAGTAAGTACGCTTGCACTTTTACGTTTATACACGAATGCAAGCATTTAGATATTGAGGCACGGCGCAGACTACAACAAGACAAACACATAGCAGACAGCAACACATCTCAACTTGCAATCTCTCACACCCGACGCGCCACGCACAAACACGCACCCATCGAAACAAAACGCCAGCCGTGTGTATAATTCCATCTCAACAACTCGTAAGGCAAAGTATGGAAGATTCAAAACAGCTAACAGTTATCGAACAACGCGACGTTGCCTTTTATGGCGATGAGCTAACTGCCGTGCGGGCAGATGATGGGCATGTCTATGTTTCAGTGCGCCATCTGTGCCAAGCACTTGACCTCGATAGAACGGCACAGGTGCGCCGCATCCGTCGTCATGACATTTTAGATGAGGGGTACAAAGGGGGTGCCATTTTGGCATCCCCTTCCAAAAGTGGGGTAGGGGGGGGTGAACAACAGGCGGGATTGTTGCGTGTTGACCTGATCCCACTCTGGTTATCGGGGTTGCGTGCCAGCATGGTGCGCGAGGAAATTCGGCCGAAAATCAAACAGTTCCAGCGAGAAGCTGCCCGTGTACTCTGGGAGGCGTTTCGCAGTGGCGAACTATCGGTTGATCATGACTTCTCCGATTTGCTGCAACAAGACGAATCGCCCAGCGTTCAAGCCTACAAAATGCTCGCCGCTTTAACGCGCATGGCAAAGCAGCAAATCTTGATCGAAAATCGGCTCAATGAGCAAGGGCTGGCAATCACGCACAACACGATGACGCTTGGCGATTTGGCGCAACGGATGGAAAGTCTTGAGGCAGATATCGGTCGAGATGACCGACTGATCGCCAGTTCACAGGCGGTGCAGATTGCACAAGCAGTCAAGGCGATTGCACTTGAACTCGGCAAACGCTCCCGCCGCAATGAATTTGGTGGCGTTTATGGCGAGTTGCACCGCCGTTTTGAAATCCCCGAATATCGCCTCCTAGCTGCCCATCGCTTTGACGAGGCGATGACCTTTTTGCGCGATTGGTATGGCACCATCACAGATGATGATCAGGTGGTGCCATTTTAGCCGTTGAATGAGAATTAATATAACTATTGGAAATGCTACAATACGGCTTGTATCTATTTGAACGGATTACCACGATCTGCTACACTGGCAATCGATATGAGTACGCCAAATGAAACTTCTCCCGAACAATCAGATACGCCCGTTGTCGTGTCAGCACCACCATCCACAGAGGTCGCTGACACAGCCGTGATCGAGTCTCCAACTGACAATCCAGAGACAGTCGCGGATCAATCATCTCAGAAGGATGAGGTCAGTAAAGTTTCCGATTCACCAGAAGAAGTGAATGCCGCAGTCAAGCAGATCGCCACAGCGTTAACCGAAGAAAACACCTATTTGATCAAACGCATCGTCAATGAGATCGGTGTTGAACGGTCAATGCAAATTTTTGATAAGGCGGTTGAGGTTGAAGCTGGCGAAGGCATCATGACCCGCGATGGCTCACGCCGTCGTACACCGGGTGGCGTATTCTTTTTCTTGGTGCGTGGGCGCATCTCCAAAGAGCAGTATTTCAGCATTTGGGAACGACCACAACCGTTTTACCGCAAACAGAAACAGCCACAACAAAAACCGCCACCGCAAAAGCGTGCCCCGCAAAAAAAGAAAAAGGCCGAGCCCCTGCGTTGGGCAGCGCGGCTAGCCTTGTTCAACGAAGTGGCCGGTGAGCATGGTCAGGTCAGTAGTGCAGAAGTGAAGCTAATCGGCCGACCGATCAAAGTTTTGCCGCGTGGGAATGTCGTGATTCTCACCTTGCGCAATCGCTCCCAACCACCATTGCCACGGGCGTTGCCCCAAGTGGAGGAGGATGGCACCGTTTTCCTCGTTTTCCTGACGCTCAAGCAGTGGAAAAAGATCGCCGACTCGATGGAAGAGGCATCTGATAAAGTGATCGTAACAGGGTACCCAGTTTATAGCGGCAAACTCAACGCGATTGCCGTTTGGGCGCAGCGTGTCACAACGGTCAACATGGAAAAGGCACGACACGCAGCGAAGACCAGTTAGTGCATTTAGACGCAAGGTGAGGTTCCCCGAATTGTGATTCGTTCACCCTCTCCTTCCCAATTCCAACATGGCAGAAAATAAAACACAACCCAGTGAACAGAGCGTCGAGCAGTTTTTACACAGCGTGGAGAACAAGCAAAAGCGTGACGATTGTTTTCAACTGGTTGAATTGATGGAAGATGTAGTTGGCGAAAAGGCGACGATGTGGGGATCGAGCATCGTCGGTTTTGGCACCTATCATTACAAGTATGCCAGCGGTCGAGAGGGCGACTTCATGCTGACAGGTTTTGCACCACGCAAAACAGCCTTGACGCTCTACATCATGGCGGGGTTTGAGCATTATGATGAGCTGATGGCAAAACTTGGCAAGTACAAAACGGGGAAGTCTTGCCTCTATGTCAAAAAGCTCGATGACATCGATCTGGATGTGTTGCGCGAATTGGTCAAACAATCGGCCGAACACGTCGCCACATCCCACGCAGACAATGGGTAGAGCGGTCTACCCATTCACATTCCATTCAGCAACACGATATATTTCCGCTCCATCTATTCCCCCAGATCGAAACCCTAATTCCCCCAAACTGCCCCTATACTTCTCGTAAATTTTATGTATAATGTCTATTAACTTCACAACTTGACTCATCCAATTTTTGATGAAGGCGTGTAGGGGACAACCTACACCAGCAGCTATTTATTATGGGATGAGAGCTTCGCGGTGAAGTGGATTTGTACCGGGATTGGTTAAGCTGTGAACAATTAGACACAGCAAGACTGGAGGTTCAATGATCAAAGCCGAGTTGGATTTGTGACGAAGTTTATTAAGCTGTCAGCTATATGCGCAGCGAGAGACTGGAGGTTCAATGGATGGAGCCTGACAACGAACAATTTCACGCGGCTGTGTAGGCCATTCACACCTTAATTAGCGGGTGTCTGGAAGATACACCTCACGCACATGTTTTGTGACCACGTGTGACGCGACACAGCTAAGCAACCTACAACGGAAATAATAAAGGAAGAAACCACCGATAGCGGTGGTTTTTTGGTTTCTGCAACTTTTTCGGAACAACTCCTGTATATCTTCTTAGATGCAACACGATGACGAGACTGCCCTGATTCGCGCCAGCCAGCAAGGTGACACTGTCGCCTATGGCGAGCTGGTGCGTCGCTATCAGGGTGGCGTGTTCGGTGCCTGTTTTCGCGTGTTGCACAATCGACAGGATGCAGAAGATATGACGCAGGAAACATTTGTCCGCGCATTTGGCAAGCTGAATACGTTTGACATAACGCGACCGTTTGGGGCGTGGGTGCGGCGTGTGGCTGTCAATGTTTGTCTGAACAGTCGGGCAGGACGGCAGGTTGAACAGGTGCCGCTCGCTGATGAGTGGGATTCAAGCGGTGCGCCTACGCCAGAACGCATTCTCATGCAGCGTGAGCGCGCCGACAATCTACAGCGTGCCATTGCCGCGTTACCACCCCACTACCGCGCCGTGATCGAACTGCGCCATCTGCAAGGGTTGAGCTATGACGACATCGCCGCCACGCTCGATCTTCCCGTCAACACTGCCAAGAGCCACCTCTATCGCGCCCGCAAGCTGCTTGCCGAGCGCATTCAAACGTGATGCGTGACCATCTCGACGACGATCTGCTGTTTGCCTATCTCGATGACGTGCTGCCATCGGCCGAACGGGCCGAGCTTGACGCCCATCTGGCTACGTGCCCTGCGTGCGCCGAGCAGTTGGCCGCACACGCCGACCTCTTTACGCAGCTTGCCGCGCTGCCCGACCCCGCATTTGAGATCGATGTCGTCGCGGCTGTTCAAGCTGAGCTTGCGCCGCCGTCGCTGCGCTGGATCAGTTTGCTTCAGGTGGTGCTGATTGGGGTAGGGATCGCTGTTTTGCGAGTGGTTGGATTCGGCCGATTTGCAACGCTCACACCGCAACTGCCATCCATCGACTGGCTCGCACTTTGGCAGATGGGCTGGCAAGCTCTCGTCAGAGCGTTCACGCTGCCGACTTTTTCGGCCGATCAACTGCCCACCCTCAACATCCCACTGACGCTGAGTCTAACTGTCTTTGCAGTGATTATGTTGCTCTGGCTGGTGGGCAGTTCACTTATTTTGAAAGACATTTCAACCACCAATTCACCTTCGTAATGAGGAGTTAGGTTATGGATCAACTACTTGCAATCGTTCTCGTCGCCCTTCTGAGCATCGCGGCAATCGTCGCCCTGCTCACGGTGTTGGAAGCCCTCTTTCCGCGCATCGTCGCCGATGGGCAGCAGATGGCCAACGCGCTCTCTAAACGCTCGTTCTGGTTTGGGCTGCTCAACACGCTTTTCTTGGGAATCATTGCCATCGTTTGCATCGCCATCTCGGAAAATGGCGCGGGTATTTTTGTCATTCCCGCGCTGTTTGTGTTGGGCGTCGGTGCCGCAGGGATTGCATTTGGCTTGAGCGCACTGGCACGCATCGTCGGCACGCGCCTTCTCCCGCAGCAGTCGTCATCGCTCAAGCAGATGTTAGGGGGCGCAACCGCGATGACGCTCGCCTGCCTTGTGCCATTTGTTGGCTGGTTTGGGCTGCTGCCGCTGCTGGCATTTTGGGGAGGTGGCGGCGTGGCGCTAGGGGTCTATCGACGCTGGCGACCTATCAAAAAAGGATAAATCATGAGAGACGTATATGCTATTTTTGGAACACTATTGGCAATTGGGATCGCTGTGCCGGGCTTGCTGACAGCGTGCTGGCTGCTGTTTCCGCAGTGGGTCGAGAAATCGGCCGAAAATCTACATTCCCACACCCGCTCAACCTTTCTCATCGGTCTCATCAGCACGACAATTGTGACGCTATTTGCACTCGTCTTGGCAAATCTCCCACTGCCACTCGCCCAATTTATCGCGGCTGGCAGCGGCCTGGTCGCCGTCGCAATTTCGGCGATTGGATCGGCCGGCATCGTTCTGCACATGGCGCGACGACTGCAAACGCACAGCGAACTATCGCTATCGGCCGCCTTTCTACGCGCCGCGCTCGCCTTCACACTGGCCGCCATCTTCCCACTCGTCGGCTGGCTGCTGATCGCGCCGATCTGCCTCGTGATGTCATTTGGCGCAGCACTGTCCGTCTGGCGACGCAGACGAGTATCAGAACCAACGACGACAGAACCGCCATTGTCAATTGAGATTTAAGAGTAGAGCAGGCGTATTGCGTGTTGCGTATCCAGCGGTCAATACGCAACACGCAACACGCAACACGCAATTCAAAAAACCGGTAAGGCTTCTCAATGAATCGACGCAAATTCCTCCAACTCGCCAGTTTGGTCGCAGCCGGTGCGACGGTGCAGGCATGTGCGCCGCTGGCACAAAGGCTGCCCAATGCGCCACGCAGCGACGTGGCATACCCGCTGCCCTCCCGCCACTTCGCCGCGCTCAATCGGCTGACGTATGGCGCACGACCTGAAGAGCGGCTGTTTGTCGCTGAGAATGGGCTGGCGGCGTGGATTGAAGATCAGCTGGATTATGAGGGGGTGGGGAATATTTCGGCCGAAATCCGCCTACGCCCCTACGACGCGCCCTTCCTCAACGCCGATGAACTCGAAATGTGGGAGCGCACTGATGCGATCTTGCAATTCAAACAGGTCGTCCTGTTACGGCGCGTCTACAGTCGTCGCCAGCTCTACGAGCAGATGGTCGAGTTTTGGACAGACCACTTCAACATTTCGGTGGCGAAGGAGCAGGTTTGGCTGTTGAAGGGGGTCGATGATCGGGAGGTAATTCGGCCGAATGCGCTCGGCAACTTCCACGATCTGCTCGTCGCCTCGGCACAATCCCCCGCCATGCTCGTCTATCTCGACAACTACGCCAACCACAAAGACGCGCCTAACGAAAACTACGCCCGCGAATTGCTCGAACTGCACACGCTCGGCGTGGATGGCGGCTACACACAACAAGATGTGATGGAGCTGGCCCGCTGTCTGACTGGTTGGACGATGAAACAACATTGGTGGCCGTACACCTTCACCTTTGACGAGACGACGCACGACGACGGTACAAAAGTGGTGCTGGGCGAGACGATTGAACCGAATGGACAAGCGGAAGCCCTGCACATCATCGACCGCCTCGCGCACGATGAGCGCACCGCCCACTTTATCGCCACCAAGTTGGTGCGTCGCTTTATCTGTGATGACCCGCTGACCGATGCGCCCGATCTCGTCACGCTGACGGCAAACAGCTTTCACCAGTCAAAAGGCAACATTCGCGCCACGCTTCGCACGTTGCTACTCGATGGACTTGTGCCGATGGCGGATCGCTTGCCGTCTAAATTTAAGCGGCCGTCTCAGTTTGTCGCCTCTGCACTGCGTCAAACGAACGCCGAAACGACTGCGCCGCGACCGCTTCACAACGTCTTGCGTAATTTGGGGCAGCCCGACTTTGAATGGCCGACCCCCGATGGCCCGCCTGATGTCACTTCCGCGTGGATGAATAACCTACTGCCGCGCTGGAAGTTGGCCCTTGCCATCGCACGCAACCAAATCGATGGGGTGACGGTCGATCTAAACGACGATCTCGATCAGCTCGCGCTACGGCTGCTCGGTGCGCCCTATCCACCACTCAACGCGACGCGAGATGCGCTCACGGGCGTCGCTGAAGTGACTCAACGACAGATTATGCTGGCGGGATTAATTGCATCGCCAGCGTTTCAATGGAAATAGAAGACCCATGTTCAACACAAACACCCGCCGAGATTTTTTGCAAGCCGCTGTCGCTGCCCCTGCCAGCGTCATGTGGCCGGAATGGATGCCGCGCTTGGCATTTGCGCCCAACCAAACGAACCCGCGTGGCGATGTGATGGTCGTCATCTTTTTGCGCGGGGCGGCCGATGCGCTCAATATGGTCGTGCCACATGGGGAGGAGGCGTACTATCGGTTGCGGCCGACAATTGGGATTGCGCGACCAGATGACACGCGCACCGCTGCCAGTCGTCGCGCCGTCGATCTCGATGGCTTTTTTGGCTTGCACCCATCGCTTGCACCGCTGCTTCCCGCGTGGCAAGAGGGTCATTTGGGCATCATCCATGCGTGCGGTGCGCCCGATGAGTCGCGCAGCCATTTTAAGGCGATGGCGTTGATGGAGCGCGGGGTTGAGGATGAGACGGGACCAGCATCGGGCTGGATCGGCCGACATCTCGCCAGCTACAACACGGGCAACAACAGCCCGCTTCGTGCGATTGGTCTGGGGCAGATGGTTCCGCGCAGTCTCTACGGCTCAGTTCCTGCGACCGCGCTCCAGTCGATTGTCGATTTCCACCTCAACGGCGACAATCGCGCCGCCCAGCAGATGCAGCGCATGTTGCGTTCGCTTTACGTCGGGGATGGAGAGGTTGAGACGGTGGGCAAGGAAACGCTCGACGTTCTCGATCTGCTCTTGCAACTCGACCCTGTTGGTTATACGCCGCAGCGTGGCGCAATCTATCCCGATAGCGAACTCGGTCACAGCCTGCGCCAAATTGCGCTGTTGATTAAGGCACAAGTTGGGCTTGAGGTAGCGACGGTCGATGTGGGGGATTGGGACACGCACTTCGGGCAAGGGGGCAGCATCGGGTTGATGGCGGGATTATTGGACAACTTGGCGCAGGGGTTGGCGGCGTTTCACGCTGATCTGTTTGACCATTGGGGGGAGGTGACGGTCGTGATGATGTCGGAATTCGGCCGAAGAGCGAAAGAAAACGCCAGCTTGGGAACCGATCATGGTCACGGCAGCGTCATGTGGTTACTCGGTGGCAATGTGCATGGGGGCGCGGTGCATGGTCATTGGCCGGGCCTGGCACGCGAGCAGCTATTCGGCCCCGGCGACCTCGCCGTGACAACCGACTACCGCGACGTGCTGGCAGAGGTGTGCGAAACCCGCCTCAACAATCGCGCTATCGACCAAATTTTCCCCGACTACATTGCAACGCCTCGCGGGTTTTTGGTAAGCTAATATGGTCAGCTAAATTGGAGGGCTGCAACCATGTTCAAGAACAACTCAAATCGCAACGACTCACCTATGTGCCACCTGTTCATCTTTGCATGGTTCATCTTTTTGTTCATGATAACAGTTGGGTGTCAATCAAATGTTTCCAACAATCAAGAGATAGTAATAGAATCAAACTGCTCTCCACAGTGTGGAACGACAATACAAATCCCACCACAGATGACAAAAGTTGTCTTAGCACCAATCTCAATCGAGGAGACGACACCTTCTCTAACGCTAGCACCATCCATAGAGCCTCCTTGTGTTAATCCATGCCTTTTCAATATCGAGTTAGGTGTGACTAACTGGTCAGCGATAATGTCGCAACTCGCAGACTGGGGTGAAATCTATCAACCTACATCTCGTGGACGATTTTTTGTCGAACTCAAGCAGGAATCGGCCGATGAAACCTACGAGCTTAAACACTTCTTTGAAGTTGAAAATGATACGATTGTCTCTTTAGAGGCCGATGTCAAATTTAGAGACGAGTTTGAACCTTCTGCGATTCTTCAAACCTACGGTGCGCCAGACGACGTGTGGATTAGGACATTCAAAGATGAAAGGGAGGGCGTTTTACCGTTTCGGATTTACCTAATTTACGAAAAGCATGCGATGTTATTGCTATATGGTTTAAATGGTGAACGTGCAGGCAATCAGGTCAATGGATGTTTGGCCGCGAATACTCATAACACATCCACAATCGTGCTATTGTTGCCAAAGACAAACGAGGCGATTGATTTTGAACAGTTAATACGGCTTCGATCTCGACTAAATGAAGAAGGCAAATCTCAAAGACTTGAAGAAGTGTCTGAAATGTCTCTGGAAGCTTTTCACAATACTTTCAGTTCATCAGACAACGAGCGAAAATGTATCGTTACTGAAGCAGAGCATTGGAGCTATGACTAATAGTTATTCGCCTGCGGCGGTGGTGGGAACTGCGCGCCACCGGGATAGGTCGCGTCGTCGAGGAGGGGAACGTTGTGGTCGGTGATGATTCGGCCGAAAATATCCGTCACCCGCACCGTGTATGGCCCATGTCCCAACCCGCCTAACAACGTAAAGTAGTTATATCGTTGTCGCTCCAACATCTGAAAGGTGCCATCCCAACCCGTCGCCTCAACGCTGGCAATCGGCGTGCGATGGTTGCGAATTTGGATACCCAACCACCACGCGCTGCTGCTATCCTTGAAATGGTAGCTAATGTTGCCATCGAGTGGGGGCGAGACAAATTGCCATGTGATCGGCACAAAACCCGCGCTCAAGTCGGCGATCTGCTCAAACGCCTCGACGCTCAAATCGAGATGACCGGGATCACAACCGGGACAACGATCGACAATGCGCACCGTCACTGCGCCATTTGGCCCCACGACATGCGCGTAGGCGCCACACCAGTCGGCATTGCCATAATCAGCTTCGTTGAGCGCAGCAACGAGTAGATCGTCAGGGCTGGGGTCAAACGAGCAGTTACCGCTGCCGTCGGCATAATAGTAGGCGGCGTGGCCCTGATAGAGATCGCCAATGGGGACAGGGGCAGCGATGGGAGGGGCTGTACTGATGTATGGGAGGTAGATGATCTGGTTGGGAGAATCGGCCGATTGTGCCACCCTTGTCACAAATAAGATCAAGACAGCAAGATTAACGAAAAACTTCATGCGGGGATGGTAGGAGATCTTCGGCCGAATTTTGTCAATCGTTGCGCTATTTTTATGGGGAAATGCAATGGAAAGGAAATGCAAATGAGCGAATCCGACGACGCATGACCTCCGATTCCCCTGTACGCACTATTTTTCATGCGCCACAAACCACACAAATTCCAAATACACCTTAAATAACGATCATACTCACAAGTTGCCAAATGTTTTAACATGACAACAGTACCACGCTCGTCTACAGATAGGGATTGGGGATCAAATCGTTAATTTGCTGTTGACAATCTGCGTAATTTGGTTTATCGTACTTTGGAGTACGGTACTTTGAAGTACGTTATGAGGTAAATTTGATGAAGGCATTTATTGAGCGAAAGGATGAACTTAACATTTTAGACGATTTGTGGCGTTCGTCAACATCGAGTCTGCTGATCCTATACGGAAGACGGCGTGTTGGCAAGACCAGATTGCTAACGCACTGGTTGAAGCAAGAAAGTGGTCGCGGACTCTATTGGGTGGCGGAGCCAAGTTCACAGCTTTCACAGTTGCGTTCCTTCTCGCAAGCCCTCTTCAATTACACCTCACCGACGATGCCCGCGCCGTCCGATTTCACCTATGCCAATTGGGAGCAGGCGTTGCAGCAGGTGGCGTTAATCGGCCGATCGCAAAAGTTCGCCATCTTCATCGACGAGCTGGGCTACTTGCTCGACGCGCAACCTAGTTTTGCGGGGATCCTGCAAAATGCGTGGGATCATGCGCTCAAAGAGTCAAACGTCATGCTGGCGATCTCTGGATCGCAGATGTCGGTCATTCAAAATCTGTTCGATTACAGTGGCCCCCTCTATGGGCGTTCATCGGCCGTGATCGAGCTCCCACCCCTCGAATTTAGCGCGACAAAAAGCTACTTCCCCGAACTCAACGCCTTTGAACGAATGAACATCTACGCCATTTGGGGTGGCATTCCCGCTTATTGGGAGCTGCTCGACCCAGATGCCCCGCTGCGTGAAAACATACGCAGCCTCTTTTTGCGCTCCAACATGTTGATGCAGCAAGAACCACAACTGCTGCTGCAAGATTTTATCTCTGACCCGCACAACTACATCGGCATCCTGCACGCGCTGGCGATTGGCGCCGTCACACGCACGCGCATCTCGACGCTGACGGGGCTACCCGACGGTCACATGTCCAAATATCTGACGGTGCTGCGTGATACAGGGTTCGTCAATCGGTTTGTCCCAGTTACGGAGGACGCGGCACGCTCACGACGCGGTCACTATCGCATCACCGATCCGCTGTTGCGCTTCTACTATCGCTTTTTGCCAAAACACAATTCGCGGCTGGCGTTGGGCGAGCAGGAAGAAATTCTGACCGAGATCGAGGCCGATCTACCCGCCTATGTAGCTGAAAACAGTTGGGTGGAGCTATGTCAAGAGTGGTTGCTCAAGGCGGGGCGGATTGGCGATATGCCATTGCGCTTGAGCGAAGTTGGTGGGGCGTGGTATCGGCGCCACAACATCCCGATTGTCGGAATCGACCTAGACCGTCAGTTGATCACGTTTGGCTCGGCCGTTTGGACAAACAAAACGGTCACGGCCAATCTCATTGCCGATCTCATCAATCAATCTGAGCAGATTATGGGAACGCTGTCCAAACCAGCGCAGTGGAAGGTGGCCTATGTCGGATTTGCAGCCAATGGGTGGGATGCGGGGGTGCAAAAATCGGCCGAAAATATCGTTCGCGAAACCAGCAAAGATCAGGTCTGGCAAACGGTCGGCATCACGTTTATTGATATGGCGCGGATTGATGAGGATTTGCAACGCTGGAATGACGAAGGGTAGACGTAACTTATAAGGAGTAGGTGGCAAGTCGCAATTCCTCGCCACTTGCCACTTTGTAATTTACACCACACATTTGTTTTAACCAACTTGCGCAGTTAGCAGAGGGTGGGCAACCGACGTTGCCCCTCTCTTCTAGGGGCGCAACTTGCCGCTAGAAATGACAAAGCCAGTGTAAAACACTGGCTGGATAACTTAATTGCATAGCTCGCTGAAAAAAGATGTTGCGATCATCTTAAGCGCGACGCCCCTTTGTTGGGGAGGGGGAAGGTATTTTCATTTCCCCTATGCGAAATAACTAACAGGAGCATATCACAGGCGTGATCCTGTGTCAATTCAACGTGCCATGTGCGTTCTATTGGCGTGGGATAGAGCCAGCTGTGATTGAAAGATGAGCCAGTTTGACTTGGCGCGGTTGCGTGCTGCCAACACGCAGCTAGCCGCCATGCGTTTGCCGGGAAGCCAAGCACCAGACAATGGTGAGTTGGGCGATCCCGACAAGTCGAGAAGCTGGCTAAATGCCCTCGCCACAGGGGTACAAAACCCCATCCCCATTGAGCAAAACGTTGAACAGGCGCAGCGTCCAAGCATCGCCACAAACGGGACGATGACGTTCCATCCTGATATCGGGTTGGCGCTGTTGCGCACGGAGAAGGCCGCAATCGGCCGAATTTGGCTGCTTCTACGCCACTGCGATGTTGCTGGAAAGGGCTGGATTCCCGTTGCAGAGGCGCGCGCATTGCTGACAAAGAAGGAGTCACCGCTGCGCGTCTGTGGCTGGCGGCAGTTGCGCAATCTGTTGCGTGCGGGGCAGGGGGTCTTTTGGGAGCGCGACAAGGAGCGCATCTGGCTTCGCTCTGTGGCAAAGGTTGCGGTTGCGTTGGGGGTGGAGCGGTTGGAAAATCGGCCGATTGCCCTCCCTATCACTGCCTTGCTTGACGGTATAGGCGCCGTCCGCTCCCACTTTTACGCCAGCTTCCACAGCGGTCGCCACGATCCCGATTGCGCAAAACCGATTGCCCGCGACACGCTCTCCACCCTCAGTGGGGTTGGGCGCGACAGCCAACGTCGCTATGAGCGACAAACCGGCACAATCGCGCAGTCAAACTTTGCCATTGGTCACGTCGCAACGGATGATGCACGCAAGGCCGCCTGTTGGGAACACGGCAACCATGTTTTCACGTTGACCGATGCACAGGGGCAACATGGGGAGCGCGGCAAAAAATATCTCGCATGGCAGCTACCCAATAGCTACCATGCCACTCACGATCAAACCTCTCGCAGCGTTAAACGCCGCATCAATCGCCAACTCGCAGACCTGCTGACACAAAGGGCAACGGGGAACGACGAGCAAGTGCCGATGCGTCACTATTTCGCAACGGGGGCAGCGGCCGTGAAAGCCAAGACCTCAACACGTTATTTGCAAACGGTCACATCTGGAGCGACTCAGCTATGGCGTTGTCTGTGAGTTGGAAAAAAGTTCGCTACATTATCAAGGGGATCTTTGTCTTTTTTGCGACGTTTTTGGTTGCGCCTCTCTTTACCTTTCGTGTTACGCCATTGGTAGGGGCAAGGTAATCGGCTTTGCGTATCGGATTGGTGCACAAGTTGGTGCCGTTTATCTCGCCCTGTTTGGAAAATCGCGTGCCACAAGGCGAGACAAACGGCATTGACATCATGATAGTGATTTGTTATGCACCGTTTGCCTCGCCTCTACCAGAAAATTGGCGGGAATGGTTTAGTCAACGCGACGTTTTTGGACGAACAAAACGGTCACACCGACCAACGCCACGATCAGCACCAGTGGCAACCATTGTGTTGTCGCTGGTTGGGTGTCCATCTGTTGCAAGCCGATGTCGGTCGGGATAAAGTTGGCGCAGCTGTTCCCCGTGCCGTTGACGGCACGCACCGCCACAGGCATCGTCGCAACTGGGACATCTGGATTATCGGGGGTGAAGGTAATTCGGCCGAAATACCACTCGCTCAATGACGCGACATTTGTCACATCGGCCGTGACGCAGATGACCTGTTCGCTGTCGGGCGCGAGTGAGAATGTAGGGAGGCTGGGGCTGAGAACGACCCCGCTGCGATTGGCATTGGTGGTATGGGCAGAAACTGTCCAGTTGGTCGTCGTGTCCAATGTGCTTTTCAGCGTGCGCGTAAAGGCACACGTACTGGCGCAGGTGCCGTCGCTCATGCTGGCAAGATTGAGTGCGGTTGGATCACCGCCCCCGCTTGGGTTTGCTGCTGTGAAGTTGGCGACCGTTTCATGCAGGACAAAACCAGCCATCGCTGCACGCGACATATCGACGCGACCCGCGCCCACATCGTGCGGATCCGCCAAGGTTACGCCATCGTCATCAAAGAAGCTGTGCGTCTCTTTTCCACCATACGGATCATTGAAACTGGTCAGCATCAACGCCGAACGCACCTCTGTTGGGCTCCATGTTGGATGTAGCGAGCGCATCAGCGCGAACGTGCCAGCGACGTGTGGCGATGCCATCGACGTGCCGCTCAGCAGACCATGATCGCCATTCGCGGCGGCGTATGCGGCCAAAATATCGACGCCGGGTGCGCCAATGTCTGGTTTCAACACGTCATAGACGGTCGCATCGGGGCCGCGTGAGCTAAAGCCCGCCATGATGTCGCCAAAAGCGGGGTCAGAGCCGATGTTGGTGTCGGAGATGGTCGCCTGTAGGTTGGGATTTTCGGTCAAATGCGCTTTGAGCAGTAGACCGTTTTCATAGCTGATGTGGACAGACGGGATGGTGTGTGGGTCGGCGTTGGTCGATGCGCCACTGGCGATGTCGTTTGCCAAGATGCAGCCACCCGCACCCCCTGCGCCAACATTTGTACATTTATCGACGCGCGCATTGACACCACGATCACAGATCACAATCTCACCGCTGAACGTGCCACTATCGAACGCCGCTTCGCATAGTGCTGCGTCGCCGCTGTTGGGATAGTCGCCTGCGTAGACGACTTGGGCAGGGCCATAACCAGCGTTGTAAGATGTGCCAATGATGTCGGAGAGCGGTGCGCCACCTGAATCGGTCATGCCAGAGATGGAATTGGTCAGGGCGCGATCATGTTTGGTCGCCGCGACGGATGTCACCCATGGGGCATTTGATGGGGAGCCAACCGTTTCGGGGCCGGGACCATCGTTGCCTGCTGCCACAGCGACGAGAACGTTAGACGCAAGTGCGCTGAGGAACGCTGTGCCGCCTGAGTCTGACCATGGGTCGCCCGATGCGCCGCCGATAGAGTAGTTGATGACATCGACACCGTCGCCAACCGCCTGATCAATCGCGGCAGCGGTCGAAAGGTTGAGACAGCCACCCAAACCGACTAAGGGGATGTCGAAGCACGCCTTATAGCTGATGATGTTGGCATGGGGGGCGACACCGCTGATGCTAAAATCGGCCGAATATTCCCCATCCGCACCCGCATACGTGATGGTGACTGCATTTCCGCCGGCCGTGCTGGCGGTGTGGCTACCATGATTGTTGCCATCTTCGGGATCAACCAGCGTTGTGAAGTCATACAGACCGAGCAGTTTATTGTTGCAATTACTGCCCAGAACTGGATGCAGGAGGCAAAAGCCAAACCATTCACCCAGCGGGTTTTCATACACGTAGCCATCGGCTGGCGTGTCAGAAAAAGAGGCGTTGGCCGTGTTAACACCCGTATCGATGACGCCGATGACGATGCCTTCCCCTTTTGTGCCGACGTTGTCATAGGTCGCGGAACCATCCCAAATCTGGCTCGCCTCGATCCAGTTGGGCCCTGCGTCCGTTTGCAATTGGAAAACCTGTTCGCGTTCGACAAGTGAAACGTTGGGCAGTGTGGCGATATAGGCGGCCTCTTGCGGGGTTAACCATGCGGCGAACCCGTTGAGCGCGTACTTATAATGGAAGAGCGTTTCAACATTTCGGCCGAAAACGTCATCCAACGTCGTCAATAGTTGTGCCTGCTGGTTTTCGAGATGATCGAGATAGGCGACACTGGCAGGAGCGGTTAAGTCGAGCCGCTGGCTGCCGAGCGCGGCAGGGCTGGTGGCGGCAAGACCACGCACTGTCCCGTCGTAACGGGCAAGCGGTGCATCTTGCAGCAACACAATGTAGAAGGCGGGATCGGCGGCCGAAACGCTGCGTGCTGTCAACGCTTCGAGTCGCTCTAGTTGGGTTGGCATCGGGCCGGGGTCGGTCGTGAACTGGGGGGTGCTATCGGCCGAAACGCGACCGATCAGCAAAAACAAACACAAAACGAGTAGGGAGGGGATGTTCCTCATGATCAAAAATTCTCCATTTTCTAGGGTTGCGTAGACAGACTACGCAAGCTACTACGTTAGAAAACACGTGTCGACATTTCGGCCGATTGGCGTTCATCCTAGACGATGAATTCTTGGTCACTCAGAAAAAGCCACCGGCAAACGCTAATTGCTTGCCAGCATTTTCCATTCTGCAACAGCGAGGGCAAATGATTCAATCATCTCTGCATCAAACCGCCGCGCACTCAAGTAACGATTGAATACGACAAGGTCACTTGACCAAAGCGGACTGGTTGCATCGCGCTGCAAGTAGGTGGCTAATCGGCCGATCACATCTTCACGTGTGTTCTGTTCCATCAACCATTCATTGAATTTCATAATCACTCCCATGATTTAAAATCAATCTACATATTCTTTTTGCCTAGTTTACGAGAAAAATGCAATTCTCACTTCATCGCTAGAGATGAAATTTGGCAAATTGGGGTGGATTTTTGCGACGATTTATCAGACAGGGGTTGCACGTGTAGAATAGGTTTATCTGATTTTATGGGGATTCTGGTTGCAGATGCCCCTAAATGACCCCAACAATGGCGTTTTTTGCAGTCACGGACGGCGACATGTTGGAAAGTGTCCGCTCCTCAACTAGCAGAGGCGAAGTTTTTATATCATCGATGCGATGCAGATCAACACATTAGGTTCCCTTACAATCACGATTGATGGAGAACCGCTAACGACGCTCAACAATCGTAAAGCCCAAGCCCTGTTCGTCTATCTAGCCTGCCAGCGCGGGCAGCAGTTGTCGCGGGAGCATTTGCAGACGCTCTTGTGGAGCGACACACCTGCCCTCAAGGCGCGCAGCAGTCTGCGCCAAACGCTTTACAAGCTGCAAAAGGCGATTCCAGACGGGATCTTGCAGTTGCACAACTTGCGGATTGGGATCGATCCTGCGGCTGAACTATGGCTCGATCTCGATCATGTTGCGGCGGATGACACGCTCTATCGGGGTGAATTTCTGCAAGGCTTTTCGCTGCGGGGTGCTGCGCTGTGGGATGAATGGCTGCATACGATGCGCGAGACGGTGACGGCCAACCTAATCGAACAGTGGGAAAAATCGGCCGAAACGCACACAACCGCCCACAACTATCCCACCGCCGTTCGCTATTGGCAGCGCGTCATCGAACTCAACGCATGGCGCGAACATCCCCACCGTCGCCTGATCGAACTCTTTTTGCGGATGAACGACCGCGCTGCCGCCGTCGCGCAATATGAAACAGTTCAGGCACTGTTGCTGGACGAGCTGGGCGTTGAGCCATCTGCGGAGACGCAGGCGTTGTATCGGCGGGCTGTTTCGGCCGAAACCACCCCCACCAATCTCCCCCATCCTCACACGTTGACGCCGCTCGTCGGCCGCACATCAGAGATCGCGACGCTCTCAACCCCACTGCGCGACCCCAAAACCCGCCTCATCACCATCTTAGGACTTGGCGGCAGTGGTAAAACGCGCCTCGCAATTGCGGCTGCCCGCGCCGTGCAGGACAGCTTCCTCGATGGCACGTTTCTCGTGGATCTGACGAACGGGAATGCCAAGCAGATCGCCACAACAATCGGGCTTGCGCTAGGAGTACAGGTCGAAGGGCGCACGCCGCCCGATTTGCAGCTGATCGAACACCTGCGTTCACGTCAGTTATTGTTGCTGCTCGACAATTTTGAGACAGTCATCGATACGCCCGCCGCCATCACGTTGGTACAGACTATCTTGCACGCCGCGCCCGACGTGACGCTGCTGGTGACATCGCGCCAGCGTTTGCGCTTGCGTTTGGAGCAGGTTTTTCCACTGGCGGGGCTGGATGTGGCGGTCGCTGCGCCGCTGCTGTTTGAGCAGGCTGCGCGACGGGCGAGTATGCGTTTTTCGGCCGATCCTGCCCCCATCGCCCACATCTGCCAACTGGTCGAAGGGCTGCCGCTCGCCATCGAGATGGCGGCCGCGTGGACGCCTGAGCTGAGTTGTGCCGACATTGCACAGGAGATCGCGCGCGACCTCGCCCTGATGCATTCCCAATTCCGCGATGTGCCAGATCGCCAGCGTAGCTTGGAGGTGGTCTTCCAGCAGGCGATCCAGCGTCTGGATCGTCAAACAAGCAGCTTACTCTTCCAACTCGCCGCATTTCGGGCAGGCTTTAGCACATCGGCCGTTGTGCAGGTGACGGGTAAGCCGGCTGCGCTGCTCAAAAAATTAGTCGATCGCGCACTGTTGCAGCAGGTCGATCAGACACACTATCGCCTGCACGAACGCTTGCGCCAATTTCTGCGGACAGCGGCCGATCCCGACCTGATTGCCCAAACCCAACAGCAGCACGCGACCCACTATCTCAACTGGCTGGGTGACTATCAGGAAACGATCACGGGTAGTGAACAGGTCGCCATTTTTGAGCGGGTCACAAGCGCGTTGGACAACGTTTTGCTGGCATGGCAGCGGGCGGTCGAGATGCGCCGCATCGATCTGTTGCACACTGCGCTTGCCACGCTCTACTACTATCTTTTGGCACGCAGTCTTAATCGCACGTCGATTGAGATTGCCCAGCGTGCGTTGCCGCTTGTCGCGGATGAGCGTGTGGAAAAAGAGCGCGTCACGCTGCATTATCGCCTGCTCTTGGCGATCAGTTCGGGATTACAGCGGACGGGGGATGTCGTTTCGGCCGAAAAACATTATCGACAGGCGTTGGAAATTGCCGCACGTCTTGAGAATGAAGTCTACTACGCACAGGCGTTGGCAAGTCTGGGCTATTTGCTCGTTGACACAGACCAGTTGCCAGAGGCGATCAAGCGGTTGGAGGAGGCTGCCGAACTGTATCGAGAGAGTGTCCAGAACGCACCCAACGAACTGCAAGCGGTCAATACGTTGGGAATCGCCTATAAGCAGTTGGGCAGAAACGAGGAGGCGCGTGCTTGTTATCAATATGCGTTACAGATTGCAGAAACCAGCGGAAATCTGCGGGCGCGCGCCTTTCTGCTCAACAACATGGGTGTCTTGCTGTTTGATAGCCAACTGGGGGATGCGGCCGAGGCGTACCTGCTCTATGAAGAGGCACTCGAAATGTTCCACGCGCTCGATGACCGCCGCATGATCGGGATGACCTCTGGCAACATCGGCAACATCCACATGCAGCGCGAGCAGTGGGACGAGGCGCGCGCGTGGTATCTGCAAGGGCAAACGGCCATTGTCGATACGGGAGAGCAGTGGGTGAAAGGGTTATTGGCCCTCAATTTGGGGACGTGTGATCTGGGCAGTGGCGCGTATCAATCGGCCGAAACCCACCTCCATCAAGCCCATGCGATCTTCAACAGCCTGCACGACGCCAACTATCTCGCCATGTGTGATGGTCAACTGGCGAGGCTGGCGATGTTCCGCACAGATGTGGACGATCCGACAGCTGCGCGGCCGTTGATTTACACGGCATTGCAACATGCGGCCGGCAAGCCACCCACGCAGCTCAAGGTGTTGGCGGAGTGGGGCGTGTATCTCGCTCGCGTCGCACGTCGTCCCGCCCAAGCTGCTGCCATCCTGCAATTTGTGCTCGACCACCCCATAACCACCACCGATACGCAGGCGTATGCGCTGAAATATCGGCCGAATGCCAACGCCATTGCCCCACCTCATGATTTGGACGCGCTTGTTGCAACTGTTCTTGATCAGTTGCAGAAATAACACTGGTTGGTTGGCAACACGTGGTGCGTATTGCGTGTTGCGTGTGTGGCGGACAATATGCAATATCACGCAACCCTAAGGATCGAGACTTAAGTTACTGTCGCATCCGTCATTCCTGCGCAGGCAGGAATCCATTCTTCTACTTCGGACAGTTATTCAAGTCATGTTCCTAAAGAACTCTGGGATTACGCAATAGGTCGATATCCAACTATAATCACCCCGAACGCCCCAAAGTGGAGGTGGCATGAACCAACGCGGACAATCAATTCACGGCAATCAAACGAATATCGGCGAAGCGGGCAGCATTGGGCAGATAGGGGACAATACCTACGTCATGCCGCAACCGCGCCCGACGATTGATCTCGCCGCTGCCCATGCCAAACTCGCCCAACTCCCCATTGATCACGCCCTCACCACCGCTGCGCCGCTGCCTGACCGTTCACGCATCGTCTTTGACCGTAATGAGCATTTTACGGGAAGATCGGCCGAACTCGTGCAACTCGCCCAGCAAACAACTTAGCTGGCTTGTACGAATCGATGGGACAGTACGAACAAGCGTTGCCGCTGTACGAGCGGGCATTGGGGATTGACGAAGCGGCATTGGGCAACGACCATCCAAATGTTGCCACCACCCTCAACAACTTGGCGGTATTTCACTACTATCAATGGAGCTATACGGAGGCTCTGGCCTTGATAGAACGGGCGGTTTTGATTCGAGTCGCCAAGTTAGGCGAAACCCATCCAGACACACAAAGTTCACGTCAGTCGTTGGCGGTGATTCGGGAGAAAGTTGCGGCGCTGTGATGTTGGGGAAGAATGGATTCCTGCCTTCGCAGGAATGACGGGTTCGAGGATGGGGATGCACTCATGACAAAAAATCAACATGGACGAGCCTATCGGCCGCCCACACGTTGCTTCATTAAGCGTTCACTTTTGCGAATCTGTTGCGAATCGCTGCAGCCATCGCTTGTTTGTGATCGTAAGTGTGGGCGAGTGCGCTTAGAGTACTGCGTTGTTTGGTTAATCTTCAAAAGGGCGACGCAACGCGGTATTGGTTGGTTCGTTATGTTTGGATTCATGCCGCGTTGCATCGCCCCGATTAGGGGTCGCTAGTTTTTACGGGGGACGCAGTTATCTGCGCCGCCGTTTTGCTGCTTGCCTTCGTTCGGGTTGATCATCACGTTGAGACCACCCGCTGGCGCGGCGTTGCCGCCACCTGCGCCGTTGGCCGCAGGATCACCGCCGTTTGTGATTGCGCCGGGTAGCTTGTCCCGCGCTGCGACGGCCGCCTTGCCGTTTTCAATCGCTTGCTCAATCGCCGCCTTTTGCTGCTTGAGCTGGAAGTCGTTGCCCGTGAATGCACCACCCTTACCGCCGACCACCGCATCGAAGTGCGCCTGTGCATCGCGCAGACCCTTTTGCAGGGCGCGTTCCCGTTCGCGGTCGGCTTGGATGAGTCGGCGGCGCACCTCTTGAATTGAAAGGCTCGCCCGCTCATGGCGTGCAATGACACGTTGGAAGAGGTTCCGTTGCGCGAGGCGATTGAGGGCGAGTTCCCGCTCCCGCTCCCGCTTTTCAGCGTCGAGAATGCGCTGCTGTGCCTCCGCCACACCCAAGACGTGCATCATGCCGTTGACGTAGAGGATCGCCCCGTCAATGACGCCGGCTCCGTTGGCTGCCTTGAATGCGAGGCGACCCGCGTTCTTGAGAAATTCGCGCCGTGCCTGTTGCTTTAACACCTGATTGGCGAACTTTTTCTGATGGAAGTTGCCATTCTTGGCGAGGTCTTTGATCTGAATATCCTTGTCGATTGCACGCACTTTTTGAGCAAACTTCACTTTGCGGTTGACCTTGCGATTGTGCTTTTGTCCTTCTGCGGAGCGGTCAAAGCGTCGCTTGTTGTTGCGGTTGATGGCAGACTGCTTCTTCGAGGCCGCGGGATCGTTGGCGATTGCCTTGACGCGATCTAGCTCTTTTTGCAGCGGATTTTGTGAATCATGAATCAGCACGTCGTTCTTGAACGGCGACACCTTGTCAAACATTGCGTCGAACGAGTCGGCATCGAGGAATTCATCGGCCGATAATCCCCCAGAATCAGTCAACCGCACCGGATCATTGTAGACGTAGCGATACAGATTGGCATCACCGCCGAGATAGCTGATCGGGTCTTGATTGATGAACTGTCCGACGGTCGCATCGTAGTAGCGGGCGCGGTAGTAGTTAAGGTCGGTCAGGGGGTCGCGCTCACGTCCTGTGAAGCCAAACAGATAGTCGTCGGCAGGGGAAAGGGATCGGCCGAAGCTGTCAAACGTGCGATGCAGCAACAGGTTGCCCGTCGCGTCTACAATGTCGCGCACGGTGCGCTGATGGTCAGCCAGTGGAAACAGCAGTTGCGCCGTGCCAATGCGCTCCTCTGCCAGCACGCTATCCGTTTCCATGCCGTGCAGATAGCGGCTGGTCAGGTTGCCAGCCCCATCGAACAGCAGCATCACCCGCCCATCCGCGTTGGCGAACTGCTGGGTCAGCCCCGTGCTGTCGCTGCGACCGATGCGCTCATCCATCACGTTGTAGGTGTAGCTGACAGCGGAGAGCTGCGCGCCGCCAGCATCTTCGTTGACGACTTCGATCAGCCGATTGCGGAAGTCGTAGCTATAGCGCGTGACGGCCCCGCTCGCCTTGTTGGTGCGCGTCGTGCGGTTGCCCAATGCGTCGTATTGATAGGTAAATGCGCCGTCATCCTGCAAGCGGTTGTCCACGCCGATGACGTGATTGGCGCGATTACCGCCGTCGTCATAGGCGTATGTCTCGTTTGCCGTGAAGTCGTGCGTTGCGTTTTGCAGTTGTCCCGCGTCGTCGTAGGTGTAGGTGCTACTGCCATCGGCCGAATTGATGTCCGCGATTTGGTCGGCAGCGGTGTAGCTGTAGGCGTAGGCGATTTGAGCGGCGTTGGCGGGCGTGTAGATCAGGTCGGTTAGCCGGTCGTCGGCGTTGTAGCTGGCTGTCGCCATTACGGCTTGCTGCGTCCCTGCCAGATCGCCAAAGCGTCGCTCTTGCACGGTGCGATCGAGCGCGTCATAGGTGAAGTCGATGCGCTTCTCCGCCACGCCGTTGCCCTGCTGTGTGATTTGCAGCAGGCGGTCAAATGCGTCGTAGGCGTAATCTGTTTGCGCCACATTTTGCCCGTTGATCGCCTCGAAACTGCGCGTCATGTTGCCAGCGATGTCGTAGACATAATTAAAATCAACGTCGGCCGCCGTAGCTGTTGTCAGCCGTTCGCGCCGCGATTTCATGCGTCCCCACGCATCATAGCCGAAAAAGTAGTCGCCGACGGGATCGCTAGCGGCTTGCAACTGCCCCGCTGCATCATATTGGTAGGTTGCCGTGTAGTCAGCGTTGAGCCACGTTTCGGAAATCGGCCGATTTAACGCATCATACGCAAATTGCCGCACGCGCCCGTTGCGATCCTGCTGTTCGACTACGTTGCCCAACGGATCGTACTGCCACGTATGGGTGTCGCCCAGCGCGTTGGTGCTGGTGAGGCGGCGGTTGAGCGCGTCGTAGCTCATCGTCGTCGTGTTGGCGAGCGGGTCGGTGATAGTGAGCGCGTTGCCGACTAAATCGTAGCCAAATGTCGTCGTCTCCTGATTGGCGTTGCTGATGGATGTCAGCCGATAGAGATTATCGAATGTTTGGCTCGTGATGCGGCCGAGCGGATCGCGCAACGAGAGGAGGTTGCCCACGCTGTCGTAGGTGAATGCAGTCACATCGCCGCGTCGGTCAGTCAGCGACACCATACGCTCGTCGGCATCGTAAACCATCTGCGTCGTCCCGCCCGTCTTGTCCACCTCGCGCAACAAATTGCCTTGCGCGTCATAAACAAATCCCATCGACTGCCCCAGCGGGTCGGTCACGCTGACCAATCGATCCAGCCCATCAAACGTTTGGTGCGTCGTGCGCCCGAGCCCGTCTGTTTCCGCGACGATGTTGTCATTGTCGTCATAAATGCGCGTGAAGCTGTAATCAGTCGGTTCGTCGGTGCGAATGGTGCGATCAAAAACGTCGTATGTAAATGTCGTTACGCGGTCGAGTTGGTCGCGGGTGCTGCTCAAGTTGTTGCGGCTGTCATAGGTGAAGTGGATCGTCTCGCCGTGTGGATCGGTCGCCGTGATTTTGCGATCGCGCACGTCGTATTGATAGGTGAAGCTGTTGCCGCGTTCGTCGGTGTGGATGGTGAGATTATCGGCCGAATCATACCCATACAGCTCCACCTGTCCCAACGCATCGGTAAAGCTGGTCAGGCGATAGAGCGCGTCATACCCCTGCGCCGTTTCGCGGCCCAACGCGTCGGTCGTGACCAGCAGATTGCTCACCAAATCGTAGCGCAGCGTCGTCGTTACGTCTAAACCACCACAATCTTCGGTAGTGCCAATTAGGCGATCCAGCGCATCAAAGGTGTTGCAGGTCACAACCCCATTTGCATCCGTCTGCGTCAGCAAGTTGTCGTTGAGATCATAGCTGAATTGCGTCGTCAGATTGAGGCCAGTCGGGTCGAGCGTTTCGCTAATCAGACGATTGAGGCCGTTATAGCTGTAGGTCGTCGCCACACCGCGCCCGTCCACGCTGCGCGTCATGCGGTCATCCGCATCGTATTCCATCGTCTGCACGTTGCCGAGCGGGTCAGTCGTCGCAATCGGCCGCAACAGCTCATCATATTCAAACGTCATCACGTTGCCGTTACCGTCCTGCTCCATCGTGATTTGGCGGTTGAGATCGTAGGCGATGCGCGTCGAAATTTGTTGTCCTTCACCGGCAACGGTGGTGGTCAACAGTTGATTGATGGGGTTGTAGGTCATCGTTTGGGTTATCGGCCGAATCGCCGCATCTTCCACAATTTGCACTAGATTGTCGCCGTTGTCATAGCTGTAACGGTTGACACTGTTGAGCGGGTCGCGTATCTCGACTGTGCGATTGCGTGCGTCGTAGACTGTTTCCCGTGTTCGTCGATCATCCACGCCAAAGGGTGACTCTATCGTCTGCGGATTCCCCGCCGCGTCAAAGTTGCGATAGACGGTCGCCCGCTCCAACGCCCCGCCGCAATCTTCAACCTGCTGCGTCAGCAAGCCCGGCACCGGTGTGATCCCCGCCGCAAAGAGTGGGGTCGCCCCATCGCTTGCCTCGTCCGCGCTGCCCGTCGTGTAGACAAAACACATCTTTTGTCCAAGCGGGTCGTTCACCTCCGTGCGCTGGCCTTGTACGTTATAGTTGTAGGTGATAACTGGATTAGCGACCGCACGCGACCCATCATCGACGGCGGGCAGCGTCTTGCGAACAAGCAGTCCAGCATCACCCAAGTCAAGCTCGTAGTCATACTCAAACGTCGTCACGTTGCCGTTCGGATCGGTAATCGAGCGAATTCGATTAAAGCGCGGCTCGTAGGTCATCGTTGTCGTGCGTGCGAGACCTGCCCCACCCGCGCACGCCGCCGCGTCCATCTGCGTTTCGGTCAACAAATTGTCGTTGTCGTCATAAGTGAAGGTTGTGCAGTTGCCAAGTGGCGTCACTGTTTTGATAATGCGATCCTGTTCGTCACGCTCGATTTCGGTCTGTTGACCGAGTGGATCGATAAAGCCAGTTTGTGCGCCAAACTTGTTGGTGGTGTGGGTGAAGGGGCGACCGTTGATGGTTTGCTGGGCGTTGAATTCGGCCGATTTCCGCAACGCCGCATTCGGCACCGCAGGCGACCCCGCATCCAACCCATTGACCACATCCGCCCGATCTGTCGGCACAAAATCATGCACCTCCTGCGCCACGCTAAACTGTCCCGTCACAGGATCAAACACCTCACGCGGCGGCAACTTCGAGCGCACCATGCGCCCATTTTCATCATACTCATACGTCGTCGTATTTCCCCGTGCATCCGTCTTGTGCGTCATGTTGTGCGTCGCGCCGTAGGCAAACGTCATCGGTGCAGACAAGCCCGGTTCTTGCCAGGCGGTGAGGTTGCCGTTTTTGTCGATGGTGAGGGTGGATTCGCGGTTGGCGGGGTCGGTGATGCGTATTGCGTGTTGCGTATTGCGTGGTGTGTCGTAGTTGAATGTCCATATCCAGTCGGGATTTGCGCGACCGTTGGCGACGTAGGACATCGTGGCGAGTGAATCATCGGGATTGTAGGTGTAGCGGATTTCGTTGCCAGCGCGGTCGAGGTCGGTCGTTTGGAGGCCATCGATGTTGAAGATGACGGTGCGCCCGTCGGGGTAGACGCGGCTAAATTCGCCTGTATCGGGATCGCGGGTGAGAAGTGTTGTGTCGAAGTCGGATAGGTTAATGGCGTTGCCGCCGCCCTCGACATTGCCTCTAAGAAATGGCACGACCAGCACCGAGCCACCAACCGTGTCCCCCGTGCCGGCGGGGTTGCTGACATGCGTTGGCCCAGTGGCAGACCCCCAAAAGTTAAATCGTGCGTCCAGTAGCTGTGTGGGCGTGGTTTGATTTTGCAAGCCGCGCGTCGTGTTGCCGCTGATTTCGTTGAGTAGCACGGTAAACTCGGATACCGTGTCGTCGGCAAAGATACCAAAATCATTGTTGGTAATGATGCTGTTTTTGAGCGTCAATCCGCTATCGCTCAAAACGGAAATGCCAAATTGCGCCTCTTTAACCGTCACAAATTCGAGATCGGCGTGTGCGCCATTGATTAGACGAATGCCACGTGAGCCAGAGGCGTCGATTGCCTCAAACGAGATGGGATTTTCGGCCGATCCCCTCGCCACCAACGTCGCCCCGTCCAGCGTCAAAAACCGATTGTCATTCCGCAGACGCACTCCCTCGGCCACAGTCATCGCCTCCGTCACGGTCAGATTGGTCGCATATTCAAAGGAGTTGAGGTTGCCAATCGGTGCAATCGACACCTGTGCAACCGTGCCGCCCTCGATTTGAATGCGCTGATTGTTGTCGGTGCTAAACAGGTTGTTCGGCCCGATGCGGTCAAGCAAATGGTTCGGTATCCGCGCCAAACTGGAGCGATGCACCACGACGTTATTATCAAACGAGACATCGGTTGCACCCGTGTCTTCGACGTGGAAGCCAAACGCAGGATTTGCCAAATTTGCTCCGTCATCGGTCAAAATCGACCCTTCGACGACAGCAGTGCTATCTTTGACATAGACGTAGCTATCGAGCGCGTTGGAAAAGTCGGAGATGCGGAAAAGCGTCGAGTTGGAAAGGGACAAGCTACCGCCGTTGATGACACCGATTAACCCCGTCCGATTTGTGTCGAACGTGGCGCGACCACCGCTGCGAATGGTGGCGAAGTCGATTTCGGCCAATCCCCCATCGACAATAATCCCACCCCACTGACCAAAATCATCGTCTTCGTCGGAGGTGACAATGACAGGCGCGTTTTGCGAGCCTTGCAATGCCAAGCCACCATTGACGATCAAATCATCCGTGCCGTTGCGGAACGTCCAGTTGGTTCCTTCCGTCAGGGTGAGTGCTGCGCTGGCTGCAATCGTCACATCCCCATCGACCAAGAATTGATTGGTGTTGCTCGTTGGGCTGATCGTCGTGTCGTTGGTGACGATGTTGCCAAAGATCAAGGCGCGTGGGTCATCGGTGGTGATGTCGGGCAGAGACGTGATTGTGTTGAGGTCGTAAGCCAGCGGGAAGGTGTGGCTGTCTGTGATCAGGACATTGGTTGCCTGTATCGTCGTGTTTGCGCCAAAGAAGGCGACGGCGGCGCGGCCAAATGATCCCGGACTGCCGCACCCCTCAAACACCGAATCGACTAGCGTCACTGCACTATCTTGCACCAGCAAGCAACCATCGACACGATTGGTCGTGTTGCCGCTGTCAAACATGACGCTGTTGCTCATTGTGAGCGTGCCGCTGATGACGACAAGACCTGCATCGCGTCCATCAAACCCATCACCCGACTGTCCGGCCCCTTCGATGCGGGTATGGGAGAATTCGGCCGATCCGCCCGCCTGCACCACAATCGCTCCCCAACGGAACCCGTCATCGGTGAACGTCACGCCGTCTGTCTCGCTTCCCTGTGCCAGCAGTATGCCTTCGACAAAAATGTTGTCTGGAACGGTCGAGCTCGCATCGACGCGCACCTCCGTCCCCGCCTCAATCGTCAACGTCGCCGTCGCCGCAATCGTAATGTCGTTCTCGACCAAGTAGGGGCTGTTGGCGGCCGTCCAAACGGTGTCGGTGATGATATCGCTGGTGATGATGGTTGAGGGGGTGATGCGTGGTGCGTGGTGCGTGGTGCGTATTGCGTGGTGCGTATTGCGTGGTGCGTCGTCTGCAAGCGCGTTCTCTCCACTCTCCACTCTCCACTCTTCACTTCCCACTTCCCACTTCCCACTTCCCACTTCCGCCCCAAACGTTCGCACCTGTGGCGTTTCGGCCGTTAAGTCGTTGAACGGGAACAAATATTGCGTCAGCGTGTGGTCGCCATCGTCGATCAGAATGGAACCATCTTCCGCTTGGTAGAGCCGCTGCACGTTCGCCACTTGCCAGCCCGTGCCGTATGGGTTGGTCGCGTTCGAGCCGATTAGCACTGACCCGCTTACAAAGCGATCCACCGTTGATGTGGTGAACACGCCGAGCGGTTGGGTTGGGTCAGGAGGGCCACCGAAGAGGCCGTTGGTTGTGCCAAAAAATTGCGCTTGGAACGGCACTTTGACGCGCACCACATAGTTGTAAACGCCGGGTGGCACTTGCTGCCCTTGTGAATCGCGGCCGTTCCAGAAGTAGCGGAATCGGCCGATTTCCCCATCCTGCTCTAACTCACCCAACTCAAAACTAAACTGATCGGTACTCTCCCCCTCGATAAACAGCTCCGCTTGCAGCACGCCGTCCACCTGCTGCGCCGCGTTCGCAACCAACTCTTGCATCCCCAACTCAATGTCAATCACGGCGGTTGGATTAGCACGCTGAGAATCATAGTTCAACGTCACACCCATCGGCGTATCCAGCACGTTGACCGTTGGCAAGCTAAATTCCTGCTTTAATACGCCCGTTGCAATGTCGATTTCGCTCGAATCACAATCTGTCGCACAGTTTTCACCAGACTTCTTTGTTTCATCGCTCGCTGTCACTTCAACCGTGTTGGCCGTCACGGGGCTGTTCGGGTCAAAGTTTGAAAAGTGTGTCACCTGCATGACAAGCCACTCCCCCGTCTCATCGACAAACACATCTCCCGCATCTTCCCACACTTGCAATGTCTGATTCCAGTAGCCGAGTGGAATCTCCGCGCCCGGCGCAAAACCGCGATCATTTTTTAGCATGACGGTGATCGGTTCGGTGAACGTAATTTCCGACGCGCCGCTCAAGTTGAACGCATAGGTTTCGCCCGTTCCCGGTGGCAATTCGCCCGATGGCAAGAACTGCACTTGGTCAAACTGCGTGGCGCGAATGTCGATCTGCTGGGTTCCCGTCAACGCGCCCGCTGGGACGCTCAATTGCATCTGCCCATCGGCACTCACATGTTCACACCCTGCGCTATCGCACGGGGTGACAGCGGCATCGAGCGGCGTCAAATAGAGATCGCTCGTCGCAATCGACTTTTCCAGCACGATGTCGGTCAATCGCTGTCCATAAGTAAAGCCATCTTTCTCAACGCGCACCGCATAGTTGCCCGTTTCCGCGACTGGAAAGGCGAAGAATCCACCCACTCCTGTCACAACTGTACCGACGACCGCTTGCCTGAACTGCTCTGGCGCACGGCTCGCGTCGTGGGGCAAGCCGTGTGGTGAACGGGAGACGATTAGTTCGGCCTGTCGGGCATCGCGTGCATTGGCGAGGCGTGTCGCGTCGATCTGTTCGAGCGTCACCGTTGCGCCTGCAATCCCTGTGCAGTCGATGGGGTCATACTGCTGTTCGCCGCCGCACGTTGAGGAGTCGTAGACGTAGCCGCTGACAAATCCCGCGCCGTCGCTCCACGTGGGCGGGGTGATGCTGTTGGCGTTGGTTGGGACATAGAAGTTGCTGATGCGTGTGCCTTGAACGCCGTTTGTGTCCTGCACGCTGACGGTGACGGTGTACGTTTCGTCCTCTTGCAAGTCGAAGTTGAGCGTGCCGCTGGCGGTGTCGGCGTTGGCGGTGAGTTGGTTGGAAATGTCGGTCGGTGTGCCAGTTTCATCGGTCAATATCACCTGCAATGTACTTGCATCGACAAGCCCAATCAGATCGGTGTAGTCGATGTCAAATCCAGGGCGGGTTGTGTAGATCGCTTGGCGATTGCGCGGCAAATTGACGGTGATAAATGGGCCTGCTCCGTCCACTGTAACGAGACGGGTTGCCCCGCTTGTCTGCCCAATTTTATCGACGGCGGCGACGTGGATTGGGAATGTGCCGTCTGTCGTGGGTAGGTCGATGGTGAATGTCCCCGCGTCGAGCGTTGCCGCGTTGCCGTTGACCAAAATTTCAGTGACGGCGTGCGCGTCGGCAAATGTGCCGCTGACGGTGACGCTGCTGCCCGTGAGGATAGCGTTCTCGGTCGGGGTTGTGATGGTGATGACGGGTGGTTCGATGTCATATTCGTTGGCGACGCTGGCGAGGTCGAAGAGGTCGATCAGGTCATCGCTGTTGAAGTCGAAATCGGCCGAAAAACACCCGTCCCCACTCGCGCATTGCCAGACTGTTGCGATTTGGCGTAAGTCGTTGATGTTGACGAGTTGATCGCCGTTGAGATCGGCCGAAAAGTTGCTTGAAGAGCTGCGTATTGCGTGTTGCGTATTGCGTGTTGCGTGTTGCGTGGGGGGTGATGCATGGGCGATGGGCGGGATGGGCCAGAATGTTTGGGTGGTAAGGGTGAAGATTAGGAGGAGGTGGATGAAGGTTTGAAGGTTGGTGAGTTTGCTTTTGCGGCGTAGGCGATAGGTGATGAGTGTGAGAGAAAGCAGAATGAGAAAGATGGCGGGCAGAATGTTGGCGCGACTTGATTCAAATGAGCGCAGACCGACTGATAGAGGGGTGGCTTCGACGATGACGGTATCGGCCGAAATCCCCGCCCCAAAAATCGTCGGCGCAATCTCATCATCGACCAACTGAATCGCCTCTAAATTTATTCCACTTGCTCCAATTGCAAGCGCCTCAAACGTCAATATGGCAAGCGCACCGTCGGCCGTCTGCCCCGCTCCGTCTCCTATCGTTGCACAGGCCACACGCACGCGCCTGGCCGACACAACTTGCGGCGCAGCACAAACGCCCTCTCGCCCCGTCGCGCTCAACCCGTCCCCAATCGCCACATTGCGAAACGCGATCACAGCGGGGTCAAACGTGACTTCCCACTGAAAGCCAGTCGCGGCATCTGCCAAACTTGCCGCATCAACGGAGATGTCAAACGACGTGCTGACGTGGATGGCGGCGGGCTGGTTGAAGGTGAGTTGGGTGGTGGCGGCTTGGGTTTTTCGGCCGAAATTTCCCCAAACAAACAGGCTAATTAACAGAACAGGTAAGAAAAGGCGTTTAATGTTCATCGTGTTTCTCCAATGGATCGCTAAAACAGAATGGGTCACATGACTGTGTACCTCGTCAAAATGTGCGCCATAAGGGTAAATGGTGGCTAGTTGCTAGTGAAGAAAAACGGTCAACGCACATTCTTACTAGCCACTATCGACTAGCCACCAGCGACTAACCACTTACGGCTGCGCCGCTTACGCTTTACGTTGCACATTCATAGACAAACACCGCCCAATATAAGCTGTCGCCGCATCGAGCGACGCAAAACCGCGCCATCTTCCATCGGGAATACGCTTGACGCTGACGCGCCAAGTCGTATTGCCATCATTCCACAGTCGAAGGATGTAGGAGCAGTTGTGGGAGCTGTTTGTCTCTCGCATGGAGAGAGCATAAAACGATCGGTGTTACTGAACTGTTATTTTTTTGCGCTGGATGCGGCGTGCCAAATATACAAAAAGGGCAAGCGCAAAAAATGCGAAGAGGAACAATGGCAACTGCAACCCATGTTTTGCCGACATCTCAGTAAGCGTGATCGCCGTTGGCACACCCGCAAATTCATACGCCCCCAAGTCACAATTGCCGTTGCGAGCATAGCCGCGCTGGTCGCGCGTGGGGCAGTTTGTGCCACCTGCGTTGACGGCCGAACTTTGCGCGATGAGCGCATGTGTTGGCGTTGAGCCGCCATAGTCTGCGAGTGGCTTTAAGAGCGGAGCGCCCGTCAAAATGGTGCTGGTTGGGTCGCAGTTTGCGCTGTCGTTTTCAATGAGAACGCGATCGCGAATGACGGTGACTGTGCCGTAACAATCTGGGTCGGTTGTCGATGCACTATTGTCGCTGATGATGACGTTATCGAGCGAGAGGATGCCGCTGCCGCTATTGACGACCCCGCCGCCATACGTGCTGTTGGCATGATTGTCGGCGACCGTCACCTGTTTAAGCGTCAACTTGTTTGATCCTGTATGAACGATGCCACCGCCATACTGAGCCGCCTGATTGCCGCTGATAGTCACATTGGTCAGGTTGGCTGCTGTGCTACTGCTGTTGAGGATACCCGCGCCATAGCCGCGCCCGGTCAGCCATTGCGCCGTGTTGTTCGTAATGGCACTGTCGTTGATGGTCAATTTGCCCGCTGTGAGATTGGCGATCCCGCCACCGTTTCCAGCCTGATTGTTGTGAATCCAGACGCGATTGAGGGTTAGATCGGCCACGTTGAATATCCCGCCGCCCGACTGCGCGATGCCGAATCCAAGATCGCCGCCCGTAATGGCGAGGTCGTTGAGCGTGATCTGTTGGCTGGGGTCGAGAATGGTGCCAGTGGTCAAAACGCGCTTGTTACCAGCCCGAGTGAGGTTGGCGGTGAGCGTCGTTTGATCGGCGCCTGCGCCCGTGACAGTCAAATCACCCGTTGCGATGAGAACATCTTCGCTGACGAATGTGCCGCTGGGAATGGAAATGGCGTCGGCATAGTTCCAAACGTTGGCTTCCGCAACGGCGGCCGTGAATGTGCAACTGCCTGTGGCGGTGGCGCAAATACCGTCGCCCAGTTCTGCGTCGATTGCCGTGTCAGAGGCGTTGACGATAAACGTTTGGGGTGGGGTGATTTCGGCCGATCCCCGATCACAAGCCCCCCGTTGCGCCCCCCGCTGATCAACAACCCCACAATCTCCGCCTGAATCGACGACAGGGCTGGTCGGCAGCGGCAAGTGGACGCGATTGTGATTCTGCACATTGTTCAGCGGTGACAACTGCGGATCGATGCCCGTCAAATCGCTGCCATTGGTGAAGATGGCACATGCGTCTGTCTCTTTTAACAAGTTGTTGCCCAATGATGCGCCTGTCCCAACCGCCGCGCTGCAATCTGCCCCCGCAAATGCTGTGTTGTCGGCAAAGATGCTGTTTTGAATGGTGAATGTTCCCGGATTTTCCCAAAGTCCCGGCGAAAGCTGCAAGCCGCCGCCCACGCCGTCGTTGTCGTTGTCACTGTCGGCGCTGTTGTTGACGACGGTGAGGCTGTTGAGCGTTCCCGTGCTGCCTGCTGCGATCAAAATACCGCCGCCATCACTCAACGCCGTGTTGCCGCTGAACGTGCTGCGAGCCAAGTTGCCGACCCCTTCAAAGACGACCGCGCCGCCAAAATCAGCCTCATTTGCGATAAAGGCCGATCCGCCAATAGTCAGAATGGCGGGATCGACATCGAGATTCCAGTTGCCCCCGTTGGCGATGGCGCCGCCGGCATATTCGGCCGAATTTCCCTCAAAATAGCTGTCCGTCACCGTGATCCAGCTTGACGCTGCAAGTGCGCCGCCCTGTGGCTGACCGCCGCTTGTCACAACGTTGTCGATAAAGGTGCTGTTGCTGATGATGATACGGTTCCAGCGGCTGCGGATGGCGCCGCCTTGATTTTCGGCCGAATTCCCCACAAACTGGCTGTTGATAACGGTGATGTCACCCTGTTCTGTCACGCCAGAGCCGCCGGTTGTGTAAATCGCCCCGCCGTTCGACGCCACGTTGTTTTCAAACAGCGAATTGCTCACCGTCACCCGCCCGTCTGAATAGATCGCCGCACCGTTAAACGCGCCGACGTTGTCGCGGAAAATGCACGCATCGACAAATAGCTCGGGCAGTGGGTCAATCGTCGGCATCGTGTCGCCATAGTTGTAGAAGTTGAAAACAGACGAATCGCTGTTATTTTGCAGGACGCAATTTTGCAGCGTCAGACGACCGTAGTTTGAGATAAAGCGACTGCCGCCCCCCATCGTCACGTCGCGCAGCGTGACGAGCGCGCCATAGTCAATGCGTAGCGCGTTGCTGCTCGAATTCCGCACAAGCTCAGTCGTGTCGCGCCCTGCGCCGTCGATGATGAGATGATCGGTGATCTCAGTGAGTTCAGAGGTGATTGTGTAGAGCCCCGCTGGCAGGTTGATGGTGTTTAACCCGACGAGCGCGTTGCTCTCCTGAATAGCCGCTTGCAATGTGCAGTCGCCGCCGCTGGTGGCACAACTGCCATCCCCGATGTTTGCGTCAGATTGATTGACATTCGCCGTTGTGTTGACGGTAAATGTCGTGCCAAATGGGACAAGCGTCGGGAAGGTGGCATGTTGAAATAGGGGCAGCGGATCGACGGGCGTCCACACTTGCGAACTGGTGGATGGGTCGTGTTCGAGCGCGCCCGCGTCACATTCGCCATTGACGGGGCGGGGAATGCCACGCTGGTCGAAGCTGGGACAATCGGCCGAATCTCCCGCCTCCACCGCCACGCTATTTTCCCCCAACTCATGCGTCAACGTTCCCCCTTCGTTGTCACCCAATGGTTCCAGATCGGCGTTTGCACCGAACTGATCGCCACTCGCTGCCGTGACGGCACAGCCAATCGTACTCTCAAGCACATTATGACCGACCGATGTAAACGTGCCGTCGTCATTGTCGCATGGCGCAGCCGCGTGGTCGGCGATGATCGAACTCCCGAGTACAAAATTGCCGTTATCGTTGAGTGCAACGGCCGAGCCGATCCCCGCGCTATTGTTGGCAATCGTCACATATTTCGCCGTCACATCATTGCGGATCAGCAGGCCACCCCCGCTGCCCGTCGCTACATTGCCGCTGACGGTTACGTTTTCCAATGTCGCAATCCCCGCACTTTGATCCACGGTAATGCCCGCGCCGTCACGCGCCTGATTGTCAAAAATCGCGCTGTTTGTGATGCTCAAATCGCTCGTATTTTGGAAGAATGCGCCGCCCTCATAGTCCGCCACGTTGCCGTAGAAGAGGCTATTTGCAACCGTCGTTTCCTTGAGCTGTGAGAAGATCGCGCCGCCGCGCATCGCCGCCCGATTGTGGCGAAATTCGCTACCGCTGATGATGACGACGTTGCTGGTGAAGATCGCGCCGCCGCTCGCTTCTGAGTAGTTATCGGCAAACGTGCTGTTTTGGATGGTGACGCTGAATGGGTCGCTGCTGCTTTTGACGGAGAGTCCGCCACCATAGGAGTTGCGCGCAGGTGTGCCAAAGGCGGCATTGTGCTGGATTGTCACATCATCGAGCAGCACGTTTGCATCGGCAACATAGAGACCCCCGCCACCCGTGCTCAGGTTGTCGCGGATCGTCGTATTGCGGATGGTGGTCGAATTCGCATAGTCATAACCTGCGGTATAGATCGCGCCGCCGACCTGTCCCGCGCGATTATTTTCGATGGTACTATCTTCGACGATCAGGACTTGTTGGTTGACGATGCCGCCGCCGTTTGCGCTGTTGCGATTGTCGCGCACGATGCTGCCTTGTAGGGTGAGCGTGCCTTGATTGGTGATCGCGCCGCCCATGCCGCAGCCGACGACGGGGAAGCAGCCGCCCGATCCATTTTGCAAGGTAAGCAAGCTAGCGATAACGGTCGCCCCATCACGCACAAACAGAATGCCTGAATCGCTCTCTGTGCCGTCGAGGATTGTGCCGCCATTGATTGCGCCGATGATCTTCAGATCGCCGCCCGTCACTTCGAGCGCGTCGTCGTCAATGGCGTAAGTGCCGGCGGGGATGGCGATGGTGTCAGCGTTAACCCCAACGTTTGCCTCGTCAATCGCCGCCCGAATGGTGCATTGATTCCCGCCCGTCCCCAAATCGCTGTCACAGATGCCATCACCGATGTTGGCATCGGGCGCATCGGTTGTTTGGTTGACGGTGAAAATGGTTTGTTGTGCAGTAGATTCGGCCGAAACCACCGCCCTATCGATCCCAACGCCGATCGTTAGAAGGATTAAAATAAACATCGTTGGCAAAAATCGCATCGCGTGCTCCTTGTTTGTTGTACAAATATAGCATAATCAAAAAGCGATCTGAAAACGATCTGACCTGCCACTGCATTTTCAATCCGTGCTGTGGACATCGCAACGAGACGGGTACAATTCTAGCTGGGGAGAGCAGTGGGGACGCTGAAAAATTGTGTGGTCACGGAGACATTTTTCTGACCAGTTGACAACAAATATGTGTGGTATTACCGCCGTTTTTTCCCCCAATCGACCGTTTGAAACTGACCGACTGCGCGCCGCGACCAATCAGCTATCCCATCGTGGCCCTGATGGACAGTTGATCTGGGTGGCTCCCGATGGGTGCGCTGGACTTGGACACACGCGCCTCGACATCACGACCGCCGCCACCCCGCAACCCATCCCCAGCGAAGATGGAAAACTACATATCGTCGCCAACGGTGAGTTTTATGACCACGTGCGTTTGCGGCATGAGTTGATGGCTCGCGGCCATCAATTTTGCACGCAGACCGATAGCGAGATCGCCCTGCACCTTTATGAAGAGCAGGGTGCGGACTGTCTGCAACACTTGCGCGGTGAGTTTGCGTTTGTCATTTGGGATGCGACACGACAGACGCTCTTCGCCGCCCGCGACCGCTTTGGGATCAAGCCGCTTTTCTACAGTTGGCATGACGGTCAACTGTGGTTAGCATCAGAGGCGAAGGCTCTGTTTGCCGCTGGTCTGCCCGCCGCGTGGGATGAGCTGGCGGTCTATCAACGACTGTTCGGCTGCTATCATAACGAGCGGTCGCTCTTTGCCAACGTCCAGCAGTTGCCACCCGCCCATACGTTGCAATTCGGCCGAAATCAGCCCCAAAAACTGACGCGCTATTGGGATGTCAACTTCCCGCTTGCCAAACAACCCTATCCAGCGTTGAGCGAGCGCGAGCTGGTCGATCTCGTGCATGACCAACTGCTGGAGGCGGTGACGCTGCGCACGCAAGCCCATGTGCCGGTCGGCTGTCTGCTCAGCGGCGGGTTAGACTCGTCGACCGCGTTGGCGATGGCGTGCGCCCAGAGCGATCAGCCCGTCGCGGCGTTCACCATCGCCTTTGACGAGGCGCAACATGATGAAAGCAGCAAGGCGCGCACAACGGCCGACTATCTCGGCGCAACCCTGCACGTGATCCACGCGGACGACAACACGCTGGCCGATCACTTTGCCGATGCTGCCTACTCGGGCGAAATGTTGCAAGTCAACGCACACGGCGTGGCGCGTTGGTTGCTCAGTCGCGCTATCAAAGAGGCGGGCTATCGCACCGTGTTGGCGGGGGAAGGGGCGGACGAGCTTTTTGCGGGATACTGGTTTGTCAGTGCGGCATTGCAAGCGGGAGGCAAGCGCAATTTGGGGTCGCTGTTGGGGCAGGTCGGTAAGCTGTTCAAGGGGTATGGATCGGCCGAAAGTCAAATCGCCCAAACCTCCCCCGCCGTCGCCCGACTGATGCAATTCTTGCCGCTACCCGATCGTTTCCGCGACTCAACCGCCCACGCGCTTGGCCTCTTGCAAAATACATTCGACCCACAATTCGCCGCCCAATTTAGCAACTACGATCCCTATTGGAAACTGCTGCGCACCATGCGCTGGCGTAGCCAAATTTTGCGCCGCGAACCAGCAAAGCAGTTGATCTACCTCTGGTTAACGTCCATCTTTGCCAACTACCATTTGGCGGGCGATCGCCTCGACATGGCGCACGCCGTTGAAGTGCGGTTGCCTTTTCTCGACCATCATCTGTTTGGCGCGGTCGGGCAAATTCCAACCCGTTTGCACACCCAAGAGGGGCATCAAAAGTATCTGTTGCGCCGTGTCGCTGAACGCTATCTGCCGCATGAGATCGCATTTCGGCCGAAACGCCCCTTCTACGCCCCACCCATCACGCTGCGTCCCAACAGCCGCATCCGCCAACTGACGGCCGATACCCTGCACAGTCAAACGATGGCGACGCTCCCCTTCTTTGATCAACAAGCCGCCATCGCCCTCTTTGAGCGTAGCGATAACGCCACCTCTCTCGAACGTGGCGTACTCGATCCCATTTTGCTGATGCTCGTCTCTATTTGTCATATTCATGAACAGTTTGGGTTATGAATACAGCGTAAGGTAAATTGTATGGCTCTGTCATTAGTATGAAAAAACTGTTGTATAAAAGGAAAAGACACGGCAGACCGATTGTCATCAGAGATGAAAAGCTCGAGCGGGAGCTCTGGTCGCCGTGTCGATTCACGCAAAAAGCCCGAACAGT